>NZ_CP169647.1:2932500-4962407 GCF_042134685.1 Microcystis sp. BLCC-F210 | reverse complement strand
TGAGTGAGAAGTTTTCACAAAATTTAGCTTCAATAGCCTCTTATCCCATATTATCGGTCAATTGTTGTTGGTAGAAACTGGTAGTTAAATTGCTGGCATCGTTAGACAGCTGTCGGGTTTGTCCAAGTTCTAGGGTCGATTCGAGGTCTGGCTATTAAGTGATTATATCAATCTTTTCCGGCCAGAGAGCTTAAGGTGAGATTTTAAGCCACTTTAAGATTTGAGGATTTTTGTCATAACGATAGGTAAAACCATCGTTGGCTACGATCAAATTTCCGCGACTAGCTTTACTACGAACACTAGAGATCGATAAGTTGGTTAATAGTTTTATCTCTTGATGAGAAAGTCCCTCAAGAGACTGATGTGTTTCTGGGGATGCTGACTCATGATTAATGGTAATATCGGGTTTTAGAGAATTGCCATTAGGAGTATTAGTAAACATTTCTTGCGCTTTCTTAAGGCGATAATTTTCCACAGTCAAGAGTTCCCAACTAGAGTCGGCCGAGAGTTCTAGAACCCATTGATGGTAATTAAAGAGACTTTCTCGATGACCGACACTAATAAAAGTTGTCTTACGAGCTTTTAATTGCTCATATAGAATCCTTTCGTTGACTAAATCTAGGGCGCTGGTTGCTTCATCTAAAATGATAAAACTGGGGGGATTAACTAAGAGCCTAGCAAAGGCTAGACGTTGTTGTTCTCCTAGGGAGAGAATGTTTTCCCAGGGTTTTTCAGAGTCAAATTCATCCACCCGACTTAGGGTATTTTGTAAATTGACTTGTTGTAATACTGCTTGAATTTCGGTATTAGTTATCTCACGATCGGTCTGAGGATAGAGCAATTGTTCCCGCAAGGTTCCCAGGATAATGTAGGGACGTTGAGGTAAAAAGAGAATTTCTTCAAGGGGAGGCCGCATTAAACTTCCCGTACCAGAATTCCATAAACCCGCGATTGCTCGTAGGAGGGAACTTTTGCCGCGGCCACTAGGGCCAACAATTAGTAATCCTTCACCGGGTTGAACAGAAAGAGATAGATCTTCGACAATTACCTGCTCATAGTCGGGAGTTTGTAAAGTGACTTTCTCAAAGGCAAAATGATTTTCTTCGATAGTTTTGATCGTGCTGACATTCTCTGGTTGTTGAGTAACAGTTTCTAGGGCAGTCGCAAACTCATTTAAACGTTCAACATAACTAGAAAATCGTCCCGAAATGCCAAATTCAGTGATCAGGTCTCCCAAAGAAGTAGCGAATATATAACAGGCTGTGGAAGCTTGTTCCACCTGTCCATAATCGATCTCACCTCTAATATACAAAGGTCCCAGAATTAAGAAGGGAAATACTTGAATAGCGGCCTGATAGCCCCTAGCAAACAGTTCGTTCCCTCTTTCCCAATCAATTTTATTTCGAGTATCATCTAATACCTTTTTAAATCTTCGCTGAATGATATTTGATTCTTCTTTCTCCCCCCGAAAAAAGGCGATGGATTCAGCATGATTCCGAACGTGAGTTAACGCATAATTATAATCAGCTTTTGAAGCTAATTGCTTTTCATTGATCTTGATTAATTCTTGGTTTAAATAAAGGGCGATAAAATTACCGATGACTGTATAAATAAGTAGCGGAATAGCGATCCGCTGAGAAATCGTCCAGATCACTACTAAAAAGACAAGCATCTTCAGGCTTTTTTCTAGAAAAGATGAGAAAAAGCTAAGAGCATTACTGGTGATCGGTTCAATTTCTTGAGCAATGCGTTGATCAGGATTATCAATATCAGATTTGAAATTAATTTTATAATAGGCACGTTTATGGAAGTATTTAGTTAAAACCTGACCATTTAGCCATTCATACCAATGCAAAGCAATTTTTTTGGAAATATTTTTACTGTAACCGACTAGCAGTGTCACCAAAATCAGCCCAATCACATAGGCGATCAATTCCTGATTAAATTTGGCATAGTCTCCCTGTTGTACAATTGCGTCAATCAAGCGACGAATAGCAAAACTATTAAAAAGCGTTACGACTACTAAACCGAGGATTAGAAAAATTAGCAAAAATAGCATTCCCCAGCCACGAATTACCTCGGGAAAGCTTCTTGCGCCTGGTTCGGTCGGATACCAGTAAGGTTGAGTTATCGCCTTGACATCTTTCAAAAATTGGTTAAAAGAAGCAAGTGCATTTTTGTTTTCAGCAACTTGGGTTGACATATTTCCAAAAAAAAGGGGTTGACGCTATTGGTAGTCGGGCAGCAGTTGAGCCTTTGCTAGTTTAACATTTTTGTCTCATATTTTTTCCAAGCAAGTAAATAAATAGAGATCAGGGATAAATCGAGAGGATGACAAACGATTGAGCTATGGGCTAATCCTTCGATAGTTTGATAAGCATCGAAGCGAGGCTTTGTCTGACCAATCATTTTAGCTGATTTTAAAATAATTGGGAACCAAGAACTAACGGCTTTTTCTCCTCCCTGCTCAAAAAGGTAATTTTCAACCATCACTAACCAATTTTTATCGGATACCGCTTCAGTGGCATAACCACAGGCATTAATTAGTTCAAAAAGTCTCTGCCATGAAATTGATTCAGGATTAACTAAATGAAAGGTTTTTCCTGAAAGTTGCTTTTGCCTTGAGAGATAAACAATAGCTTGACTGGCATAGTCAATGGGAATAATATTGATATCCACATCAAAAGTCGGAAATTTTCCTAATTTAATACATATTTGAATAAACTGAAAAAAGAAATTATTTGATTTTCTATAAATTCCAGTTTTGCTGTCACCCATAATTCTTGTAGGTCGATAAATAGAGACAGGCAAACCTCTTTTTTGAGCTAGGTGTATTAATTCTTCAGCCACCCATTTGCTTTGTTTATAGCCCGTATTTAAACTGGGAGAAAATAGAGGAAAGTCCGTCTCTCTAATGGGGGTATCTTGTCTTTGAGCCTGACTAAAAAAAATGGCGACTGTTGAGATAAAATGAACTGGTTTAGTTTTTCTTAGTCCGGCTAACTTAAGAATCTCTTGAGTTCCCAAAACATTAACCGTTTTCATTTGGGAGTAAGGGGTGATCGGGTCGTTTTCTGATCCGTTATGATAAATAACATCAATCTCGGTGGCTAATTGACAAAACTCTTTCTCAGAAAGACCTAACAATGGTTGAGCTAAATCGCCAAGCATTGGGATAATACGATCATCAAAATGTTGCTGCCAAAGTTGGTAAGATTGTAGGTTTTCTTTTAGTCGCTGTTTACCAGTTTCTAAAGTATGACAACGAATTAAACAATAGATATTAGCGGTGGTTTGATCGATCAGTTCCCTGAGCAAATAAGCCCCTAAAAATCCAGTGGCACCGGTTAAAAAAATTGATTTTGGCTCGTCAATATCCTCCTTCAGAGGACTGTCAAAACTAATATCAGGATTGAGAATAGCTTCTGTTTTAAAATCTGGAATACATTCTTGATTGCTCATGCTTTGCGAGGACATATCTAATTTAATTTAGGGAGTGGACTTGCTTCGATCAAACTCTGTACAGGCATAGTGTCAATAATTTTATCTATTTGAAATCCAGCGCTTGTTAATAGGACTTTTAATTCATTTTCTGAGCGAATTTTTCCTGAATGAAGCATCCATAACTGTAGATCAGCTAAATTGTCTCTCCAATAAATTTTGCGGATAATTCTTTCTGCAATTAATAATCGAGATGTGGAAGGCATATACTGGCGACAGTTTTTGAGAATATTAACCACTTGTTGATCATTCCAACTGAGCAAAACTTGCTTGAGTAAATAAACATCCGCTACGACGGGAACCGATTCAAAAAAATCTCCACTTATCAACTCACAGCGTTCGCTTACCCCTTCCTGTTTCAATAAATTTTTGGCTTTTTCAAGGGAGTATGGCTGTTCAAAAAGTATCCCTTTTATTTGAGGGTAACGTTTTAAGATAGCAGCAATCAGTTTTCCCTGACCGCCACCAATATCTGCTAATACTTCTACAGAGGAAAAGTCATAAGCTTCTAATATTTTAGCTATTTGGAATATGGTTATATCATTCATTGATTGATCATAAACTTTATTGAGGCTAGGATTCTCTCGATGGTACTCCTCAATATCAAGACCATACATGGATTTAAAGGCTCCTTCACCAGTGGTTAAACTTTGGGTAAAATTGCCCCAACAAGCATAACTTTCTTCTATCTCGGTAATTAGCCAGTTGCGTAAAGTTCCCACTTGATCATCCCTTAGATAAGCCGCTAAGGGAGTATTTTGAAAATAATCCGGTTGATTTTCTTGCAAAACTCCTAAACTGACCAAAGTTCGTAAAAGACGATAAAGAGAATCAGCATGAGTGTTAGTTTCCTTCGCTAATTCTTGATAGTGTTTTGAGCCATCTCCTAACAGATTAAGAATTCCTAATTTTACGGCAGCATAAATACATTGACTGATCTGAAAACTCCTAATCATCAGTAAAACGGTGTCTCTGGGAGATATTTGGTTTGGGTTTTCTCTGGAAAGATTAAACATAATTTAATTGCCTTTTTGATTGAGCTTACGGATTTCCTAAAAAAAGTATTTTTTGCTAAGAATAAATCCTTCTCTAAATTATTAACGATTTTACCTTAGTTGTCAACAATTCTAGGCTTGACTGTATTATTCCTTCAGTTTGACCAGAAACAGCAAAAACCAGAGCTTCCATTAAGCAGGTATTATGCCAACGAGTTGTAGTGAAAAGATGAGATTGAGTTGATTTCATTGATTGACGATTACCTCTAATAAATTTTCAAAATTTGACGCTATCCTAGCGATGGTATCCGCTTCAAACAAATCTTTTTTATACTTCCACCATAGCTGAAGAACAGTTCCGGAAGGGGTATTTTTTTTCCAGAACAATACGCCTAAATCTACTCTTGCCATTGATAATTTAATCGGTATGGGGGTGACATTCAAACCCGATAATTCTAAATGCTCTCTGGGAGCTTTTTGCAAAAAGTCTAAATACACTCTAAAAAAGCGTTTATTTCGCTCTATCGGCGGGTCAAAGGTTTTGGCGATTTGCTCAAAAGGGACATCTTGGTGAGTGATGACAGCAAGCATCTCCTCTTGAACCCGTTTTAATAGGTGGAAAAAGTCGTCATTTTCGCCAAAATCAAGCCTTAAAGTCAGCATTTTACCAAAATCTCCCATCATAGAGTCAAATTGCCACTGATTGCCATCAATCGCTGGAACGCCGATAACGAGACTTTCCTTCGGAGCGTACTGATGGAGTAAAAGTCCAAAGGTAGTGGCGATGGTGGTAAAAAAAGTCACTTTTTGTTTCTGACTCAAAATTTCTAACTGAGTAGTCAGTTCAGGGGAAATCTCCGTTTCTAGAGTGGCCGCCTGGAAGCTTTGCACCTCTGGTAGCGGTCTGTCAGTGGGAAGGTTTAAAGGTTGGGGTTCTCGACTTAACCACTGTTGCCAATAGTCACGCCTTATTTTTAGTCCTTCTTCTGTAAGAGATTGACGTTCGGCAATCACATAATCGCCATACTGTAGGGGTAATTCGGGCAAAGGAGAAGGGTTATCAGAGAGGAAAGTATCGTAGAGAAGAGTCAACTCTTGCATTAATATTTCCGAAGATCGTTCATTGGCCAGCAGGATGTGTAAACCGATCAGCAAAATATGAGATGTTTCCGACAATTGTAGTAGATTAACGAACAACCAAGGGTCTTTGTCGAGAAAAACTTTTTTTTTGATTTTTTCTAGGGTTATTCTTTCTATTTCTTGCTGTTGTTCTATTTTGGAGCGGTTTTGCAGATCAATAATTGCAAGAGCGATCTTTGTATTGGGATAGACAACCTGCTTTAAAGAACCATTGATTTCTTCTAATTTTGTTCTTAGAATTTCATGGCGACGAATAATCTCATTAAGACTTTTTTCAAAAATAGCTACATTAAGCTTTCCTTCCAGATGGAAGTAGTTAGGTAAATAATAAAAACTGCCTAAATGACGATAATCCCAAAATCGCTCTTGAGCAAAAGAGGGCGGATAATAACGAATTTCGTCGGCAGGTTGGAGATTTGTTGCTTCAATTCTGTTAAATGTTGATGATTTTTCTGATAGACAAGTTACTAATTCAGCAATGGTGGGCGACTGAAATAGGTCAAGCATCTGCAAGTTTTTATTCAACCTTTCTTGGATTCTATTCAATAAAACAATGACCTTGAGAGAATTTCCGCCTAACTCAAAGAAGTTATCATTAATACCGATTGGCTCTAGTTGTAGAACTTCAGACCACAAGTTCGCTAATATTTCTTCTTCTCGATTACGAGGAGCTACAAAATTAGCTTTATCATTGGTTAATAGATAACTCGGTTTTGCCAGTTTTGACAAGGCCAGACGATCTATTTTATCATTAGGTGTAAGGGGCAATTTGTCTAAAATACTGATGGCATTGGGTAGCATATATTTTGGCAATTTACTTTTAATAAATTGACTGAGTTCTAATACTAATTGCTGCTTAAATTTAATCTCGATTGGATTATTAGCATAGGTAAATATATTTTCAATAGGAGAACTAATGGGAAAAATTGCTGGTTGGAATGGCGCAGATTTATGGCTAAAAACTAGATCATAATATCCTGTAGCATCGGTGTTAATCCAGCTAATCTCTAGGTGATAAGGTAAATCCTCAACAAGAGCAATTATCCGATCAATTTCTACTCCATGCTTCGGCTGCTGACCTAGCCACTGGTTTAGTTGCTTAACTGAGTCGCTTTGATCAGTTTCTTCTAACCATTGTTGAACCTTAACCTCCTTACTCAAACGAGCATTAGGAATACGAGAAATACCTAAATTTCTCGGTTGATCTTCAGTTAAAATGCGTTTAACTTCGGCTAAGTTCAGTTGTTCTTTTTGCCAGTCTAACCAATCAATCTCTGTCAACGGTTCAACGGAACTATTGATAGATAAAATCGCCTCGTAACGAAAGCGAGTTAATTCATTATCATAAACCCCAGTTTTGGGTTTTATTTGCACATGAGTAATTTCAGGAAATTTTTGTTGAAGTGCTAGGAAGAAAAAGGGATGTAATAACAACTCTTCTTCTGCTTGTTGTTTGCGGGTAATTCTTTCTCGCAATTGGCAGGCAAGAACATGATCATTAGCTCGATAAGCTTCTACCGAAGTACAATAGGTTGGCAAAAGGGCTAAATTACGAATATCTCCAACAAGAATATGACCTCCTTTTTTAACCCGTTTAATCAACCCTTCTAAAACTTGCAGTAGGTAGGCGGTACTGGGGAAATATTGCAGCACAGAGTTGATGATAACAGTGTCAAAACTTTCTGACTCCAACCCCGCTAAATCATCGGCGCTTCGTTCACACAAAGTAACATGATCTAAACCGCCTATTGTCTGCTGAATTTTCCGAATATGATCTAAAGCAGGACGAGAAAAATCAAGACCTACATACTCGGAACAATCCGGGGCAACTCGAGTTAATAATAATCCGGTGCCGCAGCCAATTTCTAAAACTTTTTCTGGGTGTAATTCTTGAATGCGTTCAACGGTTTTATCAACCCATTCGTGCATTTCTTCTTCGGGAATTGGCTGTCCGTCATAACTACTATCCCAACCAATAATATTAAAAGTAAGATCACTTTGAATAGGGGTTTGACTGTCAGTTTGCTGATTAACAGTTTTCCAAAGAGCCAGATATTCTTGTTGAGTTTTTTCCTGTTCTAAGGAATCCTCAGAAGTTAGATGAGGAACGACATAAGCGATTAACTGTTTATCCCCTAATTGATCTTGGCTGAGGATAACCGCCGCCGACTCAATCGCTGAGTGTTGAATCAATAGGTTCTCAATTTCTCCTAGTTCTACCCGAAAACCTCTAATCTTAATTTGATTATCAATGCGTCCTAAGTATTCAATGTCACCATCGGCTAAATAGCGACCCAAATCTCCAGTTTTATAAAGCCGTTCGGAGGGATTGAAAGGGTTATTGATAAATTTTTCTTGGGTTAATTCTAGCTGATTGAGATAACCTCTCGCTAAACTAATACCCCCAATATATAACTCCCCTTGAGTTCCTTGGGGGACAGGCTGTAAATTCTGATCAAGAATATAGATTTGTGTCTGATTGATGGGACGACCAATAGGGACAGAGGTACAGTTTTCTGTTAATTGATAATTAGATAAATCACAATAGGTTGCTTCGACGGTGGTTTCTGTCGGTCCATAAGCGTTAATTAATTGGGGTACTCGGCGGAGTTTACCAGTTTGTAACATTTCTTCTATATATTGCTGCCATAGTTTGAGTTTTTCGGGTAATAAACTTTCTCCACCCACAAATAATAATCGCACCGATTCAGGGAAGGGTTCCTTAGTTCGCGCTAATTCGCTAATTAAAGTCTGCCAAAAAGCTGTGGGTAAATCTAAGATTGTCAGTTGCCATTCTCGACACTTTTGGATAAAGCTAGAAAATGAGCTTAACATCGCTTCAGTTCGCAAAAACACTGTGCCACCAACAGTTAAGCAAGGATAAATTTCCTCCACAGCAACATCAAAACTAATCGAGGCAAATTGTAAAATTCGATCGCTTTGACTGAGATTAGCAGTAGTCTTAACCACTTCAATAAAATTAACCACAGAGCGATGTTCAATCATCACGCCCTTGGGTTTTCCGGTGGAACCTGATGTATAGATAATATAAGCGAGGTTTTCGGGGTTAACTTCAATATCGGGATTTTCCGACTTTTCCAGGGCAATTAGCTCCCAATCTTCATCCAATTTCAGAAATTTAACTCTCTGATTGTCCCCGAATTTACCGATTAAATAACTGTTGGTGATGATGAGAGATAATTGAGCATCTTGTATCATATAATCCAAGCGCTCCGGGGGATAGTCGGGGTCGAGGGGAACATAGGCGCATCCGGCTTTGAGAATAGCCAAAATGGCCATCACCATTTCCGGGGAACGTTCCACAGATAAACCGACGAGACTTTCCGGTTTTAGCCCATATTTTTGTAAATAATAAGCCAGTTGATTGGATTTTTGATTTAAGCTTTCATAGCTAATTTGCCAGTTTTCCCCAATCAGAGCCATCGCTTCAGGGGTGCGTTGTACCTGCTGTTCCAATAATTGATGAATAGATTGAGTCATGGGAAATAAAGTAATTTGATTTCACTCAATGGCTATAGTTGGCTTAATTTGCTTGATCCTATTTTCCAAAGCGACGCTCGCGATTTTGAAACCACTGGATAGCTTCTTCAATATCTGCCGGAGTTAGATCCGGAAAGAAGGTATTTGTAAAGTAGAGTTCGCTATAACAACTCTGTAGGGGCATAAATCCAGATAACCGACATTCTCCAGAGGTCCGAATAATCAGATCCGGCGGCGGACAAAATTGATCCATTAGCTGATGAGGTTCGATATCTTCCGGTTTAACCCCCTTTTCTACCAAGCGGCGGACTGCGCGGATTATCTCATCTTCACCACCGTAGTCTAGGGCAAAGTTGAAGATGTGACCAGTCATTCCTTTGGTGCTATGCTCTACCTCCTCAACAATAGACAAGAGATGGTCAGGAAGGCGATCTTTTCTACCTAAGTGTCGCAACTGTACTGAGTATTCAGCCGATAAGGGCAATAAATCGCTGAGAAACTGGCTAAAAACAGCCATTAAGTTGTCAACTTCGTTGTCGGAGCGCTTCCAGTTTTCAGTGGAGAACAGCCACAATGTCGCAGCGTAAATTTCCTTATCCCAAAGCGTTTTTAATAGGGAAGGTGCCACCTCTATAAATGCTTTTCTGTGACCTTCTTGGGGAGATAAGCCCTGATTTTTTGCCCATCTTCTGTTACCGTCCGGAATGATGGCAATATGCTTGAGAGGTTTAGTAGAGATGTTGTTAGTCATAAAATTTTTCCTAATAAGGTTGAATTGAGTAGTTTGGCAAACAGAGCGGTATTTAAGTTTCTGGTTTAGAGTGGAGTAGCTTCAATTAAACTCTCTATAGACTGAGTATCAATAATTTTAGTTATTTGAAAGCCAGCCGTTTCTAACAATACCCTAAATTCCGATTCTGAGCGAATTTTTCCTGAACCTAGCATCCATAAATTGAGATCAGCTAAATTATCCTTCCAACGATTTTTGTGCAAAATTCGATCCACGATTAACAATCGAGAGGATGGGTCCATAGCCTGACGACAGTTTTTGAGAATTTCAAGGGCTTTTTGATCATCCCAATTGAGCAGAATTTTCTTCAATAAATAAATGTCTGCCCTCAGGAAAATGGGGTCAAAAAAGCTCCCAGGAATCAAACTACAACGGTCGATTACTCTCTCTTGTGTTAGTAGATATTTCCCCTGCTCAATACAATAGGGTTGTTCAAATAGCACCCCTTTAATCTGGGGATATTTTTGTAAAATAGCAGCCAGAAATTTTCCGTATCCTCCACCAAGGTCTGCGACAATTTCCCCGACAGAAAAATCATAAGCGGCCAAAATCAGGGGGTTTTGAATTGCAGTTATATCAACCATTGCTTGATCAAAAACTTCAGCTTGATCGGAATTTTGTTGATGAAATTCTTCAATATTGACACCATACATAGACTCAAAAGCACCTTGACCTGTGGTTAAACTTTGAGTAAGATTTCCCCAAATAGCATAACTTTCTTCTATTTCCGCCATCAGAAAATTGCGAACAGTTCCCTGTTGCTTATCTCTTAAATAAGTTGCTAAAGCAGTGTTTTGGAAATAGTTGGGTTGGGTTTCTTCTAAAATCCCCAGACTGGTTAACGTCCGCAAAAAACGATAAAGTAAATCAGCATGAGTATTGGTTTCAGTGGCTAACTGTTGATAAGATTTTGTTTCATCGGCCAACAGATCAACAATTCCTAATTTGGCGGCCGCATAAATACATTGGCTAATCTGAAAACCCCTTACCATCTGCAAGACAGTGTCTCTATCAGACATTTGCCCAGGATTTTCTCGCTGAAGATTAAACATGATTGAATGAGCAAAGTTGAGATAGTTGTTAATGGAATGACTCTGGAGATATTTTTAGACGAAATAACTCTCAGGAAATTTTTCTGTAATCATCATAATCGGTTGCTTCTGAGAGAAAACACGATAGGTACGAGAAAAAAGTTTTTCTTCTGGACTGATTTGAAAATCCTCAGCCAAATCCCCCGCACGCTCTTGAGATAAATCAACGATTTCCTTAAAGGTTTCCATCCGATTTTCTAACCAAAGCTTACCGATGGGTTTTCCTGACTTGATTAACTCGTCTTGAAACTTGGTGTCTAGTCTATCAATAACAATAATAGACTCGGCATAAATTAATTTTTTTTGGCTGACTGTACTGCGAAGAAATATTTTTCTCTTGATAATTTTGCTACCTTTTTCAATATCTAAAACTGGCAAGTCTTCCTCTAAATATACCGCTTCTTCAGACAGTTTAACAATTGACATTTTTTCCAACAAATAAATCTCTAAAATGTCGGTCAGAGTCCCATCGGTTATTAAAATGATTCGCTGGAGTGTGCTTAACTCCGACAGATTAAGAGGAGTTTTGCTAAAACTATTTTTTAGCAACTCGATTTTACACCGACTCGCTGGTTTCGCTGGCATCATGACATAATTCCTCAATTTGCTGGATAGATTTAAAGTTAGCCCATCGATGTGCCTAAGCGCTCTCTGGATATCTTGCTATAACTGGATAAAAACAACCTTAAGCTTGACAATCTACTAAGCAGGTTGTCTCATTGAATGTAAGACCCAGTGTGGGCGGTATGCTCCCATTACAGGTGGGTGCCATTGATTTGCACCCACCTACTTAGGGACTTGCGTGGGAATAATATCCCAATTGATCGGAGGGCGCAAGCTTTGCGCCCCTACAGTAACGGATTTTGTCCACAATGTAGGGGCGAACTGCGTTCGCCCAAAAGGTAGATTATCAAAGCGCAAGTCCCTTAGTTGTTTTGCCGCGGCGCTTTGATTAGATTCCCAACCACCACATATCGGGATCAACATCTTTTGCCTGGGCTTTGATCACCTCCTTGTGATCTCGGTGCCGGTAGGAAGACTGAGCTTGGTTAGCTGCATAATCCATGATGGCTTCATATTCGGCCTCCTCTTGCGTCGGCCAATACAGAGGAGGAATAAAATTCTGTTGCTTCATCTCTTCTGTATAGATAGAAAAACGACCCGGAACAGTTTTTAACTTAACCATCTGCTCGATCAATTGCGCGTGTAGTTCCAGGAATTTTTTTAAATATTCTGGTTTACCCGCAACATTGGTTTTTTCCAGAGGGTCATTGACTAGGTCGTACATTTCGTACTCGTAATTAGTCCCCTCGTCGTTAAAGTAAACAGAATATTTCCACTCTTTGGTTCGGATAGTACGGATACGTCGGGGAATGGTTTTGAAAAACCGGGGAGGCAGCGTACCATCATCAAAGGTAAAGTGAATGACATCGCGGACTTCCTGATTGGGATTGGTGAATAAAGGCGTTAGGTCACAACCCTGAAAGGCAAACTGGAACATATCATACACCCCAGCAAATTTAGCCAGAGTTGGCACTATATCCAAGGTTGTGGCAAAGGAATCGGTACTAACGGCTTTCGGGAATAGATTCGGGTTAGAAATAATCAGAGGAACCCGAAGCACTTCCTCGTAGGCATTGAAAGGCTTTTCTCGCTGACGGTCGTGGGCCAGGCACATTTCCCCATGGTCGGCAGTCCGCACGATTAAGGTATCGTTAATTAAGCCCTTAGCTTCAAGGGCATTCAGCACTTCATTGATTTGGTTATCTGCCAGTTTTTTTAGATAGCCGTAGAAGTTAACAAACATCTGCTGAACTTGCTGACTATTGGTAGCGAATTTACCCCCTTTCAGTTCTGGCAAATCGTCATACCAGACCTTTTCGCCGCTTCGTTTTAGCCGTTTCCGTCGTTGATCTTCCTTGACTTGACAGCCTTGTTTAAAAACTTCTTGGACGGTTGGTTTAAAGGATAGATCCTCGAAGACAGTTTCGGGAATGGGAAGATTAAAATCTTTAAAGTCCTCTAGGGAATAGCCGGCATCTTTCTCAAAGGTAGGAGCCACATGAATATCATGGGGATTGACCAAAGACACCACTAAGCAAAAAGGACCGTCCTCGGATTTGTAATTTTGAATAAATTCGAGAACCCCTTGTTCTTCCCGGGGAATAGCCTCGTCAATTCCAGCTAGGAATTCTTGCTTTTTCGCTTCCCTTTTCTCTGGGGAAAGTCCACTAAAAGCTCCGCGTCCTTCTTTGGCATCTCGTTCAATGACTTTTTTGACCCCTTCTACACCCCGTAGATAGCGTTCATCATTGTAAAAAGTCCCTTTGCCAAACTTGGTTAAATCATTGCGGGCAACTCCTGCATCAAGCGGATTCCAGCCATCGAAACCGTAGGACTGTTTCATGTATTCGATGTCTTCGCTTGACCACTTATCGGTATCACTCTTGGGAACGCTCAAGTGCCATTTGCCCTTCCAATAGACCTTATAACCGGCCGCCTTCAGAACCCGAGCTAGGTTCACCTGAGTGGGATTAAGAAGCTTTTGTTCTAGGGATTGTCCGTAGCTGTCCTCATAGCGGTTGATAATATCGGAAAAAGGCTCGGCAATGGTGTTGATAACACCGTGTTGATTGGGATAGGTACTGGTGAGCAGAGTAGCCCGACTGGGAGAGCAGGCCACCGTTACCGTGAACATTTTGTTGAAGGTCAGCCCGTTCTTTTTCAGTCGTTTCAGGGCCGGTAGATGCTCATCTTCAAAGCTTTGCGGCCAGCGTTCAGCAACGGCGGCACTGTCTTGGTCAGTGAGGAAAACGACAATATTGGGTTTAGAGGCTTTGGCACTTAAGGGGATTTGTTCTTGCAGCCAAGTTGCCCCGTTAATTGTGCCATTACTGCCCTTAACGGTTTTGTCAGTGGCGATGTTCCCTGAACCTTCATTAAGGGGCCAATAGCCCACCAGGCCTGGTTCATTGCCCTTTAGTCGCCGGTACATATCCCCTTTGATGTCCTGTTCCCTTCGGGCAGTGTTCCATAGACGCACTTCTGTTATTTGTCCATTAAAATACCGTCCCCCTATTCCATCATCCCAACCGATAAACAAGGAGCCGTTATCTGCTTGAATTTTTCCCACATAGTCTTTTCGGGCTACTTCTTCTCCATCAATATACAAACGGATACTCTTACCGTCAAAGGTTCCTGCATAATGATGCCATTGAGTGATGTCTATTTTCGGGTCAACTGCTGTTTCTCGCCAACCCTGGGAAGCGATGTAGAACTGGATTAATTTACCACCAGCAACGGGATGTAATATGAAGGCATCCCGTTTACTGACTAAACATCCGGTCTGGTTCCAAGTGGGAGTATTGCTCTTAGCCCAAACAGAAATGGTCATAGATTCAGTTGGGTTAGGATAATTAGGTATCTCTACATAATCTCCTTTACCATCAAAGAACAAAACATTGGACAAAACACTTTGTTGAGCGGACATAAAACCGATCCTTAATTAGGGGTTAATTCAATTCGAGGTAACAAACTTAGTTGATGTCATCAAAGACGAAGAAGAAATCAGAGTAAAAAACAAGGCATGACTTGAAGTCATTATTCTGCAATTTCAATTTTTTGAGGGGAACCAATATCCTCAGACACAACCTCCGCCGACTCTATTTGCTGTTTGAGCTTCAGTTTCAGTCCTTGCGTAATCGGTAAACCTTCAACTTCTTTGATTAAGTCTTCCTGAGCTTCCTGTTTACGACGCTCTTTATAGATAGCGGCAAGAACTGCTTCAATTCCATAGTTCGTCAAGGCATCTCCCACAACAGTGGTTAGGCCAAGCAGTCCCAAACCACCGAAAACGCCGAGGGGACCCCCTAAAGCTGCCAGAGCGAAGGCAATGGGATAAGTAGTAGCTCCCGAGGTGGATACCGTGACCACGAGAATTACGCCTGGGAGTCCCAAAGAACCAATTCTCTTGGCTACTTCGTCCAAAGAAACCCCCCAGGATGCCAGTTTTTTGCTGATTTCACCGGGGGCAAGCTTTAGTTTTTTGCCGATTTCCTCCCAAGAAAATTCCGAAGCGGCAGCCTGTTCGTTAACATTCTGGGATGAAGATTCATCAGATGCAGCTTGTTCGTTAACATTCTGGGATGAAGATTCATCAGCGCCAGCCTGTTCGTTAACTTCGTCCATGAGAAACTCCTAAAAATCAATCTCCCGGAGTCTAACATACTTTGACCGAGGGATAAACCTATTTTAAAAATCCTTGACAATTCGTAAATATTCTGATTGACTGGTAGCACTTGCAATGCCTAGACAGCAGACCAACGGCCGCTAAAATTAGCCAATTATCAATAGCGTTTGAGCCGCGTTTACCCTGATTTCTGCCGCCACTATCTCACCCCCATGTAACCTTCCATACCAATGTAAATGTTGAACAGCTTATTTATAGCCCGCATCCCCTCTCTAGACTCGTATCAGTCCAACGTGCTTACTGATGGATGTTTAACCTATTCTTGGCAAGATGTTGGGGAAATATTTGACAATTTGTCAAGCTTTTTCAGGCAAGAAAAAATCGATCATTCAGACTGCTTGTCCCTGGAATGTGAAAATTCTCTTCCCAGTGCTTTAACTCTGTTATTTCTGTTAGAAAATGGCTATAGTTTCTTTTTGCAGCCTCAGTCAAACTCGTCCCCTATTACTCCTGAATTTTGTCGCTATTGTCTCACTCCCAAACTAGAAAAAACTGACAATTTAGATCAGATTAGCAATTGGCTAAAAATTACCGAAAATCATCAATATAAAACTATCGATGACAAGAGTAAAAGGCTGTATATGAGGACTTCTGGGAGTACAGGAACACCAAAAATAGTGGTTCATTCTCAGACTAAATTGCTAGAAAATGTGCTTAACTGTGTGGAAAGATTGAGATTAAATTCAGAGGCGAGAGTGGCGATTCCAGTCCCGATTTATCATCTCTATGGTTTAGGGGCTGCTTTTCTTCCTAGTGTGGCTGTTGGAGCCTCTATTGATTTACAGAAAGGTGCTAACCTTTTACGCTATCTTCAGAGAGAAAAAGACTTTAATCCTAATGTTGCTTTTATGACTCCTAGCTTTTGTGAAACCTTAGTTAAAGGCAGAAAATCAGCCAGAGAGTATAAATTAACAGTGGTGGCGGGAGATCTGATCAAAGAAAACACTTTTATCAAATATGAAGAGAATTTCGGACCCCTGGTTAAGTTATATGGCAGTACAGAAATGGGGGTAATTGCCGCAGGTAATCCCCAAGAAGAATTATCCCTCCGTTGTCAAACGGTCGGTTTGCCTATGCCAGGTGTGCGATTGCAACTTAAGAAATCTTTAAACTCGGAAATGTCAGAAGTTGGGGAAATTTGCTGTCAGCATCCATCAGGGTTTGATGGTTATGTTGATCCAGCAGGAGTGCCGCTGATGTCAACAAATTCTGATGATTGGTTCCCTACTAAAGACTTAGGTAAGCTACATTTAGACGGTCATCTAGAAGTTTGGGGAAGATGCGATCGCAGTATTAACCGGGATGGTCTATTGGTCTTGTTTTCTGACATCGAGAAAAATATGGAAACTTTAGGGGAAATTGAAGCGGTTGCGGTTCAATCCCATGGAGAGAGTCAAAGAGGCAAAGGTATAGTCGCTTTTTGTGTCTTGACAAAAGGGAGTCATCTGTCTGAGAATGAAATCAGAGAATTGTGCTTTGATATACTACCGAAAAGAGCGATTCCAGACCGCATTGTCACTTTGAAAACCTTACCGATGTTACCTAACGGGAAGATCGATCATCAGCAATTAGTCAGTTTTTTACCCAAAGCTTAGAAAATGGCGACAAACATTTTAAATCAACTCAAGACAATTATTGCCGAACAACTGGATGTCAATCTCAAAATCGAGGAAATTGACGAAACCGCCTCCCTATTTGAAGACGGGTTAGGATTGGATTCCATCGCAGTAGTTGAATTAATTGCTTTGACCGAACAACATTTCGAGGTTGAGTTTGCAGAATCGGATTTAAATCTAGAATCCTTTAGTAATCTTAACGTTTTAGCTAGTTGTATTGCTCAGAAAATGCCGGCAAGTGAACAAATAATAGTCACAGCTTGATCTAGAGTTAACGCAATCTAAATAAAAATACCCTGGTCAAAAATCATGACTCTAACCATCGAACTTCCGAAAACCCAAACGCCGCAACGTTTACCCTTAAACCCTAACTATCCCCCCTTTCGCCAGTGGAAAGCAGGGGTAATCGCCGAAAAACTAGAAGAACAGCCAATCTGTCTCTATGTTCATATCCCCTTTTGTACTCAACGCTGTGCTTTTTGTTATTACAAAACCGTTGACCTAAAAGAGAGCCAAGTACAGGCCTATGTAGATACGCTTTGCCAAGAAATTAAACTCGTTTCCGAAAGATTCAATTTGAAAAACCGACGGATTCAGGCGGTTTATTTTGGCGGAGGAACTCCCACCACCTTAACCGGAAACCAGTTAGTCCAAGTTGTCGAGAATTTACGGGAAAATTTCTCCTACTTTGAAGAAAAGAAACAGTTTTCCGTAGAAGCAGAACCCTTGAGTGTTTCCCCATCAAAAATGAGGGTACTCAAAGAATTAGGAGTAAATCGCCTGAGTTTAGGTGTTCAATCTTTTAATGATCAAATCATCAAACTGAGTGGCAGAGGTCATGACGAAAAACAAGCTTATCGAGCGATCGATGTGGCCCAAAACGCTGGCGAGGGTCAATGGTCAATTAATATTGACCTGTTGAGTGGACTAGCGGGAGAAACTGTAGAAACTTGGCAAGAAAGCTTAGAATGCGCTCTGAAAACCGGAGTAGAAAGCATCACCGTTTATAAAATGGAAGCTTTTGCCAATACCCAAGTATTTGATCAAGGGGTTCGCCAAGAAATTATAGAATTGCCATCAGCAGAGCTAGAAATGCAGTTTATGCAGTTGGCCATGGAGCGCTTTGCCCAAGCAAACTATAATCCTTGGAGTCATTTTACCTATGTTAAAAATGACAGCGATTTGGCCACAAGTACCAAACAATATCGCAGTGAATACATTTTTAATATTTGGCACGGAATGGAGTTTTATGGACTGGGAGTCTCTGCTTTTGGCTGTTTAGGGGATTCTCTGTTACAAAATACTAGCGATATGGAAAAATATGCGACCCTTCTGGCCCAAGGAGAACTACCCTTATCTCGCGGGTATAAGCTGACTAGCTTGGACCGGATGGTGCGGGAAGTTTTACTAGGAATCAAGACATTACGTTTTGATTTAATTGCATTTCAGCAAAGACATGGGTTTAAATTACAATCCCTTTGCGGGGAAACTTTGTTCGCACTTGAAAGAGATGATTTTGTCACCGTATCTACCCAAGAAATTGAATTAACCCCTAAGGGGATTCTTTATGGGGACTATGTGGGCGAAACTTTAGCAGCATCTCTCAAAAAACTCAAAAGTTAGTAAGTAGGTAGGTGTTAAAAATTGTCAATTTTCCCCCTGAGTAAGGGGTTCTGACCCCCTTACTCAGTTAAAATCTAGAAACTGGATAATCGCTAACTAATAATTGTTCATTGTTGAAAATGACCAGGATGAGATGTGCAGAACAAACAGTTTAGCTCAGGTCCCACTTAATGATTTACCCGTGCTTACTGATGCGGAAATTGAAGAGCAAGTAGCCGCTATTTATGGTCTTCTTGAAAATTGCTCCCTTCCCCAGGGACAACTAGAGCAACTGACCGAAAAACTGGCAGAATTTCAAAGCCAATGGCAATCGGTTTTTACCAAATTTGGACAAAACTATCGAGGAGAATTAGCCTATCGAGATTTAATCGGGGAATTTAGCCGAAAAATTGCACCATTATTACAAAAATGGCTATCTTCATCGGTGGCAATCCAAGAGATAATTAATCCTATTACTTCCATGCTTTCAACCCTATCGCCTTCTCCACCCCTGAGGGGAAAAGATGGCGAGATGCTTTCTCTGCATCAGAGAAAGCGTTTGTTAATTGCCAAAAAAAAGCATCAGTCTCAGCTAGAAGTAGAAGATAAAAACCTCTCAATACCAGAGTTTGAAAAGCCGGTTTTTATTGTTTCTGCACCCAGAGCAGGAAGTAGTTTATTGTTTGAAACCCTGGCTAAATTCCCCGATTTATGGACAATTGGAGATGAAAGTCACGAAATTATCGAAGGAATACCCGCTTTACATCCTGCCGCACGCAATTTTAGCTCTAACCGCTTGGATGAAGGTGATGCTACCCCAGAAATTAGCGCGACTCTGAGAAAAGGTTTTACCCAACAATTACAAAATCGGGAAGGGGTAAAATATTTAAACATTGCTGAAAATGAGCGTCCTAGCAAAATTCGTTTTTTAGAAAAAACGCCGAAAAATGCTCTAAGAGTTCCTTTCTTAAAGGCTGTATTTCCTGATGCTCTCTTTATCTATCTTTATCGAGATGCTAGGGAAAATATTAGTAGTTTGTTAGAAGGATGGCGATCGCAACGTTTTATTAGCTATCAACCCTTACCCGGTTGGGAGCATAGTCAGTGGAGTTTTCTGCTCGTACCCGGTTGGTCATCTCTCCAGGAATCTGCTCTGGTAGAAATTGCCGCCTATCAGTGGAAAATGGCTAATTCCTACCTCATAGAAGACCTTCAGTCCCTCAACCCTTCCTGTTGGTGTCCAGTCAATTATCGCGACTTAGTTGAACATCCCGGGCAAACTATTAATCATATTGCCCAATTTGCCCAACTAGATCAAGACCAACAAATCGAGCAAATTCTCTCTCAACCCTTACCCATCGCTCAAAGAACCCTATCTGCTCCTAGACAGGAAAAATGGCGCAAACATGAACGGGAATTGGCCACAGTGTTACCAGACTTAGAAAACATAATTGATTTTTTGCAGTATCTTAAGTAGGTAGGTATTGAAAACTTTCAGATGTCCCCCTTATTAAGGGGGGACTAAGGGGGGATCAAACCTAAAATCCATTTTTAATTTAATTATAACCAGCTACTTAAATCATGATTGAAGTACAATTACAGCCAATTGAGGAGAATTTTAGGGCAGAAAATTATTCTTATTCCACCACAATTCATCAATTATTTGAAACCCAGGTGGAGAAGACCCCTAATCAGATTGCGGTAAGTTTTGAAGATTCCTCCTTAACCTATAAGCAGTTAAATGACCGGGCCAACCAAATCGCCCATTATTTAATTGAATTAGGAGTAAAACCAGAACAATTAATAGGAATCTGTGTTGAGCGTTCCCTAGAAATGATCATCGGGGTTTTAGGTGTTCTCAAAGCGGGAGGGGGTTATGTACCCCTTGATCCTGCTTACCCCAAAGAACGGCTAAAATTTATCCTAGAAGATGCCGATATATCTATCTTATTGACACAGGAAAAACCCCTTGTAAATCTCCCCCTTGACCAGATAAAAGTAATTTTTTTAAATAAAGATCAGTCCCTAGTTCAACAAAGTCAAGAAAACCCTAAAACTACTGTAAACTCCGACAACTTAGCCTACATTCTCTATACTTCTGGCTCCACTGGCCTACCCAAGGGGGTTTTAATTACTCATAAAGGAGTAGTTAATTTAGTTCAAACAGAAATTAAACTATTTAATTTAGATACATCAAGTCGTGTTCTGCAATTTGCTTCTTTAAATTTTGATGCTTCCGTTTCGGAAATCTTCACCGCTATTTCTTCGGGAGCGCAACTTTGTCTAGGAAATTCTAACTCCTTACTTCCGGGAGACAACTTGCTTAATTTTCTGCAAAAAAAAGCTATTACCCATGCACAAATTCCCCCATCAGTATTAGCCGTCCTCCCTCAAGCACCCTTAAAACACCTACAGGTATTAATTGTCGGCGGAGAAGCTTGTCCCCCTGCCTTGATGGCCCAGTGGTCAATGGGAAGACGCTTTTTTAATGCCTATGGCCCCACCGAGGCCACCGTTGATGCCACCATAGCAGAATGTAGCCCTGATAGTCCCTTAACCATCGGTCGTCCTCTTGCCAATACGCAAGCTTATATCCTCGACCAGTCTCTCAAAAAAGTGGCTGTGGGGGTTGCGGGAGAATTACATATTGGGGGAGTAGGTTTAGCTAGGGGATATCTCAATCGTCCCGAATTAACTGCGGCAAAATTTATTCCCCATCCTTTTGATGATAATCCATCGGCGAAGTTATACAAAACCGGCGATTTAGCCCGTTATCTTCCCGATGGTAATATTGAATGGTTAGGGCGTATAGACTTTCAAGTTAAAATTCGCGGTTTAAGAATTGAATTAGGAGAAATTGAAGGTATCTTAAACGAAAATACCGCCATTCACCAAGCAGTAGTCATTGTCCGTCAAGAGCAGTTAAATGATCCTCAATTAATCGCTTATGCTGTTATTAATCCCACCGTTAAAGTCGAGCAAGTCCTCGCTCAATGGCGCGACTATCTAAAAGAAAAGTTACCCCATTATATGATTCCTCGCGCATTAGTAATTTTAGAGAAAATGCCTTTGACCCCTAATGATAAAGTTGACCGTGTAGCTTTAGCTAAATTGCCTCTAAATTATGACACTTCTCGTCTGGTTACACCGCCAAGAAATCCAGAAGAAGAACTATTAACTGCAATTTGGGCAGAGGTTTTGGAATTAGAAAAAGTAGGAATTGATGAGAACTTTTTTGAATTGGGGGGACATTCCCTTAAAGTTATTGCCCTCTGTAAGAAGCTAGAGTCTCACTTTGAAAAAAAGTTTGCTGTAGAAACTATTCTTGATGCTGCAACGGTGGCCGAATTTGCCGATTATTTACGGAAAAATCATCCAGAACTAATCGAAAAAATTGATAAAATAAAATTTAATGAGGTAATTAATCCCTTAATCATAGACGAGGATTTTATTGCCGATTCTTCCCCAAAAATTGATTCCTTATCTGGCTGTCCTTATTTTCCCTTATCTTTGACTCAACAGAAAAGATGGGCCTATGAAAAATCCAATACAGTCGTCCATTTTTCGGGTAATTTTCGACGACACTACCTTAAAGGAAACCTCAATTTAGCAGCTTTAACAGCCAGCTTGAATGAGATTATCTATCGCCATCAAATATTGCGTGTCATCTTTCGAGAAGTCAACGGTTCCCCTGTTCAGTTAATTAACCCCTACACCGAAAAACCCCTACCCATAATTAATTTACAATCCTGGCCAGAGAACCAAAAAAATGAGGAATTAGCAAGATTATTACAGGAGATTACTAATCAACCCTTTGACTTGATTAATGGTCCTTTAATCAGACTGATATTAATTCGTTTGGATGAGAAAGATCACATCCTCCTCACTCACATCCATGATATTATTATAGATAATTCATCCCTGACGCTCTTTTTTAAAGAATTGGAGCTACTTTATCAGGCTTTTGTCTTAGGTAATTCCTCCCCTTTACCTCCCCTACCTATCCAGTATGTTGATTATGTTCAATGGCAACTAAAGTCCTTTAGTTCTCAACTAATTGAACCGAAAATTAACCACTATAAACGTATTTTAGAAGCTGGAGAGCCACCAACCTTACAAATTCCCCCACACCTGATTTCGCCGTCTAGATCCAGTCATAAATTATCCGATTCATCGGTTTCAAGTCTAGGGACTAATTTTGATTTTGAAATTCCTAGGGATTTCACAGAGAAATTAAACATCCTCTGTCAAGAACAAAGAATGACTTTATTTATGACTGCACTAACAGCCTTTGCTGTTTTACTCTATAGCTATAGTGGCTGTGAAGATATGATTATCCGCGCTCCCCGTGACGCTCGTAATCATCCACACCTGAAGCCTCTAATTGGTCTAATTAGTAATGTAATGTTGCTCCGGGTTAATTTAAGTGGTAATCCTACTGTTAAAGAGTTACTAACGCGAGTGCGAAGGGTAGTATTAGAAGCTTTAGAGTATCAAGATATTCCCTTTGAGCATTTAGCAAAAGTTATCAAACCAGAATATCGCCTTAATAATTCTAGTTTTAAAGCAGTTATTGCGGTTTTGTCAGAGTCCCCCGAAGAAGAATTTAAACTACCGGGGTTAGAGGTGAAATCTTGGGAAATGGAAGAGTTTGAGGTTAGGCCCGACTTAGAGTTAATACTCTGGGAAAATAAAACTTCCCCAAAACCCTCTCTTAAGGGTTGGTGGCAATATAAAAAAGATTATTTTGAGTTTGATTCAATGACTCAAATTAACCGAGATTTCATGCAGATATGGTCGGAAATTGTTACGAATCCTCATCGGCCAATTACTATCTTCCAAAATCTTAAAAATATATAGCAGCCCCTACAAAACTTTGTACCTATCTATGATAGCTTGTAGGTTGAGTTGAGCAATTTAATACTTGCAACAAAACTGCTCGAAGCAATGGTTTGAGTGAAACCCAACATTCTTAAAGACATCGGTGCAGTTGGGTTTCGCTCCAGCGTCGATAATATTTGACAGACAAGAGTTATTATTGCTCAACCCAACCTACGGCTATGATAGGGGGAAAATAGCCAACTTTCTGAAAGTAAGAAAAATATAAACTGAGCAATTTTTCATCAATAACAGGACAGGATATAGATAGCTCTGTTAATTCTATCAATGTTCGAGTTGTGTCAAATTCTAGCTTATCAGGGGAAAATAGTTTTGACAGTTTCAAAAGCAGTAATAAAGATGAATATAGTGTATTCTTGGGAGACTGGGATAATTGATACTTTAATTCGGCATAAAAATTATCATAATTAACTTTTTCTAAGGAATAGCCTAAAAGTTGAAGAGAATTAAAGAAAGTTTCCCAGGAAATTAGCTGAGAATTAATTAAATGAAATACTTTGCCAGCATGGTTTTTTTGCTGGGATAAACCAACAATTGCCCGACTGACATAATCAACGGGAACGATATCTATTTGTGTGTTTAAATCGGGAAATTTTTTTAATTGAATACAACCCTTTAGCAAAATACATAGGAAATCTTGGAAATTACCGTTAATCCCCGTTTTACTATTCCCGATAATTCTTGAAGGACGATAAATACAAGCAGGTAATCCCCTTTTTTGTGCGACCATCACTAATTGTTCTGCCACCCATTTACTTTGGCGATAACCTCCTTGCAGATTAACAAAATTAGGGCTATCCATTTCAGTGATTCTGCCAATTTCCTCCTGATTATCACCGAGAAAAACCCCAAGAGTCGAAACAAAATGAACGGGTTTAGTTTGCTCCCTACTAGCTAATCTTAGCACTTCTTGCGTCCCCAAGACATTTACCGGTTTTAAAGTAGAGTAGGGACGAGCAGAGTTAACCCAAGCTCCATTGTGATAAATAATATCAATTATTGCCGCTAATCCCTCAAATGCTAGTTGAGAAAGACCGAATAAAGGTTTCCCTAAATCTCCGACAATAGGAACAATACGAGAATTAAAATCATCTTGCCAGAGAGAATAAAACTCTAAGTTTTTTTGAAGACGATTTTTTCCCTCTTCTATATTAGAACAGCGAACTAAACAATAAATATCTGCGCTGGTTTGCTGGAGAAGTTCTTCGAGTAAATAAGCTCCAAGAAAACCAGTTGCTCCTGTCAATAAGATAGCTTTTGGCTCTAGCCAATTCTTGGCAAGCGATTGCTCAAATTGAATCGAGGAATCCACATTTACTTCCGCTTTCAGGTCTAACTGTTGAGTCACAGGTTTAGTCATGTGTTTTTTAAATCCCTTCTAAAGCAACCTGACGAATAAGTTCGGCATCGGAGAGATAGGGAAATCTTTGCCAAAAACGAGACCATGTTACTAAATATATCTCTTGTTCTTCTTGAGGAAATCGCTTAAGTTTCTCCTCAAATAGATTTTTATAACGATCTATTTCTACTTTTAAATAATGGTGTGCTTTCTCTCCATAGAATTTTTGAAACATCCAGTAGGTATTGTAACTACCTGATGCTATATCCTTTTTGTAGGAACGAAAATCATCATTAAATTCTATTAAAACTTCTAGAGGTGACATCAGATCAAAAATTTCACTTCGGTAGGGTTTACCTGAAATTTGAACGAGAGCAGAGTGTAGAATCCTCAAATCAGAAGACCTTAGTTCAGAAGCAAGAAGTAAGTCCTCATAGGTTATTTTTTCAGAAGCAATTAGCTGACCTTCTAATTCAATATATTTACCTAAGTTGTCTGCTTGTGCTAAAATTGCGGAGCCTTCTACACCAAGTTCATGCAAAAGAGATTCAATAATTTTTTTTCTGGCATCCCAGGGAGAAACTTGAGTTAATAGTGAGCCATCTTTTTGATTACTCTCTTCTAGTTCTACATCGGTTTCGTAGATCAGATATTCAATAAATGCTAAGAGGGGATAAAATTCAAAAAATCGATCATCAGAAATATTATAAATTGGACAATATATTTTGAAAAACGGCTTTAAAACTGAAGTAGCTTTATAGATACTATAATAGGAAATATAAGGGATTTGACTAACGGTTTTTTTTCTTTCAATCATACCAGGGGACATTTGCGGGTTCATTTTAGTTTCTCCTTTTTGAATTTTTAAACAAATAAGTTTCCGCGGTCAAATAACAGGTTTAAACCCCTTCTAAAACAGTCTGACGAAGAAGTTCAGCACTAGAGAAATAGGGAAATACATTTTGCCATAAACGAGACCATTTTGCTGAATAAACTTCTTGTTCTTGTTCAGATAATCCTTTCAGGGTTGCTTCAAATAGCTTACTGTAACGGTCTATTTCTGCTTTTAAATAATGGTGTGCTTCCTCTCCATACAATTTCTGAAACATCCAGTAGGTATTATAATTACCAGCTGCCCTATCCTCTTGATAGGAAAGAAAATCATCATGAAATTCTAGCAGAATATGTATGGGTGACATAATCTCAAAAATTTCATCTCTATAAGGTTTACCTGACATAGCAATCAAGGTACAGTGGAGAATTAACTCGTCAGAAGACCGCAATTCAGAGGCACGAATTACATCTTCTAATGTGATTTTTTCAGAGGTGACTAGCTGACTTTCTAATTCAAAATACTGACCCAAATTCTCTATGTGCTTTAAGATTGTAGGAGCTTCTAAATCAAATTCTTTTAAAAGAGATCGAATGATGATTTTTTTAGAATCCCACAGAGAAGACTGACTTGATGAGCTGCTATCCTTTTGATTGCTTTCGATCTCTGTATCAGTTTCATAGACAAGGTATTCAATAAACGCTAAAAGCGGATAATATTCAAAAAACTCATCTAGTGAAATATGATAAATCGGGCAATAATGCTTGAATATGAATTTGAGACTGGGAGTAGCTTTGTATATACTACGATAGGAAATATAATGATTGCGACTGATGGGGTGTTTGCTTTTAAATCTCTCAAGATTTGCTTGTAAGTCCATTTTTGGGTTTCCTTATTTTAAGTCGTGGAAGGATCGTACCATATCTAGGAAAATAATCACCAATAAACTGGTAATTTATTAGACCAATCCGTAGGTATAACTCAATACATTTCATAACCTGCCTCTTGACATAATGGTTGACAATAGGTGTTTAATTTTTCGATATCTGCCGGCTCTATTGAGTCTTTCCATCCGTCTATTTTACCCATTCTAAATGTTCTAGCAGAAGGGTTATAAATCTCCCCCAACTGAGAAGCAATAGTTTCATTAAAAGGAATATCCAAATGGTGGCAAATTTTTTCCATCGTCTCCCTTTGTTTTTCCGACTTGCCACCTCCCTGTTCTCCCACCAGATCCTCAAAACGGATAAATAAACAATTTTGCTCTTGAGACCAAGCTAACATAGAACGGAACACTTCGGCAAAATTTCTGATTTCTACTCCCGCTTTTGCACCATAGCCTCCCACTAAAATAAAATCTAATCTTTGGCTAGGAGACATGGACTTAAAATCCTCTTCTAAAAAGTGTCTTGCTGGCATTTTTCCCGTATCTAAAACAAAGGGAATTGAGGAAGCTATAACAGCACGAGGATCACGAATAATGAAGATATGCTGATAATTCAATTCCTGAAAAATTGGGGTTAACAGAGGTGTCCAAGGAATATGACCTAAAATGTATCGGTTTTGAGCAATAAGAGTTAACCAATGTCGAACAATCGCCAAATCTACATAGTAGGGGGTTAAGGCCCCTATGCTAATTTGTTTTTGGCTAAATTGAGTTTGATGCTCGATTCTTTTTTTAACTTCTCGATAGTTAAAAAATAGAGGCACTTCTTGAACTTCTTGATCTTCAAAATGTTCTTTATAGCCCAGAATTTCAACGGACTTAGCCAATAAATGAGTGCCACTTTTTGGCAAGGAATTAATTAGTAATCGCTTGGCCACTAACTTTGTATAGGACATCGCTTTTCAGTCAATAGTGAATAGGGAAAATATTGAACGGGTTTCATCACCTTAAAACATTCCTATGGGGGGAACATATTCCGAATCAATTCGCACATCTAAGACGGTAGGTTTGCCATCCCGATAAATTGCCTCATAATCTAATTCCTGCAAGTCTTGACTATTACGAATAATATAACCATTCGCTCCCATTCCTCGAGCAATTTGACTAAAATCTACTGATGGTAAAGCAAACTCTAGGGGTTCTACTCCCGTTTGCAGATGTCGGTGTTTAACCATACCAAAAGATTGATCATTAAGAATGATAAAAATAATCGGTAATTTTTCAGCAACAGCAACAGCAAGTTCGTTGCCGTGCATTAGAAAACATCCATCACCTGTAAGACAAACCACTGGGGTATTTTTTGCCCCCATAGCTGTTCCAATCGCACTGCCAATTCCCCAACCCATGGGGGCAGTGGCCACAGCTAAACGGAAATTTTCAGGACAAGGTGAGAAGAAATAGTGAATTGTCCAAGCTAACCAATTACCTACATCGACTAAATAGCGTGTTTCTGGGGGAAAATGTTGTATGAGTTCACCGATTAATTGCTGGGGTTTAACGGGGGAATTATCCTCTAACAGTCGATAGCTGTCCGGTTCTTTAACGGTAATTTGAGCGGGTTGATAAGGCTGGGAAAATTCGGGGGATAAGCTGGTTGATAACTGCGGTTTTACTTGTCCCCTTTGCCGAGTTTTTTGCAATCTTTTTAGTAATTCTGCCAAGGTGGTTTTGATTGTACCTTGAATGTGTAAACTGGCCATCGGAGAACTTTTAAAATAATCCCTTGCGTGATGAATATGAACTATTTTTTTAGTTAACAATGCCTGATCCCAAGCCGAGGTTTCCCATTGCCCTAAGTTCATCCCAGCCGCTAAAATTAAAGCAACAGAATCATCGGTTAAAGCTTGACGGGCTGTTTGATGTCCAGCAAAACCAAAGACACCTTTTACTAAAGGATGATAAGGATTAACACAGGTTTTACCACCTTGAGTTGTGACAATAGAAGCGTTAATTAATTCGGCTAATGCCATAATTTCTGGGGTGGCTTCCCTACAATCTTGACCAACCCAGATGGCGATGGTTTGACCTTGGTCTAAGATATTGTTTATGGTACTATCAAGCTCATCTAAGGCTTTTAAATCAACTAATGCAGCAGCTTGAGTCGTTACCTGGGGATAAGCAAGGGATGAGGGAGACTCAACCCGGAAAATATTCACAGGAATACTAAGATGAGCCGGTCCAAAAGGTGAATGTAAAACTGTTGTTAATGCCGCTGCCAATTTTCTTTCTAATTGATTAGGGTGGGTGACGAGGGTATTATAACGGGTACAGTGCTTAAACATGGCCACTGTATCAATGGTATCAGGCGATGATTCTTGAAAGGCACTCCAGCTAAAATGAGGTAGGGCAGTTTGTGCGGTGATAACAAGTAGAGGTATCCCTTCAGCATAAGCTGAGGCTAATCCTGTAATGAAATTGGTGCTACCGGGTCCAGTTGTGCCGCAGCAAACCCCGATTTTTCCGGTTTCACGAGCATAACCATCAGCCATAAAAGCGGCGCCGGTTTCGTGACAAGTCAAAACGGCACGAACCCCCCCGCGTCTTTCGCTGCGTGCTAAGGCTTCGTAGAAGGCACTATTATGTCCTCCCGGGATGCCAAAAACGTATTCTACCCCTAATTGCTCTAAATAATCGACAATTAGGTCACTCATATTTCTTGGCTGGATTTGTTCTGGCTCTGTCAAGGTAATGGGAGAAGAGGCTTGTGAAATCATTAGATTTTGTCTTGTCAATGGACTATTGTTAGAATATCTCACATAGACGCTGCTTTTAAACCCCTGGGCAGAAAATTGGTTTAGCTAAATTTTTGTCAACTCTCAATAACCCCCAGCAGCTGTGACGAAGAATTTTTCCGCTGCAATTTGGTATTGATAACCATCAAATGTGTAGCCAAATAAGGCGATGTCATCCTGAAAGTGTTTTTCTACTAATTTTCTGGTTCTGTTGTTGTAATATTCTCGATAATCACGATGTTTTGACTTGTTTAAACAGGGCAGAGAAGCTTTAATATTTAGCCTTTGACAGACCAGATCAAAATCAGCTTCTAAAGTTTCATATCTACCAACAAAGTCAACTATTATTTTGCCTTCTAAGTCAGTAATAAGGTCTTTTTGTAGTTTAGTTGCTCCTTTGGGAAAGGGATTTTTTGTACTAATAACCCATTCCAAGTATTCTTCAAAACCAGCCAGAGATTTAACTAATTCATATCTAACATGATCTTTCTGCTTAAGAATAAAATGATAATAGGATACCTGCCAATCCCAAGGATTTCTGACAAAAGAAAATTTATAAAAATTATTATATACTTCCTCTGACAGTTCTTTTTGCATATCTCTGGCTTTAGCGTGCCAAAGAGAGGATTCCCACATTTCATACAGGGGATTAATTTGCTCTCCTAACATTCTGGGAGGACGATTAATTTTGAATTTTTCAGGTTGTTGTGCATAAGGTTCTAAGACCGCTTTAACGCTTGTCCCCGCAGCTTTTGTGACATGAAAAAAAATGAACTGATGACTGTAGGATATTAACATTAATCTTACGGTGTGATAATAATAGCTCTGTCCGAGATTGGTAAGCGTATCAATTTTAGTATAAATTGGACTTGACAAGAGAGACAGAATCTAAATTGTCAGCTTGCCCATTCTGGCCTTCCTCTGGGATATGCTCTAGGGGTTAACCCGATAATGCCCAAAAATGGCTATTTCTTTAAGAACTGAGGATTTTCTGCAAGTTGTGTGAACAGTAAGACTGATGTAGAATGCTGCCAGGCATCGGAATCCCTAGACGGCCGTTATTGTACGCCTTGGCCTTGCCATGGACTTTATATGACTGAAATCCCTAGCAACCAATCCAACTTAGTGATTTTAGGAGTCTCATCAATGACGGAAACCACCGCACCCGTCATTCCCCAGGATTTTCTCGGAATTAATCCCGCAGAAATCAACAAAAAACTTGTCTCCTGGGGAATTTCTCTGGATGAAGTCCTTCAAAAACTTGCCTCTCTTGGACTCCCCGGCATTATTTTCATTATTGCTGTTGTCGCATCCACTAGCACTACCTATCCCATGATTTACGCACTTTTGGGGTTAGGCGGTCCGCTAGGGGTAATTGGTGGACTTGGGGTCTTAGGTATCTCTACTATTATTGGTGACATGGTTACGGGTTATGGCATTGAGGCAGTGCTGAAAGCGGTATATCTCAAACGTCGTGAAACAGAAACTCAAGAATATCTCATCAATGAGGTGAAAGGTTTGCCAATTTCTCCAGTTCTAAAACTTAACCTGAAAAAGGCTATTGAAGTAGAAATTGTTACCCAAGAACCCCTTTTCACTAGAGAAGTCGAAATTGTTGAAGAGTAGTTTTGACGGGGTTGCTGATTTGAGATATGAATCTTCTTTTCTGGGATTTTTAAAACCTAGACCCAAACTAACTTTTGCATCCGATAACATTCATATCTTGATTTAGCAACGCCTTATCATTGACAGGGACTAAAAGAGAGCCGGTGCTGAGAAGTAAGTCCATAGTTGCCGATCGCTTCTAGGTGTTGAGCGGTGCCATAACCCTTGTGACGAGGGAGTCCATAATCGGGATAGCGTCCGTGCCAACGAGTAATTAAGTCATCACGCCAGACTTTGGCCACGATACTAGCCGCCGCAATGACCGGCGATTGTTGATCTCCCCGAATTACCGCCTTTTGGGGGATTGACAAATCTTTAATAATGTGCTTGCCATCGATCAAGCAGAGACTGGGGGAAAGGGGTAATTTCCCGATCGCTCTGCTCATTGCCAGTAGAGAAGCATGAAAAATATTCAAGCGATCGATCTCTTTCACCGTAGCATAACCGATGCGACAAACAAGATGCCGTTGTATTTGCTCGCTCAATTTTTGCCGTTTTTGGGGGCTAAGTTGCTTACTATCCTTCACCCCCAACTCCCACAGCCCTGGAAAACCAGAGGGAACAGTGACCACTACCGCCGCCACCACGGGACCAAATAAAGCCCCGCGTCCCACTTCATCGACACCAGCAATTAAGGGTTCTGCGCTCATGACTCATCGACAGTGGCGGAGGAACGACGACGCCGACGACGCAGCACCCCAGTTTCAGCCTCTATTTGTGGCTCCTCTGTCACCTCGGCGCTCACCGGGGTTTCTAAAGGAATAACTTCGCTCGGAAAAACTGGAGTTTCGGGCGCAATCGGTTCGGGGGTAAAAGTCACTGACGGACTAGCTTCTTGGTTGATTTCTTGACTAACTTCGCCAGTGGTGGGACGACGACGACGGCGCACCAGGGGACGATTTTCGGCTTCCTCGCCGGTTTCCATCCCTTCGACCAGTGCGGCGGCGGTTGTATCCTCGGCCTCTAGGGTGGGAGTCAAGGATATTTCGGGGGTGGCGGCCGTTTCTGGGTTTTCCGCTTCTCTTTCCCCTGCCAATTTCACGGAAACAATCACCGATTTCGGGTCTCTAAACTCTTGATCAACCAGAATCAGGGGAGAAATGCCCATTAAAGAATAAACTTCCTGTTCTACGGGGGTCATTTCCACGGAAACCCGCTCCCGTTCGCTGACGGGGATATTTTTGCCGGCGCTGGCATCTTCTCCCCGTTTCGAGAGACGGGCGGGACGTTCTCGTTTTTCCTCAAGGCGTTGGGGTTCTGATTCTAGCTCGATTTCGTTGTTAACACCGTTAGTGGAGGCCTTTTCGCTCCGTTCCTCTTTTAGTAACAGTTCCGAGGGACGACGACGACGGCGACGGCGAGAATTATTAACCTGTTCTTGATAGTTGGGATGGAAGGAAATATCCATCTCTTGAGCGTTTTCTTCGGCCTCAAATTCGGAGAAAACTTCTAGATAGGGTTCGGCCGCCGCAACGCTAGGAGCGCTCTTATCGGGTAGAACTTTTGTATTAATCGGCGCAACGACAAGGGTTTCTTTTTCCGCACGGCTAACGGTGGCGTTTTCTAGGGCGATGGCGTTGCCTTCTCCTGGTAGATGGGCTAAATGGCCTAGTCCGCCGCAATGGTCACAGGTTTTGCCGAATAATTCATAAATGTTTTTCCCCTGACGCTTACGAGTTAATTCCACTAACCCCAATTCCGATAATTGGGCAATCTGAGGCCGGGCCTTATCGCTTTTCAGGGACTTATTAAACAATTCCAACAGTTTCAACTGGTCGCGACGGGAATCCATGTCGATGAAGTCCACCACCACCACACCGCCAATATTTCTCAAGCGCAGTTGTCGAGCGATTTCCGTGGCGGCCTCGCTATTAGTCCAGAGTACGGTTTCCCGGGCCGTGGCCGAACGGGTAAAGGAACCGGAGTTAACATCAATTACCGTTAAAGCTTCCGTCGGTTCGATGATAATGTAGCCGCCGGAGGGTAAATCCACCCGGGGTTTCAGGGCTTCGCGAATGGCGGCGTTAACCCGGAAATAGTCGAGAATTGGCTGGGTTTCCCGATGGGAGTCGATATAAACCCCTTCTAGAGCTTTGCCGCCGCCCCAGTTCGTCAATTGCTGTTTAACTCGTTTTACCGCCATCGGGTTATCCACAACAATGCGATTGACATCGGCACTGTACATATCCCGCAAAACCCTTTGAATAAAGTCATCATCGCGGTTCAGCAGGGCCGGAGCGCGGCTGCTGACGGCCATCTGTTGGATGCTCTCCCACTGTTTTTGCAAAAATTCCAAGTCCTCGATAATCGCTTCTTCCGCTTTGCCTTCGGCCTCGGTGCGTACCAGCAACCCCATCCCCGCTGGTTTGACCAAAATCCCTAAAGCTCGTAAACGGGAGCGCTCGTCTTCACTGCGGATGCGACGGGAAAGATTCACCCCGCGGCCATTGGGCATCAATACCAGATAACGACCGGGGAGAGTGACATTTCCCGTTAGTCGCGGTCCTTTATTGCCGGTGGGTTCTTTCATTACCTGCACCAGCACTTTTTGCTGGGGGGCCAGTAATTCGGTGATAGCACCGGCGGTTTTTTTCAGTCTTAAGGGACCCAGGTCGGTGACATGAATAAAGCCATTGCGTTCCGCATCGCCAATATTGACGAAGGCTGCATCTATCCCGGGGATGACATTTTCTACTAATCCTAGATAGATGTCGGCCACCTGCTGATTACCTGTGGCCACCACTAATTCCTGAATTTGATCTTCCCAAAAAACAGCCGCTATATGGTGTTGTTCGGCTATGATTATTTGTTTTGGCATTCAATTTCCTCAATCTTTCGGTTTCAAAAGCGACGGACTATGGGCTATTTGTCTATGCTTTGAGGCTACTTCTGGAAATCTGGTCTTGTTAAGAAAGTTCTAAGAAGATGAGTCCGCATCGTTAAAGCCTCATCTTGATATTCATCTGCCTCTCAGACGTGGAAACTGAGTCTTGGTGTCAGTTGTTAAGTCTGAAAGGTAACTGCTGGCCTGACCCACAATTAGGTAAGCACAGCCAAGAGACGAGATTTTCAATTAATCCCTGAGTCTTGCTCGATAACAGCATTTTTTATCCGTTTCCGCCAGTTCTGTCTATCAGAATCTAGGAAAAAAGGAGTTTTTGAGTTACTCCCCTCGGCAACAGGTTTCTGTGGACGGGAAAAATAGCGCACTTTTCGATTTTCCAAAAACCACGATTCTTTTAAGAAATGCTTTAATCGAGTCTTATAGACGACTATAACTCACTCGGTCACTCTCTGACAAGATGATAATCGGGGAAAAACGATCGATTAACAGTTGACTGGAGATACTGACCATAAAGCACTAAATAATTAGTCATAATCTAGTATGGCCTGCACCCATTTGGGCGGACGAGAAATCGGATTACCGAGGCGATCGAGAACTAATAACGCCACTAAATGCACGGCAAATAAGTATAATAAACTATTGACAAGTATGCCCACAACTGCCATTGATTGCACTTGCAGCAGCGTCGGTTTAGCGAGAATCCCTAACTGGGTGAAAATCCAATCAATAAAATTAGTCGCTTGGGTAATCACATATAACCAGAGATTTTCGCCTAAAAGAATTGAAAACAGCCAAAAACGAAAGAATAAACCAAAAGCGCCCAACAGTCCCCCAGTCAAGATAGAAAATTCCCAGCGCGCACCCCGGCGCCAACATAGCCCCAATTGTACCCCCATCAGGCCGTGGGGAATCAAAAAGACAATACTGCGAGTCGGTCCCATTAACACCGACAAAAGTAAACTAGAAACTAATGCTGTCATCCAAGCACAACGAGCGCCCCAACGTAAATAGGCTAAAGCGATAGGAATCGGGAAGAAAACCCTTAATAACGGTCCGAGGGGAAAATAATAATCAATTAACCAGATTAAACTGGTAGCACTGGCCAAAAAAGCCGTCTCCACCGTGATCAGGGTAGAGATAGACTTGAGGGGAGATGGTTGGATAGATTTAGCAGTGGGTTTATCTAGGGGTTTCCCTTCCTCCCCCAGATCTACCCAATTGGTTTCATCTATTGTCTCTTCTGAGGATTGAGCGGGAGAATTAGCGTTAGAATCATTCATTCTATCATTTATCCGGTGGTCGGGACGGGTTGGCCAGCTATTCTTAGCTTAGACTGGCGACTCCCAGTCAGGCAAGAGGCAAAAGGGGGCATAAATAATCAGTCTTTAATAACTGGATTTAGTATGAGGTGTTAGGGGTGGGGGAATTTACGGAAAATTTCCCTGTTTTCACTGAAAAAAAACGGCTCTAAATACCTTCTAAATCGGCTCCTAACTCCCGTAAACGAGATTTTAGTTGTTCTATTTGTTGTAAAGCTAAAACCTTCTCTTGACGTTCCTGTTTAGCCACTTCTGCGGGGGTAGGAATTAATTCCCCCTCCCTATTGAAATAGCGTAATTGTTGTTGATAAATACCTAGAAATAAGCCTAAGCGATCGCTCCATAACCAACCCCGGTCTGTCGGTTCAATTGCTTGATATTGCCCTTCCATTAGCCGAAATCCTTGTAATTCCAAAGTTTCAGGATCGAACCAAAAATAATCGGGAGTGCGAAAAATATCTTGATAAATTTGTTTTTTCTGGCCGCGATCTACCTTGGCGGTACTAGGAGATAGAATTTCCACGATAACATCGGGATATTTGCCCCCTTCTCCCCAAACTACCCAACTTTTTCGATCTAAGCGTCTTTCTGTTCCCAAAACGACAAAAAAATCTGGCCCGCGAAAATCCTCAGATTTTTTCTGATTAGGACTATAATAAATGCTCAAATTAGCGGCGGCAAAATAATCATTGCGATCTTGCCATAACCATTCTAAACATTGAAGTAAAATCAGAATTTGTTGTAAATGAGCGTAGCTTTCCAAGGGGGGTTCCTCACTCCAGATATCCCTGGGGGGAAATTTTACCTCATCCGCACAAGACTCGTTATTATCGATGATGGGAAAAGTGGTCATCTTTTTTGAGGTTGGGTGTCGGCCATCTGATTATATCAAAAAAGGTGGGCGATAAACCCACCAGAAAAGTAAGCAAAAAACCTCAACGATAATTAGGACTTTGGATATCTCTAAGACGCGCTTCGGGGCGTTTAAATCTGTCCATTTGTGCCTCAAAGAATTGACGATTTTTAAGTAAATGTTTGGGATTAGGATCGTCGAGGGGATAGAGTAAAGCAGTGCGTAGAGCTTGAATAACTGCCGAAGTAACATTATACATCGAACGCTGGAAACTAATCCCCAATTGAATCAAAATATCATCTTCCCCCCGACAGTTTTGCTGATAGTAATCAATCAGATATTGGGGTAAAAAATGATACATATCATCCATTAACAAAGTGGGAGGAATTCCCGCAGTACCCACGGGGAAAACATCCGCATAAAGAATGCCATAGTGAAAGTCTTTTTGTTCGTCAGGAACCTGTTTTGCTTGGGCATTATAGGACTTGGTTCCCCGGAAGGGAGCAGTACGATAAAAGACCGCTTCTACATAGGGTAAAGCCGCTTCATAAAGCCAAGTAAAAGCCTTTGATTTGGGGATAATTTCGTAGCATTGACCATCAATATAAACGTGATGATAAATTGGCCGGCCAGCGATGGCAAAAATGCCATTAACGAGGAAATTCATGGCATCAGGAACACCTTTAAACCCGCCTTCATCGTAGATATCAGACATCTCAAAAAATACTGGAGCCATAACTTCCCAGAATAGTCCTAAATTAGAGTAATAGGACATCATCCGCACCTGTTCCAAGAACATATCGGGGAACAGGTCATAAAGTTTCATCATCACGGGGTTTTTCTTGAAATAGGCCTTAATAGCGCGGTCGGCATTTTGGCGATATTCTTCTGAATCAAGATAGGCATCAAATAAACCCCAACCCATATCGCGGCCATGCCATAACATGGCTTGCATACAAGCTTCGGCAAATTCCATATTAATACGGTCATGCCAGAGATGATGGATTAATCTGGGCATTTTTCTGGTTTTACCTTTATCCATAAATTCTAACAATTCAGGATGAGCGGAACCCGTACCGCGCCAGATGCGTAAATCGGCATTATCGCCAGCGTAATGATTTTGTAGGTCTAGGTATTCTTGGGGCAGAAAATATTTAAAGAAGGGCAAAGGATCGAGGAAAACTCGTTCGGCAATATAGAGCAGATCTCGCCAATAAAAATCCATCGGTACAGCATAAGCTTTATAAATGCCGATAATCTGCATCAGGTTTTCGGGAGTATCCGGCAACATGGATCCACCCGCTTCTAAACGGTGGATAATGTCGGCGAATTCGTGAGTAGAAGGGGGAATTTTGGCTTTGATTAATGTCCCAGTCATAGTTTTAGGTAAAGTAATTAGCATCGGTTACAATAATTCGGAAACAGCGAGGGATAACTAACTATTACTCAAAAATTTACCCCGATTTAACCAGTTGGTTTTTGAGGACTTTTGCGGAGATTTTTTGAGGACAAAACTAGGTTTTTCTTGTCCCGATAAGCTGGCAACCATCGAGTTAGTGGTGGGTTCAATCCAACGGACTAAATAATTGGGTTGAATACCTAAAAAGACGATTAATACCATTAGGACAAAAGCGGGAATAGTTTCCGATTTCAAGACTTTGGGATAGTAGGCAAGTTTATTATCCAATTTACCAAAACAGGTGCGATTAAGCAGGATAACAAAGTAAACCGCCGTTAAACCGGAAGCAATGATACAGAGAACCGTCTGCACGGGAAAACGGGAGAAACTACCCTGAAAAACGATAAATTCCGCCACAAATCCCACTAATCCGGGGATACCAGCGCTGGCCATACCGGCGAGAATTAATAGGGCGCTAACCAAGGGTAAACCGCGAATTGGGTTCATTAAACCGTTTAAAACGTCTAAATCTCTGGTTCCGGCTTTGCGTTCGACAATGCCCACCAGATAGAATAAGAGGGCGAGAATGAGACCGTGGCTAATCATCTGCGCGACGGCACCAAGGACGCTTAAACCCGTGCCGGCGGCGGCTGCTACCAGTATATAGCCCATGTGACCGATCGAACTGTAGGCCACCATGCGTTTAATGTCTTTTTGGGCAATAGCACTCAAAGCCCCGTAAATAACGCTAATAACGCCGACAATTGCCAGTCCGGGAGCGATTAAAGACCAAGTTTCGGGGAATAATTGCAGACCAAAGCGAACTAAGCCATAAGTACCGAGTTTAGCGAGGATACCACCTAATAAAATTGCTGTAGCGGGGGAAGCTTCCGTATAGGCATCCGGTAGCCAAGTATGGAGAGGTACGAGGGGGATTTTGATGCCAAATCCCACTAACAGCAGAGTTAAGAGCAGTAATTGGGTTTTTTGGGAGAAATCGGCGGTCGAGAGGGAGGAATAGTCAAAAGTACCACCGTTGAGGAAACCTATGCCTAAAAATGCCGCTAGGACTAATAACCCAGAGACAGCAGTGTAGAGAAGGAATTTAATCGAAGCATAGCCACGTTTTTCGCCTCCCCAGATAGCAATCATCAGATAAAAGGGGATTAATTCTAGTTCATAGAAAACGATGAACAGCAGCAGGTTTTTAGCCATTAATGCCCCAGAAACCCCGGCGTTAATCAGGAGAATTAGGATGTAATAAAGTCGGGGACGCTCTATTTTTTCTTCGCTACTATAGATAGCTATTCCTGTCAAGAAACAGCTTAAAATAATTAACGGTAAGGACAAACCATCGACTCCGAGGTTATAACTTAAACCGATTGGTTTTGCCCATTCGCGGTATTCAGAAAATTGAAAGCCACTGCTGGTTAAGTTATATTGAGTCAGCAGATATAAAGACCAAAGAAGGACGGCAGCAACAAAAAAGAGAGTTATTTGACGTAATTTTGCTGGCGCAAATTTATCGGGGAAAAGACCGACAATAATTGCTCCAATTATTGGCAACCAAAGCAGGGTACTGAGCATATTGGTATCGATCAAATTTATAATGACTGGGATGAGAAAAGGATTAGCCAACCAACACGATGACTAATCTGGAATTGACTAAATTAAATTCACTTTGCCGGTATCGAGATCGTAGTAGGCTCCAACAATTTTTAATTGTTTTTTATCTACTAAATCACCCATGACTGGGGATTTGCCTAATTTCTCTACTTGATAGTTAACATTGGATTTAATTGCTCGCTCAAGTTTGTTAGAACCGGGTTGTCTTTCGGCTCGATCAACTCCCACCTGTAGGCCATCGATTAAACGACCGATTTGTCCGGGGAAACGACCGCCTTCAATGGTGGCTTTTACCGCTCCACAACGAGAATGACCAAGGACAACAATTACCTTGGCTCCTAACACCAACGTGCCGAATTCAAGGCTACCAATTTCTTCGGAAGTGGCTAAATTTCCCGCTACCCGACAAACAAATAGATCTCCTAATCCTTGATCAAAAACGATTTCTGCCGGCACGCGAGAATCGGCACAGCCCAAAATTGCCGCAAAAGGGGCTTGACTTTCGGCCACTTCTGTGAGTCGCCCTTGATCGCGATTAGGACTTTTTTGTCTTCTTTCCCAGAAACGTTGATTGCCTTCCATGAGCATAGTTAAAGCTTGGTCGGGGTTCAATCCCTTATTTTGAGCAGTTAGCCATGGCTCGGAATTAACAGCAGTTTGGGCGTTAGTTTGGGACAGTTGCGAGCCTAAAATAGTAGCGGCTAGACCGGTTCCCAAAAAACCACCCCCATAACGGATTAATTGGCGACGAGAGGTATTGAACATCGGTAGTTGTTTCCATTAATCAGGACAAATTCTATTGTCAGGGCCGGGGATGCTAAAGAAAAGCCTAAGTTATCAAATCTTTAACTGAAAACTAGAGAAATTTGTGATAGTAGGGGCCAGCAGATGATAATACCAATCAAAGCCACCCCCAAAATAATCGACAGAAAGTAAAATTGGGTCTGTCCCGAGACGTTATATTTCAAACTCTGACCACCAAAAACCGTGGCTAATCCCACCAGATTAACGATGCCATCCACCAGAAAGGTATCGATCCAGTTAATAATTTGCGAGATTAATCCGACGACAAAAACGATGGTAACTTTATACAATTGGGCTGTATAAAGGTCGTTGGCAAAGAAATCTTGAACGGCTTTCGGTTGAAAAACGATCGGTTTGGAGATATTTTCATTCAGATAAATATATGCTGCCGGAATTACGCCCCCAGCAGTGGAAAGCACCAAGAGAAAAGCCACTCCCAGATTTAAGTTACTTGGTAATAAATGCCATTGCGCTAATAAAATCGGCACATGAATGGCGAAACCCATGGTCACAGTCATGGGGATAACTAAGGGCCAAAGAGCTTCCGGAGAGCGCAGGGTCATTGGTTTGATTTTACCGCCAAAGAAAACGCAAAATTCTCTAGTGACACTAAAGGCAGTTAAGGCATTGACCAACAGTAGCACTAATAACAGTAAACCACTGATTTCCGAGAGGCGATCGCCCATGCGTGCTAATGCCCAAAAACCACCAAAGGGAGGCAGTGCGACTAAACTAGCAGCACCGACGAGATAACAAATGCCAGAAACGGGACGACGGGACCATAAACCCCCGTATTGGCTTAAATCTTGGCTGATATTATTCCAAATGATGTTACCCACCACCATGACTAACAGGGACATAGCGATCGCGTATGTAAAGAGTAACACTAAAGCGGTTTCCGTTTGTCCGGTGGCCACAGCGATAAAAATCAGTCCCATGTAGGCACTGACGGAATAGGAAAGGGAGCGCTTGACATCGATCTGGGCGATCGCAATTAACCCCGCACCGATGGCAGTAACAGAGCCAACAATGATCATTACTTGCAAGGTTAAGGGCGATAATTGCAGCACCGGCTCTAATTTCACCAATAACCAAGCGCCGGTGGAAACGACGACGGTATTCCGCAGAATTGTCGCCGGCATCGGTCCTTCCATGGCCTCATCTAGCCATAAATGCAGGGGAAATTGAGCGCATTTGCCCATTGGACCTGCAATCAATGCCAAACAGAGTAAATTAGCCACATTGGGGTTTAAATTAGCTGTAGCCGCCCATTCTGCTAATTCGTCAAAGTTCCAGGTTCCCGCCAAGGGTAAAAGGGCCACCACTCCCATCAACAGGATTAAATCGCCAATCCGTTTAGTCAGAAAAGCATCCCGCGCCCCCGTCACCACCAGAGATTGATTGAACCAGAAACCAATCAGTAGATAAGTGCCGAGGGTGAGAACTTCTAGCACACAATAGCTGAAAAATAGCGAATTACAGATAACGAGGGCGCACATACCCCCTTCAAAGAGAGCGACGAGAGAATAAAACCTTGCCCAACCCCAATCCATTTCTAGATAGCCGATCGCATATACCTGAGCGGCGAGGTTTAAGCCAGTAATTAGCAGTAAAGCCCCGATATTAACAGCCGAAATCTGCACATCTAAAGATATGCTTAAATCTGCGGCATTTAGCCAATTAAATGCTATGGATTGGGGCGGACGACCCCAAACGGCGATTAAAGCAAAAAGGCCATGGAAAAAAGCCAAGAAAGTCATGATCAAATTCAGATAACCAGCCGGTCGCGGGCCAGTTTGCCGGATAATGCCGGGAGACCAGGGTAGAGCGAGAAGTGCGCCCGCAAGGGCATAAAGAGGTACCAACCAGATAGTCTGGCTGAAGGACTCGAACATATAACCACCTCAAGAAGAAAAATGATCCTGAATTAAAGTTTAAGGTTTAATGGCTCACTAATAGGCTGTGGCCATTTTTTAACGGGGCATGAATGGGGATGGTTTGACTAGCTTCCAGCAGGTATTTTAAAAAAGCATCGGCAATCACGGAAAGTTGTTTTCCGGCCAGGTAACAAACGTACCAATTGCGCTGAATCGGAAACTGTTCCACATCGAGGATGGCTAATTCTCCGTTTTCCCCTTCCGAGATGAGAGTGTGCTTAGATAGTACCGATAGTCCCAAACCGCCAGAAATAGCCTGTTTAATCGCCTCGTTACTGCCTAATTCCAAGCGCACCTTAACTTTAATATCGTGGAGATTAAATAATTTTTGTACCGCTTGGCGGGTTCCAGATCCCGATTCGCGCATAATAAAAGGTTGATGGTTGAGGCACTCAAGGGGGAGATTTTTCTGGCCCACCAATGGATGATCCCGTCGCGCCACCACCACTAGGGGATTTTCCAGAAAAGACTGAGAACAAAGTTCCACTTCTTCCGGCGGTTGACTGAGAATATAGAGGTCATCCTCGTTGTTTAACATTCGCTCTTGCAGTTTCTGATGATTAGTCACTTGCAGGGCGATGTCAATGCCGGGATACTGTTGACAGAATGCCCCCAGTAATCGCGGCACAAAGTATTTAGCGGTGGTAATTACGGCTAAAGTCAGTTTTCCCTGTCTAGTTCCCTTAATATCGGCCACTTTCATCTGAAAGTTGTCCAATTTATCAAAAATCTCTTGACAGGTGAACAGTAATTCCTGACCCGCTTCGGTTAAAAATAAACGTTTGCCAATTTGCTCGAATAGCGGTAAACCCACGGCTTTTGTGAGTTGTTTGACTTGGGTTGAGACGGTGGGTTGAGTGATAAATAACTCCTCGGCCGCCTTGGTGAAGCTACTGTGTCGAGCGGTAGCCTCAAAAACCCTTAACTGGTGCAGGGTTGCCTGTATCAAGTTCCTATGCCCTCCTCAATAACAACTATTTGTCACCATCAATCCTAACGTTTTTATAGATTCCAGTCAATTAACTTTTTGATAAATATAGACTTTAATAGATATAACCGCCGCTTAAGACTTTTAGTCAGCCGTCAGCCTTGAATCAGTTATCAGTTATCAGTTGTAGCGGTTTTCAGTCTAATAAGGTATAGTGAATCCCTTGATAGATAGGCGTTTTAGCGTTTCAATCGGGACTCACTTCTGGGAAAACCGCTATATCAGTTATCAGATGTGAGTTTTCGGTTCACTGATTACTGTTTACTGTTCACTGAAAAAGCTCTCCTCTCCCCTACTCCCCCATCTCCCCAATTCCTAATTCAGGCTCTTCGGGACTTGGTATGGTTCGATAGGGAGGCATAAATCGACTCAATCCTTATCTGGCAAGGGATTTAATTGATTAGTTCGCTCCAGATAGCAAACAATTGACAAAAATTGCGGCAATGTCTGTCTCTATAAAGGTTTCATTCCTTATAACCCCGTCCATTGCATAAAACAAACCGAAGAACCATAATTCATAATTCATAATTCATAATTCATAATTATCTTGCTACAATCAGAAAACAACCATCTATTAAAAATAAAAGACAATGGTTAGTTATCTTGATATTGACGACGATCTTCTTTTCCCAGATAGTGATGGTCAACCGATGGCAGATAATACCGAACAATATGAGTGGATTGTCAAAATTAAGGAGAATTTAGAGATTATCTTCGCCGATGATCCTACGGTGTTTATTGCCGGAGATTTACTTTGGTATCCTCTGCGTTCTACTTTGGTTTCACCAGTTGCTCCCGATGTGATGGTAGCTTTTGGCCGTCCCAAAGGACGAAGGGGTTCCTATCGTCAATGGCAGGAAGAAAATATCGCTCCTCAAGTGGTTTTTGAAATTCTATCACCGAAGAATACAAAAGCAGAAATGAGTCGAAAATTAGAGTTTTATGACACATATAGTGTAGAAGAATACTATTTATATAACCCGATGCGCTGCCGTTTACAAGGTTGGCAAAGACAGGGAGAAAATTTAAGAGAAATTATCCCCATTAATGACTGGATAAGTCCCCGTCTAGGAGTGCGTTTTATCTGGGATAAATCTAGTTTAGAATTGTATCGTCCTGATGGAGAGAAATTTTTAACAACTGTTGAGTTAGAGTCTCAAATGCGTCAAGAAAAGAAACGTGCCGATCAAGAAAAGAAACGCGCTGACAAAGAAAAGAAACGCGCTGACAAAGAAAAGAAACGTGCGGATCGACTAGCGGAACGCTTAGAGGCGTTAGGATTAACCTTAGAAGAAGAATAATACCATGCCATTACTTTGGAAAAATGGTATTTAGATTAAGTTTTTTCATAGGTTATTAGTAAACAATAATCGGTGAACTGATAACTGATAACTGATAACTGATTACTGATTACTGATAGCTAAAAAAATCTTTAAACTTCTAATAAATTTTCTAGGCGATCGAGAACTATATCGGTGATACACTTAATCCGGTATAAACAGGCTTTAGTATCTGTGGAATTGAAAGTGCCATTTTCCCAATATTTGTTACTACCAGCACCACCCCCACAAACCCCAAAATAATCGCATTTTTGCCGACATAAATCGACTCCACCGCGCATATCAGCGTAAATTTTTTGAAATTTCTCAGTTTCACAGATAGATTCTAGGGAATCGGTCAAAACATTACCAAAGATAAAATCACCGTAGGTTTGGGTTTTAATCGATAATAATTCTGGATCAAAGGTGGAAAAATTACCTTGATTATCAAAATTGACAATCATAAAAGGTCGATTCATATCGGTATTTTCTAAGCGTTCATCGGCATAAATCAAACTACAGATCGATTCAAATTCTCGCAGCCTAAATTCTCCTTGTTTGACCGTGACTAACTCCCAAAATCTGGCGATAAACTGGCGATAACGTTGTTCAATACCTAATTTATCTAAAGAAGATTGTGAATGAATACCCTCGGTTTCTTCCATATTAAAAGCCACATCAGTAAGACCATGATCCCAAAAAAAGTTAAAAATTTCGTCGGGATAGTCGAGAGAATCTTCTGTTAAAACAGCGATGATACTGACATCAATTTCATGTTTCTGCAAGAAAGAAATCCCCCGCATCGTAGCAGCATGACTGCCGGTTCCCTTGCGGTTTTGCCGGTGGATATCATGAATAAAAGCCGGTCCATCAAGACTGACTCCCACATAAACATCATGCTTTTTAAATAATTCACACCAAGCATCGTTAATATAAGTGGCGTTAGTTTGTACCGAATGACGAAAACAGTAACCCTGCTGATTATATTTCTCGCTAACCTCTGCAATTTTAGTAAAAGCACTTTCATAAAAACTGATGGGAACTGCTAAGGGTTCGCCTGCGTGCCAGCAAATGGTAAAATTATCTTGGAGAAAACGACTACTAAAAACCCTCTGAAAAATCGGCTCGATTAAATCTAAGGATAGGGTATTTTTTAAATGGCGATCGGGTAAATAACAGTAATCACAATTGAGATTACAAAAAGAAGTCGGCTGCACGACTACTAAAGTAATTGGACCACAATCCGACCAATCTATATTTACAGTTTTTTTCATGATTCTATTGTTTAAATTCTCACTTAAGTATGATAACTGATTCTGGGAAGTCTATCTTAATTTTACCTATACTATTTCCTATTCCCTCAATAATAAATAATATAATTGACCCGGAGTATTAATTAAACCGGCTCGCTCACCCGCATTTTTTCCTGTTCCCATAAAAATATCTACCCTGCCGGCACCTTTAATCGCACTGCCAGTATCTTGATCGAGAACATAGCGACTCACTAATTTTTTATTAAGATTTTCCTGGGGAATTTCTGTCTCAATTACCGCTAAAGCACCGGGGGGAAAAATACTTTTATCTGTAGCGATCGATCTTTCTGGTAAAACTGAAACTCCAATACTACCAGTGGGAGGCGCACCGTGGGTTTCTCGAAAGAAAATAAACCGATTATTGCGGGGAATATAATTCTTTAATTGCTCAGGATTATTTCTGAGAAAATCCAAAACCATTGGTAAGGTTAAACCCTCAGCAGGAAAAATACCATCAGCAATCATTTCTTTTCCCAGACTTGTGTAGGGATGCTCGGTATTGCCATCAAAACCGATGCTCATAATTTGACCATTAGGTAAACGTAATTTCGCCGAACCTTGCACATGAACTAAATAAGCTTCTAAGCGATCTTTTAACCAGACTAATTCGTATCCCGCTAGACGGCTATTTTCCCCTAGTAAACCATCTTTTCCCTCTAATTCTACCCTAGCTGGATGGGGTTTAGACCAGCGAGAAAAGTTAGTAGGTTGGCGATAGAGAGGATATTTATACTCGGCGTTTTTTTGCCGACTTGCTTGATAAATTGGCTCAAAATAACCAGTAAACTTAACATTTCCCTGACTATCATTACCTAAAGAACGATACCAAATAAATTCTTTTTTGACTGCATTTTGTAGAGCTGCGGGAGTGGGAGAATTCTGCACTAATTGACGAAACCGTACCAAGGAACGCTGCACTCGCTGACGAGTTATTTCTGGAATAGGATAATTTTGATAGGCGCGGATTGCTGCCGAGCTATTCAGATAACGTAAACTATGATCGATCGCTTGTAGTAGGGTTTTTTTGTCCGTTGGCAGTCGTTCATCGTATCCCGTAGATTTTCCTAATTGTGAGATTTCAAGGCGTTCTAGGGGCAAATTTGCGGGGGTGAGGGCAATTAATCCCAAGCTGAGGGGGAGGATTGTCAAAAGGTGTTTCATGGTGACAGGAGTGGGCAGCTATTGACTAGATTATACTAAATCCGTTGAGTATAGGCTGCTTATGAGGACAGGCAAAAGGCAATAGGCAATAGGCAAAAGAGGAAATAGATAATCAGTTTTTAATAACTGGATTTAGTATTAACAATCAGGAAGGATAAATGAGAAAAGTTGTTTCTTGTTTATATCCTTAGGATAGTTGTTGTCGATAAATCTTAATTTGTTCCAAGCGAGGTCCTACCTTAGAAATGATGGTAAATTCTAAATTTTGGTAATATAATTGTTCTCCCACCCTCGGTATTTTTTGCCAATGATGGAGGATAAAACCAGCTAGGGTTTGGTATTCATCGGCCAAGGGTAAACTTAAATTTAATGCTTTGTTCACATCCTCTAAATTCATTTGTGCTTGTACGAGAAAAGTTGATTCATCGAGGATTTGATATTCCACTTTTCCCGATTCATCCCTAGGGGAAAAAGTTCCTAGAATCTCGCCGATTAAATCTTTTAGGGTTAATAAACCTGCTGTTCTGCCAAATTCATCCACAATGATAACCATCTTTAAGGATGATTCCCGCATCACTCTTAGTAATTCATTTAAAGGGGTAGTTTCGGGGAAAAAACGCACAGGTTTCAACCAAGTTTTAATCGGGGTTGTTAAATTTAACTGACCTTCGGCAAGGGGTAAAGCTAAATCTTTAAAATCGATCAGACCCCGGATATCATCACCGGAATCTCCTGTCACAGGATAACAAGAATAGCCACTGTTAACTACTTGGAGCAGTAATTCCTGAAAAGTTGCGGTCGAGGAAATAGCTATTAAACGGTTATGGGGAACCATGATTTCCGCAGCAGTGATTTCGCCAAACTGGAAGACATTATTTAAAATTTTCCTTTCCGCTGCTTCTAATCCCGTTAATTCCCCTTCCATGCTGATAATTAATTGTAATTCCTCGCAAGTTACCCGACTAGAACGCTGTAGATCCACTTCGGGAATACGGGTTAAAACCAATAAAAAACGAGTTGATTGGTTGAGAATACCGATAAAAGGCTTAAAAATCCGGGAAATAACGCCAATAGGTGCTGCTAATAACCGCGCCATCGGTTCGGCATAAATTAAAGCTAGGGATTTGGGATAAAGTTCCCCAAAAACTATCTGGAGATAGGCCACGATTAAAAAAGCTAGACAAAGAGAGAACCCATGGGAGAGAAGATTTTGCCAGTTTAAAGAAAAGGGTAAAAAACTTAGTAATTTCCTCACAAAAACGGTCATGGTACTCTCGCCGATCCAACCTAAAGCTAAACTAGAAAGGGTGATACCTAATTGGGTAGTGGAAAGTAAGCGATCGAGACTTCTTTGTAGAGATTGGACCGTCTGCGCTGGCACATCTCCCGCAGCCACTAGCTGACTGATGCGGGTACGACGGACCGACACAAGCGAAAATTCCGCCGCTACGAAAAAAGCATTGAGGACGATTAGTAAAAAGACTAAAATTAAACGAGTCAATAAATCCTGATTATCCATAGCGAAAAGGCAAAATTAGCCTTTTTTAAAGCCTATCCTTTGGTTTCGTTCTTTGATTGCGGTTTGTTTTTCTGTTGTTGCATATAAACTCTCACTTTTTTAATTACTTCTTCTTCTTTCACGGGGATAAAAGTTTGATTGCGTCCATAACTGGTGCGATCGTTGGTAAACTTTTTAGCGGGGTTGATATCCGGTTGACTGACTCCCTTCAGGGAAGCGATTCCCAATTGATAGGCTACCCAACCGCTACCGAAACCGGCGGCTAACATGGCTACCATCAAAAGGAGTCCTAACTGCAAGGAGGTGCTGATTGAAAATTTTTTCATCTTGGTGGGGCTGAATTTTCACGTTCGGAGTAACTACCGATCTATAATGAGTTAATAGTATAACCCAGGGTTGGCCGAGCGGTTGAGGCAACGAACTCATAATTCGTGCTAGGCAGGTTCAACTCCTGCACCCTGGATAGTTTTGATCAATTCAGGCGATCGACTTTGATTGCACTAGAGCAAGCTAATCTTGTCCTTAACTAAAAATTAGCCCCCCACGCACCATTTGATTAAAATTGCAAGTTCCATAACTTGTCGAGCAGTATTTAGCCCGTGATTAGCAATAATGTCGATTCTAAACGCTATTCTTGGGGAAATGGATGCGAATCACTGGTAAACTTACCACATCTGTGCAGCGTCAAATTAGCTATATAGTCCCATGATCTAGCTTTTTCAGGGCGCTGAGAGCATGGAGACGGACGATTGCTTCTCCATCGGCTGCTAAAGTCAGCAAAATACTTTTATTATCCCGCTCTAATTCTCCTAAAGCGATCGCTAGAGACTGTTTAACTCCCGTATCAGTGAAGAGCGCCGGACGGGAGTGGTAAAAATTACTGAGAATTTCCCCTGCTTGTTGGCGTAATTTCTGGGAGGGTTGCCGGCCGAGAATAGCAATAATTTCCCGACAAATCAAGATATTTTCGCTATATAAAGCCTTTTCTAGGTAATTTAAAGCTTCCCCATCCTCGATCCAGCCCAATGCTCGCACTACAGTTAATTTTAAACTATCGGGAGTTAAGGAAGATTGCAGCAGTGGATTTAAAGCTTTGGCTGAGGTTGCTGTGCCGATACGACCGAGAGCGATCGCCGTTTCTTGACAGATCTCGAGGTGGATATCGAATAACAGCGGTTGCAGATGGTTAACTAAATCTGCTTGGGGATAATTCGTCCCTAGGTAACTACTAGCTTTAATTGCTTCCCGTCGCACCTCGATGGCCGGATCCTGTAACGCATCGAGGATAATCGCAGTAATCTGGGGATGGTGAAAACTGCTTAAAGCTTCGATCGCCATAGACCGAATGGCGCTAGATTGATCCTTAACTACAGTTAAAAGCGGTTCGATAATTTCCGGCCGGCGAATTTGTGATAAAGCTTGTACGGCTAAAAAACGCCTGTTCGAGTCGGACAGTAATTGTTCTAAACTGGAGATCGCAGAACTGCCGATATTAGCTAAAGCAGCCGCAGCCATTTGGCTGAGTTCCTCCTCCTCCGATCTTTGCAATAATTGACTGAGAGCGAGAATACAGGCTCGATCGTCAAATTGACTGAGAATTCTCGCCAGAAACCAGCGCATTTCCCCATCTTGTTCCTCGGATTCTAACAGGGCAATTAAAGGAGCGATCGCCGATTGACCGATTTGAGGAAATAGTTTCGCTATCTCCCATCGCTGTTGAAAATCACATTTTTGTAAAGCTTCTAGGGCTAAATCGAGGATTTCATCGTTAATAATCGGTTCAATAGCGTCTTTTTGGTTTAAAAGTCGCTGTATGCTGGCGTTTACTGTCTCCCAGTCCTTTTTATTCAACGCTATCTGAGCTTTTTCTAGCAGAGCTTGCATCGTGAGAAATGGCCTCGATTTTCGTGCTACCTATCCCAAGAATGTCAGACTTTCTCGCTTTTGTCCTCTCTTCTATGCAAGAAACCGATAATAAATCTTCACATTGTGCATCGGACATCAGTAGAGGGCGCATCAGCGATCGCACAGTAGGGACGACTATAACAAAGGGGAGTTTCCAAGTCGTGTTGTTCCAAAAATTCCCGATTACTTAAAATCTTAGCGGTTTCTCCCGCTGCTACCACCTGACCACGACTTAACACCACCGTGCGATCGCATAATTCTAAAGCCAGATCGAGATCGTGGGTGGCGATCACCTGAGTTTGGGGTAAAGTGGCTAACAGTTGTATTAATTGCCGACGGGACCGGGGATCCAGTTGGGCGCTAGGTTCATCAAAAACTAAGACCTCCGGTAACATGGCTAAAACCCCCGCAATGGCCACGCGTTTTTTTTCACCCCCCGATAGATTCTGACTGTTTCTCTTACCGTAATGCTGGGAATCCAATCCCACCGCGTGTAAAGCATGATGACAGCGATGGTTTAGATCCTCTCCCCGAATACCCTGATTCATCGGGCCAAAAGTCACATCCTCCCAGACAGTGGGCATAAATAGCTGATCGTCGGGGTTTTGGAAGACTAAACCGACAAAATTGCGGATATTTTCTAAATTCTCCGGTTTAACTTGGTAGGGACCGACGGTGACTCTACCGGTTTGCGGCGGGAGAATACCGTTAAAATGCAGTAATAAGGTGGATTTTCCCGATCCATTAGCCCCGACTAAAGCCACCTTTTCCGTAGCTTCAATGGCTAAATTAATACCCTTTAACGCTTCTGTACCGTCAGGATAGGTATAAACTAGGTTTTCAATAAAAATCGGGTTGTGGTGCATGAAAAACGAGACTTTTACCTGAGTAGATGTACCATTTGACCCCAGAGGATCAGAATTACTATACAAATTATAGCGAGATAATCGTTCAGCTTGTTTTGGGGAGCCTGTACAGAAACCAAGGAACCAGTGTAACCCCTTGATAACATGGCTTGATAAATGCGATCGCCACGTTCGTAGGTACGGATAAATAAAGATCCGATCATATGTCCCACTAGCAACCGTTGCCATCGGGGACTACTCATTAAATTGCGGGCAATTGCTGCCCTTCGCATGGAATTAAATTCAGTGATTAAAACAGCTAGATAACGGTACATAGAAGCTAAAATTGCCACCAATAAAGGGGGAGTTTTCAGGGTAACTAATGCCTGCAACAGGTCCGGAATCGGTGTGGTTAAAACCAAAATATTGACCGCACAAAGACAGAGAAAAGCTTTTAGGGCGACACTGCCTAAAACCAGCAATCCCTCGCTAGTTACCCGCAAAAATCCCCAAGACCAAAGAATTTCGCCACCCTCGCGAAAAAGAGTTCCCAATAAAACCACACCAATAAAGACAAATTCGATCGCTACTCTTTGCAAAAGTACGGGAATAGTCACCCGACTGATCAGAATTAAAATAATTAATCCTAACCCGTAAATCCCCCACGTTTCCCAGCTACCATTCGGAGTTAAAGCTGTGGCAAAAACTAACAAAAGAGTCACTAAAACCCGGGTATGGGGCGCAAGTTTCTGCCAAAAACCAAAATTTTGGCAATCATTTTCGCAAGAAAAAGTGGCAATGTGTAGCATTTATTTAGTTATCAGTGATCAGTTATTAGTTATCAGTTAGAAAGGGGATATAGGGATTTAGGGGTTTAGGGGTTTAGGAGTTTAGGAGTTTAGGGGTTTAGGGATAGGGATATAGGGGTTTAGGGAAATTTCAGCCAAATGCCCCACTACCCCACTACCCCACTACCCCACTTCTCGACTCCTATCTCTTTATTCCTGATTTTGGGATTTTGGAATGACTAATTTACCGATACCCCAAGCGATGCCGAAAGTGGCAAGAGTTCCCAGAAAACCGGCGAGGGGAGTGGCGATACCTTGGGGAACACCTTTGAGAGCATAACCATCAAAAATTCCGGCGAAAGGTAATTGATTACCGAGGGCGTTAGGGTCTTCTTTTTGGCTAAATTGTAAGTCTTCCGCCACTCGATCGAGTCCGTCGGGATCGGGACTGGCAAAGGGAGAAAGAAAAACGGCGATAATTAGGGATAATACCAAGCCAATCAGAAAAAAATGGCTATTTCTGCGAATATTCATCGACTTAATTGGTTTATTGACGAGAAGCTTAGGAAGGGAAAACAGAAGTATTAACGGAATGGGGCGGATCGTAGAGAAGATCGGGACGAGTTCGCCAGATATAACCGACAGCAAAAACCGTAATCACCGCTTCCCCGATACCGATGAGGATATGCCAAGATAACATGGTAAAAAGGGCGACTAAAGGCGGTACAGTGCCAGATAAAGCCAATTGCAGGGCGCAAGCTAACGCCGCCACCACCACACTTGTCCAAGCAGCCACGGCAACAGCGATCGCCATACTGCGCCAACTATTAAAACCGAGGGCTTTTCTAATCCCCAGATAGAGATAATAACCGCCAAAAGTCCCGATCAGACCCATATTGACGATATTTGCCCCTAAAACCGTTAAACCGCCATCTTGAAAAAATAAAGCCTGCACGATAAAAACCACCGCCATCACCAGAGAACCCGCCCAGGGACCGAGTAAAACCCCCGCCAGAGTCCCCCCTAACAAATGTCCGGAGGTTCCCCCTGGAATGGGAAAATTAATCATCTGGGCGGCAAAAATAAAGGCGGCACAAACTCCCATCAAAGGTACAGCCCGTTCAGCGTAGTGACCGCGCACTTTTTTAAGAGAAAAGCCAATCAGGACAACGGCAATTATCCAAGTAAATAGACTTACCGATGGACTCAAAAAGCCGTCGGGAATATGGAGGGCAAAATAAGGGGTAAGGAGATGGTGAAACAAACCAACTCCCAGAAAATTAACAGACATTAAAACTCAGTCTCCTCTGCAATTTGGGTTAAAGATTTCCATAGAATTGCCTCGCTAGGACGGAAAAGTCCTCCCTTTTAGTAGATAACTAACCGCTTCATTCTACAATGCCCTCTCTGGGGATTTAAACCCTTTAGCTTCTTAAGAATTTCTGTTATTTTTCCGATTATCAGGGTTTAGCTATTAGCCAAAATCTGAATTATTCTCAAGCAGTCAAATTTTTAAAATTATTATTAAATCTCGAGTTTTTTGGGGTTTTTATGCTAGTCCTTAATCAGTTAGAAGAGGCTGGTGAGTACTAACCACTATTCCCTAACTAGGGTCATCATTTTAAGTAAAGTACTTCTACAACAGTAGCACTGCCTATCTTTGTGGGGATGCTATCACCCAAATCCAACTATGTCAAGCGACAGGATTTGTCAAGACTTTTTTCGGCTCTTCTAGATGAGTTTAACTTACAGAGGATCGATCAATCTTTGTGTCCTCTGTCTCTCTGTAGTTCCTTCCACTTGCTCACCAAGAAAAATGTATCTTAGAATACATTTTATCTACCAAACCCAAGAGAGCCTTTTTTCCTTATCCCCGAGATAATCTGTATGAGTCAGTATTTCTGCAGCGCTTCGGTCTCATTGTCGGCCTATACATAGTCTATCTTTGATTTCGGTCGCTGCTTCGGGATTGTCTAACATTAAATACAGCGAATTGATCACCAAACTCCCCGATTCCAGGAATGTAGCCGATAAATGACCTCTAGTCAAGGGTTACAATAGAAGACTGAAACAAAAATCTATAAAGTTGGGTTATGAGTAATCAGTACGATGCGATCGTGATTGGGTCAGGAATCGGGGGATTGGTGACAGCAACACAATTAGCGGCAAAAGGAGCAAAAGTCTTAGTTTTAGAGAGTTATCTGATTCCAGGGGGCAGCGCGGGTTATTTTGAACGAGAGGGTTATCGTTTTGATGTGGGTGCTTCGATGATTTTTGGTTTTGGCAAAAAGGGGACGACTAACCTCCTAACCAAAGCTTTGGCAGCGGTGGATATGAGCGTCGAAACCATTGCCGATCCCGTCCAGATCCATTATCATCTCCCGGATGGATTAGACCTAAAAGTTCATCGCGACTACGAACAATTTTTACAGGAATTAATTAGCCATTTTCCCGCAGAAAAAACCGGTATCCGGCGCTTTTACGATGAATGCTGGCAAGTTTTTAATTGCCTCAATAGTATGGATTTACTATCATTGGAAGAACCCCGCTATCTGACTAGGGTTTTTTTCCAGCATCCTTTATCCTGTTTGGGACTGGTCAAGTATTTACCCCAAAATGCGGGAGATGTGGCCAGAAAATATATTAAAGACCCGAAATTATTGAAATTTATTGATATGGAGTGTTATTGTTGGTCGGTAGTACCCGCTGATCGCACTCCAATGATTAACGCGGGAATGGTTTTTAGCGATCGCCATTACGGGGGAATTAACTATCCTCGAGGGGGAGTGGGACAGATTGCTCTCAAGTTGGTCGAGGGATTGGAAAAAACTGGTGGTGAAATCCAGTATCAAGCGAGAGTGAATAAGATTATTTTAGATGCAGGACGGGCGATCGGGGTAAAATTGACCAATGGTAAGGAATATTACGCAAAAAAGATTGTTTCTAACGCCACCCGTTGGGATACCTTCGAGAAACTACTCCCCCCGGAATCTCTCCCAGGTAGCGAAAAAAAATGGCAAAAACGCTATCAAAAATCCCCCAGTTTCCTGAGTTTACATCTGGGAGTTAAGGCTGATGTCTTACCATCAGGAAGCGAATGTCACCATATTTTACTAGAAGATTGGGAAAATATGGAGGCAGAACAGGGAACTATCTTTGTTTCTATTCCTACCTTACTCGATCCCTCCCTCGCACCCCCAGACCATCATATCATTCATACCTTCACCCCTAGCTGGATTGACCAATGGCAAAAACTGCCCCCCCAAGAATATCAACAGAAAAAAGAGGCTGCTGCTAATCGTCTCATCGATCGCCTGAAAATACTCTTTCCCAAACTAGATACAGGATTAGATTATATCGAAATTGGCACAGCCCGCACCCATCGCCGCTTTTTAAATAGAATCGATGGCAGTTACGGCCCAATACCGCGAAGAAAACTGTTAGGCTTATTAGGAATGCCCTTTAATCGCACAGCTATTCCTAATCTTTATTGTGTGGGAGATAGTACCTTCCCCGGTCAAGGATTAAACGCAGTGGCCTTTTCCGGTTTTGCTTGCAGTCATCGTCTAGCGGTAGATCTCGGTTTACCTAGTCCCAGAGATTAAAATCAGAAGTAATTCTTTCTAAGCAGCTAATCTCGTGAACCAAGAATCCCCACACCTTGAGGTAACGGCAGTATCAATCCCATGTATAGACGAGAATTACTGCAATTTATTGGCTCTCACGCTCTTTTTGGGGCTATTAATCCAGAATTTACTTGGAATTATCAAAATATTGACCATTGGGGCGAATTATCAACGAATTATCGCCTCTGCACCACGGGAAAGCAACAAACACCGATCGATCTTAGTATAGCGACTGAAAAAGATCTATACCAACCCACCTTTAATTATCGTCCTGTACCCCTAAAAATTCGCCATAACGGTCGTACAATCTTGGTTCAGACCGAAAAAGGTGGAAACATGAGTTTTCGCAGCGAAAACTGGGACTTATTACAGTTTCATTTTCATCACCCCAGCGAACATCAGATTAAAGGTCAGTCTTTCCCTCTAGAAATTCATTTAGTGCATCGAAATGGGAAGGGAAATTTAGCAGTTGTGGGCATTTTAGCCGAAATTGGGGCAAATAATCCCTATTTACAAACCATTTGGGATTATTTGCCCCAAGAACCTTCTCCTGAAATGATTATCCCCGATACTTGGGTCAATGCCGGGCTTTTACTGCCAGAAAATAGCGGTTTTTATGAATATCGGGGGTCTTTGTCCACTCCTCCCTGTAGCGAGGATGTTCTCTGGTTAGTCTGGCAAAATGCGATCAAAATTTCTCCCCAACAACTGCAACAATTGGCTGCGATTTTTCCGAGTAATGCCAGGAATATTCAACCCTTAAATGGGCGATCAATCCTATATTTTAGCTAATTTAGATAATTTTATTAACTTTTATACCAAAAATAGTAAATAACTCAGGAATGCGCTCAATAACTAAAGCTTCGGTGGCTGTCCAGTCACTTTCCTTCGTGGCTAAAACCCCAAGAACACTCAGAGGAACCTGTAGAAATAGATGACTTAAGAGAAGAGCGATCGCAGCAATTACTAAACCTAAAAGCCGCCATTGGGGGAGATAGGCGGCCACGGCAGCCGCTAGAGGGGCAAAATTATAGATTGGCCAAGCGATGAGAATTAGGAGGACGACTCCCAAAAGAGTAAGAAGACGATGGCGAGGACGTTGAAAAAGAGAGAGAATTTTTAACTGTTCGGGAGTGAGTTGACTCGGTTTCAGGGCAACCAACAAAAGACTAAAGATATCAAAAGGTTTTGTCCACTGCATCCAAAAGACTGGAATAATAGCGATCACTCCCAGAAATAACCATTCTAGCCAAAGAAAAGGCAAGGGATCGCCCACAGCTAAACCAATCCAAGCGATTTGTAAAAAGATTGGCAAAGCCGCTAACCCTGCCAGATGAATCCACAAAAAAGGTTCTGATTTCATAGAGAGAATTATGAATTATGAATTATAAATTATGAATTATGAATTATGAATTATAACTGATAACTGGTAACTGATAACTGATAACTGATAACTGACTCCCGACGGTTCAAGTCTAATTAACTGGATAAAGTGCGACGTTTCATGACCATTTCGTAGGCTTCGATAATATCGCCTTCTTTCCAGTCATTGAATTTAGAAATACCGACACCGCACTCGAAACCGGTGGCCACTTCCCGGGCATCTTCCTTCATCCGTTTGAGGGAATCAAGAACCCCCTGATAAACAATTTCCTTGCCGCGACGCACGCGCAGGAAGCGATTCCGCACCAGTTTACCAGATTGGACATAACAACCCGCCACGGCCCCACGACCGACGGTGAAGACGGCCCGCACTTCGGCAAAACCGAGGTGTTCTTCCACTTCTTCGGGGTCGAGAAGACCTTCCATCGCCCCTTGAATATCATCGAGAAGCTTGTAGATGATATTGTAATCACGGATATCGACTCCTTCCCGATCGGCGGATGCGCGCGCACCACTGGCAAGGGTGGTATTAAAGCCCACCACTACCGCACCACTAGCGGCGGCCAGATCCACATCCGTTTCGGTGATTTCCCCCGGAGAGGCGAGGAGAACCCGAATCTGCACTTCGTTTTGGGGTAACTGTTTGAGCGCTCCGAGGATGGCCTCAACGGAACCCTGCACATCTGCCTTGAGGATGAGATTAAGTTCCTTGAGTTGTCCTTCTTGAGCTTGGATAGAGAGGGTGCTAAGGCTAACGCGACGGGAGGAGAGGGCCTGTTGTAAACGGGTGTTGCGTTGTTCGATCGCCCGTTGATCGGCAATTGATCGGGCCTCTTTCTCACTTTCATAGACATCGAACTCATCGCCGGCGGCCGGAACATCGCTAAGACCGAGGATTTCCACGGCGAAGGAGGGGGTGGCCGCTTCGACTTTTTGGCCGCGGTCATCGATCATCGCCCGAATTTTACCAAAAACGGAACCAGCGACGATGCTATCACCGACGCGGAGAGTACCATTCTGGACGAGTAGGGTAGCCACGGGACCTTTGGTGCGATCGAGGTTAGCTTCGATCACGGTTCCCTTAGCCAAGCGATCGGGGTTAGCGACCAATTCCTCTACTTCTGCCACTAAGAGGATCATTTCCAGCAGATTATCGAGATTTTCCCCCCGCAGGGCGCTAACGGGAACCATGATCGTCTCACCGCCCCAATCTTCGGCCACCAGTCCCTGTTCGGTCAATTCCTGTTTAATCCGGTCGGGGTTAGCGGAAGGTTTATCGACTTTGTTAATCGCCACCACGATGGGGACTTCGGCGGCCCTGGCGTGACTAATTGCCTCTTTCGTTTGGGGTTGTACGCCATCATCGGCGGCCACCACCAGTACCGCTATATCGGTGACTCTCGCCCCGCGGGCGCGCATAGCAGTAAAAGCTTCGTGGCCAGGGGTATCCAAAAAGACAATCTGTTCCGGTTTGCCGTTATGTTCCACATCGACGTGGTAAGCACCGATGTGCTGGGTGATGCCGCCGGCTTCTCCTTGGGCGACTTTAGTTTTGCGGATCGAGTCGAGGAGGGTGGTTTTGCCGTGGTCAACGTGACCCATAATGGTGACGACGGGAGGACGACGCTGGAGACTTTCCCAGTCGGAGACATCGATCATTTCCGTGGTTTTGATCGCCGCCGACTGGGTGCTGGGGGTTTCCACGGCCATCTCGAAGTCCCTGGCGATCATTTCGATGGTGTCCACGTCGAGAGTTTGGGTGATATTAACTGCCATCCCTTTAAAAAATAGGGTTCTGATGATCTCGGTTTCCGGGACTTTCATCAATTCCGAGAGGTCGCGCACGGTAAGACTGCCAGTGATGACGATGCTTTCCGGGCGTTTTTCCTCTTGGGGTTCTTGGCGCTCGCTTTTCGAGCTGCCGGTGTGAGCGGTTGGTTTACTGGGCCGCTTAACTTTGACTGCTGTGGGAGTGCTAGGGGTGGTTGCTTTCGCGCTGGGCGGTTTGGGGGGACGAGCGGTGGAAAGGGTAAAACTGGGGCTATTGATTAACCCAGATAGTTCCGATTCTAGATCATCATCATCTTCAAAGAGGGCTTGGGTGCGGCGTTTGTTTTTGCCGGCAGTTTTGGCAGTTTTGGCCGCTTTTTTCTCTTCTTCTTCCTCTTCTTCCCAGCTAGATTTTTTGGCCATGCGAGGGGGCATGGTCGGTCGTTTGAGTTTTTTCAACCCGTCTGCTCCGAGCAGTCCGGTATCTGTATCGATTTCTGTGCCATCAACACCGGATTTCTTGGTAGTATCGGCCTCTTGCTCGCCAGTAGACGAGATTTTAGTGGGTAAACCGGGGCGAACTGGGCGTTTCAATTCCACCGTCTCCCGCACTTCTCTGGCTGGTTCCGCCAATTTTGGGCTTTTTCCGTCGGGTTTGCGGTTGAGGGTCGGTTTTTCTGGTTTAGCCAAGCTAACCCTGCCTTCAGGGCTAGGGAGGTTCTCGCTCTCGCCGCGCTCGCGTTTTTCTCCCCCCCTTCGACTTAGCTCGGCTTGCCCTGAGCCAAGCCGAAGGGGGTAAGGGGGGCTGTCGTTACCGCCGGGGGCATTTTTAGATCGGGGTTCTGGCCGGCCTGATGTGCTGCCTGGGCGTGGTTTCGGGGTGAGGGAAGGTCGATTAGGTGGGGCGATTAAGGTGAGGGATACTTCTGGCACTAGCGGGGTTTCGGTCGGGGTTTCTTTAACACTGGCGGACTGAAATGGCATCTCTGCAGCGGTGGGGGGGGTTTTTTCGGCCGCACCGTCGCGCCCTGGGGCAGCAACTAGGGGTTTAACTGGGGGACGGGGAGGATTGATTAAAGTCGGTTTAGCTGAGGAACCAGCAGGACTGGGATAGATTTCCCCTTCTTCGCCGGTTTCGGGGCGGTTGTGTTTATGCAGGGCTAAAATCTTTTGTTTTTTTTCTTCGGCGGGAATAGCCGATTCTCGCTGACCCGTGCTATTTTTACTGGTACTCGAAATAACTCCCTTTGCCGCAATCGCTTTGATGCGTTGGGCATCCTCTTCGCTGATCGTGCTACTGTGGCTCTTGTACTCGATGTTCAACTGGTCACAGATATCCAAAATGTCTTTGTTGTCTAGATTCAATTCTTTTGATAAATCGTAAATTCTGACTTTCGCGTTACTCATCCATTATCCCCCGGCTAAAGTGTTAGTGATCCTATAATTTGGCTGATTTTTTGATCCTGTCAGGACTGCCCCTTTCCATGCTAACGATTTTGTGGCTATGATCGTCAATTTTAATCCTGATTTGGACTACCTTGCTTGGCAGTACCGAGGCGCTTTTGCAAGGATTCATAGAGCGTTTCGGGAATATTGGCTTTTAGGGCGCGTCCGAGACGATTTTTTTGCCTGGCTAATTGCAGGCAGTTAGGTTGCGGACAGATATAGGCAGCCCTTCCCATTCCTTGATCTAATTGTATCTGTCCGGACGGGTGTAGTCGGACAATTCGCCAAAAGGATTCTTTCGGGGCGAAGAGACGGCAGCTAATACAGCGTCGATAGTTGAGGAAGGGGTTCATTCTTGGTCTAAATCCTGCGTTTCTGGGTCGTTTTCATCGGTCTTTAATTCCTGTTCGCCTTTATAGAGGGCGATATCCTTAATATCGATTTTCCAGCCCGTCAGACGGGCGGCTAAACGCACGTTCTGCCCTTCTTTGCCAATCGCTAAACTTAATTGATCCTGTGCCACCAGTACCAATGCTTGTCTTTCTTCGGCATTAGTGAACAAAACTTGGTCAATACGGGCGGGACTAAGGGCATTGGCGATGTAGGTGGCGGGATCTGGAGACCAGCGAATCACGTCGATTTTTTCCCCCCGCAATTCGTTCACCACGGCTTGAATCCGCGAACCTCTGGCCCCAATACAAGCTCCAACCGGATCCACGTCTCTTTCTAGGGTATCGACGGCGATTTTTGTCCGCGAACCAACGTGACGGGAGGGGGGATTAGCTTCCCGAGCGACGGCGACAATACGCACGATTTCCTCCTCGATTTCGGGAACTTCGTTGGCGAACAAATATACTACCAAGCCTGCCGCCGCTCTGGAAACAATTAATTGCGGGCCGCGTTGAGAACCTTCCAAGACTTTTTTGAGCAGAACTTTAAAGGTGGCGTTGGCGCGATAGTTATCGTTGGGCAGCTGTTCCCGTTTGGGTAGTTCTGCTTCCACTTCCGGTTGACCGTAGGTACTTTGTACCATGACAATAGCGGCCTGTCTTTCAAAACGGACGACCCGGGCCTGTAAAACGGTTCCTTCCAGATCTTGGAACTCCTCTTGAATCATTTTGCGTTGGTTATCCCGCAGTTTTTGCAGTAAAACCTGTTTAGTTTGAATCGCCGCCATGCGACCAAATTCTCTTTGGTCGGGGGTGACATCAAGAACTACTTCATCTCCTAATTGGGCTTCATCGGCCACTTCCTGCACTTCTTTAAGACCGATGTGATGGTCAGGATTGGTCACTTCTTCCACAATAGTTTTAGTCGAAAGGATACGAAAGCCTTCTTCTTCTACGTCTAATTCCACATCAAAGTTATTGAAATAATCTTCATGAAATTGAGCGGCTTTTTCTAAACTTTGGGAGCGGCGATAACGTTCGTAACCCTTGATCAGGGCCTCGCGCAAAGCCTCCTGTACGGCATTTTTGGGCAGATTATGTCGTTGGCTAATTTCTTCGAGCATTATTTTCAAACCGGGCAAATTAACGGTAGCCATAATTATTTTGTCTCCTTTCTTTTGAGTTATTGGTTTTTTATCCGTCAGCCTTGTATCAGTTATCAGTTATCAGTTATCAGTTATCAGTTATCAGTTATCAGATGTAAGTTTTAAGTTAATCAGTTAGTTAGTTATTTATCTTGATCTTTATCCCTGATTACTGATTACTGATGATCCCGCTGCTCATCTAAACGGACGCTGATGACAGTAGTGCGATCGATGGTCAGGGAGCGACCCTTTTGGTTAAGATAAATAGATTGCTCATCTCTACCTTGCAGTTTTCCGCGCCATTCTTTTGGTTTTCCCTGGCTATCCTGGCCGGTAACGATGACGGGAAAACCTTTAAAAGACTGAAATTCGCGTTCGCTGCTCAGTTGTCGAGAAATGCCGGGGCTAGATATTTCCAAAACGTAGGCCCCTGGTAAGATTTCTTGACTGTCGAGGGCGGTTTCTAAGGATCGACTCATCTGCTCACAGTCCTCTAAACCAGTATCTCCCGCAAGATTGCGAATATCGACGCGCAGGACGGGAGGCCTTTTATTGGTTTGAAAAACGATATCGACCACTTCTAGCCCCAAGTTTTCAGCGATAGGGGTGGCTAGGTGCAGCAGGTCGGGGATGAGCGGATGGGTCATGATTTAGACAATAAAAAAAGCGGGCGAAACCCACTTCCCTAAACTGTTAGTGATTGGGATAGGCAGTTGTTAGACCACCTAGCTGAATACAGTATAGCAAAAAACCGTCATCACTATTTGCCCTCAGGGTCGTGCTTGGGGAAAAACAGAACAGTGGTCACGATCGAGTCGATCTGTCACAATGAATACAGGGTAACTAGATATAGAGTCAATTATGGATCAAAAATCTGCGCTCACCGTAGTTAGAGCCAAGTCAGCTAAGAATCGTGGTCATCGGCCAGTATGGAAAGGGATTGTCACCACTTGGATGATTCTGCAAACCTTTGGCCATGTCAATCCTGCTTGGAGTCAAAAAAACCAAAATACCCTCACCTACGGTGAATTGTTAGAGAAAATCGAGCAAGGCAAGGTAAAAAAGGTGGAAATCAATCCTTCTTTGCAGCAGGCAGCAGTTACCCTCGTCGGTCAAACGGACAAGGATCCCCCGAAAGAAGTCAATTTATTTGACCAAAATCCCGAATTAATCAAGAGACTCGATGCTAAAAAAATTGAGTACGGCATTCTCCCCAGCACTGACAATTCGGCCTTGATCAATGTTCTCACTAACCTGTTAGTGATTATTCTCGTCTTGGGATTATTGGTGTTTATTATCCGTCGTTCTGCTAATGCTTCCGGTCAAGCGATGAACTTCGGTAAATCAAGGGCGCGGTTTCAGATGGAGGCGAAAACCGGCATAGAATTCAATGATGTGGCGGGTGTGGATGAGGCCAAGGAAGATCTGGAGGAAGTGGTAACATTCCTCAAACAACCGGAAAAATTTACGGCTATTGGTGCGAAAATCCCCAAGGGAGTCCTGTTAATCGGGCCCCCAGGGACGGGGAAAACTTTACTGGCTAAAGCGATCGCAGGAGAAGCAGGAGTACCTTTTTTCAGCATCTCTGGGTCGGAATTTGTCGAGATGTTTGTCGGGGTTGGTGCGTCGCGAGTGCGAGATCTGTTCCGAAAAGCCCAGGAAAATGCCCCTTGTTTGGTTTTTATCGATGAAATTGATGCCGTTGGTCGTCAACGAGGGATCGGTTATGGGGGAGGTAATGATGAACGGGAACAAACCCTGAACCAATTATTGACGGAAATGGACGGTTTTGAGGGCAATACTGGCATTATCGTCATTGCCGCCACCAACCGCCCTGATGTTTTGGATTCGGCCTTGCTGCGTCCGGGTCGTTTTGATCGACAGGTGGTGGTGGATTATCCAGATTCTAAGGGACGTTTGGCCATTTTAGAGGTTCATTCTCGCGATAAAAAGGTGGCTGCTGATGTGGCTCTGGAGGCGATCGCCCGGCGCACACCGGGTTTTACTGGGGCAGATTTGGCGAATATGCTCAACGAAGCGGCAATTTTTACCGCTAGACGGCGTAAAGAGGCGATTACTATGGAGGAGGTCAACGATGCGATCGATCGGATTGTGGCCGGTATGGAAGGGCGCGCTTTAGTGGATAGTAAAGCCAAGCGTTTGATCGCCTATCATGAAGTGGGCCATGCGATTGTCGCTAGTCTCTGTCCTGGTCACGATCAAGTGGAAAAAGTTACCCTGATTCCCCGGGGTCAAGCGCAGGGGTTAACTTGGTTCACTCCCGATGAGGAACAGGGTTTAACCAGTCGTTCCCAGTTATTAGCCCGAATTGCGGGATTATTAGGGGGACGGGTAGCGGAGGAATGTGTCTTCGGTGAGGATGAAGTGACCACCGGTGCCGGTAATGATATTGAAAAAATTACCTATCTGGCCCGACAGATGGTAACGCGTCTGGGAATGTCGGAATTGGGATTGATTGCCCTAGAAGAGGATGGTAATTCCTATCTCGGTGGTGCTGGTGCTGGTTATCATGCCGACCATTCTTTCGCGATGATGGCAAAAATTGATGCACAAGTGCGGGAACTTGTCAAGCAATGCCACGATTTAGCAACAAAACTTATCCTTGACAATCGTGTGGCGATTGATCGCTTGGTGGATATACTGATTGAACAGGAAACCATTGACGGCGACGAATTCCGGCGTTTATTGACGGAATTTCAGCAACAAGCAGATCGGTCAATGGTGACTATGGTTTAATTTGCTCTTCGTCTCCTTGCTTCTATTCAGTAGTTAGGAGACGATTTCAGCCAAAAATCGGCTAATCAGTCGGACAAAGCCAGAATTAACGACTAACATTGTGAGCAGGAATTTTACTCATGGAATGACCGTTATGATTGCCTTTGGTGGAAGCAATAATATTAGCTTCTAAAGCTGAATTGATCTCGGCCAACATTTCTAGATTGAAACGATAGCCAACGTTGCGGACGGTTTGAATTAAATTAGGTTGTCTGGGATCGGTTTCGATTTTTTTCCGCAGAGAGAGAACATGAGTATCAATTGTCCGGGGATTATCTATTTCCTCTGGCCAAGCGCGACGCAGCAAATCGGCTCTTGATAGGGGTGTTCCCTCCGCTTGGGCTAAAACGTAGAGTAGGCTAAATTCTTGGGGGGTTAATTCGATATACTCCCCGCGAAATTGTACCCGTCTTTGGGCTAAATCTATTTTTAATTGCCCATAATCCAAGTGTAGGGGAGCGGCCCTACTGCCTAAACGACGGGTTAACACTTCTACCCTAGCCATAAATTCTTGCATTCCAAAGGGCTTTTTCAGGTAGTCGTCGGCCCCCGCTTTTAAACCATTGACCACATCTTTTTCACCATTACGGGCCGAAAGAATCAGTATTAGAGACTGTTTTTGTTGATAAAGCCAACGGCAGAGTTCGATTCCATCCCCGTCGGGTAAGTCGGAATCGATAATTGCTAAGGTTGGTTGACGGTGAAGGAAAGCTTGACGCGCACTTTGCAGGGTTGCCGATTGATTAACCAAATAACCGGCCTGTTGCAGATGCCAAGCTAATAGCGATCGCAAGTGCGGGTTGCCCTCAACAATAGAAATATGGATCGATACCACTTGAATTTCTGCCTCATTACTGCACAGATTGACACATTGTCAGGGTATCAGAATTAATGTCAAGATATTGTAACAATCGTAACATTCGTTAGCTGTCAGCCGTCAGGAGTCAGGAGTCAGAAATCAGTTATACCATTTTTCGGCTCTTCTCGGCTTTGTGTGATAATTTTTGTTTATGGAATCGTGAAATGCTTACTGGACAAAACTTTTAAGACTATTTTACGGATATTCTATCAGTATAGACCTCGTTTCCACACAGAAACCAGAAGAGCCATTTTTCTTTATTCGCTTCACAACGAATGCAGGTTTGGCAAGCATTCGAGCGTGGATGTCTGTCATAGATTTAGAAATTTGGTATTATTCAGATGTGAGTTTTCAGTTCACTGATTACTGTTTACTGACCACTGAAAAAAAAGCTCCCTGCTCCCCGCTCCCATCACCCCACTCCCGACTTCATAATTCATAATTTATAATCCCATCACCCCACTCCCGACTTCATAATTCATAATTCATAATTTATAATTTATAATCCCATCACCCCACTCCCGACTTCATCAGCAATTCTCATTTTGAAAACAAAAGAAGATAAAGTTCTCTTGTTCACATAGAGAACTTCTGTCTAATTATCATTTTTTTTCAAGATAATCATCATAATTAGCTTCAAGAGACAGTTTTAAAATATCTGCCCATAAAAAACTTATCTCAACTCATAAATTTAGCTGAAATTCTGACCTAATTTGTGGTTTTTTCAATGAATAAAATAATCTTTCCTTCTCTCGAAAAATTGACATTTTTAACTAGAATTTACTTTTTTAAATGGGACATATTCGGTTAGAATAAATGAGAAAAATTCCGACCAATTCTTAAACCAAATAAATTTTAATAGGGTACGAATATCATTAAAGAAAGAAGTCCTAGTTACTAATAGCTCACGAATCTTTTGATAGGTGTAATTAACTAAATCCAACACGGTATGAAATAAAAAAGCTAGTAAATTTAAAGACAATAAGAACTCGCACAAATGATTCTGACCGTGACCAAAGTTATGCTCTAAATTATAACCGTGATTTTTAAGAACGTTATTGCCTTCATTTTCAACTTTCCATCTGCTACGTCCAGCTTTGACAATTTCTTCGACATTATTTTCCGTGATTTTATGATTAGTTATCCAATTATTTTGGTAGATAGTTTTCTGGGTTTTTTCATTGATAACAGTCACTTCACACCAATTAACTTCGAGACTTGAGTCCCCCTCTCTTAAGGGAACTCTAGAAGCATAACGATAACGATAAATTAGATTTTTTCGTCCATCCCATTGTTTCTTTTCAACGGTCCTAACTTCGCCACTTTTTTCTAAAAATTCTAGCCATTCATATAAAGTTTTATGCGACGTTTCCAAACAAACAAAAATAAAATTATAACCTTGTTTTATCGCTAATTCACAAACAGGTTCGTGAGAATATAAGTCGTCTCCTAAAAGAGTTACAGGATAACCATACTTATTTTTATGATTCCTATTTAACCATCTTTTAACGGCCGCATTTTCACAGTCTTGTTTTTGATGTCCATCTTGTTTTTTAATGAATTCTGGCTCTAAATTAATTACTTGTTTTTGCTTAGGAGAAACTACTATCGGTGTGACACAGCCATGAAAATAAGTTGTAGTTCCATTTCGATGATTACGACAGTTACAATGAGGGCAATTAATTTTCTTGGATGAGAAATATTCTGTGCCATCTAACGCCACTAATATTTCTCCATCTAAGTAGAGAAACTTTTTCAAAACTCCCTTTTCTTTTAACCATTCATAGACTTTTTGAAAAGTCCTAGAGATATTAGATGCTGGCACTGGATCTAACAAATTTCTTATTTGATTATCCCCAGGAATTTTTTTAATTGAAAATAAACTTTCAGCATTATCTTTTCCCTTATTGCTTTTCATTAAACGTTGATGGTCTAAAAAAGACGGCGACTGAGTAAAAAAGACTGAAAATGCAGCCATCACGGCATCTTTTATCTCATATTTTCTATTATTTCCAGGTTTCCTCTCATCGGGTAAATCATCTAATTCTTGATGGAAAAATTGCATTAATTCCGAAATTTCTAGGGTTGCCGCTTTTTGAGCCATCTTGGAATAATTTGACGTGCTGGTGGATTTCTATCTCACCCATTTTACCTTAGCTGACAATAATTATAAATTTTTATTTCCCTTGAATTCCCTATTCTAAAAACAGAACTATCTTCCTGATTTAACCCCGTTCGTTCTCAGCCAACCTCTTTGATTGCTTGGGTATTTATACTTAATTTGTCTAGCCAATTGTGGCTCTTCGGGACTTGGTATGGTTCGATATGGGAGCATAAATCGACTAAATCCTTATCTGGCAAGAGACTTAATTGATTAGTTCGCTCTAGATCAAAAATAATTGACAAAAATCACTAAATGCTTTTCTATATAAGGGTTCCATCCCTTATAACCCCTGTCCATTGCATAACAGAAACCGAAGAACCCCAATTGTTTTTTTTATTGTTCGCCTCTTCTAGAAAATAGTTGCTTCGTACTATATTTTCCTTGCCAAAATCGGGGTTAATGCTCTATTTATTTCAAAATGAGAATTGCTGCGACTTCATAATTCATAATTTATAATTTGTAATTTATATGTACTCGAGAATATCTTGACTATCGAACCCCATTCAAGTTATTGTATGAAATGGGGTCAGAGAGTGGTGAAATCCAGGTTTGAATTGGCGTATAAACTCGGACAGTAATGCAATTCAGATTTGAATTGGCCTACTCTTTTGGGGACTCACCCAAAAGCCGACAAGTATTGTCTGTCTGATCATAATCTTATTGATTGTTCTTTCAGCCATCTAACCACTAAAAAAGGACCAGAACACCATGATAGATAACTTTGCCGCCAACGACATCTATAACTACATAGATGGTCTAGATTCCTCAGATTTTCAGAAATTCCTAGCGGGGAATAAGTCATCAATTTTTCCCACTACAGCCACTAATCGAGCCACATCTCTTTTCAAAGAAGAAGTAGAGAGCCTTGATTTTACTACCTTAGATAACACCTTAGCAACGGCGCGTGATATCACCATTGGAGCGACTCCCACCACCTACAGCGATTTCGTTGGTTCTACAGACACCAATGATTACTATCGTTTTAGTTTAGGAACCACTAGCAACTTTAGCCTGGATTTAACAGGATTAAGTGCCGATGCTGATGTGTCCTTATTAAACAGTAACGGCCGTGTGATTACTAAATCCACGAATGGCGGTACCAGCAGTGAGAGTATTACTCGTCAACTGAATGCGGGTACTTACTATGTCCGGGTTTATCCCTACAGTGGCAGCACTAACTATAACTTAAGTTTAGCTGCCGCTTCTGCAACGATTCCTGATAACGCCGGTAATACCTTAGCAACAGCGCGTGATATCACCATTGGAGCAACTCCCACCAGCTACAGCGATTTTGTTGGTTCTACAGACAGCAATGATTACTATCGTTTTAGTTTAGAAACCAGTAGCGACTTTAGCCTCAACTTAACGGGATTAAGTGCCGATGCTGATGTGTCCTTATTAGATAGTAATGGCAGTGTAATTACTAGCTCCACTAATGGCAGTACCAGCAGTGAGAGTATTACTCGTCAACTCAGTGCGGGTACTTACTATGTCTGGGTTTATCCCTACAGTGGCAGCACTAACTATAACTTAAGTCTGTCGGCTACCACAGCCACAGTCACACCCGGATATAGTGCCATTTCAGGATACGGTTTAGTTAATGCCGCAAGAGCTGTCGCTGGAGCCTTGAATCAAAGTCCTTTTGCCGATGTTCCCACTTTTGGTAGTGCTAATGACTGGGGGGTTAACTTAGTTAATGCTCCAGAAGCTTGGGCAAGAGGTTATACAGGACAAGGAATCGTCGTTGCTGTACTAGATACAGGAGTTGACCGCAATCATGCCGACTTAGCGGGCAATATTTGGACGAACGCGGGCGAAATTGCCAATGATGGTCTTGATAACGATGGCAACGGTTACGTTGATGACGTTTATGGCTGGAACTTTGCCAATGGCAATAATAACACTTTAGATGTTAACAGCCATGGTACCCATGTGGCGGGAACCATTGCTGCTGCTAATAATGGTTTCGGGGCCACTGGTGTGGCCTACAATTCCAGAATTATGCCAGTGAAAGTTTTGGACGATTCTGGTAGTGGCAGCTATAGTGGCGTTGCCCAAGGAATTCGCTACGCTGTGGACAACGGTGCTGATGTAATTAATATGAGTTTGGGGGGTGGTAGCACTGACAGTGCGGTTCAATCAGCCCTCCAGTATGCCAGCAGTCGCGGTGTTATCGTGGTTATGGCCGCTGGTAATGAGGGGGCAGCTCAACCCAGTTATCCCGCTTCCAGTGCCACCTCTTGGGGTCTTGCAGTAGGTGCCGTTGATAGTTCTAACCAGATGGCTTCCTTCTCCAATCGTGCTGGCTCCAATTCTTCGATGAGGTATGTCACCGCTCCAGGCGTACAAGTGTATTCTACTCTCCCTAATGGTGGCTATGGTTTCTTGAATGGAACCTCTATGGCAGCACCTCATGTAGCTGGAGTGGTGGCCTTAATGTTGAGTGCCAATCCGAATCTGACCGATGCTCAAGTACGTCAAATTATTACGACCACAGCAGGTAATGTCGCCTAAAACTTGGCTGTTTTTCATCTTCAGATTTCCTATCTTTAGCCATCAGCTTTTCGCTGATGGCTGATTCCTAGGCCTCAGACAAAAAAAACTCGTTTACTTTTCAGTGAACGAGTTTACTTTCCATGATATGATCAATAGTCCTTTGAGTTATTTAGCAACTGCTACCGGTGCTTTGACGGGCTGGGGCTGGGGCTGCAGGTCGCGCAAACTTGGGAAAAGGAAGTGGTTTTCCTCCACATATTGCGCTCCAAACAGTCCTTTTTCAGCCCAGAAATAGCGATCGGTTGTATGCTCGTTACGCTTGACAATCAATAAAGCTGGTGGGCTAATGCCTATAGCTTGAATATACTTACGCGCCGCAGTTACGGGTTTATCTTCGCCACTTTCAATACTATACTGGGGTACAAGTTCAAGTATCTTACGTCCTTCTTGACGACGGCGACTCTTACGTTTCCGTTTTCTGGCCAACCCAATTACCTCCTGTTTTGGCTAATCGTTGTAATGATAGTTACAAAAGCCGTAGCGATTATATCCCTTCTAGACCAAGAAATCAAGTGTCCCTCACAAACTTAATTACAGACAAATTTGACTAGAAGCTAGACTGAGACTATGTTTAAGTTTTTCTGACAAAAACACACCCACAAATATCGATACAAAACTTATTATTCTTAAACTTTTTTTAATATATGCTGTGATCCACCCCTACAATAGTGACCAAACCCTTGTTATAACTGGTTTTTGCCGGTTGCCCTCGACTCAAGAGGAGGGTCATTCTTCCCTATTTACACTGGGAAATAAAACTCGCAACCCTAGCTGTATCTAGGTTTTCTGATTTTTTACTTTTTACTTTCTTGGTATGCCCTTCTCTTTCCCTTCCAGGACTCCCCTGAGTGATGATTTTATTGCTCTGTGTCAGGCACAGATGGAACTTTTGCGGGAGCAAATGGAAACGGATAGAAGTGCAGTTTATTTAACGGAACCTTTATCGAGTAATTTAATCCCAGTCGTTGTTTATCCGCCTTTTAATCCATCTTCTTCCCCAAAAAAGCGGCTTTCCTTGCAACCAGGGCAACCAGCAGCAGACTTGTTAACTGCGGTTAAGTTAGAGGATTTATCCCATCTGTGGAGTAATCAGGAGACCGTCAGCGGTCATCGCTTGTTTTTACCCTTAATGTATGAAGAGGGTATGGTCGGATTATTGGTGACAACCCGAGAAAAACGACCTTGGCAAAGTTGGGAATTAACCCAGATGGAAAAAATTACCCAAACCCTTGCTTTAGCCTGTGTACTCGATCGCCAATTGGGAGAAGAACGTTATTATCGACAATGGCAACGTCAGCGCCTCGATACCTTTCTCCATCAAATCCGCAATCCCCTCACCGCTTTAAAAACCTTTGGTAAACTTCTACTCAAAAGGCTTTTAGCCGAAGAGGGTGACGATACGGCCATTACTGGTATCCTGAGGGAAAGCGATCGAGTTCGGGACTTAATCGCTGGATTTGATGCACAAATCCAGCAAGAAAGCGAAAATTACCCCACCGTCGATATTCCTCTCCTGCAAGCGCAATCTTCCCCCGCTGCCTTTCTGCTGCCTGCTGGCAGCACTCAGCTAACTCCGATCGATCTCCATGATCTTCTCGATCCGCTGCTCCTTTCGGCCCAAGCGGTAGCCAAAGAGAGAAATCTCGGTCTAGAAACGATTTACGGGGAAGATGTACCACTTATTCGGGCTAATATCCCCAGTTTGCGGGAAGTATTCAGCAATTTAATTGATAATGCCCTCAAATATACTCCTGCGGGCGGAAAAGTCACCGTCGAGGTAAAAAATGTTAAGAATAGTGTAGAAATTGTTTTTAAAGACACGGGTTATGGTATTCCAAGAAGCGATCAAGAAAGAATTTTTCAACGTTACTACCGGGGAGTGCAAGCAGGGGGAGATATAGCGGGTACGGGATTGGGTTTAGCGATCGCCAAAGAATTAATTACCAGCATGGGGGGGACGATTGAATTTATCAGTCCTAATCCCGAGGGAACAAGTTCCCTCTATCCTGGCACGGTTTTTCGGGTTAGTATGCCAGTTATACTCGATAATAACCTCAGTATAGAGGGATGATCTGGGGGTAAAATCTGCTGATCGAGACAATCAGTGGGAGTAGTCGGTTAAAATTGCTGAAAAATATCAGTATCAATGTTAACTTGGCTGTAAACCAAAGAATTAACTAAATCATGGCGACTATCGAACAATTAGAACCCGCTAATAGGGCCGATGTGGTAGTATATATGCCCTACTATGCCAAGGACAAACATAGTATTCTGCCCTATGCGATCGCTTTATATCAAGCAGGAGCTTTAGAAGGTCGTCGTCGCATAGAAAGCGGTAATGGGATTCCTTTTGTAGCGTCTTGGTATGTATCAAAATTGCCCTCGGAATTGACCCGTTGTCGTTTACAATTTGAAGGACAGGCCGACCTAAGCTATGAGATGACGATTATTAACGCCGAGTTTATCGAATATCTCATTGATGCGATTAAAACCTTTAGGCAGCTAGGTTCGGCCGACTTTTCGCAGGGATTTTATCGGAAACTGCTGCGATTTGAAGAATAAAAGTCGGGATTTTACGGGTTAAAAGGAGCAAATCGTGGCCAAATCAGCCAAATCTATACTTATCTCTTCCCTAGAACCCCTCAGCGGTAAATCGGGAACTGTCGTCGGTTTAGCGCACCTCTTGCGGCAAAAAGGACTAGAGATAAGTTACGGCAAACCAGTGGGCAATTGTCCGGGATACATTGATGGGCAATTGGTCGATGAGGATGTAGAATTTATTCGGCAATTACTAGAATTATCCCCCGAACAGCTGCGTTTACCCGTGATCTATACAGATGTAGATTCCGTTGCTAAACGTCTGCAAGGTGTAGATAAACAGGACTACGGCAATGTTCTTGCTGGTTATCTGGAGGATCGGGTTAACAGTGATATTACCCTCCTCGAAGGACCGGGGACTCTCTGGGAAGGTAGTATTTTTCAGTTATCGATGGGGGAGATGGCCAAAATTCTCCAGACTCCGATCCTATTGGTGGCCCGCTATAGTTCTCCCCTAATTGCCGAGAGTCTGCTGAAAGCGCAACGGGAATTAAATAATCAACTGCTGGGGGTAGTAATTAGCGATATTCCCACCGATGATTGGGAGGAAGTACAATCCCTCCTCAAACCCTATCTCGCGGGCCAAGGTGTGGAGGTTTTAGGATTGTTACCCGCTAGTAAATTATTGCGTAGTATTAGTGTTCGGGAAATTGTCCATCTTTTAGGGGCAAAGGTATTATGTCGGCCCGATCGTTTAGATTGGATGGTAGAAAGTTTAGCGATCGGGGCGATGAATGTCAACGCCGCTTTAGAATATTTTCGCAAGGGAGAAAATATGGCTGTGATTACGGGTGGCGATCGCACAGACCTCCAGTTGGCTGCCCTAGAAACTTCCACCACCTGTTTAATCTTAACTGGTTCCATCTCTCCAGATCCCCTAATTTTGGGCAGGGCCGAGGATTTAGAAGTACCGATTCTCTCGGTAAATTTAGATACTCTCACCACCGTGGAAATCGTCGATCAGGCCTTCGGGAAGATTCGCTTACAGGAACAGGTAAAAGTTGCTTGTATTCGACAATTAATGGAGGAACATTTTCAGATTGATCGCCTGTTAGAAAAGTTAACAATAGGGGCGTAATTTCTCCCCAGCTGCCGAGAATATGACTTCATCATCCCCCCCTGTGTCCCCTCCGGTCAAAGAAAATGACTGGAGCTTGTTATTAAGATTACTTCCCTACGCAAAAAAGGAAAAAGCGCTGCTATTTTGGTCATTAATACTTCTTTTTCCCCTATCTCTCACGGGAGCAGTCCAGCCTTTAATTATCGGTCAAGCGGTCTCCCTGTTGCAAAAGGAACAAACTTGGGATTTTTTGGCTCGAATGCCCTTAACAGCAGCCATTAACACCCTAATTATTATCCTGTCGGTTTCGATTATTTTACGATTGATTTTAGGGACAACACAAGGTTATCTAGTGCAGAAAGTTGGTCAGTCAATTACTGCTAATGTCCGGGAAGATTTATTTACCCATGTTACTTCCCTTTCCTCTAGTTTTTTTGATCGCTCTCCCGTGGGACGTTTAGTCACTCGTTTAACTAGCGATGTGGAAGCATTAGGAGAAGTTTTTGCTAGTGGGGCGATCGGAGTTGTCAGTGATTTTGTCAATATTTTAGTTATTATCATCACCATGTTTACCCTGCAATGGCAATTAGCTCTATTGTTGGTGTTGATGTTATTTCCCGTCACTACTTTAATTGTCTTTTTCCAAAAACAATACCGCAGCGCTAACTATCAAGTACGCGAGGAATTATCAAAACTTAATGCCCAATTACAGGAAAATGTAGTCGGAGTTAATATTGTTCAATTATTTCGCCGCGAACGCTTTAACTCTGAAATGTTTCGCTCTACCAATACTCACTATCGTCAATCCCTAGATAAAACCATTTTTTATGATTCGGCCGTTTCAGCTACTCTGGAATGGATCGGATTAATTGCCGTGGGAGGAGTATTATGGTTAGGCGGTATTTTTATTCTCCAGAAAACCATTGATTTTGGGGTTTTATCGGCTTTTATTTTATTCTCCCAACGTCTCTTTAATCCCCTGCGTCAGTTTGCCGAAAAATTTACCATGTTTCAATCCGGTTTTACTGCGATCGAACGCATTGGGGAATTAATTAGTATTCCCATTGAAATCACCGATTTTAACAATTATAAAGAGATTTCTTTTCCAGAAAAACTTAAAACTGGCGAGATTATTTTTGAAAATGTTTGGTTTGGTTATAAACCCGATGAATATATTATCAAAGGTCTCAATTTTACCATTCATCCGGGGGAAAAAGTCGCTTTAGTCGGTCCGACTGGTGCGGGAAAAAGTTCGATTATTCGTCTTCTTTGTCGTCTTTATGAACCAAGTAAGGGCAGAATTCTAGTGGATGGTATCGATATCCGTTATCTTCCCCAAGCGGAATTAAGACGTTATATCGGTGTCATTCTCCAAGAAACTTTTCTTTTTGCTGGAGATGTTACTCGCAATATTACCTTAGGGGAAATTTATGATTTTGAGCAAGTTAAGGCAGCGGCTAAATTAACTAATATCGATCACTTTATCGAGGAGTTACCCGACGGTTATCATACTCTTTTACGGGAACGGGGTGCAAATTTATCGGGAGGACAAAAACAATTACTCGCTTTTGCAAGAGTCGCTATTCGTAACCCCGAAATTCTAGTTTTAGATGAAGCTACCGCTAGTTTAGACGTGGGAACAGAAGTATTAATTCAAGAAGCTTTAGAACAGATTTTAGTCGATCGTACTGCTATTATTATCGCCCATCGTCTCTCCACTATTCGCGATGTCGATCGAATTCTTGTCCTTAAACGTGGGGAATTAGTCGAATCGGGAACCCATGAAGATTTATTAACTAAAGACGGCCTCTACGCTAGTTTATATAAACTGCAAATGTTAGGCACAGATAGTTAACAGTTATCAGTGATCAGTTATCAGTTATCAGTTATCAGTGATCAGATTAAAGTGATAAGTTTTAAGTTTTAAGTTTTAAGTTTTAAATGATATTATAGCGTTTCCTAAGCTAGTGAGGTACACCTATTTTTCTTCCCTTTTGCCTTTTGCCTAAAACCTATAACTTTTGTACCTCAGCAGACTGAAAAACGCTATATTCACCGATCAATCTTCACTAATTACTGTTTACTGATAACTGTTTACTGATTACTGATAACTGACAAACCCCCCACTCCCTTCCAAAAATGCCTTCCCCAGAATCCGCTCCGTTGTTAGCACAACTGCAAAAAAAAGTCAATAGTTTAGATGTACCATTTTATGCACCAGGGCATAAGCAGGGGGAAGGAATCGGGGAAGATTTAAGTAATTTACTGGGAAAAAGCGTCTTTAAAGCCGATTTACCCGAATTACCCGACCTTGATAATTTGTTTGCCCCGACGGGAGTGATTAAAGAAGCGCAAATTTTAGCAGCCGAGACATTTGGGGCAGATAAAAGCTGGTTTTTAGTCAATGGTTCCAGTTGTGGCATTATTGCGGCGATTTTAGCCACTTGCGGCGAGGGAGATAAAATTATTTTAGCGAGAAATATTCATAAATCGGCAATTTCGGGCTTAATTCTCTCCGGAGCGCAACCCATCTTTATCAATCCCGAATATAATCCCACTATCGATCTAAATTTAAATATAAACCCCCAATCCCTCGAAAATGCCCTGAAACTTCATCCCGACGCTAAAGCGGTGATGGTAGTCTCTCCCACCTATCAAGGGGTTTGCTGTGACTTAAAAACTATCGCCCAGATTACCAATCATTATTCTATCCCGCTGCTCGTCGATGAGGCTCACGGGGCGCATTTTGCCTTTCATCCCGATTTACCTCCGGCTGCCCTCTCTCTCGGTGCTGATATGGCTATTCAGTCCACCCATAAGGTTTTGGGGGCCTTAACTCAAGCATCGATGTTACACTTAAAAAGCGATCGCATTAGTTCCGAAAAAGTCGATCGAGCCTTACAATTAGTTCAAACCACTAGCCCTAGTTATTTGCTTCTCGCCTCCCTTGATAGTGCTAGAAAGCAAATGGCGACGCAAGGACTAGATTTACTGAGCAAAACCCTCGATTTAGCCGCTACTGCCCGAAAAGAACTCGATAAAATTCCTAATATCTCTGTTTTAGACTTTCCCCATTCTATCCCGGGTTGTCACTGGTTTGATCGCACTCGTTTAACGGTAATTGTCAAAAATTTTGGCTTAACTGGTTACGAAATAGACGATATTTTGCGAGAAAAATACGCTGTCACCGCAGAATTACCGACTTTCAACCAACTTACTTTTATTATCTCCATCGGCAACCATCGCGAACATATTAATCGCCTCATTGCTGCTTTTCAGTGTCTTAAATCCCCTTCCTCTACCAGTTTACCCCCGACTCCTCCCCCAGTCGCGGGAAATTCGGCTATTTCTCCTAGAAAGGCTTTTTTTGCCCCTACGGAGATAGTATCCCAGAAAAATGCCCTCGATCGTCTTAGCGCTGATGTTATCTGTCCCTATCCCCCCGGTATTCCCGTTTTGATGCCGGGTGAGTTAATTTCTCAGGAAGTCCTCGACTATCTGCAAACTATTTTAGACCTCGGTGGCACGATTACCGGCGGTAGTGATGATAATTTGGCAACTTTCAGGGTTTTAAAATAATCGCAAAATTATCTGATATATTAACCGGAAAAAGGCAGTAATAGCAATTGCTCCAATGGCTGCCATTACGGCAATGATAGCAATTTCAGGAAAACTTAGAGTTCCTTGCAGTTGCGGAATTAACAGGAAAGCGAGGGTAATTACTGCGATAATTGGTAGATCTTTTCCTTCAATCACTTTTTTAAATAATGTCAAAACTAAGCCACCTAAGATCATAAAGGCGATGATAATTCCTACCGAGGGGACTAAGCTATGTAAGGCAATTACTAATAATGTCCCTTCAAATCCTGTAAAGGCAGCATTAGCGAAAGTTTCCCCAAGAGAAAAGCGGGAAGTTTTTCTCATCACTGGAGAAAATGGGGGAATTGGGGAAGGTGGAGGAGATGGGGGAATTGGGGAAGGTGGAGCAGCAGGATTTAAAACGGTTAAAACTTCTCCACAGGATTGAAATCTATCCCGGGGATTTGCTAGTAACATTTTATTGAATACTCGGGCTAAATCTGCACTGATATTAGGGGCGTAATTTTGCCAATTCCATAGCTGTTTTTGCGAATCGTATAGATCATCAGGCTCGCGATTAGTTAAAAGCATAACACAGGTAGCTGCTAGGGCATATAAATCTGTGGATGCTGATACCTGATTGCCTAATTGTTGTTCGGGAGGAGCAAATCCGGCTGAATAAATTGTTGTGGATTTCTCTTGTGTATTACTAGGGTTATTAGTCGCCTGTTTTACTGCCCCAAAATCGAGTAAATAGAGGCGGCCATTTTTAGACTGCATGATGTTAGATGGTTTTATATCCCGGTGAATGGAACCATTTTCATGAATAAATTTGAGGATAAGAAGTAGTTCTTTGAGAATGTTTTTAACTTCACTTTCTTGAAAGGGTTTTTGTTGCTGTTGGAGAATTTCTTCTAAGTTTTTACCGTCGATATATTCCTGGGCCAGATAGAAAAATTGTTCTTCTTCTCCCGTTAATTGATTCTTGACTTTTAAGGGAAAAAAAGCATAGAGATCGGGGATTTGGGGATGTTCTCGTCCTAAATCTTCTAAAACGTGCGCTTCTTGAAAAAATAAATTTTTCGCTTTTTCTAAAGCTTGGGGACTTAAATTACCAGAGGGTTGAAATTGTTTGATTACACATTTAGCTTTTTTGGGACTATAACGATCTACTGCTAAAAATGCCGCACCAAATCCCCCTTGTCCCAATAGACGTTCTGGCAAATAACGTCCCCCCAAAATTAATGGCATCCCGCAAGTAATACAATATTTCTGCTCGATCGAGGTTAAGCGATTGCTATCGTCTAGGTCTAGGCACTGATTACGCGGTCTCGGACAGTGGGGACGCGTGCAAATAACTTCCATAATCACCGTTTCCCGTGGTACTGCTCTTAGTTTAGCTACTACCGGCAATTCGGGTTAAAATTTTTATTCTTGAGAAAGATTTAAAAAGAGGGTTCGTAGGCCGACACGGATTCCCATTATACTACAAGGTTAGCAGAGATTTTGGAGTTTGTCAAGTCTTTGGCTGAAAAAAATTCAGCCAGATAAGGGCGGTTATCGAAAAAATCGGGTCACGCATATCAGCCAAGGCAAGGGTTCTGGCCGCGGCGTTTTGAGGTGCTTGAAAATATTGCTTTTTTTTCTCAAAGGCAGTAAACTCAAATGTATTGTAAATGTATTTCAGATGAATTATGACTCTATACCTAGTAGAGGATGATCAACAAGAAAGGACAAAAGAAGAGGTGAGCGAGATATGGTCGCGCATTGCCAGACTCGCATCAAAATCCCAGGGAGAGTTAATCGAAGCCCTAATCGGTGGAACAGAGGGGCGGTTATTCCTGATTATCAAAGCGATCGATCGCGCCTCCGTCGAACAAGTACTAGAAAACGCTGGGCTAAGTTGGCAACTAATCAAGGAAATGCGCTTGATTGGGCAGGACTTAGCCACTGTGCGAGAGCGCAAAGACAAAGCTAACTATCTAGTACAGTGGAATTTACCCCCGGGGCTAACGATGGAAACTTACCTGCCAGCAATTCTCATTTTGAAAAAAATCAGATAAAATTCTCTTATTTAAATAGAGAACTTGTGTAGAAGCATTATTTTTTGACAGATAATTATCATCCAAAGCTGGAGATAGACAGGTTTTAAGAACTTTGTCCACAAAAAATCGATTTCAACTCATAAATCTGGATGAAATTCTAACAAAATTTTTAGTTTTTTTTATGAACAACTTTCTTTTTTTTCTTCAAGAGTTCTGACATTTTTAACTAGAATTTACTTTTTTAAATGGGACATATTCGGTTAGAATAAATGAGAAAAATTCCGACCAATTCTTAAACCAAATAAATTTTAATAGGGTACGAATATCATTAAAGAAAGAAGTCCTAGTTACTAATAGCTCACGAATCTTTTGATAGGTGTAATTAACTAAATCCAACACGGTATGAAATAAAAAAGCTAGTAAATTTAAAGACAATAAGAACTCGCACAAATGATTCTGACCGTGACCAAAGTTATGCTCTAAATTATAACCGTGATTTTTAAGAACGTTATTGCCTTCATTTTCAACTTTCCATCTGCTACGTCCAGCTTTGACAATTTCTTCGACATTATTTTCCGTGATTTTATGATTAGTTATCCAATTATTTTGGTAGATAGTTTTCTGGGTTTTTTCATTAATAACAGTCACTTCACACCAATTAACTTCGAGACTTGAGTCCCCCTCTCTTAAGGGAACTCTAGAAGCATAACGATAACGATAAATTAGATTTTTTCGTCCATCCCATTGTTTCTTTTCAACGGTCCTAACTTCGCCACTTTTTTCTAAAAATTCTAGCCATTCATATAAAGTTTTATGCGACGTTTCCAAACAAACAAAAATAAAATTATAACCTTGTTTTACCGCTAATTTACAGACAGGTTCGTGAGAATATAAGTCGTCTCCTAAAAGAGTTACAGGATAACCATACTTATTTTTATGATTCCTATTTAACCATCTTTTAACGGCCGCATTTTCACAGTCTTGTTTTTGATGTCCATCTTGTTTTTTAATGAATTCTGGCTCTAAATTAATTACTTGTTTTTGCCTAGGAGAAACTACTATCGGTGTGACACAGCCATGAAAATAAGTTGTAGTTCCATTTCGATGATTACGACAGTTACAATGAGGGCAATTAATTTTCTTGGATGAGAAATATTCTGTGCCATCTAACGCCACTAATATTTCTCCATCTAAGTAGAGAAACTTTTTCAAAACTCCCTTTTCTTTTAACCATTCATAGACTTTTTGAAAAGTCCTAGAGATATTAGATGCTGGCACTGGATCTAACAAATTTCTTATTTGATTATCCCCAGGAATTTTTTTAATTGAAAATAAACTTTCAGCATTATCTTTTCCCTTATTGCTTTTCATTAAACGTTGATGGTCTAAAAAAGACGGCGACTGAGTAAAAAAGACTGAAAATGCAGCCATCACGGCATCTTTTATCTCATATTTTCTATTATTTCCAGGTTTCCTCTCATCGGGTAAATCATCTAATTCTTGATGTAAAAATTGCATTAATTCCGAAATTTCTAGGGTTGCCGCTTTTTGAGCCATCTTGGAATAATTTGACGTGCTGGTGGATTTCTATCTCACCCATTTTACCTTAGCTGACAATAATTATAAATTTTTATTTCCCTTGAATTCCCTATTCTAAAAACAGAACTATCTTCCTGATTTAACCCCGTTCGTTCTCAGCCAACCTCTTTGATTGCTTGAGTATTTATACTTAATTTGTCTAGCCAATTGTTTTTTTTATTGTTCGCCTCTTCTAGAAAATAGTTGCTTCGTACTATATTTTCCCTGCCAAAATCGGGGTTAATGCTCTATTTATTTCAAAATGAGAATTGCTGGTTGAAGCCTTTCTCGCTCGGCAGGTGAACGTTATTCATGTTCTTTTCCCCACCTCGATCTGGATTCGTTACGGGCGCAATTTCCCCGCTAAAATCGTCGCTTGGAACCATACCAACGGTTCAGCCCTCACTGTCCTTCCCGATATTGAAAATCCCAGGGAATTGGGGGGTAAAACGATCGCGGTTCCTTTCTGGTATTCGATTCATAATTTGGTCTTGCAACAACTCTTACAACGTAACGGGCTGAAAATAGTTCGCAAAGCCAAGGACGCGCCGAGCGCTCCTAACGAGGTTAATCTCGTGGTTCTCCCGCCCCCGGATATGGTATCAGCCCTCGCCAATAAGAGCATCGGTGGTTATATCGTGGCGGAACCTTTCAACGCGGCGGCGGAAAATCTAAAAACCGGTAGGGTTCTCCGTTTCACCGGCGATGTCTGGAAGAATCACGCCTGTTGCGTCGTCTTTGTTCACGAGGAGGATATTAAGCAACGGAAACAATGGACGCAGAAGGTGGTAAACGCCCTCGTTAAAGCTCAACTCTGGTCCCGGGGCAATCGCTCGGAAGTGGCCCGGATTCTCTCTAAAGATGGTGGAAAATATACGCCTCACCCGCTGCCGGTATTGCAACGGGCGCTTACTTACTACGATCGCAATTTCTATAAGAAAGACGGAGCAATCCAGAATCCAGCTTGGCAGGTCAACCGGATCGATTTCCAGCCCTATCCTTTCCCTTCCTATACAGAGGAACTGGTACGCCTGCTAAAAACCACTCAGGTGGAAGGAAATACGGATTTTCTCCAAAAACTGCAACCCCGACAGGTGGCCCGGGATCTCGTGGATGATTCTTTTGTCCGTAATGCCTTGCAACAGGTGGGCGGACCGAAAGCTTTCGGCTTACCGAATAATCTCTCCCGCATCGAGACGATCAAGTTTTAAGGATCCGAACCCATGAAGTCACAATCTTTGACCTCCCCGCCAAGAGCTTTACTACCCTTATGGGGTATCGGTTTTGGATTATTGCTCTGGTGGCTATTTACCAGTCCTCTATGGCACTCAAACCCGATTTTAAATGATTTTTCCCCTGAGCGATCTTTTGTCGCTTTATTACGTCTTTTTGTTGGGGGGGGAGATTATGCCCCATATCCTCACCAGTTGCCGCCGGGTTCTTGTGGGCTTGGTTCTCGCTAGTGCCATCGGTGTGCCGTTGGGGGTATTAATCGGGTTGTATCGCTCCCTTGAATCGGCTTTGTCGGCTGTATTTCAATTTCTCCGCATGATCTCGCCCCTTTCTTGGATGCCTTTAGCGGTGATGGTTTTGGGAATTGGTGATCTACCTGTGTATTTTTTGCTGACGGTGGCGGCTATCTGGCCGATCCTTCTCAATACGGCTGCCGGGGTTAACGCGGTTGATCGCTCTTGGTTGACTTTAGCCCGCAGTCTCTGTGCTACCCGAGGGGAAACAGTTTTCCAGATTATTCTGCCTGCGATCCTCTCCCATCTCTTAACTGGTTTTCGTTTGGCTATCGGTATTATCTGGATCGTTCTTGTCCCGGCGGAAATGCTGGGGGTTAGTGCAGGTTTGGGTTATTATATTCTCGATACACGCGATCGACTCGCCTATTCAGAGTTGATGGCGGTGATTCTTGTTATTGGCGCGATTGGTTATCTGCTCGATTGGGGTTTGCGTCTGGCTCATCGCTCTTGGACGCATCAAGATTAGCCTCTTGGTTCAACTATGTGGGAAGGGGGAAGTCTTGGTGCTTTTCTTTAGTTGAAAGAGCGAGCTAGACGATTAACCCCGGTGTGCAATAACTGTTCCAAGCTTTGGCGATCGCTAATGGCTTGAAAATTGATCACAAAACAGGTTAAACCTAGTCCAAAGAGGATAAAAGTGGGGGCCATAACCACACCAATCATTAACCAGGTGGCGACGTGGAGAAACATAGTGACAGCGAACAACAAAGCTAGGGAAGCAATGGGTAAGATTTGACGGGTAGGACGACCAAAATAGAGAAAAAGAACGGTTAAAAGGGTGGTTACTAAGTTAGCGGGTACTAAAAAGGCACAAATCGAGACGCAATAGTGGCGGGAAAATTCAGCGAGAGTATTAAAATCTATCATGAATAGTAGTTTATAAATCCCTAAGTCTTAGCACTGTCGATTGTAGCGGAAAAATTAGATGATTGGGATGAAGGTGACTAAAGGCTGTGGTGCAATAGATTTTCGAGAGGGAGTTAAAACGAGGATCGGGGTATAGGTCATCCAGCTATAATGAAATCTGGAAAATTGACATCCTCGCCGCCCTAAAAGTGCGGCGATTCCTAAACCTCACGATTTAAGTTTCTGCTTCCACCACCGTCGCATACCACAGTTAAAAAACCATGTACTGTCTTACACAGAGTCCACAGACTTTCGCCCCATTTCAGAAGCCCGATTCCGTGTGTCCCACGGTACGTTGACCGCCTATAGCTTCTTGTACTTGTTGCTTAGACTTTTTACCCGGCCAAGCTTTTCTGGTCGGAACCCCCTAAGCCGAGTTTTCAAGGTGCTGCGCCGTCCACTTGGTTTTCGAGACTGGCCTTTTAATTCTAACGTAAAGCCAACCTAGAACGGCGGGGTTTCAGACCCAAAATTTCCGATGACACCGCCGCATCCCGAAAACTTTTACCCCTTGCTAGGTATAATCGATCGCAGGAAGAATTTTATGAGTAAATTTGTCTTTGTCACTGGGGGAGTCGTCTCCAGTATTGGGAAAGGAATTGTCGCTGCTAGTTTGGGAAGATTGTTGAAAAGTCGGGATTATTCCGTCTCAATTCTGAAATTAGACCCCTATATCAACGTGGATCCGGGTACGATGAGTCCTTTTCAACACGGAGAGGTATTTGTCACCGATGATGGGGCCGAAACCGACCTCGACCTTGGCCACTACGAACGTTTTACCGATACGGAACTCTCCCGTCTCAATAGCGTGACTACTGGCTCGATTTATCAAGCGGTATTGAATAAAGAGCGCCGTGGTGCTTATATGGGGGGAACTGTGCAGGTAATTCCCCATATTACCAACGAAATCAAGGAAAGGATTCTCCGGGTGGCCAAAGATACCAACCCCGATATTGTCATCACAGAAATTGGTGGTACGGTGGGAGATATCGAATCCTTGCCTTTTTTAGAAGCAATTAGGCAATTTAGGAAGGATGTGGGTCGAAATAACGTAGTTTATATGCACGTTACCCTAATTCCTTGGATTCCGGCCGCTAAGGAGATGAAAACGAAACCGACGCAACACTCGGTTAAGGAATTAAGATCGATTGGTATTCAACCGGATGTGTTAGTCTGTCGTTGTCATCTACCCCTACAACCGGGGTTAAAAGAAAAACTCTCAGCTTTCTGTGATGTACCGGTAGAATCGGTGATTACTGCTCAGGATGCCAGCAGTATCTACGAAGTGCCTCTTAATCTGGAAAAAGAGGGATTAGCGCAACAAACTCTAGAATTATTAAACCTCAGTCCCCGATACCCCCATCTGGAGGAGTGGGAAAATCTCATCCGACAGATGCAATCCCCCGGTCAAAAATCAGAGATAGCTATTGTTGGTAAATATGTTCAGTTGGGGGATGCTTATCTCTCGGTGGTGGAGGCCCTCAAACACGCTGCTATTGCCCTTAATAGCGAGATAGAATTGCGTTGGGTAAGTGCTGAAGATGTGGATAATGATTCGGCCGAAGCTCATTTAAGCGGTGTTGACGGTATTGTTGTACCAGGTGGTTTTGGTATTAGGGGTGTGGATGGCAAAATTAAGGCGATCGAGTATGCTAGGGTCAATAATATTCCTTTTTTGGGTCTCTGTTTAGGGATGCAGTGTTCGATTATCGAATGGGGTCGCAATGTGGCCCGATTGGAAAGGGCCAATAGTTCCGAATTTGAAGAGGATACACCGAATCCAGTGATTAATTTACTGCCAGAACAGGCAGATGTGGTAGATTTAGGGGGAACAATGCGCTTAGGTCTCTATCCCTGTCGTTTAAATCCCGATAGTCTAGCTTTCTCTCTCTACGGTCAAGAGGTTATCTATGAGCGCCATCGTCACCGTTACGAGTTCAATAATGCCTATCGTAGTCTCTTTTTTGAGACTGGTTATCTGGTGAGTGGCACTTCTCCCGATGGTCGTTTGGTGGAAATTATCGAACTACCAAAACATCCTTTCTTTATTGCTACCCAATTTCATCCCGAATTTCGCTCTCGTCCCAATAAAGCTCATCCTCTCTTTTCTGGTTTCATGAAAGCATCCCTCAAGAGTGCAGAGCAAAAGTTCTCCCTTATTAGTTAGGGTTTGCCGGTTCTATTGGCTCAAAATCTGGTTTTTTGGGGGGAAACCCCCGAAAATTTCCCGTCTTAAACCCAGTTTGGCCTAGGGTTTTCCGAATTGACGTTGATAAACTACTTCTTCCTTGCCAGATTCCAGTTTAATATCCGAGCGAGGATAGGCCACACATAACAAAGCATAGCCTTCTTTTTGCAGGTCGGGGGATAATCCCATGCCCTCACCTTGTTCGACGCTACCCTGGGAAAGTTGAGCGGCGCAGGTAGTACATACGCCCGCATTGCAGGAACTGGGTAAGTCAATCCCCGCATCGTAGGCCGCTTGTAGTATAGTTTGATCTTCCCTAACTTCGATCGTTTGTGTTGTTCCTAAATGGGAAATTTCTACTTTGTAGGTCGTGGTCATAGCTAATGAATGATGCTTTGAACTTCACCTATTTTATCATTCTAGATTGCGGATATAGAGGACAGGGGAGAAATTTTTACCTAATCAGGGTTTCACTGGTCGGGATATGATTGATTGTCATAAAAGATGATAATATACTCAAACTTAGTAACTTTTTCTGGTTATTTACCCTGGCTCTACCGAACCTGTCATGTAAAACTATTAACAACTTATGCTTGTAAAGCTTGTATAGTAAAGCTTTGAATTTTTGTTAGATTGATATTTATCAACTTTAGAGCATTGCTGGACAGAGAGGGAGCTTGGGGAATTTTCTACATTGTAAGTTCGGAAGAACCTTTACCCTGTAGTTCAAAGAAACAAAAGAGAGACATACATTCTCTCTTTTGCTCATGAAAATTATGCCAATTTTCCCATAACCGAGGGGAAGTTATTCTATTTATAATTGGCTCTCGTGTCTTTAACCGCAGCCCAAAAAAATAGGGCTGTTAGTGGCACACTTGCCGCTAGAATTAAGCCAGTGGTGGTATTGCCTAAATCCGGTTCTCCTGAACTAATTTCAAAGACACAACCCACACCAGCGATCGCTGCAATACAGGATAATAACAATAAAACGCCGCTTTTCGGGGTCATCTTCACTCCTCACCTAAATTAACTAATGCCTTTATTTTGTCACTTTCTCGACGGGTTTCACCGCTTGCACGGAAAAACCGTGTTTTTTTAATTCTTCATTGAGTGCCAAATCGTTATCTACTCTATCCACGAACATGACACCATTAAGATGATCCATTTCGTGTTGAATTGCCCGCGCTAGTAAACCGTTAGCTTGCAGTTTTCGCGGTTTCCCCTGTTCATCTTTATAACTCACTTCGATCGCCTGGGGACGGATGACATCTAAAAACACATCGGGAATACTCAAACAACCCTCTTCCGCTTTGCACAATTCCCGACTATAACCGATAATTTGGGGATTAATCAGAATTAGGGGCGTATTTTCCGGTTTATCGGGTTCACAATCGATGACAATCAATTGTTTATTGACTGCTACTTGCGGGGCTGCTAACCCGATACCATTGGCACTATACATAGTTTGCAGCATTTCTCTGGCTAATTGACGAATGCTGTCATCGACTTTAGCAATTCGCTTGGCCGGTTGACGCAGGACTCGATCGCCGAGATAATGCAGTTCTAAAGGGGGTTTTTCTAATTTGCGTTTTTCTACGGTAATAGTGGCGCTCATAAACTTAATTATCGATGGGATGACACAATTTTGATCTTAGTGACTGGTGCTGGGGCATTTCTCCAGAAAAGGGAGAAAAAAGCCGAGACTCTTCATAAAATTTTACACTGATCACAGACATTTCGTCTATATCAGGGAGTGGGAATTATGAATTATGAATTAGGAAATGGGGGAGTGGGGAAGTGGGGGAGTGGGGAGATTTTTCAGTTATCAGTTATCAGTTATCAGTGAGGGAGTGGGGAGATTTTTCAGTTATCAGTAAGCAGTTATCAGTAATCAGTGGGGGAGAAGGGAGAAAAAAGCTGATTGTAACTGGCTACTTATTAGTAATTGGTATTCCTAACCATTGACTTAATTCCGCTGCTAACCATTCAATTTCGGGTTTACTCAGATATTCTTTTGTTTTACTGCTAATAGTATATTCTTTAGTCCCCGCCCAAATAGTTAAAGCCATCGGCACATAAACTTGATCGCCATCGCCATCTTTGGTATGATAACTATCAGCTTTTACCAGTTTATTAATATGTTCCCTTGCCATTTTCTTTTTGCCCGGAAGTGTCAAACCCCAAATTCGCTGAATGGTAACAATTTCTTGACTATCAATAGTGATAATTTCCTCTCCTTTGAGACAATAAATAATCTGATAAAGCATTCCTAAACCCACAAACCAAAAGGGCAAGGAAAAGAGCAGAAAAAACCAACTTATCCACAGAGGAATAGAAATGGCTCCTCCTGTCCATACTAATAAAAAAGCGTTCCAAGCGATAGCAAAGGTTCCAAGATAAATTAATTTAGGGGTAAAACCTTCGGGAGGTAAAGATATTTTAATTTTCTCCTCATTTTTTTGCAACTGTACCCGACTTCCGGCGGGTTTTGCAAGGTTTGAGGAAGTTAATTGCATCTCGTGGAGAGTATTTAAAGCTTGATTTACTGCCTGTGCTGAAACAAATCTTTTCTCGAGACTAGGTTCGATTAACTGCCCTAACCAATGAACAAAAGCAGGGCTTAAATTGGCTAAATTATTTAATTGAATTTTGCCATCTTTTTGGGGTAAATCGGCGGGATGAATGCCTGTAGCTAGATAGATTAAAGTCGCTCCTAAACTGTATAAATCAGAAGCGGCAACGGTGCGACCACCGAATTGTTCTGGGGGCATATAACCGTAGGTTCCGACGATAGTTAAAGTGGACTGTTCCTGTTGAGCAACAGTCTGGACAGAACCAAAATCAATTAAATAAACATTACCGATACTATGACCCGATCGATCTTTTAGTAAAATATTACTAGGTTTCAAATCCCGGTGAATAATTGGCGGGTTAAGTCCATGAAGATAAATTAAAATACCTAGGATAGATTTAGCTAATTCTTGCAGCTCTGATTCACTAAATTTGCGACCGGTTTCTATCTGTTCCTTGAGAGATTTCGCCTCGATATAACTCTGAACAAGAGCAAAACCTTGATAGGTATCGTTGCGAACTTCAAAATAGTCGATATATTCGGGAATCGAGCGACAATCTAGATGTTTAAGAGTTTCGGACTCCCGTTCAAAAAGTTTTAAATCTGTCCATTCAAAATCGGGATTGAAGATTAATAATTTGACGACAACAGTAGTACCCGTTTTGAGATCTTGGGCGAGAAAAGTGCGTCTTCCGGTTTGTTTACCTAACTGATTTTGAATTTGGTATCGATCGCCTAAAATTTGCCCTGGCAGCATACAATGTATTCCTAGGAGAATCCTAATTCTAGATTAATCGAGAAATTTCTAAACTGCAAGCTAAGAAAACGGAAGTTTGACCGAATCATCAAAACTTGGGCTCTTTTGGATTTGGTGGGTAAAATGTATTCTAAGATATAGTCCTGCTGGCGAGGAAGTGGAGGCAACCACAGAGACACAGAGGACACAAAGTATGTAATACTCAACGTATTTATACTATAGCGTTTCCTGTTCGCAAGAGGTACATTGTCGATGGTGAAAAGCTTAATTAGCAAAGGTTTAACTATACCACACAGGTGTGAGAAACGCTATAAATCTGGTTATTAAAAACTGATTATTTATTCCCTCTTTTGCCTCTTGCCGTTCGGCGGTTCGGCTGAGCGTTCGTGTTAGTGAGCCTGTCGAACTACTGAGCGTTCGTGTTAGTGAGCCTGTCGAACTACTGAGCTCGCCGAACGTCCGAAGTCTCACGCCGAAGTCTCACTGTCGAAGCCTGAGCTCACGGCCGAAGCCTGTTGCCTCTCCTCATCACTAGCCTGTACTCAACGGATTTAGTATAAGTTAAACTTATCACACAGAACCTAGAAGAGCCAAACTTGAGCATCTCCGATGATAACTGCCGAGAAATTCAATTATATTGCCCGTTTTTTCCTAATCCTCGGACTAGGTTAAGGGATGTATTTTTTCAGCGCTCGCTATCGTCGTAGTCGTAGGGTGCGTTCCCTAATGTTGCCCCTACTGCTCCACTAATAGATTTTTTTGGGAACGCACCATGCACATTTATTGGAGCTTGCTGAATGATGGCAAAACCCTTTTAAAATAATGCCTCTTAGCTTAACCACTATAAGAATTCATCTTTCTATCGTATTGAGGACGACAGGGACTACCCCAAGCGACCTTTTGAGCGGGAATATCAGCAAATACGCTACTTCTTGCCCCAATAACAACATTAGAGCCAATTTTTACCCCCGGAGCCAAAAAACAATCGGCTGCGATCCATGTACCATTACCAATGAGGATGGGAGTAGTTTTTAAGCCAAAAGAGCGATCGCCCGGATCGTGACTGCCAGTGCAAAGATAGCATTTTTGAGAAATCACACAATGATTGCCGATAGTAACGTTATCTAAACTATAAATCACCACATCATCGCCGATCCAAGTATAATCACCGATCGCTACTTTCCAAGGATAAGTCACCCTAACCGTCGGGCGAATTTTCACCCCAAGGCCGATTTTAGCCCCGAATAGCCGCAAAACAGCGCAGCGAAAGCTATCCATCTGGTGCAAAGTGAGGGGGAAAAGAATTCCCTGTACTAACCACCAAAGTAGGATAATTGGATTAGAACGACCGCGATCGAACCAAGATTGATCGTAGGTACGCAGATCTAGCCACGCTTCCTCATTGGTGCGGATTTCTGGGAACATAGGACCTATTTAATCATTTCTGCGGGTTGAGGTTCCGAGGGTTTAATCGGGGGATTAGTCTGGGCATTAACGTTTAATTTACCGCCAAATTGCCGTAATTCGTACAATTTAACCCCTATTTGGTATTCGTACTGACTCAAAAGACGACCGTAGATATAACCAGCTTTGCCATCCAAGAAACCAAGACGGATAAAATAAAAGATGATAAAGCGCAGTAGCGGTTTAAAGGGCAGTTTTACCCAAATTTTCTTTAAAAAGCGTTTTCTCTGCACTGCATCACCGAACAGGTGCGCTCCGATCGTACCGCTTTCGTCATTACCCGTGAGAATATTGTAATAAACCCGGGCTTCCCAGTTGGAATAACGGTTATGTCTTTCTAACCAATGATAGATATCACGGAAATCGATGTGCAGCATATCATTTTTCAGATAGCCCACCTTGCCATCGAGGATAACGTGTTCGTGAACTTCATTATCTCCTGTGTTGGGGATATCTTCCGTGTTTAAATTCTCGTATCTACCCGACTTATGTTTAAATAAACGCAGATTCCAGTCGGGATACTTGCCACCATAACGGATCCACTGTCCGAGGAAGAAGACGCGACGATTGAGATAATAACCGTTATAGTTGGGATCTCGGATCACGGTGGCGATTTCGTCCCATAGTTCGGGGGTGATTCTCTCATCACAATCGACGATTAATACCCATTCGTTGCGAAAAGGCAGGTTATCAAGGGACCAGTTTTTCTTTTTTGGCCAACGACCGTTAAAATAAAACTGGACTACATTAGCACCATAGTTTGTAGATATTTCGATCGAGCGATCGCTACTTTGGGAATCGACGACAAACACTTCATCAGCCCTAGCAACACTCTCTAAACAAGCGGGAAGGTTAGATTCCTCGTCTTTGGCGGGAATTAACACCGAAACGGGAATTTTTTCTGATTGACTAAACATTGGTACACTGTGGCTAGGTAGAGTGTTCGCATCTTTCCTTAAAACCCTCGGTCACTCAGAAAGCGAGAACTACGACCTAGGATTTTTTTCAATCATACTATACCTTATTCGGTTTTTTCCGTCATTCTCCTGCTCTTCTCCCTAAATTGCTAACTGCGAAATAGACGACTATACTGGGTTTCGTGGTTCATACTGGCAAAACTTAGCCCCCAACTCCAACTGCTCAGGTTTTCATCGGCTAAACTGATCATATCTGCTGTTGCTGTTAATAAACTGGGCTGTAAACCGATCAGAAGCGCTTGTCCTAGGGTTTGTCCAAGGGGAATTAAACGCAGTCCTGCATTGATTAAATTACTTGCCCAACTGTGTAAATAGCCTAAAACCGCTAATTCTTCCCCAATTTGCCAATGACTTGCCCCGATCGCAAAAGCGGTGGCATAATTAGCCTGTTCCGGTAGATCCTCTCTGTCTGGTGCTAACTCCCGCAACAGGTTTAGCAGCGATCGCCCCATTTGCCAGCTTTGCTGTCTTAATTCGGCTGTTTCCCGCGTTGCCGATAACCAATTGTCCCAATAATTAAGTTTTGTAAAATCTTCTTGACAAAAACAGCGATATACCCTTAGTAAAACAGCCGTTTCTAAGCGAATCGAGCCTTGACAAAGCGATCGCTCTAACCAATCATTTAAGCTGGCACTATTGGAGATAATCCCCTTTTCGACGAGGGTTTCTAGCCCTTCGGAATAACTATAAGCCCCAACGGGTAAAATGGGACTAGCCAATTGCAATAAACACAAAATTTCTTTTTGATTGAGCATAGAAAACTGAGAAAATTGTCCTTAACACAACTGGGGAAATGCTTGGCGCTTCGTTATTTAGATCGAGCGGGTAGAAAGCGGCACTTTGTGAATTATACCGTGATTAATAGCCACAATTATCAACTGTTATACTTATGTCCTCACGAGAACAGCATTTTCTGAAAATAAATCTTGTCGTTCTCCTCTTGATTTTAGCTTTGATTGCTGGGGTTGATCGGGTAAAATTACCCTCTAGTCTTTTGTTTTATCCTCCCGCTACTCCCCCAACTCCGATCGCTGGTTTATTAACCCATTCTTTTCAGTTTCTTTGTTGTTTACCTCCGATTGTTTGCCTTTTTAGTTATACTTTATTGTCCCGCAAGACAAGTTTCAATAATTCTGACAATTTTTTACTTGTTTCTGCTATAATAACGGGACTGATTGCCATCAATGAAATCTTCAGAATTCATATCATTCTCCTCTATTTTAATATTCCCAAATTCTTGACTATCTCTGTTTATGCCCTCGCAATTTTGATTTATGGTTTAGTATTTTGGCGGCAAATAACACAAACTTATTACCAAATTTTAATCATTGCTTTAGCACTTTTAACTTTTGCGATCGCTATTGATTTTCTCCATATTAACAATCGAGATTTTGCTAGTCTAAGTGAAGGAATCCCTAAACTGTTAAGCGCAGTGAATCTAGCCAGCTATTTTTGGGATGTATGTTTTCAAGAAATTTCAGCCCAGATCAAGTCAAAATAAATTATCCATTCATCTGTTTAACCAGATGTAAAATTTCGGGAAGAATCAGTTTTTCTAGGGCTAATTTAACGGCATTAGTGGAACCAGGAAGAGAAAAGACTAATAAGTTTTGATAAACCCCAGCTATTGCCCTTGATGCCATGGCACGAGAGCCAATTTCTTGATAACTAAGATAACGAAATAATTCACCAAAACCGGGTAAAGTAATCCTTAATAAAGGTACTAAAGCATCGTATGTAGTATCTCTGGGAGCAATACCCGTCCCCCCATTGAGAATTAAAACTTTTATCCGATTTTGATTGCTAATTTCTGGTAAGATTGCTTGAATTTGTGAGGGTTCATCGGGAATAATTAAGTAGAGAGCGATATCATGACCCGATCGAGTTAGTAACTCTTGAATTATTTGGCCACTTCTATCCGTCTCTGGGGTACGAGTATCGCTCACCGTGACTACGGCACAGGTAAGGTGAAGGGGGGTGGTGTCGGGATGGGGAATAAAGGTCATAATTAGGGTTTGTTGAAGGTTCGAGAAAAACAAGCATTAAGAACAAATGTATGTATTATCTGGTCAGTGCAGTCACCCTAGGATAAAAAACTTAACTTTGGCAAGTATTGCTGATTTTTACTGGTTTTTGGAACTTTTTCGCCAGTAATGGTGACAAGGTAAAAGGATCTTTTAGAGAAGAGATTATCCCAAAATAACAAAATCGAGATTATCATCTAATTGGTATAAATCATGACTGGAATTATGAGTCAACTCAGTCCCCTACAAGCCGAACAAATCAAGGAAATTGGGACTTATTTACGTCAAAAACGAGAAGAAAGCTGCCTGAGCATAGACGATATCGCCGCCCTGACGATGATTAGATTACCAATGCTAGAAGCGTTGGAAACGGGGAATTGGGAGAAATTACCAGAATTAATTTATGTCAAGGGATTTATCAAACGCTACGGTGATGCTCTAAAAATTGATGGTAAAGCTTTAGCCGATCGTTTGTCTCCTAGTGCGGAACAATTAGCTCTAGAGGTAACTATTCCGAAAACACTGCCCAGAAAAGTTACCCCTCTCCCCAAGGCTGAACCCGCTGCCCCGAAAGTGGACCGGGTGAAACCAGAAGAACCAGCCCCAGAAACTAGCCCCCAACCAGCTAAATCGACCTTTTTCGGGATGTATCTCTGGTTAGGCTTGCTGGCGGGCATATTTTGCGGTATCGGCTATCTTTTCCTCCGTCCCCCTCTCTCTAACCCCCCTGCTGTTACTCCCTCTCCTTCGCCCTTGAGTTCCCCCGCACCGGTAGTCCCTCCTACACTGGTAGCCTCTCCTTCCCCTTCTCCTCAGCCAAAAGTTCCTCTCTCAGCCTAGGTAAATATTGAACAGGCCGCTTGGGCAGGGGTGATTGATGCCTCTGGGTATCCTGGTTCGACTGCCTCTCAGGCTAGAAAGCTCTATTGAGGGAACAGCTTTTTTGTCTTGGCCTTAATAGGAGGCTATCATCTTTTCATGGTGGGCGGTGCCAACTTTGGAATCGGGACTGCCTTCTGTCTCCCCTCTCCTGTGTCCCATCTTCTCAATGGTCACTGATCTTTGATAAACTGAATTTCGGTGAATTGGCGCAACCGATTCGATAATTGATCAGGCTATGGATCAAGGGTAGTAATTGTAAAGATTGACAAAGAGAGGTTGACATAGATGAGATTTCGTGCCTTGTTAGTTGCCTTTTTAGCCTTGTGCTTAGGGGTGTTGACAGCTTGTAGCGACGCGCCTAGTGCCGTCCTGAATAGAAACGAGCTAACCTATGATGAAATTTTAAACACTGGATTAGCTAACAAATGTCCACAGATTTCTGAGTTTACCCGGGGTACTCTCCCCTTAGAAAGCGGTGAAAGTTATGTGGTGACAGATTTATGCTTGGAACCCCAAGAATATTTTGTCAAGGGTGAACCAGTTAATAAGCGGGAAGCGGCAACCTTTGTACAGGGTAAACTCTTAACCAGAGATACCACCAGTTTAGAACAGATGACAGCGACCTTAACCGTAGGTGAAGACGGTGTTTTAACCCTCAAGGAAGAAGACGGTATCGATTTCCAACCAGTTACCGTACAATTGCCCGGAGGTGAAAGAGTTCCCTTCTTCTTTACCATGAAAGGTTTCACTGGCAAAACCGAAGCTGGATTTAGCTCTATCAACAGTTCCACAGATTTTGAAGGTGACTTTAAAGTTCCTTCCTATCGTGGCGCTGGTTTCTTGGATCCCAAAGGTCGGGGTGTGGTGACGGGTTATGATAATGCTGTCGCTTTACCCGCTAGTGCTGATAGTCAAGATTTCCAGCGTGCTAACGTCAAAGCGACGGAACTGGGTAAAGGTACTATGTCTTTACAGGTAACTAAAGTTGACGCTTCTACTGGGGAGTTTGCTGGTGTTTTTGAAAGTGAACAGCCTTCCGACACCGATTTAGGGGCAAAAGACGCTGAGGAAGTGAAAATTCGCGGCATTTTCTACGGTCGTCTCGAAGCTCGTGCCTAACTAATAAATTCAGAATTTCTGGAAATTAAGGCGAATTTCTCCCTAGAGAAGTTCGCTTTTTTCTAAGCTTTAACTTATTGTCCGCAGAAGTCCCTCGCTTGAGTGCTTCGGGGATGAATGCTAATACTAAATCCGTTGAGTAACGCACAGAAAACGGGTTTCTCGCAGAAACCCGTTTTCTGCTCATTCAAAAGGCAAAACGGAGAATAAATAACCAGTTTTTAATAACCGGATTTAGTCTGACTTTGTATATGTACAATTCTCGAAAACCGATATTATAGCAATTCTCTGACTTATGAGGTACAGTAGCAACAGTGAGTAAACCAATTGCGAATATCTTTTTGAGTAACTTCTAACATAGCCAATTCAATCCCTTCTATTAAGTCTTTGTAAGTTCTCGCCTTTAGTTTTCTTAACATCGCTTTGACTTTTGACCAAAAGTTTTCAATAGGAGAGAATTCGGGAGAATAAGGAGGTAAATAGATGAGTCTAGCTTTTTCTTGTTCGATTATTTCTCTGACCATTTCTCCGAGATGAATCTTGGCGTTATCCATGATCAGACAGTCTCCTTCTTTAATTTTTGGCAGCACTTCCTTCAGAATAAATCCTTCAAATGTTACCGCATCCACTGCACCGTATATGTTGACTGATGCGACAACTTTTTCTAAGCTTATAGCACTAATTATTGAAATATTTCTCCCTCTTTTTTGTGGTTTTCTTCCCCTAGCTCTTTGGCCAATTAAGGCTCTAGCATAGAGTCTCAAAAGGGCTAAATTTACCCCCGATTCATCGATAAAAATTAGTTTTGATGCCTCAATTTCCCGAACTTCTGACCAGTATTCCACTCTTTTTTGCTGTACCCTGTCACTTTCTTTTTCCGCCGCGTGTAGTGTTTTTTTTTGAAACTATAATTGAGTTTTTGCGTCAGCCGCCCCAAGGTGGCTCTACTGACTTTCACCTGTGTCTTTTCATACAGTAAGTCCGATAATTCTTCGAGAGTTGCATCATTGTTAGCTTCGATGATTTCTATTAAAATTATCAATTGTTCACTATTTAACTTGGTTGGCGGACTTCCCCCTTGCGGACGAGGACGGATATCTCCTGTTTCTTTATGTTGCTTCAATAACTTCTGAATAAAGCTTTTGGCCACGTCAAATCTCTGAGCTAGTCCTCGAATGGAAATTTTTTCTTTCTTCCAGACATCGATAATTTTTTGGCGAAAATCTACGGAATAGGGTCTCATAGGAAGCTGGTAAGTTCTATTATTTGTCTATTTGCTTTCCATTGTACCTCATAGCTCCAAGAATTGCTATATAATAGGATTTGCTGAATAAATCTAAAGACCTTGTTGGGTAAAAACTTTTAGACCCTTTGGACTGCAAAAAGTCCTGACCCTTGGAGTGATTGGGGGAAAAATTCAGTTACTTTTTCCCTGAAAATTAGATAATTGACCAGATGAAAATGGGTAAAACCCTAAATCCTACACCCTGTCCCCAGAAAAGCTTTTTCAGCAGACTCGAAATAATGATGGGATTATTCCCTAGAAGTACCTGTTATTTCCACAAACCATTTTGGCAACTCAGGTAATCTATTTAATTATCTCAGGTTTTAGATTATTTTTTCTGGGGGGTACTCCCAGCAGATAAATGGTAATTTATGTTCTCATAAGCTCCCTACTACTGGTCTTGCATATATGGTTGATTATTCTTGAGACAATTGTATGCTTTTTGTAACTCGATTCCCAGATAACCGATATGTTCGGGAATAATTGCCGGATTGGTGGCAGCAAGCTCGCGAATTAATTTTAGGGGATTTTTGCCCTGATAACAAGCGACAATTTCCCCACTGCCGGGGGTAGTTTGTTGGACGAGAATTTGTTCTTCTTCCACGGAAATCAAAAAGTTACCGCTAGGGTCAAAAAAATCACGCTGATTGATAATCTTATCGTACTGGGTGGCGATTAATCGTTCGACATTTTCCCAAGTATCATCGTATATATGGGCCGATTGACTGATAGTAATCAATGGACCTATTGATAAATTGTAGTCAGATTGCTTGCTAATCTCATTCCTAATATATTGCTGTAAAGCGCGTAATCCCATAGCGTTTGCTGGCCAAGCTGCAAACATATCATTACTTCTAAATATTGCGGTGAGAGATAATTCATTTTCCACCACTCGCACCCAAATATGATTTAGACAGGGACTACCTCCTTTTTCGTGGTCTTTCACATCCCAGAGGGACATAACTGCACTGGCTGCGTCAATTTCTGAGATTAATTTATTAATAACCTGTGCAATTTGATCTCGTCCAAACCAAGAGCGTAATCTTTGACCGTAGGTGTATTTAACTCCTTGGTGTATAGGGGAATCATCGAGAATTTGTCCGATATATTCGGTAAGAAAAGCTCTGTCTATAGGTAAATAATTAGGTTCGGGAAAATAAAAGTCTAGGGGTTCATCGGTGACAACGGCCATTAAGTCAATTAATTCTTGCCATTTACCATCATATCCTGTGGGTCTAATTGTGCCAGTGGTTTTAATTTTTTGGAGAATTTTCACCCAAGTTTCAGCAATAGTTTTTCCTTCAATGCGATGACCGTATCTTGTTCCGGGTAGGAGGGAAGGAAGATTTTCTAAGAGGGGAAAGATTAATGGTTCTCCCCAAGTTGGTAGGGGTGATTGTGCTGCATAATTTTTGACAGTTTCAATCGCTTCTGAGATAGATTTAACCAGTTGATATTGAATCGATTGACGTAATTTTTCGAGAGTTTCTCGGTCAATTTCTTGGTCAATATATCCCGTGATGGGAGAACTAATTAGCCAACATTCTCGACCTGTATCACTTTTCCCTAGCTGAAATCCTTGACTAAAAAAGTCTAGCAAACATTGACAGCTACCAGAATTTTTATCTTCCTTTGTAGCGTTGAGAATAACTAAGTATCTAACGTGGGGATTTGCGATTAAGTTTCTCAGCAGGGGACTAATTCCTCTAGTGGGACTATAAAGATTGCCAATCACTGCGTATTGGTCAGGATTTAAATGTTTAGCAAGGGACTGTTTTACTGTCCATCCCGTGATAATTGCTGTTTGTCCGTGACCGCAGATTAATTGATTGGGTTTATAGTGGGGTTGGTAGGTGAATTTAGGGGTGGTTTCTATACTAAGCATGGATTTAAATTAATTGTTCAAGATAATTAATAATATTTTGGTGAAGCTGTTCTATTGTATCACTGCCATCCAGTTGTAAACAATTATCTTTATATTCTTTAAATATATTGAGAAACATCTGACGAACTTTCATTAATTTTTCTTGTTTTTCGTACACTTCTGTGATGGCTCGGTTTTTAATTCTTGCTAGAGAAATATCAGGAATAACATCGATATAAATGACTAAATCTGGATTGGGAAAATGCTGATTTAACTGCTGAACAAAAGCAAATTCTTCGGAATTATTGCAATTATAGGCCAGGGAAGAAAAATAATAACGAGTAGTGATCACATGGGTTTGTTCTTGGTGAATAAGTTTGAAAACACCATCGTGATCATTATATAAGTGATAATGGCGATCGGCTGCAAATAAATAGGCCATTTGTTGATCAAATTTATTTTGATCTTCGATATAAATAAGATTAGTTTGCATTATTTCTCGAATCAAACGACCGATGACACCCTCGGAAGGTTCGGGACTTAAAACTGCTTTTTCCCCTCGTTTTAAAAAATATTCTTGTAGGAGTTTTGCTTGGGTACTTGTTCCCGATCCATCAATACCTTCAAAGACAATAAATTTCGGTTTCATAATTTAATTTTTTTCTCGATCCAATTATCTAAATAATTTTTTTAGCCAAGTTAACCAAGATTTTTTCTGGGGGATTAATTGGGTCATTTCTCCGATCATCTCTCCCATACTTCCCCAGGTATAAATATTTTTATTTAGGGATTGTATGGTTAAATTTTCTTGCAAAGCTAAACTGATGATACTAATCATTTCTGCCGCTTGATTACCGACTATTTGCGCTCCTAGTATTTTACCATCTTGTCGGTAGATTAATTGACAAAATCCTGTGGTTTCTCCCCAGATTTGCTGGGGAACCATATTTTTGATGGGATAGTTGATCATCTTTACCTCCTCACCATAGCTGTCCTGGGCTGCTTTTTCGGTTAAACCCACCCAAGCAATAGTCGGATCAAAAACAATAAATGAGGGAATTTGCTGGGGATTAAAGTTAAATTTTTCTCCCGTGAGCAGATGCTTGACTAACCCAAAAGCAGCCCGGTGATTTAAAGTAGGATCGGGATAATTATTTCTGAGCAAATTTAGAGCATAAATGCGAGAATTATCGGTTTGTAATTGCTGATTAACCCTAATTAATCCTTGCTCTAGTTTAACTCCAACTCCAGCCAAATTTAATCCCCGTTCATCGACTTGATAATTACCAGCAAAAATGAGATCATCAACTTCGATAACACGATTGCCTAATTGTAACCATTTTTTACCCTCGATCGCTTTCACTTGACTAGGACAATAGCCTGGTAAAATCTTAATTCCTTCCGCTTCTAAAATGGCAGTAACTAAATGGGAAATTTCCCGATCAATATCTGGTAGTAGATAATTATTCTCGATAATTAAGCTAATTTCTTTCCCCAAACGTCGGAGAATTTGGGACAAACTCACAGCCATGCTGCTGTTACCAATAATTGCTAAATGTTGTCCTAAATTGTCTAAATTTGGCTCTTGCCAAAGGTTTTGAGCGGTAAAATAATTAACTTCATCTAAGCCTAAAATTTTCGGTACTTGAGGATAAAAATCCGTGGCAATAATATAGTGTTTAGCCAATAATTGCCGACCGTTAACCACGAATCCTAAATGGGGCAACCGGACAAATTCTCCCCCACCTGAGATCACATCTATTCCTTCCGTGGCTAATCTTGCCAAAGAATGATATTTATTAATAGTTTTATCTACTTCCTCTAGCCATTCCCGCAACCGTTGCCATTGGGGATAAATGGTCGTTTTTTGCCAATAATTAAGCAGTTTATAGAGATGAATAATTTGGCTGTATCCCCTGCTAAAAATGTCCTCAGATGCCTCTAAATTGTCCCTAGAAGGCTGTTGCACTAAAGCCACCCTTTTTTTGAGGTGAACAGCCAACAAAGCTGCTTCTTTCGCCGCAGGAGCGGCACCGATAATTACTAAGTCGTAAACCACAAATATAAAGTAGGAGACAGTATTCAGGAGTCGGAAAATTAACAGTAAAAACTCAAATCTGATAACCAATAACTGATTACTGATTACCGGCGCCGGTCTTGCAGTTTTTTATAGACATCTCGCAGGGGGACTTGATGATAGGCGAGGGCAACGAGGGTATGATAGAAAAGATCGGCCACTTCTGAGGCAATAGCATCGCCATCATTATCTTTGCAGGCCATGACCACTTCTGCCGATTCTTCGCCGATTTTCTTGAGAATTTTGTTATCTCCTCCGGCCAAAAGTTTACAGGTATAGGATTCCGGATAAGGATCGTCTCTGCGATCGCAAATTACTTTAAACAATTCCGAGAGGGTGTCGGCCGCTGGCGGTGATTTTTGCGGATTTACTTGGTGAAAACAGCTTCTTTCGCCAGTATGACAGGCGATATCACCAATTTGCTCAATAGTCAGCAAGATAGCATCACTATCGCAATCGTAGCGAATTTGATGCACTTTTTGGATATGGCCTGAGGTGGCTCCTTTGTGCCATAATTCTTGACGGGAACGACTCCAATACCACGCTTCCCCAGTGGTAAGAGTTTTTTCGAGAGATTCCCGATTCATCCAAGCCATCATTAAAACTGTAGCATCAAGATAGTCTTGAGCGATCGCTGGTACTAAACCCTGTGCATTATAAGCGATCGCATCGAGGGGAATAGCGGAGAGTAAAGAGGACATCAGTTTTTTGCGGTCAAGAAATATGGTGAGATAAATTATCCAAAGTTTAATTATATAGGGTTTGCCGAACAAAAACTCATCAAGAGAGGAACAAAATATGAAACTGAATAGTTTTGACCGTTAAAACTGGAGTTCCATAAGAATCAATTTCCTAAAGATGTAAACGGGGTGAATGAATTCATCCTTAAAGGAGCGTCTTTTTGCTACCCTAAAAATGTCATCTCTGCAACCCTGTGAAAAACTCAGTTTTTAAAAATAAAAAAAAATCTCGTTTAATACTAAATCTGGTTATTAAAAACTGATTATTTATTGCCCTTTTTGCCATTCGTCCGATCTTACATCTGAAGTCTTTTGCCTGTGCTAATATGGAGCTTATACTCAACGGATTTATTATCATTAGTAGCCAGAGAGGATACTTTTTGGGGTTGTCACTACGGTCTGGTATTTGCTTTAATTGTTCTAGAAAAAGCATTTTTTTACGCTGGTCTATTTAGCTATAATCTGTATTTTACTGCTTCTCTTTTTTATTGAAATCACCTGCCTTGAATTATAAAGAAAGGGAGAGACTTTTAGGAAAAATCAGAGGATTTTAAATCTAAACCTCGCTCAAATATTGTATCTATGGCTAACATTTCTCCATCGCTAGTCATAAATTTATGATCTTTGGTTGCTTGGATAGTTTGCCCATTTTCTAGGGTATATTCAAAGACTTCTTGTAAACCTCGCTCGTGCCATTGGGTGATCGGTTGACTATATATAAAACCATTTTTATCTACACTATAAACAGTGCAGTTAATTTCTTCGCTTACAATTTTAGCGATTGGCAATAATCCGTATTCCTCAGTTAAAATTAACGTCTGACCTCCTAGACAATATTCGGCAAAATTTACCATCTGTTCAAAGAGATTTTCAGCGATTCTTTTTTCCACACCATTTTTAGCAGCACCATCGATAAACATCTCCCTTTGTTTCTGCATTTCGGAGGCTTTTTTCTTACCCATTGCTCGACGCAATAGATCCGCTTCTCCTAGGGAATAACCCGCTAAATCCTGCGCCATTTTCATGATCTGTTCTTGATAGACTAAAACCGCGTAGGTTTCTTTAAGAATTGGTTCCAATAAAGGATGATCATAACGAATGGGTTCTTTACCGTGTTTTCTACCAATAAAGAGGGGAATTAATCCCGCATCTAAAGGACCGGGGCGATAGAGTGCTAGGATTGAAGATATGTCCTCAATACCCGATGGTTTTAACTCTTTAACGATCTGTTTCATCCCCGATGATTCTAACTGGAAAATACCTTCTAAATCCCCTTCTTCTAGCAATCCGTGGGTTTTAAGAATATCGGGAGGTAGTTTTTTATGTTCCCCTTTAGACCGAATTTGCAGGGCTTTTCTTTCATCTAAAGGCAATTGATCAAGATCAATATCTATGCCCTGATTTTGTTTAATTAAGTCGGCGGTTTTTTTCAAAGTGGTTAAATTTCTTAACCCTAAAAAGTCCATTTTTAACAATCCTAATGATTCTAAATCCTCCATAAAGTATTGGGTAATTACCGATCCATCATTATTTTTCTGGAGGGGAACCACTTCATCTAAAGGTTGGGAGGAAATGACGACTCCCGCAGCATGAACTCCGAAGGTTTTGTTAGTACCTTCGATCCGAATTGCCATATCTAACCAATGACGCACATGGGGTTCCGTATCGTATCTTTCTTTAAATGCTGGTTCGGGAGTTTCATCAGAAATCATCACTTTTAAAGGTGTGGGTTTACCGCGAGAAACGGGAATCATTTTCGCCATTTTATCCGATTCAGCGTAGGGAATATCTAACACCCGCGCCACATCTTTTAAGACAGCTTTTGATGTCATGCGGTTAAAAGTAATGATTTGGGCAACATTAGCTTCCCCATATTTTTCCGTGACGTATTGGATCATTTCATCCCGTCTCTCGATACAGAAATCCGTATCAATATCAGGCATAGATTTCCGTTCAGGATTGAGAAAACGCTCAAATAATAAACCGTGATGAACGGGATCAATATTAGTTATTTTTAAAGAATATGCTACCAAAGAACCCGCCGCAGAACCGCGTCCTGGACCGACGGGAATATCATGATCTCTAGCATATTTTATATAGTCCCAAACCACGAGAAAATAGGTAGAAAATCCCATTTTCTGTAACATTTTTAATTCGTATTCTAGCCTTTCTTTGTAAGTAGTTTCAATTTCGTGACGAGAAGGACATTTTAATCTTTCTAGTAATCCTAACCAAGCAATTTCTTCTACATAACTATCAGCAGTATGTCCCGCAGGAACTGGATAGTTAGGTAGTCTTGGTTCATTAAATATGTTATAGGGTTCGACTTTTTCTGCTACTTCTAAGGTGTTATTGATCGCTTCTTCAATCACATCTTCTGGCAGATGATCACGGAAAAGTAAACGCATTTCATCAGCAGATTTTAAGTATTCTGTGCCGCTATAACGGAGACGTTTATCTTCAGTAATTAACTTGCCAGTTTGAATACAAAGTAAGGCATCGTGTGCTTCTACATCGTAACAGGAAATAAAGTGAGAATCGTTAGTAGCAACTACTTTGATTCCTAATTCTTTAGCAATTTTAACTATTTCTACATTAACAATCCGATCTTCTTTAGAACCGTGATCTTGAATTTCTAAATAAAAATCATCACCAAAAAGTTTTTTATACCATTTAGCAGTTTCCTTAGCCAATTTTCTGTTATTAGCTAAAATTGCTTGGGGAATCTCTCCACCTAAGCAAGCACTGGTAACTATCAATCCTTCGTGATATTGTTGGAGTAACTCTTTATTGATACAAGGACGAGCAAAAATGCCTTTACCTTGAATACCTTTCAGATTAGAAATAGTAGTTAATTTAACCAGATTTTTATAGCCTTGGGTATTTTTTGCTAGAACAACTTGATGATATTTTCGGTGGCGAAGATTGACTTCAATATCACCATTAACTACATACATTTCATTGCCAATAATTGGTTTTATTCCCTTATTACGACAGGTTTTAATTAATTCGATCGCACCATACATGACTCCATGATCGGTTAAAGCGATCGCTGGTTGTCCCAATTCGATCGCTCGATCAATTAGTGACGGTAATTGGGAAGCACCATCAAGTAAGCTATAATCGCTGTGAATATGTAAACCGACAAAAGACATAATTTTTCTCAGAAAAAAGTGACAAGGAAAAAGAAAAAAACTAGAATTTACTTACTTTGAATTTTCAGCAATTACAGTCTATTTTTAGGGTTGATTGAGAATCGTATAGGGGAAAAAACCTTGTTCTAAATTAAACCATTGTTCTCGCAGTTTCCGGTTATCATTGCTGCCAACAACAGTATCAACAAATTTTTTCCATTCGGGATCGTTTTTGGGTAAAATACAGCCATAAAGTTCGGTGGTAATCGGTTGACGGGGTATTAGCACAAATTGTCGCGGATCCTGTCCTTGTTTAACGATTTCCCCCAGCAGAAGAATTCCATCACTAACCACTGCTTTAACTTCTCCCCTTTGTAATTTTGCCACTGCCTCACTTCGATCGCTGACAGCTTGCCAATTAGCCAGAGGATAGATATAACGAATAATACTATCGGTGGTGGTGTGGGGAATATAGGCGATCGCAACTGATGCTAAAGTGTTATTAATATCTATTTTATCAACATTTTCCCTTTTAGTTAAAAATTGCGCTCCTGTCATAAAATAGGGAATAGAAAAATTAACATTTTTAAGTCTTTCTTCCGTAATTGTTGCCGCATTACAGGATAAATTTACTTGTCCCTGTTCCACTTGCTGAAAACGATTATTAGTCGTCGCTTCTGTAAAGGTTATTGTAATCGGTTTACCTAATTCTTGTTCTAATCGACGTTGGACTAAGCGCATTAATTCCACTCCGTAACCTGTCCATTGTCCCGTTTTCTCATTGATATAACTAAAGGGAGTAGCGTCTTTTCTGGATGCCGCTTTTAATTCTCCCGTGCGAGCAATTCTTTGTAAAACTGTTTCTGCTAAGACTGATAAATGTAGGTTATTTATCAGTAAAAGACCTAGAAAAATCAACCAAAAGTTTTTAGACATATCAAGAAAGCAAGAAGGAGATAGGGAGAAAAAGCTAACCACCGACGTGCGATTAGCAAATGCTGCTATATTTTAACTACGATCCTCAAATAATCCACTCAAACGTTCTACTTCTGTTTGTGCTGTGTACATAGGAGTTCCAGCCAGAATTCCGGTAACATTGCGGAAAGGTTGACCAATGTGCATACCTTGATGATCGATCGAAAACTCACGAATATCCTTATCGTGCATAGAACCGCGCATTTTTAAAACAGTGATACCGCGGCGCATTTCTCCATACATTTCCACATAACGCAGCAGAATAATTGAATCAGTAATTGTCGAAATATGTGCTTCTGTAATCGAGGAACCTCCTAATAAAGTGGGAGTGGTGGAAGTAAATAATCCTCCCACCTCTTTTTGCTTAATAAAAGAAGTCAAACCGATAATAAATTCCCGAAATCCTTTCAGATTGGAAACCCTTTCTAAAGCAGATAAACTATCTACTGCCACTCGATTCGGTTGAAACTCCTCGATAATTTCCTTCATCATAATTAAATGATTTTCTAAACCCGTAGTTTCGGGATAACGGCAGACTACCTTTAATTTACCTTCCTTTTCCATGCGGTCATAATCCACCCCCCAACCAGTAGCATTTCTAAATAACTGTTCGCGACTTTCCTCGAAGGCAAAAATTAAACATCTTTCCCCATTAGTTACTCCCCCGGCCATAAATTCTGTCACCATCAGGGTTTTTCCTGTTCCCGTGGCTCCCGAAACCAAAATAACCGAATCGCGGAAGAAACCACCACCACACATTCTATCGAGTTCCAGACTGCCGGAAGTGATACGAATATTAGAGGATTTTTGTTCTAATTCAATAGCTGATAAAGGAATGATCACGGCCCCTTTATTGGGAATAATTGTAAAAGGAAATTCTCCTTTTTGGTGATCGGTTCCGCGATATTTTAAAATTTCGATCGTCCTTCTTCTTTTCTCATCGGTTAAAACGTTGCGTAAAATCACCACATTATCGGCCACAAACTCCTCCACCCCATAACGACTGATTTCACCGTATTCTTGGGTTCTTTCTGCGGTCATAATCGCTGTTACTTCCAATTCTCGCAAAGCGGTTGCCAGACGAAAAAGATCACTTCTCACTTGAGCGCTATCACTTAAATGGCTAAAAATTGCGCCTAAGGAATCCATAGACACCCGTTTGGCTTTATTTTTGCGAATAGCAAATTCAATGCGAGCGATTAATGCGCCTAGGTCGTATTCTCCCGTCACCATCGGCTTTTCTTCTGGTTGGGGGGAAGCATCGACAAAGGCCCATTGGCGATTCTCCTCCCACTGCCGGATATTCCAACCAAAACCACCCATATTTTTTCTGAGTGCGTGGGGTGGCTCCTCAAAGGTAACAAAAACGCCATTTTCTCCATTTTTGATGCCTTCTGCGAGAAATTGACAGGCAAAGACCGTTTTAGCACTTCCTGCCGTTCCCGCTATCAAAGTTGCTCTTCCTTTCGGCAATCCCCCTTCCGAAAGAAAATCAAAGCCGGGGATTCCTGTTTCTAACTTCTCAATCAACTCTAGGGGATTATTTTGCGTCATTTAAGTTCTCTATGAAAACGAGCTAATGTTTATTGTACCTATTTCAGTGACCAGTGATACCAGAAATTCATCCCTAGTTGGGGTGTATCAAGAAAATTCAGTGAGCGTTGTTAACTTTTATGACAATATCGACTAGATTATCCACATTATCTGCTGAGAATTTCTCGAATATAAATGATCAATAAATAATCCCAAGAGCTTATTTTTCAAGAAAATATTAAGTAGGCTGTGTTAGCGCAGTAAGGTAGTTAGGGTTATATCCCCGCACAAAATTTACCCAAAACAGGAATAGAAATAAAAATCATCTCATCTAATAAAAACAAGATTACTGCTGTTACTATCGTCCTAATTGCCCAATTTAATCTAATTGCTTTTTGCTCTCTAATTTTAGAGATTATAACTAAAGTTTCTGTTTGTAAATATTGTATTAAAGCCGTTAGATAGTCTTCTTCCTCTGCTTGGTTCCATTCCTCAGCAAGCAATTGTTCTGGTAGGATAATTTCACCACCCACTACTGGGGATAGACCCCATAATCCTAAGCCAATAGTAATAATTGTGAATAAATAAGCCAAAAATTTCAAAAGATAGCAGCTAAGACAAGGATAAATAGACTGGTTACATTCAAGGGAAACTATATAAGCAGGTAAATCTTTGCCAAAATTAACCAAAACACCGCTAATAGTCAGAATCAAAGTAAGTTTTGTATTTAGTTGATTAATACTATCCTTGACAACTTTGATAGAGTTTAAGGTATAATCATAGGTAAGCCGAATATTTGTCATACTTATTTGCTCTACTATGGAACATACAACCGATAATAATCAAAATCAGCAAAAAACCGACAATCAACAAGAAAAAACAGCAACAGGGAAGAAACCCGTGCTGAAGATTGATCCTAAGAGAACTATACCCTACATACAGGAAGGAATCAAACCGAAAAATAGATAAATTCTGTTTATTTCAGGGTTCCTTGAGATGCGCCATTATTTGACGCATCTCAAGGAAAAATTCAGGAAGTTTCTCTAACTATAAAGGAACTTTAGTAATCCAATCTTGATACTTTGGTTCCTGATTGAGAACGATAGAACTTAACTTTTCTTTTAACTGATAAGTAATCGGTTTAGCTGCCGGTAAAAAAAAAGTTTCAATCTTTTTAATCGGAGTTATTTTCGCCGCAGTGCCACTTAAAAACACCTCATCAGCGATAAATAACTCCGTCTTATCTACGGGTCTTTCAATAACCGGAATACCCAAATCCCGCGCAATAGTTAAAACACTATCTCTAGTAATACCCTCTAGGATATCTTGGTCAAAACTAGGAGTAATTAGCTGACCATTTCTGATGATAAAAATATTCATTCCCGTCGCTTCACAGACTTTACCCTGAGAATTCATTAAAATTGCCTCATCAAACCCCGATTCCACCGCTTCCGTTTTTGCTAAAGCAGAAGTGATATAAGCGGCGCTAATTTTACCTCGCAACGGGAAACTTCTATCCTCTTGACGATACCAAGAACTAATCCGACAATTAACCCCATCGGCCGCTAAATAATCATCCATTTCTAGACCATAGACTAGAAAATCCTTCTCGATACCATGCAATCGCGGGGCAATTCCCAACCCGGAACTATAGACAAGGGGACGAATATAAAAAGGTCGATGACACTGATTATTTTTGACAAAATCGATAATTATTTGATAGATTTTATCAGCAGGAATCTCGTAATTAAGAAACTTAGCACTTTGACTTAAACGCTGACAATGACGTTCTAATCTAAATAATAATATCTGTCCGGGATTGTTAGGGTCGGGAGTACCTCGTAAACCCCCAAAAGCGGCAGTTCCGTAGTGTAGTGCGTGGGTAGCAACGGATAATTTTGCCTCACTAAAAGGGATAAATTTATTCTCAAAATAGGCGAGAGGAAGGAAAGGAATTTCGGCGGTAATAGACATTTTTTTGTTGATTTAACCAAGAACTAAACGGGATTTACCCATGCAGAAAAATTTTGTTTCTGGCTATTAGAAGGATTTTCTACCCTGATAATTTCATAGCGAATCGTCTGCGGGGTGGCCAGTGGAACAGCAAGGGTTCGCAATTCATCGAGATGAAAGACTGTGATCTGAATAATATCACCTGCGCGGTAGTCTTTTAATCTTTCGTTTAACTGTTCCGCCGTCACCCGCAATCCATCGATAGCCAATAATTCATCATCAGCATTAATTCCCGCTTTTTGGCAAGGAGAACCCATCTCGACAAATTTAATTATTTCTTTACCCGCTTCACTCTGTACCCGCATTCCCAGATAAGGTATCGTCTCCCCATTGTCAACACCCCGCAGATAGAGTCCAAAAGGTTCAAGATATTGATTAAAGGGTAATTCTGTCAAACCGTCGATATAACGCTGGTAGAAGTCGCTTAAATCCACTCCCGCAGCCGATTCGAGAATTGCCTGCAATTCGCCATCGGTATAACCAATCTCCTCTTTACCGAAATGTTGCCACATCGAGCGTAAAACATCATCGAGGGAACGACGGTTATCGGTGTGGGTGCGAATTAGTAAATCGAGAAGCAGCGACAATAATTCCCCCTTGAGATAGTAGGAAATTTGACTATTATCACTATTGCTATCCCGTCGATAGAGTTTTATCCAAGCATCGAAACTCGATTCGCCTAGAGGTTGGACAAGACGACCGGGTATATTGAGATAACGAGTGATTTCCTTGCTTAAAAGCTCTAAAAAAGTCTTACTATCGTATATTCCCGCCCGTAGAGGGATTATCATATCGTAATAACTGGTGGTTCCTTCGGCAAACCAGAGGGAAGAAGTATAATTTTCTGCATCATAATCGAAGCTTTCTAAAGCTTTTGGGCGAATACGCTTGATATTCCAGAGATGAAAGAACTCATGGGCGACTAATTGCAGAAAACGATTATATTTATCCTTATCTCGTAATCCCAAACGCGCATAGTTAAGGGTACAGGAATTTTTATGTTCTAGTCCCCCGTAACCGCTGGCCGAAAGATGTAGCAAAAAGAGATAATTATCATAGGGGAGTCCACCGAACATGGCCGACTCGGTTTGAATAATTTTAGTGGTATCGGCGATAATTTGACTAGGATTGGCGTTTCCCCGTCCCCAGATAGCTAATTGATGGGGTTTTCCCTCGACGACAAAATCATATAACTGATGAATACCCACTTCCACGGGACTGTCCACTAGGGTGTCAAAATCGGGAACGTGAAAGGTGTTTTTCTGTCCGGGTAAAGATTTTAAGGCAGTGGTAACGCGCCAATCGCCATGGGGGGGGATAATTGTCAGGGTGAGGGGATGTTTTTGATAATCGGGGATATAGAAAAATAAAGCAGCCCCGTTGAAGTAACCGTGAGTATCATCGAGATGGTTGGTTCTGACGGTTAAATCCTGGGCAAAAACGCGATATTTGACCGTTATTTCGGAACTGTCACCATTGTCAATCTGCCAGTGATTTTTAGCAACTTTGCGACTGTTGAGGTTAATAGCTTGAAAATCTTGGACTAAACGGGAGTATTCCCGCACTAGATAGGAACCGGGGGACCAAACCGGCATTTTTAGGTTTAAAATCGGTGCTTGCCAACCAGTAATCTGTAGAGTGACTTCAAAGAGGTGTGAAGTCGGTTCCGACATAGCCACTTGATAGCTGAGACTTAAACGAGTTGAGGAGATGGTAGTGGGGGAAATAAGACTGGTCATCGGCATTAAACAAGCTTTTAAGTTATTCTACTGAATCTGGTTATTAAACACTGATTATTTATTCCCCCTTTTGCAGGAGTGCCTCTCCTGATATGTAGCCTGTACTCAACGGATGGCCGTATTACTTGCGATTTTATCACTCAATCCAAGCCTTTGGGGGGTTCTACCCCCCAAACCCCCCGCGCATTAGTTTTTCGGTGGGATGCTTACACGCAGCCGCTGACGCATCTGTAATAAATCAAGAGTCACTGCACTTGCAGGAGTGCCTCTCCTGATATGTTGTAGCCTATACTCAACGGATGGCCGTATTATAGCGGTGCGAAAAATCCGATGGTTTTCCCAGATTTGGCCGAGCAGTTTGGCAAAGAAAACCCCCGCAAATCCTGCGGTTTTTTTTGCCGATTCAGCGTCTTTCTGCTGGGGGTGCGGGAGGAGCCACATCGGGGGGAGAAGTTACCTCTAGGGGAACCGAACGAGTGTCGGGAGCTGCCACATTGACGGGAACGGTAATCGGTTCGGCTGCTGTGGGGGCCGTATTTTGAGGACTAGGAGCAGCGGCGCTGGTAGGAGCGACTCTAGTACGCCGACGACTAGAACGACGTTGGCCCGGTTCGCTAGTATTAGAACGGACGATAGTTTGCTCGCGATTTACCCGAACCCGGCGCCGTCTGCGGATGGGTTCTTCGGTGGGGGAACCCTCATCGCTGCTGGCTAAACGATTGTTAGTAGTTTGGGTAAAGTAGGTACGTCGGGGTTTAATTGGTTCCGCTTTTAATGTCACCGGACGTTTGCCTAAATTCGGTTCTGGGAAACCTTGATAGGGAATATCCTTAATTGCTTCTAACATAAATTGTCGCCACATCCAAGCGGACATGGTACTGGCTCCATTGGTGGGTTTATTATTGTCATTACCGAGCCAAATTCCCGTGACTAATTGGGGAATATAACCGACAAACCAAAGGTCACGAGCTTTATCAGAAGTGCCGGTTTTTCCTGCCACTGGACGACCGATTTGTGCGGGGGTTCCCGTTCCCGAATTAACCACATCCTCTAACATCCAAGTCATCGTCGCTGCCGTGTTTTTATTCAGAGCAGTTTTCGGTTTAAAATTGGCTTGATAAATTACCTTACCATTGCGATCGAGTACCTGATTAATACCGTAAACTGGTTGATGCACACCATTATTAGCAAAAGTCCCGTAGGCGCTGGTCAATTCTAAAAGATTGACTTCCGAAGCACCCAAAGCCAAAGAATAAGTGGGTAAAAGTTTCGACTGGATACCCATATCTTGAGCTAATTTAATCACCGGATTCCAACCGACGGCCACTAACACCTGAACTGCCACCACATTTAGGGAAGAAGTCAAAGCATCGCGCATGGACACCTCGCGGCCGCTATACCTATCACCGTAGTTTTCCGGTTTATAACCATCCACCACATACTGAGCATCTTTATAACTAGAATAGGGGGATTTCCCCGCCGCAATCGCCGCCGCATAGACAAAAGGTTTAAAAGTAGATCCCGGCTGACGTTTTGCCTGTGTCACCCGATTGAATTGATTCTTCTCGTGGTCAATTCCTCCAACCATAGCCTTAATTTGTCCATTTTTGGGGTCAATTGCCACTAAAGCCGCCTGTTGGAAGTTCTGCCACTGGCCATAACGAGAAACCGCTCTTTCTACCACTTCCTCCGCTTCGCTTTGCCAACGAGGATTAAGGGTGGTTTTTACCACCAATCCCCCCGCTTCTAGGGTTTTAGCGGGAACCAGTTGCGGCAGTTCTTTTTCCACATAATCGGTAAAATAGGCCGCTTGCCGTTGCAGACGTTTTAGGGGACTGGTTTTAAGGACTAGGGGAGATGCGATCGCTTGTTCGGCTTGAGCGTTAGTAATAAATCCCACCTCGGCCATAGTTTTGAGGACGATATTACGCCGTTCTAGGGCAGCTTTGGGGTTTTCGAGGGGAGAATAGAGACTAGGAGCGGGAACAATGCCGGCAAGGGTGGCAGCTTCGGCTAGGGTTAATTTATCGACGGGTTTACTGAAATATAACCAAGCGGCATCGGCAAGACCGTAGGCCCCGGAACCGAGATAAACTAGGTGGAAATAACGCTCTAAAATCTGGTCTTTTGTATATTTATCTTCTATTTTCTGAGCGATACGCATTTCCCGTAATTTGCGATCAAAACTCCTTTCTTGGGATAAAAAGACAATCCGGGCCAATTGTTGGGTGATGGTGCTGCCTCCTTCCACCACTCCCCCGGCTCTCAGGTTAGAAAAGAGAGCGCGAGCAATACCCTGGCCATCCACTCCCCCGTGTTCGCGAAAACGGCGGTCTTCACTAGCGATAAAGGCCTCCTGTACCAGTGGGGGAACTTGGGCAATTTTCACGGTTTCGTAGGTACTAGGGCCATTTTGCTTGAGGATTTCGCCATTAGTGGCTTGAATTGTCAGGGTGCCGGGACGAGTATAGGTTTGTATATCGGCGATATTTTGCGGTAGAGAGGTTTCAAGGCGATAAATGCTCCAACCTACCCCCAAAAGTCCCCCTGTCACCCCTAATCCCAATCCCAAGTACAAGCCAAAGCGGGGATGTTGTCGCCATTGCGGTAAGGGGGAATTATCAATCAGGGTAGTAAATTTGTTTTTTATGGGTTTAAATGTCTCTAGAGCCTTGCTACTGGCTTGGGAGACTAAATTAACCTTTTTTTCTTCGGAAGATGCTTCTACTGGCTTTTCTGGGGCAACTGGCGCAGATTCGGAGTCAATGGGATCGACTTTAGGAGGTTGCTTGGAATTTCCTAATTTATTAGCGAGATTATGAAAAAATTGACTAAGTTTTTGTTTGTATTTCATGTTAGTTGAGCGGGTGAGGGAGTGAGAATGATGAATTATGAATTATGAATTATGAATTATGAATTGGGGAGAGGGGAGCAGGGAGAACAAATAAAAATAATCTCCTGTCTCCTGTCTCCTGACTCTTTAAAGATCGCTAAATTGTCGCCACCATTGCTGGAGAGGGTAATAGACGAGGGGAGTCCAGAGACTACTAAGCAGAGCAGAAGTGAGGCCAATGCGTTGATAATCGAACCAAAGATCAGCGAGATTTTTGCCTCCTTGTAGATAGTATTGAAAAGCGATCGCACCATCAGAGATTAAAGTCATAGCAAAGACAATTAAGACCACGGCGATCAATTCTTCTTTAACATAACGTTGTCGGTGTAAACGGGAAGTAAGGAAGCCGATCAGACCAAAAACCATGATATGGGAAGGATAATTAGAGGTTAAACTATCTTGAATAGCGCCGATCGCTAATCCGGCCACCAGACTATCGAAACAAGAGCGATTGAGACTCCAACTAACCAACCAAATCAGTAACCAATTGGGAGCGATGCCTAAAATCTCCATCCCGGGTAGCCGCATTAAGGAAAGAAAGGTACACAGAAGCAGTGAAGCGATAGTGACTAAAATATTCAGTATAAAACGAGAACGGGCTGATAAACGGCTTAATTTCAGCATAATTCCCCCTCTCACTGCTGGGGTTGCGGGTGAACGAACACCCATTCGAGATTGTCCACGGTGGCAGTAAATTCAATTTTGGCGGTAGGGGCGGGATTTTCCTGTAAATTAAGGGAAATTATACGACCGATGGGCAACCCCGGCGAAAAAAGACTACTAAAAGCCGAAGTTGTCACCACATCTCCCGGTTTGACATCGGGAGCTTTTTCAAAAAAGCGCAGGGTGGCGACTTGGGAATCCTGACCTTGAATTAAACCCATGGCCCGACTGCGATTCACCGTTGCTCCGATGCGACTTTGGGAATTACTGATCAATAAAACTTTGCTGGTGTGGGGGGTAACTTCCGTAATCCGTCCCACTAAACCGCCAATTCCCGTCACCGAAGCACCCACTGACACACCATCGGTGCTACCCCGACCGATAATTACCTGTTGCCACCAATCATCGGCGCTGCGGCCAATAATTGGGGCAGAAATCAGGGGTTTTTTCTGGGTTTGATAATAACCAAGCTGTTTTTTTAATTGTTGATTTTGATATTCGACTTCACTTAAACGATTTTGTAATTCTCGCACCCGTTGATCGGCCAGAAGTTGCTCTTGCAGATTAGTTTCCTCTCCCTGAAAAGGACGAGTTAATAAACCATACAATTCTAAAATCGCCCCACTTTGATAGGTGCGAATGTACCAAGCTACCCCCAAAGCGGCAGCGAGCAGAAAAAGTCGCCATCCCTGCTGTGTCCATTTTCGTCGTGCTGAATACATGAGCGATTAAAAACCTCTTGACTGTGTAGAGTGAGAATCCGTGTCTTTTGCCGCTAACCGATCCTAGTGACCTTTAGACATTGCGAGTTGTTTCATTAACGATCCGCTCAAAGAGTTTCTGATTTTTTAACACTTCTCCCGTACCTTTGACCACACAGCGCAGGGGATCTTCAGCGACATGGGTAACGATACCGGTTTCGTGACTGACTAGGCGATCGAGTCCCCGTAATAAAGCACCTCCTCCCGCTAACATGATCCCGCGATCGATAATATCGGCCGCTAATTCGGGGGGAGTTTTTTCTAGGGTACGTTTGATCGCATCAACGATCACGGAAAGTGGTTCATCCATACTTTCCCGCACTTCTTCCGCTTTTATGGTCACGGTGCGGGGTAAACCGGACATAAGATGCAATCCCCGCACTTCCAGAGGAGGAAATTCATCTTCGGGGGAGGGATAAGCTGAACCAAGGCGAATTTTAATATCTTCGGCCGTACGTTCCCCGATAATCAGGTTATGGACTTTTTTTAGATAGGCGATAATTGAGTCCGTCAGTTCATCCCCAGCGACGCGCACCGATTCGCTGATCACAGTTCCATCAAGACTGAGAATGGCCACTTCCGTGGTGCCACCACCGATATCGATGATCATATTTCCCGTCGCTTCCGAGACGGGTAAACCGGCACCCAAGGCTGCGGCAACGGGTTCATCAATTAACCCCACTTCTCGGGAGCCGGCATTTTTGGCCGCATCTACCACCGCGCGTCTTTCTACTCCAGTAATCCCACTGGGAACACCGATTACCATGCGGGGATTGCCAATCGTGCCATCGAGCGCTCGTTTGATGAATTCCGCTAACATGATCTCGCAACTGTAAAAATCGGCGATTACCCCATCGCGCAGGGGTCGCAGCGCGGTGACATGGCCAGGAGTACGACCAAGCATTTTTTTGGCCTCCTCCCCGACAGCGACCGGGTTACGATCTTGATCGATCGCCACTACCGATGGTTCCTCTAAAACGATGCCTTTCCCTGATACATAGACGAGGGTGTTTGCTGTACCCAAGTCTATACCTATGTCCCTTGATAAGCCTAGTCCTCTAAAAAAACCCACTTGTTTTCACTCCTGTTCTGATAACAACGTTGCTATAGCTAGACTTTCGATCGAATCGACTTGGATTTTATTAGGTTTTGTGTCTCAAGTCTAGTTAATTATCGCTTCTTTCTCTCCAGATTTACGCGGGTATTTGCCCTAATTTTCTCCCTAGCCACCGGTCAAGGCTCAGGTTTCAGGCTAAAATGAACATACTATTGTACTAAATTGAGGATTTAAGACCATGAGTGTAAATCTGGTTCATTTGGTGGGACGAGCGGGGAGAGACCCGGAAACCAAGTATTTCGAGTCGGGTAAGGTTTTATGTACTTTAACTTTAGCGGTTAATCGTCGCTCGAAAAATAGCGATCAGCCGGATTGGTTCGATCTGGAAATTTGGGGCAAAACGGCGGAAGTGGCCGCTAATTATGTAAAAAAAGGCGGTTTAATCGGGATTAAAGGGTCTTTAAAAATGGATACTTGGAATGATAAAAACACGGGATTAGCTCGCTCTAAACCGGTGATTCTAGTTGATCAATTAGATTTACTCGGTTCTAAGCGCGATAGTGAGGCTAATTCCGAGCGAGAATTTTAAAGCTTGAGCGGTATTATTTCCCGATTTTGGGTGTGTTAGCCTCTAGTACACACCCTTATTTATTCTCTAGTTGACTGAAAAAATATTGCTGTAAATCTGGTAAAATTTCTCTATAAATAGCTGTATTTATCTCTAGATTCCAGCCGAGAATAGAATTAAAAGGGATAATTTCCACCAGGGAATTACTATAGGTGATCGCTTGTAAAGTCCTGACAAATTCGGGAGTCCAGCGATTTTCTTCTAGGGAAATATTTTGTTTTTTTAACCAGCAGATCAAAGCCGAGCGCCCGATTCCGGGTAAAATATCAGCAGTCAGCAGGGGACTGTACCAACAATTATCTTTCCATCCCCATAAATTGCCAGTGCTAGTTTCTAACCAATTACCGACTCGATCGACTAATATCGCCTCTTTTGCTCCTTTTTTTTGAGCAGTTTGTGACGCTAACCAAGGGGTTAAATAATTACCAGTTTTATGCTCTCCTAAAACGCGTTGCCAAGCGGGATTATCCACTACCCACCCAATAATTCCCCGCTCTTGTCTTATGTTTAAATCTTCGGGGAGGAATCTGCCTTTAATCCACTCCCTGCCATCGGGAAAAATTGTGATTCTCAGGACAGGATAGAATAGGGATAACTCCTCGCATCCTTGACGAATTCGCTGCCAATCGGGATCGGTCCATTGGAAAACTTGTAAACTAGAGTGGAGACGTTTGAGATGTTCTTGCCAATGGGTCAGGGGATGATCTAAGCTGTGTTGATAGACACGCAGGGTAGTAAATATTGTCGCTCCATAAAGCAGCCCGATATCATCAATCCCCAGACTGATTCGCTCATCCTCGATTAATTCGCCATTATACCAATACATGATCCAGTTATCAGTTATTTTAGCCGTCAGCCATCAGCAGTCAGGAGTCAAGGAATGAAAAACAACTACTAAGCTCAAAAGCACACCTCTATTTTGATTCTATCACTTCTGTGGTGATTACTCACATATTTTAAGAGTGTGGGAGAATAAACAAAAATAATCTCCTGATAACTGATAACTAATTATGGATACACCGCGACTACATCCAGATACGATCGAAGAAGTTAAACAAAGAATTGATATTGTGGATCTAATTTCGGAGAGAGTTGTCTTAAAAAAAAGAGGACGGGAATACGTCGGTTTATGTCCTTTTCATGAGGAAAAATCCCCTAGTTTTACGGTTAGTCCTGCCAAACAAATGTATTACTGTTTTGGCTGTGGTGCGGGGGGAAACGGAATTAAATTTCTTATGGAAGTGGGAAAACAATCTTTTAGTGAAGTGGTTTTCGATCTTGCTAGAAGATATCAAATCCCGATTAAAACTCTGGCAGTAGAACAGCGTCAGGAATTAGAACAGAAATTATCCCTCAAGGAACAATTATACGAAATAATGGCCGTGGCGGTGAGTTTTTATCAACACGCCCTTAGTCAACCTCAAGGGGAAAAAGCGTTAGATTATCTCAAGGTACAACGACAATTAACCGCAGAAACTATCACAACTTTTCAACTGGGATATTCTCCAGAGGGTTGGGAAACGCTCTATCGTTATTTGGTGGAGCAAAAGCGCTATCCTGTGGCTTTAGTTGAACAAGCAGGATTAATTAAAGCACGTCAAAATGGTAGTGGTTATTACGATCAATTTCGAGATCGTTTAATGATTCCTATTTTTGATAGTCAAGGACGTGCGATCGCTTTTGGTGGTCGCACTTTAGCTAATCAACAACCAAAGTATCTAAATTCTCCCGATACTCCTCTATTTGAAAAGGGAAAAACTCTCTTTGCTCTCGATCAAGCTAAACAGGCAATTATTCATCAAGATTTAGCGATAGTTGTAGAGGGTTATTTTGATGCAATCGCTCTCCATGCTGCCGGTATTACTAATGTGGTTGCCTGTTTAGGAACAGCTTTAAGTCAAGAGCAAATTAAGCTACTTTTGCGCTACAGTGAAAGTAAACAAATAATCTTTAATTTTGATGCCGATCAAGCGGGAATTAAGGCGACACAAAGGGCAATCGAGGAAATTAACTCCCTAGTTTATTCAGGACAAGTTAACCTAAAAATCCTCAATCTTCCCGATGGTAAAGATGCCGATGAATTTCTTAAATCTCGTACTAACGGGGTTAACGGATTCGACAATCTCATCGCCAGTATTTATCAAGAATTAATTGAAAAATCTCCTTTTTGGATTGATTGGCAAATCTCGCAAATGTTGGTTAATAAAGACTTAAAACAGGGACTACACTTTCAACAAGTAGCCAGTAGTATGGTAAGTTTACTGCAAAAGTTAATCGATGGCAATCAACGCACTTTTTATCTAGATTATTGTGCTGAAATTTTGGCTCAAAAAGATGCTACTCGTTTGCCTTATATTTTAAAAAATCTCTCTAAACAGGTTAATAAACCTCAAGGAAAATCTCCAGCAATTAAGAGGAAAAATATCTTAGATAAATCCGAAAAAAATGGCACAGAAAAAGCCGAATGGTTATTACTATTAATCTATCTCCATTCTCCCGAATATCGGAGGCTTATTTGTGAACTTTTGGATGAAAAAGATTTAATTTTTAATGTCCCTGATTATCGTTGGTTATGGCAAGTAATTTTAGAGTTAGAAACCCAAATTACTAAACCAAGAGATTTGATGTCAGCTTTACAGAATCATTTATTGATGATAACTACAGACAAAAATCGTGATTTTAATTCTTTATTTAACTTAAATGAACATACCAGTCAGGAAATTTTGCAACCAGAAGAACAAATTAAAGATGCTATTATAGCTATGGAAAAAATTAGTTTAATGGAATATCGTCGCTACTGTCAAGAACAATTAATTAATTCCCTCGACAGCAATCAACGGGAATTTTATCAGCAGGAATTCTATCAAACTTCTCAGAAACTAACAGCCCTTGATCCTCACTACCAACAAGCTTAATTCTCTAATTGATTAGAAACTAGACAATTGTTCGGCAATAATAGATACTAACTTATCCACTGCTCCTGCTTGGCCGCGCACTGCCCGCAATTTTTGCCGGATAGCCTCTAATTGTTCGGGATTTTCTAGCCAGGATATAGCTATACTCGCCACTTCTTCTGGTTGTAATTCTCCTAATAATTCCGGAACAATTTCTGCACCGGCCCAAATATTTGGCCAAGCATATAAACGCTTTTTCCGTAACATATAGAGGTTAATTATCTTAGCAAATAAAGAACCCACCCCGGGCAGTTGGGCTAATAAACCGGGTAAACCGTCCCAAGTTCTCATCGCATCTAGTTGCTGAGTCGGTAGTAAAATAATCATCGGGATTGCCAGCGCCCCTAATTCGGCAGTATTAGCACCCACCGTCGTTAAAGCTAAATGACAGCGAGAAAGCTGGTTATGGGCGGGAAAATCGGTAATTAGGTCAACTTTTACCCCTTTAGCTGTTTCTAGATAGGGTTTTTCACCGTTTTTTAATTGGGCAGCACTCCAACCAGTTTTAGTGATCATCGGATTATAGCTAGGATCGGCAAATTTCGCCAAATAAGCTAAATTTAGGGTAGGAGCGACGGGAATTAAGAATTTAGTCTGGGGATACTGCGCGTGTATCTTTTCAGCAATGGCTAAGGTTAGGGGTACACCCTGGGCTAATTTCGAGGGTTTGGAACCGGGGAGGAGTGCAATTAAGGTAGTATCATCAGGAGTGATAGCAGTGGGCAAATCTACCATTAAATCGCCGATAACAGTAAATTTATGCTGATATTGTTGGGGAATATTATTTAATACACTTGTATTCATCACGGCAAAGCGATCGATCCCCCGATACCAACGCGCTTCCCATTCCGCATAGATAACGGTGCGATAACCCAAACGTTTACCGATGGTGAGGGCAAAAAATTGATCGCCCCCTAAAAATAAAACGATGCCCTTGGGGTGCCAATCCCAATTATCGGCGGTTTTTCCCCAGAAAAGAAAATTAAAGAAGTTTTCTGGCGACTGGACTCGATCAACCTCCGGATATTTCCTAACTACTTCCGTTTCCGCCCCCATAGAATGAGTACAAGGGGAAAGAATCACCGAAATCCGCAACCGCGATCGATCTTCTGTTAAGTTTTGTCGCAATCTCTTGACAACTGGACACACCCATGTGGATATTTCTCCAGGGCCATTGGAGAGAATAAGAAGATCAACTGGAGAATCAAACATGATGTGTGGTGAGGTAGGAAGTTTTCCTTTTGGGGAGATAGGAGTCAGGAGTCAGGAGTCAGGAGATAGGAGTCAGGAGATAGGAGTCAGGAGTCAGGAGATAGGAGTCAGGAGATTATTTTTATTTATTCTCCCCGTCTCCCCAATTCATCATTCATAATTCATCATTCATCATTCCCCACAACGCGCAGGAAGTGGTTTTACCGTTGCGGTGTTGCCTACTTGCCATGGAATAAAGAACGAATTGCCTGATGTTTAGGGTGATCAAACTCTGGGAGAACCTTGCGGGTATCGGTAATCAACCAATCCAAGGCGGCTGCTTCTACATCGATCGCCGCGCCGGTTTTATCAACACAATAGCGCCCAAAGACCAACTTATCCACTAAACGGGCCCCTGAACCGAGGCGAGAATATTCAAAAATAACGCTATTATCCACTGTTGCGCCGCCACAAATCCAACAATTCGGGCCAATCATACTCGGACCGACAATTTTCGCCCCGTCTTCAATGCGCGTCATTGCCCCGATATACACAGGTCCAGTGATATCGACTCGATCCCAGTTTACCCCCACATTTAAGCCCGTGTAGATGCCCGGTTTAACTTCGATGCCGGGGATAGCAACATTTTTAATTTTCCGGGATAACACCCCGCGAATTGCCTGCCAGTAGTCGGGGACTTTACCAATATCCACCCATTCAAAATCCATGTTTAAAGCGTAGAAAGGCGCACCTTTAGCGACTAATTGAGGGAATAACTCGCCCCCGATGTCGTATTTACTATTAGGGGGAATAAAATCAATGATTTCTGGTTCAAAAATATAGATACCCGTGTTAATGCAGGTACTCAAAGCTTCATCGATCGCGGGTTTTTCTTGGAAACTGAGAATCCTTCCCTCCTCGTCGCTAACTACCACCCCGTAACTCGATACTTCCTCTCTGGGGACGGTTTTGGTGACGATAGTGGCGATCGCTCCCTTTTCTCGATGCCATTTAACGGCTGCGGTTAAATCTAGATCAATCAGCGCATCACCACAGAGAACCACAAAAGTATCGTCAAAAAAAGGATTAAAATCTTGAATTCGTCGTAAACCGCCCGCCGACCCTAGGGCATCACCGATTAACTCGCCCTCTTCGATTCTACCTTCAAAAGAATAGCCGATATGCACACCAAAACGCTGACCATCGCGGAAATAACTCTCAATTTCTTCGGCTAAATGACTGACATTCACCATGATCTGATCAAAGCCATGCTGTCGCAACAGTTCCAACAAAAACTCCATCACCGGCTTTTGTAAAATCGGGATCAGGGGTTTGGGAATCGTATGGGTAATCGGACGCACGCGAGTTCCTTTGCCTGCCGCCAAAATCATGGCTTTCATCGATATTTATTTCCTTTTGCGATCGAGGTTTGTAGTTAAATCATGCCTAGTGTATCATTATCGGCTCGGAATCAGTGGTTATATATCCTCGTGACCATTAGATCAACCTAGACTTCCTGCCTAATTTTTCCAACAGTCGGCTCTCTCAGGTTTGGTGGGCAAAATGTATTCTAAGATACAGTCCTGCTGGCGGTCACAACGCGCTCGCTACGCGAGACCGCATGGAAGGAACCACAGAGACACAGAGAACACAAAGATCGATCACTACTATATAAGTTAAACTGGTCGCAACGCGCTCGCTACGCGAGATCACACAAAGAATAAGAGAGCCAAATGGTGAGCAAAAATTTGACTACTTGAGATAGTAGAAAGCGATTTCTTTGTCCTTGAGAGGAGCAAAATCGGCGGCTAACAACAGCTGATTTAATTCCTTTTGGGGGATATGTTTGGCCCCGATGCGGACAATTCGCGATCTCATCGTGTTAGAAACCCCGCTTCTTTGTCGTCCTGCTTCCAAACCCATTACCCGGTGATAAAGTTCCAATTTTGCCTGGGGAATTGGGGAACCATCAAAATCAATGCCATTAGCGATCGCCACATCGATGGCATCAGCACCCGTAGTTGTGGTTAAATTATTTTCGGTGGACATAAAGACAATATAAAGGATCGTTGCTATTTTATCAGGCGATCGATATCCGCCGCTATGATCAGGAAAGTAATCTTCATTTCTGTGTAACTATGGCTCAATTGCCGACCTATCAACCAAAACAGTTATCCCTAGGCCCCCTAGAAGCGGAAATTCTTAATATTGTCTGGGAATTAGAAACCGTCAGCGTTAAGGATGTCCACGATCGCATTTTAGCGGATCCAGAACGAGATCTAGCCTATACTTCTGTGACTACGGTACTGCGTCGTTTAACTAATAAAGGCTGGTTAAGTTGTTATAAACAGGGTCGGATTTTCTACTGGAAACCGATGGTTTCTAAGGAACAAGCACAGGCAATTAAAGCCTACGAACAATTACATCGTTTTTTGGCTATTGGTAATGCGGATGTGGTGGCTTCTTTTGCCGATAGTCTCGATACTGCTAGTGTCGAACAATTAAAAGCGATCGCATCTCGTTTAGATACCCTGCGTCAACAACGGAGAGAAGGCTAATGCACGGTTCAATGTTATTACTAGCATTAACTATCGCCATTGGTTTACGTTGGTTTCTGCCTAGCTATCAGCGTCGTTGGCAGACAACGCTATTTTTCTTCCTCTTTCCTCCTTTGCTGCTGTTAATGACAGTTATATCGGTGGTTTGTATGGGCTATCGCGGGCAAATGCTAGGCTATAACTCCAGCTTAATCAGTTACTTTAGCGCCATAATTTGGCTAGTTTTTGCTCTATTTTGTCTGATAAAACTTTCCTATCAAACTTGGCAAACCCATCGGGATTTTAGTAGTTATCCCCTCAAAAAAATCACCACTCAGAAAGCGAGAGTTTTAGCGGTGGATTTTCCCTACAGTGCCAGAGTTGGCTTCTGGAAGTCGGAATTAATTGTAACCGAAGGATTATTAAATCTCTTGGATCAAGAACATTTACAAGCAGTTTTAGCCCACGAACAAGCTCACCAAGAATATCATGACACCTTCTGGTTTTTCTGGTTAGGTTGGCTGCGATCGATGTCTTCTTGGCTGCCCAATAGCGAGAATTTATGGTCAGAATTGGTCTTCTTGCGGGAATTACGCGCCGATAAGTACGCTTCTGGACAAGTGGATTATTTACTATTAGCTGAATCGCTGCTTTTAGTAGCAGAAAAAGTTAACCAAGTAGCGGAAATAAACTTCTCCGATAGTTGCTGTGTTGCTCTGAGTGATAATTCCTTAAATAATCGTTTATTAGAGAGAATCGATGCTTTAGTCGAGTCAGAAAACCCCGAATTTCCCAGATTTAACTATCAAGTCTGGCTATTGCTTTCCCTCTCCCTTGCTCCTTTCCTACTCTTGCCTTTACACTCCTAAAAATGACCCTAGAAGTTGGACAAAAAGCCCCGGAATTTGCCACCCCCAACCAAAGAAGCGAAATTAGCAAATTAGCAGATTTTGCCGGTCAATGGTTGGTATTATATTTTTATCCCAAAGATAACACCCCGGGCTGCACCACAGAAGCGATCGATTTTACCGCTTTGTCACCGCAATTTCAGCAATTAAACGCGGTAATTCTAGGAGTTAGTCCCGATTCAGCCAAGTCCCACTGTCGTTTTATTGAAAAACACAATTTAACTATTCAATTATTGAGCGATACCGAACATCAACTGGCGGAAATTTATCAAGTCTGGGGATTAAAAAAATTTATGGGTAAGGAATATATGGGGATTAAACGATCCACTTTCCTGATCGACCCCCAGGGAAATATTGCCTATATTTGGTCAAATGTCAAGGTAAAAGCCCATTCAGAAGCGGTTTTGAAAAAACTTGAGGAATTGCAGTAGCAAGCCCTCAGTACCCAATATTTGCGGGTATGCAATTGCGCCCTTTCGTGTTAGACTAGAAAAGTTGTCAAAGATCGCACATCTAGGCGATCGGGTGTTTCTAGGAATCTAGAAATCCAGCCCTAGATGGAGGATAAACCCGAAAAGGAGAAAAATATGCCCGTTGTCTCTCTCGCAGAATTGCTAGAGTCTGGGGTTCACTTCGGCCATCAAACCCGCCGTTGGAACCCGAAAATGTCTCAGTACATCTACACTGCTCGAAATGGGGTTCATATCATTGATTTGGTGCAAACCGCCCAATTAATCGAAGAAGCTTACGAATTTGTCCGAGGAGAAGCCGATAGCGGTAAACGCTTTTTATTCATCGGTACGAAGCGGCAAGCAGCAGGAATCATTAAACAGGAAGCTTTACGCAGCGGCAGCCACTTCGTTAACCAACGCTGGTTAGGGGGAATGTTAACCAACTGGGAAACCATTCGCGGCCGGGTAGAAAGACTCAAAGAATTAGAAGAATTAGAAAATAGCGGCGCCCTCGATAAACGACCTAAAAAAGAAGCATCGGTACTGCGTCGGGAATTAGGCAAACTGGAAAAATACCTCGGTGGCATTAAAACCATGCGCCGGCTGCCAGATTTAGTCATCGTAGTGGATCAGCGTCGGGAATATAACGCTATCCAAGAATGTCAAAAATTGGGCATTCCCATCATCTCCCTCTTGGATACTAACTGCGATCCTGACTTAGTAGATGTGCCGATTCCCGCCAACGATGACGCAATTCGCTCAGTTAAACTGATTTTAGGCAAAATTAGCGATGCGATCATCGAAGGTCGTCGCGGTGGTCAAGCGGCGGTGGAAGAATACGAGGAAGACTACGATAATGAAACCGAGTACGAGGAAGAAGGTGATTATTCCCAATACGCCGCCGAATTTGCCAGTGGAGACGACGATAACTAGGAAAAATTAGCTATTGATTGCCGTTAGGTTCGGGGGGAAACTTTCCGGACCTATCGATCGGCAAAACCTGCCCTTCTCGTGGCATGATCAACTATAAGCAGTAGGTTAGGAATTTTATGGCAGAAATTACAGCACAACAGGTTAAAGAACTTAGGGAAAAGACCGGCGCCGGCATGATGGATTGTAAGAAGGCGCTGACGGAAAACGCGGGGGATATAACTAAAGCGATCGAATGGTTGCGTCAAAAAGGGATTACTTCCGCCGAGAAAAAAGCCAGTCGGGTAGCGGCAGAAGGGATGATCGGCAGTTACATCCACACCGGCAGCCGCATCGGTGTTTTAGTAGAAGTGAACTGTGAAACCGATTTTGTTGCCCGTCGCGAGGAGTTCAAAAAATTGGTTAATGACGTGGCGATGCAGATTGCCGCTTGTCCTAACGTCGAATATGTGAAAGTGGCCGATATTCCCGCCGAAATCTCCGTTAAAGAAAAAGAAATTGAGATGGGACGGGACGATTTAGCCAATAAACCCGATAATATCAAAGAAAAAATCGTAGCTGGCCGCATTGAAAAACGTTTGAAAGAACTTTCTCTGCTCGATCAACCCTTTATCCGCGACCAGAACATTAGTATTGAGGAATTGATCAAACAAGCGATCGCCGCTTTGGGAGAAAATATTCAGGTGCGTCGTTTCCAACGCTTTGTACTAGGTGAAGGGATCGAGAAAGAAGAAACGGATTTCGCCGCCGAAGTAGCCGCCCAAATGGGACAAAAACCCCCGGAACCCGTGGCAGCAGCCCCGCAAGTGGAGGAAAAAGCCCCGGAACCGGCAGCGAAGGATAATTCGCCCGCTAAAGGCAAAAAGAAAAAGTAAGTTAAATTAAGAGCAATCTGGTGGGGTGCGAGTTTCGTACCCTTTTTGTCTTCAGGGGAGTGGGGGTACTTAATCAGTTATCAGTAATCAGTCAAAAGAAAAAAGAAATTGGCAACCAAAGCAGATTCCTTTATTGGATTGTTTGGGAACAAAATCCCATTCTTTAGCTACTTATTAAAAACTTTGTAAATAAGATTATCTTATTTGCACTGGTGGTCCCTAGAGGTTGTCGAACGGAAAAAAATGCAGATTCAGGAAAAAATCACCGAAATAGCCGCTAAAACAGCGAAAGCGATCGAACTTTCTCAAAATTATTTACTTTCTACCCAATACTCTGAGGGTTACTGGTGGGCAGAATTGGAATCTAATGTCACCATCACCTCAGAAGCAATTTTACTGCACAAAATCTGGAAAACTGACAAAAATCGCCCCCTAGACAAAGCAGCCACCTATCTGCGTCAGCAACAGTGTCCTAACGGCGCTTGGGAGTTATTTTATGGGGATGGTGGCGATCTTAGCACCACTGTGGAAGCCTACATGGGGCTGCGACTATTGGGAATTCCTGTTAATGATCCTGTTTTAGAAAAAGCTAGAGAATTTATCTTAGCTAAAGGTGGCATCAGCAAAACCCGCATTTTCACCAAAATGCACCTCGCTTTGATTGGTTGTTATGATTGGCAGGGGGTTCCCTCTATCCCCGCTTGGATTATGCTACTGCCGGAAAATTTCCCTTTTACTATCTATGAAATGTCCAGTTGGGCGCGGGGAAGTACGGTTCCTTTATTAATTGTTTTCGACAAAAAACCCGTGTATAAAATGGGTTTTAATCTCGATGAACTCTATACAGAAGGGGTAAATAATGTCAAGTATGAGTTACCAAAAAATAACAATTGGTCAGATGTTTTTCTTTGGTTAGATGGACTGTTTAAATGGGCAGAAAAAACTGATTTAGTTCCCTTCCGTCAAGAAAGTCTGAAAGCGGCGGAAAAATGGGTAATTGAACGACAGGAAGACACGGGGGATTGGGGGGGAATTATCCCGGCGATGTTAAATTCCCTCTTAGCTTTAAAAGCCCTAGGTTATGATGTTGACGATCCGATTGTTGCCCGCGGTTTAAAAGCCGTGGATAATTTTGCCATTGAGACAGATAATACCTATTGTGTACAGCCCTGTGTGTCGCCGGTTTGGGATACCGCTTGGGTAATTCGATCGCTAATTGAATCCGGGCTAAATCCTGCTCATCCAGCTATGATTAAAGCAGGACAATGGTTAATCGATCAACAAATTCTTGATTATGGCGATTGGGCGATTAAAAATAAAATCGGAACTCCCGGCGGTTGGGCTTTTGAATTTGACAATCGCTGGTATCCGGATTTAGACGATTCGGCAGTGGTGGTGATGGCTTTAGAGTTAATTAAAATGCCCGATGAAAATATTAAAAAAGGTGTGATGAAACGGGCAGTTAATTGGATGGCGACTATGCAGTGTAAAGCTGGTGGTTGGGGAGCTTTTGACATCGATAACGATCAAAACTGGCTTAATTCTTTGCCCTATGCCGATCTAAAAGCAATGATCGATCCTAATACGGCTGATGTGACTGCCAGAGTTCTAGAAATGTTAGGCACTTGTGATGTTAACATGGAGGAAAATCGAGTTAAAAAAGCTTTGGATTATCTGGAAAAAGAACAGGAAGCCGATGGTAGTTGGTTTGGTCGTTGGGGTGTAAATTATATTTATGGCACCAGTGGGGCGTTATCTGCATTGGCTTTTCTGGAAGCGAATAAATATCATCATCAATTGCAAAAAGGAGCCAATTGGTTAAGCGGTTGTCAAAATGTTGATGGTGGTTGGGGTGAAACCTGTTTTAGTTACAATAACCCTAAATTTAAAGGACAGGGAAATAGTACCGCTTCCCAAACTGCTTGGGCATTAATCGGTTTATTAGCGGTCGGGAAAGTCACCGGCAATTATCAGCGAGAAGTGATTGAAAAGGGCGTTAACTATCTTCTTGTTACCCAAAAAGAAAATGGTACATGGGATGAAGATTACTTCACCGGTACAGGTTTTCCCTGTCATTTTTACCTGAAATATCATTTCTATCAGCAGTATTTCCCTCTACTGGCTTTGGGGCGTTATCGGGCTTTAATTTAGTCTGTTAATCTATGCGTTAAGACAGGAAATAAGCCTAACTGTCTAACGCATTTTTTGTGACTAACTAGGAAAAAATAAATCAGGAGATATATTTAAAAAATTGGCTAATTTTTGAATGTAGATAGGAGTTAACTCTTGTTGCCCATCAAGAATATCATCCAGGGTTGACTTACTTTCAAAGATAGATAGCAAATCTTGCTTTTGTAGGTTTCTTTCCTCTAATATGAATTTCAACAATTCAATTCCATAAATATCAGGTATTGGCTCTTGATTTTCCTCATACTCATAAATTAAAGACCCTAAAACATTTAGATATTCCCTTTCTTCTACCGTTAATTGGGGTTTGTCTAAAAGGCGATTAATAACCTCCTGCATCATGTCTAAGTCTTCCTCATTGTGAATAGGACGAGGAGGGTATTGCTTTAATAATTCTAAGTATTTATCAGTGGCAAACATAAAGATAACTCTAATTTTATGGTTTAAATAGGGGTGACTGAAGGAGATACAAAATTTTTAGTTAATAATTTATAGTTTTCATAAGTGGGTGGGTGGAATTAAATATAAGATGAACGTTAGGTTGGGCTTCGGCCGTGAGCTTTTGCCGAACGGCTGAAGCATGAAAACCAACACCCGCATGGGTTACGCTACCGCTAACCCATCCTACAAATAATTTTTCCTCCCTACTTATTTGGAGATTCAGAGATTTAGATCAATATTTATTGAACCACGAATCTTTTTTCCATTGGTTTTTATTATATTGAGCATGGGTTAGTACTTTTCTAATGAAAACCTTTTCATGTTGAAAATCAACGTAAGTTATTAGTCGATAGTTGTTGCCGCAAATGTTGAATACTATAAAATTACCCACTAAGTCAGCTGAAGAAAAATCCTGACGAATATCTTGGAAACTTTGCCATTTTGCTTGACTAACTTGCTTGTACCAATAACGTAAACCAGCCTGAGCCTCTGGATGAGTTTCCCAAAAATTTCTTAAGGTGGCTCTTGTAATAATGTGCATAATTTTTTATTAATCTTTTAAGTTTTATTTTCATGACAAATAATCCCCTTGTGTGTTTTGTTCTTGCTTGCTAGTATAGGAAACTGCGAAGCCTCTAGTCAAGTATTTTAATTTCTCTGATAAACCGCATCCACAGGGAAACCCGTAGTTTTGCTTTTTCGGCTACGATCCTTGCATAGCAATACTTTTAAGGCTTAATGGCTTGCCCGTGAAATTCCAGTTATCTAGCTGGTTGCGGTTTATTAATATTTATTAATTAAGTACCTAAGCAAAATTAATTACACATATCTAACCCCCTCTTGCCTTTTGCCTCTTGCCTTTTGCCTATCTTTACTAGGAAATTAATTTTGCACGACTACTTAGCAGAATTTGTAATTAACTATAGCGGTAAGCGCTTGAGTGAGATACAAACCAAGCTTTGCCTAGCATGGTTTATAGCTCGTGACACTGTACCTCATACGACTGCACACCGCTATATTTTAAGTTTTCACAGTAGAGAAATTCGTGATAGCTACATTTCTTGGTCATAACTTTATATTTTTATCCTCTGTCAAGACGCGCTTAAGCGACATAGCGGATAATCTCTACTTCCGCACCTTTGTTAACCGCATCCTCGGCCTTCTGTAAAACCTCCGCAGTGACCGACTCGCTTAGATAATACTCCCCGCAATTCTGACAGATATCGGCGGGGACTTGTTTTAGAATCACGATACAATTATCTCTCTCTAAAGTAACAGTTACGAAACCCGATCGAGTTGTTCCACGCTTACAGATGACACATTCCATATCTTTTATCTCCTTTTTCTAAAATTATCCGTCCATAACTCTCGATCAGGAATATAGGCGGTCACTACATACGCTGTTCTTGTACTCTCATCATAGGATACAACTACATGAAGCGCTCTACCATCAATAAAATCTAAAACTAGATAACTAGGGAACGGTGTATTCTCTAGATTTTCCTCGATAATTTCCCCATAGGCGATCGCTTGTCTGATCTCTCGATCACCGATACGCCTAAAAAACATCTGGCGTATCGCGTGACTAGAAAAGATTAAGTTCTCAAAATTCAAACTCTATCCTCTTTGTTGTTATTAAATAATGTTTGTTTTAATTTTGTTCATCAAGGATGATATAATGTTACCACACATTCAATTATAAATGAGCGTTAAGTTTAAAAATATTTAACCGACCGTTTGCAGGGTGAGCATAACCCACCCCGTCCACCATTAATTACCTAACTCGTATTCTATTTCCTGAATCTTCTCTTTCATCCAGCCGTTAAACAAATCGACACCGATTTGCAAAGCCAACTCCTCGGTTAATTTTGGCTTAAGGATTTCCTCGAAGAAAATCAGGTGGGTGGTGATTCGATAGTAGTGATGGCGCTTAATGCCTTGCTAATTGGGCATTGTAGTCGTGTATAAAATACCAGATAGCCCCGTATGATTATCCATTTTTTTGGAGAACGATAGACTCTGTCTGACCAATCTAGAAATTCTTTGTCGAAGAGTATTGTTTAATCTTTCAATAGGATTAGTTTGACCAGTTTCTTTACCTACTGCTCGATACTGTTGATTCTTCACCATTATACCTCTCCAGAAAAGTTTTTTTAAATAAGCTCTTAGTAAAGGCTTCATCTCTTATTTTGACAATTATTATTATTGGAGAGGTCTATTTAGCAGGGTCAGTCCATTACTTATCTCGTTGGGAAGGGAACCGTTATTAGAACTTGAGGCTTTAAAATCTCCCATACAGAATTTTTTAGATCTAGAGAAGAGCTAATTTCTTGAATTAAGCTGTATGCTGTTGCAGAAATAGGTAGTTCATCTTCGTATAAGATGTCACACAAAGTCTCAATCGCTAATCTCCACTCACCTGCATCAATATAGGAGCGAACAAACTCTATCTGAGTTTCTTGCATCACTTCCTTAGTAAGAAGAATAACTTCATTAAGTTTGCTTTTAATGAGTTTGTAAGATGTTTTGACAAGACGATTTTGCATAATTGAGTTTTCGGGAAGTTTTAGGGGAATTGTTGGGTTTCCTTGCGTCAACCCAACTTACTAGCTAAGTTGCTTGTTTGCCAAATTCAGGAACAACCAGGTTGACTTCCTTCGAGTTGTACCCAAATGCTTCTACCTGAGACTTGATCAAATCAAGAGCATCATAATAAGCAAGGCTTTGTCCTTTATAGAAAGAAGAGTCCTCTCCTTTTATGTCAGCTTCGTTAATTTTTGCGAGGGATTCATTATACTTTTCTTTGAGAAGAAGTGCATGATCTTTGATAAAGTTAACAGATTCTGTATTCATAGTCCTCTCTCCTTGAGTAGGCCTTCTAGTATAGTCTTTTGCTCGTTCTGCCGATTTATGTCACTTTGCCATTTATCGGGAAGAGCTTTTTGCTGTCTAGGATCAAGATTATCAAAATCAGGTATAAATTGTTGGGGAGCTTCAATCTTTTTTTGATGTTCAGAAATTTGCTTGTTTATAGATTCAATTCCTTTTCTGATTTGAGAGTCTGGCTTTTTGGCATATTCGTTATAGAATCCAGAGTGCTTACCCCCTTGTTTTGCAATATTATATGGGTCATTCACATTAGTCACATCATCCACTTCATCAACAGCTTTAGCGGTTTCACCCTCAGCTTTAGCAACATTACTCTCAGCCTTAGCAGCCTCAACCACTTCATTAACAGCTTTAGCCCTTTCCTCCATTTTACCAGCAGCCTTAGCACTATCACCAATTTCTTCACCCACTTTAGCGGCATCACTAACTTTGTTAACAGCCTTAGCAGTATCGCTAATCTCATCAACAGCCTTAGCAGCAGTTCTAGCTCCCTTGCCACCCGGTACAAGATTCAATGCTCTTTGCCACCAAGCCAACTTATCACCAGTTAAAATATCTCTCCCTGTAATTGCCTCAAGTAAGCCTTTCCAATAGCCAATAGGAGAAAAATCAAGCAATAAACTCAACAAAAGAGCAATTAAAGCAGCCGCGAGAGCCGCTAACTTAGATTGCTGATAACAATCTTGAAGTCCACTACAGTTATGAGCCATTGCTGGCTCTGAATAAAAGAGCAGAACTACAGAAAAAACTAATAGGACAAGAGTGCTTTTTTTCATTAGGGATTCCTCTATTCTAATGCTTTTTGTTTTGGGTTAGGCATCAGTAGAGCAAAAATCATAATTCCGACCATTGTAGAAATCACGATTGATATAAAAGAATCACCTCTCCACATTAGTTCGATAATCATTGAAGCCAAAAAATAACTCAACCATGTCGCAGCAATTAGACGCAGTAAAATAGGAAAACGATTAACTATATTTGCCCATCCGATTAACTTTTTAGGTGTACTATCTCGAAGTAACATTACTCCGGTAATAGATAATCCTAGAATGATTGCCTCAAACCAGTTAGATAACATTCCTGAAAGCATTGCAGTAGAACAAATAGCTTTGATAAATACTCCAATTACAGGGGGTAGAGAATTATTAGGCATCTTCCTACTGAGGAGAACCTCTCGAAGTTTTTCCCCTCGCTCCTTTACTTGGGAATCTGATGAACTTTTGAACTCCAAGAAAATTCTCACAGCACCTAATATTCCTGCCAATAAAGCTAACATTTGCCCATTATATTGAAGAGGTTGAATTGCCGCTACCGGTGGTGTAATACCTTGCCATGTATATACCGGACGAATCAATATCGGTACTGCCTGTGTCCAGACAAATACGAGGGTACTTTGTATTAATGCTTGGAGTAATCCCTCTGTGACTAAGCCAATTGTTCCTAAAGTCTTGAGACGAGGAACTGTTTGCAAACGTAACCCTTGACTTGTTAGGGGTATTGATATTAAGAGAATCGATAAAAGAGCATAAGAGAGTAGCAAAGGAATCTGAACGACAAAAAAAGTCTGAAATATATTGCCTATTTTTGGGTGTTGAAACAGAAAAAAATCACCGAAGGCATAACCGACAAGAAGATGGCTTCCAAGTCCAGTTCCAAAACTGCTGATTGCCATCAAAAGTGCCATCACAGCAATCGAAAAGGTAAAAGTTTCCCCAGGAGCAAAATGAAACCAACCTATTAGTAAACCTAACACAAGTGAGATAACAGGGGCATAAGCGGCAACTTTTGACCAGTGTGTCAGGTAGATTCCATCAGCTAGAATAACAGACAGAAATCCAGAAACTCTACTAGCTGCTAGAGGTAAATCACGCCACCAAAAATTAATTAACTTAGTTTCCATAACTTCCCCCAATATTAATTTTTAAGAACCTATTGCAGAATAAACCTAAAACAGAGCCATATACCAAATGTCCAGAAATTGAAACAATAGTAAATTCTTGCATCACCGCTTGTAAGTGAAGCCAAGATGGATAAATACTGAACATAGCAATTTCAAGGCACATTGCCCAGGCAATGCCCCACTTCCAGTTTCGATTACCAAATAAAAAACAGTAGGCTACTGCAAATAAGATTCCATTGAGTAGATGATATAAAATTCCCCAAATTAAGACAGCAGATTCAGAAGAATTAGCACCTATAATTAGCTGTCCAAAGACAGGAATTGCCTTAAATGGATTGAGGGGAATATTGAATGATTTGACAATTAATAGTCTTGATAGATCATAAGCACCTGTAGCAATAACACCGGCGGACATACCAGTTATAGCTTTAGCTCGAATGATCTTACGTTCAGTATGCGAGGAACGTAGCCATTTTGAAACAGCTAAAAACCCAGCAAAAGCTCCTAAATAAATAAGTATCGTTGCCAGAGATGCGTCAGTTATAACTGAAACCACTAAAGCTGCACCACTAGCCATTGAAGCGGCTCCAAGAACAAATTGTGGTTTTAAGTGTATTTGCTGGTTCATTGATGCAACTTTGGTAAATGTTCAGTCCAGTGGGGTGAATTAGCAAAGTGTAAAGTGTAATGGGAGCATCTCATTTATGCAAGTGAGTAATTATACTTGTCCCTAAAACTGGTTTCTAGCAACGCTTTCAAAATAGCTTGACATAAAACCTGATTTAGGGGTTACAAAGGTGAGATGCTCCCAAGTGTAAAAGTGTAATCCACTGACCAGCATTATAAGACAATAGCCATCGATGATTCAATAGGTTATGCTGGCAATTAGTTCGGTAATACAAGATCGGCGATCACACTAATTCGTCAGACAAGAGGTTAAGGTCAGGGGTTATAAAGAACGATCACCATATAAAGCCTCCAAAAATTCTGCTTCAGAAATTGGTCTTGCATTGAACTCTAATTGAGGTGAATATCCATACTTTTTATATTCAAATTCCATGAAAGATTGGGAGACATTCCACTCATTATGGCAAATAGCCCAATATAAACGATAATCGCTAACATAGCTAGGGAAGTTACCAGGAGAAAGATTGAGAATCATTATAAGAGAATTTTGCGATTCTTTTAAGTTATCGTAATCATTAAGAGAATAAGCTATCCAGGGATTATTATTTGAACATTGAACCCATCTTCTCCACTTTCTCTTTACATTATCTTTACTTCCTGATTCGTATATAACTTCATATAATGGTCTTGGAGAGCCATCTAGGAGATCTTTAATATCTTCTCTAAAAAGTCTAATATTAGTAACTAAAACTCCTTCGCTTAATAACCGAGGAATTCCAAACTCAGCTTGGGCAATTTGTTTGTCTAATGAGCGTACATTTTCTGGCGAAGGATTGAATAGGCAGCTATTACCGTTGTTCGGCTTCCAAATTTTGTGATACTCTCGCCATCCCAACTTTTTATAAGTGTCCACATCCCATGTTCTGTGCAATCCACTTATCTTACCTTTACCTATAGACGTAAAGAAATAGGAATCCGTCGCATTGGAACCATAGGCATCGGGTGTTCCGGCTGCTGGTCCATGGGTGATTAATCTACCATTCTCATCGTAAGTACATTGCTGACCTGGCCTTAATGGGTATAAATCGTTCCTTCCTTCCGGTCGATATTCGTCAGGAGCAGCAGAACGATAAAAACCTTTAGCTCCTGGATGATAAGACATTTCAAGTTGACGCTCGGCTGCATTTGATGGTGTCAATGGATAGGATTTTGCGTTAATCTTCCTTTGTTGAATAATCTCGTCTTCAGTACAAGGACAGGCAAAAAGTTTATCTTGCCAACCCGGATAATCTTCTTGTAGTCTGCGTACTACTTCTTCGGGTTGCAAATCTATAGGTTCTTTTTTGGCGATTTGATTGGATATAATGATACTCACAGTTGTGATCACTGGTACTCCGACCAACAAAGATAGAATTAGCTTCGAAGCATGGCTAACTAAAAAGCCTTTAAGATAACTGAACATTGCCAAAATCCTCAATTTTCATAGGTTCGTTACTGCAAGCTAACGGCTGAATTGATCGGCAGGAGATCGCCTCTAATGCTCAATTCAAACCCAAAATATCACATCTGTCCGCTCCAATGATGTGTTATCTATTATCACTCCGTCAGGTGATCGCATAAATCCTTGATCAGCATGGTGTGTTGTTTCCAGTACACAGCTTTTATTTATTCTCCCTCGCAACGCGCACGAAGTGGCCTCCCTATCTCCCCACTAGCCAAAGATAGATAGCAAATCTTGCTTTTGTAGGTTTCTTTCCTCTAATATGAATTTCAACAATTCAATTCCATAAATATCAGGTATTGGCTCTTGATTTTCCTCATACTCATAAATTAAAGACCCTAAAACATTTAGATATTCCCTTTCTTCTACCGTTAATTGGGGTTTGTCTAAAAGGCGATTAATAACCTCCTGCATCATTTCTAAGTCTTCCTCATTGTGAATAGGACGAGGAGGGTATTGCTTTAATAATTCTAAGTATTTATCAGTGGCAAACATAATTTAATAATATCTATGCTCGATCGACTATTGCTTTTAGATACCTCACACCTTAATAATTAAGTATAGAATAGCCAAGTCTCCAAACTACCGCTTAACCAAAACTTCTATTATCCTGATGAGAAACCTCTATTTTCTCTTGCCCGGTACTACTTCTCCCTTTGGTGGGGGTGGACTGTGGGCAGAAATGAAAACCGTCAATTTGGCTAGTCAAATTTGTAGCGCTCAGATTGTGACTTATCGTCAAAAAGAGTTAAATTATCCTTTTTTAGAGGATATACTTGTGAAAATAAGCTCCGATGACAGTATTTTTGTGGTTAGCTGGGGTTTTGATGTTCCTAAATTGGTGACAAGATTGCGATCGCATAATATCATTTATCATGCCCATAGTACAGGTTACGGCTTCCGTTTACCCTCCCAAATACCAATTATCACCGTTAGCCGTAATACTATGGGTTATTGGGGAGAAAAAGCTCCTAATGCTTTGATTTACTATCTTCCTAATCAAATCGGCTCGGAATTTCTCAATTTAGGCTTAGAAAGGGATATCGATGTCCTAGTACAGGGGCGCAAATCCTCAAAGTATCTTCTCAATCGTCTAGTTCCCGCCCTCCGTCCCCACTGTCGCGTTAAGGTTTTAGATAGCTATGTGGAGGATTTAGTGGGATTATTCAATCGCAGTCGGGTTTATCTCTACGATTCGGCTGAATATTGGGCTGTAAACGGTTTAACGGAGGGTTTTGGCTTACCGCCCCTGGAAGCTTTAGCCTGTGGTTGTACGGTATTTTCTAGCGTCAATAGCGCCCTAGCCGATTATCTCGATCCCGGTTTCAATTGTCAAAAAATCGGGGCCTATTCCACTCAATACGATCTGGAACGTATTCTTAATTATGCCCGTAATTTTCCCGTCAATTCTTTACCGGCTAATTTTCTCGATGATTATCATACCGAAAAATTACTACCACGTTTTGAAACAATTTTAAGAGAAATTAATGATTTCTTTGATATTAAAAAACGCTATCCGGCTGATATAGAAGGTTTAGAACCCCTGCGACTTAAAAAATTATGGATGCAGAGTTCTCTGGCTAAACTTAAGAAAAAACTGTTTAAGTAGCAGTAAGCTTTCCTTAATTATTCGCCAATTCAAAAATAAAACGCACCAACTTTAAGAATTGACAGAGAAAGACTGATCAGCTATTCAGTTATCAGTTATCAGTTATCAGTTATCAGTTATCAGTGATCAGTTATCAGTGAACAGGGATATCGGGAGAAAAAAGCGTTCGACAAAAGCTCACGCCGAAGTCTGATGGCTGACTCCCCAAAAGGAAAACTTTCTACTTCACCATTAAGATAACTGCTATATAATTATTTCTAACTCTTACCCCGAGGATATTTATGAAGCGAGGGATTTACATTACCGCTAACGATCGAGTTATTGAGCAAGCGATCGCATTAATGAATAGTATTCGTTTGTACGATCCCGATTCTCCTGTCATCTTGATTCCCTACGACAATAATTATCAAAAAATTGCCGATTTATTAGCAGAAAAATATGGCGTTATTCTCTATCCCGATCTGCAATTAGTGGAAGAATTAGCACAAAAAATCTATGATATTTTCGGAGAAAAATTCTTTGCTCGTCCCAATCAATTTCGCAAGCAGGTGTGTTGGTTTGGAGAACTAGATCAATTTCTTTATATCGATACCGATATCGTAGTTTTTGAAAAAATAATAGATAATCTAAATTTCCTCGATACCTACGATTTTCTCTGCTGTGATTACCAACACAAAAAAGGGATTACTGATGTCTTTAATCCGATTGTTTTAGAACAGGGAATCTTCACAGAAAATGATCTAACCGGGATGTTTAACGGTGGTTTTTGGGCTAGTAAAAAGAATCTGTTCTCAGAACAGGAATTATATGGTGCTTTTCAAGAATGTGCCGCTCATCCAGAATATTTTGATTTTTCTCAAAAAACCTCCGATCAACCGATTATTAATTATACCATTCTCAAACGAGTTCCCAATCGATTTAATATTATCCGCGCCCCGGGTTGTCAAGCGGGAAATTGGGCGGGAAGTTCTCATTTTCAACCTCAGGGGAATATCTTAATCGATCCGAGATTAAATCAGCCCTTAAAATATTTACATTGGGCAGGAATTCGTATTGAACCGGGATGTCCTTACTGGGATATCTGGAAATATTATCGTTATCTAGATGATCCTAATCCCCCCGCAGATCCGCCAGCAAGTAAACCCAAAAATCCGTTGCAGAGATTATTAGATAAAATCAAATTATAGGTTTTATTTTTGGTGCATCTCCTATTTGTGACTTTCTCTCACATATAGGTAGGTGAACAGCAGCAGTTATTAAAAGAGGGCGAATGCAATTCGCCCCTACAATAATATTATTTTCTGAGATAAGGTGAAAGGGAAGAAGTGTTTTTTTCAAGCCTATAGCTTAATTTAACTCCAATCCTGTTGCTCCTCGCTTTGGCGAATTTGATACACTTGTCCGTGACTGTGCAGTTGTCGAGTTTTTGCCCATAAACTGGCTTCATCTAACTGCCATTTTTCTAAGATTAAATCTAAATCTCTTTGGATTTCTCTTGCTCCCGGAAAGTTTTGATAACGTATGCGTAAACGAGCGCATTCAGCTAAGTTTAAATCATTGGGTTCTGATTGCAGCAGCTGATCAACAATCAGGCGATCTAGTCTTTCCTGTGGATGTTGTTGTTCTTGATTTTTACTAGCCATAATTAATCGAACCAACCGATTTCGGAATCCGTTAACTCTGTGGGGGTAGGATTGGGGGCAATATAACGGGCTAAAGTTGCCATTTCAAAGTTATAAAGACTGGGTTTCTTCGCCACAGGTTTGGTAATTGGTGAGGGTTCAGGGGAGGGGGGGGGACTATTTTCTAGGGTTTTAATTTGATTATATAATTTTTCAATTAACTGTTTTTTCTCAGTTAGTTCTGTTTCTGTTTTACTTAATTGACTCGATAGTTTTTCAATTAACTGTTTTTTCTCAGTCAGTTCTGTTTCTGTCTTACTTAATTGACTCGATAATTGTGCCACCAAAGTAGTTTTTTCCGAGAGGACAGATTCTAAATGCTCAGTCTGTTGTTGTAACTGCTGTAAACTGACAGATAGTTCTAGATGTTCTTGAAGTTCTTTTTCCAGAGAAATAACCTTTTCTTGGAGAGTTTGCTGATTTTTCTCGGTTTTTTCTAACTCTGTTGTTAAGTCGTTAATTTTTGCCTGTAGGGTGGTGTTAGTTTCCTTCGGACGTTTGGGAGAAGGAGAGGTTTGGGATTCTACCTCTTTATTAGCTTCTGTACGGATGAGATCGTTTAAATTACCTTTGGTCATAAGCTGTGCAAATAGGATATTACGATAGAATCGGATACTGTCAAGAAATCTCTTGGTTTAGGCAATCGATAATTATACTAAATCCAGTTATTAAAAACTGATTATTTATTCTCCGTTTTTCATGAGTGCATGAGTAGAAAACGGGTTTCTCCGAGAAACCCGTTTTCTGTGCGTTACTCAACGGATTTAGTATTATTACCCCGATATACAAGCTTGATTAAGCTGGGGAATTGTTCCATAGGTTTTATTGTATAGCTTGAGGTCGATCGATCCCTGTCTATTTAAGGAATGAGAACAAATACCTAAATCTCAGTTTCGCCAGTAAGATTCTAAATTTTTCTGTAGTTAATGATACGGAATAGCAAATTTGTGTCAGACTGAAGGTAGAAGTTGATCGCACCTGTGGCAAGGATAAATTTATGAATATTCAAGAAAAAGCTCGTCTCAATTTAACCCAAGAACGACAAGCAGAAGGAATGCTCGAAGAAAATGTCTTAACTCGTACAGAGGAGCTTTTAGGGGAAGGAGAGGCAGAAACTGCGAAAGCGCGGGTTTTATTAACTGAAAATCGCCAAGAAGAAGAAAAACGTCAAGACCAAATTTTAGAACGTTCGATCGAAGCTATGCAATAGCCTTTCGGTGAAGATTGGCAATATCCACACAAGTATAGATAAATGTCTGTAGAGACGTGGTTTTCCCCGTCTCTATTTCAATTCCCGATAACTAATCACTGTTACACTAATCACTGTTAAGCTCTGGACAGTGAAAAAATGCAGATCCGAAGAAAACACCCCAATCCTGCCGTTAAAGTTGAGAGTTTGAGTTATGTGGTGAAAGTGCCAGAGGCACAACCACAAAATATTTTAGAAGAAATCGTTTGGCATAAGGAGATCGAAGTCGATAAATTGCGTGAAAGGTTGCCTTTATTAGAATTACGCAAAAAAATAGCTAATACTGCGCCACCTTGCGACTTTTTAGCCGCCTTAAAACAGGGTAAAACCCAACCCGCTTTGATTGCCGAAGTGAAAAAAGCTTCTCCTAGCAAGGGAGTCATCCGCGAAGATTTTGATCCTGTAGCGATCGCCCGTACCTATGAACAGGGAGGAGCCACTTGTTTATCGGTTTTAACCGATAGTAAATTTTTTCAAGGTAGTTACGAAAATCTTAGCCTCGTCCGGCAAGCGGTATCTTTACCCCTATTATGCAAAGAATTTATCCTTTATCCCTATCAAATCTACTACGCTCGCTCTAAAGGAGCCGATGCCGTCCTTTTAATTGCCGCTATTTTAAGCGATCAAGACCTAGCATATTTTGTCAAAATTGTCAAGGGTTTAGGGATGACAGCTTTGGTAGAGGTGCATAGTCTGGCCGAATTCGATCGAGTGTTAGCCATTGAGGGAATCGAACTAATCGGCATCAATAACCGCAATTTAGAGACATTTACAGTCGATTTAGACAATACTCGCCAATTACTAGAAGCCAGAGGCGAAAAGGTGCGAGAAAAAGGTATTCTAATCGTCAGCGAATCGGGATTACACACAGCCGCAGATCTGGCGAAAGTGAAGCAAGCGGGAGCAAATGCGGTTCTAATTGGCGAATCTTTGGTAAAACTGCCTGATGCTGCCGTCGGTATCCAGAAATTGTTTGAAAATCGGGAATAGGAGTTAGGAAGTGGGGAGAGGGAATTATGAATTATAAATTATGAATTATGAAGTGGGGAATTGGGGAGATGGGGAAGCTGTCTCATCACCCTATCACCCCAATTCCCTATCACCCTATCTCCTGAATCCTGATTCCCGACTACTGATCACTGATAACTGACAAGGCTATCTGCCGGGATATAATCAGAGTTTGCCGAATCTTAAATCATCCCCTCAGAATTGATGCGATCGAGATTTGGTTTTTTATCTTTGTTAAATATGGCCCAACGAGAGAGGACGAACCATGGAAAATAAAAATATGTTGATGATTCCCGGCCCCACACCAGTGCCGGAAGCGGTATTATTGGCTATGGCTAAAGCACCGATAGGTCATCGGACGGGTGCTTTTAGCAAGGTAATCGCCGAATTAACCGAAAATCTTAAATGGTTGCATCAAACCAGTGGCGATGTTTTAATGTTAACCGCTTCGGGAACCGGTGTCATGGAAGCGGGAATTATTAATTTTCTCAGCCCCGGCGATCGAGTTTTGGTGGGGGATAATGGTAAATTTGGGGAACGTTGGGCGAAAGTGGCGAAAGCCTACGGCTTAAATGTGGATGTAGTTAAGGCAGAATGGGGTAAACCCCTAGATCCAGAAGCATTCACCGCTAAACTGACCGAAGACAAGGAAAAAGCCATCAAAGCGGTAATTATCACCCATTCAGAAACTTCCACCGGGGTTCTCAATGACTTGGAAAGCATTAACAAAGCGGTAAAAGACCACGGGGAAGCTTTAATTATCGTCGATGCTGTCACCAGTTTAGGAGCTTATCATATTCCCATCGATGAATGGGGTTTAGATGTGGTCGGTTCTGGTTCCCAGAAAGGTTATATGATTCCTCCCGGTTTAGGTTTTGTTTCCGTAAGTCAAAAAGCTTGGAAAGCCTACGAAACCGCCAAACTGCCCCGTTTTTATCTAGATTTGGGCAAATACAAAAAAGCCACCGATGAGGATAGTTCCCCCTTTACCCCTCCAGTTAACCTGATGTACGGTTTACAAGCTTCTCTGCAAATGATGAGAAGAGAGGGATTAGCGGCAATTTTCGCCCGTCACCAACGCTTAACGCAGATGACGCGGGCAGGTATGCGCGCCCTGGATTTGCCCCTCTACGCGGCGGATTCCTGGGCTTCCACGGCGATTACTGCGGTGGCCCCCACTCTGGTGGATGCGGAAAAAATTCGTTCGACTCTCAATAAAAAGTTCGACATCGCTCTCGCTGGTGGTCAGGATCATCTCAAGGGTAAAATCTTCCGTATCGGTCATTTAGGTTTTGCCAGTGAGAGGGATATCCTCACGGTTATCGCTGCCATTGAAGCGACTTTAATCGAGTTAGGTGTCGAAAGTGTTACCCCCGGCGCTGGTGTGGCTGCGGCTGCCTCTGTGATGGTGCAGGGTTAATCTTAGATTGGATTTTCCCCTTCTCCCCCTATCCATCAGTCACATCTTTGTTAACATAAAATTTGACAAAGAGAGAAAAGTGTGCAATTTGGCTCAAGGGGGTTCTATGGGGGAACTATTTTGATCAGATAGTTTCCAAGTCTGGCTGATATCACGTCACCCTCCCAGTCTCCACCAAATAGTTTTAACAGCAGGTTCACCTAAAGATGCGATCGCAAACATTCCTCCAAATCTTCGGGTTTGGTAAAATCTAACAAGGCTTCTCCTAAAGCTTCCAGTTGATTAATTGAGAGAGATGGAATTTGCGATCGCATTTCAGTGGTCACTTCACCGAGGTGACGGGAAAGGAGCCGCAGAGCAAGCTTCTTCCGCTGCTTGGGTTCCTTTGAGAGTAGTGAGTACCATTAAAGCAACTCCTAGGGGTAACTGCTGAATTTACCCTCCTAACCAAGAAATTAATCAGGTTGATGAAATTAAAGAAAACCTTGAGCCAAGTTTTGATAAAGTGCTTTGAGAAACTGCACAAAAACAGCGAAATGTAAAACCGTAATTTTCTGTTAGAATTACCAGTAATTAAACACCACGCTTGCAGGAGCTATGGTTAATCTCACCTATAACAAAAATCGCCCTCTTCCCAGCGCTGGAGAATTGCCCTCTTCCGATGAAACTCCAGTGGACAATCAGTTACAGAATGATCTTCCCAATCTGCTGCTAAATTTATTATCCTTAATTTGGTCTGGTCGAGATGATTGGTATTTTGGGGTAGATATGGCTGTTTATTACAACCCAGACGAACCAGCTTTTGTCCCCGACGGTTTCTTAGCAGTTGGAGTCAACCATGATACGGGAGAAAGAGGTCGGTTAAGCTATGTTTTGTGGGGAGAAAAATATATATTACCAATTTTGTTTTTAGAGGTAATTTCCGAGAAGTATAATAGTGAATATGAGGAAAAATTTCTAAATTATCAAAGCCTGGGGATTCTGTATTATGTAATATACAATCCTTTCAGTGGCAGAAGGGGAAGATTTAAAAACCGACAAAGATTAGAAGTATATAAATTAATATCAGGAAAATATGAACTTCTAGAAAGTGAGAATAATCGAGTTTGGTTGCCTGAAATTGGCTTGGCGCTGGGTTACGAAAAAGGAGAACATATTGCTTGGTATCGGGAATGGTTATACTGGTATGACCAGTCAGGAAATCGCTATCTAACGGCTGAGGAAAGAGCGATGAACGCAGAGGCGATCGCTACTCAAGAACGGCTGGCTAAACAAGAGGCGGAACAAAAAACCATCCGGCTGGCTGAAAGGCTCAGAGCGCTTGGAATTAACCCTGATGAAGTGTAGTATCTGACTTGAAAGAGGGTGTGGGGTGTAGGGAAGGAAACCTCTTTCATCTCTGGGGGTGAGAATTTTTTCGTCGGGACTGACTTCTCCAAGGTATCAAAAAACCTCCCCAAAAAAAGAGAGAGGAAACCCGCACCTCCTCTCCCTTCCAGAAAACGGGTTTCTCAAAGAAACCCGTCTTCTTATACTAAATCTGGTTATTAAAAACTGATGGTTCTTCCGAACTTACAATGTAGAAAATTCCCCAAGCTCCCTCTCTGTCCAGCAATGCTCTAAAGTTGATAAATATCAATCTAACAAAAACTCAAAGCTTTACTATACAAGCTTTACAAGCATAAGTTGTTAATAGTTTTACATGACAGGTTCGGTAGAGCCAAACTGATTATCTATTCCCTCTTTTGCCTTTTGCCTCTTGCCTTTTGCCTGTCCTGATATCTAATGTATCCTATACTCAACGGATTTGGTATTAAGTGTCACTGCCGCCCCCAGTAAGCCTAACAGCACCCCCTAGCATTAAGCCGCCTAGGGTGATAAAACTAAGAAGGCTAGAGGGTTCGGGGACACTGACTGGCGAACCAGGGACAGTAAGGACTGAGGGCATTCCATAGAATCGAAGGGAATTGGCTCCCAACCCACTATTAGAATTAAGAATCCATGCGCTATTCGTTGCTCCACTATTTCCTGTCTTGCCAGAACCTGTAAAGGGACTTTCTAGATCAAGACCTACACTACCATCATAACGGGTACGGTAGGGATCGAACCTACAACCGTCCGCTTAGAAGGCGGATGCTCTATCCATTGAGCTACGTACCCACGGAAGCACAATTATAGATCATACTTCCAAAAGTGACAAGTGGTATGACTAATTTTCGCCGTCCAAACTTAATGATGGTGGTGGTGTCCGTGGTGATGATGGTGATCGGAATGAATGTGAGGAATTGTTACCGAACTATTGACAGATAAAGCCTCTTGTGATAGCAAAGCTTCGATATGTTCCCGGGCCCAATCGGCAGCCATCCGGCAAAATTCGGGGTTATCGTTGACACAGGCCATCTGCACATAATTAACTTGGTCGTGTTTGCGGCGTAAAGCTTCGATAATATGCTCCACATCTAGTAAAGTTTCGTGATTTTCCGTAGCAAAGCCAATTGGCATAAAAATTAAGGCTTTTGCCCCTAATTCGATTAAATTCCTCGCCGCTAATTCTGCATTCGGTTGCGTCCATTTAATTAAAGGGGTTTGGTGGTTTAACCAACCCACAGAAATCAAGGGATAACGATAGATTAATTTTTCCCGGACTAACTCGTATAAAGCTTGACTTTCATCGATTCCCGACGTAAATCCCTTAGCTTCGTGGGGACAACCGTGATTCATCAAAATAATGCCAATTTGCGAGGGAAGACAGCTACTAGCTACCTCAGCAGCGATTTTTTCCTCCACTAACCGCGCCATTAGATCTATATAAGCGGGTTGGTTATAAAACGAGGGAATATAGCGCAATCCTTTAACCCAATGTTCCCCCGTTTGTCCTTGAGCTAAAGCTTTGTTAACCTGTTCGATCGCAATGCCACTGGTAAAGATAGAATCAACCACGAGGAGAGGATAGATCAAAATTTTCTCGAATCCCCCTTCGCGGATTTCCGTTAATACTTGTGCTGGTAAAAAAGGCGCACAGAAGTTAAACGCTTTGAATACCTCCACCCGATTACCCCATTTTGCCTGTAAATTGCGCTCGATTTCCTGTCTTTGATGCTCAAAAATGTGGTTATGGGGGGAAATAAAGTGATTATGCTGGTGCTGCCATTCGTGTAGGTCAAATATAGCCAATAATTTCGCTAGGGGAGGATAAACCCAAGTCGGCACAGGAGCGAACTTAGCCGTCAGCAAATTTAAGGCCTGTTCATTATAGTTGGCGAAGTCCTCGTAACTCTCCACTTCCCCGTATCCCATCAATAATACCGCCACTCGATCGCTGTGGTTATGGGTAGCGGCTAACGGTTGTTGATCTGAAATGGCAACCACGTTTTTAACCCCGATTTTCTAAGTGAAAAACGCTATATCACTGGGATAGTAGCACTTTTCTATCCTATCCCCTAGCACGGGATAGACCGCTAAAAATTTATAACCTCTACAGAATCATACAGATTGCTTATCATCCTGATTAATAAAACGATATGTAAAGAAACTTTAAATAATGTTAAGATCGTTGCAGTTCCACTTATGAGAGATATGACAGCAGGCGTGTTTGGTAGCTTACCTTTTCCCAATCAGAGCGGCGATCAACTCATCAGTAAAGTGGTGAGTGCTGCGATCGCTGCATTATTCAAACGCACAGGCAAGCTGACAGCCACTGTCCGCGCCGAACCCGTAGCCAAATTACTGCAAGGCAGTATCGACGGTTTTGACTTTATCGGTCAGTCGATGCTCATGTACAATGGCCTACGCATCGAAGCCATGGAATTGTATGTGCAAGCGGTGGCGATCGATTTTAGTGCCATTTTTACTGGACAGGTGAAACTCCGTCAACCGACGCGCGCCACTTTGCGGGTAGTTTTAACGGAAGAAGACTTAACCACCTCTTTTAATACACCTTTTATTGTCGAAAAACTGCAAAGATTAGAGTGCGAAGGTAAATCAATTCACTGTCAGAATACAGAATTAATTCTCAATGACGATAAAACTTTAACTCTGAAAAGTCTAATTAAATTGGCAGAAGAAGAACCAATTCTGCTAGAAATGACCACTGCTGTGGTTGTGGAAGAACGGCGAAAAATTCAATTTGTTGATGTGGTTTACCAAGGGGACGAAAGATCGAAAGCTTTAGGAGAAGCTTTAATCAGCCATGTTAACAACCTCATGGATTTGGATAAATTTGCTCTCGATGGTACTCAATTAAGGGTCGATCGACTACGTTTAAAAGATAAACAGATTATCTTTTATGGTATCGCCGATATCGAGCGTTTTCCCCAAAGAAAATAGGCAGGATTTTTGCCTTTTAATCGTGCTTGTGGCTACAGGGAGGCACAGGATCGTAACCTCCGGGGTGAAAGGGATGACAACGGAGAAGGCGCTTAATTGCTAACCAAGAACCCCGCAGCACACCAAAGCGATCAATCGCTTCTATGGCATACTGGGAACAGGTGGGTTGAAAACGACAGGAAGGGGGAAATAGCGGCGAAATAAACCGTCGATATCCCTTAATTAAACCAATAAAAATTCCTTTCATCAATGTCACCTCGATCGCCTAAACTAAATAGATAGTCAATTTTCGCTTTTGCCACGTGGAACTATCCCACTCTCTCCTATTTTCGATCGGTTTAGTCGCCTGTTACCTAGCTGTTCTGATTCTGATCGCTGAAAAATTAAAAAGTGTTTTCAGTACCGATGGCGAAATTACCCGCAAAGTTGTCCACATTGGCACAGGAAACGTTATCCTTTTTGCTTGGTGGTTAAATATCCCCGCTTGGGTGGGAATAAGCGCCGCTATCCTAGCGGCAACTATCGCTATCCTATCCTATTTTTTCCCCATTTTACCCAGTCTTAATAGTGTTGGCCGCCGCAGTTGGGGAACTTTTTTTTATGCTGTTAGTATCGGTGTTCTCGTGGCTTATTTTTGGCCAATTTCTCACCCCGAATACGCAGCCATGGGTATTTTAATTATGGCTTTAGGAGACGGATTAGCAGCCCTAGTCGGACAAAATTTCGGTCAACATCCCTACAAAATTTTCGGCAGTGGCAAAAGTTGGGAAGGTTCCCTGACTATGTTGGGAATCAGCTTTTTAGTCAGCTTGATTATTTTATCTTTTATTAATGGCATTAATCCGTCAATTATTCTAGTATCTTTATTAACGGCGATCGGAGCTACTATTCTAGAAACTTTCTCGAAACTAGGTATAGATAATCTCACTGTACCGATTGGTAGTGCCACCATTGCCTATTTTCTTACCCAAATTTTCATCTCAAGCTAGTTTATCTCAGCTTTCAAGCTACCGAAGACCGATGATATTCACTGATAACTGATGACTGATAACTGATAACTGATAACTGATAACTGGTAACTGATAACTGATAACTGATAACTGATATGACCTTTACTATCACTCAAAACCAAAATCAATACCTTACCTATTGTCTCAAGGATGAAGAAGCTGACGCTTATCTGGAAGTGGTTCCCGCTAGAGGAGGAATCATCACCCGTTGGCAAATTTGCGGAGAAGATATTTTCTATCTGGACACAGAAAGATTCAAAGATCCTAACCTCAGCGTCCGCGGAGGAGTACCGATTTTATTTCCTATCTGTGGCAACTTACCCGATAATAGCTATCAACACCAAGGCCGAAACTATACCCTGAAACAACACGGATTTGCTCGTGATTTACCCTGGCAAGTGAGCAAACAAAGCAGCGAAACTGCCGCTAGTTTAACCCTAGAATTAAACAGTAATGAAGGCACTCGTCAAGTCTATCCTTTTGATTTTAAATTAATCTTTACCTATCAATTGCAAGGAAACAGCCTCAAAATTCACCAAAAAGTAATTAATCTTTCCCCCGAAAAAATGCCCTTTTCTATCGGGTTTCATCCCTATTTTAAAGTGACAGATAAAACCCGATTATCCTTTGATATTCCCTCCTCCCAATACCTCGACCAAAGCACGAAAACCCTCCATTCCTACTCCGGCAACTTTGACTTTAATCTCGAAGAAATTGATGCCGCTTTTCTGCAAATTACTCGCCATCAAAGTAGTTTTAGCGATTCCTATCATCAACGTCAAATTGTTATCGGTTACGACGATCTCTATACAACTATAGTTTTTTGGACCCTGAAAGATAAAAATTATATCTGTCTCGAACCCTGGAGCGCTCCCCGCAACGCCCTCAACACAGGCGAACATTTGACCTACTTAGAACCCCAGAGCAGCCGCGAGGCGATCGTGGAAATGCGAGTCAATCAAATTTAAATTACCCCTTGACTTAGCCCAAATAAGATGTTATATTGATAAATCGTGTGCAGAACACGAAACGGGTCGCTAGCTCAGCGGTAGAGCACTCGGCTTTTAACCGATTGGTCTTGGGTTCGAATCCCAGGCGACCCATAAAAACTTACTGATAAAGATTGACTTGTCTTCCCCTGTCTATGGATTAGCTTTGCATACCAGCAGTCCCCAACTAGGACTGGCTCTCTCTAATTTCAGCGATGATAGTCGTCAACAAACTTGGGACTTAGACAGGGACTTATCGAACCTATTCCATCCCTATCTAAAAAAGTTCCTAGCCCCGCAAAAATGGTCTGATTTAGCCTTTCTAGCCACTGCTAAGGGGCCAGGGAGCTTTACCAGTACCCGCATCGGTATAGTCACTGCTAGAACCCTAGCACAACAATTACAGCTACCGATTTTTACCGTCTCCAGTTTAGCGGCCTTTGCTTGGTCACAACGGGATTTTTACCCCCTCGATACCTATCTAGCCCTAGAAATGCCCGCTACTAGAGGACAATTGTATGTGGGCATCTATCAGGGTAATCGGGTATATTTAGCTGATAGCCTGATGACTTTGGAACAATGGCAGCAGATATTAGGAAACTTAACCATTTCCTATCAAAGATTAGCTACACCCAGTTATTTAGGCATAAATGCCCCCGATATCCTCGATTTAGCCTATTTGGACTGGCAAACGGGAAAACGCCCCCATTGGTCGGAGGCACTACCATTTTACGGGATGTGATTAGCAATTGCCTCTTTTTTTCAAACTATAACCAGCTAATCCGAGGGTTAGCAATCCTAAAACTGCGCTAGGTTCTGGGACAGGTTCAACGGAATAAATCGCTACATTACGACTCACTTCATTGGCCACAATTAACAGGGGAGTACCATTGGGACTATCAGCAGCGGGAATAAATAATAATCCTTCGGGAGAGATATCGCCTAATTGCCAATCGTTGATATAATCAGTAAAGAAAGGATTATTGGGATCGGTGATATCATAAACCATAAAACCGCCGGCCCGTTCTAAACCAATAAAACTATAGAGACGATTACCCACAGTTCCCAATGCTAACCCTTCCGGTTCTGGCCCCTTATTATCGCTACGACCATCGAAACTGCTAGGATCGCCTTGAGAATTAAAGATACTAGGAGTTAGGGGAGTTGCCGAAAAAGCCGCTAGAATTTGTTCAAAATCATCGCCACTATCGAAGACTTGGGACAGTCCATTAGTGACATTCCAAATCGAAAAAGAACGACCACCATAGGCAAAAAGTTGGCTATACTCACCTTGGGCGTTAAGTCCGTCGATAGTAGAAACATCCAAACGGCCAAGATTTCGGGCTAATTGCAAGTCGGCCGCATTAGGGAAAACATTGGGGTCTAAGGTTAGAGTAGAAACTCGTCCGGCCTCATCTCTAGTATCCCCTTCATTGGCAGTAATTAAATAGGTTTGTCCGGCGATGGTGAAGGTAGCGATCGTATCTGGTTGGTATAAGCCAAAAACCGGCCAATTATTAATTCTGACTGCTGGGGAATTAGTCGCTCCTCCAAATACTACCCCATCTCGATCGCTAGGATCGAAACCATTACCCGGTGCGTTAAAATTTTTGGCTCCTAGGGGTAAAATGCTGGTGACTTGAGCGTTAACAATATTGACTACGGCAACAGCATTATTTTCCTGTAAAGCTACCCATGCAGTGGTTCCATCGTCGGAAACAGTGATGTATTCTGGTTCCACATCTTGGGAAACCGTTTGACCGGGGAAAATGCGGACTCCCTGATTTCTTAAAGCATTCTCTTGACCATTAAAACTGGTAAAAGTGGCAGTGTTGACCGTGGGATTGAGAACACCAGCACTAAGGTCAATAATACTAATAGAACCATCGGGATTGACACCATTAGCTGCTTCCCCCTCGTTAGCGACCAAAACCCGATTACCGTCAGGAGTAAAGGTTAACATATCTGGTAAAGCGCCCACAGTCACCTGACTCTGAAAGACACCATTAGTATTAAAAAAGACCACACTGCCGTTATTGGTAATCGTACTAGCTTCCATAGCCACGGCCACGATACCATTTTTGATGGCAACGCTGTTAACCCCTGCACCGTAGGAGCTAAGATCGATCGAGGGTAAGGGAATTGGACTAGCGGGATTGCTGATATCGGCAATATCTAGACGATTATTCGGACCGGTCAGGAATAATCTGCGACTAGCGGAGTCATAAGCGGGAATTTCTGCCCCGAAGTTATTAGCAGCATTTGTACTATTGCCAAGACTGCTTAATCGGGTGATATTTAAAGCTGAGGCTGATTCAGTAACAATATTTATACTGCCAGCAATTGACAGCAAGGTTAATAGAAATTTCCAATGGTGACGATCGATAGCCTGAATCATATTTTTAGCTGAAAACCCGCAAGAAAACGCCAAACAATCGCATTTTTTCAGCCCCAAGTTAAGTAGTCGTGCAAAATTAATTTCCTAGTAAAGATAGGCAAAAGGCAAGAGGCAAAAGGCAAGAGGGGGTTAGATATGTGTAATTAATTTTGCTTAGGTACTTAAAGGAAGATTAAACAAGAGAGAAATTAAGGATATCTTCAAAATTTGGCCAAGGTCAGTAAAAGCGAACTAGGAAAACAGCTGACTCGATCGCTTTTTAGTTGAACGGCTCATTTACCAGGGTGATAACATGGTTTAGTATAAGCTCGATCAATATGGAATCAAGACTCGTGTTATCCACTCTCCTAGCCGATTTCAAGATCATTTTTGAACGTGACCCCGCTGCCCGCAACTGGTTAGAGGTACTATTTTGTTATCCTGGATTACAGGCTTTACTGTGCCATCGCTTCGCCCATTGGCTATATCACATCGGGATTCCCTTTATTCCCCGTTTAATTTCCCATCTTGCCCGTTTTTTCACCGGTATCGAAATTCACCCCGGCGCCCAAATTGGTCAGGGTGTTTTTATCGACCATGGTATGGGAGTTGTCATCGGAGAGACCGCCATTATCGGTGATTATGCCCTTATCTATCAAGGAGTTACTTTAGGAGGGACGGGGAAAGAAAGCGGTAAACGTCACCCGACTCTAGGGGAAAATGTGGTCGTCGGCGCCGGGGCTAAGGTTTTAGGTAATATTTATCTGGGTAATAACGTTCGCGTCGGCGCTGGTTCTGTGGTGCTGCGAGATATTCCTGCCGATTGTACCGTTGTTGGTGTACCCGGTCGTTTAATCTATCGCGCTGGAGTGCGGGTGCAACCCCTCGAACACGGTGATTTACCCGACTCGGAAGCGGTGGCTATTCGCGCTCTGGTGGACCGCATTGAACAACTGGAAAAACAAGTGTATGAATTGCAGCTAGAACGGTCAAAAGAACCAGATTATCGAATTAATTGCCCAGTTTTAGCTCATTTAGAAGAAGAAGCGAGTCATAGCTGTTGTCCCGCGGCCGAGCAAGATATGCGCGAGTTTCTCGAACGGGCGGTTTAACCCCGAGAATCTTTTGATATGATAGAAGACTGGTTTTCTAGTGGCTGAAATCCATTCGTCAAAGCTATTATTGTTAAGGACTACTTGGCACCATCCGATGGCTCAAACTGACTCGATCCGTATCCGTGGCGCCCGACAACACAATCTCAAAAATGTTGATCTCGAATTACCCCGCAATCAGTTGATCGTTTTTACGGGAGTTTCAGGGTCGGGCAAATCTTCCCTCGCTTTCGACACTATTTTTGCCGAGGGACAGCGCCGCTATGTGGAGTCCCTCAGCGCCTATGCGCGCCAATTTTTAGGACAATTAGATAAACCCGATGTGGATGCGATCGAGGGTTTAAGTCCGGCTATTTCCATCGACCAAAAATCCACTTCCCACAATCCCCGCTCTAGTGTGGGAACTGTTACGGAAATTTACGATTACTTGCGTTTATTGTTCGGTCGTGCCGGTGAACCCCATTGTCCCCATTGCGATCGCAATATTGCCCCCCAAACTATCGATCAAATGTGCGATCGAGTGATGGAATTAGCCGATAAAACCCGGTTTCAAATCTTGGCCCCGGTAATTCGCGGCAAAAAAGGCACTCATAAGCAATTAATCTCTAGTTTGGCCTCCCAAGGCTTTGCCCGGGTGCGGATTGACGGCAAGGTAGTAGAATTATCCGAGGGCATCGAGTTAGATAAAAAACATCTTCATGATCTTGAAATTGTTATCGATCGCCTGATCAAAAAAGAGGGTTTACAGGAAAGATTAGTGGATTCTTTAACCACTTGTTTAAAGCATTCCGACGGTGTAGCGATTGTGGAAATTCTCGATGAGAATAACGAAGATAATCCCGAAGTTACCAAAGAAATTGTCTTTTCCGAAAAATTTGCCTGTCCCGAACACGGGGCAGTTATGGAGGAATTATCCCCCCGTTTATTCTCTTTTAATTCTCCCTACGGTGCTTGTCCCAACTGTCACGGATTGGGCAGTTTACGGAAATTTTCGGCAGATTTAGTCATTCCAGACCCGAAACAGCCAGTATATTCTGCTATTGCCCCCTGGTCAGATAAGGATAATTCCTACTATCTTTCTCTCCTCTACGGTTTAGGGCAAGCTTTAGGTTTTGAAATTCAAACCCCTTGGCAAAAACTAACAAAAACCCAGCAGGATATTATTCTCTATGGGAGTAAAGAACCGATCTATTTTGAAGATGATTACCGTTACGATACTGGTCGCGGTTACTATCGAGAATTTGCGGGAGTTATCAATATTTTAGATAGGAATTATCAAGAAACCACCTCGGAAGTTATTAAACAAAGACTAGAGAAATATATTGTTAACCAAATCTGTGAAGTTTGTCAGGGAAAAAGATTAAAACCAGAAGCTTTATCGGTACGTTTAGGAGAATATACGGTCACGGATTTTACTAGAGTTCCGATTCGCGATTGTTTGCAGAGAATTAATGATTGTCATTTAACCCCAAGACAAGCATTAATTGGAGAATTAGCTCTCAAAGAAATCAAAGCGAGACTACAATTTTTAATCGATGTGGGATTAGATTATCTTACTCTTGATCGACCAGCGATGACTTTATCTGGGGGAGAATCCCAACGAATTAGATTAGCTACTCAAATTGGTTCGGGATTAACAGGAGTATTATACGTTCTCGATGAACCTAGCATCGGATTACACCAAAGAGATAATAGTAAACTGTTAGAAACCCTGCAAAGATTACGAGATTTAGGTAATACTTTAATCGTCGTTGAACACGATGAAGAAACGATTCGGGCAGCTGATTATTTGGTCGATATCGGTCCGAAAGCGGGGATTCATGGCGGAGAAATCATCTGTCAAGGCAGTTTTAAAAGTCTTTTAAAGTCAAAAAAATCGATAACAGGAGCCTACCTATCGGGACGCAAAGTTATTGAAACTCCCCCCCAAAGAAGAGCGGGAAATGGTAACGCTTTAGTTTTAAAAAATTGCCATCAGAATAACCTAAGAAATATTGATGTAACGATTCCTTTAGGAAAATTAGTCTCGATTACAGGAGTATCTGGTTCAGGCAAATCCACCCTAATTAATGAGTTATTATATCCAGCTTTACAACATCATTTAACCCGTTTAACTCCCTTCCCCAAAGAATTAGAGAAAGTGGAAGGATTGGACGCGGTTGATAAAGTAATTGTCATTGACCAATCACCAATAGGACGCACCCCTCGGTCTAATCCTGCCACCTATACGGGGGTTTTTGACATTATTCGCGAGATTTTCACCGAAACCATCGAAGCAAAAGCTAGGGGTTACAAAGCGGGGCAGTTTTCTTTTAATGTTAAGGGAGGACGCTGTGAAGCTTGTTTAGGTCAAGGGGTAAACGTCATCGAGATGAATTTTCTCCCCGATGTCTATGTGCAGTGTGATGTGTGTAAAGGGGCGCGTTATAATCGGGAAACCCTACAGGTTAAGTATAAAGGTTATTCGATCGCCGATGTCTTAGATATGACGATCGAGGAAGCATTAAAAGTCTTTGAAAATGTTCCCCGGGCCACCACCAGATTACAAACTCTTGTGGATGTGGGTTTAGGATACTGTAAACTCGGTCAAAGCGCTCCCACTTTATCTGGTGGGGAAGCACAAAGGGTAAAATTAGCGGCCGAATTATCCCGACGGGCCACCGGAAAAACCCTATATTTGATTGATGAACCGACTACGGGTTTATCTTTTTATGATGTGCATCATCTCTTAGATGTGTTACAAAGATTGGTCGATAAAGGTAATTCGATTATCGTCATCGAACATAATCTCGACGTGATTCGCTGTAGCGATTGGATTATTGATTTGGGACCGGAAGGAGGGGACAAGGGAGGAGAATTAATCGCGGTGGGAACACCGGAAACCGTGGCTAAATGTGAACAATCCTACACCGGTCATTATCTTGCCCAAGCATTACTTCAATATCCCCCAAAAAAGTAGGATAATAAGTAATGGCACAAGATTAACTTCTTGGTTAGGATAGGAAATAGGAAAAAGGCACTCATGCAAAAGGCAAGAGGTAGTTATACTCAACGGGTTTAGCATGACTATAAACATGAATAATTTTAAAATACTCCTCATCGGCTACGGTAATAATTTAAGAAATGATGACGGAGTGGGAGTGAGAATAGCTGAAATTATCGCTGAGGAGAATTGGCCTAATCTGCAAGTTATCGCTACCCATCAATTGACTCCTGAATTAGCAGCCGATATAGCTGATGCTTCCCTAGTGATTTTTGTTGATGCCGTATTATCTAATCAAACCAATATCCAGATAGAAAAATTAGCAGCCGTTACCGAATGGAATAATTTAGGTCATGCAGAAAATCCCGCTTCTTTATTAGCATTAACTCAAGCAATTTATCAACAAACTCCCAGGGCCTGGGGGATATTTATTCCTGCTATTAATTGTGAATTTGGTGAAGAATTATCAACAATAACTCAAAAAGGATTGACAAAAGCGATCAAAGCTATTAGGGAAATTATTACTTATGAGAATTTGACTGAATACAAAAAGCAGGACTCTGATAATCTTCCAGCAGATAATTTTCAGGAATATTGCTGTGATTACTATGAAGAGGCATAATTTCGATACTCACTTCGTTACGTTTATCCTAAATATTTTGATGCAATTTAGAATAAATAGGATTTGCTGAATAAATCTAAAAACTTTGTTGGTTAAGACTTTTAGACTTTTTTTCCCTCAAAAATTGCCGACCATTGGAGTGATCGGGGGTAAAATTCAGGTACTTTTTCCCTGAAAATTAGGTAATTGACTACCTCAAAATCGGTAAAACCCTAGACCCGTTCGGACTTTGGACGTTCGGCGAGACTTCGGACGTTCGGCGAGACTTCGGACGTTCGGCGAGCTCAGTCGAGCGGACGGTGAGCCTGTCGAACCGCCGCGTGAGCTTTTGTTGAACGCCGATCTCACGGCCGAAGCCTAAAACCCTATTTACTAATAATTTCGGGGGTTTGCGGATTAGGAATCGGTTCAAAGTTGTCGGCGTTAGTCAGATATTCAGGATAGGTAGAGAATTGGGGTAGTATTTCTAGGGTAAAAGCTTCGGCGGCTTTTGATCGATAGCGATTCGGGTTAAGAATTACCGATAAAGTGCGTCGTATTTCCACATCTTTAATTCTGGTAGCGTGGATAACTCCCATTTGTAGTTCTTTTTCGATCGCCGTCACCGAGACAAAAGCTGCCCCTAAACCAGATTGTACGGCATTTTTAATCGCCTCGATCGAGTTAAGTTCCATCTCCACTTTTAAGCGTTTGGTATCGATATCGCAACGAGTTAAAACCTTGTCGATGACTTTGCGAATCGTCGATTGGGAATCAAGGGTGATAAATTTTAGTCGATATAAATCCTCTTTTTGAATCATTTCTACCTTAGACAGGGGATGAAAAATAGGCAGGACTAAAGCCAATTCATCTTCTGCGTAGGGGATAATCCGTAGAGTTTCTTGTAATTCGGCGGGAACTTCTCCCCCGATAATGGCTAAATCCACTTGGCCGTTAAAAACACCCCAAGAGGTACGACGGGTGGAATGAACTTGTAGCTGTACGGATACTTCTGAGTATTTTTGCCGAAAAAGCCCGATCATGCGGGGAAGAAGATAGGTTCCCGTGGTTTGGGAAGCGCCAACGATTAGGGTTCCCCCTTGCAGATTTTGCAGATCTTCGATCGCCCGACAGGTTTCTTGACAGAGAGTGATAATTTTTTCGCCGTAGCTTAATAGTAGGTGTCCCGCTTCTGTTAATTGGGCTTTCCGACCGCCTCGGTCAAATAACGGCACATTTAGCTGTTTTTCGAGGTTTTGTACCTGAAGACTGACCGCCGGCTGAGATACATACAAGGTATCTGCTGCCCGTTTGAAGCTTCCTTCGGCAGCGATCGCTTTGATAATTCTCAGTTGGTCTAGGGTGAAAGGAATGTCGGTCATAGAAAGCCTCAAAAACAGCGACAGGAGAAGGGGAGGACAATAGCGACAAATCTTAAGCTAGTGCAGATAAATACACTGAATTGACAGTACCACACCATGGGGATCAATACTTCAGGTAGTTCGATGATCGGTTATTTTAGCCCTCAGCCATCACCTGATCACTCATCACCCTATCTTTCGCTCAAGGGGGACTGGAGAGGGAAAATAGAGGAAACTTTGCCCTTACCACTGCGTCTTTAGCTTCTAAGCAAACAAGTGTCACGCTTGCGATAGAATAGATCGGACTTAGCCTAAATGGGGTCAGCGAAAGAATGTGCGGAATTGTTGGCTATATCGGAACCCAAACAGCGATCGATATTCTCCTAGCTGGTTTGGAACGTTTAGAATATCGGGGTTATGATTCGGCAGGGATTGCCACAATTCTCGAAGGTGAATTACATCGAGTCCGCGCCCAGGGAAAACTCTACAATCTGCGGGAAAAATTAGAACAGGAAGTTAATCCCTCCCAAATTGGCATCGGTCACACCCGTTGGGCAACCCACGGCAAACCTATAGAAAGTAATGCCCATCCCCACACGGATAATAGTCAACGAGTGGCAGTGGTACAGAATGGCATTGTCGAAAATTTTCAGGTATTAAGAACAGAATTAAGGGAAAAAGGCTGTACATTTGACTCGGAAACCGACACAGAAGTTATTCCCCATCTAATCGCCAGTTATCTACCCAAACCTACCGATGAAGACTCCTTGGGGGTAAGTCCTTTCCTCAAATCGGTTTTGACGGCAATTGAACGTTTAGAGGGGGCCTTTGCTCTAGCGGTGATTAGTCCCGATTATCCCGATGAATTGATTGTCGTGCGGCAACACGCCCCTTTAATCATCGGTTTTGGTCAAGGGGAGTTTTTCTGTGCCTCTGATGTCAGCGCTTTGGTTCCCCATACCCGGGCGGTGCTGTCCCTTGATAATGGCGAAATCGCTCGGTTAACACCCTTGGGAGTAGAAATTTATAATTTTGAGGGCAAAAGAGTCCGTAAAAACCCCAGAATCCTCGATTGGAGTCCGACCACTGTAGAAAAACAGGGCTATCGTCACTTCATGCTCAAGGAAATCTACGAACAACCAGGAGTGGTGCGCGACTGTTTGGGAACCTATCTGCATCCCCATTGGACGGCACAAAATGAGGATAATGTCAACCCAATAAATCTTAATTTTTCTGAAGAAATTTACGATAATTTAGAACATATTCAGATTTTAGCATGTGGAACCAGTTGGCACGCTAGTTTAATCGGTAAATACTTGATTGAGCAGTTGGCAGGTATTCCCACAAGAGTACAGTACGCCTCGGAATTTCGCTATGCACCCACGCCCCTGATGCCCAATACTTTAACTATCGGAGTGACGCAATCGGGGGAAACTGCCGATACTTTAGCGGCTTTGGAAACGGAAAAACAGCGTCGTTTAGGATTAGAAAAAAAATATCAGGCCCGGATTATCGGGATTACTAATCGCCCCGAAAGTACCCTAGCACAAATGGTCGATCAGATTATTAATACCCAAGCAGGAATCGAGATTGGGGTGGCGGCAACTAAGAGTTTTACCGCCCAGTTATTGGGTTTTTATCTCTTGGCTTTGGATTTATCCTATCGTCGTCAAACTTTGTCTTTAGAGAGAATCGAGCAAATTATTAATCAAATGCGATCGCTGCCAAGATCTATCGAAACTGTCTTGGAAACACAGGAAAAAGCGATCGAAGAATTAGCCCATGAATTTAATGATACCCAAGACTTTATTTTCTTGGGACGGGGGATTAATTTCCCTATTGCCTTAGAAGGGGCTTTAAAACTCAAAGAAATCAGTTACATTCATGCGGAAGGCTATCCCGCCGGAGAAATGAAACACGGACCAATTGCGCTTTTAGATGCAAAAGTTCCCGTAGTAGCGATTGCTATGCCGGGGATAGTTTATGATAAGGTTCTCTCCAATGCACAGGAAGCAAAAGCAAGAGATGCGCGATTACTGGGAGTAGTTGCCGACAGCGATACGGAAGCATCAAAAGTCTTTAACGATTTGTTGTGTGTGCCAGAAATTGAGGAATTGTTGTCGCCGATTTTAACAGTTATTCCCCTACAATTGCTCTCCTATCATATCGCAGCCCGTCGCGGTTTAGATGTGGATCAACCCCGCAATTTAGCCAAAAGTGTAACGGTGGAGTAAGGTTCATTAGCTTGAAAGTATGGTTTAAGAGTCTATAGGTATGGTCATTTTAAATAAGTATGATACAGTTGAAAAATAGGTTTCTTCTTGTTTAATAGGATAGGACTCTTTCTAGAATTATGTTAAATTCTCGACTGAGACTGTGCTGACCCTTCGACTTGGCTCAGGGCAAGTTATTTTTAGCAACCTCTCCTAGCTCTCTAAGCCTAAGTATCCTAGCATTTTTTCCAGTATTATTACTACTAATACTATCCCTAAAGGTGTTTTTTTCCTTTATTTTTCCGAAGGTGCTTGACTTGTTTCAGTTTTTCTATTAGGCTCAACGTATATTTTATACTAAATCTGGTTATTAAAAACTGATTATTTATTCCCCCTTTTGCCTCTTGCCCCTCCTCATAACTAGCCTGTACTCAACGGATTTAGTATTAAAGGTTAGCGGTCACTTCTCATTTTATAAAGACAGTGATCGCTTTTACTTTTGATAAGTACCTAAGCAAAATTAATTACACATATCTAACCCCCTCTTGCCTTTTGCCTCTTGCCTTTTGCCTATCTTTGCTAGGAAATTAATTTTGCACGACTACTTATTCTGATGGAAGAATGAAACAGCCCGGGGATTTAGGGGGATCAAATTTTTGTCAGTCCTTTGGGATGCTTTTGGGGTAGATAGCACCGAGATTGACTTGCAGCAGTTTGATTTGTTCTGCTCAACCAGCACCGTCCCGGTTGAGCGAGTTTACCGTTGGTTGTCAACCATCTGATCGGAGGTTTGCATCGATCACCTAGGTGGAAATTCAGTTACGCGCAAGATCAGGTATTTTTATTTGAGCAACGCTAAGAGAGAAAGAGCATCGCAGGTCATATATCTGTAAAAAGTGCTACAATAAGCTAAGATTCCATCAAAGGTTAGATGATCAAACGCCGACTCAGGACTATCAAGATCGGAAAGCCTCGTTCGATAGTCTGAGCAGAGGCAAGACAATCGGTTAGAACTTATTGACCATCTGAGACTGTCCAATCGTTGGGATCGACTTCGGGTATGGGTGAGGATATCGATCCGCAATTGTCATAGTAACACCAAATCCCCCTGATGCAGTGGACAAGCCTTTTTGTTCCATCTGACCACTTCAGTGGGACCCGATGATAACGGGGTTTTGCTAACTGGATTGAGGATAAACCTGCCTTAGTGTGGTTTTGTTGTTACTTGTCTAACAATTGTTGCTATTTCAATAACTACCTTATTTTTTATGGTTAAAAATTATGGCAAGCAAATCTTATTCGATGGTGCAAAATTCCCCAACTGGAACGACTGGAACGGGACTAGATCAAACGGTTGAAAGAATTGGCATAGATCCAGGACTTGCTGGTGCTAATCTCGGCACAAATATTACGGATGGAATGACGGCAGCTAATGGATTAAATCAGTTAATCTTAGAAGCCAAACAAGCCACTGGAGTTGCTATTAACGGCATTTTTACTGTCAGTGACGTAATTGCGATTAATGCTTGGATTCGTGCTAACCGTTTAGCAGAATTTACTGCTCTCCACGGTGATGACGACGGTACAACAGAAACAGGGTTTCATTTAGTCCAAAATGACGGAGCGACTCAACAGTATCGCAACCAAAATTTAGTTGATACGGTTTTTGATGGCATTTATCACATTGGTTTTCTAATTGAAAATGGTGCTTTTCTCAATGAAGATGGGAACGCAAATGCCACGGTTGCTCAGGTGGCGGATTGGCTAACTCAATTTTATACAGATCGGGCCACAACTAATACCGGACTTGATCGGATTACGGAATTAATTATTGCCGATCAGGGTTTAGCGCAAAATATACCTTGGCAAGAAATTGCTGGCGGTGCTGATGCTGCCAATGGACTGAATGATTTATTAAAAACAGCGATTACCAACTACAATCTCGCTGCTGATGGTTCAATTTCCGAAAGCGATATTGCACAAATTAACAATTGGATTCGCTCTGATGCCACCCGTTATAACGCTTTTGTTGTTCTGCATGGGGATGATGACGGCACAACAGAAACTGGCTTCCATTTAGTTCAAAATGACGGCGCTCAGACCACATATTTTGCGAAAAACCTAGTTAATACTGTTGCCGACGGAATCTATCATATTGGTTTTGAGATTCAAAATGGGCGGTTTCTCAACGAAGATGGTGCAGCTAATGCCACAGTTAAAGACGTAGCAGATTGGGTAACTTATTTTTACGTTGATCAGTCCACCACTGGCACAGGATTAGACAAAATTGTCGATACCATCAAAATCGATACTGGCTTAGCCAAGTGGACAAATGCGGGGGATATTAACGCCGGAGCCGCCGCCGCCGACGGACTTAACCATTTATTAGTAGATGGCATTACTGCTACAGGTATCGCTGCTGATGGCTGGATTACCAACGATGATATTCGCACCCTCAATCAGTGGGTTCGCACTAATCACTATGACGAATTTATCCTCCTCCACGGTGACGATGAGGGAAATGAGGAAACAGGCTACCATCTGGTGCAAAATGACGGAGCGACAACCCAATACTTCGGCAAAAATTTAGTCAATACCGTAGCCGATGGACTCTATCATATTGGCTTTAACATCCAAGACAATCGTCTCCTCAACGAAGATGGTGATGCCAATGCTCGCCTTAACGATGTTTCCAGTTGGCTCAACTATTTCTATCTCCAGAAAACCATTATTTACGGCAATGATTCTAGCGACACGATTACAGGTACGAATCTTGCTGAACACCTGATCGGTTACGGAGGAAATGATATTCTCAGTGGTGGCGGCGGCGATGACCTAATCGATGGAGATTGGGGGTCTGACAATTTATCGGGTGGGGTTGGTAATGACTTCCTCTATGGCGGCGCAGACAATGACCAATTAGATGGAGGTGAAGACTCAGACACTTATTATGTCTCCGGTAATTTAGCAGGAGGCTGGTCGAGTTTCCAAGGTTACGACATCTACACCGATACCGGCACCTCTGGGGTGGATAAAATTGTGGCTTTGGGTACAGGAGACGTGGACCTGGGGATTCTTTCCTTTAACGCCAACAGTGGCATTGAAACCATCGACGGGACAGGAGTAACAGGAAAAGTCACCATCGTCGGTGATTGGAGTGACAATATCCTCGACTTCTCTAATACCAAATTCCTCAGTAACAATATCGAAATAAACGGCTATTGGGGGAATGATAATATCACCGGTAGCAATGGTAATGATCTCATTATTGGTGGCGGTGGTGACGACATTCTGAACGGTGGTAGTGGTTCCGATAATTACCTCTATACAGGCTATCAAAGTAATGAGTGGAATACCTTTGAAGGCTATGACACCATTACGGATACAGGAACCACTGGTACAGATACCATCGTCGCCAAAGGGACAGGTAATGTTGATATCGGTCTCAAGAGTTTTAACGCCAACAGTGGCATTGAAACCATCGACGGGACAGGAGTAACAGGAAAAGTCACCATCGTCGGTGATTGGAGTGACAATATCCTCGACTTCTCTAATACGGCTTTTGTCGGTGACAATATCGAAATAAACGGCTATTGGGGGAACGATAATATCACCGGTAGCAATGGTAATGATCTCATTATTGGTGGCGGTGGTGACGACATTCTGAACGGTGGTAGTGGTTCCGATAATTACCTCTATACAGGCTATCAAAGTAATGAGTGGAATACCTTTGAAGACTATGACACCATTACGGATACAGGAACCACTGGTACAGATACCATCGTCGCCAAAGGGACAGGTAATGTTGATATCGGTCTCAAGAGTTTTGATGCCAACAGTGGCATTGAAACCATCGACGGGACAGGAGTAACAGGAAAAGTCACCATCGTCGGTGATTGGAGTGACAATATCCTCGACTTCTCTAATACGGCTTTTGTCGGTGACAATATCGAAATAAACGGCTATTGGGGGAACGATAATATCACCGGTAGCAATGGTAATGATCTCATTATTGGTGGCGGTGGTGACGACATTCTGAACGGTGGTAGTGGTTCCGATAATTACCTCTATACAGGCTATCAAAGTAATGAGTGGAATACCTTTGAAGACTATGACACCATTACGGATACAGGAACCACTGGTACAGATACCATCGTCGCCAAAGGGACAGGTAATGTTGATATCGGTCTCAAGAGTTTTGATGCCAACAGTGGCATTGAAACCATCGACGGGACAGGAGTAACAGGAAAAGTCACCATCGTCGGTGATTGGAGTGACAATATCCTCGACTTCTCTAATACGGCTTTTGTCGGTGACAATATCGAAATAAACGGCTATTGGGGGAACGATAATATCACCGGTAGCAATGGTAATGATCTCATTATTGGTGGCGGTGGTGACGACATTCTGAACGGTGGTAGTGGTTCCGATAATTACCTCTATACAGGCTATCAAAGTAATGAGTGGAATACCTTTGAAGGCTATGACACCATTACGGATACAGGAACCACTGGTACAGATACCATCGTCGCCAAAGGGACAGGTAATGTTGATATCGGTCTCAAGAGTTTTGATGCCAACAGTGGCATTGAAACCATCGACGGGACAGGAGTAACAGGAAAAGTCACCATCGTCGGTGATTGGAGTGACAATATCCTCGACTTCTCTAATACGGCTTTTGTCGGTGACAATATCGAAATAAACGGCTATTGGGGGAACGATAATATCACCGGTAGCAATGGTAATGATCTCATTATTGGTGGCGGTGGTGACGACATTCTGAACGGTGGTAGTGGTTCCGATAATTACCTCTATACAGGCTATCAAAGTAATGAGTGGAATACCTTTGAAGGCTATGACACCATTACGGATACAGGAACCACTGGTACAGATACCATCGTCGCCAAAGGGACAGGTAATGTTGACATTGGTCTCAAGAGTTTTGATGCCAACAGTGGCATTGAAACCATCGACGGGACAGGAGTAACAGGAAAAGTCACCATCGTCGGTGATTGGAGTGACAATATCCTCGACTTCTCTAATACGGCTTTTGTCGGTGACAATATCGAAATAAACGGCTATTGGGGGAATGATAATATCACCGGTAGCAATGGTAATGATCTCATTATTGGTGGCGGTGGTGACGACATTCTGAACGGTGGTAGTGGTTCCGATAATTACCTCTATACAGGCTATCAAAGTAATGAGTGGAATACCTTTGAAGGCTATGACACCATTACGGATACAGGAACCACTGGTACAGATACCATCGTCGCCAAAGGGACAGGTAATGTTGATATCGGTCTCAAGAGTTTTAACGCCAACAGTGGCATTGAAACCATCGACGGGACAGGAGTAACAGGAAAAGTCACCATCGTCGGTGATTGGAGTGACAATATCCTCGACTTCTCTAATACGGCTTTTGTCGGTGACAATATCGAAATAAACGGCTATTGGGGGAATGATAATATAACCGGTAGCAATGGTAATGATCTCATTATTGGTGGCGGTGGTGACGACATTCTGAACGGTGGTAGTGGTTCCGATAATTACCTCTATACAGGCTATCAAAGTAATGAGTGGAATACCTTTGAAGGCTATGACACCATTACGGATACAGGGACAAGTGGTACAGATACCATCGTCGCCAAAGGGACAGGTAATGTTGATATCGGTCTCAAGAGTTTTAACGCCAACAGTGGCATTGAAACCATCGACGGGACAGGAGTAACAGGAAAAGTCACCATCGTCGGTGATTGGAGTGACAATATCCTCGACTTCTCTAATACCAAATTCCTCAGTAACAATATCGAAATAAACGGCTATTGGGGGAATGATAATATCACCGGTAGCAATGGTAATGATCTCATTATTGGTGGCGGTGGTGACGACATTCTGAACGGTGGTAGTGGTTCCGATAATTACCTCTATACAGGCTATCAAAGTAATGAGTGGAATACCTTTGAAGGCTATGACACCATTACGGATACAGGGACAAGTGGTACAGATACCATCGTCGCCAAAGGGACAGGTAATGTTGATATCGGTCTCAAGAGTTTTAACGCCAACAGTGGCATTGAAACCATCGACGGGACAGGAGTAACAGGAAAAGTCACCATCGTCGGTGATTGGAGTGACAATATCCTCGACTTCTCTAATACCAAATTCCTCAGTAACAATATCGAAATAAACGGCTATTGGGGGAATGATAATATCACCGGTAGCAATGGTAATGATCTCATTATTGGTGGCGGTGGTGACGACATTCTGAACGGTGGTAGTGGTTCCGATAATTACCTCTATACAGGCTATCAAAGTAATGAGTGGAATACCTTTGAAGGCTATGACACCATTACGGATACAGGAACCACTGGTACAGATACCATCGTCGCCAAAGGGACAGGTAATGTTGATATCGGTCTCAAGAGTTTTAACGCCAACAGTGGCATTGAAACCATCGACGGGACAGGAGTAACAGGAAAAGTCACCATCGTCGGTGATTGGAGTGACAATATCCTCGACTTCTCTAATACGGCTTTTGTCGGTGACAATATCGAAATAAACGGCTATTGGGGGAACGATAATATCACCGGTAGCAATGGTAATGATCTCATTATTGGTGGCGGTGGTGACGACATTCTGAACGGTGGTAGTGGTTCCGATAATTACCTCTATACAGGCTATCAAAGTAATGAGTGGAATACCTTTGAAGACTATGACACCATTACGGATACAGGAACCACTGGTACAGATACCATCGTCGCCAAAGGGACAGGTAATGTTGATATCGGTCTCAAGAGTTTTGATGCCAACAGTGGCATTGAAACCATCGACGGGACAGGAGTAACAGGAAAAGTCACCATCGTCGGTGATTGGAGTGACAATATCCTCGACTTCTCTAATACGGCTTTTGTCGGTGACAATATCGAAATAAACGGCTATTGGGGGAACGATAATATCACCGGTAGCAATGGTAATGATCTCATTATTGGTGGCGGTGGTGACGACATTCTGAACGGTGGTAGTGGTTCCGATAATTACCTCTATACAGGCTATCAAAGTAATGAGTGGAATACCTTTGAAGACTATGACACCATTACGGATACAGGAACCACTGGTACAGATACCATCGTCGCCAAAGGGACAGGTAATGTTGATATCGGTCTCAAGAGTTTTGATGCCAACAGTGGCATTGAAACCATCGACGGGACAGGAGTAACAGGAAAAGTCACCATCGTCGGTGATTGGAGTGACAATATCCTCGACTTCTCTAATACGGCTTTTGTCGGTGACAATATCGAAATAAACGGCTATTGGGGGAACGATAATATCACCGGTAGCAATGGTAATGATCTCATTATTGGTGGCGGTGGTGACGACATTCTGAACGGTGGTAGTGGTTCCGATAATTACCTCTATACAGGCTATCAAAGTAATGAGTGGAATACCTTTGAAGACTATGACACCATTACGGATACAGGAACCACTGGTACAGATACCATCGTCGCCAAAGGGACAGGTAATGTTGACATTGGTCTCAAGAGTTTTGATGCCAACAGTGGCATTGAAACCATCGACGGGACAGGAGTAACAGGAAAAGTCACCATCGTCGGTGATTGGAGTGACAATATCCTCGACTTCTCTAATACGGCTTTTGTCGGTGACAATATCGAAATAAACGGCTATTGGGGGAACGATAATATCACCGGTAGCAATGGTAATGATCTCATTATTGGTGGCGGTGGTGACGACATTCTGAACGGTGGTAGTGGTTCCGATAATTACCTCTATACAGGCTATCAAAGTAATGAGTGGAATACCTTTGAAGACTATGACACCATTACGGATACAGGAACCACTGGTACAGATACCATCGTCGCCAAAGGGACAGGTAATGTTGATATCGGTCTCAAGAGTTTTGATGCCAACAGTGGCATTGAAACCATCGACGGGACAGGAGTAACAGGAAAAGTCACCATCGTCGGTGATTGGAGTGACAATATCCTCGACTTCTCTAATACGGCTTTTGTCGGTGACAATATCGAAATAAACGGCTATTGGGGGAATGATAATATCACCGGTAGCAATGGTAATGATCTCATTATTGGTGGCGGTGGTGACGACATTCTGAACGGTGGTAGTGGTGAGGACACTCTTATCGGAGGATTAGGGTCAGATCAACTAACGGGAGGTGAAGGTCGGGACAGTTTTATCTTCAACACCGTTGATGAAATCGGTCAAGGTGCAAACCAAGACAATATCCTCGATTTCAATACTGATCTTGATACTATTGACATCTCTGGTATTGATGCCAACTCCCTCAACGATGGTAATGAGAGTTTCACGTTTATTGGTGCCTCGGATTTTTCAGGTCAAGCGGGACAACTGCGCTTTGACGGCGGCCTCCTTTGCGGGGATACCAACGGCGATGCAGTCAGCGACTTTCAATTAGCGGTCGCTGGAGTGTATAGTTTACCTGTTACCAATATAGTGCTGTAACATCCTCTGATTTAAGGCAATAAGCTCTTACTGTGTTTAACTGAGTGTCAGCAGAAGTCCCTCGCTTTTAGCGATGGGACTTCTGCTTATACCAAATTAAATTGTATTCAGAGCAGATAAAGCATCAAGGATGAAGGTAAATTCCGTGAGAGAAGCAACCCTCCGGGGTGTTACTTCTTAAACAATTTATCTACTTTGAATTCTAATTCCTCTAAAGTGTTAAAGCACCAATTACTCATTACTCAATTGGGAAACTGGGTATAGCAGTATCGATTAACTTCATTAACTTCATGGTTTCGGCTAAGGTTAATACTATCATAAGGATAGTGTAATATGTCCTCGTCTGACAAGGTGCGTCCCTTGCGATCTTTTAACCATAAAGACATCTTCACCCCAAACAGGTTCGACATGACAGAAATCACCATCCGATGAGAATGGCGGTACATCCCACTCAAGACACCGTTACGGGGATCTATTCGAGATCGAACTCACGATGTTGCATAACCACGAGAAACTTGATATATTGGCAGTTGATAAATATTATTGAAAATTTACTGGAGGCATAAATATGTTATCAACTGATGTCAGACAAAAATCAATGATTAAGAGAATTGAGCAAGTTGTTTCTATTTTAATGGAAGACCGTCCTTTCTTTAAAGAGGAGCTTAATCATTCAGAAATAGTGAACATTTGGTTGAATTATTTGAAAAAAATTTACCTTTTGAGGAATTTAACACTATGTCAGAGGCAGAATTGAAAGAGCATTGTAGCTTTATTATGTCCACAGAAATCCTGTCAAAAATTGGCGGCGATTTTACTCCTGAACAAATGGCTATTTTTGATGAAGCAATTAAGCGTCAATAGGTAATTATGAGTTATTTGTTAGATACTAATATAGTCTCTTTGATCATTAAGCGTAATCTTGAAATTTATCAAAAAATTGAAGATGTCAAATCTCAAAGAAAAAGTATCTTTATCAGTTGCATTACTTACTTTGAAATTAAGAGCAGATTTTTGGCAGTTGCTGCACCTAAACAAAGAGAAAGATTTAACCAACTTTGTCAGGATTATCAAATTATTTTATTAGATGATTTAGCTATTTTAGAAAAAGCAGCCGAAATTCATGCTGATCTTAGATTAAGAGGATTACCCATACAAACAGAAGATATTTTAATTGCTGCTACTGCTATAGTTAAAAGTTTAATTGTTGTTTCTAATGACAGTGATTTATTGAGGGTTGAAGGATTAAGTTTAGAGAATTGGGTAGAGTTATAAATTGAACCCAATCTTTAATTTATACGCCATATTTTAATAGCTTGAGTCAGTAAAGACGTGCGTTACACTACGTTAACGCACCCTACAAAATTGGCTATGCACTAATGATACTATGAACGAGAATTGGCGGGACGGTGATTTTTCCAGTGTCACTATCAAAATTAGGAGAAAGTGGCCTAATATATATATGAGGGTGCTTATTTCCTATTAAAAACCGCCCACAACCCAATGAAAACTTTAAATCAGAATCCCTGGCAAGTAGAGGGAGGAGAAACCCTTCCCCTACTTTACGAAATTGATCAACATCTTTGGTTGGATAAAACAATAAAAATCCTCAAGGAAAATCGCTTAGATGAATTAGATGTAATCCATTTAATTGAGGAATTAGAAAGCTTGAGTAAAAGAGATAAAAACCGAGTCAGTAGCTTACTTGAACAAGTGATCAGGCATTTATTACTTTTACAATATTGGACAACAGAAGCAGAAATAAATCGGAATCATTGGCGAGCGGAAATTATCAGTTTTCGCACGCAATTAAGAAAATGTTTAACGACGAATTTACAGAATTATTTGGCTGAGGAATTACCGATAATCTATCAGGATGCTTTCGATTATGTTCAACAAAAAACTGGTTTTTCTGGCGATTTTCCCTCAGAATGCCCTTACAGTTTAGAACAGTTATTAGATAAAAATTGGTTCAACTGTGAAGATTAGACATTAAAAATGATAAAATTATTGAAAAGCTCAACGTCAATAAATGATCGTTAGTGATCCTCTGGTAAGTACCTAAGCAAAATTAATTACACATATCTAACCCCCTCTTGACTTTTGCCTCTTGCCTTTTGCCTATCTTTACTAGGAAATTAATTTTGCACGACTACTTATGTTGCGGTAAAGTCTATATTAAGGGAACTCCCATTATTCTCTCTACTCGCGCTTAGAAATTAATTGAATGGAGACGATTAGGTTGGGAGAATCTAGCAGTCTCTCAATCTTTCTCTACTCGCGCTTAGAAACTAATTGAATGGAAACACGCCCATAATTAAACCTCAAAAATTTTTTTATCGCTCTCTCTACCTACTAGAGAAATTCATTGAATGGAAACAATTTTAGCAGATTTTGTTTAGAATTTTCTACCCTTGTGGCTAAGTACAAAACAATCACTTGTAGCACTTTTTATAAACCGATCTTTCAGAATCTATTTTGTCCAGCATTTCTGGGCTATTAGTTATATCAACCAAATCAGAGATCCTTTCACTTTCTTTAAAACGTTGACTTAATTTACTCTCTGCTTCTGCTAATTGTTGCTTTGCTTGTTCACAGGTATAAGGATAGCCTAGTCTGTAAACACAACTAGAAAATACAAAAAGTAAAAATATAATACCTAAAACGGATTCAAATACTGTCTGGATAGAACTTTGTTTATTAGCTTTTTCTGCTTTTTCCTCAATTTTCTTTCGAGCTACATTAAGAACAGATGAAATAAATTTATTTCCTTGAGTAACTGGACAACCACAATGAGGACATTGCTTCGCTTTGTCAGAAATAGGATTTTTACAGTCTTCACAAAAAATAATTGTCATGATGATTCGATTGATAAAATTTAAACAATAATAATTTGATAATCAAGCAAAATTAGAGATGATTGAAGTAGATTCAACAATTTTTACATTTTACATCCTCTCCTCTATTAATATTTGATCAATATGTAAAAATTAGTATAGTTTGGATATTAGCCTCTTCAGGGCTATTGATGATCTCTTGGAATCAGATGATAAAAAATAATCATTTTTAACTCCATAACCAGTGTTAAGATAAGCCCAACCAATAATCGTAATAACTTTTTTGGGAAACTCTAAAAGTAAATGACAATCTTTTAAAGTAAGACTGCTGACTTCTTTTACAATAAACTTATCATTGTGAGCTATCTTTTTGTCTCTCCAACTTTTTAAGCTACAAATGATCTTTTGATTGTTATTATGATTTGCCCTTATATAGTTAAATAAATCAGCTATAAAATCTTTATCGTTATCTATACACATTAGCAAATCATATATTTTATTGCTTTCTAAATATTCATAAAGTTGGTTATATTGCTGAATTTTAGGAGGATTTTCTTTGATCATATCAAGTTTTTGAAGCAAAGCATCTAAACAGCGAGTCTCAAAAGATTTTTTGCGTTGGTCATATATTCTAGAAATTGATAAAATAAGTTCATTAATTGTGTAGCTTTGGATTGTTCCAAAGAATATACCAAAGTTCCCCCGAGAGGTATCATTAACATCTTGGACTCTCTCGTTAATAGCTTGAATTAGATAATTAGCCCTTTCTGCTTGGAATAAGTCTTTGACTAATCCATTCTCAATAATATCTTTAATGTCATTTAATGGCTCTTCGTTACTTGTTATGGTTCGATAGGGGGGCATAAATTGACTAAATCCTTCTCTGGCAAGAGACTTAATTGATGAGTTCGCTCTAGATCAAAAACAATTGACAAAAATCGCCAAATGCCTTTCTAAATAAGGGTTACATCTCTTATAACCCCAGTCCATTGCATAACACAAACCGAAGAACCCATTTAATAATACTAAATTCATAGAGCTTTATACACTTTATTTTTTAAAAAGTGGTTAAGTGCGAATATTAGGGATTAGAAGACACTTCTCTCTGTAGTTATGGTTCTTAGACTCTTCCCCCGTTTATTAATTTTTGGATATCTTTGCCATAGAGCAAACCTGATTAGCAGTTAAAACCATCTTAATACTAAAAACAATCCTACTAGGATGGACACCTATTGTTACAAAACTTTACGAAATTATCCCCTAGCGACGATGAGAGATTGCAACAGGGTGATCGCCACTCACACCATCCCCTGTTCAATAATCTAGTTAACGCAACTCACAATCACATCCCCATAACAAGGTTTCGGATTACACCAGCAGGTCAAGACCACCAGTTTCCCCTCGTCCACATCAATCGCGATCGACTTCAACGCTCTCTCTACCTGCGCTTAGAAATTAATTGAATGGAAACTAGGCAAACTGTCTCTTTAGTGATTAATTCAATTTTCTCTCTACTCGCGCTTATAAATTAATTGAATGGGAACATCCTTTCCCTAGCTGAGAGACTATCGGTCTTAGAGTCGTTTCTAGTCGCAGATATGGACAAGCTGGTGATCCTAAATCAGATGGGAAAGATGCTCTTTAATCCCCCTAGTTATTTTATTTCTTCTGTGGGAGGTGCGCCCTTGCAAGTTCTTAAGTGCTGTATTATTGATCAAGGAAACCCGTTCTCAAACGATGGGTTTTTGGCTCTTCTGGTTTCTGTGTGGAGATGAGGTCTATACTGATAGTTTATTTAACAAAATAGTCCTAAAGGTCTTTCCCAGTAACCATTTCACGATTTCATAAGCAAAAATTATCACACAAAGTCGAGAAGAGCCGGTTTTTTAACCGAAATTTGCGATAATTAAGATGCGATTAAATTATCAACTTGGCATCAATGCAGATTTTTAGCTCTTTTGTCTCATCTACGGCCACTTTTGCCGAATTATCCCTACAAGCAGCCAAGGCCCCTGTTGATACCCTCACCGGTTGGTCATTAGAGGATCGGGAGCCGCAAGTGATCGAAAAATTTGTCCCCCTTCTGGATTGGTTTTATCACCATTATTTTCGCGTTAAAACCGATGGTTGGGAAAATATTCCCCCCTCAGGACAAGTATTATTCATCGGCTCCCATAACGGCGGTTTAGCGGCTCCCGATATGTTTATGATGATGTATGATTGGTTTCAACGCTTTGGCAGCGAGCGCTTAGTCTATGGTTTGATGGATTCGCGAGTCTGGCGATTTTTTCCACCCCAAGCTGGTCTAGCGACCCAAATGGGGGCCGTTCATGCACATCCCAAAATGGCGATCGCCGCTTTGAACAGTGGCGCTAGTGTCCTAATTTATCCCGGAGGTGCTACGGATGTTTTCCGTCCCCACAGTTTAAGAAATAAAATTCATTTTGCCGGTAATCAAGCTTTTGTTAAACTAGCTTTACAGTACGAAGTGCCGATTATTCCCGCCATTTCCCACGGCGCTCACTCGACCCTGTTTGTCCTCGACGATATTTATCCTCAATTAAAAGAATTACATAAACAGGGTATGCCTTGGCCCTTCGGTATTGACCCCGGTACCTGTCCCATCTATTTCGGTTTACCCTGGGGACTAGCTATCGGTCCCTTGCCGAATATTCCCCTACCCGTAGCGATACAGACGCGGGTTTGTCCCCCAATTATTTTTGAACGTTACGGCAAAAAAGCGGCCCGGGACCGCCGTTATGTACGGGAATGTTATGAGAAAGTCTGTTATTTGATGCAGCAACAACTCGATCAATTAGTGGTGGCCAATTCTCCCTGATACTATACAGGAAAGTGGGGACATAGCGATCGCACTTGAGCATTGCTGCGGTCAGATTAACCCGCTTGTGAGATAATAAATTGTTTTGAGCAAAGTTATCAGTACAGAGTTTTCTCTTGAGATTGAGATTTGACGATTATTTGGGGAATGCAGAAAATTATGAAACTATTACCCGCAGAATGCCAGCATTTACAAGACAAAGTAACCATAGTAACCGGGGCCTCGCGAGGGATCGGTAAAGCGATCGCATTGGAATTAGCCAGCCAGGGTGCTACTGTAGTGGTGAACTATGCTAAATCTAGCAGTGCTGCTGATGCCGTTGTTGAAGAAATTACCGCAGCCGGGGGAAAGGCCATAGCACTACAAGCAGATGTGGCTAAAAGCGAAGAAGTGGATAATTTAGTAGATAGTACCAAAGAAAAATTCGGTCATATTGATGTCTTAGTTAATAATGCCGGTATTACCCGGGATACCCTAATGTTAAGAATGAAATTAGAAGACTGGCAAGCGGTTATCGATCTCAATTTAACTGGGGTTTTTCTCTGCACTCGCGCCGTCGGTAAATTGATGTTAAAACAGAAAAGCGGCCGCATAATTAACATCACTTCTGTATCCGGTTTGATGGGTAATCCGGGTCAATCTAATTACAGTGCCGCTAAAGCTGGTGTTATCGGTTTAACAAAAACTTTAGCCAAAGAATTTGCCAGTCGAGGCATCACCGTTAATGCCGTGGCCCCTGGCTTTATTGAAACCGATATGACTCATGACCTCAAAGCAGATGAAATTCTCAAATATATCCCCCTCTCCCGTTATGGAAAACCAGAAGAAGTCGCCGGAATGGTGCGTTTTTTAGCCGCCGATCCCGCCGCTATTTATATCACCGGTCAAGTCTTTAACGTCGATGGTGGTATGGTTATGGCTTAATTCAGTTATCAGTTATCAGTTATCAGTTTTAAGCTTTAAGTTAACAGTTTTAAGTTTTAAATGATATTATTCACCGATCAATCTTCACTAATTACTGATTACTGTTTACTAATTACTGATTACTGTTTACTAATTACTGATTACTGTTTACTAATTACTGATTACTGTTTACTGATTACTGATTACTGATTACTGATTACTGATTACTGTATCACTGATTACTGATTACTGATTACTGTTTACTGATTACTGTTTACTGATTACTGTTTACTGATTACTGTATCACTGATTACTGATTACTGATTACTGATTACTGTTCACTGAAAATGACTTACTGTTTAGGAATTATCAATCGTTTTGGCATTGTTATGGGGGCAGATTCTCGCACGAATGCGGGAGTCGATTATATCTCGGCCTATCGGAAATTATTTGACTTTTCGGTGTCGGGAGAAAGGGTAATTATGGTCTGCACATCGGGGAATTTATCGATTAGCCAAGGAGTGATTCACGAACTAAAAAGAGATCTGCACAATCAAGAGGATAAAAGTCTTCATTCTCTCAATCATCTCTACGATATCGCTCACTATATCGGTGATAAAAGTCGTCAAGTGCAAGCTAGGGAAAGGACTTGGTTAGAAAAAGATAATATTGATTTTCAATGTAACTTTATTCTTGGGGGACAAATTAAAGGAGAAGAACCGCAATTATTCCTGATTTATTCCCAGGGAAATCATATTCAAGCCACCAAAGAAACGCCCTTTTTACAGATAGGTGAAACTAAATACGGTAAACCGATTCTAGATCGCACCATTACCTATGATACACCCCTAGAGGAAATGGCCAAATGTGCCTTACTTTCCATCGATTCGACCATGAAATCGAATATTTCCGTCGGACCGCCTATCTATTTGAGTATGTATGAAGCTAATAGCCTAAGCCTACGTCATAAGTTACAATTGCGCCTAGGAGATCCCTACCTAGCCAAAATGCGGAAACTCTGGGAGGATTACGTCCGGCAAGCTTTCGAGGCTATGCCCAATGTGGAATGGCATTATACCGACGAAGATCCCAAAGAAGATATCATAATAGATTAAGTAACTCTTTGTGAATTAACTTTACAACTCGATGATCATTGTTACCTTGATGTTGGCAGGTAGTCTAGCTTGGTTTTTTAGTACCCTTGCTGGTGGGGGCAGCCCCCTGATTCTACTCCCCGTTTTAGGTTGGTTTCTCGATGCTGCCGTCATTCCTCCAGTTTTGACCACGGGGATGCTAATCGGTAATGTCCAACGCATGGGAATGTATTGGCGCGCCATTGACTGGCCCTCGACAGTGTGGTATCTACCCGGGGCAATTATGGGATCTACCCTCGGCGCTTTTGTCTTTGCCCATTTACAATTCAAATGGTTGCCGCTAGTTTTGGGAATTTTTCTAGTTTTATCCTCGCTTAAACAATTATTTCCCCAACAAGAAAATCCTTTTTTTGAGATTAAAACTTGGTATTTTATGCCCTCGGGATTTATCTACGCTTTCCTGTCAGGATTAGTCGGTAGTACCGGCCCGATGATGAACCTGTTTTATATTAACTATGGGCTAGTTAAAGAACCAATGGTGGCAACGAAATCCGTTCACATGGTCGTAGTTCATGTGGCTAAATTAATCGCCTACGCAGCCTTTGGAGTTTTACATCTGCCTTTTCTTGGTTACGGTTTATTGTTAGGATTAGCAGCCTGGCCGGGCAATTGGTTAGGACAAAAAGTTTTAGAAAAAATGAGTCCTCAACAATTTAAACAAGCAGTGATGTTATTCGTTTCAATGAGTGGCCTATTGATGATCTGGCGAGAACGCAGCATCGTCTTTTAAAATTTTGCTGACAAGGGGACAAATTTTGCTAGAATACTAAATAAAGGCAAATTGTACTAGAACATTGTAATACGCCGATCACCGTTAGATTTGCTCCTTGATTAACCCCCTAGCTGAAAATGACAGAAATCGCCAATTTTACCCTCGAACAAGGTTTAGAACGCTACCAACAGGGAGAAAACGCCGCCAGTTTATTGCCAGAATTTAAACAATTAAGCGATCGCAGTCCTAAAAATGCCGCCGTTTGGTCCTGTTTAGCTTGGTTATATATGCTCACCGATAAACCGGAATTAGCCCTAAAAGCCGCCCAAAAAGCCGTTAAACTCGATAAAGTTTCCCCCCAAAACCGGATCAATTTGGTTTTAGCTATGTTAGAAACCAAAACCGCCGGAGTTAGAGAACATATCGAACTGGTGCAACAATTAGTTAGTTTAAACAAAGAAGTTCGCCAAGAAGTGGATGAAAATATCGCCGATGGTTTGGCTAGAAAACCCGATTGGAAAAGTTTAGAACGTGTCAAAGCTTGGTTAAATGAATAAGAATATGGCATTATCAAAACAGTTATTACTAGGCTTAAAAGCCAATGATTTTCGGCATCCCATCGACCTAGATGCGACTAACTCCCTTAAACAGTTGCCTGGTTTAGATATAGCCGTGAGAAGTTTGTTAGGTTCCGTCGCTGAGGAATTCTTTTACTTAAATAATATTGCTGCTAGTGTTTTGGTGGGGGAAAAACAATTACCCGACCTGCATAATCTCCTCCTAGAAGCTTGCCGAGTTCTTGACTTAGAACCACCTCAATTATACATTCAACAAAACCCCGTCCCTAACGCTTATACCTTCGCCATGCGGGGCAAAAAACCGTTTATGGTGATGCACACTTCCCTAATTGAAATGCTGACTCCCGCGGAAATTCAAGCGGTAATCGCCCACGAATTAGGACATCTCAAGTGTGAACACGGCGTTTATCTGACTTTAGCCAATATTATGGTCCTAGCGGCGGGATTACTGCCCAATTGGGGGACAATGTTAGCACGATCCCTACAGGAGAGAATGTTAGCATGGGTGCGCTGCGCTGAGTTTAGTTGCGATCGAGCGGCTTTATTGGCAGTTCAAGACCCCAAAATCGTCATGTCGGTGTTAATGAAGTTAGCTGGAGGTTCCCCCAGTCTCGCACCTTTACTAAATTTAGAGGCTTTTATCGATCAGGCCAAGTCCTACGATGCCGTCAGCGCCTCGGAAATGGGCGAAATGTTAAAGGGTTTGCAAACCCAACAGTTAACCCATCCCCTCCCCGTCCTGCGTGCGCGAGAAATCGATCGTTGGGCCAGTTCCCCCGATTATCAAAATTTGTTAAAGGGGCCAAAAATGGGTTATAATGATAAAACTAATGCCAAGGGCGAATGGCGAAATTGGTAGACGCACCACACTCAAAATGTGGCGAGGCAGCCCCTCATGTCGGTTCGAGTCCGACTCCGCCCATTATACCTAACAAGGGTTTCAGCCTTTCTCTGGTAACAAGACTGTACTCTTTACTCCACTATCACACAAGATTCGTATAAGATAAGAGATAGAAATTGGCGCTCATAATGTCTGATACTAAATCCGGTTATTAAAAACTGATTATTTAGAGTCTGCTGAATAATGGTAAAACCTTTTTAAAATAAGGCTTTTGACCTGTTAAAGTCCGATGTTCATGCTGCGAAAATAGGATTGGGACTTTCAAAAACCTTGCATTATCCTTCGTGTAGTACACAAGTTAGTATAAAAAGAGAGGGCAACAAAACCTGAAACGACCGACTCCTGACTCCACCAATAAACTTTTTCAGCAAACCCTATTTATTCCCCTTTGCAGGAGTGCCTGTCCTTATAAGTATCATATACTCAACGTATTAGTGTTATTTTGATTTTCTGCCCCACTTGATAGGCGACAAGTACCAATACTTATCGCCTAAGTGGGATGCTGGCTCTTCTGGTTTCTGTGTGGAAACGGGGTCTATACTGATAGTTTCTTCAGCAAAATAGTCCTAAAAGTCTTTCCAGGTAAATATTTCACGATTCTATAAGCAAAAATTATCACACAAAGTCGAGAAGAGCCGGATGCTCCCACATAACTCAATTCAAAACCCCTAGCAAATCCTTGATTTGCTCTTACTGGAGGTGGCTTAAATTAGTAAAACACGAGTTTTAATGATACTATCGTTTTCTACCGACCAAAAAACCGCCGATACCTAAAGCAATAATTCCTAGAACGGTTGAAGGTTCAGGAATCAGGACATATTGAACGGGGCCTGAACCGCTATCATTAATTCCAATATAGGAAAAAGTAGCCTCAGTACTACCAAAAGCGGGAATTAGAGAAAATTCTGGAGTAAAACTAGACGTTGAAAAATTCAACCCTAGAAGGATACCATCTAAAAATTCCACAGTAGGATTAGAGTCCGCATTAACAGCAGTAAAAGTCGAGCCTAAAAAGTTCAAATTTACTTGAGACGCATCTAGACTTTCAAAGCCTGAACCGGTTGAGGGCGAATTATCATAGCTAAAAGTACCCGAAAAAGTTTGCCCTGTCAATGAACCATTTTGGATAGTTCCAGCTAGATTGTAACTTACGATAGCTGCTTGAGCGGGATTGACTTGCTGAACTGCTAGACTTAAAACTACCCCAGAAGTAATCACTGCGTTGCGTTGCCAGGAATTGATCATTTTGTCCTCATCCAATAAGATGTGCTGAAAATATTAGGGTTGAAAGGTGCGCGTTTGATGAGTCGCGCCCCTCAATTTAGTTAGTTAGAGAGCCTAACCAAAGATGAAATTAGCTTGAGTCAAGGTAGAAGCATTAATTCCATTGAGAATCGCCACATCTCGTCCAAAAGCTTCAATAATGGTATTTGCACCCGCTTGACGATAATCCCAATTCGTGCCGCGAGAACCAAAATTTAAGCTAGTAGAGAAGAAACCAATCAGATCCCCTTGATTTGCTCTGTAATCAGCGATAATGTTGGCATTTGCCGGTAAGAGCGCATCATTTTCTGTAATCCAGAATAGATCCTGGCCGCTACCCCCAGTGACGATATTATTACCACCAGCAGACCCCAAGAAAAGTAGATCATTCCCGACACCCGTATCGATACGGTTATTGGTTCCTGCGTAAACGGTGTCATTGCCCGAAGCGGTACGGATGTTATTACCACCGACAGCAAAGCGAACGTTTACAGTGTCATTCCCACTTCCCGTATTGAGAATTTGATTATTGCCGATAAATTGTCTGCCATCGCGCAAAGCGGCATCAAAGGTATCATCGCCAAGTGTTCCGTTGGCGGTTGTCGGTAAAGGTGCGACACCGTCGAGAACCGTATCTTGACGGAAACCGAGGCTTTGAATCCGTTGATCTTCTGATTGGGGAGTGTCGGCCTGGTTAAAGGGCTGTTGTCGGTTGTCGTTGTTGTAAAAAGCCGAAAGATACTCGGCAAAGGCATCCTGTATCCGTCCGGGTCGGAGATTGGCGTTCCCCAGAGAATCGGGTTCGTCAAAATCAGTCAAACGACGGATATTTTGGAGGACAACGGGATAACTATCACCGCCATTCGCCAGGAAACCTTGCGTGACAACACTAAAAATGGTGTTAGAAGCAACCACTAATTCCCCATTTTCCACAATGGTTTGGACACTATTGCCCGTTGCATCTGCTAAGGCAAGACTGCGAATCCGTTGACTGGTTGGAGCGTTGGGGTCATAACTAAAGTTAAAGCCACCAATTTGACCAAAACGACCGTTCCCCGTTTCCACTGAAGAAATCATGTGTTCGGCCAGTTGCAGGAATCCGGTGGCGTTCACTGTACCGACAACGATATCGCCGTCAAAGCGTAAGGAATTAGAAATATCGAGTTGTGAGATATCCCCTTCCTCTTTGCCCACATCGGGATTCGCTTGCGGGGGCAGGGGAATGATTCCCGAGTCTCCGATCGCGAACCGTCCGATCTGATCGCGGATCGAGCCGCCATTGGTGAAGGAAATATCGATCCGGTTAAAGCCAGGAAGTAGGTTATGCTCATTCAAATAGGCTTCGGCGTAGAAGTCTTGAGCGTCTGCGGTCAAGTTACCCAAGTTGGTTTCTTGGGTACGCACATCGCCCCGAACCCCGTTGAGAAAAACATCGGTTTGACCGAAGATCGTACCGTCTAGGATGTCAACGAAGCCTCGCACCCCATCGACAATTTCGACTATATCTTGATCTGCTTTGGCTCTTACTTGGTCAAAAGTAGTAATCGATTCATCGTAGAGGCGATCGACTCCCGCAATATCAGTGGCATAAGGACCGCTATCATCTCCAATCGTGGTAATTACACCTCGATCATTAAAAGTGACGACCAATTGATTCAAGTAGCGATAATTTGCGGCTGAATTGACGTAAATAACCCGGTTATCTCCACCCCCGTACACTTGGGGAAAGGGTTGCAATAACTGTCCGTTATTTTGTTGGGTTTCATCTTCCCGTAGGGGGGGAACTCCGGTACTGGAAGACATCTGTTGGTGAGAACCACCCCCAAAAAGTAGATCAACCCCTAACCCGAGGGCTGCCATTTCCTCGGCCAGAGCGATTTCGATGCGGGACTCTTGCAGGTGAGTCATCAAAATAATTTTATTGATGCCCGCATTGCTTAAAGCTTGGACTTCGGGGGTGATGTTGCGGATGATGGAGTCCACTTGCACATCCACGGAAGTCGTTCCAGTAATCACGTTGCCGTTGATATCTCGGGTTGTTACCTCGATCGCTCCCGTATCGGCGATCGATTTGAGATAGGGGGTAACAATGCCGATAATTCCCACTTTTTCGCCGTTAAAGTCCTTAACCACGCTTCCAGTTAGGGTATTGGGTAAAGGCGCTCCCCCGTTAGCGACCACGGCTAAACCGTTGGGAAGGGTAGCCCGACTGTAATCGAGGTTATTGGCTAAATAGGGGAATGCCGCTCCCGGATAGCCTCCAGGTCCGATACCGACACCGCCATTCTGCCCATTAACCCAATTAGGATTCGGGGCAACTAGGTTGAGGAAAGAACCAGCACCACCGCTAAATTCATGGTTGCCCACCGAGGCCACATCCCAGCCTAATTCATTGTTAATCAGGATGTCGGCGATGCCCCCTTGATCGGCCTGTGGATTACCCGTTGTGGCGTTATCGTAAATATCGCGGCTGGCATTAAAGAAGGGACTGGAAATGTAAACATCTCCCGTAGTTAATTTCAGCGTATTGGTGTACTTGTTATCCAAGGCATTCATTACCGCCGAGAAGCCCAGAATATCTTGAAAAGCCGGAATCCCCGCTTCTTGATCGGAGGCTTGTAGAATTTGTAGGGTAAACGGCAAGTTGAGAGTTGCAAGGATGGGTTCATGATCAGCGGGCTGATCGAGAAAATCAACGTTGACACGAACGATATCGTACTCGGCCTTACTGGCGAGATTATTGGTTATCAAAATATGGTCTAAGGCTTGGGAGTTACCTTGGAAGTTGAAGGTGGCGCGATCTCTGACATCCAGGGTTTGAGAAAGATTGGTTAGCACCCCACCACTGAGAATTTGCTGGAACTCTTCAAAATCAAAGCCGTTAAAATCCCCTAAAACCACCACGTTAGCATTGGGATCGTCCGCCAAAATTGCGTTGACTTCGCTATTGATAACCGTAGCTTGATTGGCTCGTACATCCGCACCGCCAATATTGGGGGGTTGAACATTGCCAAATAAACCATTGCCACCGCGTCTGGAGCTTAAGTGATTGTTAATTACCGTCACTTCCTGTCCGTTAAAGGTAAAGGTGGCGACTAGAGGCTTGCGACTGTTGTTAAAAGCACCATCATTATCGGATATGGCGTTGGGGTCGGTGATCGCTCGGAGGGAACCTTCTACAAAGCTAACGCGATTAGGGTTATAAAGATAGCCAACTCGAATATTAGCACCAGGCGCACCCCCACTTCGACCATTGATGGGATCGATATTCAGGAACTGGTAGGTAGGTCCGCCTGCGGCCGTGATTGCGTCGATTAAAGTTTGATAGGTTAAGTCAGCCTCTACCACACCATCTAAGATTGGGATTTGGTCGGGTTGGCTCGGCGGCAATGGGCCGTTGTTGTCTTGAATTTCCTGAAGTCCGATGATATCGGGAGATCTCAGGTTATTGATGATTTGATTGGCGAGTACGCCGAATCTCTCGAGGCCACCTGGGTTCGATTCAGTGGGATTGAGATTTTCCACGTTATAGCTGGCGATCGTTAGCTTATCTGCCGTGCCTATTAGATTCGTCACTTCCCGCTGCAATCCGCCAGGAGTAGCTTGAACCGGTTCGGTTACTAAGACCCGGTAGTCACCGAACGCGTAATCAACTACCCCCGTCAGATTCCCTAAGAGATCGCCCACATCAACTCGTGGCAGGTCTGTGGCGCTGATTTGAATCCGTTCGGGGTTGAAATCATCTGGAGCGATGCCAATACCACCGCGACTGTTGATGCCGGTAGCGTCGGCCCCTTGATTCGCCACCGTCCATATTGAATCCGAGCTAGTAGGTCGGATAATCGTTGGACTGACTGCCATGGTATCCTGTACCGTTACCAGCATTCCTTCCAAGCTTTCATAGAAGCCGATCCCAGTGTTTAAATCTAAGGGAATGTCGAAGGTGTCAGGGGAAAAGTTCGCTCCCGCGATGATTTGGTTGGGGGGTACGCGACCTCCCGATCCGATGAGAATGGGGGCGGGTAAGGGATTGCCCGAACTTAACACGTCGATTGTGTTCTTGTCTCTATTGGCAGCAATTTGTGTGGTACTGAGAACAGTCAAGTCGGGTACTCTTTCGCCGTTTATAGTAACATTCGGTCGATTTTCCTGCACCTGTCCACTGACTTTAACCGAGTCGCCGACCGTGAAATTAAATTTGCGATTAAGTTCTTCGAATCTTTGCGATCCCGTAAAGACGAAGATACCTTCCGAGGTTCGCAGATCGTTGTCTGGATCGGGGTCTTGTAGGTAAAAGCCATCTATTATCAGTTGGCCAAAGGTGGGACTGGATTGTGTGTTGTCTCTTCTCGTATTGAACGCCGTAAGGATTCCGACTACACCGCTCACCAGCGTCCTTTCTTTTTCCGATACTAATCCAGTTCCTTGAATGTCGCGGATGCGAATTTCCGAAAAGGTTGTCTCGGCTGTGTCCTGATCGTAAAAGGTTGTCTCGGCTATGTTCTGGTCGTTGTAAATATCGTAAGGATCATCGTATGTGTCTTGGTCGTCAAAAGTAATCATCGCTTTCTTGTCCTTTGTATCTGGATAAACTACACTCGCTCCGTTTATTTCGTCTATCTGTGACGATGGGGAGTATCGAGCAAAAGTCCGGCGCGTCTAAAAATACAGGTAGAAACAGACGAATAATTTCTGATTCCATCGAATATAGAGTGGTATTCATCGAATACCGACTTTTTTTCTACGACCTGCGGTGATAGGGTCTGAAAAATTTCTAATGGGAAAAGCGCTTAAAATAATAGACCCGAAAACAATGCTATAGGACTTTCTTTAACATCTAGATAAGACAAGATTAAAAAATCATCTTTTGCTTGATTAATTTTGTACTGTATCGTTTCTCACAAATGTGGATTGCCTATAGATTCTTGCCACTAAAGGGGTTTATCAGAAAATATACCTTAAGTGCCGAGAAACCTTATGACTTGTACTATTCTCTGTTACTCCCAGTTTTTTTATTAATAAAAGATTCTCAAAACATTTAATATCAATAGATTGAGTTGTTTGTTGTTAATTTTTTGATTTTGATTACTTGGTCAAATTTTTATCAAAAAACAAGATGGCATTGCTAGGACATTTATGCAGCAAGATCACCTCCTAGATAAGAGCTACAAAATTTATAAATTGTCAGGGTTTTCGGAGAGTACCAGAAGATGGGTAAAGTGAGAATTGCTGCGGGTCATTCAACCGAAATTTTCGATAAAGGACTTAGGCTCTAATAATGTACCCAATCATATGGCGAATCCTTGAAGAATTTAAAGAAAGCGACTGTATAGCTAGTATTCTATTTCTGTGCGAGTCCCTTATAGAACAATCGAAATCCCCACTAGAATCAGGGGAATCACAAAAAATACGCCAATGAGGTAAGCCAAGGCAATAAACTTATTCTCACTTGCTGCTGTCGCCAAGCGTTTTGCCCCAATCACGGGCAACGGACGCAGGTAGGGAATACCAAAAATCAGCAAAACTCCTAACAGGTTAAAAAACAAGTGTACCTTGGCAATCTCTAGAGCGGGCAACGCCCTTTCCCCCGTAACAGCCGTAGCCGCCAGCAGGGAAGTCACTGTCGTCCCGATATTCGCACCGAGGGTAAAGGGATAAATAACATCGAGTCCAAACACGCCGGCACCGGCGAGGGGAATCATCAAACTGGTGGTTGCCGAAGAAGATTGCACCAAGATGGTGACAAATATACCCGCCAAAATTCCAGCAATCGGCCCTCTGCCCAGAGCGGTGTGAAGGATATCTTTCGCTCGACCCATCATCAATTGCTTGAGCAATTTGCCCAGGAAGTACACTGCTGCAAAAACTAAGCCAATGCCAATGAGAATTTGCAAAATGCCGTTGTAAGGCCCAGGTAGAAAGCCTGTAGCGCTCCGAATCGAATCGCGGACAGGTCGAATCATCGCACCCACCAGGTCAAAATCGTCCACGCTTAGATCACTGTCGCCTAAGAAAAGGTTGGCAGAAGCCCGACTGAGGAATTCCAGGGGATGAAATAAGATCTCTAGGGGGAAAAAGATCAGCGCCGCAAGGAGATTGAACAGATCCAGCACAGTGGATGCGGCAAAGGCTTGTTTAAACTCTTCCTTGCTGCCTCCTACAAAGCCTAAACTAGCAATGCCATTGGTAATAGAGGTACCAATATTGGAACCCATAATCATGGGAATTGCGATGGGGACGGGCAAACCGCCCGCGACTAGACCGACAATAATTGAGGTTGTGGCACTGGAGGACTGCACTAAGGCGGTGGAAATAATCCCGACCACAAGCCCCACAAATGGGTTTTCGGCAAAGGCAAAAAGCTGCTGTGCCTCATCGCCAAAAGTGGTTCTAAAGCCTCTGCTAACAACTCCAATACCGACAAGCAGTAGGTAAACCAAAGCAAAAACAGCCAGCCAGGAAAGAAATGTTTTTCTTCTGCTCGCCGTTGGTGATAGAGAGGGTTTAAGCAATGGATCGCTCATAAGAAAAAGAACCCCTGTATTGTTATCAATTAAAATGTCCTATTTGTGGGCGTTGAGTGACTTGCCCAGCTCGTGTCAGATTTATACACTCGCAAAAGTTGCTTTCTCCGATTGCAATTTTTCAAGCACTCTCCCATAGCAACAGCAATTCTCATTTTGAAATAAATAGAGCATTAACCCCGATTTTGGCAGGGAAAATATAGTACGAAGCAACTATTTTCTAGAAGAGGCGAACAATAAAAAAAACAATTGGCTAGACAAATTAAGTATAAATACCCAAGCAATCAAAGAGGTTGGCTGAGAACGAACAGGGTTAAATCAGGAAGATAGTTCTGTTTTTAGAATAGAGAATTCAAGGGAAATAAAAATTTATAATTATTGTCAGCTAAGGTAAAATGGGTGAGATAGAAATCCACCAGCACGTCAAATTATTCCAAGATGGCTCAAAAAGCGGCAACCCTAGAAATTTCGGAATTAACGCAATTTTTACATCAAGAATTAGATGATTTACCCGATGAGAGGAAACCTGGAAATAATAGAAAATATGAGATAAAAGATGCCGTGATGGCTGCATTTTCAGTCTTTTTTACTCAGTCGCCGTCTTTTTTAGACCATCAACGTTTAATGAAAAGCAATAAGGGAAAAGATAATGCTGAAAGTTTATTTTCAATTAAAAAAATTCCTGGGGATAATCAAATAAGAAATTTGTTAGATCCAGTGCCAGCATCTAATATCTCTAGGACTTTTCAAAAAGTCTATGAATGGTTAAAAGAAAAGGGAGTTTTGAAAAAGTTTCTCTACTTAGATGGAGAAATATTAGTGGCGTTAGATGGCACAGAATATTTCTCATCCAAGAAAATTAATTGCCCTCATTGTAACTGTCGTAATCATCGAAATGGAACTACAACTTATTTTCATGGCTGTGTCACACCGATAGTAGTTTCTCCTAAGCAAAAACAAGTAATTAATTTAGAGCCAGAATTCATTAAAAAACAAGATGGACATCAAAAACAAGACTGTGAAAATGCGGCCGTTAAAAGATGGTTAAATAGGAATCATAAAAATAAGTATGGTTATCCTGTAACTCTTTTAGGAGACGACTTATATTCTCACGAACCTGTTTGTGAATTAGCGATAAAACAAGGTTATAATTTTATTTTTGTTTGTTTGGAAACGTCGCATAAAACTTTATATGAATGGCTAGAATTTTTAGAAAAAAGTGGCGAAGTTAGGACCGTTGAAAAGAAACAATGGGATGGACGAAAAAATCTAATTTATCGTTATCGTTATGCTTCTAGAGTTCCCTTAAGAGAGGGGGACTCAAGTCTCGAAGTTAATTGGTGTGAAGTGACTGTTATCAATGAAAAAACCCAGAAAACTATCTACCAAAATAATTGGATAACTAATCATAAAATCACGGAAAATAATGTCGAAGAAATTGTCAAAGCTGGACGTAGCAGATGGAAAGTTGAAAATGAAGGCAATAACGTTCTTAAAAATCACGGTTATAATTTAGAGCATAACTTTGGTCACGGTCAGAATCATTTGTGCGAGTTCTTATTGTCTTTAAATTTACTAGCTTTTTTATTTCATACCGTGTTGGATTTAGTTAATTACACCTATCAAAAGATTCGTGAGCTATTAGTAACTAGGACTTCTTTCTTTAATGATATTCGTACCCTATTAAAATTTATTTGGTTTAAGAATTGGTCGGAATTTTTCTCATTTATTCTAACCGAATATGTCCCATTTAAAAAAGTAAATTCTAGTTAAAAATGTCAATTTTTCGAGAGAAGGAAAGATTATTTTATTCATTGAAAAAACCACAAATTAGGTCAGAATTTCAGCTAAATTTATGAGTTGAGATAAGTTTTTTATGGGCAGATATTTTAAAACTGTCTCTTGAAGCTAATTATGATGATTATCTTGAAAAAAAATGATAATTAGACAGAAGTTCTGGGAGCATCTCACTTACGCGATGAGTAATTATACTTAGCCTAAAAGCCACTCTTAATCGTGTCTTGGAACGAAATAGAGGCTTTTAAAGACCGCGTACATGGAGAATTAAAACAAGAATTACCCTCGAAAAGCCTATTTTTCTACTAAGTATTTATGCTTATTGCAAAGGTGAGATGCTCCCGAAGTTCTCTATGTGAACAAGAGAACTTTATCTTCTTTTGTTTTCAAAATGAGAATTGCTGGTAAATTTAAGCAATGGTTGACAAAATACTATTTATGCGATAATATGTACGGCGGTCGCCGAGTTAAGAATGGCTGTCTGATAGGTTAATATTGATTTTATGGAGGATTTTGAAACATGGACAATATGACCCAAGCTGATACTTCTATAGTTAAGGTTTACGATCATCACTACGCATCTAATAGCACCGTTGAAAAGGAATGGACTGAACTAGGTCCCTATTCTCGTCTACACAACACTTTAAAAGTTATTAAAGATCATCAATTTGACTCAACAATTTCCGTATACACACCTTCTCTATTTAGATTTTTGTTAAAATCGGAAGGATTTTCTATTATTAGCGAGCATTTGAGTAATACTTCTTGGCAGGCTCAAAAGTTTATGATCACTCATTCTAAGAAATCTATTAATAAAGATTTGAGGATTTTCAAAGCGCAATTGTCAAATCTCAAGAGAAACCTTGTCAGGTTGTTTGCGTCTCAACAATATAATCAAGAGTTCTCCTATAATGCTTACACTTGTTTTTGTGAATTTAAAGCAAAACCAGAGATTGGTTACGATCAGGTCAATTTATGGTAAATAAAGCACAAAATTGGAACCAAATTACTATACTTTTTACGTCAGTTCAGATATTTTGGCAGATGTAAATAAGCTGAGAGTGATAAAAAATTATCTTATCCAGTGTAGTGAGATAGTTTTCTTCAGTGAAACATTGATAAACTTTAAAGAAACTAAAAGATGACCAAAAATATCGTTAAAAAACTGTTCAGAAAACTAGGGTTTGAAGTCAAGAGATATAATCTTAATACTTCACAAGTGGCTCTGATGGAAATGTTACTGGAATATCATCAGATAGAGCTAGTTTTTGATGTGGGTGCTAACTGTGGACAGTATGCTAGTTTTCTGCGAGACTGTGGTTATCAAGGCAAAATAGTATCCTTTGAACCTTTATCCAGTGCTTACTCCCAATTACTGACTCTTAGCAAGAAAGATAACTTGTGGGAAATTGCTCCTCGCTCTGCTTTAGGAGATCAAGAAGGTGAAATTACCATTAATATTGCTGGGAATAGTCAAAGTAGCTCTGTATTATCGATGTTAGATGCTCATGTGCAAGCTGCTCCTGAATCAGCTTATTGTGGTTCCGAAGTAGTACAATTAAGACGGCTAGATACTTTAGCTAAAGACTACATTACAGAGGATACTAAATCAATATTTTTGAAGATCGATGTGCAGGGATTTGAAAAGCAAGTTATTGAAGGCGCTTTTCAGATTCTTCCTTTAGTTAAAGGGATACAAATAGAAATGTCTTTAGTGCCACTATATGATCATCAATTACTCTTTGAAGATATGCTAGAGTTTATGAGACAACTTGGCTACGAGCTATACACAATTGTTCCGAACTTTGCCGATAGAAAAACTGGAAGACTATTACAAATGGACGGGATATTTTTTAAGTCATGAAAGTATGTTTACTAAGTAATTCTGATGGTCGAGGAGGCGCCTATGCGGCCGTTTATCGTTTACATCAAGGCTTGCGGGAAACTGGTACAGATTCGACTCTGTTAGTTGGTGATAAAACTCGTGATGACTATACTGTTTTATCGCCAGCAAGTAAATTAATGAAGGGGTGGACAAAGCTAATACCTGCGGTTGATCACTTGCCCTTGTCATTATATTCTCAAAGAGAGAGAACACCTTATTCTATCCAATGGCTTCCCGATCGCCTTGTTTCTAGAGTAGCCCAAATTAGTCCAGATATTATTAACTTACACTGGATTAATGCCGGGTTTTTACAAATTGAAACCCTAGCCAAATTTAAGCAACCTCTTGTTTGGACGGCTCACGATATGTGGCCTTTTACGGGTGGTTGTCATTACAGTGGAGAATGCAATAAATATACTCAATCCTGTGGTCATTGTCCCCAATTAAAAAGTCAGCAAGATGGGGACATTTCTCGTTGGGTTTGGTGGCGAAAAGCTCAAGCTTGGAAAAATCTAAATCTGACTATTGTTACCCCCAGTCAATGGTTAGCAGATTGCGCTAGAAATAGTTCTCTATTCCAGGATTTACGGATAGAAGTAATTGCCAATGGCTTAGATATTCAAAAGTATAAACCAATCGAGAAAAACACTGCTCGCCATCTCTTAGGATTACCCCAAGATAAACAGCTTATTCTCTTTGGGGCTATGAGTCCTACCAGCGATAACCGAAAAGGATTTCATCTGCTTAGACCAGCTTTAAAAAAACTTAGTCAATCTCCAATACTACAAGAAAAATTAGAGCTAGTTATTTTTGGAGCATCAGAACCAAAAGAGCCAATAGATGTAGGTTTTAAAATTCATTATCTAGGGCGATTAAATGATGATATTTCCCTAGCAATTACTTATTCTGCTGCCGATGTTATGATTGTACCATCAATCCAAGAAGCTTTTGGGCAAACTGCCTCTGAATCCCTATCCTGTGGGACACCAGTAGTGGCTTTTAATGCTACTGGACTCAAAGATATAGTTGAACATCAACAAAATGGTTATCTGGCCAAACCCTTCGAGGTGGAGGACTTGGCAAGCGGAATTAATTGGGTATTAGAAGATAGAGAAAGGTATAACAAATTGTGTATTCAGGCAAGGCAAAAAGTGGAGCAGCAATTTACTTGGGAGTTACAGGCAGAAAAATATTTAGAGTTATACAGTGATATCTTGAGCAAGAGCAATAGACATCGCCAAAAATCTATACCTTAGTCATAGCAATGATATTCCTACTTGGTAGTGCGATTTCTTATCCTTTTAGCTAAACAGCAACATTGCTCCTATGAAATTAGCCTCTATCCCAACAAAGCAGTACATCGAGCAACGAGAAGAAGAATATTGGATTGAAGGAACTCTTATCTCCCTTGATTCAGTTGTCTATTCTTTCTTGAACGGAGAATCGCCCGAAAGCATTGCCCAAAATTTCCCACTCCTTTCCCTCGAACAGGTTTATGGCGCGATCGCTTTTTATCTGGCCAATCGAGAGCTTGTCGATGCCTATCTGAAAAAGGGTGAAGCCGAGTTTCAGCAACTACAACAGTCTTGTAGAGAAAAGAGTCCTTTGCTGTACCAAAAATTGAAGGCAGCTCAAGCCTATAATATGTGCTTAAAAAACTCTAATTTCCTAGAAGAAGGCTATAATTGCCATAACATTTTGCCCCCATCTCAATTCTAGCGGCTAGATATTCTCCCCAATGCTAGAGGAAAAAGCTCCTTAAGTCCAATCACCAGCGTAGCTCCGATGACTTCAACTATTGCCCCTTCTCGACTTTCACTGCCCAACCAAGATGAATTGCCCTGCGATGACGGCGTTCCCATGGAAACCCAACGACATAAACTCCAGATGGATATCCTCATAGATGCCTTGTTACCCTGGTTAGCTGCTAGGCAAGATGGGTATGTAGGCGGCAATATGTTCGTTTATTTCAGTGCCGCACAGTTAAAAAGCGAGGAATTTCGCGGCCCAGATTTCTTTGCTGTTCTGGGGGTTCCCAAAGCGGAAAGAAAAAGTTGGGTAGTTTGGGAAGAGGGGAAAGCTCCCGATGTGGTTATCGAACTCCTTTCCGAAAGTACCGCTCCACAGGATAAAACTGAAAAGAAAGCAATCTATCAAGACCGTTTGCGAGTGCCAGAATATTTCTGGTACGATCCCTTTAATCCTGAAGACTGGGCGGGTTTTATCCTTAGAGACGGCAACTACGAGCCATTATCTCTAGAGGAGGGAGAAAGATTTTTCAGTCAAAGGCTGGGTTTGTCCTTGGTACGCTGGCAAGGTGAGTATAAAGGAGTCGAGGCAGTTTGGCTGCGTTGGGCGACTTTTGCCGGCGATTTACTGCCCACGGAGTCAGAGCTAACTGAACAGGAAAGAATGCGGGCTGAACAAGAGAGAATGCGGGCCCAACAGGAAAGAATGCGGGCCCAACAGGAAAGAATGCGGGCTGAGGATTTGGAAGCATTGCTTCAACGCTATCGAGAGCGTTTTGGAGATTTGCCAGAATAAATCTAGATGTTGACCAGCTAAAGTACAATAACTCTCCAGAAAGCTAATAGGATAGGAATATCAAGCACAGACCGATAACCTTAGAAAAATCTTGTTCGCTTTCTGGTATTAGCTGATTAAAAATTTGGTTCTTCGGTTTGTCTTATGCAATGGACGGGGGTTATAAGGGATGGAACCCTTATATACAAAGGCATTTGGCGATTTTTGTCAATTGCTTTTGATCTAAAGCGAACTAATCAATTAAATTCCTTGCCAGATAAGGATTTAGTCGATTTATGCCCCCTATCGAACCATACCAAGTAACGAAGAGCCAAAAATTTTCTTGACAAGAAGTTGATCATCGGGTAAGATGTAGCCAGTAAGTAGTCGTGCAAAATTAATTTCCTAGTCAAGATAGGCAAAAGGCAAGAGGCAGGAGGCAAGAGGTGGTTAGATATGTGTAATTAATTTTGCTTAGGTACTTATGCCTATTGAATTGGGTCTTGAACTGTTCGGTTAATTAAATTGCCCATTATGGGTGACAGGCTGCCGCAGCAGTACTTTGTCGAGATTTAATGGGAAACAACCAGCTAGTAATAGTTTGATCAAGAATGCCAGTTCCAAGTTGGCTTTGACGACAAAACATGATAGTAAATATTAGCAGTGTAAAGGTTGACAATGTTGAAAAAATTACTTAACCGTATGCAAACCGAACAGGGAAGGAAAAATATTAAATTTGCTCTAGCCAGACAAATATTCAATCCCCTCTTAAGAAATATCGGCTACACCCTAATTACTGACCATTTTTATCAGCCGATACCCAACCGTCAGGAAATTATGACATACGCGGGTAAAGAAAGACCTCTTAGCTCAATTGAATGGCATCTAGACAAGCAAACTGAAATGGTTAGGTATTTACTAGAAAAATATCGTTTGGAATTTAACAATAAAGAAATTTTTTCAGCATTTGGTTATTCCGAAGATACTTCTGGTCTCATTAGTGGTGATGCGGAAGTCCTCTATGCTATGGTCAGAGAAAAAAAACCTAATCGGGTAATTGAAATTGGCTCAGGTGGTAGCACTAAGATTATCGCCGCAGCTTTAAGAATGAATTTTATAGAAAATTCCCAAAAATCACAACTGATCTCGATCGAGCCTTATCCTCAAGATTTTTTAAAAGACTTTGCTAATGTTAGTCAAGATTTTCTAGAATTTAGTTTGCTTACCCAAAAAGTAGAAGCCGTAGATTTGTCTGTTTTTGAATCCCTGCAAACCAATGATATCCTGTTCGTTGATTCTAGTCATGTGTTTAAGTCTGGCAGTGATGTGGAGTTTGAATTTCTTCAAATTTATCCCCGTTTAGAAACAGGAGTCTTAGTTCATATTCACGATATATTTTTTCCCTATGATTATCCCATCGAATGGAATCTGAAAGAATCACGATACTGGAACGAGCAATACTTTTTAGAGACTTTTCTACAGTTCAATAAAAAGTTTGAAGTGTTGGCATCCTTATCTATGGTATCTTATTATAAGAATTCTGTGTTTCTTGAGAATATCAATGCTTATAATAAAGATCGATTACCCGGTTCTTTCTGGATGATTGCTTGAAGATCACTCGCCTCCAAAAAATCATGAAAATAATTAATCTTAATCATAAGTAGTCGTGCAAAATTAATTTCCTAGTCAAGATAGGCAAAAGGCAAGAGGCAGGAGGCAAGAGGTGGTTAGATATGTGTAATTAATTTTGCTTAGGTACTTAATTTTTCCACGACTCGTAAACTCACTCAAGGACTCCTAGAAATAGAAAGTCACTCCGCTGCTCCCCTACAATATCCAATATTATCTCCAGCAAATCCAGAACGCAAGGGAGAAGGGGGATTAAGAACAAAGGGTTCTTCGGTTTGTGCTATGCAATGGACGGGGTTATAGGGGATGAAATCCTTATAGAGAAAGACATTGCTCCGATTTTGATCAATTGTTTTTGATCTAGAACGAACTAATCAATCAGCAATTTTCATTTTGAAACGATTTTGCGTTGTTTCAGCGATCTAGAGATTCGTTAAGAATTATTAACCCCTCTAGGTGCAAGGGTTTTAATGTCATGAAACCTTAAAATGAGAACTGCTGCTAATCAATTAAGTCTCTTGCCAGATAACGATTTAGTCAATTTATGCCCCCCTATAGAACCATACCAAGTAACGAAGAACCATAACAATTACTAAGAAGCAATGGCTGTGGTGCTGGCTGCCAATTCAATTGACGAGTTTATTGATGAGTTTGTCGATCACCCCTCCCTACTATCCTTGACAGAGGCGTTGGAGTGAGCTACAATGCCCGAAAGCTGCTGCTAAACTACAATTATGATGTTCATCCTGGCCGATCAGGATGAAAAGGAGATAAGAGTCATCTAGTCCTGAATTTGTACTTATGTAATAAACGATAGTATTATTAGCTGGTGTAAGGGAGTTAACCAAATGACTAACAAAGGGGCGGATTCATCTTTTAAACTAGAGAAGCAATTTAAAGCAACTGAAGCTTTAGGAGGCCATCACGTAGCGCAAAACTATTTACCCAAGCTGTTTCAAGATTTAGGGATTAACCATCAAGCCAAAATTCTTGATATTGGATGTGGGATAGGTATCATGGTAAGAACATTGCGTGAAATCGGATACGATGCTTATGGTTTAGAACCAGGTGGTCGGTTTAACGAAATCGAACCGGAAATGAGGCCATACATACATAACTGCTATGCGGACGAGTATGAAAAAATTGCAAGTAATGCAAGTAATAAAAATGATAAATTTGATGTAGTAATGTCATTTTGGGTCATAGAACACGTTGGAACCATTGACGGTCACGCTTGTTTATCCTCTGATTTTCTAGACTATCGTTTTCAATTCATAGAGGATCAAATCAAATTACTCAAACCTGGGGGAATTCTCCTAGTTATGGGTCCAAATAGACTTTTTCCTTTCGATTTTCAGCATGGTTCTCATGATTATGGATTTTTGTCCGTTATCAAGAAAAAACTTCCATTTATTAAGATACTTCAAAAACTAACGTTACCTTGGCATAGTAAAAACTATTTGGTATCTTGGGATGACCTTTACAAAATCAGCAAAAAGTTGGAGTCTGAACTAGACTTAGATAATGATTTCTCTTATTTTTGCCCAAAACAGGATAATTTGCTGGGTTTGAGTAGTCTTCAGGGAAAAGACAAGGAGCAATTATTGTTTCCTAATATACACTAAATTGGTAGATAAACTACCGACACAGTTTCGTAAAGTACTGTACACGCATACATTATTCGTGTTAAAGTATCCGCAAAGCCAACTTTAAATGATCAGTTAATAAATACCCAAGTTTAGTAAAAGTAACAATGAGCCAAATAAGTGAGATTAGTTATGTGATTCCAACATTAAACAGTGCTGCTACACTGGATATGACTCTCTTATCTTTGCGATCGCAGAAAGACGTAGAGGTTGATGTCATCGTAGTAGACAGCGGCTCAACCGATGGTACACTAGACATCTGTAAAAGATGGGATGTGAAAACTCTTTATGCTGAACCAGGTAATATGTATCGAGCTATTAACACGGGGCTACAGGAATGTGATACTGAGTGGTTAGGTTATGTTAATTCAGATGACTGGTTATACCCTGATAGCGTGAATCGACTAACGACTTTTGGAAAACATACCAAAGCAGATATAGTGTATGGAAGTTGTGACTATACTGATGGTTATGGTCGTTTTGTCTATTCTATGTCCGCCGCTAGAGCCGAGCAATTGCTTTCACTGTTCCGAATCGGTATATTTGGGTTTGCTCAACCAGCAGCGATTTTCCGGAATAGAGTTTACCAAAAGCTCAAGGGGTTTAAAGAAGACTATTCTTTAAGTTCGGATGCGGATTTTTACCTGAGAGCTTTGTTATCGAACTTAAAATTTTCTCGGTTTTCTGGTAAAAGTATAAGTTGTTTTCGGATTCATGAAAACCAATTGACGAATAAGAAAAGAGAAGCTATGGAAGCTGAAAAACAGCAAATTTATTCACCCATTCAAGCGGCTCAATTACAAGACTGGATGGTATTCACACAATGGAGATTAAATAACTTACCTCATTACATAATGAGATTTTTAAGACAATCTTTGTTGGCGGGCAAGATAACTATTACTAAGTCTATGGATGTTAAATGTTAGAGATTCTCTTGTCCAGTAGAATGGAGGTAATTTTATACAAATATTCTTTGGTGCGCGTTCCGTATCGATACTTAAACATAGAAAATTCCACCAAAACGCACTTGAAATATGAAAATCGGAATTAACGCTCTCGCTATGCGAGGTCAAGGAAGTTTCGGAGTGAAAACGTACTTCGATAATATAGTTAGGAGATGGTACGCAGATTCTTTGGTAGATTGTGAATTCGTTTTGTTTAGCAGTACTATACCAGAATGGTGGGATGGAAATCGACCGAACTTTATATTAGTTCATCTTCCGAACGCTAAGAATTTGCTCTTGCGAATTTTTTGTGAACAATTGATACTTCCTCGGTTAAGCAAAAATAAAGAATTAGATGTTTTATTCCATATAGGTTATGTAGGCTCTTTACTATCGAATGTCCCTCAAATAGTTACCATTCATGATGCTTATGCTTGGATTTGTCAGAAAGAAGTGGGATTTTTTAAAACTTTTTATTGGCAATTGTTGATTCCTCCCTCTCTCAAAAAATCAAGAAGAATCATAGCAGTTTCTCATAATACAGCGTCTGACATTTGCCGTTTTTGTGACCTTGATGAAAGCAAAATAAAAGTGATACCAGAGGCAGGATCGCACCTTAGAGATATTTCTCCTGATAATAATATTCTGGATAAATTAAAGCTTAAATCCAAATCATTTTTTCTTTGTGTCGGTTTTTACGCTCCTATCAAGAATACCAGACGAATTCTTGAGGCTTACCAAAATTACCGCGATAAATCCGCAAAGGATCAAGCTAAAAAACTCATTTTAGTAGGTGGTGCTTTGAGTCAATGGAGTCTAGAAACTCTTGATATTGCCAAACAGATCCCTGGTGTTATCATTGCAGGTCGTGTTAGTGACGCTGAACTTGTAGCTTTGTATAGTCATAGTGCAGGATTAATATTTACGACTCTTTATGAAGGATTTGGAATACCGATTTTAGAAGCACAGGGATTAGGATGTCCAGTTGTTACTTCATCTCTCAGCTCAATGCCAGAAGTAGTTGGTTCTGGCGGTATCCTAGTAGATCCAACATCAGTCAGCGACATAGCTAAAGCAATGTTTCAGATAGAAAATCCTGAGATTGCGGAACAACTTGTAACATTGGGATATCGAAACCAAGATGTTTACTCTTGGGATCGTGTTAGCCGAGAAACTCTTGAAGTTTTACTAGATATAGATATAGCCTTTACAAATGAAACGTGAGTAAATGCGGTTCTTCGTTACTTGGTATGGTTCGATAGGGGGGCATAAATTGACTAAATCCTTATCTGGCAAGAGACTTAATTGATTAGTTCGCTCTAGAGCAAAAACAATTGATAAAAATCGCCAAATGTCTTTCTCTATAAGGGTTCCATCCCTTATAAACCCCGTCCATTGCATAACACAAGCCGAAGAACCGTAAATCAGCGATTCTCATTTTAAGGTTTCATGACATTAAAACCCTTGCACCTAGAGGGGTTAATAATTCTTAACGAATCTCTAGATCGCTGAAACAACTCAAAATCGTTTCAAAATGAGAATTGCTGACCGTAAATGCGTCGTAATACAGAATCCCTAATGTTTAATTTTATTCCTTCAGAATTATGAATCTTACGGCCTCCCTTGTCCTTTACAAAAATGACCCAGAGATAGTTAGGTTCTTCGGTTTCTGTTATGCAATGGACAGGGGTTATAAGGGATGGAACCCTTATATAGAAAAGCATTTAGTGATTTTTGTCAATTATTTTTGATCTAGAGCGAACTAATCAATTAAGTCTCTTGCCAGATAAGGATTTAGTCGATTTATGCTCCCATATCGAACCATACCAAGTCCCGAAGAGCCGATAGTTATTCAAGCAATTAAATTTCTGTTCGGCCAGTTTTTGATCAAGATAAGTGGAAGTTCTTGTCAGGTTCAGATTTATTTGTTTTATTTTCTCATCGAGAAAACTTTGGTTTTTCAGTGGCTGAAGCCGCCTCAGTTGGTTTACCAGTGTATATTTCTACAGGAGTGGACATTTATCCCTTCTTTGAACATGAACGTGAAAGATTAGTCTTCGATATTAGCACCGAACAGGATATAGAAAAGGCACTATCCACCCTTGACAAAATTAGCGATGATGATTTACATTATTTGGGGTCATTTTGCAGAGAAATAGCCCTTAAAAATTTTAGCTTCGAGCAATTTTCCCAATCCTTGAAAAATATCCTTACCCCTAATGTTTAAGTTTATTACTTCAGAATTATGCAACTTACGGCCTCCCTTGTCCTTTACAAAAATGATCCAGAGATAGTTATTCAAGCAATTAAATCTCTGTTCAGCACACCCATAGAAATTAATTTATCCGTAGTAGATAACTCTCCCACCGATGAACTCAAAACAATATTCGATAATTTTCAGGAATACGATATAGATTATTACTTTAATAATGGTAATAACGTTGGTTTTGGTCAAGGACATAACTTAGCTATTACTAGGGCTAAAAATTATGATTATCATTTAGTTATCAATCCAGATGTTTATTTTGATAATAATGTGATAACTGAGCTTATTCACTACCTTGATAAGCATCAAGATGTGGGATTAATTACTCCAAAAATATCTTACCCTAACGGGGATATCCAATACCTTTGCAAGCGTCAACCTACGGTTTTGACTTTATTTATTAGACGTTTTATTCCCCGAAAAATGCAATTTCTTTTCAAAAAGAGATTAGACTGGTATGAAATGCGAGATATCAGCTATAACCAGATAATGGAAGTACCGATTATTAGTGGTTGTTTTATGCTATTTAACAGAAAATATTTAGATGATATTGGCTATTTTGATAAAAATATGTTCATGTATTTTGAAGATTATGATTTGACCATTAGAATGTCTAAAAAATACAAAACCATACTTTACCCCCATGTAAATATTTATCATCATTGGGCAAGAGGAGCGCACAACTCTACCAAACTGGCAATAGTTTTTGCTCAATCGGCTGTGTATTTTTTTAATAAACATGGTTGGAAACTTTATTAAATTTAATTGAATAATTAATAATGAAAAACGTTTTAGTTACAGGTTCTACCGGCTTTATTGCCAGCCACTTACTGCCAACTTTACATCAACATAACTGCCAGATAACAGCTGCAATTCGCCAGAAATTTGAGTTTCCCGCATCCCTGTCAATTAAGGCCATTCAGGTGTGTGAAATTGATGATATGACCGATTGGCGAGAAGCATTGCTAGGCATTGATACCGTTATTCATCTAGCAGGACGCGCTCATATCCTTCATGAGACTATATCCAATCCAGAAGCGGCATTTATAAAAGTTAACACCAAGGGGACTATTAACCTAGTGAAGCAGTCGCTAAAAGCGGGAGTTAAGCACTTTATTTTTGTCAGTTCTATTCATGCTATGGCTGCCGAAAGTGATGATATTCTTAACGAAAATTCTCCCTGTCACCCCGATAGTCCCTATGGTCGTAGTAAACTGCAAGCAGAACAAGCTTTAATTCAACTAGCAAAAGATAGTAATATGACTTGGACGATCCTTCGTCCTACTCTAGTTTACGGATTGGGTAATCTGGGTAATATGGAGCGCTTGATGAAACTAATTAAACGGGGATTACCCTTACCTTTTGGTGCGATCAAAAATCGTCGTAGTTTTGTCTTTGTGGGTAACTTAGTTGCTGCCATTATTACCTGTTTAGACCATCCTAAGGCCGCTAATCAGATTTTTTTAATTAGCGATAACCAAGCTGTTTCTACTCCTCAATTAATTCGACTCATTGCTCAACAAATTCAACAACCCTGTCAATTGCTGCCCGTCCCCACTACCCTACTTAGATTCTTAGGTTATCTGGGTGATAGGGTAGAATCTATAACAGGGAAAAATCTCCCTTTTAACACCTATAATATCGATCGCTTGCTCGGTTCTCTTGCCGTTGACTCTAGCTATATTCAAAAAACCCTGAATTGGCAACCTCCCTTTACTTTAGAGCAAGGATTAGCTCGAACAATTCAGCCAGAAAATTAGTGATCAGCTGGTCAAAAAGGCTTCATAATTCAAGTTCCGCTTTGACAAAATCGGCAGTTTTATAGAGAGAAAACCCCACTTTAGCCGCTATCATCTGCATAGCGCGGTTATCCCTTAAAATTTCCCCTTCAATTCCCTCTAATCCTTCCTTTTTGCCAATACTGATCAAAAGCTATAGTAATTCTGTACCAATTCCTTGACCTTGATAGTCATCCCTAACTAATAGGTCAAATTCCGTCACATTAACGCCGTGAAGTTTATTTAAGCGTCTTATAGCGATAATTTCTCGCTCTTCCGTCTGATCGTTATTAATCTCGACCACCAAGCTCATTACTCGATCGTAGTCGGTAAAACAAATGCGACTAAGGTGATTTTTGACAAAGATTGGCTCTTCGGTTTGTGCTATGCAATGGACGGGGTTATAAGGGATGAAACTTTTATAGAGAAAGGCATTTGGCGATTTTTATCCACTGTTTTCGATCTAGAGCGAACTAATCAATTAAATCTCTTGCCAACCAGATAAGGATTCAGCGGATTTATGCCACCTGATCGAACCATAGCCAGCAATTCTCATTTTGAAATAAATAGAGCATTAACCCCGATTTTGGCAGGGAAAATATAGTACGAAGCAACTATTTTCTAGAAGAGGCGAACAATAAAAAAAACAATTGGCTAGACAAATTAAGTATAAATACTCAAGCAATCAAAGAGGTTGGCTGAGAACGAACGGGGTTAAATCAGGAAGATAGTTCTGTTTTTAGAATAGAGAATTCAAGGGAAATAAAAATTTATAATTATTGTCAGCTAAGGTAAAATGGGTGAGATAGAAATCCACCAGCACGTCAAATTATTCCAAGATGGCTCAAAAAGCGGCAACCCTAGAAATTTCGGAATTAATGCAATTTTTACATCAAGAATTAGATGATTTACCCGATGAGAGGAAACCTGGAAATAATAGAAAATATGAGATAAAAGATGCCGTGATGGCTGCATTTTCAGTCTTTTTTACTCAGTCGCCGTCTTTTTTAGACCATCAACGTTTAATGAAAAGCAATAAGGGAAAAGATAATGCTGAAAGTTTATTTTCAATTAAAAAAATTGGCTCTACCGAACCTGTCATGTAAAACTATTAACAACTTATGCTTGTAAAGCTTGTATAGTAAAGCTTTGAGTTTTTGTTAGATTGATATTTATCAACTTTAGAGCATTGCTGGACAGAGAGGGAGCTTGGGGAATTTTCTACATTGTAAGTTCGGAAGAACCAAAAAATTCCTGGGGATAATCAAATAAGAAATTTGCTAGATCCAGTGCCAGCATCTAATATCTCTAGGACTTTTCAAAAAGTCTATGAATGGTTAAAAGAAAAGGGAGTTTTGAAAAAGTTTCTCTACTTAGATGGAGAAATATTAGTGGCGTTAGATGGCACAGAATATTTCTCATCCAAGAAAATTAATTGCCCTCATTGTAACTGTCGTAATCATCGAAATGGAACTACAACTTATTTTCATGGCTGTGTCACACCGATAGTAGTTTCTCCTAAGCAAAAACAAGTAATTAATTTAGAGCCAGAATTCATTAAAAAACAAGATGGACATCAAAAACAAGACTGTGAAAATGCGGCCGTTAAAAGATGGTTAAATAGGAATCATAAAAATAAGTATGGTTATCCTGTAACTCTTTTAGGAGACGACTTATATTCTCACGAACCTGTTTGTGAATTAGCGATAAAACAAGGTTATAATTTTATTTTTGTTTGTTTGGAAACGTCGCATAAAACTTTATATGAATGGCTAGAATTTTTAGAAAAAAGTGGCGAAGTTAGGACCGTTGAAAAGAAACAATGGGATGGACGAAAAAATCTAATTTATCGTTATCGTTATGCTTCTAGAGTTCCCTTAAGAGAGGGGGACTCAAGTCTCGAAGTTAATTGGTGTGAAGTGACTGTTATTAATGAAAAAACCCAGAAAACTATCTACCAAAATAATTGGATAACTAATCATAAAATCACGGAAAATAATGTCGAAGAAATTGTCAAAGCTGGACGTAGCAGATGGAAAGTTGAAAATGAAGGCAATAACGTTCTTAAAAATCACGGTTATAATTTAGAGCATAACTTTGGTCACGGTCAGAATCATTTGTGCGAGTTCTTATTGTCTTTAAATTTACTAGCTTTTTTATTTCATACCGTGTTGGATTTAGTTAATTACACCTATCAAAAGATTCGTGAGCTATTAGTAACTAGGACTTCTTTCTTTAATGATATTCGTACCCTATTAAAATTTATTTGGTTTAAGAATTGGTCGGAATTTTTCTCATTTATTCTAACCGAATATGTCCCATTTAAAAAAGTAAATTCTAGTTAAAAATGTCAATTTTTCGAGAGAAGGAAAGATTATTTTATTCATTGAAAAAACCACAAATTAGGTCAGAATTTCAGCTAAATTTATGAGTTGAGATAAGTTTTTTATGGGCAGATATTTTAAAACTGTCTCTTGAAGCTAATTATGATGATTATCTTGAAAAAAAATGATAATTAGACAGAAGTTCTCTATGTGAACAAGAGAACTTTATCTTCTTTTGTTTTCAAAATGAGAATTGCTGATATTTCTCTCGTTACACATCTCGACGGCGCGAATTAGCCAATCTTCGGCTTCTCCCATATCAGTGAGGGCCCCGCCGCTAATATTAATCACTTTTGCTCCGTTTTCGGCGGCTTGTTCAATCGCCCTCGCTAAATCGAGTTGGGAGAGTTTGCGGTTATCGTCAGAGAAGACGGGGACGAGTAGGCCTCGACACTGGGGGGCGATGCCAGGGATTTCGCTGTTGGGTTGTGCAAAGATGAGGCTGGCAATATGGGTTCCGTGAGTGGACATTTGCCCCGCGGTGGCTTGATGCTGGACGAGGGTGGATAAACGGGTTAGGTCTGCCCCGTTGAAGCAGGGATGGTCGGTATCAACTACACCATCAAGAATGGCGATGGTTATTTCTGATGTACCTTTGGTTTGTTTTTGTAGTTCTTTTAGTCCTGGAATAGTTGGGAGATTAGTCATTAGTAATTTTCTAAGCTATTTGTAATAGTTTTGGCGAGGGCAAAGGTTTATTTTCTTGGGTATATATAGCGGTTCTCGCATCTGTGCGGCACACTTAAACCTTTGCTGATTAAGCTGTTCAGGATCGGGAATGTACCTCTTGTGAATCAGAAACGCTATATATCTACCAAATCTTCTAAAACTTCTTGGGCATTATCAAGGGCTTCTTGATAGGTGCTGCCGTGAGTTCGAGCGTATTTTCCCCATTCGGGTAAACTGGCAATATAGGCATTATCTTCTTCAGACCATTGAATTAAAATGCTATATTTCATGATTAATTATCTCCTTGTTCTAATTGTTCTAATTCTTTAATTGCTGTCATAATATCCTTTTCTTGATAGGGTTGGGCATCTTTACCATCTTTACCGGAAAGAACCAGCAATTCTCATTTTGAAAAAAATCAGATAAAATTCTCTTATTTAAATAGAGAACTTGTGTAGAAGCATGATTTTTTGACAGATAATTATCATCCAAAGCTGGAGATAGACAGGTTTTAAGAACTTTGTCCACGAAAAATCGATTTCAACTCATAAATCTGGATGAAATTCTAACAAAATTTTTAGTTTTTTTATAAACAATTTTCTTTTTCTCCTTCAAGAGTTCTGACATTTTTAACTAGAATTTACTTTTTTAAATGGGACATATTCGGTTAGAATAAATGAGAAAAATTCCGACCAATTCTTAAACCAAATAAATTTTAATAGGGTACGAATATCATTAAAGAAAGAAGTCCTAGTTACTAATAGCTCACGAATCTTTTGATAGGTGTAATTAACTAAATCCAACACGGTATGAAATAAAAAAGCTAGTAAATTCAAAGACAATAAGAACTCGCACAAATGATTCTGACCGTGACCAAAGTTATGCTCTAAATTATAACCGTGATTTTTAAGAACGTTATTGCCTTCATTTTCAACTTTCCATCTGCTACGTCCAGCTTTGACAATTTCTTCGACATTATTTTCCGTGATTTTATGATTAGTTATCCAATTATTTTGGTAGATAGTTTTCTGGGTTTTTTCATTGATAACAGTCACTTCACACCAATTAACTTCGAGACTTGAGTCCCCCTCTCTTAAGGGAACTCTAGAAGCATAACGATAACGATAAATTAGATTTTTTCGTCCATCCCATTGTTTCTTTTCAACGGTCCTAACTTCGCCACTTTTTTCTAAAAATTCTAGCCATTCATATAAAGTTTTATGCGACGTTTCCAAACAAACAAAAATAAAATTATAACCTTGTTTTATCGCTAATTCACAAACAGGTTCGTGAGAATATAAGTCGTCTCCTAAAAGAGTTACAGGATAACCATACTTATTTTTATGATTCCTATTTAACCATCTTTTAACGGCCGCATTTTCACAGTCTTGTTTTTGATGTCCATCTTGTTTTTTAATGAATTCTGGCTCTAAATTAATTACTTGTTTTTGCTTAGGAGAAACTACTATCGGTGTGACACAGCCATGAAAATAAGTTGTAGTTCCATTTCGATGATTACGACAGTTACAATGAGGGCAATTAATTTTCTTGGATGAGAAATATTCTGTGCCATCTAACGCCACTAATATTTCTCCATCTAAGTAGAGAAACTTTTTCAAAACTCCCTTTTCTTTTAACCATTCATAGACTTTTTGAAAAGTCCTAGAGATATTAGATGCTGGCACTGGATCTAGCAAATTTCTTATTTGATTATCCCCAGGAATTTTTTTAATTGAAAATAAACTTTCAGCATTATCTTTTCCCTTATTGCTTTTCATTAAACGTTGATGGTCTAAAAAAGACGGCGACTGAGTAAAAAAGACTGAAAATGCAGCCATCACGGCATCTTTTATCTCATATTTTCTATTATTTCCAGGTTTCCTCTCATCGGGTAAATCATCTAATTCTTGATGTAAAAATTGCATTAATTCCGAAATTTCTAGGGTTGCCGCTTTTTGAGCCATCTTGGAATAATTTGACGTGCTGGTGGATTTCTATCTCACCCATTTTACCTTAGCTGACAATAATTATAAATTTTTATTTCCCTTGAATTCCCTATTCTAAAAACAGAACTATCTTCCTGATTTAACCCCGTTCGTTCTCAGCCAACCTCTTTGATTGCTTGAGTATTTATACTTAATTTGTCTAGCCAATTGTTTTTTTTATTGTTCGCCTCTTCTAGAAAATAGTTGCTTCGTACTATATTTTCCTTGCCAAAATCGGGGTTAATGCTCTATTTATTTCAAAATGAGAATTGCTGGGAAAGAACGATGGGATTTGACATTAAAGGATGTACCCAATAGGAATGACTGCCTTTTCCTCGTTTAGGTAATAGTGTAAATCCTGCTTTTTGTAACATTTGTTTTAATTCTCTAATCTTTTTTGGCACTTTTTAGAATGATCGCTGTTGTTTGAGGGAGTTTTTTTGAATGTCAGCAACTATCATAAGTTCAAATAAACTTTTTTGTTGCAATAATCTCTTTCATTCATCTTCTGTTAATAAGGTTTTTAATTCATCAATAATATCTTCTAAAGGTTGCGGTTTTAATTCCCCTCTTTGAAAAGCTTCCCTCGCTTCTTTAGCATTTCGGGCTATTTCGTCTCGATAGGATTCTATCATTTGATTTTTGACAATTTCTATTAACATTTCTCTCTGTTCAATAGGTAGTTCATTAACTGTCATAAGAGCTTGTTCTAATGTCATCATAATTTATCCTCTCTTGATTGTTGTAAAAGGTAATAGGTTCGACAGTAATCATTGGTTTGAATTTTCTTGATTAAATACTTGAAAAACTTTTAAATTAAGTTGACCAAATGTAGAAGATTTTACTAAGTCATCATTGCTAAAATTACCAATTTCTGTATAAGTATTTTCTCTTAATTCTAAGACTAAAATGGTTTGAGTTTGAGGATCAACTATCCAGTATTCGGGAATACCACAATCTTGATATTGGCTTCTTTTGGCGATGTAATCTCTCTCTCTTTGGATTTCCCCGGGACTAACCACTTCAATGACTAATAAGGGGGGTAACATGGAAAGAAGAATCGTATTTCTCTGGGAGAGTAATTGAATATGTTCTTCTCGAATAATGGTTAAGTCAGGGTAACGGTTTTTCGGTTCGCCTCTCACTTCTAATTCTAAACCATGTCCTCTGACTCTCCGATGTCCAACAAGTGAGGCAAATTTGAGAAAAAGAAAGTTAGCGATTTCAAAGTTAAGTCCTGATTCTGGTGGCATTTCTACCAATTCTCCGTTAAATAATTCATAGTGTTCCTCTGAATTATCCTCATAATGTAGATATTCAACGAAGGTTTGAAAGCGGGGTTTTGTGATTAACATAAAACTTACTCCGTTTTACAGAATTTAAATATGCCTAGAAAACCTCGAAATCTTCAAGCTGGTTATTCCTACCACGTCACCACACGCTGCAATAACCGAGAATTCAAATTATCCAAGCGGGAATGCCGGGAGGTATTTCTTTATGCCATCAAGAAGGCTTTAGACAAACACCAGTTTAAGCTTTATGCTCTCTGTATCATGTCTAATCATGTCCATTATCTCATTGAACCTGCCCAACCTGAAGATTTACCCAAAATCATGCACTTCCTCAACTGGTACACGGCGATGTGTTTTAATCCGATGCTCAGAAGGACAGGACACTTTTGGGAAAAGCGTTATTTTTGCGATGGTTTCCCTCCTTCAGATAGAGAAAGAGCATTAAATACCTTACGTTACATTCACGGCAACCCGAAAGCCGCCAAAATGCGTTCTGGTTTTTTCTACGATTTCAGTAACTACGGCAGTTATGAACGTTTAACCGATGATGGCTTAACTCAATGGCATCCTGCTTTTCTTAAACTGGGTGACAGCTTAGAAGAATGTGCCAGAAAGTACAAAGGCTTTTGCCAGAAATACAAACCCAAGGAGAAGAACACCGCTACCCGATGCCACTGGGGGAGTAAGCTATTGGCAGGGGTTCATCTCCCTGAATCTAAATCTTCTAGCACTCGTGAACCAAGGAAAAGGGAGACAACAGAAGAGCAAAAACCTGTACTCCCCCGCTCCCTCTCTCCCCTGCTCAGCGTGCCAGGTATCCGAAAGCCCTGCTTTAACTAGGGTTATACGTCAATTCATTGAGGCAAACCGTGCGCCCTGGCAAGGAGCAGCAATTCTCATTTTGAAACGATTTTGCGTTGTTTCAGCGATCTAGAGATTCGTTAAGAATTATTAACCCCTCTAGGTGCAAGGGTTTTAATGTCATGAAACCTTAAAATGAGAATTGCTGAACCATAGCAAGTAACGAAGAACCCAAAGATTTTACCTAATCCAACGGCTCTTCTAGGTTCTGTTAAAGGCAAACCCCGGTGTTTGTTAAGCAGGGAGTGGGAAGTGGGGAGCGGTAAGTGGGAGGATCAAATAAAATAATCTCCTATCTCGGAGTCTCCTGACGACCGACTGCTGAGGGCTGATAGCGAAAATCACTGATCTGATCCCCTAGCGTGATAAGCTGAGTATTGGCTAATTTTACAAAAAATTAAGACTTTCCCCTTGTGGGAGTTATCAGCTAAAACCCAGAGTAGACATAAACAATGGTAGCGACAACAGAAACTAACGTTGGTAAAATCGTCCAGATCATCGGTCCTGTCATCGATGCCGAATTTCCCAGTGGCAACCTGCCCCGTATTTATAATGCCTTAACCGTAAAAGGAACTAACTCCGCCGGTCAAAATTTATCCGTTACTTGTGAAGTACAACAGTTACTCGGTGATAACCAAGTGCGCGCCGTTGCCATGAGTACCACCGATGGTTTAGTACGCGGTATGGATATCGTCGATACCGGCGCAGCGATTAGCGTTCCCGTGGGTAAATGCACCCTCGGTCGGATTTTTAACGTTCTTGGTGAACCCGTGGACGAAAAAGGACCGGTTAACGTCACCGAAACCTCTCCTATTCACCGTCCCGCTCCCAAATTAGTCGATCTTGAAGTAACACCGACGGTTTTTGAAACCGGTATCAAGGTAATTGACCTGCTCACCCCCTACCGTCAAGGTGGCAAAATCGGCCTCTTTGGGGGTGCTGGTGTGGGCAAAACCGTCATTATGATGGAATTAATCAACAATATCGCCATCCAACACGGTGGTGTCTCGGTTTTTGGCGGTGTGGGTGAAAGAACCCGCGAAGGAAACGACCTCTACAACGAGATGATCGAATCGAAGGTAATCAACGCTGATAACCCCGAAGAATCGAAAATCGCCCTCGTTTACGGTCAGATGAACGAACCCCCCGGAGCGAGAATGCGCGTCGGTCTCTCCGCTTTGACCATGGCCGAATATTTCCGCGATGTCAACAAGCAAGACGTACTCTTATTTGTTGATAATATCTTCCGTTTCGTCCAAGCTGGTTCGGAAGTATCGGCTCTCCTCGGTCGGATGCCTTCTGCGGTGGGATACCAACCCACCCTCGGCACGGACGTAGGCGACCTGCAAGAGCGGATTACCTCCACCAAAGAGGGATCGATCACTTCCATCCAAGCGGTCTATGTACCCGCAGATGACTTGACTGACCCCGCTCCTGCTACCACCTTCGCTCACTTGGACGGAACTACTGTACTATCCCGTGGTCTGGCTTCCAAAGGTATCTATCCGGCGGTAGATCCCCTCGGTTCCACCAGCACCATGCTCCAAGCTGATATCGTCGGTGATGAACACTACGGCACCGCTCGCGCCGTCCAATCTACCCTGCAACGCTATAAAGAGTTACAGGACATCATCGCTATTCTCGGTTTAGACGAATTATCGGAAGAAGATCGTCTCACCGTTGACCGCGCTCGCAAAATTGAGCGTTTCCTCTCGCAACCTTTCTTCGTGGCCGAAGTGTTCACCGGTTCCCCGGGTAAATACGTTACTCTCGCTGATACGATCAAAGGCTTCCAGATGATCCTCAAAGGTGAACTCGATCGCTTACCAGAACAAGCGTTCTACATGGTCGGCAGTATCGATGAAGCGATCGCTAAAGGCGAAAAACTCAAAAAAGGCTAATTAAAAGTCAGTAGTAACCGCTCAACGCGGTTACTAAACCCAGAAATCTGCCAAAATTATCGTTATTATCACCAATGAGCATTACAGTACGGGTTATTACACCCGATCGCATTGTCTGGGATAACGTGGCTGAAGAAGTAATCCTACCCAGTTCCACAGGACAATTAGGTATTCTTAGCGGTCACGCTCCTTTATTAACTGCCCTGAATATTGGCGTAATGCGAATTCGACCGGGGAAAGACTGGGAAAATATCGCAGTTTTGGGCGGTTTTGCCGAAGTCGAAAATAATGAGATCAAAGTCCTCGTTAACGGGGCGGAATTAGGCTCAAAAATCGATAAGGAAAAAGCTCGCACCGAATACGAACAGGCCCAAACCCGTCTCGATGAAGCCAGCAAAGGGGATGACCGTCGCAAAACTATCCAAGCGCAACAATCATGGCGCAAAGCTCGCGCTAGATACCAGGCCGCTGGCGGTTTAGTATCGGTTTAAACCCAACCAAATCAAATTAAATTAAAGCAAAATCGGGTGGGTTTATCTAAACCTACCCGATTCTTTTTCAGTGATCAGTTATCAGTTATCAGATTTGAGGTCTGAATACTGTTATTGAGAAGTTGCTGTTCTCCTCCTGCTCGGTAATCACTGAAAAAGTTTCCTGTTTTCCGTTGTCTAAAACTGGAGATTTTGTCGCTCCCCATTAAGATAACTGCTATAAATTAATTGCTACCACTAAAAACAACTTCAGGGAATTTTAACTGTGCATCGGCCATGGGGATTTGTCGGCTTTGATTGCGTAACTCTTGCCAAAAATTAATTACTTCTGTGGCTTTGTTGAGAACTTCAACGCGATCGGACTCATCAATCCAGTGTTTTGCTTCTAACTCCTCTTGCAGTTGTTGCCAAGCATCATTGCGCGGCCAGAAAAAATAAGCGGTGAGAGGGCTAGTTCCTTTGCCGACCACCTGATCCACAGCGATCGCTACGTTCTGATCTAACCACAATACTTTTAAAATAAACTTTGATTCGGAACTGACTGTCATTGTTAATCGTTAATCGTACAATTCTCGATTATATCATCTTTTGAATCAATTTTCAAAAAGTCAGTTTTTAACTATTTTTTTCTATTTTTTCGCCAATAACCGCTATGATTCCCGAAACAGACTCTTTAGCTTCTAAACAAATCGGTGTGGCCGTAATTAGAGATGATCGAGATTTAATTTTAATCGATCGCCGTCTGGCCAAGGGACTCCTAGGCGGTTTTTGGGAATTCCCCGGCGGCAAAATTGAAGGCAATGAAACGGTACAAGAATGTATTAAACGGGAGATATTAGAAGAAATTGGCATCGAAATTGCGGTTGATAGTCATTTAATCACTATCGATCACACCTATAGTCATTTTCGGGTTAATCTACAAGTATATAACTGTCGTTATCTCAGCGGCCAAGCGAGAGCGATCGAATGTGAAGAAATCCGCTGGGTAACTATCGAGGAGCTAGATCATTACACTTTCCCCGCGGCCAATCAAGAGATTATCAGAGCCTTAAAAGACATGGTAAACTCGAAATGACTGCTGTTAATCGTCGAGTGATTATGCTTAATCCTTCTATTCGTCAAGAACCCCGCTACGAACCGGCTGCGGTTATTCCCCTAAAAAAAGACGCTTCCATTGTCGAGTGGTTAGAAAAAAATAATCGCATGATTCCCCGGGATAAAGTCGCGGAACCAGATCTGACTCTCGAAGAAGATGTGGAACTATCTGAACTGATGGATGTCGATGATATCGGTTATGATGACGACGAGGACGAATTAGTCTTAGATGAAGATTAATCCCGTCTTCTTTGGCAAATTTTACCCTTATCTGACGCTTTAGTCGTGAACGCTAACATTTTTTCCGCCCCTATCTTTAAAAAACCCACTGGAACCCATCTCCTGATTCTACTAACGGGATTACTATTTCTGTTAGTAGTTTTTTTTCAGTCCACTAATTCCCTGTTACTGCCTTTGATTGCCACAACGTTAATCAGTGGTGGTCTTGGTTGTCAAGTAGTCCCGATGCTGCGGCGCTTGAAAATGGGTCAGATTATGCGCGAGGATGGTCCCCAAGCTCATTTAAAGAAAGCAGGAACCCCGACGATGGGAGGCAGCTTTTTTGTGCCGGTAGCCCTTATTTTCGCTTTAATCTGGTCTAAATTGACTCCTAATGTGGTGGCGGTTGCATTGCTGACTTTTGCTTACATGGGTATCGGTTGGTTAGATGATTGGCAAATTCTGCGTTATAAGTCGAATAAAGGCCTATCTCCCCGGATGAAGTTAATTTTACAGATAGCGGGGGCAGTGCTTTTTTGTCTCTGGATGTTGGTCAATCAGGTGAGTACCGATATCACCCTTTGGGGTCGATTAGTGATTCCTTTGGGCTTTTTATTCTGGATTTCGGCTGGATTTGTCCTTGTAGCTGAAAGCAACGCTACTAATCTCACCGATGGGGTGGATGGATTAGCAGGAGGAACAGCTGCGATCGCTTTTTTGGGTTTAGCCATTATTATCGCTCCTAGTCACCCAGATTTAGCGATTTTCTGCGCTTGTTTTAGTGGTGCTTGTCTAGGCTTCATTTTTCACAACCGCAACCCTGCTAAAGTGTTCATGGGTGATACGGGTTCCCTTGCTTTGGGAGGTGCTTTAGCCGCGGTGGGTTTAATTACTGGACATCTCTGGGGATTATTTTTAATTAGTGGTCTGTTCTTTCTGGAATCTCTTTCGGTAATCGCTCAGGTTATCTATTATAAAGCCACAAAAGGACCCGATGGCAAGGGAAAAAGATTATTAAAAATGGCTCCTTTTCATCATCATTTAGAATTAAGTGGTTGGACAGAAACCAAGATTGTGGGAGCTTTTTATCTGGTTAATGCGCTTTTAGTTGTCTTGGCTATTTGGAGCAGTTAATTAAGCGCTAAAGGAAAGACCACAACCGCAGGTATTTTGGGCGTTGGTATTGGTAAAACGGAAACCACCACCCATGAGATCTTCTGAATAGTCTAATTTTAAAATTTGTAGATAGCAATCGCTGTCAAGATCGACTAAAATATTAATACCCTGACTTTGATAAAAGCGATCATTTTCTGCCGCAATATCGGTTAATTCGAGATGGTAGTGAAGTCCCGAACAACCACCGTTTTTTACTGCCAAACGCAGATAGGAACCAGTCAGGCGACGGCTTTGACTCCAACGTTCAATTTCTCTAGCGGCGGCGGGACTTAATTCGATCATTGTTTTTGAGACTATTGTAATAATAATATCAAGTTATTGTGTAATTATACCACAGTCGTTGTCAAACTTTATATTAAGAAAGATTGGTGGTGATTCGGTAGTAGTGATGGCGGCTTAATCCTTTGCTTTACTGTGCATTGTAGTCTTTGTATATTTTTAAACCTGCATAAAATTGATTTAAGTTTTGTAAAAAGTAGTTGACAAAATTCAATCGAGATCAAGGATCACCCTATCCTTAAGGTTGACAAAATGTGGTAAGGTGGACTGAGTAATAAAACTGATCACTAACCTATTATCAGTGACAACTGCCAAATTCACCAGAGAAGGTTAAGTATAACTATGTCCAAACGGTTTAAATTCGACTCCTCCGAGATGATTTATCTCACCGATAAACTAATGAATGCAGCCAGCAATCGTTACTCGATCGTCGTGCAAGTCGCTAGACGGGCCAAGCGCGTCCGCTACGATACCGTAGAAAATATCGACGACCCGATGATTAAACCCGTCCAACGGGCCCTGATGGAAATGACTGACGAATTAACCGAACCGGAATTATTACGCGATTAATCCCCTAAAATTGCTGGGGAGCAACCCCTAAACTTCATCGGGGTTAATACCCAGTACTCTTAGTCTTTCCGCTAGTCGTTGGGCTTTTTGTTCCGCTTCCTGTTTGGCTAAACCTGCTTGAGCGGCGATCGCTTCTGCTTCCTGTTTGGCTAAACGTTCTTGTTGGGCATTCAAACGTTCTTGAGCGGCGATCAAACGTTCTTGTTGGGCGATCGCTTCCGCATTCATTGCCCTTTCCTCTGCGGTTAAATAGCGATTTCCCGATTGATCATACCAATAAAGCCATTCTCGCACCCAAGCGATATGTTCTCCCTGCTCATATCCCAAGGCTAACCCGATTTCTGGCAACCATACCCGCTTATTTTCAGGCTCTAAAAGCTCGTATTTCCCCGCTATAAGCTTATAAACCTCTAATCTCTCTCTATTTTTAAATCTTCCCCTTCTACCGCTCAAGGGATTATAAATTGCATAGTAGAGAATGCCTAGGGTTTGATAATCCGCTAACTTTCCCTCATATTCCCCATTATATTTCTCGGAAATCACTTCCAGGGCCAATATGGGCATAATATAAGCCTCTTCCCAGAGAACATAGCTTAATCTTCCCCTTTCGCCAGTATCGTGTTTGACTCCCACTGCCAAAAACCCATCCGGTATGATTGCTGGTTCGTCGGGATTATAATAAACTCCCATATCGACACCAAAATACCAATCATCCCGCTCCATCCAAATAAATGCTAATAAACTAAGTAATAGATTGGGAATATCGTTCTGTAACTGGTTATCCACGGGTGTTTCGTCAGAACAGGGCAATTCTTCGGCAGTGGGAAGAAGGCGATTTTTATTGTAGGAAAGGTTAACCATAGCGATTGTTTTGACTAGGGAAATTACCAAGTATTCGGTTGAAAGTCGGCATCATTGATAATGGCCACCGTATCCCCGGAGGGTTTAATCACAAATAGACCTTTTTTATAAGCATAGCGATCGATTCCTTCGTTGATTTCAATTCCTGCCACTGCACCGTAGGCTCGATAGTTTTGATAATGGGGAAAAGCGATTTTAAAACGAGTCAATTTTTCAATAAATTCATCCACATCATCTTGAGATAATCGAGATTTACATTCCACCACCACGAGATCGGTATCATCCACCGCTAGAATATCAATTTCCATGGCGATGCCTTGACGTTTGACTCTGGCACGGGGATAAACTTCCTTAATATCAATGCCTTTCTCCTGAAAAAGCCGTAAAACCGCCGGTTCTACCAATTCTTCCACAAATCGACCCCAGCGAGTGGTGAGACTATCTACCGCTTTGCTGGTTCGTTCTACGGTGCGTTTCAGTTCTGCCATCGAGCGATCGCTTTCTAGTTTAGATTCGGCCAGGAGGTTCTCTATTTCGACTCTATGGCGATCATATTCCGCCTTGGATTGGGCAACCAGGCGATCGTATTCCTCAGCCCGGCGATCATATTCCGCCTTGGATTGGGCAGCCCGGCGATCATATTCCGCCTTGGATTGGGCAGCCCGGCGATCATATTCCTCAGCGGAAGTGCGGAATAGCTGATAAATATCCGCAAGAGTTACCGATTCACTCATAGACTTGCCTCTAAAACACCCCTAATTATTTTAGCGATTCCGTCGAAAAGCCGGACGAGAGCGGGAGAGCAAAACGGCAAGAAATATTAAGAATTATGTAAAAGACTTGACAAGTGCGGGGTTTAGGGTGGTTTTTTTTCTGGAATTTACCTAAAATGTCGGATGAATGTCCCTGCAAGCGTGGTGTTTGATTGATGCCAATTCTAGCAGATAGCCTCGATGCGCTTTGACCAAGGCAGTCCTTACACCGATAACCACAGCGCTCAACTTCCGCGAGAATGCTAATATAAAAAAGCTATTGGCTAATTTTTTCCTATTTTAACTCGCAATATGCTCCCGTCTAATCTCGATCGCATCGTCGAACGCCTCAAACGTCGTACCGATCCTAAGCAAAAATACGAACAATTACTAGGTTTTGCTAAAAAACTAGAACCAATACCAGAATCTGCCAAAATACCCGCTAATAAAGTACATGGCTGTGTATCCCAAGTTTATATCACTGCCGACATCGAAAATGGCCAGGTTTGGTACAAAGGCGATTCCGACGCGCAATTAGTCAAGGGTTTAGTTGCTTTGTTAATCGAGGGGTTAAATGGACTGACTCCCACAGAAATCCTGCAAGTCACCCCGGATTTTATCGAAGAAACCGGTTTAAAAGTCAGCCTTACTCCTTCCCGCGCCAACGGATTTTATAATATCTTCCAGTTAATGCAAAAAAAAGCTCTCGGTTTTCAGTTGGGAATGTCCGCTTAGATGTCTAGTTTTCTGGTTCCGGTTCCTTTGATTCGGGAATCTCGCAGTTTTGGAAACGAGTATCCACCAGCGAACGCGTACAGCTCCAATTACTCGGTATTCCCGACGGCCAACCCATCCGCAAAGCTTCTGGACAGATGGCCATCACCGTTAACTGACAGTCAATTAACTGAAAACCCTCTTTCTCACACTGTTTGAGACTGTGTTTGAGAATGGAATCATTGTTAAATTCGATGGTTTTATTACACTGAATACAGACCAAATGATGATGGTGGTGGGGATAGGGTTGATTGAGTTCGTAGTGTTTATGACCCTCGGCCAATTCTAACTCCCGCAAAATCCCCATCCGCGACATTAGTTTAACACTGCGGTAAATCGTCGATAAACTAATTCCTTCCCCCCGTTTGTCCAGTAATTCCTGCAATTCTTCGGCACTCAGATGATTTCCTTTCGGTAAATTCTGGAAAACGTGCAGAATTTTCTCTCGCTGGGGAGTTAAGCGCCACCCCCGCGCATTTAGTTCCGCTTTCAGGGAGGAAGCAGTGTAGGCAGACATAAGCGATCAACTCTCAATAAAAGCTATTTAATTGACAATGATAGTCGTTTCGGTGAGCCATTGGCAACAATTTTCAGTAGTTGAAAATTCAACCCCCATTCAAGTATGAAAAATTACTATGAAATCCTGCAAATTCCCCGTAATGCCAGCAATAATCAGATAAAAACTGCTTTTCGTCGTCTGGCCCGGCAATATCACCCCGATTATAATCCCAATGATCCAGAGGCAGTGACAAAATTTCGGGAAATTGAACAAGCTTATCGGGTTTTGAGCGATAAAGACAAAAGAAAAGATTATGATCGCAGTTTATCCCCGGAAATACCCACTTTTGACCGCAGTGCCGAGGATTTTTATCAACAGGGATGGCACTACGCTCAAGAGAAAAATTATCAATTAGCGATCGCATTTTACCAGCAAGCGATCGCAATTAATCCGCGATTTTGGCAGGCCTATCTACAACGGGCGGAAGTTTACTACCATAATCAACAGGATCGGCAAGTTTTAAGCGATTGTCGGCAAGTTTTGCAGTTAAAACCCGATTGTTCCCAAGCTTACTATTACCTCGGTTTATCTCGTCAACGACTCGGTTACACCCAATCTTCCCTAGAAGCTTATGGAAAAGCAATCGCCATTGACCAAAATAATCCCCAATTCTATTATCAAAGAGGATTGGCTCTAGAGGAACTCTCGGAACTGCCAGCAGCACGAAAAGATTTTCAAATAGCAGCCAAGAAATTTAAGCAGCAGGGAAATTTTCGCCGCTATCATGCCATTATTAATAAGTTAAAATATGTTCATAAAAGTTATCGACAACAGCAATCAATTAAGTGTTCAAAAACTCTTTTTATTATTTTTAATTTGCTGACAATCTCTTACTCATCTTTGCTCAAACCCAGGACTGGTTTAGCAGAGTCTTTTTTTAAGCTTGACCGTAATCAGGCTTTAGCTACCGGGATATTGGCGGCAATCGTCAGCAGTTTTTTTATCGCTTTTACTTGGCAAAACTGGACAGTTAAATCTGAGTTTTTACTGTTATTAGGTTGGGCAGCATTTCCTTTTATTACTCTGACTTTATCTAGCTGGTTAGGCAGAAAATTAAGTAATAAATATGGTAGTTTTACTGGCGATATATTTTTAGCTGGCTTAATAATTTTGCCCTTTTCCCTCGTCATTTTGCTTACCTCCTATTTATCCATAAATGGTGATATTATTGGCGCAATTATCGGTGTAACGGGGGGTTATCTAACCGGAATACTCTACTATAGTTATCGCCATTTATCCAATATTTCTTCGCAGATATCTTTACTTTTACTCCCTTTTGTGCTAGGTTTTCTTACGGTTAATATCTGGGGAGTTTATTATTATCTCTAAATCTTCTGGGGTATTACAGTTAAATAAAATCTCGGAATTATCGATAATTAATTCCTCCACCACAGCGACATTTAACCATTTTTGAAAAGAAGTTCCCCCCTGCTTAATATAAGTCTGCAAAGATGCTAAACAACGACGATGATAAAAAGCACAGAGAGGTTCCCAACGATTGCCGCAGCGGGGAACCAAACCGATGGCATTTTCTGGTACAGTGGCTAATAATCTTGACCATTCTTGAATAATTGAAGACCTGAGTAAAGGTAAATCGCAGGGGAGTAATAAAACCCAATCGGTTGATACAAAAGTTAATCCCAAGGCAAAGGCCAATAAAGGCCCCCTAGTGGGGAGAGGTTCCTTGATTATTTGGCAATATTGGGGAATGATCAGTTCATAACGTTCCGGCCAAGGCGTAATCACAGACACTTGTACTGCACAATCTTGGGCAATTAAACAGATGTTCTCCAGAAAAGAGAGACCCTGAAAAGATAACAAAGCTTTATCTCGTCCCATGCGGGAACTTTGACCACCAGCCAGAATTAACGCCGTTAAAGCGGAAAAATCAGTCATAATAAGCAGTTATAAAGGACAAACCACAGAGGCACAAAGGACACGGAGAACAAGACAGAAAGAACAAGAGAGCCTAAAAATCTAGGCAACTTGCTCAAACCTATGCTAGTCTCTTGACAATTGATAATGTCTCCCTAAACAAGTAATAGATGAATTCCCATTTAATCAAAGTTCCCTTTGTTGATTTAACTTGGCAAAATCAGCCTCTGCAAGCAAAAATTACTGAGGCAATCCAAACAGTTATCGACCGAGGAGATTTTGTTTTAGGCCAAGCTTTAGCCGAATTTGAAACCGCCTTTGCCCAAGCTTGCGGAGTCGAGTATGCTGTGGGAGTAGCTTCTGGCACTGCTGCTCTTGCCCTAGCTTTACAAGCTTACGGCATCGGCGCCGGGGATGAAGTGCTAGTCCCCGCTAATACCTTTGTCGCCACCCTCATGAGTGTTATTCAAGCGGGAGCCAAACCGATTTTAGTTGATTGTCACCTCGATACGGCCTTAATTGACCTGGCGGCGGCCGCCCGAAAAATTACCCCCAACACCCGCGCCATTCTCCCAGTACATCTGTACGGACAGATGGTATCACCTCAACAATTAGAGGATTTTGCCCGCAGCCATAATCTGACTATCTTTGAAGATGCAGCCCAGGCCCATTTAGCCAGTAGAGAAGGTTATCGCGCCGGCAGCGTCGGTGTGGCGGCCGGGTTTAGTTTTTATCCCAGTAAAAATTTAGGCGCTTTTGGCAATGGCGGAATGTTAGTGAGCAATGATCCCGAAATTAGCCAAAAAGCCCGCAGTTTAAGAAATTATGGCGCACCAAGCAAGTATTTTCACACTGATATCGGCACTAATAGCCGTTTGGACAGCATACAAGCCGCTATTTTAAACATTAAATTACCCCATCTGGAAGGCTGGAATCAATCCCGTCAGCGAGCGGCTAGAAAATATGATCAGCTTTTAGCTCCTTTAGGCAATAAGGGCATTTTACCCATAAGAGACGAAACCGAGATTGGTCATGTCTATCATCTCTACGTTATTCGCCTCCTCCCCCATTGTCTCGTTGATCGCCAACAACTACAAGAACAATTAACTGCCGTCGGTATTCAAACTGGCATTCATTATCCGATTCCTTGTCATCTACAACCGGCCTATCGCTACCTGGGTTATCAACAGGGAGACTTTCCCAATGCAGAGACTCTCTGTGAAGAAATTGTCTCTCTCCCCATGTACCCCAGTATCAGCGAGGAGCAGATTGAAATCGTGGTTGAACAGATCACTGCGCTCATCGGGTAACATAAGTTTAGAATTTGTTACTAAATCGCCCTGTCCTATGCGTATTAGTCCTTCCTTATCCACCGTATCCCGCAAAAATTGGCAATCTTGGCTGATTATCGGTTTTTTGGCGGTTATCTATGGTCCAGTGATCTTTCACTGGTACGATGGTTGGCTGAATAAATCGATCAGCATAGAACACGAATACTTTAGCCACGGATTGATCGGCCTTCCCTACGCCGCCTATATTGTCTGGCAGAATCGTAAAAAATGGCAACGCCTCGAAGATCGCTCCCACCCCCTCGGAGCGTTTTTGTTAATTCTAGGAGCGATTTTCTATCTCCTCGGTTCCTCTGTTTGGGTTAGTATATCTTTCCCGATTATTTTAGCGGGAATCTGTCTCTGGTTAAAAGGAACGGAAGGTTTTAAATTACAGGGATTTCCCCTACTTTTAACGGCTTTAGCGACTCCTAATCCTATACCATACCTGATCGCTCCCTACACCCTACCCCTACAGGTTTTTATTGCTGCTTGCGCTGGTTTTATTCTCCAGCAAGCGGGTCTAGATGTCTCTGTTGACGGTATTTATGTGGCGGTAGAAGGTAGGACGGTGGAAATCGCTCCCTACTGTGCGGGGCTGAAAATGTTATTTACCAGTCTTTACGTCACGCTGCTGCTGCTCCATTGGACTAATACTATCGAAAACGGCCGTAAAACCCGCTTTATGATCCTTAGTGCCTTTGGAATTAGTGTTGGAGCTAACATCGTTCGTAACGCGCTTTTAGCTTGGTTTCACGGTACGGGACAAGAGAAAAACTTTAAATTACTCCACGATAGCTGGGGGGGTGATTTATACTCCGTCTTGATGTTGTTACTGATCTTTTTGGTCTTCCAAATCATGCAGTATCGCGAGGCGATCAAAAAACAGTCCCTAACTCAAGAGGAAGGTAGCCAGGATGATTAGTCAAAAAATTCCAGACGAGGTAACTTTAGTGTTACACAAAGTCAAAAAAAAGCTACCTGGTAATTACTTACTGCTGTTATGCCTGCTGCTGTTCTTGATTTTAGGCGGTATCTTACCTAATTTAATTTCCGGCCATTGGTCTTGGGTGGATCAACCAAGAATCGGTAATATTCAAAAAATGCGGACTCTACAAGAATCGGGAATCAACTTCTCTAATCTGAAAACCATCGATCAGCAGCAAGGACAAATCGGTGAGGGAGCATGGTCGATACAGGTGGTGGAAAGTCCTGATGGCAAGAAGATCACCGTCCTTTTAAGGCCACAGCTTTACTATAAAAATCAACCGGGAGTAGAATGGTCAGATATCAGTTCTATTAGTCGTTGGAATCAGGGGGAAACAACCGAGCTATCAATTCCCACCCAGTCAGGAGGAAAGGTCACGGCTAGATTCTATCAGGCTTGGACACAAAGCACTTTTGCCGTAGTGCAGTGGTATGCTTGGCTAGGTGGTGGTCATTACGATCCCTCGGTGTGGTATTGGCTTGACCAATGGGCGCAATTAAAAAGACAGAGAGTACCTTGGATAGCCGTTTCCTTGCTGATTCCCCTGGATCCGACAAAAGAACTGCAAACTCTCACTCCCTTTGCTCTCAATCTCGCTGGAGAAGTTCAAAGTTACTTAGAAAAAAATGTCTTAAGTCAATTAACTTCTGTGCCTGAGACCAAAAAAGAAAAATAGTTTTTCCACCTATTAAAAAAAGACTAGCTCAAGGCAATTTTCTAGTTCTTAATAGCTTCTTTGTTCCTCTCCCACTAGATAACTCTCAGAAAATAAATTGATACATCTGTATGATTCCACCAATGCTCAACAAGTTTTTGCCAGTTAGTTTATTCAGAACTGGGGCCATGACCTTATCCGGGTTGAGTCTGACAGGGTTATTATGGGTAATTCCCTCCGAGAGACTCAAAGCTCAGGGTCCTTTGTCCATACCCCAGACTCAACCCGGAGCCGGGTTAGAATTTTTGCCCCCCCAACCCCCTAATCCCACCTTTCCCGAAAACACAATTCCCCCCGCTGGCTACAGTCCACCAGTTTACTCTCCCAATAATCGCCAATCCCGACAAATTCAGACCTATCGACTCGACATAGGCGATCAAATTACTGTCTCGGTTCCTGATTTTCCCGAATTTAATTCCGCAGGGCCGGTGGACCCAGATGGTAATTTTCTAGTACCGATTTTAGGGCGTATTCCGGTGATCGGCTTGACTTTAGACGAAGTGCAAACTAAAATTAGCCTCGAATTGGGTCGAAAATATCTGCGGGAGAAACCGGACGTCATTGCTGTTTTAACTAGCGCTCGTCCCGTCCAGTTAACCATTATGGGAGAGGTACAGCGACCGGGGTTTTATAGTATTGCTCCCAATACTTCCCTAGCGCAGGTACTTTTAGCAGCAGGGGGTGGCACTTCCAGAGCCGATCTGCGTTCGATCGTTGTCCGTCGGGTTTTATTCGATGGTACAGTATTGGAGGAAAAACTTGACCTTTATACTCCCTTGATTAAGGGAGACCGCTTGCCAGATATGCGTCTGCAAGGGGGTGATGCCGTGATTGTTTCCAAGTTAGAAGTAGGCCAAGAAACGGGATATAATCGCACACTGGTGGCTAAAACCACCCTCACTCAGCAGAATATCACCATCAGGGTTTTAGCTCCCCTAGTTCCTTCGGGAATTGCCCTAAGAAATGTTTCAATTCCTAATGGCAGTACCTTCCTCGATGTGGTGGCTAGCTTGCCAGTTTCCGATCGCCTGCGGATTAATGTCAATGAAGTGTCCCTACTACGTTTTGACAGTGCCAAAGGGGGAATTGTTAGTCAAACTTTGAGTCCGATAGCGGCAGTTAGGGGAGATATATCCCAAAATGTTCCCTTAGAAGATCAGGACGTGATTATCGTCACTCGGACACTATTAGGGAAAATTTTCGCCGCTTTTAATATTATTACCCAACCTATCCGGGATATTACCAGTTTTACCAATACAATCCTCGACATTAGCAATCAATTCGATAACTTCCAATAATTCACAGGCAACTCGCTCCTTAACACCACTTCCTAAGCTAGGATTTCAAGGGCGAGAATCACTCTTGACCGCTAAAATGTAAAAAATCTGGGAATATATTAAAAAGCTATGGCTCTACCAATTGTTAAACGATTTTTCATCTCGCTAGATCAGAACAAATTTGTGGGAACATTCGTCTTCTTCGTCTGTTTGGGCGGTTCTGTGATCTTTGCGCTCCTACCCGATCCTGAGAAACCCCCCAGCTTTTATCGGGCAGTGGGACAATTAGCCTACCGGGTGCCGCCGCCAGCTTTTACCAGCACAGGAACCCAACTGCAAGAACAAGGGCGGGCTATTGACCGCGATTTGCTGCTGTCTCCCCGGGTATTGGTCAATACAGCCCAAAAACTGCAATTTAATCCAGGACAGATGGTTAAAATTCGCGATCGGGATTTAAAAATCACCTTCCCCGGAGAAGTAGAGGGACAAAAAAATAATAGCAACCAACCCCAAGAGGTACTTTTAGAGTTAACAGCCGACTCCCAGGCCAAGGCAGAGTTAATTCTCGAAACCTTGATGAAGGAAATGGTGGAATACAGTCGCTGGCTTAATACTTCCCAGTTACGCGCCCGCATAGAAGCTCTCAGTGTTCGACTTAACGAAGTCCAAAAAGATTTAACCAGAGCCGAAGAAAAATTTTATCGCTACATTAGTACCCAGGGTTCAGATTTATTGGCGATTCAAGACGGGAGTTTATTCGCCGCTATCACCAGCAGTCAACAGCAACAGCGAGAAATTCGCTTGGAGCTGCAAGGCATTCAAGGACAAATTGATAGTCTGAGTAAACAACTCGATTTAACCCCCGATCAAGCCTACACCTCCTCAGCCCTTAGTGCTGACCCGATTATTGCCAGTATCCGAGCGCAGATCTTGGGCACGGAAGCCCAATTGGAGCGACTACAGAAGGATTTACGTCCCGAACATCCCACCGTCGTTAAATTACGCAAAGAACAGCAAGTTAACGAATCTCTCTTGCAAAAAAGAGCGGCTGAGGTGATCGGAAAAGATGGCATCCTGACCGATCTTCCCAACAGTCGCATCCGTCAGCAAAGTAATCTCGACGCCACCCGTCAACAACTGGCAGCCCAATTAGTCGCCCTGCAAACCCAGCGCGAGGGTTTAATGAAACAATTAGAATCCTTAGTAAGTCAGGAACAGCAACTACGCTCCCAATACGAGAAATTCCCCGATAAACAGCTACAGCAAGCTCGTTTAACCCAAGCTGTCGCCTTTCAACGGGGCATCTACGAGAATATTCTCAATGCTCTGGTGGATGCTCAGGCTGCAGAAGCGGAAACCGTGGGTAGTCTCACCGTTGCCCAACCGCCGGTTGCTCAACAGATCGAACAGGTGTTTAACCGCAAGAATCGTACCTTGATTCTCTTGGCAGGTGCTGGTTTGGGAACTTTAGCTGGATTGGGTACGATTCTCCTATTGGCAGTGATTGATGATCGCCTGCACAGTCCCCAAGAATTGCGGGAAGCTTTGGTCAGTCGGGATATCCTTCTCTTGGGACAATTGCCCATTGTCCGCAATTTAGATGGCGAGGAAATCGATCCGATTCTCGCTGATGCTAACGCCAATTATCTCCCCTACTACGAACGTTTACGCAGTACCCTGCGACTTGTGGGCGGCGGCGAAACGGTGAAAGTGGTTATTGTCACCAGTATTACTGGTGGAGAGGGAAAAACCGCCACTGCCTACAATTTGGCGATCGCTGCGGCTTTAGCGGGCCGACGGACTCTATTAGTAGAAGGAGATTTGAGAAGTATTTCTAAGGCCGAAGAAATCGGAGTCGAGCCTGATCCCAATTCTCTCTCAGAACCCCTACTTTACTACGGGGCGAAAAGTAAATCGATCCGGCTGGCCCCAGATATTGAAAACCTTTCCATTCTTCCTAGTCCCGGTCCGCAAAAACAAGCGGCGGCTATCATTGAATCAAGCGAATTACAATTAACTCTCAAAGATTCTCGCGGCCGTTTCGATCTAGTAATTATCGATACTCCTTCTCTGTCTAGTTGTAATGATGCACTGCTCTTAGAAGAACTAGCAGACGGGATTATTCTGGTAACTCGTCCAGCTATAACTCGTTCTAGTCTCTTGAGTGAAGCAACTGACCAGTTAATGGAAGCGGAAGTGAAAATTTTAGGGGCGGTGATTAACTACGTCGATATTACACCAACTCTCAACACCGCCGAACCAGGACTGCCCCCTTTAATAGTTACCCCACTACAGGAACAAACAGAGACAGAGGAGGTGAAAGTGGAGGTGTAAATGGGCTTACTTATGACAAAATCTTCTGACTCGATCGAATTGTGGTTCTTGCCAGGAAAAAGCAAAATGACTGATACTATCTATGGTGGGAAAAGCGATGCGAATCGCTTCCATTTGCACTTCTAAGGAGGGACGATTGTTATAGGTTTGTCCCCATAAACCTGCTAAAGCTGGGATAACAGGAGTTTGATTTCCCCTGCTTTCTACTACTCTTTTGATCTGATTAACTACACAGGTAGTATCGTTACAATTAGCGTAGGACATGGGATGCCATTCTAGGGAAGCGGGAAAACTATCCCAAGCTTGTAAACGGGAATCAAAACCTTGATTACCCACAAGACGATTCCCATCGGGAAAAAACACTGCTCCGGCGGGAATTCCCTGACGTTCCACCAGGGCAGAAAAATAACTAATATAATCAATGACACCCTGGGCAGCATGGGCAACCGCTAGGAACCAAAGTTCTAATTTGAGGCGATCAAAACGACTTTTAACTGATTGTTTCATCTCGTCTTCTAAGGAGATTCTACCCTGCCAAAGAGGGGCGGTTTCTTGGGGATAAAGGCGATCGGCTTCAACTATATCATCAGGGGAAATTTTGCCACGAGTCAGATAGCGATCAATTAAAAATTTGCCCTTATTATTCAATCCTCGATTAATTAAAGCTTGTCGGGATGCGGGACTAAAAATCCATAAATCTTTGACATCATCAGCAACGGAATCGACTCCTGTTCCTCTGGGATAGCGAATATAATCAAATAAAACTCCATCGGGACGACGTTGTAAAATGGCTTCTAGGAGAATTAAATAATCCTGTCGCGCTTGATTGCTGTAGGGATCGACAAAAGTTTGGGATTGATCATCGACAAAAGAGGTGCTATCTTGTTCTTTACCATTGCGTGCTAACACCTCCTGTCGATAGGGTTTTAAGCTATAGGCATAGCCAAAATTGAGGCTAAATAACCAAGCATAAACTTTTAAACCGCGTTTATGTCCCTGTTCGATTGCCTGTGCTAATAAATCGACATTTCCAACACTGGGATTTTTAATGACGCTATCCCAAACGGTGGGATTATTGTTAGGAGGTAATAAGACTTGACCATCGGCAAAAACTTCCACATAAACCCTATTATAACCTTTGGCCACGATGCGATCGAGGATACTTTCGATCGAGCCGGGACGGGTATCACAGGAGTAGAGACGTAACCAGATCGCTTGTTCCTGTAACCAGTGTCGGGAACGACAAAAGCGCAATTGTTCAGCATATTTCTGTACTAAAATGTTATATTCTTGGGGCGAGGTTTGACGCAGATTTTCTTGTTGTTGGATTTCTGATTCGGACAGTTGACAATTATCATTGACAGCGAGACTAGAGTTAATCCCTAGAGGACTAATCCAGAGGATTGTAGCGAGGAAACAAGATAGCGATCGCAGATAATTAACTTTCTTTAACATAGTTGTTCACAGCGTTTGCTATTTTTTATTGTTTTTATTTTCAGATAAATAGCCATTTTTCAGTAGAAAAGCTCTCAGAGCAGTGGGAAAGTCTGGATATTTTCCGATCACTGTATTTTCGCCATGGATATCGAGACCCCAATCGGAGTTTTTATCGTAATTAGTAAGAAGAAATTGCCAAGCTTCTTCGTATTCTCCTAGGAGAATTTTCTGTGCCACATAACCCGCCAAAATGCCATTAACTTCAGCTTTTTCTTTTTTAGCTAACTGAAAAGCTTTCAGCATTGCTGCTAAAGTTTTCCTTAATTCTTGGGGATATTTTCTAGTGACATCTGCTAATTTACCCTGTTGAAAAGTATAAATTCTCGAGGGAGGAAAAGAGGCGGCGTAGGAACTAAAAGCATATAAAAAAGCATTATCAACGGTGACAAATTCATAATTATTATCTCCATCTAAATCTTCAAAGGAACCACCACTACCATCTAAAAACCCCGTTTCTTCTCTAATAAATTTATCTTTTTGCCAAGTATAAATTACCAAAGATGTGCAGCAGTGAGCGCCGCCGCTATAGGTGGAGATGATAATCTCATCGATGCCATTATTATCTAAATCTCTTAATTCCACATAGCCAGATCCAAAGGCACTATACTCGCTATTTTGCTGATAAAGTTGCTCGTTATAAAAGATTTGATAAGAAACATTATTAATATCAGAATTGTCATCAATTTTCTCGTTTATGTCGATGGGGTGATAGCTAACTTGTACCTTAATTTTCCCCGATTTAATCACTTGATTTCTTAGGGGTTGACTGGTATCAAAATCGAGTTTAGTCACGGCTAAACTCGCGGCCGCATTGCCCAACAATTGAGATAATAAGCAGCAAATAAAGCAAGTTTTGCTAATATCCATCGGCTAATTCCCAGAGAGAGATTAATATCAGTGTAAGTAGCTGGTTATAATTAAATTAAAAATGGATTTTAGGTTCGATCCCCCCTAGCCCCCCTTGATAAGGGGGGAAGCCGAAGGCGGGGGGATCCCCCTTATTAAGGGGGGAAGCCGAAGGCGGGGGGATCCCCCTTATTAAGGGGGCATCTGAAAGTTTTTAATACCCACCTACTTATCTTACTTATTTTTACCGACAATCAGCCGTTAACTGTTCGAGAAACCCCATCTATTCCAAAGTTTTAACGCTCAAAACTTGGGGGGGGGTGGCATCGGGGGGATAGAGAAAATCGAGATTAACGTCGCGTCGGGCGCCGGGGGGAAGTTCTATCTGTACTAAAGCTTCTCCCTGTTGTCCTTCCCGTTGAACGAGATGGAAAAAACGTTCCTCGGTGCGTCCCATTGCGTTACGATAGGTAACGCGCACGGCCCCCCGGAAAAATACCTGTCCCTGGACGGGTTCAACAAATAGCAAGCGATCGAGATAATTGTCTTCTTTAATTGGGGTTTGAATAGTCAAAGCCACCACCTGGGTTTTGCTAGTGTTGTTATACAGAGGTAAAGTCAGATAGTAGTGAACACCGTAGTTACCGTGGGCTTTGAAAGCCGTATCGGGATAACGCACTAACATGGGGGCGCTTTGAATTTGTCTGGTTCCGAAAGTAGCTGCTGTCACCGTACTTAAAGGATAGGCAAAAGCTTGACCGGGTTGAGGAATGGTGAGATTAATTCCCCCTTTGGGATCAACAATGCGGGTTGCCCATTCCGAACCCACAGAAATTCCAGCCACGCGACCATAAAAATTTCTTCTTCCGGGAGACCATTGATCGGGGGGAGTGGGGGGAAAATCGCGAGGAGCGGCTAAATCACCTCTAACTAATAGGGTACGCCATTCCTCTAGGGTAGGGGGACGAAAGCTTTCTATTTCCCGATCTTCGATTTTGACTTTTTGGGGAACTTCGTAGAGGGCTAAATTAGCCATATAGATAGGGCCATCGCTGTAGAGACGCAGCAGAGTCGAGCGAGCGCTGCTTCTGGGGATAACTAGATCGAAGAGCATCCGACTTTCGCCGGGAGGAATGACGATCTGGGTGGGAAATTGGCTATCATGGCGACGACGAATGATATCGCCGGCTAAACGGGAACCAGGACCGGAAAAAACCCTGCCATTGGGATCTTCCACCAGAGAGGGTAAATCGACAAAAGGAGCATCGGCCGAGGTGACGTAACTGACTCCTTGCAGGATGCGGATAACGAGGTTTTTGGAGGTGGGATTAGTAACGATCAGTCCTTGGTGTAGATCGCGAATGGGATCGGTTTGACGGGCGATGTGGTGGGTGAAAACGTCAAAACGTCCTTGTAGGGGGTGATTGAGATGAGCTATGGGATAACGTTTTCCTTTACCGGGGAAAGTAGAAAGGAGAATTCCTTCTTTTTCTACGATTTCGGGACTATTGCTATTAAAAACTAGAACGTCATTCAGTTGACCGGGCAACTGACGCACTTCCTGATATTGGGTGATGAATTTCCTCTCTATCTGGGGCAGAACCGAGGCGGACTGAGCTAAAAGAATAGTGGGTAAGAAAGAAAGCATAGAGATTCTATATCTATAGGATCTAATTAAGGGTGAGTCGATGGAGAGATGAAGTTATAGAACAATATAAGCGAGTTTGTCCTAGCGATCGATAAGGAATCTTAATATATTTTTCAGGTCTGATCAAGTCCTGTCAGGGGTGATGTGAGCTGGGGATGGTTTTCTCGGTTAGCAAGGGATAAAAACCCCTGCTATTGCCGATTTTAACGGTTAAGTTGACAGTGAAGGGTAACTGCTCACCCTAACTTTAAATTTCGCCGCGAATCTCTTCGACGATGCCATCTCTAAGAAGGAGTTCTACATTCATTTTGGCCACTAAGTTATCGCCTTTTTCGACGCGGAAAAAGCTTTCTAGTTGTGCTTGGGCGACTTCTTGATTGAGTTCCAAGAGTTGTACCTGTTGCAATTGTTGCAGATACTGGTTTTTTTGTTCGAGAAACTCACTTTTCTGTTGATTGACTTGGATTTGAATATTATCAATCTGTTGGGCAGCCGCAGGGGGTAAGGGGATCAGACTCTGACGCTGAATTTCTGCGATCGCTCTTTGGCCTTGGCTTTCTAATTGTTGAATTTGTGCATCAATTTGCACCATTTGTGCTTGTAATTGCTGTTGTGCTTCTTCTTTCCAGCGCGGGGTCACGATTACTTTAATTGTCACCGGGCGCTTCAGTAATAAACTGGTTTGTGCGTCATCCATGATTTGCTTATCCTAAAAAGGTCTTTTTGTCAAGGGTTTGGAGAATATTTGCCAGAAATATTTACTTGGCAAACATCTCGTTAATCATATCGCGATAGCGTTGCGTTACTACCGGCCGTTTAATCTTTAAAGTTTGGGTCATCATGCCGTTTTCTAGGGAAAAAGGCTCTAAAATTAACTCGAAGGTTTTAATCTGGTCATCGGTACGATAACTGGGCCGATTTCTGACCTCGCGCTTTAATTCTTGTTGGTAGAGTTCTAAGACTTTTTTGCTGTAGAGATCGCTAGAAAGAATCGTTGAGCGATCGCTGTGAAGATCGGGTAAATTTAAGGATAGTTTCTGTTCTTGGGCCCAATTAGCCAGTATATCAAGATTAGGCACGATCAAAGCCCCCAAAGCTTTTTGATCCTGTCCCACTAGCATGATTTGGGAGATAAAGGGACTGCGTAAACAAGCATCTTCAATCGGTTGCGGTTCGATATTTTCACCATTGCTCAAAACAATTGTATCTTTGGCCCGTCCGGTTAAAACTAAATCCCCAGCAGCGGTTAACCAACCAATATCACCGCTATCAAACCAACCATCGGGAGAAATCGCTTTTTCGGTTGCTTCGGGTTTTTTATAGTATCCCTGCATCACCTGCGGACCACGAATCAAAACTAAACCGTGTTTTTCTGTGGGTAAGACTTCTTTGCTCTGTAAATCGACAATACAGATTTCTGTCTGAAAGACGGGACGACCGGCAGACCCGCGCAGGTTATGATCGATACGACGGACGGTAGCGACGGGAGAAGTTTCTGTCAGTCCATAACCAACTAAAATCGGGATTCCCGCAATCTCATAGAAAGTATCTAGATGTCTAGCTAAGGAACCACCACCACTAACGAAGATTTTAACTTTATTTCCCACTGCTTGGCGAATTTTGCCATAAACTAGCTTGTCACCGATGGCATGGAGGGGATAGAGTAAGAGAGATTGAATTCTTGCTTTGAGTCTTTCTGTGGGGGAAGCGTGAAGGTGATCTAGACTGAGATTATCAGCGATGCGTTTAGCAATAACGTACTTTTCTGACTTTTCTAGAAAAAATTGCACCAATTTCTGTTTTTTAGCCGGTTGTTGACTAAATTGTTTTTGGATACCTTCGTAAAGAGATTCCCAAAGACGGGGAACTCCCACCATTAATTGGGGACTAAATTGCTTTAAATCGTTCTTAAAAGTGCGAATACTGGTATAAATCTGGGTGCAACCTTGAGCTAAACTGAAATACTCACAACTGCGCTCGTAGGAATGCCATGAAGGTAGTATGCTTAGAACTCGATCCCCAGGATCCGGTTGAAAGATAGCATTTAAGTTGCGTACCTGATGGAGTAGATTACCGTGACTTAACATCACCCCTTTGGGTTGTCCCGTCGTCCCCGATGTGTAGATGAGGGTAGCCAGATCATTTTCGCCCTTGGTGATGGGTTTAAGGGTGTTCTCAGCCCCGATCGCCATTAGTTGCTTGAAATTTAAGGTCTGCACGGAAATCGCCCCAGTAGCGGGGTCTTCGTCGGTGAGCAGCACGATTAATTTTAGGGGCAATTCAGGGATTTTCGCCAGCAATTTGCCTAAAGTTTTCTTATTTTCGACAATCAGCGTCTGACTGTCACTATCAGCGAGAATATAGGCTAATTCCTCGGCATCTGCTTGAGCAGATCGTACCGCATTGGCGGCCCCGGCTGCCATGGAACCTTGGTCGGCAATAAACCACCGGGGACTATTATCGGCAAATAAAGCGACATTTTCGGTTTCTGTGACTCCTAATGCTTGCAAAGCGGCGGCAAATTGCTGAATTTGTTGATAAAGTTCCCGATAGGTGAGAATTACTTCCGGTTTACTGTGGGGATCGTGCAGGGCGATAATATTGGGGAAACGTTGGGCAACTATTGACCAAACTTCGGGTAAAGATTGAATATTTGAATAGTCAATTAGGGTTGTCATAGCAGTAGTTATAGGGGGTTACAAGAGTAATAGCATATAGATTAACCATTCGAGGCTCTTTTTGCTGGTTCTCCTAGACAGTATTTCAACAGGTATCTGTCCTGCAAAGTTGATTTCCTAGTTGAGACTCGGAGAGAGGAGACTTTTCAGTTATCGGTGAACAGTAATCAGGGAATGCTACTATTACTTAATACTGCTTACTGATTACGGAAAAGGCTAACGGCTTAGATGTATAATTAATTTTGCTTAGGTACTTAATATAGTTGTGGTTAGGAGAAAAAAAGATGATTGCTTTATCTAACTATAATAATCTCACTCCAGAAGAATATCTTCAGTTTGAAGAAACCAGTCCCATTAAACATGAATATATCGATGGACAAGTTTACGCCATGGCAGGGACGACGGATACTCATAATATTGTTGCGGGGAATATGTACACAATTATTCGTAATCATTTGCGGGGTTCCGATTGTCGGGTTTATTTTGCCGATGTGAAAGTCAGATTAGAGAAACGCAATCACTTTTATTATCCTGATATTCTTGTCACCTGTGATGACAGAGATAGGGAAACTGCTACCTACAAAAGTTTTCCTAAATTGATTATCGAAGTTCTCTCCGATTCCACAGAAGCTTTTGACAGGGGGGATAAATTTAATGATTATCAAACTCTAGAAAGTTTAGAGGAATATGTCTTAGTCAATAGTAAACACCAACGAGTAGAAACTTTTCGACGGGGTGAACAGGGTTTATGGATTCTGCAAACCTATCAGGAAGAAAGTTTTAGTTTACAGAGTATTAATCTGACGGCATCTTTTCGGGATTTATACGAGGATGTCACCCTATAGGGAATGAAAAATAATTAAGGTACAACCTCAAAAGGTTGATTTCCATCCCGTTTAGTCTTTATCATCTAAAATATTTGTAAAAACTTCTTCTACTCGCTCAGATAAATCTGATGGCTGAAAATAAACTCGTCCAACTCGTCCTTTTAATTTTTGGTCTAGAGTTTCTGGAGTGGAAGAATTGGAAGATTGATTAGATAGAATGGTCAATCTCACTCGCTGACCTGCTAATTTAGCACTATGCTGTAAAATTTCTTCCCAAGTCCCCTCTAAAGTGTTTTGTTCCATAGATATTGATTTGAATTTCGTTCTTTCCTCAGTGTAACAAGCAAAAGATAAAAAAACAAATTTCTAGAATTTTTTTGTCTTATTGTTTTCTACCGGGGGGAATAAAACGGATTTCAATTCTGCGTCTGCTTGCATCTGCGTCACGATTAACCGCAGCTAATTTACCCGATGGGAGGTATAACTGTCCTGCGGAAAAAGCTCGAAATTTGACGTTTTTGAGTTTACCTGTGCTTTCGATTTCTTGCACTACTGCTAAAGCGCGCATTAATCCTAAATCAGTGTTAGAACCGGGTACTAGCATTTTAACAGATTGTTTTCTGCTGGCAACCGATTCGATATTTTTATCGAGATTACTTGTCTGTTGTATTCCCTGTCCATCGGTGTGTCCAATTACTTGAATAAAGTCGATTTCTCTGTCTTTGGTAATGGTTTCGATAGCGGGAATAATGCGCTGACGAATATAGGTTTTTAAAGCGGGGTTTAATTCAGCACTTCCCGACTGAAATTTGAATTTTCCTGATTTTTCATCGATAACTATCGGGGTTGCTGTTTGCAGTTTTCGGTTAGCTTCCTCCAGTTTGCTGATGAGATTATAGGACTGAAAAAGTGCCAAGAGGAGAAATAAACTCAGAATCATGAAAGCATTGGACATTAAATCGGTAAATGTGGGATAAACATCCACCAATTTATCTTCATCTCGGTAGTAGGTGCGTCTAGACATAATTGCTTAGAATGGTTTTTTGATACTATCAGATACTTGATTGATTTCTTTTTCCATCTCAGATAAAAAAGAATTTTTCTGTTGATTGCTAAGGTTGACAATTTGGGTTAAGATGGCTTGTATATCTCTGAGATAACTGACTGTTTGCTGACTTTTATCAGCAATAATTTCTCCTTGATAATTATTACGGCCAACTTCTTGAGAAATTAATCGACTTAACCGATCAGCTAAAACAGTTAATTGGACTGAATTATTGTTAATATTGTGAGTAGTTTCTAATAAGTTATTTTGGATTGACTGAAGAGAAATAAGTAGTTGTTCAGTCCTTTCATTGAGAACAATATTTAAATTTTGACTTTCTTTATGAATTGATAGAGAAGACTGTCCTAAATTTTTAATTTCCGCTTCTACGCTTACCAAGCTTTTGAAAGTATTATGAACACTATCTGTTGCTTGACTCATCAATTTAGTTAAACTGTCTATATGTTCCACTGTCAGAGATAACTTAGCATGAGTAGAATATAACTTTTCAGAAGTTGCGACTAAATTATCAGTAACTTGACTATTAACTAATTTATCAACTGTCGATTTAAAGTTACTAAGCTGTTCAGCATCTAAATAGCGTATAATAGAAACAGTAACCTATTCAAATATCAATAGCTATGCCAGCCCCTAATCACTTGAATTCCGAACAAAAAGAAAAGTTACAAAAAGCACTAAAAAAAGAAGAAAATCCTTACATTAGAGAAAGAGTTTTGATATTGTTGTTGTTAAATGACGGGAAAACTCAAGTCCAAATCTCCAAACTCATTGGGTGTTCACTGCGAACAGTCTCTTATTGGTGTATTCATGGAGATGCCAATAATTTAGATAGCTTGAAAGACAAGAGAATGGAGGAAAATTATCGAAAAGCGACGGATGAGTATATCAAAATATTGTTAGAGACAATTGACAAAGAGCCTCAAGAAATGGGGTATGAGTTTGGCCGATGGACAGCCAAAAGATTAGCCACTTAGCGTTCGACTGAGCTCACGCCGAAGTCTGACAGAACAGACAGGTATAGAATTAAGTAGTTCTCAAGTTACGAACATTTTAAAAAAAAAGAAGTATGTTTATATTTGGGCTAAATATAGTTTAGAAGATCGACAAGATCCTGAAAAAAGAAAAGAATTTAAACAAAAATTAGCCGAATACTTAAAAATAGCAAAAGAAGAGCCAAATAAGCTACAGGTATGGTTTTGGGACGAAAGTGGATTCAGTTTAAGAGTGATTAGAAGAAAAACATGGGGGAAAAAAAGCCAAAGAAAAAAAGTTAGCGGACAAAGAAGAAGTGGTCGAGTAAATGCGATGGGAGGAGTGAGATATTCCGATAAAAAAAGATTCGTAGAATTCATAAAAAAAGGAAATTCAGAAACTTTTTATGAAGTGGTAAAAGTTTTTTATACAGAAATCATAAAAGAATGGGTGGAAGCGGGAAATAAAGAGGAGGATTTTCGAGAGAAGGGTCCAAAGATTGTCCTGATTCTCGATAATGCTAGTATTCACAAAAAAACAGATGTTGTTGGTAAAATTGCTGAAAATATGCCCAACTTAATTTTAGAGTATTTACCCACCTATAGCCCAGATTTAAATATTATTGAATTGGTCTGGCACTCGGCAAAAGAATTTATCGCTCATCGACTTTTTAAATCAGTTGAAGAGTTAGAATCTCTTTTACATCAACTTTTAAATGAAGGAGGTTTAATTATTAAGTGGGATCGCAAGTTGAAAAACAAGGGTAATTCTGTTAACGCAATTTAAATTACGAACAGCTTAACGCAGTCATTCAGAGTTTGACTATATTTAACAAAGTTTTCGTGGTGAATTGCCTTATATAGTTTGTTGACATTTTCTTCAAAACTATTGGTAGAACTCTTAAAAGTTGATGCACCAGTAGATAAAGTTCCTGCGGTTTCAGTTAATCTATCACAAACTTGGGTGACTAATTTAGCAGTTTCCTGATTACCATCAGCAATTTTTTGAGCAACTTTTCCTAAAGAAGATTCTAATACTCTCGTCACATTCTTATGAAAGTTTTTAAGAAATTCCTCTTGTTTATCCACCATGCGATTAACCGCTTTATCCAGGCGACTATTCCCTTCTACAGTCGGCTGCAAGATGTTATCTAAATAGTCTTCTAGGGAACTAATTAGATTTACTTTAGCAAGGTTGGTATTAAAGATTAAGTTAATCACAGTCAGTAAAGAACTACAAGCTAAACCAATTAAGCTAGTGATAAAAGCAATTCCCATGCTTTCTAGGGGAGTTTTGAGCTTTTCTCCTAAACTTTGCAAATCGACATTATTAATATCGATAAGTGTGCTGATTCCCGTCAGATTGAGAGTAATTCCGAAGAAAGTTCCCAACAAACCAAAAGCGAGGAGGAGATTGGGTAACACTCTTACAAAATAATCCCATTTCTCGCAACTAAGAGATTTAGACATGAAAGTAAATTGTTCTTCATGGTATAAACCATCTACCAAAGCTGCGGTATTAACATCATCTAGTTGACTACTGGCTATCTTAAATCTGTTCTCTAGATTAGAGATAATTTTAGGTTGAACCCCGCGACTTTCTCCCCGAATTAAGCGCTTGACTTTTACAGTTGACTCTTGGAGATGTTTATAAAGAGCAATCCGGATTCTCACAGCTAAGACGGTGGGAACAATAACCAAGACTAGAGTTAAAAGAATCAGATAGGGAGGAAAAAGGTTAAGTAATGCCATGATAGTTATTGGATACCTCGAATTGTGGTTGATAGAGATAGTGGGGGGTGAATGTTTCCTCAGATAGCTGGGGAAACATCATTAAGATTCCTCAATTTTATCATTCATCAGTAGTGCTAACTTCTGCGGGTAAACTGGGTTGACTAATGTTATTATTTGTTCCCAGTAAAGTTTGTTGCTTTTGCTGTTGTCTTTCGAGTTTTTTCTGTTCAGCAGCACGTTTTTCTAGTTCCATTTTCAGTTGATTAACAAAACGGGTGATAATTCCTTCTTTTGCCTCCTGTTGAGCATTTCCATCTTGTCCAGCTACCTTATCTTTGTAGCGATAATTAGGGTGATGGTCAGGTAAATTTTTGACATTGTTGACAAAATAGCTGACGTTCTGGAAATAATCACCCTCGTTAGTAAATAATAGAGGAGGATTAGCCAAAATCTCATTTTTTGTCTGATTAAGCAGTATCTGTAAAGCATTAATCATGTCCTTACGAGATGCAAACTGTTCTAAAGCAAGTCGCCAATTATCGCTAATGTCGATGATGGACTTATTGTTAAATAAATCGCCTTCGATGACTAATTGATAAGTATCATCTTTTTCATCGTATTCTAGTAAACCGAGAGCAATTGCGGGATAGAAAATAAACTCTAATTCCTCAATTAATTTGGCAGGTGGTGGGATAATATCAGCAAAATCTATCCTGTAATTATTGTGTAAAATGCTTATTCTTTTTTGGTCTTGATAGATTTTTTGCAACCCAGATAAATGGCTCTTCGTTACCCTTTATGCTAAATCAACAGACAAGATGCCAAGATAACATACTTCTAACCCAAAAATTCCGAAAGTTTCTAAAGCCATAGGCTCTCCGTTTTATTAGTTTAAGTTTATTGTTGATTCCCTCGACCACCCCATTTGTTGTCCTTTGCTCGAAATAACTAATTATTTCTCCAAACCAGTTTCGGATTGTTTGACAACTCTTAGTAAAAACACTGGAGGATTTTGCCAACCATTCCGAGATGGATAGCATTCCCTCTGTCGGATTCTCTGAGGTTTCATAAATCTTTCTAAATTCTTCCTTTAATTCCTGCATCTTTTTCAAATTTGGAAAATTTTCTTTGATAGCTTCTAGTTTAATTTTTTGGGTTTCCGTTAAATCTTTTTCATTTTTTAACAAGCTATATTTACTTCGCTTTAAAACTTCTAGCTTTGCTTCTTTTTCCGCTTTCTGTTTTTTATTTTTCTGCGCTTCTACCGCTCTTTTTTCTGCTTTTCTTTGTTCGTCTAACTCTTGATTAATTTGTTTCATTACATGGAATCTATCGGCGACTACCTCGGCCGATGGCATCAATTCTTTCACCAAATTTTTATAGGGCAACCAAAGGTCTATGCTGACTTCTTCAATTTGCTCTAACACCTCTTTTCCCCACCCTGTAAGCGTTTCCCTCAATTCTTCTTGTGTTCGCTTCTCTAGAATAGCTATTAGTTTTCTCGTATCTAAATTTACTAAAACTGCACAGTAATTTTTTTGTCCTTTGACTAGAGCGATTTCGTCAATTCCTAGTCTTTTTAATTTCGATAGGTCTGTCTCTGTAATTTCTTCAGCTATGTCCTCTATCATTCTTTGAATCTCTTCTTCCGTTACGTCATTTCTTCGGCTAACATTTAAAATATCTCCTTCTTTTAATTGTTCGAGTATATTCTCGGCTAGTCTTTTCGTATAGGTTCGTTTCTTGGCGACAAAATCTAACTCTTCGCTAAAGGGTTTTCGACAATTATTGCACTTAAATTGACGACGATTAATTTGTAGGTACACTGGTTGTCCTGAGATTGGTAAATCTTTGACTAAATGTCGATGATTTTGGTGTAGTTTATCGCTCTCTAACCCACAACGAGGACAGACTGCTTTTTTATTTTTCGATTCGACTGGTCAAACTATACCGATATTTTCTAGGTGTAGATAGCCTTGAATAGAGGTTCCTTCTAGGTTCAAAAATTTGTCAAGTATCATAAGTAAAATACTCTGGTTTTTGGCTATTATATCAAATCTTAACTCGATTGTCTATCTTTTTGTATTAACCAGTTTGTGCCTTAAACCTTTTCCTGTATGGGTTTCAGCTATTTTTGGGCGTAGGCTCTCTCATCGAATTTTATTTTAAGTTAATTATTTGCATAACAATTCCCGAAGAGCCTCAATAATAAGATAAGTCCAATGATATCATCTAATTCTTTGACACCGAATCAAAATCGTTTTAAACAAATTAAAAGATTGGGTTATAACAATCCAACATTTGAGACAATTCCTACGACAATCACTTGTCAAAACTGTGGAAAGTCTTTAAGTTTAGAAGATAATTTTTGTTCCCGTTGTGGAACTAAAAAATCATTAAGTTCTGAGGAATCATTCGCTGAGATTATTGAGAGAAATTCTTTAATTTGGCTCTTCGGTTTGTCTTATGCAATGGACGGGGGTTATAAGGGATGGAACCCTTATATAGAAAGGCATTTGGCGATTTTTGTCAATTGTTTTTCATCTAGAGCGAACTCATCAATTAAGTCTTTTGCCAGATAAGGATTTAGTCAATTTATGCCCCCCTATCGAACCATACCAAGTAACGAAGAGCCTTTAATTTCAAATAAAAATAACATTGACATAAACAATAGCTCTGATAATTTTGGTTATAGTCTAGGTGTTTTTATTGATGAATTTGTAACTGAAGGATTGATTGATATAAAAACAATAGCAAAAAAAATACCAATTACCTTAATTCATTCTGAAACTCCTCTAAGACGATTAGATGAACCAATCTTTGAAGAAAGTCATTTAATTGCCAATAAGCAGATTTTTCCCGTACAAATTTGGTGGATGAAAGGCTCTCAAGGAAGACGGTATATGAAAGAACAAGTAATTGAAGTTCCTAATTATTATCCTGATGCTAGGTATAGAATTGGAATGCGAGTTAATTCTCTTAAAGTTCCCTATTTAGTGATAGAAGAAATCGGCAGTTCTATTTGTGTTGAATATAAATTAAGCAACTTGCTCGAAAACTGACTAACTTGGTCTATAAATACTATTATGGTGTTTCCCACTCTCATAAGATACACCCTATTGACAACACGGGTCTATCACTTAACTGTAGTTTAGACTAAAAAAGTCAGCCGAAAATAATCCAGCTTTATGAAAATAGCTGAAATCAAAAATCTTGAAGTACAAAGTAGAGTTAGGATGCTTTCTTTTGCGATTTTTTAGGGGGAGAATATCGTTTTTTTACAGTAGGATAGGTATTTCTTTTACTTCGTTTGCGACCTTTTTCCCAGCCAGGAGACTTTCCTCTGGTTTTGGGTGGTTGGGCAGGTGAATTAATCTCCACTAAAAGTGAAAATAGGGATTGTGCCACTCTTTCAGGAGTTAAATTTGTTTGTGGTTTTTGCCAGGGAAGATGATAATCTGTTACTAAATCTTTGGCTAACCAAAGTTGCCCAGTCATCAACGGCTTCGTATGTACTATGCCATTTTCTTCTAAAAAAGGGCGACAGTGAAAAATCTCCTATGCAATAGGCATTTCTGGTGGTCATGATGCTATCCATTAAGTCAAAGGTTGCATCTTTAGCATTACCTAACTTTTGGTATGTATCTTGGCGAAATCTGCTATATCTGTTATATTTGCTCATAGAGAGAAGATAAATTCACTTACATCTTTTATTTTCTCTCTATTTGGCTTCATTCTTGCCTTTTTTTCTGCTTCGGTTTTTCCTTTAGTCTAAACTACAGTCATAATTCATAATTTATAATTTATAATTCCCACTCCCTTTTTTACCTTTTATGACTATCATTGTCGATTATCGCTTTCCACCCGCTATTAATGCCGAAAAACAGGCAAAAACGATCGCTATCGGTCAAACCGCCGGCACTTGGAGCGAGCGCCACATTCATCGTCAAAAGCAGCTGCAACAACATCTAGGGGAAGTGGTGGAGATCAGGGAGGAAGCCGACGGTTATAAGGTGGCTAGGGTGCGTTTTCCCGAGATAAACGTTGAAAATGACATCGCCAGTCTTTTAACCATGATTTTCGGCAAATATTCCATGGCTGGAGTAGGAAAAGTGGTGGGGGTGTACCTACCCGAAAGCTACGGCACAAAAGCCAAGGTGGGAATCACCGGAATTAGGCAACGTTTGGGGGTTTATGATCGACCTCTAGTCATGGCAATTTTTAAACCCGCTTTAGGACTATCGGCCCAAGATCACGCCGATATCCTGCGGGAAGTGGCTTTTGCTGGCTTAGACGTGATTAAAGATGATGAAATCATGGCGGATCTTCCCGTGGCTACCACCCACGAGCGCCTAGATTGTTGTCGCCGGGTTTTGGAGGAAGTGCGGCAGCAAACCGGTAGAAATGTTCTCTATGCGGTCAATGTCACTGGAAAAGCGGACGAATTGCAGAGAAAAGCCCGTTTATTGGTGAAACATGGGGCTAATGCCCTGTTATTAAACGTTCTTACCTACGGTTTTTCCGTTTTAGAAGCTTTAGCTAGTGATCCAGCGATCGATGTTCCTATTTTCGCCCATCCTGCCTTTGCTGGAGCGATGTGTGCTGGTAGCGATACGGGATTAGCCTATTCTGTGGTTTTGGGGACGATGATGGCCCACGCAGGAGCCGATGCGGTGCTATATCCCGCCGCTTATGGTAGTTTACCCTTCGATCCCCAGGAGGAAGGCAAAATTCGCGATATTTTGCGCGATAGAAACGTTTTTCCAGTTCCCTCGGCCGGTATTCGTCCCGGTATTGTTCCCCAGGTACTTGGGGATTACGGACGTAATGTTATCCTCAATGCGGGAACCGGAATTATGGACCACCCATCGGGACCGGCCAGTGGTGTGAGGGCTTTTTTTGAAGCTTTAGGGAGAGTGGAAGCGGGTGAGTCTTTCGATCCCGCCAATTTGCCCGAAGGAGCCTTAAAACAGGCAATTCTAGAGTGGGGTTAAGATCAATTCTTTCAAATGCACTATAAAGACATTTTGTCAAGCATTTTTAGAAAATTTAACAAATAACTTCCCGTTTTAGATAGGGTTGCAGCACTTCCGGCACTTTTACTGTCCCGTCTGCCTGTTGATAATTTTCTAGGACAGCGGCCATAGTACGACCGATCGCTAATCCCGAACCGTTGAGAGTGTGGACAAAATTAGTGCCTTTTTGCCCTTTTTCTTTAAAGCGAATATTTGCCCGTCGTGCCTGAAAGTCTCTAAAATTAGAACAACTGGAAATTTCCCGATAGGTATTCGCCGAAGGTAGCCACACTTCTAAGTCATAACATTTGGCCGCCGAAAAACCCAAGTCACCGCTACACAATTCAATCACCCGATAGGGCAACTGTAAAGCTTGTAGGATTGCCTCTGCATTAGCAAGTAAACTTTCATGTTCCTGAGCAGAAGCGTCAGGATGGACGATTTTGACCATTTCCACCTTATTAAATTGATGCAAACGGATCAAACCCCTCGTGTCTTTGCCATAGCTGCCCGCTTCTCGACGAAAACAAGGGGTATAGGCACAGTGTTTGATCGGTAATTGCTCCGATGAGAGGATTTCGTCGCGATAAAGGTTAGTTACGGGTACTTCTGCCGTTGGTGCTAACCAAAGCTCATCATCTCGACATTTAAAGCTTTCTTCCGCAAATTTTGGCAGTTGTCCCGTGCCGCGCAGGGAGTCACTATTAATTAAAATTGGCGGTAAAACTTCTGTATAACCGGCGACAATATGGCGATCGAGCATAAAATTAATTAAAGCTCTTTCTAGGGCTGCCCCGAGGGCGATAAGATTAACAAAACGACTCTGGGCGATCTTTACTGCCCGTTCAAAGTCTAAAATGCCCAATTTTTCCCCAATTTCCCAGTGAGGCAAAATATTCGGGTTAGTGGGTTTATATTCCTCTCCCCAGCATTTGACTTCGACATTTTCCCGTTCATCCTTACCGATGGGAGTGGTTTCACTGGGTAAATTGGGTAAATCTAAGATTTTTTGGTCAATGGCCGCTTTAATCTCTTTTTCCTGCGGTTCTAATTGAGCTAGTTTACTTTTAATCTCGTTTCCTTCTGTTTTCATTGCCAAAATTTCGGGACTGTTGACATCGCTGCCACTTTTAACTTTTTGTCCCACCAGTTTACCGATTTCGTTACCCCGGGCCTGTAAACTGCTACGTTCTAACTCTAAAGCCTTCTGTTGTTGATTTAACTGGAGAATAGGGGCAATATCATAACTACCTCCCCGACTGTCTAAGCGTTTCTGTACTTCCTCTGGATTTTCTCTAATTTGCTTTAGGTCTAACATGGTAAGTGGGTGGGTGGAATTAAATATAAGATGAACGTAGGTTGGGCTTCGGCCGTGAGCTCAGGCTTCGACGGTGAGCTCAGCCGAACCGCCGAACGGTTGAAGCATGAAACCCAACGCCCGATCATGTTACGCTACCGCTAACCCATCCTACAAATAATTGTGCCTCCCTACTTACGAGTCAGTAAAAGGTAAAAATTAAGTAGGGGAGTCGGGGAATTGGCAGTCTGAGGGGAAATGTTGTCAATCCCTAACCAATGCTCAATAATAACTCAAAACTTAACTAAAATATCGGTTAAAAGCTGCCGGTAAAATTAGCGGTATATTGAATTGTGGTGTTTGGAGTAAGTCTCATGCTCAAGTATCTGCCTGTTAAATTACTGCGTTTTTTAGCGATTAGCTGTCTTGTCACGCTAATTTGTCTAGGATTTGACCGTTTACACCCCGTTAAAGCTAATCCCACCCTCATAGCTCAAAATGCTTGGGCCGGGGCCTCCTTCCCCGTGGAAAACTTTCAAACCTATACCTCTGGTTTCGGTTATCGTTCCTCTCCCATGGATGGCAGTCAACAATTTCATGCCGGGTTAGATCTGGCCGCACCCTTAGGCAGTTATATTCGCAATTGGTGGACTGGCAGAATCGTCGAATTATCCGATCATACAGGCTGTGGCACCATGATTAAGATGCAATCCGGTCAGTGGACGCATATTTATTGTCATCTCATGGGTTCGGTTCAATCCGATAGCCGCGGTACTTTTTTGATTGACAGGTCAGGGGGAATCGTCCTTACTCTCGGTCAGGATATACCGGCAGGGGCCCGCATGGCTAGAGTGGGAATGACAGGACGCACCACCGGACCACACTTGCACTGGGGACTGATGTACGGCAATCAATACGTTGACCCCGCTTTGGTTTTAAATGCTATGTACGGTTCTAATCCTTCGGGTAATAGTTAAGGGAAAAGGGGAATCAGAGAGTCTGCGATCGCATTCTGTGGAGAAAAAACATCGCTGCCCGGATTTAGTGAATAACGAGGGACACTGCTAAAATTAAGCTGATCGATTCAGGTATATCTAGATAAAATGCGAATATTAACCCTTGTACCGGGAGGAATTAGCAATCAACTGCTGTTTTTTCCCACTCTAGAAACCCTCCAGCAAACTTACCCCCAAAGCAGCATCGATGTTTTGGTCGAACCTAGAGCAAAGGCTGCCTATCGTCTCTGTCCCCAGGTTAGGGAAGTGCTTTTATTTGACTATCGAGATCAGTACGGATTAGCGGATTATTTAAATATTTTGGGAGTAATTCGGGACCGGGAGTACGAAATCGCCATTAGTCTCACCAATCGTCCTGCTATCAACCTTTTACTCTGGTTAAATGGTGTTCTTAACCGTATAGGCTATGAAAATAATGGCAGCTGGTTCTTATCGCAACAAGTCCCCCGGCCAACGGAAGGCTATCTAGCGGATAATTATCACGCACTGGTCAAAGGGTTAAAAATTGCCGCACCCTGTCCACCTTTAAAATTAACCTTAAATCGGGATGATATAGATTGGGCCCAAATGGAGCAGCAACGCCTCAACATCAAGGATAGCGGCTATATTCTCCTCTACGCCGGCGGTAGCGATCTCAGCATCAGCCAAGGACTGGAAACGCTTTATCCCCTAGAGAGTTGGCTAGAAATTATCCAAGGTATTCGCCATCAACAACCGGATTTGCCAATTGTCGCAATCCAGGGAGAACTGGATGAAGCTTGGGTTTTAGCCCTCAAAGCCATGGATAATAACTTAAAAGTGTCCAGAACGGCCGATATCGGTAAAATGGCCGCCATGATCGCCGGTGCTAATTTATTATTAGCTACCGAAAGTGTCCCTTTACAGTTAGCCGTGGCCGTGGGAACCTATAGCCTATCTCTGCTGGTTCCTTCGTTGTCTAAGAGAGTTTTACCGAGTGGGGGAGAGCTACATCGATATATTGAAGCTAATACGGGAAAAGTCGCTGATATTACCCCCGAAACTGTCCTGAAAAAGATTTGGGGCCGATAAATAATCGGGTTTCGATCGCTTTTCTCTGGGATCGAAACCCAAAAAAAAATCAGCATCAAAGCTCAATTTTGCGATTGAGATAACTGACTTTTCAAGGATTCTAGGGAGGCCCAACGACCATCGATGGCAGTCTTTTCCGGAAGAAGAAAATCGGGGGGTTGACAATTGGCTCCGCAGAGTTGACGGGGGGGTAAAGTTAGACATAACTGCTCGTATAACCACATTTGCGGGTCAAAATCCCCGTTAGGATCGAGGGTTTCCGAGAGGTCTTCGTAGGCTATTTCTCGCTCTAGAGGATAGGAACTATCGTAGTCTTTATTTTTGTCTAGCCAGATTAATTCGGAAGTGTTTAATTGCAGACGATGATTATATTGTTGTAAACAGCGATCGCAGGTTAAAGTGACAATGGTTTCCGCTTTCACCGATACTTCCAAAAAATTCCCCCCATGTCTAACCAGCAAGCTTCCCCGCACCGGTGTCAAGGTTTCTAGACCGGGGATCAAATCATCGATGATGATCACTCTTTGTCGATCAGGAGATTTGAGGAGGTGGGGGATAAAAATAGTTTCCATAGATAACTCCTGTATCATTTATCGGGGGTCAACTGCGTTAGCTAGGAATAACACACCGTAACTGCTCAGTGACAATCTTTCCTTTTTCAGCTTATCGCAGCCCCGACCTCTTAGGGCGACAGAAAACCTCAACCTCAGCCTAAGGGGTTGAGGTAGTTTATTGACATCGGATTTTAGCTGGTGCTTAAAAGACGGTGGCTTTCATGCTCCCGTGTTACTATCGGTAATTAGTAATCGGCCAACATAGTGGTGTGAGCTTGTTTACTTCTTATCGTTTACTGTTTACTTTCGAGATACTCATGTTGCTCTTGCGTTATGGTATTACCGTGAGTGCGGTGCTTGGGTTGATTTTCTTGGCTGAATCCTCGGTTAAGGCACAAACTCAGTCCGCAGCCGATTTATTGAAGAAAACCCGACCTACTGCCAATCCAGTTTCTCAATTACCCGCTCCCTCGGCGGCACCGGCAACCACGGAAGCGGATCCCAAAGCCCCTAATTATCTTAATCCTAGTGGCAATCCCCTAATTTTTCCTACCAAACCAGATGAAGTGAATATTAGGGTAGTACAACCGATCACCTTAAATCAGGCGATCGAATTAGCTTTAAAAAATAATCAGACCTTACAGACATCCCGGGTCGATTTAGAAATCGCTCGCGCCCAATTAAAGGAACAACAGGCGGCCTTATTACCCACGGCCCAAGCGGAAACCAGTCTCACTCAAGATCAATCGGCAGCCGCCCAAAGACAGAATAATTTGGCTCGTCAACAGGGAATCCCAGCACTTACACCGGAAGATAGTACCACCTTTCAGGGTAGTGTTCGGATTGTCTATGGGGTTTATACCGGGGGGGAACGGACAGCCCAGATCAAAAGGGCCGAAAAAGTCATCCGGCAAAGGGAATTAGAGGTGGAGCGAGTCTCGGAACAAACTCGTTTTGATGCCACTGATGCTTATTATGAATTACAGAGGGGTGATGCCCAAGTAGCGATCGCCCAAGCTGCGATCGAAGATGCTAGTCAAAGTTTACGGGATGCTCAATTATTGGAGCAAGCGGGACTAGGAACCCGATTTGCTGTCCTACAGGCGGAAGTTGACCTAGCCAACGCTAACCAAGACTTAACCCGGGCAATTTCTAACCAGCGTATTTCCCGACGGCGACTGGCACAGATATTGAGTGTCGGTCAGCACGTCGAGTTGACCGCTGCCGATGAGATTCGTGAGGCGGGAACTTGGGGCTTGAGTCTTGATGATAGTATCGTTTTAGCCTATAAAAATCGCGCAGAATTAGAACAACAACTCTTACAACGGGAAATCGGCCAACAGGATCGCTCGATCGCTGTTTCGGCGGTGATTCCCCAAGTGGACCTTTTGGGCGAGTATAATGTCCTCAATGACCTCAGTGATAATGCTGGTTTTGGCGATGGTTTTAGCGTCGGCGGCCGGATTCGTTGGACTTTCTTTGATGGTGGTCGTGCTTTTGCTCAGGCCCGTCAAGCGGAAAGAAGTATCGATCGCGCCGATACGGAATTCTCCCTCCGTCGCAATGAAATTCGCCTTCAGGTGGAGGAATCCTACTATAGTTTGATTTCTAACCAAGAAAACATTAAAACCTCGCAAAAAAGCATTGAATCAGCCACCGAAAGTCTGCGATTAGCCCGTTTACGCTTTCAGGCGGGTGTGGGAACCCAAACGGATGTAATTAATTCCCAACGGGATTTAACCGATGCTAGAAGTCGTTATCTACAGGCGATCGTCGATTACAATAGATCCTTAAATAGTCTCCAACGCTCGATTAGTAATTTACCAGATAATCGTTTGTTTGAAGCGCGTTAATTGTGCGATTTATCGAGGTGCGGTGTGGGGGAGATAGTTAAATCTCCCCTATTTTAAAGAGTTTGGATAGTTACACCAATTCCTCGAATTGGAATCTCAAAAAGGGAAATTAACAAGTCCCCCTTTTCGGTTGTTGCTCGTCAATACCAAATGCGGATGGAGGGACTCGAACCCACACATCAAAGACACTAGAACCTAAATCTAGCGCGTCTACCAATTCCGCCACATCCGCAAATATGTCACCGAATCTGATCATAGCATAAGATACTATAGGCAAGATAAAATTTTTTATTCTTAATAATTTCATGCTCTTAGGTTTTGTCTTTCAGTCTCCCGGCCCCGTCCTCTGGGAAATCGGTCCGATTTCGGTGCGCTGGTATGGATTTCTCATCGCTATGGCGGTATTGTTGGGTGTAACTCTCTCCCAGTACCTCGCCCAAAAAAGAGCGATCAATCCCGATTTAATCGCTGATTTGGCCATTTGGTTAGTAGTAGGGGCCATACCTGCAGCTCGTTTGTACTATGTTATTTTTCAGTGGCAAGAATACGCGCAAAATCCTGCTGATATTATCGCCATTTGGAAGGGAGGTATCGCTATTCACGGGGCAATTATCGGGGGTTTGCTGGCAGCCCTAATCTTTGCCCGCATTAATCGGGTTTCTCTTTGGCAATTACTCGATCTGGTGGCCCCTTCAGTTATTCTCGGTCAAGCGATTGGACGTTGGGGTAACTTTTTTAATTCGGAAGCTTTTGGCAGTCCGACTAATTTACCTTGGAAGTTGTTTATTCCTCCCGCTAGTCGTCCTTTAGAATATATCACCGTCAATTATTTTCACCCCACCTTTCTCTACGAATCTCTCTGGAATCTGGCAGTTTTTGCCCTACTCATCTATCTATTTTTCTGGGGTTTAAAACACCCCAGTAAATTAAAAATTGGCACCCTTACCCTAGTCTATTTTATCGCCTACAGTCTAGGTAGATTCTGGATCGAGGGACTACGCACCGATAGTTTAATGTTTGGTCCTCTGAAAATGGCACAAATAATTAGTTTAGCGGCGATCGCTGTCGGTCTTTTCGGTTTATTCTGGTTATATAAACTGCAGCGTCCTTTACCGGATGTGGTGGCGACCGTCAGTTATAATCAAAAGTTACCCTAGCTAACCCCGACCATGGATCTAGTAACAATTTTTCAACAGGTTTTAAACGGTTTATCGATCGGTAGTGTCTATGCTATTTTTGCCCTTGGTTACACTTTGATTTTTTCCATTTTAGGGATTATCAATTTTGCCCATGGCGCAATTTTTACCCTCGGTGCCTATTTTACCTACGCTCTCACGGGGGGAGTTTTCGGTTTTAATGGTTTATTAGCTAATGCCAAATTACCCTTTTCCCTGCCCTTTTTTTTAGCACTTTTGCTAGGCTGTATCCTTTCAGGTTTTACCTCGGTTCTTCTGGAAAGATTAGCCTTTAAACCCCTCCGGGTAAGGGGTTCCGATTCTCTCTTAACTTTGGTTTCTAGCCTAGGGGCAGCCGTGGTGATTGTTAATGTCATTCAATACTTATTCGGGGCAGAAATTTATACTTTTCCCGATAATATTTATGGTAATCTTCCCCCAGCAATTAATTTTGGTACAGCCGATCGCCCTGTGGCAATTCGCACAATTCAGATTATTATTTTTCTGGTTTCAGCAGTTATGGTGGCTTTACTAACTTATTGGGTTAATTTTACCAAAATGGGCAAAGCTTTACAAGCAGTGGCTGAAGATGTCACCACGGCCAGTTTGTTGGGGATCAATCCCGAAAAATTTATCGTGATTACCTTTTTTATTAGTGGTGCCTTGGCAGGTTTAGCAGGAACTTTAGTCGGTTCTAGTGTTAGTATTGCTGGCCCCTATTTCGGTATTGCTTTCGGATTAAAAGGTTTAGGAGTGATTGTTTTAGGGGGATTGGGAAGTATCCCCGGAGCGGTTATCGGTGGTTTGTTATTGGGTATTGCCGAAGCTTTTGTTCCAGCAGAATATTCCGGTTATCGAGAAGCGATCGCTTTTGCTATTCTTTTTATTATGTTGTTAGTTCGTCCCCAGGGTTTACTAGGTAGAAAGTTGATTCAAAAAGTCTAATTCGGTTTAATTAGCCCCGAGAAAAACTGTTTTTCCCGACAAGGAAGATTGATAGGCAGCGTAGGCCACTTCTAGGGCATAAAGACTGGCTTGGGGAGTAACATAAAGTGGAATCCGATCGAACAGATAATCTAACACCATGGCGGTATCTTTGGCAAAAAGACCGCGACGGGTTTCAACTTCTAAAACTTGGCTACCTTCACTATTAATTAACTGCCCTTTTTCCCCTTCAAAAATTAAGCTGCCCCCCTCACCATGAATAGTGAAAGTTCGCTCATTTTGCCAAAAAACTTCGCCTTTGCCGTAGGTAACTTCAGCAATTAAGCCATTTTTAAATAATAACTGCGCCTCACACAAACAGGCCAGAAAATAATCGGATTCCGGAGCATTCCAATAACGACAATGACAGGATACGGACTCCACTTCCCCAAATAAATTAGTAAAGCGATGGATACGAGAAAGGGCAGCAATCAAAGGAAAACCGAATAAATCCCGATGAAATGTCCAGCGCCGGGGTGCTGGTCTGCCGGGGACGATTGTGGTATAACGGGCTAGGTGGATATTGCCGAGGCTGGCTAAATACTGCTGTTGGGTTTGATGGAGTCCCCCCAACAGTTCAATATGTTCGACGTGCAGTAATTTGTTTTCGGTTTCGGCTAGGGTGATTAATTCTGCTGCCGCTGCCGGGTGGAAAGCCAGGGGATACTCGGCGATAACGTGCTTACCAGATTTTAAGGCAGTACGAGCGATCGAGGCATGGGCCTGATTAACGTTGGCAATGACAATCAGATCGAGATCAGGATGACTGGCCAGGCTTACTGCCGAATCTAGGGCAGAAATTTGGTATTTTTGCGAGAAATTAGCGATCGATTCGGGACTATTACCGCTAAAGTACAGAAGCTGGGTGCGATCATCGGCTTGCAAGCTTTCAGCGCGACGTTGAGCGGCGAACCCTGTGCCAACTATACCAATTTTTAGGGGACGATGAGAACTCATCAGGGGCATTCTGGCGACATTAATTATCGGGAAGTGAGAATTATGAATTATGAATTATGAATTATAAATTATGAATTATGGCTCTTCGGGACTTGGTATGGTTCGATATGGGAGCATAAATCGACTAAATTCTTATCTGGCAAGAGACTTAATTGATTAGTTCGCTCTAGATCAAAAATAATTGACAAAAATCACTAAACGCCTTTCTATATAAGGGTTCCATCCCTTATAAGCCCTGTCCATTGCATAACAGAAACCGAAGAACCTGAATTATGAATTGGAGAGATGGGAGTGGGGAGACCACTTCGTCTGCCTTGCGGGGGGAGATGGGGAGAATAAATAAAAATAACCTCCTGACTACTGCCTCTTGCTTTTCCTAGCTTTATCTTGGTAATCAACTCATCTACTATCTCAAAAATAGCGCCCTGAAAGATGTGGGAGGGTGAATTCATATTTTGAATGGGCAACGCCAATTTTTTGCTTCTGTTTAGGCCCCAGATCTTCTAAACTGCGATCGGTTGTCGGGGAGCTTGACGACGAGGGGAAACCACCACGGGAGTGGGCGACACTGCACAGGTTAATTCTAGAGACTGTTCTAAACTAACCACCCGATTGAGTTGTTGCCATTCAGTGCTAAAAGGAGGCATCGCTAGAGCGCAGGCTTTCCAATGAGCTTCGACGGGAACATCTAGTTGTTGACAAGTGCCACCGCGCCGACCTTGGGTTTGATAGTATCGGCAGTATCGACAGGAAGAAGTAAGAAAGTTTGCGGGTTGCATGGGTTGGCTTTAAAAGGAAGATGATTATAGGGAACTCAAGGGATGACTCTCTTTTTGCTCTGTGTAATATTGTCCTACCCTGTGCCAAGGGTATTTTTCTGACTAGCACAGCTAGAACTGATATGCCATATAGTTTCTAGTGATCCCCAAAAAAAATTTTGTTTTTAGAATCTTTTAATAGTTGCTTTGCAAAAAGCAGCACTGTCTCAAAACTGAAGAGTTTAACTCAGTTGTAGTCGAGGTTATTGGGTCTAGTATCGGCGATAACAAAGCGGGGATCAAGCCTTAGCCGAATAGAATTGATGAATACAGGGTCAATTAAGACAGAAAAGATAGTCCTATTGATTCCCGACTCAAAAGCACTCTTTCCACAAGACTATTCAGAAATTGAATCTTTTACCCCGCCGGACTGGGCAAAACAAAAAGCACAACATTGCCAACGCTCAAGCTCTCCGGAGGGACTGGGAGACTGACAACGAGGACAAATTGGCCAAGATCGGGTTCTATGACTTATTTTCTGGCTCCAAGTCTCTAAACTGTGCGGTTGCGGGGGATTTTCTGGCAGTTTTTCTGGGACAACATAACTAGGATGATCTCTCAGGGATTTAGGTGCGATCGCTTCTAAAGGAATTAACTGATTATCTTGCTGCCAACGGGCAGCAGAAAAACGGATATCGCCCAAGGGAGTCTCTAACTGACTATTAAGCCGTTTTAATAAGCTATAGCGCTGTAAAGACAATTCCTGGGCTAAAGCGGCGCTACTGGTAGCCACCGATAAAACCCCGCGATTGAGGGAAAAAGGCCGGGTTTGCTCCAGCAGACGGGGATTAATAATTTTTGGCCACAATTGCAACACTTGCTCATAGTGGCGATATTCTTCCCAACCCACCTGTTGAGTAATAACCGCTAAAATTTTGTCAAGAGAATGTAAAGACATGGGGAAAATCTAGAGAGTAAGCTGTTTGTAATTTAAATTGCTTGTTGAGACGAGGCAAAAGGCAAGAGGCAAAAGGCAACAGTAAAGGGATTGGGGGGGTTCGGCTAATCTAAGAATAAGCGGTTTAAATGCGTCTTAGCTTACCACGTTAGACTAGGACGAAAAAACCTGCTAACCTTCCAGCATAACCTTTAATACCGTCATGAAATCCGATCGATCCCCATCCTCCCAAGATTTGCCTCTCTCGATCGTCCATCAACCCAGTTCAGCCATTGATCCCGCTCAGGAACCAGAATACTTAGAAGCTGCTGTCATTAACGTCTATCCCCCAGCTAAAGATGTCTTTTTTACCTCTTGGGGCATCCGGGCAATGGTGATCTTTTTAATTGCTAATAGTCTCCTTAGTCTCAATCAATGGTTAACCAACACCACCCCCACCCCGAGGAAAGCTGAGACTTCGCTGCTGGATCAGCACAAAAATAACTCCCGCCACCTCGATCGATTGATAGCGATCGCTCGTCCAGTAGAGAAAACGCCTCAAACCAGTGCGATCGCTAATATTCCCGCTCCTCCCGTTAAAACTAGCCCGATAACTAACATTCCCGCCCCACCAGTGGTTCAGAGTCCCCCCACCGCTATCAATCTGACTAATGCCCTCTTACCCCCGAATCCGCCACCATCCCCAATGCCGGCCCATCAATTACCCGTCAGTAAGATCAAGCAATCTTTACCCGTCGCCCCCCCGGACCCCAGTACCCCGCCCGCATCTTCCCTAGTTTCCGCACCACCGCCACCACCGCCCCAAGTCACCCCCGCCCCCTCGACTGCGATCATTAACGAACGAATGTTAGAGGAATTACGCCAAAGAGAGGAATCACCCGCTAATTTACCCTTTTTTCAACGGGAAAAAGCCCGTCGTCTGGCTAATCAAAACCGACAGGATGCCACGGAGTTAATGAAACAGTTACCGCCAGAATTACAAGCATCCCCTTCTCCCAGTAGTCCGGCACCTTCAGAAACAGCCGATCCCTCCCAGTCCCCCGTCCCTAGTTCTATCATTATTGATAGGAGCGGCACTTCAGTAAACTATTAGGGTTACTATCGGGAGGACGGTAATGGGTTTTTTCGATCGCATGGGCCAAGCAATTCGCGCCCAAGTCAATAGTCTGATTCAGGAAAATCAAGATCCAGAAAAACTGCTGGAAAAGGCGATCTTGGAGATGGAAGGGGAATTGATGCAAATGCGACAAGCTCTGGCGGCAGCCGTCGCCACCCAGAAACGCACCGAGCGCCAACGACAACAACAGGAAAAAGGGGCGCAAACTTGGCACGAACGCGCCCAATTAGCTCTACATCACGGTAACGAAGAACTAGCCCGCCAAGCTCTCAGCCAATGGCAAACCTATCAAAGTCAGATCGCCCCCCTAGAAACCTCCCTGCAACAACAAACGGCTATTATACAAAAGTTAAAGAAAGAACTCTTGACAATTGAACGCAAATATGCTGAGATGAAAGCACAGAAAAGCCTTTATCTGGCTAGGTTGCGATCAGCGAGTGCCAGTCAAAAAGCCCAGGAAATTATGGGCAGTTTGAACAGCAGTCAGATGGGGACTATTTTCGAGAAATTAGAAGCAAAAGTCCTAGAAGCCGAATCCCAAGCTGATTTAATCCGGTATAAAGACCCTTTAGAGGGACAATTTCAAGATTTAGAGGGACAAAAACAAATTGAAGCGGAATTACTTAAGTTAAAACAAGAGAACTTGGACAGATGATGGCGGTTGGTGAGAGTGGGGAGAAAAAGTCTGATGGCTAGAGAGAAAAAAAATCTGTCAAGTTCTCCAGACAACTGTACAAAATCGAAAATTTTCTTGTTATCACTGTAGAGAAAGAGTAGTTTTATGTTACGCCAATCCGACCGTGAGCCTATCCAAAGAAACCAATCATCCCGATCGTACCTATTTCGCTCGTTCTCTCCAGCGATTGGAACAGGATGTGCTGAGAATGGGAACCTTGGTCGAAGAATCCTTTCGTCTTAGCCATCAATCCCTTTTTGCTAGGGATTTGGAAACGGCGAAAAAAATCGCCCCCCTTGACAAGGAAATCGATCGCTACTATCGCCAAATCGAGTTAGATTGTGCCACTCTCATGACTCTACAGGCTCCCGTAGCCCAAGATTTGCGGCTTTTAAGTGCTTTTATGCAGTTAGTGCGCGATTTGGAACGTATCGGCGATTATGCCAAGGATTTAGCCGAAATAGCACTCAAATTATTCGCCTATACTCCCCACGATTGTATGAGTGAGATCGAGGCTATGTCCCACCATGCCCAGTATATGTTAGCCACGAGCCTTGTTGCTCTGGCCGACCTCGATCAAGAAGCAGGTCCAAAGGTGAAAGAACTAGATAATACGGTCGATCGAGCCTATGATTATCTCTATCACACTCTCGCCCATCAAAGAGATATCAAGGGTGTGGTGGAACCAATCTTGCTGATGGCTTTACTCATCCGTCATCTGGAACGCATGGCCGATCACGCCACCAATATCGCCCAAAGGGTATCTTACATCGTTACCGGACAGAGAGGCTGAGGGTGTGGAAGTTCCTGAGATGATTTCCCTCGAACTCTGGCCTTCGCTTTTAGCGTTTACGACTCAGGGGGTTTAAAATTTCACTTAACCCCTCTCCCAAGAGGGATAAACCCACCACCATCGTGGTCATTGCTAATCCGGGGAATAAAGTAGTCCACCAGATACCCGTAGATAAATCCGCCAAAGCTTCCTTGAGATCATGACCCCATTCCGGGACTTCTTCTGGTAATCCTAAGCCTAAAAAGCCTAAACCGCCTAAAACTAGGATCGCATCTGCTGCGTTGAGGGTGAAAATAACTGGGACACTCTGGACGACATTAAAGAAAAGATATTTTGATAATATACGACCCGGTGTAGCTCCGATCGCTCGGGCTGCTTCGATAAATAACTCATTTTTAACGCTGGCGGTTTGATTTCTGACTACGCGAAAATATTGGGGAATATAGGCAATACTAACAGCGATCGCTACATTGAGGATACCACGACCCAAAACGAAGGCCAGAGCCACTGATAATAATAACCCCGGCAAGGTGTAGAGGGTATCCATGAGAAAGAGGAGAACGCGATCGATTTTACCTCCCAAGTAACCGCTAATTAGTCCTAAAGGAACCCCGATGACTACAGATAATCCTGTGGCCAAAAATACCACGGACAAGGCTGCTCGCGCCCCGAATAGGGTGCGGGAAAAGACATCATAACCGCGCACATTCGTCCCGAACCAATGGGCGGAACTAGGGGGTTGTAGGGGATAATTGCTTAAAATGTCGGTTGGATCCTGAATCAGTCCGATCGCTTGCAGAAGGGGCGAAAACAGGGCAATCAGGATAAAAATAATTGTCAATACCAACCCAACCCCTAGGAGCTTAGTGGTTAGGTTGGGTTTCAGAAAAGGATCGATCGGCAATTTAACAGGAGTCATCGACAAAATTTAGGCATTGCATAGAACGCTAATTGTAGAAGACAAGGCTAACCTGTTACAAGAGCAGGGTTTTTTCAGACAGCCGGGGCCGAAACGATCATAAACCAAAGAAAGACTGCTAAAGCTAAAACAGTTAGTTTAATCAGGATATAAAGCAGTCCGTTGGGATAAAGGAGATCGTGAAACATATTGCCTCCTCGGGAGAAAGTAACGATTGTTTCTCTCTCACACTCCGATCTTAAGTCTTTTTCTGTTCCACTGACGCACAACTTAACAAAACGTGCGATTATGGGGAAAAAGATTTTTTTACTAGCTATGGCACTACTGACCACAGGAAAACCATTTATTCGCGATCTGGAACAATACGGTGCTTTAGGTGTTTACGCACCCTTAGAAGGGGGTTACGAGGGACGCTATCAAAGACGTTTGCGGGCCACTGGTTACAATGTCCTGCATATCACCGCTAGAGGTCTGGGCGATTTGAGTGCCTATCTTACCGGCATTCATGGAGTCCGTCCCCCCCATTTAGGTAAAAAAAATATTGGTCGGGAAGCAGCTGTCGGGCCGGTTTATTTTATTCCTCCCATTGCTACCTATCAATTGGAAAATTTACCCCCCAAATCTAAAGGTTTAGTGATTTGGATTATTGAAAGTTTTGTTTTATCCTCGGAAGAAAAACAATACTTAATTAATCTTAGTCAACAGGAACCTCGGTTAAAATTTGTCCTCGAATTGGGTGGGGAAAGATATTTCCGGTGGCAACCTTTGAGCAAATCTTTAATCGCTGCCTAGAATTAATTAGGATTGGCTGAATAAATCTAAAAACCTTTTTGGATAACACTTTTAGACTTTTTGGAAATCAAAAAGTACCGGACTGGGAGTGATCAAGGGAAAAATTCAGGTACTTTTTCCCTGAAAATTAGGTAGTTGACTAGGGCGGTTCGGCGGTTCAGACCTCGACGTGAGCTTTTGTCGAAGTCTCGCCGTGGAAGCCTGCCCCCACGAAAAACTTTTTCGGCCAACCCTATTTACTTTGGCTATCTTTGGTGTCATAATTTTGCAATGACAAACGAAAAACTCAGATTTATCGATCTTTTTGCTGGTATTGGAGGATTTAGATTAGCTTTCGAGAGCGTTGGTTATGACTGTGTATATTCTTGTGAAATAGACGAAAACTGTCGAAAAGTATATTTCAATAATTTTCAAGAAATTCCCGATCAAGATATTAGAAAAATTGCTATCCATGACCTGCCTGATTTTGAAGTGTTGACAGCAGGATTTCCCTGTCAACCCTTTAGCATTTCTGGAAAACGAGCCGGATTTAGAGATACAAGGGGAACTCTATTTTTTCACATCTGCGAAATAGTCGAATTAAAAAAGCCGAAAATAATTCTTCTGGAAAATGTTAAACACCTAATTCACCTCGACAAAGGCAAAAACTTAGATATTATTTTGCATTCTTTGGAAGAACTGGGTTATTTAGTTGATTATAAGCTCTTAAATGCCAAGGATTTTGGTGTGCCGCAAAATCGAGAAAGAATTATTATTATTGCTACCCAAAATAAAAAATTTAATTTCAACTCATTAAAATATACTTCACCAATACCTAAGTTACGCGATTTTCTGTCTCCTCAAGGCAATTTTGAATACTTAGATAAAAAAGAATATACTCTCATTGATAATCCTACCTTACAACCATCAGGATTAATTTTTGTCGGTTATCGCAATAAAACTATCTGGAAAAAAGGTATCAGACCAAATACAGAACATTTATCCCGGGTTCATCATCAACCTAACCGAATTTATTCGATCGATGGAGTACATCCTACTATACCATCTCAGGAAACATCTGGACGTTTTTTTATTTATATACCCGAACAAGATCAGGTGCGTAAATTAACTATCCAAGAATGCTATCGACTGATGAAGTTTCCCGATAGTTTTCAAATTCATCCTAACTTAGCTGAGTCTTATAAACAGGTGGGTAATTCGGTTTGTATTCCCATGATTCAAGAGTTGGCTATTGCCATTAAGAAACATATTTTTGAAACCAATTCTAGAGTATCCTTAAAGGAGTTTTCTCTTTCTCGTCAGAATATTCAATTGGAAATTATCGGATTAAATTTTATGAACCATAAAGAAAAGTTATTAGAAATTTATGACCAATCCTTAAATTTAGATGATCGGCAACCACTGCTCCCTCAACCCTATCAAAACTATATCCAACAAATTGCTACTAATTGCTCAAAACAAAAGGGATTTTATACGGTTTTAATAACTTTATTAGTTCATAAAATTCTCTATCCTAATCAAGATATTAGATACCATCAAACTAATTTACCTGGAGGATTTTCAGGAAGAACTATTGATACTCAGTATATTACTCCCACCTTGAAACAATTGGGATTACCAGCTATGGCAGAAAGTGGCTGGCTAACTCGTTCTTTAGAACAACCCTTTCCCTATACTTTAGATTATCAAGGTAAAATTAGTAATCAAAAAACCAAAGATGCTTTTCTGGGTTTAATTGATTTTATTGAAACTAATCCTCAACAAGCTGAAGTTATTTTAAGGCTTTTACTTCATCAAGTTAATCAGATTATCCAGACCCAAAAGATTAAAATTTTGAAGATAGATAATCCTGAACCTTTTGACATCAACACTTTGAGCAGTTGCTTGGAAAATCATTTTAGTTTCAATTATCAAACTCGTGGAGCTTCCAAATTACCTGTTTTAGCCCTATATGCAATTTATCAAAGGTTAATTATAGAAGTAGAAAGATACAAATCCTGCACATTAAAACCCCTAGGCAGTCACACAGCTTCTGATCTAACTTCTGGTAGTGCAGGAGATATTGAGATTTTTGATAAAAATAAACAATTAGTAGAAGTTATTGAAATTAAGCATGATAAGTACATTGATTTACAAATTCTCCGAATTGCCAAAGATAAAATTATTAAATTTAATCCGAGAAGATATTATATCCTATCATCGTTTGATGTTAAACCCACAGAAGTGGAGTTAATCATGTCTGAGATTCAAACTATCAAAAACAATCATGGTTGTCAAATAATCACCAATGGTATTATACCGACAATTAAATATTATCTGAGACTGATATCATCTCCAGAAGAATTTGTCAATAGCTATTCCCATCTAATTGAAATAGATTCGGAATTACAAACTATTCATAAATTAAAATGGAACGAAATTTTATCTAATCTTATTTCTCCAATTGAACAAATCTAAACTAGCGAGCTATACTATGGCCAAAATATACCATCTCTGGTGACAGCCTTTCTTACGTCAATTATTTTCGCAATCTGCACGAAATCCACTCCTCCCAAGCAGCGGTAAAAGAAACCTCCTACTACGGCACTCTCGAAACTCTCCTCAACGAAATCGGTAAAACCCTAAAACCGCGAGTGCGCTGCATTATCAACCTTAGAAATCAGGGTGCGGGATTGCCGGACGGGGGACTTTTTAACGTCGATCAATTCCCCAAAAATCAAGAATTAGAGCCTTTTACGGCGATTTTTCCCGAAAGAGGCGCGATCGAGATTAAGGGAACCAAAGAAGATGTCAAAAAAATTGCCGCCAGCGAGCAAGTACAAAAATACTGGCAAAAATACGGTCAAGTATTAGTCAGCAATTATCGCGATTTTCTGCTCATCGGTCGCAATAGCCAAGGTCAACCGGTAGAATTAGAAGCCTATAGTTTAGCCCCGTCAGAAGCCGAGTTTTGGCTAAAAACTTCAAATCCATCCAATGATTAATTTTTTGACTGCGGAGTTGATTAATGGCCATGCTGCCCATCCCTACCACCTATACTAGCTATACCCAAGCACAAGAACATTTTGTGCCGTATCTCCGAGTAAAATACTCCTTGACTTTTTGAAAAATCCATGGTAGAATTTACCAGACACTTTAGATATACTTTACGCAAAACCGTAAGAACTCAAAATGCCAAACATTAATAAGATTTTAGGGGATTACGCCTATAGCTTTAAAAAGTTACTGCCGCAAAATATTATCGATTCTTTAAACCAGAGTTCTTTATATAAAATTTTACGGGAGAAGCGACTTACCAGTCGAAAAAGTTTATCGCAAGCTGGACAGGACTACTGGGTCATTAATGAGGCCTTCGATCACAAAGAGAAGGGTTATTTTGTCGAGATAGGTTCTGCGGATGGGATAAAAATCAATAACACTTATTTATTAGAAAAATGCTATCAATGGTCGGGCATTTGTATTGAGGCAAACCCGATATATTTTGAACAGCTAAAAATAAATAGAAGTGCTATTTGCTTGAATGTTTGTGTGGATGACCGAGAGAAAGAAATTGATTTTATTTGCAGCGATCTTCATGGAGGAATTATCGATGAAGATACCGATAATAGAAAAAAAGAAAACATTAAAAATGCAGAAGTCAGACGGTTAAGAACGAAAACTTTAGCGAATATTTTAGAGGAACACGAAGCTCCTGAGGTGATCGATTACCTGTCTATAGATGTAGAAGGTGCTGAAACTAGAATTCTCGCAGATTTCCCCTTCAACAAGTATATTTTTAATAGTATGACTATCGAGAGGCCGAGTGAATTTCTGCATAACTTGTTAATCGAAAAAGGATATGTATGGGTTAAGTTGATTCCTGGATTAGATAGTTTTTATATTCATAAATCTTTTCGAAAAATCTATGGATTAAATCAAAGCAATTATTACAGAACTTTGCAATCTATGTATTAGATATTCAGCACTCTGTTCGTAACTGGGTAATTATTCTTAACTGGGTGATGTTCCTGCCACTTTTATGAATCCCCTCGTCAATTATTTTCGCAATCTGCAAGAAATCCACTCCTCCCAAGCAGCGGTAAAAGAAACCTCCTACTACGGCACTCTTGAAACTCTCCTCAACGAAATCGGTAAAACCCTAAAACCGCGAGTGCGCTGCATTATCAACCTCAGAAATCAGGGTGCGGGATTGCCGGACGGGGGACTTTTTAACGTCGATCAATTCCCCAAAAATCAAGAATTAGAACCTTTTACGGCGATTTTTCCCGAAAGAGGCGCGATCGAGATTAAGGGGACCAAAGAAGATGTCAAAAAAATCGCCGCCAGCGAACAAGTACAAAAATACTGGCAAAAATACGGTCAAGTATTAGTCAGCAATTATCGCGATTTTCTGCTCATTGGTCGCAATGGCCAAGGTCAACTGGTAGAATTAGAAGCCTATAGTTTAGCCCCGTCAGAAGCCGAGTTTTGGCTAAAAACCTCAAATCCATCCAAATTTGCCGCCGAACAGGGTGATAGCCTCTTAGAATACCTAAAGAGAGTGCTTTTACAGGCGGCTCCTATCACCTCACCGGCCGATGTTGCTTGGTTTCTTGCTTCCTATGCGCGGGACGCAAAAGCACGCTTAGAACATCATTCCGATCTTCCCGCTCTGGCCAATATTCGTCAAGCTTTAGAAAATGCCCTCGGTATCAAATTTGAACGGGAACAGGGAAATAAATTTTTTCGTTCTACCCTCGTGCAAACCCTCTTTTATGGTTTATTCTCCGCTTGGGTATTATGGCACAAGGAAAACCTCAATCGCGAGGATAACTTCGATTGGAAATCCGCAGCCCACCATCTCCATGTTCCCATGTTAGCGATCCTATTCGAGCAGATCGCCGCACCGAGTAAGTTAAAATCTTTGGGATTAGTAGAAGTTTTGAACTGGACCGGTGCAGCTCTAAATCGAGTGCGACGAGAGGAATTTTTTCGTCAATTCGATGAGGGACAAGCGGTACAGTATTTCTATGAACCATTTTTGCAAGCTTTTGATCCGGATTTACGCAAAGAATTGGGAGTTTGGTACACTCCTCCGGAAATTGTTCGCTATATGGTAGCGCGAGTCGATCGAGTTTTACGAGAAGAATTAAATATCGAGGACGGTTTAGCTAATCCCGATGTTTATATTCTCGATCCTTGCTGTGGCACTGGTGCTTATTTAGTCGAGGTTTTGCGCTATATTACCGATACTTTACATGAAAATGGCGCGGGTGCTTTAGCCATGGCTTTGGTGAAAAAGGCAGCCATAGAAAGAATTTTCGGTTTCGAGATTTTAACCGCTCCTTTTGTCGTCGCTCATCTACAATTAGGTTTATTCCTGCAAAGTTTGGGTGTACCTTTAATAGAAGATAGTGAACGGGTGGGGATTTATCTGACTAATGCTTTAACCGGTTGGCAACCTCCCGATGAGGAAAGTAAACAGAAAATTCAACAGCTACAATTGAGTTTTCCAGAGTTAAATAAGGAACGAGAGGCAGCTGATGAAGTTAAGCGCGGTAAACCGATTTTAGTTATTCTCGGTAATCCTCCCTACAATGCTTTTGCTGGAACCAGTCCCGCAGAAGAAGCAGGTTTAGTGGAATTGTATAAACAGGGTTTAATCTCCGATTGGGGGATTAAAAAGTTTAATTTGGATGAGTTATATGTGCGCTTTTTTCGTTTAGCAGAAAGATGTATTTCAGAAAATACCGGTAAAGGGGTTGTTTGTTATATTTCTAACTATTCTTGGGTTAGTGAACCTTCTTTTGTTGTCTTGAGACAAAATCTATTAAAGAATTTCAATAAGTTTTGGATCGAAAATATGCACGGAAATCGCAAAATTTCTGAATATGCACCCGATGGTAGAACCAGTGAGACAATTTTCTCAATACCCGGATTCTCAGCAGGAATTCAACAGGGAGTGGTGATTTCTCTTTGGTTGAAAAATAGTTCTCAGCAAGGAACTAAAGTCTTATTTCGAGATGATATTGATGCAGCTAAAGCAGTTGAAAGAAGGTCACAACTTTTAGAAAGCTTAAATAATCAAGATTTTGATTCTTTGTATCAAGTCTCTAACCCAGAAACATCTAATCGTTATTCTTTCCGTCCCTCCGATGTTTCCTCTCACTATTTAGCATGGCCAAAGTTAACAGATTTATCTGATGAAGCTCCAATTACAGGTTATAAAGAGAATCGCGGCTATAGTTTTATTGATAGTGATAAAACTATTCTTTCGGAAAGAATAAGTAAATACTTTGATCAAAATGTTTCATGGGAAGAATTAGCATCACTTAATACAGGTTTAACTAAAGATGCAGCTCGATTTGATGCCAAAAAAGCCAGAGATAAAGTCTTAAAGTTACGCAAAAAATTTAATCCTAAAATGCTGTTACCTTATCTGCTCAGACCCTATGAGGTTAAATGGTGTTATTATACTCAAATCAGACCCCTTTGGAATGAGTCTAGACCTTCGCTATTTATTCATCAATTTCAAGGTAATTCCTTTTTAGTCAGTCGTCCTGCTGGTGTTGCCTCTCCCGAAGGAATACCATTTTATTTTACTAACTGTTTAGGAGACTTTGACTTTATTAGAGGTCATGCTTATCACTTTCCTATACGATTACGTCAAAATTTAGAGAAGGTGAATACAGAAGATAATACTCAAGGAAAATTATTCGATTCCAGTAACTTTAATAGTCCTTCAATAAAAGCTAATCTCTCGGAAAAATCTCGTCAATACTTAAATCAACTGGGTATTAATAATCTTGATGAAAATATCGAGAATGCCTCCTTAATTTGGCTGCACTCGTTAGCGATTGGATACTCTCCCTTGTATCTTCGGGAAAATGCCGACGGTATTCGTCAAGACTTCCCAAGGATTCCCCTTTCCAATAGCCAAGAATTATTAATTAAATCTGCTGAACTAGGACAAGCGATCGCCTCTCTTTTAGACACAGAAAACCCCGTTATAGGAGTCACCAAAAAACCGACCCCTGCACTGCAAAAAATCGCCTTGATTTCCTGCACTGATGGGGGAAATTTAAACCCAGATAAGGGGGATTTAATTATTAACGTCGGTTGGGGACATGGGGGTAAAAATGGCGTGACAATGCCGGGTAAAGGAAAAGCGATCGCCAGACAATATACAACCGCAGAAATGAGCGTAATTAGCCCAGAAATGCGAAAATTATTAGGAACGACAACCTATGATATTTATCTCAATGATCGAGCCTATTGGCAAAATATACCAGTCCGAGTGTGGGAATATACCATCGGGGGTTATCAAGTCATTAAAAAATGGCTAAGTTATCGCGAGGAAAAATTATTAGGACGGGGATTAACTATCGCAGAAGTGCAGGAAGTAAGCGAGATGACTAGGAGAATTACTGCGATTATTCTCCTAGAATCAGACCTAGATAATAACTACCAAAATATCAAAACAGCCGTGTATTCTTTTTAATTAGAGGAAATTATCTGGGTCTTCTGTTTCACCATTGATTGTCTTGTCCGATAGATTCAGGGTAACAGAAAGCTCCCGTTAAAGCGTCAGCTTAACAGGAGTAGATTACTTTTCTGCAATTCCTGTAAAGGGTTGGATAAAACCATCCACACCGACAAAAGAAGTGAGGGGCGACCAGTTTAAAATATCCTCTAAAATTGATTGATAGCCCTGCACATTGGGATGAAGTCCATCTTCCATTAATCTTTCTTGGCACCACAGATCACCCCGGTCGATCCAGAGATCAAATAAGTCGAGATAGGGAATATTTTGCTCTAGACAAGCTTGTTTAGTGGTTTCCTTAAAACGATACTGATCGCCATGGTTGAAGTAAAAGCAGTCTAAAAAGGGCATTTTTCGCTCATCCACGGGAATCATACCTATAAACAAAACCGGGCAAAGAGAACGGGACCGGTCAAGTAAATGTTCGATTTGAGTTTGAAAAAGATCGTGATCGGTGTAGGTGCGACCATCGGGCCGGCCCAAACGGGCTGTATCATTAACACCGACGGAGAGAAGAATCAGGTCAGGGAGACGATTGCGAATTTCACCCCTGAGACGAAATTCTTGTTCTAAACGTTCGGACACTTGTACTACTCGATCGCCGCGAATACCCAAATTATAGAGGGCATGACCGGCACTTTCCATCCACAAACGACGTAAGCGCTCGGCCCAACCACCACCTACGGGGTCGCCATAGCCATACACAAGGCTATCACCTAAAGCGACGATTTTGAGGGGATGGGTCATGATTAGAGCTTTGTCTTTAGTAGGTAAACGAGAAAGAGTTTGCATGATCGCTCGATCGAATCGGTTGTCCTTTACACTTGTACAGGAATTTGCTTTAACTGTCCGTGTATTATACTACATTAGAAATTTTTCCCTGCGAGTTAACTTAAATACCATGTGATGGGTAAAAAGTCTAAAAGTCTTAGCCAACAAGGGTTTTAGATTTATTCAGCCAGTCCCATTAGTAATTTTGGTGGCTTATGGACTGCTACCCCACCAAAATCGACTTTTTTTTGCTAATTTGGCTGAGTTATAGGCTGTTATAGACTATTCATAGTTTCTTTGTCTTTTTGCCCGTTCAATTTCTGCCTGTAGTTCTGCTATTTGTCGCTGTAATCTTGCGCTTTCGCTATCATTAACATCAACATTAATTGAGCTTTTTACCCCTGTTTTGGCATAGTTTCCTCGGCGAATTTGACGATAGGATTCCGAGTTAAACCATTCCTGTAAATAATGTACTCTTTCTACGGAAAAAGGATGGGTTAAAAAGGAACCATTACCGCCATTATAAATGATAAATTTATAAATCTGGTTTAGGTTATCTTGATCTAATTTTCGGTAGGCTTCCCCTTGGCGAATAAATTCTTCTAAGTTGCATTCATTCAGATATTTTTGACTTCCTCCTGCACATTTCATTAGAGTTCTCAGGACTAAATTTAAATCATCGGTTACTAATAAAGCCGCTCTGTCTGCTGATAATTCGGCTTTTCTGCGCCATTCATAAAAGGCATAAACTAGACCGGTAGTAATGGCTTTTCCTAGTCCTAAAGTGATGTCCCCAAGCAAATTAGCCGCCCCCATCACCCAAAAAGAAAGTTGAATTAAAATACTATGCTCGCATTTTAAATGACCTAATTCGTGGGCAAGAATTACTCTAATTTCTTCTTCATCTAAGAGGTCTAAAAGAGCAGTATTAAAGACTATATAGGGATGTTCTGAACCCAAAGAATAGGCATTAGCTAAGGGGTTTTGACTGACATAAAGATTCGGTTCTGGGGACATATCTAAATCCCGCAGACATTGGCGATATATACCGTATAAAGTGGTGTATTGACGCGGGCCGACTTTTAGATCATTGCCCATTAATAAAATTTGCTGGGGACGTTCATAGAGATATTCGGAAAAACTTTTCGCTAATAAGTCAAACCCCGGAACTGATCTTAATGCTTGTTCAGCTTGCTGATCTAGGGGATGTTTAAAAGCTTGACTGGAGATATCAGGATAACTTGGCATATTTTTTCAAGGAGAAAGGGGAAAGGTTAATCAGAAATAAACTGGTATTAATTGCCAAGTTTTTTAGATTTTCTTGCCAACTTTTTCGAGAGAAATGAGGGGGTTGTAGTCAGGAACTACTTCTAGAAAACTCCGACTTTCTCAATAGGTTTTTAATTCTGAAAAATTGCGGATTCTAGAGTTGATTTCGGTGACATAAAATAGACCTGTAGGAGAAGTGAGCTTTTTTCTTGTTAACTATCTTTAGCAATAATTCCTAAATTTGATAACAAAGTTTGTAGATTAGTTTGCACAGTAGCTGGTTGATATCTCTTAATAGTTTCTAGGGAATTATCGGCCAGTTTTTGCCACAATTGCATATTATCATAGAGTTCGATCACTGCTTGGGCAAATTCCTCGGCAGTATCGGCAATTAAAACATCCTGATGGTCAATTAATCCCATACCTTCCGCACCAATTTTTGTGGTAATAGTGGGTAATCCGAGGGAAAGACTTTGACCAATTTTACCCTTCATTCCCGCACCAAATCGCAGGGGAGCAACAAAAATCCGACTCTTTTGAAAATAGGGTTCTACTTCGGGTACATAACCGGTGACAATCACTTGATCATTGGCCAATTCTTTTACTTCATCCTTGAGGTTACTTCCTAATAAATTAACAGTAATGTCAGGACGGGATACCCAAACTAAGGGCATAATTTCTAAACATAACCACTTAACTGCATCAATATTAGGAGGGTGATTGTAGCTACCAATAAATACTAAACCCGATCGCTGGTCAAAAGCAACTTTTTCTGACAGGGAAATTTCTTCATGGATATTGGGGATTACCCAAACATTTTTCACTCCTAAAGAGGATAAAACCTGCTTTTCGTCTTCCGTTACTACCACGGTTGCTTCCGCTTGATTAGCATAGTTTAACTCTAATTTCTGATAGGTTTCCCAACTCCAGCTAGTATTTTGGTAACTGGGATCGAGATAGTCTTTTTGCCGTTTTAAACGCAGAAAATGCAGGTCAATTGTATCATAAATAATTGGTGCTTTTGTTTTTAAGCGAATTAAGTCCATATACTTATCGCACAATTCAGGACGACACAACCAAACTCCATCGATCAGGGGTAAATATTTGATTAATTTTTCTTCTAGATTATATCTTTGCGCTGTGCCATAAATAACTTCAATTCCCAGCTGTTGCAGGACGGAAGTATAGGGTTGTTCAGGATAGCCATTATCGGGAAAGAAAATCACTGAATAGCCTAAATTGAGCAGTAGCTTAAGAATATTTAATAAACGCACACAGCCGGATTCTCGATCGTATAGTGGAACGTAGGAGTCAATGACTAAAATTGTCGGTTTTCCTTGTAAACGTCGGGCAGCTTTCGGTACATTATTAGGATCGTTATCTAGGTGTTTAGTTAGTACCTTTGACCATTTTTCTCGAAACTTAGTTTGATTAATAACTTGATATTGTTTAATCCCACTGGAAAGGTCTGTTCCCGAGGTGATTCCTTCGTAGTGAATAACGTTAGATTGGGGTTGATAGAGGACTTGATAACCCAATTCTCGGATGGCAAAACATAAGTCTGTATCTTCGTAATATGCGGGGATAAAGTCTTGAGAAAAACCACCTAACTGCTTAAATAAGTCCGTAGGAACTAATAAACTTGCTCCCGAACAATAGTCCACGGGACGCACATAATTATATTCCGGTTCATCGGGACTATCTAAACGTCCATAATTCCAACCATCGGCAGAATTCCAGATAATTCCCCCCGCTTCTTGTTGTTTACTATTAGCATAAATTAACTTGGAACCTACCGCACCAACTTGGGGATTATTGACGATTAATTTTAATAAACTTTCTAGACAATTTTCTAGAATTCTAGTGTCGTTATTGAGAAAATATAGGTATTGACCTTTTGCTTGACTAGCTCCATAATTACAGGAACGAATAAAACCAGAGTTTTCTGCATTAGTTAATACTTTAATTCCTGTGACTAAAGTGGCTAATTGTTCTAAAGTTTCATCAGTGGAAGCATCATTAACAATGATTACTTCATAAGCTAAATCAGAACTTAAGTTAACACTCAAGGATTCCAAACAGTTAAAGGTGTAGGCAAATTGGTTATAAACAGGAATAATAATCGAGACGAAAGGATCATCACTACTGGCAATTTCTAGGGGTCGCGGTTCAGCTAGTTTAGCACTTTCGATCACCTGTTCTTCAAATTCAGAGGAACTCTTTCCTGTGAGAATTTTAATAATTTTTCGTTTCGTCTTTTTGAGTGCTGGTTTCCATCCTTCCTCCTGGAGACTAAAGACAAATTTTTTGAGCAGTTTTTTAACTTTGAAAATAATCATTATTACCATAAATACTCCTCTAGAGAAAACCAATCTTGTGCTAAATTTAAATCTCTTTCTGCTCTAACAATAGCTCCTTCTTTTAATTGTTACTTGAGGTAGTTTCTCGGTTGTTCCATAATATATAATTTAATCGCTTCATTAATTAAATTATCATATTCTTTTTCAGGATAATCACTACTCGCCAACCATCGATCAAGAAGTTGCATGGTATCTTCAGGGAGAGTTATCTGAAGTTGTCTGGCCATTTTGTCTTTCCTAACCATATCTAGACAATAACAATTATAAACCCCTAGAGCGATTTTAGTTGCTGTCGGGATAAATTCTCGGGGCTGCGGCGATTAATTTTTGGGTGTAGGGGTGTTGGGGATGGCTAAAAATCTGTTCAGTGTCACCCATTTCAACTATTTTACCCGCAGTCATCACCGCAATTCGATCGCAGAGGAATCTCGCTAACCAAAGATCATGAGTTATAAATAAATAAGTGAGATTAAATAACTTTTGTAACTCTAACATTAACTCTAAAACCTGTGTCTGGACACTAGCATCGAGCATACTAACCGGTTCATCACAAATAACTAATTCCGGACGAGTAATTAAAGCGCGAGCAATGGCTACCCTTTGCTGTTGTCCTCCCGATAACTCCCTAGGATAGCGTCGATAAAACTCCTCTGTTGGTGTTAAACCGACTCGATCTAACATTTCCAAAACCTGTTTTTTAGCCGTTTCTAGATTAATTTTTTGATGGATCAAAAGCGGATCAGCGATACTTTCTCCCACCGTCATTAAAGGATTGAGACAAGCGAGGGGATCCTGAAAAATCATCTGCATTAAGCGCCGTTTTGGACGCATTTTTTCCCCCGATAAAGGGGTTAAATCTTCTCCTAAAAATTCCACTTTTCCCCCAGTGGGTTTAATTAACTGTAATAGGGTTCGCGATAGGGTACTTTTCCCACACCCCGACTCCCCAACTAAACCGAATATTTCCCCTCGATACAGTTCAAAATTGACTTCATCCACTGCTTTAATAAATTTCTTTTCTTTTTTGAAAAAACTATCTAAAAAGTTACCTTCTAGGGTATAATACTGTTTTAAATTATCCACCTTTAACACCGTTTCTTTGCCTTGAATTGCTGTTGATTTTTCCTCCCGTAACTGTAGGTGTAAAGCTGCGGCTAAAAGAGAACGGGTGTAGGGGTGTTGAGGTGTATTAAAAACTGTTTTTACCGCTCCCGATTCGACAATTTTGCCCCCCTTCATCACCGCTAATTGATCGCAATATTCTCCCACCAGCGCTAAATCATGGGAAATTAACAATAATCCCATCTGTTCCTCGCTACATAAACGCTTTAATTCCCGCAGAATTTCCGCTGAAACCGTCACATCTAAACTGGTGGTGGGTTCATCGGCAATAATTAACTTAGGGTTTAATAATAAAGCTAAAGCAATAGCCACTCTTTGCCGCATTCCTCCGCTAAATTCGTGAGGATATTGGGACCAACGATTAGCGGGAATTTTCACTTTTTCTAGGACAGTACAAGCTTGACTTTTAGCTTGACGATAGGTTAAATTTCCTCGATGAGCTTGCAAAGTTTCCACACAATGATCGCCAATAGTCATCAGCGGATCTAGTCGCGTCATCGGATCTTGAAAGACTAATCCCACCGCTTCCCCGCGAAACTTTTCTAATTGTTTGTTAGATAAAGATAAAAGCGATCGCCCTTCAAAGTTAATCTCACCTTCCACGTGAGTGTGATTGGGTAATAACCTTAAAATAGCCTTACCGATAGTCGATTTTCCACAACCGGATTCACCCACTAATCCCAGAGTTTCCCCTTTGCCTATACTAAAAGATACCCCGTTGATCGCCCAAGAGGGAGAACTTAATTCGGTCGGGTAGGCAATTTTTAGGTTTTTAATTTCCAACATGAGGCGATCGGTAACGATAAAAGTTAGGACTTAGGGTCAAGTATGCCACACAAACGGCGATCGAGCATTTAATTACTTAACCGACAACTTCCCCTAACAAAACCCGACAATACCCCTTTAAAGTCGCCACTCGCTCGCTAATTATCCGTAAACGTTTCTCCCGTCCTTGCCGCGCTGAGGCCAAAAATAACCAATCCGTCTCCAGCAATCGCCAGGATCGATATAGTTCCGTCTGGACCGTGCGCCAACGATTAGCCACCTCTGGGCTGCAATTGTCATCATTTAGTGACAATATCTCCCCTTCTAGACAGGTTTGTAAAGCTTGAAAAGATTTTGATCCCGTGGAGGAATCCCCATCCAGAAGGGTAAGACTGAAATCCTCCAGTTTTCTTAACAAAGATTTGTAGGCTTGATGGTAATTTGTCGGTAGCATCCAATACAAAGCGCGTTAGAATTTGTTACATAAGATTAACGATTTGTCGTCACGGTTGCAAGTCCTCTCTCCTCCCAACCAGAGACAAAAACTTAAAAGAATCGCGTCCTTTTCGCCGATGAGTCCGATTCCAGTGTTAGAGAATTAAGTAATCTGGCATCCCTTCGGCCTAATAATTTTCTAGATTATCCCTCCCCACCACCCCTATTATCCCCCCGATCCAACCATGAACGCCATCACTGCCACCCAACCGGAAACCCTCACTGCCCCTCCCCGGGCTACGGAACCGAAAAAACCCTTAGTTTTACCCGATTGGCTGAAAGAATGCCTAATTACCTACGAAAACGACCCCCAAAATCCTGATAGCGATTTAATCTGTCAGGCTTTTAATTTCGCCCATAAACTCCACGAGGGACAGTATCGCAAATCTGGGGAACCCTATATCGCCCATCCTATAGCTGTAGCGGGATTACTGCGGGATCTGGGGGGTGATGGGGCAATGATCGCGGCCGGATTCCTTCACGATGTGGTGGAAGATACGGAAGTCACCCCCGAAGAAATCGAGGATAGATTCGGTGTTGAGGTGCGTAATTTGGTGGAAGCGGTGACAAAACTCTCCAAATTCAACTTTTCTAGCAAAACTGAAAGGCAAGCGGAGAATTTTCGCCGAATGTTCCTGGCGATGGCTCAAGATATCCGGGTCATCGTGGTAAAATTAGCCGATCGCCTGCACAATATGCAAACCCTCGAACACCTCAACCCGCAACAGCAGCAACGCATCGCCCTCGAAACTAGAGAAATCTTTGCTCCTCTGGCTAACCGTTTAGGGATTGGGCGATTTAAATGGGAATTAGAGGATTTATGCTTTAAATACCTCGAACCCGATGCCTATCGCACCGTACAGTTATTGGTATCGGAAAAACGCATCGATCGAGAGTCCCGCATCGAAACCGTTACTAACACATTGCGGGAAAAATTGCAAGAAATTGGCATAAAAGTTCTTGATTTACAAGGTCGCCCCAAACATCTCTACGGCATTTATCATAAAATGCACAATCAGGGTAAAGAATTCGAGCAGATTTATGATATCGCAGCCGTCCGCATTATCGTCGAAACTAAAGAGGAATGTTATCGTTGTTTAGCCGTAGTTCACGACCAATTTACCCCGATTCCCAACCGTTTTAAAGACTATATCGGTTTACCAAAAGCTAACCGTTATCAATCCCTCCATACCACCGTTGTCGGTTTAAATGCCCGCCCCCTAGAAGTGCAGATTCGCACCCTAGAAATGCACCATGTTGCTGAATACGGTATTGCAGCCCATTGGAAGTATAAAGAAACCGGTTCTAGTCAGACAACTTTAACCGCTGCGGATGAAAAATTTGCTTGGCTGCGTAATCTGCTTGACTGGCAAAAAGACCTTAAAGATGGCCAAGAATACATGGATGGCCTAAAAAATAATTTCTTTGAAGAAGATATCTATGTTTTCACCCCCAAAGGTGATGTGGTGGCCCTAGCCCAAGGTGCAACACCGGTAGATTTTGCCTATCATATTCATAGCGAAGTAGGTAATCAGATGAAAGGGGCAAGAATTAACGGTAAATGGTCAGTTCTTGATGCTCCCTTGCAAAATGGTGATCTGGTGGAAATTCTCACCAGCAAAAATAGTCACCCTAGTTTAGATTGGTTAAATTTTGTCGTTACTCCTAGCGCCAGAAATCGCATCCGGCAATGGTACAAAAAATCGCGCCGAGAAGAAAATATTAGCCGGGGTCGTGATTTATTAGAGAAAGAATTGGGTAAAACTGGCTTCGATGCCCTGCTAAAATCGGAACGAATGCAATCGGTGGCTAAACAGTGCAATTATGTGGCAGTAGATGATTTATTGGCAGCTTTGGGTTACGGCGAAGTTACCCTAAAAAATGTGGTTAATCGTCTGCAAGAAACAGTTAAAAATCAACAGGAAATTTTAACGGTTAAAAATCCGCCCGATGTCCTGACTGATTCCCAATTGATTCTACCACCTTCTCCCGTTCAAAGGGCTTTACCCGTCAGTAAATCACCGATCACCGGTGTGGAGGGATTAGTCTATCGTTTGGCCGGTTGTTGTTGTCCTTTACCGGGGGAAAATATTACCGGCATAGTTGCCCATGCGGGGGAAGGTATTGTTATTCACCGTCAAGGCTGCTCGAATGTGGAAAGAGCCGAAGCTGAACGGTTAATTCCTGTTAGTTGGAACCCCATAGATGACCAGGGACGTTATCCAACTTATCCGGTAAATATTCAGATTGAAGTGATTGATCGCGTCGGGGTTTTTAAAGATATTCTCTCTCGTTTAAGTGACCAAAATATTAACGTTCGCAATGCCGGAGTTAAGACTAATTTCGGCAAACCCGCTTTAATTTCCCTGAAAATTGAAGTAAAAGACCTGCAACAATTTGAACGCTGTGTTAGTCAAATTAAGCTGATGAGCGATATTTTAAACGTTCGTCGCATCAGTCAGGTAAAAAGCGATCGAGAGTAAGTTAAACCTAAAATTTATGCTGATACTCAATACTAAATCTAGTTAACACAAACCACTTTTAAGATATTAGAGAACGGGTACAAACAATCCAAAACCTAAAAGTTTTCAGTTCTGATTGGATAACCCATCAGCAGCCAGAAATAGATAAGTACCTAAGCAAAATTAATTACATACATCTAACCACCTCTTGCCTCTTGCCTTTTGCCTTTCGCCTTTCTTCACTAGAAAATTAATTTTGCACGACTACTTATGGATTGTTTCTCCCTGCTCCGATGCTCGGCAATTTGCCATATCTTATTAAACAGGATTTAGTCTAAAATAGGGCTTGCTAAATAATGGTAAAACCCTTTTAAAATAAGGCTTTTGACCTGTTAAAGTCCGATGTTAGTGCAAGAAAATAGGATTGGGAATTTCAAAACCTTTTGCATGAGCAGAAAACGGGCTTGGCTCTCTTGGGTTTGGTGGGTAAAATGTGTTCTAAGATACAGTCTTCTTGGCGAGGGGGTGGAACGAACCACAAAGACACAAAGGACACAAAGATTGATCGATCATAATGTAAGTTAAACTTATCACACAGAACCTAGAAGAGCCCGGGCTTCTCCGATAAACCCGTTTTCTATGGGTTACTCAACGGATTTAGTATAAGACCATATCGCCCCCTAGCTAACAAAAAGGAAGGCGTTTAAACCTTCCTTACAGCCTCTTTTTGATGACTAAAAAATAAGACAAATACCCCTCCCGACGACCGGCTACTGACTCCTGACTCCGTTTAGCGAACGTCCGAAGTCTCACGCCGAGGTCTAAACGGCTCTGGGGTGTAGGGTTTTACCGATTTTAAGGGGGTCAATTACCTAATTTTCAGGGAAAAAGTACCTGAAATTTTGCCCCGATCACTCCCATATCTGGTACTTTTTGATTGACAAAAGGTCTCAAAGTTCTACCCGACAAGGTTTTTAGATTTTTTCAGCAAACCCTAACTAACTTTTACCAGCCTTTTTCCGCTTGAGCGAGGACATAGTTAGCTACAGTTTCGATATCTTCAGCGCTGAGACGACCACCGAAAGCGGGCATCGCACCCATACCTTTGGTAACTTGGGTAACGATAGCTTCAACGGAATCTTTGCCGTATTTCACTAAATCTTCTTTTTTCAGGGTTTTAGCGGCATTAACCACGTTTTTACCGCCCATGTGGCAGGAAGCGCAGTTAGCACTGAAAATCGAAGCCCCATCAGCTAAAGCGGGACGAGCCATACCGAAAGTAACCACGGCCAAGAGCAAGCACAGGGAAATTAATAATCTTTTCACGATAAGTTCTCCTCTATTTCTTAAGAAATTCCCCAACCATCGTCAGAAAAAAACGGTTTTCTTGTCAAAAGACAAGCTGTCAAACTTCGTGTAGAATTAATTCATGGGACAGTTAAAAGCAAACTTTTACTTTTTTGTCAAAAGACAGGCTGTCAAACTTGTCATCTCCCCTCGTGTAAAGGATTAACAAGCATGAAAAAATTAGGTTTATTGGTCGCTACCGTGGCGCTAGTCGTCTCTAGCTTCTTCTTCAACACTGCCTCCGCTGCTGCGGAAACCTTCACGGTTAAGATGGGCGGTGATGCAGGCACACTACAATTTGATCCCCCCACCCTCACCATTAAAGCAGGAGATACGGTGAAATGGGTTAATAACAAACTTTCTCCCCATAACATCGTTTTCGATAGTGCCAAAGTTCCCGAAGCCCAAGCCAGCAAATTATCCCACAAGGGTCTGGCTTTTTCCGCCGGGGAGTCCTTTGAAAGCACTTTCAGCGAACCGGGTACTTACACCTACTACTGTGAACCCCATCGCGGTGCTGGTATGGTCGGAACGATTACCGTTCAGTAATGATCCGATTTTAAGCAAAAATAACTCGCGGTTAACTGCCGCGGGTTGTTTTTTGGGAATTATGAATTATGAATTATGAATTATGAATTATGAATTGGGAAGAATCAATAAAAATAATCTTCTGCTCCCTTCTCCCTTCTCCCTTCTCCTGTCTCGTGAAATATAAAGTCTCGGTTACAAAAACTCACCTCTGAGCAATTCTCACCCCACCATAGAAACAGAAGCCCGTAGGAAAATCAGCCATGAAAGAACACGATGTCGTTATAGTGGGCGGTGGGTTAGCAGGATGCCGCGCCGCCTTAGAAATCAAACGCCTCAACCCGACTATCGATGTTGCTGTCGTTGCCAAAACCCACCCGATTCGTTCCCACTCCGTCGCTGCCCAGGGAGGTATCGCCGCCGCCCTGCAAAACGTTGACCCCAAAGATAATCCCAAGGCCCACGCCTACGATACCGTCAAAGGTTCCGATTTTCTAGCTGACCAGGATGCGGTGGATATCCTCACCCAAGAAGCCCCCGAAGTTATCATCGAATTGGAACATCTAGGCGTGTTATTCTCCCGTCTCGAAGATGGACGCATTGCTCAAAGAGCCTTTGGCGGTCACAGCCATAACCGGGCCTGTTACGCCGCCGATAAAACCGGTCACGCCATGCTGCACGAATTAGTCAGCAATTTACGCCGTAATCAGGTAAAAATCTACGATGAATGGTACGTTTTACGCCTTATCCTCGAAGAAGGTACGGCCAAAGGCGTGGTTATGTACCAAATCGCCACCGGACAGTTAGAAATCCTCCGGGCAAAAGCAATTATGTTCGGGACGGGGGGCTATGGTCGCGTTTATAACACCACCTCCAACGATTTCGCCTGTACGGGGGACGGTTTAGCTTTATCGGCAAAAGCGGGTATTCCCCTAGAAGACATGGAATTTGTCCAATTTCACCCCACGGGACTCTATCCCGTCGGTGTTTTAATCTCAGAAGCAGTCCGGGGTGAAGGCGCTTATTTAATCAATAGCGAAGGTCGTCGTTTTATGGAAGACTACGCCCCCTCGCGCATGGAATTGGCACCCCGGGACATCACTTCCCGGGCCATTACCCTAGAAATTCGCGCCGGCCGGGGGGTAAATCTGGACGGTAGCGCCGGGGGTCCCTTTGTCTATCTGGATTTACGCCATTTAGGTCGGGAAAAAATTATGAGTCGCATTCCCTTCTGTTGGGAGGAGGCCCACCGTCTCGTCGGTGTCGATGCGGTAGAAGAACCGATGCCTGTACGTCCTACGGTTCACTATTGTATGGGCGGCATTCCCGTTAATACCGATGGTCGCGTTCGCTTAAGTGCCGATACCCTCAGCGAGGGCTTTTTCTCCGCCGGGGAATGTTCCTGTGTCTCTGTCCACGGGGCCAATCGTTTGGGCAGTAATTCCCTGTTAGAATGTGTGGTCTATGGGAGAAGAACCGGCAAATCGATCGCTAAATACGTCGAAAAACGCGCTTTTCCCGTATTTAATCCCGATATTTACCTTCAGGATGCCAAAGAGGAAATCACCGCTTTATTGACCAAAAAAGGCACGATTCGCATCGGTCAACTACGTCAGCAATTCCAAGACTGTATGACCCAACATTGCGGCGTTTTTCGCACCGAAGCGACCATGCGTGAGGGAATTAAACAAATCGGCGAATTAAAGCGCAAATACGAGCAGATTTACCTGGATGATAGGGGGGATTGCTGGAATACGGAACTAATCGAGGCCTGGGAATTACAAAGTCTCATGGTGGTGGGGGAAATTATCCTCACCTCTGCCCTCAATCGTCAAGAAAGCCGAGGGGCCCACTCCCGCGAGGATTTTCCCCAACGGGATGACCAAAATTTCCTTCAGCATACCCTCGCCTATTATTCCCCCTCCGGCATCGATATCGACTATATGCCCGTAGTGATTCAGGATTTCACCCCCGTGGAACGTAAGTATTAACCTCTGGTCGGACGGTAAATGTAAAGTAATTTTACAAACTCCTTGGCATTTACCGAGATTTAGTTCTATACTAAATAAAGCAACGCGGGATAGAGCAGTCTGGTAGCTCGTCGGGCTCATAACCCGAAGGTCAGTGGTTCAAATCCGCTTCCCGCCATTACTTATAAAGCTAGTAGTTAACCCCGATTTCCCGTTAGGGAACATCGAACATTACCCGTTCAAGAGAGCGATTGGGATCAATGTAGGATTGGCGAGAATGGAGACAAGTATAATTATCCATGATCAAGATCTGTTCTGCTTTTAAATAGAGCGGAACGTGATGGGCTTCAAACAGTGCCATTTACAAAATGTTTGAAAGAAGTAGCCAGGATTGAAATCGACCAATCTTAAGTTAGAAAACGGGTTTCTTAAAGAAACCCGTTTTCTGGGTTAGATGTGGTATAACAGAAAAGTGGTTATGTCAGAGGAAAGAGATATGCCATCAATTTTTATTTGTTATTCCCACCAAGACAAAGGATGGAGAGACAGACTGTTAAAATTTCTCGAACCTCTGAATGATGAGGAAGAAATAGTCTGGTCAGATCTGGACATACAACCGGGGGATATTTGGGATGAAAAAATTAAAGACAGTTTATCACAAGTAACAATTGCGATGGTATTGGTTAGCCAAGACCTGCTTAATTCTCGTTATGTGAAGAATGAAGAATTACCCCGTCTTTTGAAAAGACGTGAAGAAGAAGGAGTCGTTATAATTCCTATATTTCTTAGACATTCTACTGTGAAAAGTGTTTCTTTTAAATACACTAATGAAGAGGGAATAGAACAAAGATTTTACTTACATCAATTTCAGTCTCCTAGCAATAATTCTCCCAGCAATCCTCTCTGTGATCTAAAGAAATCAGAATATGAAAAAGTTTTCGTATCCGTTGAGGATAAATTGCGATCGCTGATTGAAGAATCTAAAAAAAAACAGTCTGAACCCTCTAAAAAAGCGGTCCAACCCCTGACCACCTCTGGGTTAGTGGATACGCAACTCCCACCCGTGCGTAGATGGCAAGGACGACGGGAAGAATTGCAAGAACTCCAAACAGCGTTAGGGAATGACCATCTAAGGTTAATCGAGATTACCGCCGCCGGAGGTTATGGTAAAACTGCTCTGGCGAGAAAGTTTACAGATCAATTAACTGCTGATTGGCCGGTATTATGGGTTAATTTTAACCAGCCTTACCCTTTGGCACAGTTCGGACGGTGGTTATTAGAGGAGTTAAAACAAAATTATGATGAAAAATGGAATGATGGGCAATTAATAGACGCAATCAGCAAAGGGTTAACCGCTAAACCCTGTTTATTAGTGTTGAATAATTTGGAAACGGTACTAACTGCCCCAGTAAATTTGGTTTATCAGCAATTCTTGCAAAAATGGTTAAACACAGAAAGCAGCAGTAAGCTATTAGTCACCAGTCGAGAACAGCTAAAATTCCCCGTCAATTTGCAAGATTATTATTATTCTTGGCCTTTAAAAGGGTTAAAAGAAGCGGATGCGATGCGTTATGTCACCGAAGATCACGGCTTAACGGGAAGCGATGAAGAATTAGCCCAATTTGTCGATAAAATGGGAGGTCATCCCCTCTTAATGGAATTGGTTTGTAGTTTGATGAAAGATAAGTTTGGGAAAGGGGTTTCTGTCACCGAGTCGCAAAATTTGGGCTTAAATCTGTTTGATGTGGAAGGGTATCACCGCGACACGGAAACCTGTGTCAGAGAAGTGATTACCGCCAGTTTAGCGCGATTATCGAAAGAGTTTAGGGAGAGTTTAACGCGGTTATCGGTATTGCGCGAGAGTTTTGATTTAGGGTTAGCGCAGGGATTAACCCCAGAAATAACTGACCAAGATTTACGACATTTTGCTCGTTTGTCTTTATTACAAGAATTTCCCCCCGAACCCAAAGCGAGAAAACCGCGACGGTTTGAGTTTTTGCCTTTAATATCAATGGTGGTGCAAGATCAAGCAAATCCTGAAACATTGCGATCCGCCCATCAATTAGCCTTAGATTATTATTTAGCTCATTTACCTGTCCCTCCCTGGGAATCCTTGGAAGATTTGAAGGAATATTTAGAGGCGTTTTACCATGCAGGAGCATTGGGAGAATGGCAGTTAGCATACAATATTTTGAATGAGGATCGAGGTGGAGAAGGGAAAAATAAATCAGTTCATAGTTTTTTAGATTTACAAGGATTTTATCGTAAGCAAGCAGATCATTATGAACAGGTGATTGCAGGGAGTCAACGGCAACAAGATTGTTATCGTAACTCGTTAAACCGTCTAGCCCTTTGCTATGATTCCTTGGGGCAGTATGAAAAAGCGATCGCCTATCACCAGCAATCTCTCGAAATCAGTGAAGCAATGGGCGATCAGCAAGAGGTGGCAATTTCTCTCGGGAATTTAGGCAATTGTTATAATTGCTTGGGACAGTATGAAAAAGCGATCGCCTATCACCAGCAATCTCTCGAAATCAGTAAAGAAATCGGCTATCGGCAAGGGGTGGCAATTTCTCTCGCGAATTTAGGCAATTGTTATAATTGCTTGGGACAGTATGAAAAAGCGATCGCCTATCATCAGCAATCTCTCGAAATCAGTGAAGAAATCGGCTATCGGCAAGAGGTGGCAATTTCTCTCGGGAATTTAGGCAATTGTTATAATTGCTTGGGACAGTATGAAAAAGCGATCGCCTATCACCAGCAATCTCTCGAAATCAGTGAAGAAATCGGCTATCGGCAAGGGGTGGCAATTTCTCTCGGGAATTTAGGCAATTGTTATTATGACCTAGTACAGTATGAAAAAGCGATCGACCTCTACCAGCAATATCACGACATCAGTAAAAAAATCAGCTTTCGGCAAGGGGTGGCAATTTCTTTCGGTAATCTAAGCAATTGTTATTTTTCCTTGGGACAGTATGAAAAAGCGATCGCCTATCACCAGCAATCTCTCGACATCAGTGAAGCAATGGGCGATCGGCAAGGGGTAGCATTTTCTCTACATACTATAGGGAGTATATTGCTCAAACTAGAAAACTACAGCGAAGCAGAAAGAAAAATTCAAGCATCCTTAGTAATTTCTCAAGCTATTGGTTATAAATATTTAATCGCCTATAGTTTAAGAGTCCTTGCGAAAATTGCCCACCAAACTAATCACCCTGAACTTGCCCTCAGGCATTGCCAACAAGCACTTAAATTATGCCAAGAATTGGGTATTCCCTTGGTTAAAGAGTGTGAGGAATTGTTAGGGCAAATTCAGGGGGATGTAGCAGACAATCTATAAAATTATCCTTAACTCCCATTAAGCAAAACTATGAAAATTAACTTCATTGATACTTATAAGCAAACAATTCAATCGCCTCAATGAAATTTACTCAATACTTTTTAGCCACCAGAAAACGACCAGATCGAGCCAATATCAAAATGGAATGGATTGAATACACAATCAATAATCCTATTCTGGAAGTTCACCAAAATGATGGACGAATTCGCCGCTGGGCATTAATTGAGGAAATAGACAACAAGGCGTTGAGAGTTGTCTTACTCGAAGATGGTATCACAGTTCACAATGCTTTTTTTGATAGGAATTTTAAGCCATGAAAATCACCTACTTTCAAGATACGGATACTCTATATTTAGAGTTCAATAACAATCCTATTGTCGAGACTCAAGAAATCAATGAAAATACCTTAGTCGATCTTGATAAAAATGGGAACATTTGTGCAATTACCTTAGAACACGCCAGAAGCTTAACGGATCTGAATGCTTTTTCCCTAGAAACTATTGTCGCGCCTGAATTAGCTTCAAGTTTATAAGAGTTGTCATAATAAAATTATTCTATAAACTCTATGGATTCCCCATGCAAAACCCAATTAACCTCACTATTGAACGCTTGCAAGAAAACGGACAAGATTACTATGTCGCCACCAGTCCCGATATACAAGGACTTGTCACTGAAGCTGATACCATAGATGCCGTCATTGATATTGCCAAAGACTTAATTCCCATCCTATTAGAATTGGAAACAAAGGAGTGTGAATAATGCAAACCGTCCACAAAATGAGGAACAATTAATTATGAACATCAAAGATTATCCCTTTGCTCAAGACTTGATTACAGATAATCAAGGTCAGATACAGCAAGTTATCATTAATTTTGAAGATTATCAACAAATAATAGAAACCTATGAAGATACTGGACTCTATCGCGCCATGATAGACGTTAAAGATGAAACTCCCTTAAGTCTTGAGGAAGCATTAATTGAATTAGAAAAAGAATGAAAATCAACTATCTTCCTACTTTTATCAAGGATCTTAAAGATTTAAAAAGTACCTCCCCTTACTCAGTCATAAAAAACCTTGTCTTTACTGATATTTTAGCAGTTAAGCAGCTAAGCGAAATTAACAACCTTAAAAAATTAAAAGGAGAATATAATGCCTATCGTATCCGAATTGGTGACTATAGAATTGGTTTTTTTATTGAAGAAGATACAATTACATTTGCTCGTGTTCTTCATCGTCGAGAATTCTATCGTTACTTCCCCTAATATTTCGCCAGATTGAGAACCAGTTAAATAGAATAAACGGATAAACCATGCTAAAAGATATTATTGAAGTGAAACCTCTAAATAATTATCAACTTTATCTTAAATTTGAAGATAATCAAGAGGGGATTATTAATCTTGAAGAAATTATCGAGTTTGTTGGCATTTTTCAACCGCTCAAAGACTTAGACTTTTTTAAAACTGTCAAAATTAATCCTGATTGGGGAACAATTTATTGGGAAAATGGGGCTGATTTAGACCCCGATGTTCTTTATTCTCTCATCACGAATCAATCTCTTAACGACTTAGAAAAAGATGACTTACAACTTATTTAAAGTAGAGGAATTTTAAGCCATGAAAATCACCTACTTTCAAGATACGGACACTCTATATTTAGAGTTCAATAACAATCCTATTGTCGAGACTCAAGAAATCAATGAAAATACCTTGGTAGATCTTGATAAAAATGGGAACATTTGTGCAATCACCTTGGAACAGGCCAGAAGCTTAACGGCTCTGAATGCTTTTTCCCTCGAAACTATTGTCGCGCCTCAATTAGCTTCAAGTTTATAAGAGTTGTCATAATAAAATTATTCTATAAACCTTGACGTGATATAATATATATAACATTTGGGCGCAGATTCCTTGTGACCCTATAATCGGACAAATTCGTTATTATCAATGACAACAACTTTAATCAATCACATTGAAATTACCCCAGAAACCTGTGGCGGTAAACCGCGCATCGCAGGTCATCGCATCAAAGTCCAAGATGTCGTTATTTGGCACGAACGCCTGGGAATGTCACCCGATGAAATTGTTTATCATTATCCCAGCATTACTTTAGCTGATGTTTACGCGGCCCTTTCTTACTATCACGATCACCTTGAAGAAATTAGACAACAAATCACAGATGATGATACCTTTGCCAAGGAAATGCAAGCTAAAACACCTTCTCTAGTCCAAGAAAAACTAAAAAAAATGAATGGGCAATAAAATTAAATTTCACCTTGATGAAAATGTAAGCTATAGCATTGCTCTTGGATTGCGCCAGCGAGGCCTTGATGTTACTACCACTCCAGAAGAAAATTTATTGGGGGTATCTGATGAAATACAATTGCAATTTGCTTTAGCCAATGGTCGCGTGATTTTTACTCAAGATACTGATTTTTTAAGAATCAATCAATCATCTATAACTCATGCAGGAATTGCTTACTGTCCCCAACAAAGTAAATCTATTGGTCAAATAATTCGAGGACTACTCTTAATCTGGGAAATTCTTGAACCGGAAGAAATGTATAATCACATAGAGTTTATATAGAACCGCATGAAAAAGTGAATTAGTATTTGGCCAGCAATTCTCATTTTGAAAAAAATCAGATAAAATTCTCTTATTTAAATAGAGAACTTGTGTAGAAGCATGATTTTTTGACAGATAATTATCATCCAAAGCTGGAGATAGACAGGTTTTAAGAACTTTGTCCACAAAAAATCGATTTCAACTCATAAATCTGGATGAAATTCTAACAAAATTTTTAGTTTTTTTTATGAACAACTTTCTTTTTTTTCTTCAAGAGTTCTGACATTTTTAACTAGAATTTACTTTTTTAAATGGGACATATTCGGTTAGAATAAATGAGAAAAATTCCGACCAATTCTTAAACCAAATAAATTTTAATAGGGTACGAATATCATTAAAGAAAGAAGTCCTAGTTACTAATAGCTCACGAATCTTTTGATAGGTGTAATTAACTAAATCCAACACGGTATGAAATAAAAAAGCTAGTAAATTCAAAGACAATAAGAACTCGCACAAATGATTCTGACCATGACCAAAGTTATGCTCTAAATTATAACCGTGATTTTTAAGAACGTTATTGCCTTCATTTTCAACTTTCCATCTGCTACGTCCAGCTTTGACAATTTCTTCGACATTATTTTCCGTGATTTTATGATTAGTTATCCAATTATTTTGGTAGATAGTTTTCTGGGTTTTTTCATTAATAACAGTCACTTCACACCAATTAACTTCGAGACTTGAGTCCCCCTCTCTTAAGGGAACTCTAGAAGCATAACGATAACGATAAATTAGATTTTTTCGTCCATCCCATTGTTTCTTTTCAACGGTCCTAACTTCGCCACTTTTTTCTAAAAATTCTAGCCATTCATATAAAGTTTTATGCGACGTTTCCAAACAAACAAAAATAAAATTATAACCTTGTTTTACCGCTAATTTACAAACAGGTTCGTGAGAATATAAGTCGTCTCCTAAAAGAGTTACAGGATAACCATACTTATTTTTATGATTCCTATTTAACCATCTTTTAACGGCCGCATTTTCACAGTCTTGTTTTTGATGTCCATCTTGTTTTTTAATGAATTCTGGCTCTAAATTAATTACTTGTTTTTGCTTAGGAGAAACTACTATCGGTGTGACACAGCCATGAAAATAAGTTGTAGTTCCATTTCGATGATTACGACAGTTACAATGAGGGCAATTAATTTTCTTTGATGAGAAATATTCTGTGCCATCTAACGCCACTAATATTTCTCCATCTAAGTAGAGAAACTTTTTCAAAACTCCCTTTTCTTTTAACCATTCATAGACTTTTTGAAAAGTCCTAGAGATATTAGATGCTGGCACTGGATCTAACAAATTTCTTATTTGATTAAGCTTTTACGCATTTAAGTTACATTGACAGCATTACCCTTATTTTTAAGTTTTCTACTCCATTTAATAATCAATCCCCCTTCATTTAAAAGCTGATTGACTACTTTTTCCAGTTCTTCTTTATTTTCAAATTCTCGATTAGCTATGTATTCTTTAGCGGAATGCCACACTAATTCTATTAGGTTGTAATCTGGACTATAAGCTGGTAAAAACTCTAGCCTAATATTGGGCAACTCTTTTTCCACCTGCTCAATAACATCTTTCTTTTTGTGATAACTAGCATTGTCTAATATAATGATAATCTTAGGTCCCTTTTCTCGAAAATCTTCGGGCAGATTTCCCAAGTTTATCCATTCTTGACGAATCTCTTCATGAAGTTTCTTTAATTGTTCATGGAAAGTTTCTGAATTTCCTTTTTTGATCATAAAACAGACTCGTTTTTTGTCATTATATCTTAAGGCTCCCATCACATTCACCCTTCCTCTTTTTCTTTGTCCATTCACTTTTTTTCGCTTTCCTTTTTTTGTCCAAGCTCTCCTTCTTATTACTCTCAAACTAAATCCACATTCATGAGGGGCTGTGTGGCGAACCTGCGTCGCCACCTTGAAAGCCCCGTCCCAAAACCATACCTGGATTGACTCTGGCTTTTCTTTGGCCAACTTTAAATATTCATCTAATTTTTCTTTAAATGCTTTTCTTAATTTCTTGTCTTGCTTATCTTCCAGACTATATTTCGCCCAGATATACACATACTTTTTTCTTCTCAATATTCTTCTCACTTGCGAGCCACTCAGTTTAATTCCTGTTTCCTTTTCTAGATGCTCTGCTAATCTTGCCGCTGTCCATCTCCCGAATTCATATCCAAATTCCTTCGGGTCTTCATCAACTATTTTCAATAGTAAATTAATATATTCCTCTGTGGCTTTTTTATGATTTCCATTTTTTCTCCCATCTTCTAGACTTTCTAAATTGTTAGGATCGCCCTGAACACACCAATGGGCGACCGTTTTGAGTGAACAGCCAATAAAATCAGCTATTTCTCGTTGACCCTTCGGCTTCGCTCAGGCTTCGGCCGTGAGCTCAGCCGAACGGGTCAACGTCGAGGCTTCGACGGTGAGCTCAGCCGAACCGCGAAGTCGAGACGTTGAGTTTTTCCGTCGTTCAGCAAGAGAAACATTAAAATTCTTTCCCTAACCTCTGCTCTTTCTTCTTCTTTAAGAGCTTTTTGTAAGTTTTTCTGGCTCTTCGTTACCCTTTATGCTGAATCAACAGACAAGATGCCAAGACAACATACTTCTAACCCAAAAATTCCGAAAGTTTCTAAAGCCATAGCCTCTCCGTTTTATTAGTTTAAGTTTATTGTTGATTCCCTCGACCACCCCATTTGTTGTCCTTTGCTCGAAATAACTAATTATTTCTCCAAACCAGTTTCGGATTGTTTGACAACTCTTAGTAAAAACACTGGAGGATTTTGCCAACCATTCCGAGATGGATAGCATTCCCTCTGTCGGATTCTCTGAGGTTTCATAAATCTTTCTAAATTCTTCCTTTAATTCCTGCATCTTTTTCAAATTTGGAAAATTTTCTTTGATAGCTTCTAGTTTAATTTTTTGGGTTTCCGTTAAATCTTTTTCATTTTTTAACAAGCTATATTTACTTCGCTTTAAAACTTCTAGCTTTGCTTCTTTTTCCGCTTTCTGTTTTTTATTTTTCTGCGCTTCTACCGCTCTTTTTTCTGCTTTTCTCTGTTCGTCTAACTCTTGATTAATTTGTTTCATTACATGGAATCTATCGGCGACTACCTCGGCCGATGGCATCAATTCTTTCACCAAATTTTTATAGGGCAACCAAAGGTCTATGCTGACTTCTTCAATTTGCTCTAATACCTCTTTTCCCCACCCTGTAAGCGTTTCCCTCAATTCTTCTTGTGTTCGCTTCTCTAGAATAGCTATTAGTTTTCTCGTATCTAAATTTACTAAAACTGCACAGTAATTTTTTTGTCCTTTGACTAGAGCGATTTCGTCAATTCCTAGTCTTTTTAATTTCGATAGGTCTGTCTCTGTAATTTCTTCAGCTATGTCCTCTATCATTCTTTGAATCTCTTCTTCCGTTACGTCATTTCTTCGGCTAACATTTAAAATATCTCCTGATTTTAATTGTTCGAGTATATTCTCGGCTAGTCTTTTCGTATAGGTTCGTTTCTTGGCGACAAAATCTAACTCTTCGCTAAAGGGTTTCTGACAATTACCGCACTTAAATTGACGACGATTAACTTGTAGGTACACTGGTTGACCTGAGAGCGGTAAATCTTTGACTAAATGTCGATGATTTTGGTGGAGTTTATCGCTCTCTAACCCACAACGAGGACAGACTGCTTTTTTATTTTTCGATTCGACTGGTCAAACTATACCGATATTTTCTAGGTGTAGATAGCCTTGAATAGAGGTTCCTTCTAGGTTCAAAAATTTGTCAAGTATCATAAGTAAAATACTCTGGTTTTTGGCTATTATATCAAATCTTAACTCGATTGTCTATCTTTTTGTATTAACCAGTTTGTGCCTTAAACCTTTTCCTGTATGGGTTTCAGCTATTTTTGGGCGTAGGCTCTCTCATCGAATTTTATTTTAAGTTAATTATTTGCATAACAGTTACCGAAGAGCCGTTTTTCTTTTCTTCTAAGTCTAGGAAATCTTTGGCTGGCATAAGTAGGATTTTTCTCAAGTTACTATTTCTATTTTAGGTGGTTTAAGTGCGTTTTAGCTTATCCCCAGGAATTTTTTTAATTGAAAATAAACTTTCAGCATTATCTTTTCCCTTATTGCTTTTCATTAAACGTTGATGGTCTAAAAAAGACGGCGACTGAGTAAAAAAGACTGAAAATGCAGCCATCACGGCATCTTTTATCTCATATTTTCTATTATTTCCAGGTTTCCTCTCATCGGGTAAATCATCTAATTCTTGATGTAAAAATTGCATTAATTCCGAAATTTCTAGGGTTGCCGCTTTTTGAGCCATCTTGGAATAATTTGACGTGCTGGTGGATTTCTATCTCACCTATTTTACCTTAGCTGACAATAATTATAAATTTTTATTTCCCTTGAATTCTCTATTCTAAAAACAGAACTATCTTCCTGATTTAACCCTGTTCGTTCTCAGCCAACCTCTTTGATTGCTTGAGTATTTATACTTAATTTGTCCAGCCAATTGTTTTTTTTATTGTTCGCCTCTTCTAGAAAATAGTTGCTTCGTACTATATTTTCCCTGCCAAAATCGGGGTTAATGCTCTATTTATTTCAAAATGAGAATTGCTGAGTAGGAACTGGATTATGAGGACAATAAGCTGTTCCAGGAGGAACAATTTTAGGAGAGCCACTTCCAGGCAGACCCCATTGGGTTGGGTCACAATTATAATCTCCAGCCGCAAACCAAGAGCCACCTGTAAGATTTATATTAGCAAGTAGTCCAGGTCCATCATTGCCATTACCTGAAAAGGCGTGAAGACTAAAAATGTCTGCGTTTCCTGCTGGACCATACAAAAGGCGCATCCCAATGGCTGGTCTACCCCCCAGTGGATTGGGAATATAGATTAAATTCAAAGGGGGCAATACAGAGGCAACAGCTACATTATTTCGATGTCCTGTAGCATCTGTTTCAATCCAGATAATATAGACATTAAAAGGTCGGCTAGAAGTGCCAAGATTCCACAAAAGATAAGCTCCGTTCAAACCGACTGGGGGCGCAAAACCGGGCAACTAACCTGGTGCTGCTGCTGGTACAGCCGATGGTGGAGGATTGCCAGACTCTTGTAAGCAAGCTACGTTAACTCCTGCTTGCAGAAAGAGTCGTTTAACATCTGCATTCCATTTACTTTCACCGCCTCCCGTTGCTCCTTGCATATTCCAAGTGACGACACGCATAATTACTCCTAATTTACAGTTCAAAATGATTGATAGTCTATGGTCTTAGCTTTTAGATTCGGCTTCTTGCTTTTTAACTTCTATTGAGAAGCTAGAATGTATGGTTCAAGAAACTGGGTAAATTGGGACAGTAAACCAAACCTAGAAGAGAAAGAGTAGAAGTATTTATAACTTCATAGGTTTGGCAATAATTTATTACACGGCTTTTATGCCTTTTCTGGCATTAGTAAACGCCTGCTTGTTTTAATCTCTTCGGGTCTAATTCCCCGCCGCTCGCGGCGTACAATAGAAAAATGAGTGAATACATCCATAAGAGCCATAATGTAAGTGTTTTGCTATATCATTTAGTGTTCCCAGCCAAATATCGTAAAGCCGTTTTCGACGAACAGGTAGATAGCTTATTAAAAGAAGTCTGTCTAGAGATGGAAAAACGATACGAGATAAAGTTTGTAGAAATGGGAGTGGATAAAGATCATGTGGATTTTCTGGTGCAATCAGTACCGACGTATAGTGTGACAAGGATAGTGACAATGATTAAAAGTATAACGGCGAGAGAAATTTTCAAAAAGTGTCATCAAGTGAAAAAGCAGTTGTGGGGAGGAGAGTTTTGGAGTGATGGATATTACGCAAGTACGGTAGGAAAGCATGGGGATGAAGGTATGATAGCGAGATATGTAAAAGAACAAGATAAAGAATACCTGCAGCTACACCAAAATCTACAATTGAGTCTATTTTGATTCTGATACCCCGTCCGCTTGCGGCGGGGTAGTTCATTTTTTAGAAACAATTTTAGACTTCTAAGTTGAATTAATGATCAATCAACTTCCGTCTTTTGTCTCTACACCGCTAAAACACTCTCAAAAATCCATTTCTGAATTTTTTAGATTAGCCATAGTGCCTTAAGCAAAATGTCTTGTCTTTTGGGTCAAAAGTGATTTGTTTAATCACCTTTGATACCAGAATAAGTTTTATTTGTGGTAATGGCAATCTCTAAAATTAATACTTTTCTAATAGGTTTTTTTGAGTAGAATATTAACTTTTATATGATATTTATAGCGTTTCTGATTTACAAGAGGTACATTCACGATTGTGAACAGCTTAATCAGCAAAGGTTTAAGTGTGCCGCACAGATGCGAGAACCGCTATATATTAGATTTGTATTAGATTTAAAGGGTCACTTTATGGTATGACTCCCTCATCCCTGAAAGTAGAACTAATGAATTAATCGGGCGACTAAAATCATCAAAACCCTTTTACCCTCTGATTTGTAGCGGTTTTAGGGGATGAAAAGAAGGCCTCAAAAAAGCAATCGCAATTCTTGAAAACAGACAGCGATCGCCTTCTTCCTTGAATAAAGAAATGCTATGATTAGATGATGAGTATTACTGTTTAAACAAGTATCATTCTCATGGCACAATCAATTTACGAAGGAACTTGGGAAGAAATTGCCGCCTATGCTTCTGAATTAAAAGGGCGAAGAGTTAGGCTAACTGTACTTGATTCTGTATCAGACGAAGAAAAGATACCCTCTAGTAACTCCCTCGCTGAAGTCCTTAAGGGAAAAGTGGGTATCATTGAAGGGGTTTCCCCAGACCTTTCTACCCACACAGGAGAAAAATTTGCCGATTTAATGCAGGAAAAACAGCTAAAAAGAGGGGACTTGTCTTGATTTTGTGTGATGCTTCTGCGCTTATTGCCTTACTAAGTCGAAGCGACAATAACCATCAACGCTGTGTTGCTGTTTTACCCTTTTTACAACCTCCTCTGATGACCACATGGCCATGCTTTGTCGAAGGGATGTATTTACTGGGAAGGGATGTGGGTTGGCTCGGACAAAAGGCTTTATGGAGTTATTTAGAAAATCAAGATTTATCATTATATTCTTTTGAATCATCAGACATTCAAAGAATGCGTTTCTTGATGGAACAATATCGAGATGTACCAATGGATTTAGCAGATGCTTCCTTAGTAGCGGCAGCAGAAGCTCTTAATCAAAGGCTGATTTTTACTTTAGATACAGATTTCTATATCTACCGATTTCAAGGCAAGCTATCTTTTGAAGTTATTCCTTAGCCTAAAATTAATAAAGAGGTTTGTTGATTGGGTTATCTGGCTCATCCTGAGAATATCCATGGATTAAGATATTCGTATTGAGAAAAATCCTATCGGACATTAGCATCTTCTACACAAATATACTTACCTTCCCACTCAGAGGAATATTCAGGGGAAATGACAACTGTACCATGATGGAGAATCGTCTTAAATTCAATTGCTTCCATTCGTTAAGCTTTATAAAGTGTCATATCAAGTTTAACCCAATCAATTGATTGGTAGCGTTTTCAAAGAATGAAAAGAAAGCATAAAAAAGTGATCGCAATTCTTGAAAACAGACAGCGATCGCCTTCTTCCTTGAATAAAGAGATGCTATGATTAGATGATGAGTATAACCTTCCAATTAGTTCTGGCTTTACTTTCCCGTGGGCAAGTCAAAATATCAGCCCATGGCTACGATGAACTAGCAAATGACGGTATTCTGGTAAGGGATGTGATAACGGGTATTAGAGAAGCTGACATTCTCGAAGATTACCCGGAATATCCTAAAGGGCGTTGTGTGCTAGTCTTACAGAAAGATAGTCAGGGTAAACCCGTTCATGTGGTTTGGGGTATAGCCAAGAATACCGAATCGCCTGCTGTTCTAGTCACTGCCTATAGACCTGATCCAGCACGTTGGTCAAGTGATTTTACAAGGAGAAAACTATGACAAAAAAGTCTCACATTAAACTCATCCACATTGGAGAGTACATGGCTGAAGTGGAAGTCGAACTGATTGAGACTCCCGAAGGATGGTCGCCCTATTTATCATTAGAAGACGCTCAAAAATTAGATGATGTCCGGGAAGCCCTTCGTCAAGGTGATCTACAAAAAGCTTCCCATTTAGCACATCTTTACAAAATTACGCCTCTTACCGTTTAACTAAACTTTGACCAGAAAAAATTAAAAAGCGATCGCTATTCCTCAGAACAACACAGCGATCGCCTAACTTTTAACTATCACAAGCAACATTATTGGAGGGCTGATAATTCTTCCCGAAGAATACGGCGTAAATCGGACTGAGTGAGTGATCGCTCAGAAGGAGATTGGATATATTGTTTTAAAGCCTCATTAATTAGGGTTTGATAACCCATTCCTGCGGTTTCAGTCTGTTCTCGAAAATAAGCTAGAATCTCATCATCTAGATAAATGGTAATGCGTGTTTTTCCCGTAGAGGAAATGAGCGCCCCTCGTTTTCCTTTTGAAAAATCATATTCCTTTCTGTACTTTTGCAGAAATTGACCCAGAAATAAAACTCCTGGGCTAACCATAAAAAGTTGCAACTGGTGGACTAAGCCGCCAAACGAAGAATCTGGTCTAACTCACGGGAGCGTGACGGCAAGTCCGCTTCAGGAGCGGACTTTTGAGAAAGCACTTGGGTAATGGCAAAGTGTTGAAGTCCTCTACGAAGGCGGAAAAAACTGAAAAGTGAACATGAAGGCGAAACTTTTGGCATCCAACTTTGTTCTATTTCTTTGATTTGAAATAAACGGAATAAACAATAAGCAACGCAAGCTAATTGAACAAAACGGTCAATAGCTATTCCTAAATAGCACTGATAATCACCCAAACCAAAGTGCTGTTTTAAATCTCTAATGGCTAATTCAATAGAGAAACGGGAGCCATAAATTTCAATAATTTGAATAGCAGTTAAAGTGATATCAGTTGACATTAAAATAATCGGTTCTTTAGCTCCTTTCATTACCACAACTTTGACTTTTGGTTGAAATCCACGAATATAAACTTCTCGCTCCACAGCTTCGACTTGGGTAAATTTTCCATAAATTTTAACTGAGAGTGATTGAGGTTTGAACTCTTTAAGTAGATGTGCAAGTTTCCATTTTCCATCCAAAATGAAAGACTTCTTCGATTTATTTTCAATTCTATTATCCCAGGCAACAGCATCTTTTCTCATAGGAGTAATGACATTAATTAGTTTATTAACTAAGGGAGATAAGAAAGGAGCTTTACTAAAATAAGCATCTACAACAACCCGCAAGGAATTTAAACCAAGTGTCTTTTTTAATTCGAGAATCAAAGGGATAACTCCATCCCAGAAATTGGCTCTACGGGTTACTCCGTCCTCGTTAACAATGAATTGGAAGGGATTTAAATTACCAGATATCAACCTCAATTTAGTCACCCAACACCAATAGCGCTGACTGGTTTTCTCATAACTAATTAACCCAAGAATTGCCCAGTGGTGTCCTTTAAGTTCTTCTCCTCTATCAGCATTTCCACTGTGATCATGCCACTTCTGAACTCCTAACATTCTAGTTCCATTTTTGGCAATTAATAAAGTATACACACAAGCCAAATAAGCACCGTGAAATTTTAATTTATACTCTAACTTCTGAACTAGGATCTGAACCAAAGTATTTCTAACTGCATTAACGTCCCATAAATTATCAGATAAAAAGCGTTCCCAACTACATAAATTTCGGTCAATCCAGAAACAACAGTGAGCAATATTGTTCATAGTTTTTCGTCCCCCAGTCAGCAACAGCCCCCATAAATACCCTTGAAAATAAATGAAATTCGGTTTTGAGAAATGGGTCTGAAACATCAAAAAATAGCTGATTAATTCTAGAGGAATAAACTGTTGCATACTGAGAATACTCAACGAAAGGAAGCCACAGCCTACTTTATCATTAGAGCGTTCCAAAGAATAAAATACAGCTATCGTATCAAGTCATGCCATGAGTATTATTACTCACCGTTCGCTTATTTTTTGAGGTCAGGTAACGAAAATATGGCTGAAAAGCTGACCCCGTAAAGGATTGAGCGAACGTTACTGACCCATTTTTATCCATCAGCAAAGAAGTCAGTCGTATAAATGGATTCTGGAATATTCATTAACCGCAAGATTTGTTGTTGTACCTCATTAAGACAAGAGATTTCCGTCTTTCCATCTCGCTCAATATATAAAGTGAGATTTCTAAACGCTTTGGCTCTTCTCGACTTTGTGTGATAATTTTTGCTTATAGAATCGTGAAATATTTACCTGGAAAGACTTTTAGGACTATTTTGCTGAAGAAACTATCAGTATAGACCCCGTTTCCACACAGAAACCAGAAGAGCCACGCTTTTAACATCTGTTCAGCCGTAGGACGGTCAGTGCTGCGTTTAGGGTTTCCGTCATAGAGTCCAGCCAAACTAGATTGAGATTGACGTAATTGACGACGCACCACAAATTCCATCAAAGTAAAAACCCTTAAAGCAATCGTTAACAAAAACATCAACCCCTTAATCTTATCTTCGTCTCGAAAATAAATGGGTAAGGCAGATAAGCGACCTTTTTTTAAACGATGAAATCCCCTTTCTGGTTGCCATTGTTCTTGATAAGCTGATACCGCTTCTGTCAAAGATAATTGTTCTTTGTTAGTATTTGTGACATATAAACGCCAACCCACTATCGTCTTAAAAGCCTCAATTTCTGCGTTTAAACGAGTGTAACTAAGAATTAATGGCTCTTCGGTAACTGTTATGCAAATAATTAACTTAAAATAAAATTCGATGAGAGAGCCTACGCCCAAAAATAGCTGAAACCCATACAGGAAAAGGTTTAAGGCACAAACTGGTTAATACAAAAAGATAGACAATCGAGTTAAGATTTGATATAATAGCCAAAAACCAGAGTATTTTACTTATGATACTTGACAAATTTTTGAACCTAGAAGGAACCTCTATTCAAGGCTATCTACACCTAGAAAATATCGGTATAGTTTGACCAGTCGAATCGAAAAATCAAAAAGCAATCTGTCCTCGTTGTGGGTTAGAGAGCGATAAACTCCACCAAAATCATCGACATTTAGTCAAAGATTTACCAATCTCAGGACAACCAGTGTACCTACAAGTTAATCGTCGTCAATTTAAGTGCGGTAATTGTCAGAAACCCTTTAGCGAAGAGTTAGATTTTGTCGCCAAGAAACGAACCTATACGAAAAGACTAGCCGAGAATATACTCGAACAATTAAAAGAAGGAGATATTTTAAATGTTAGCCGAAGAAATGACGTAACGGAAGAAGAGATTCAAAGAATGATAGAGGACATAGCTGAAGAAATTACAGAGACAGACCTATCGAAATTAAAAAGACTAGGAATTGATGAAATCGCTCTAGTCAAAGGACAAAAAAATTACTGTGCGGTTTTAGTAAATTTAGATACGGGAAAACTAATAGCTATTCTAGAGAAGCGAACACAAGAGGAGTTGAGGGAAACGCTTACAGGGTGGGGAAAAGAGGTGTTAGAGCAAATTGAAGAAGTCAGCATAGACCTTTGGTTGCCCTATAAAAATTTGGTGAAAGAATTGATGCCATCGGCCGAGGTAGTCGCCGATAGATTCCATGTAATGAAACAAATTAATCAAGAGTTAGACGAACAGAGAAAAGCAGAAAAAAGAGCCGTAGAAGCGCAGAAAAATAAAAAACAGAAAGCGGAAAAAGAAGCGAAGCTAGAAGTTTTAAAGCGAAGTAAATATAGCTTGTTAAAAAATGAAAAAGATTTAACGGAAACCCAAAAAATTAAACTAGAAGCTATCAAAGAAAATTTTCCAAATTTGAAAAAGATGCAGGAATTAAAGGAAGAATTTAGAAAGATTTATGAAACCTCAGAGAATCCGACAGAGGGAATGCTATCCATCTCGGAATGGTTGGCAAAATCCTCCAGTGTTTTTACTAAGAGTTGTCAAACAATCCGAAACTGGTTTGGAGAAATAATTAGTTATTTCGAGCAAAGGACAACAAATGGGGTGGTCGAGGGAATCAACAATAAACTTAAACTAATAAAACGGAGAGGCTATGGCTTTAGAAACTTTCGGAATTTTTGGGTTAGAAGTATGTTATCTTGGCATCTTGTTTGTTGATTTAGCATAAAGGGTAACGAAGAGCCTGCGTTTTCTCAATTGAGTATGTGATATACCTAGTTAATCCTAGTTTTTGCAGAGCTTCTCGTACCTTTTGCTCTAAAACTTTCTCATCCTTACCAGGTCTTTTTTACAGAGATAATAATTTTTCTTCTCCTTTAATTAAACGACTTCCTAAGCCTTTTATCTGACGGGAGGCTAAGGCATTTGATTTCACTACTAACCATCTTTCATTCCACTGATAACGTTTTTTACTTTCTGGGTCAACCCATATACTTCCCAACGGAACTTCAAAACCAGAGCCGATTTCTTTCTCTCCTAATCCCACTTCAGTTTCCACGATTTTAATCATTTCATTGGGGGGATTACTTAGCCAATCAGCTAACAGTTTAGGGCGAGGTTGACTCATGGCCAAGGGAAAACAGTAATTTCCTCCTTCTGCTTGGATTTTTGCCCGATTCTCATAACTTGAGGCTTTTGAGTCGGCTAAATATAAGAAATCTTTTTTTCCGAGTATTTCTGTCATTTTTCGCCATGTGGGTACATAATCCTTCTCATCTGTTCCATTTCCTGCCAGAGTCATTCCTAGTAAGGGAAGTCCTACCTGGTCTAATGTAGCCAACATTTGACGATATTGCCTTAAATCGGGTCGTTTGTCAGCAATTCTCATTTTAAGGTTTCATGACATTAAAACCCTTGCACCCAGAGGGGTTAATAATTCTGGCTCTTCGGTTTGTGTTATGCAATGAATGGAGGTTATAAGAGATGGAACCCTTATATAGAAAGACATTTGGCGATTTTTGTCAATTGTTTTTGCTCTAGAGCGAACTAATCAATTAAGTCTCTTGCCAGATAAGGATTTAGTCGATTTATGCCCCCCTATCGAACCATACCAAGTAACGAAGAACCATAATTCTTAACGAATCTCTAGATCGCTGAAACAACGCAAAATCGTTTCAAAATGAGAATTGCTGGTCGTTTGTCTTTACTATATCCGAATTTTAAGAGTGATGATTCTTTTTGCTCTTCTATAATTTGATGATGCACTGAGAAACTCGTTGTGTCACTGCGAGCTTTTTCGGTCGGTAATTCGTAAGCTTTGACCAGATATTGACATAATTCTCTCTCTATCTGGTCTAAACTGTCTGATGAACCCAATGTTCTTCATAACTCTCCACAACGGTCGTCCGTTGCTTCTTTTTCTCCTATTTTCCATCCCGTTATCCCTTCCAGACTTCTTTGATGTTCATTTACCCACGTTTCTAGACAACACATTCTATGATCTCCTTCGCTGATGATATAGGTCAGTAATCATACTGCTAGTTCCCCATAGCTTAATCCTGTGCGATTTCCGTGAGGCTTTTCCAGATTCTCGTCTATCATCTCTGCCACTTTCATTTGTTTTAACCAATGAATAATCACCGGGAGATCATCTATTCGTTCTGACTTTATCTGTGTGGGAATTTTCTTAACTCCTTCAACCAAACCCTTTACTACACAAGGATTTTAACCTTTTTTGTCCTCGATCGCTTTTTTATTTAAGCGAACGGTGAGTTATTAAGTAGTAGTGCAAAATTAATTTCCTAGTAAAGATAGGCAAAAGGCAAGAGGCAAAAGGCAAGAGGGGGTTAGATATGTGTAATTAATTTTGCTTAGGTACTTACTTATTCGCAAACAGTAAAAACTGCAAAAGTATAGTTGATAATTTCTATCAAAACCCCTGAGTCTTCAGCGTCTAAATCCTCGATAATCCTATTAACAATTAATTCGGAAAAATCCTCACAGGAGTTGACTAGACTGGGTTTTGGTAATCAGATGTACTGCATTTAAACTGCCTATTGGCAATTTTAGTACAGTGGCTGCTCCCAATCTTGCCAACAACTCTGAACAGTTACTGTTCATCCTTCAATACACTTGCTCCCAAAGCTTTTAAGGTTTCTTGTAGCATTTCAGCACGAGAGAAATTACCCTGATCTTTCAATAATTGTAGGCCTTTTTGCCAAATCTCGATCGCCTCATTATAACTACCGAAAACTATATAAGCAACCCCTAGATTTTGGTAAATAGTGGGATTATCGGGGTTTAACTTGAGAGCTTTTTTATAAGCTTTAATCGATTCTGGTAGCCGGTGCAGTTGTTTGAGAACCAGTCCTAAATTATAGTAACCATCGGCATAGCTAGGATCAATTTCTATGGTTTTCTCAAAGATAGATAAGGCAGTTTCGTATTTTTCTGCTTCGTATAGTAACCCACCTAAATTATTATAAGCACCAAGTTTTAATTTATCTAAAATTGGCTGCTTAATCGCTTTAATAAAATTATCGGCTGATTGCTTAAATTCCTCCACTGAATAATAATAATTAGCGAGATGATAATATAACTCGTATAAAATATGTGGATTAGAGCCATGGCATTTTAAACCATGTTTGAGCAGCTTAAAACCCTCTTTATCCCTGCCAATATTGAGATATAATCCCCCCAATTTACTACACACATAGGGATCGTGGGGATGTTGCTGATAAAAACCCTCCATCGCTTTTCTTGCCCGTTCAAACTTATCTAAGCTGGCTATTTTATCCACGGTGTAACCGTAGTGAAAGATAGCGATTTCTGGCAGTTCAACTATTTTCCAATTAGGCTCTTTTTTTAATAAAATAGCCACATTATCATCAATAATTGAGTGATAGGGACGGGTAAAAGTGACTTGAGGATGTCGGCGAAATAGCCGCGAAATTAGAGAATAAGGTGATTGTACGGCTCCGATTTCATGGCGAATTAAATTAATAACCAAATTTTCCTCTTTTTCCATTGCTCGACGCATTTTTGGTACGATGGACAGATTTAATTCCTCATCAGCATCAAGGACTAAAACCCAATCGCCAGTAACATATTTTAAAGCCTCATTTCTGGCATCAGAAAAATTACCCTGCCAATCGTAACTAGGAACTATAGCACCGTAGCTTTGAGCAATAGCAATCGTATCATCGGTCGAACCCGTATCCATAACGATCATCTCATCCACCACCTCTTTAACGCTATCTAAACAGCGCCGGAGATTTTCAGCTTCATTTTTGACAATCATGCAGAGACTAAGTTTAGGCATAATACTAAATCCGTTGAGTATAGGCTACATATCAAAACAGACAAAAGGCAAAGGGAAGAATAAATAATCAGTTTTTAATAACCACACTTAGTAGAAATTTACTAACTTTAGCGGTTAATCTTGAGCAATAGCAGCTAATCAATAACCCACTGATTACCAGTCATCGATTATTAATTATCTTCCGAATCTATCTTAAACCTTTCTACCGAAGAAAGCAGCTCCCGAGAGATACTCACTAATTTTTGCAAAGAACCCGCCACCCGTTGAGATTCTTGGGAAGTTTCCTGCGCGGTTAACTCCACCGACTGCATAACCTGGGCGACATTGAGAGAATTTTCCCTTTGTTTGACCGTATCGGCGGTAATCGATCGCACCAGCGTATCAATGCGGTTAGAAACTTGGATAATATCTTCTAGGGACTTCTTCGCCTGTTCCGAGCGCTCGGTGACATCGATAACCTGTTGAATCCCCTCCTCCATCGCTGTCATTACCGAATTCGTTTCTGATTGAATCTGTAAAACGATCTGTTCAATTTCCTTAAGAGATTTAGCAGCCCTATCGGCCAACTGACGCACCTCATCGGCCACCACCGCAAAACCGCGGCCCGCCTCTCCTGCTCGCGCCGCTTGAATCGAGGCATTAAGAGCCAATAAATTAGTCCGCGAGGCAATCTGAGAGACCACCGCGACAATTTTCGAGATTTCTTGGGAAGCTTCCGCCAAACGCTTGACTTTTCGCGCCGTTTCTGATACTGCGTCCCGGATTTGTAGAATTCCCGCCACGGTTCTTTCCACGGAATCTCCCCCCTTCAGGGCAGTAATCGAGGAAGTGCGGGCGACTTCTTCGGCTTCTCTGGCGTTTTCTGCCACCCGTTGAATTGAGTCGGTCATCATCTGTACCGAATTAAGGGTGACGGCCAATTCCTCGGCCATCCGCAGGGCATCGCTAGACTGATTGCGGGCAAACGATTCACTATTGGTACTGCCCTGATTCACCTGTTTTGCCGCTTTTTTCACCTGTCGGACAATTTCCCGCAGGTTTTGGATCGTCAAATTAAAAGCATCGGCCACCGCCCCTAAAACATCGGCACTTACCTCCGCTTCCACAGTGAGATCCCCCCGAGCCACTCCTTCCACATCATCGAGAAGTCGAATCACTTGCCGTTGTAGGTTTTGCCGTTCCCGTTCCGTTTCGGCGGCGTGGCGTTGGGCTTCCGTGGTGGTAGTTAACACCACCCGGGCCATCTGATTGAAATGATTGGCCAGTTGACCGAATTCATCTTCCGAGTAGATCGTTGCTTGAGCGTTAAAATCACCTTCCGAGAGATGCTCGAATTGGTTGTGCAGATCCTTGAGACTGCGCTTAATCTCACTAATGAGCAACTGTAAACCTAGCCAAGTCAGGGCAAGGGTTCCCACCCCGCTTAATAACATCATAGTTAGTGCCGGTTGACTGAAAGGAGAAAGACTAGCGGAGGCTGGTTTCGGGGCAACCTTTTCGGTTTTTTCCTTGCTATTTGGGTCTAGTTTGGCAGCCGATAGAGAAAATAGCCAAGAGGCGGTACTAACAGCAAAAATTAACACCACCGGAGTAATACCCGCTAAAGTCGCTAAGATTAGTTGTTTTTTGCCTAAAGAAGCATTGACAAAAAAGGCTAATTTGCCCGGATTGACTTCCACCACTGGCTTGAGTAAGCTCTCCGGAACATGGGCAAGATGACTATCTATTTTGTCATTGGCGATGTTTAGACGAGAAGTATGAAAACTAGGTTCTCCCGCACCAGAACTGGCATTAAGGCGCGCACCCGGCCCGGGGAGAAAACCACCACCTAAAGCTTCCCCCTCCGAACGAGTAAATAGCTCTGAGTACCCCAGTCCTTGAACCGTATCCGTCAGAGCCAGTCGGGAAAAACCCTCCAAATCCTCATCATTGAGTTCTGGTTTTCTAAAATCCCCAGTGTCTTCGTCCTCGTCCTTGTCTTCAGTGACTTCACCCTGATTAAGGCCAATTTTTGCCCCTTGTGGGTGGGTCGATTCCGGGTCAATAGCAAAAGTGCTTTCTTCTAGAGAATCGCTATAGGATAACTCCTCATCTCCACCGGTGAGGTGATTTTCCCTAGAGTCAGAGGAAACCATAAAAGTGGCTTCTCCCGTTGACCCTAACCCACCGCCCCATTCTTCCTGCAGCGAGTCAATTTCTGATGCTTCTACAAAGGGGAAAGGGGTTTCCCCCTCCTCCGAATCGCCAGACCACTGGGAACCGTGATAGCCAGGACTTGGCAGGGTAACGGGACTAAAGCCAGTTTCCTCCGATTCCTCAAAATCATCTTCCTGGGAATGGACTTTAGTTAACGTCAGCTCTCCGGCATCCTCCTCATTGAAAAGACTACTATTCCAATCCATGCCTTTATTTTGCTCATCAGGTTCAGTCCCTTGGGAATTCCTAGACCGAGACTTGCTCAAACCTCGACCTGTATCGAAAGCTGCCTCGCTGTAGGCAATGCTTTCCGTAGCAGCGATCGTAAAGTCTGCCTCCTCGGTTTCAAAACACAATTGCCGAATCTGATCAAGACCTCGTTGGGCATAATCGACTAGCTCGGAGTGATTGGGAGAATTTTTAGCCAATTGTAGCACTTTTTCGTAATTTTCCTCGGCCAATCTGTATTGTTGTAGTCCTAGATAAATATGACCCTGTAACAGCATGACATTGGCATCCTCGGGATACTTGCTGATCATCTCTTTGACAATCACGGCTGCATCCTCAAGGTTGCCCTGGAAATAGGCAGTGTTAGCCTTTCCATAGAGTTTTGCGTATTCTGTCCCTGACGGCATTTGCCCCTCCCTTAGTAAAGACGAAGTGGTGAAGTAGTTAGTAGTTTCAAGAAATAATTGCTATAAATCCTATTTTGCTATTTTTTTCAGGTTTTAAGCCGCCCAACGGCTAGAACGGAGTATGGCCAGATGATCGAGTAGTCTTAAGGTTTGTTTTGATTCTTGGCCCAGAATCCACTCTCCCTGCACGTATGGGGAGATCTGATCGGGAATAGTGGCGGCATTACCCAGTTTATCCGGGTCGAGCCATTCCATATCTCCCAAACTTTCCACCGCTAAACCGAGGATGGTTTCCTGTTCTTCGATCACAATCACGGGAATTTCGGCTCGATTAGTGTTTAAGCGGCTGCTATCCCCCAACAATTGCCCCAGATCCGCCACCCAGATCACTTGACCCCGGAGATTGATTGTGCCGAGGAGCAGGGGTGAAGCATTGGGAATGGGAGTAATGCGATCAATTGGTTGCTGCATCACCTCGCGAATGCCCACGGCACTAAGGGCAAACTCGTCCTCAGAGGGTAGATAAAACCGCAAGTAGAGTTCACCGACGGGAGTTTGTAATTCCTGATTGTCAGGGGCGCTATTTGGAGCCTTACCAGTAAAAAAATCAGCGCTGTTAAGCATGAGTTTAGTTCTCTTGCAACTAATAATTCGGGCGGTGTTTTTAGCCGTCTCCACCAATACCATAACTAGACTGTCTCCGGTGAGGACAATTTTATTGGCGCAACAGTTGTTTAATGGTATAAATGAACTCAATTGGTTCAAAAGGTTTGACAATGTAGGCATCGGCTCCAATTTTCATGGCCCAATAGCGATCAAAGACTTCCCCTTTTGAGGAACAGATAACCACCGGTAGATTTTTGGTTTTTGGATCCGACTTAAGACGACGACACACCTCATAACCATTCATGCGGGGCATAACAATATCGAGGACGACGAGATCGGGATTGGCTCTCTGAATATGTTCGAGAGCTTCTACCCCATCCTTGGCGCTTGTGACCTTAATGCCGCTATTGCGGAGTAGATCACAGATTAGTTCCCGTTGCGTTTGGCTGTCTTCTACCAGCAATATTTCGCTCATAACTCCCTTCCTAGCTAGGCTGCCAAGAACAACAATAGAAAAATATGTCCGATAATAGTCCCCGATGCTCCCAAATTGCTCCCATTTTTGCCCCCAATGCAATCTGAAATTTATCAGGAGTTTCCCTCTAAACAAGGACTTGATTCACCCTTTCAGGTTTCATCTCTATAGTTCCCAATTGCAACGTTAAAACCACTGGCCAAGGATTTTTTTGCCGGTTTAGAGGTTGGTTGTCAGGTTTTAGGGTGTTGGGTTTTAGGGTTTTAGTGGAAATTCCCCCTACTTTATTAAATCCTGTGTGATCAGGTATGGAGGTACTGCAGAGCGCCGCAGCTGCGGCGCACCAGAGAAACAACCCATCACTGGCGATTTAGAGATGATGCCCAATCTCGTCCCACTCCCTCTCGATCAGAAACGCGCTTTTCCCTCCTCTTGTCACTAATAATAAATCTGATAAGCTAATTATGTAACATATTTTTCAGTAAGCTTTACTGTATTGAAATTAGCCTTGGAGATTTTTAGTACAAAAGGTCTAGCTTCCTGTCTTGGCTTGTCGCTCCCATGCCGTCTTAACCGATCATTTGGAGGTTATAACAGTACGTTTGCACCAAAAAAACATCAAATTTTCTAGTGGGTAAGGGGAAAAATTGAGAACAGATGTATAGATAAAAAAGAAAAACTCGAATGATAGAAATTAAAAAATTTTTGGGATCGGATGGTTACACTGAAACCATAGACAGGCTGCTCCTAGCCTTGATCGCCAACTCTCTCTAAAACCGATGACAAAAACCTTTATTATAGAGGACGACTACTCGTGCTATACCTTGCAGAAGTAAAAAAACAGACTAGAGGTTTTATCGGCGGTTACAAAACCGAATTGAAACTATTGGCCTGTCAGCATAAAGATCAGACGTGGAGCTCCATAGCGGGGGAAGATATATTCACCTATGACGAAACTAACTCCCTGGGTGAAGGTGCGCTTCTCTTGGTGAATTTGGGCAATAATCGTCAACTGCAAGGAAACCCGGAATTAGCAGGACTGGAGATGGTGCGACAACTGCAAAAGATTTCCCGTTTGATGGAGCGCAGCAAGAAAGATCAAGAGAAAATCGAGCAGTGGAAACAATCTCTCACCTATCAAAGCGAGATTCTCAATCGCCAGAAAATGGAAATGGAGGCAAGAATCGAGCAAGTGGAACAAATAGAGGCAGAATTCGATTATTTAGAGCGGAAAAGACAAGAACTGAAAACCCTAAAACAACAGTTAAACGAGCAACAGCGACAACTGGAAGAAGGACAAATAAATTACAACTCCTACCCCAATCTTTCCCCAGAACAACAACAATTTATTCGCTCTCTAATGGAGCGTTTAGCTAATAATCATGATCGGGGCAATTCCCCCTCAAACATTCTCCATTTCACTCTTGAATCTGTACAGGGACAACAGACTATTTTAAATAGTTGTTGGCAGAGTTTAGACGAGCAGAAAAAGTCTGTAGAAAATCTTCAAGTTGCCAACAATGAAATGCTCGATCATCTCGAACAAAGAGCTAGGGAATTACAGACAATTCGCAGTACTTTGCAAGGAGCTAAAATACAACTACAAATACAAGAGACTGTTCTGAGTCAAAAACAGCAATTATTCGAGCGCCTGAATCTCACCCTACAAACCACTGATTCTACTCGACAAATGCTCCTTCGTCTCCTCGGAGGGGAAGAACTAGATTTTGATGGTAAAATCGACCTAGAATCTCTTGAACAAATGCCTTTAGAAGAATTGGAGAGTTTAGTTAACAACTTACAAACAGACCTCGATCGCTGGGAAATTTTTGTCAACGATCAAGAAGAAGAATTAACCCTCCAATCTCAAACCGTGGCAGAATTAGAAGCAAGAATAGCCACAATAGATCAATCTGAGCGAGCTAATTTAGAAGCGGAGTTAACCGAGGAACAGGAAAAAAAAGGAATGCTGGCAGAAACTTTGTTCGGACAAAGACGGAATCTCCAGGAAAGGCAAGCTATTAGCTCTCAACATCGGAAAATTCTGCAACGGAGACAGGGGATTTTATCCCCAGAAGATCCTCAAAAATCTGGCTTTGAACCATTGTTAATGCTCTTGGCCGATAATTATCAAAATAATCTTCAAGAAAGTCAACTTTTAGCAGCAGAAATCAAGCAACTACAAGAGGATTTACAAAAAGACAGTGATAGTATTGATGCTCAATGGTCGGATTTAGAGCAAAAAACTCGTGAATTTGAAGAACAGGAGCGACAATGGCACGATGCTAATCTGGCATTAGTACGTTTAAAAACCCAGGTACAACAGTACGAAACTTTCCTGCAACCCGTGCAGGATCATCTCGATCAAATCCGTCAACAACTAGAAACTATCTCCCAATGGTTGACACCGATGGAATCTAATGGTAGCGCCTATCATTACGCTATTAACAGTTAGACTTATAGCGTTTTCCAATCTCATGAGGTACACCCAAATCTTAACTCCTGACTCCTCAAAACCTAAGACTTTGTACCTCACAACTAGGGAAATTGCTATAATTAGGGTTTGCTGAATAAATAATACAGGGCAATCCGGACAAAGATTTCGCCTTTTTTGCCGGGCAATGATCACTTTTATAGCTTTTTATCTATGGATAAAATAGCTTATATCAATTTAACTCTAGGTTAGCTGTGCTATAAACTAGGATTAGTAATTTATACTCAGATAGCCATGAGACAATCCGATCGAGAAATAATAATTTTAGCGGCTGTGGCCTCCCTCTTAGCGGTGGTAGCGGAACTGTCAATCGCTTTTTAGATAAAAAAAACTGATTTATGGGGTTAAATTCTGCCAAAATTGACAATCAATGCCGAGGAAAGATATCGATAGAATGCTTGTGACAGGGGCAGCAACTGCGATCGCCTCGATCAAGGAAATTAAAGCATGAGTATTAGTGTAACCGGTCAGGTGAAAAGAATCGAAATAGGTACGGGAACTTGGGCATTAATTGCCGATAACGGTCAAACCTACGAATTAATGGAACCTCCCGCCGAATTAATTCAAAAAAAAGCAAAAGTAACAGTTATAGGTCAAATTCGCTCGGATGTGATGACTCTGGCCATGATCGGGCCAATTTTACAAGTGATCTCCTTTCAATCTCTGCCATGAAGACGCAAAATACTGTTGAAAAACGGGCAAAAAAAGCTTTTTAAGCTTGTAATCTCGAAAAATTGCTGTGATTGTTCCTCAGCTATCCCAGAACAAAAAATTCTCAAGAAGACCCTAAAGGTTGATTTTTTCGAGAATAATCGGGAAATTTTGAATAATCATACTACAATGGACAGCAACTTGGTCTTAGGAACATCGGGATCACCTAAACCGATCTATCTGATTGGTTTAACTCGTAGTTACCTAAGTTGGCGTGAGGAGAGGACTGAATGAATTTGCGCGATAATGCTTTAACGATTCTGCAAGAAACGAGTCGAACTTTTTATATTCCCATAAGTCGTTTACCAGATCGTCTGCTTGAGGCAGTAGCCTCAGCTTATCTCTGTATGAGGGCGATCGATGAAGTAGAAGACCATCCCGACCTAGATAACTTCAGTAAATCTCAGATATTAAGACAAATTAGCCTGAATTTACAAGCAGGTACTGAAAACTCTACCGAAGAGGATTTTACTTTTGGCTTAGTCCATCGGGAGATTTTGCCAGAAGTAACCCTGAGAATTGGCGAATGGGCCCTGTTAGCACCGGATTCGATCGCCCCCCGGGTTTGGGATGCCACGGCGGCCATGGCCGATCGCATGGCCTACTGGGCCAGCAATAACTGGGATATTCGCACAGAAGTGCAATTAGATCAATATACCTTTAGTGTGGCTGGTGCTGTGGGTTTATTGCTGTCTGACCTCTGGAATTGGTACGACGGGACCGAAACTAATCGTAGTTATGCCATCGGTTTTGGTCGGGGTTTACAAGCGGTCAATATTGCTCGCAACCACGGGGAGGATCGGCGCCGGGGGGTAAGTTTTCTGCCCCAGGGTTGGACAATGAGTGATATTCATAGTTATGCCCGTCGTAATCTGAAATTAGCCGATTATTACACTCAATCGCTGCCGAAAGGGCCAGCACTCGATTTTTGTAAGATTCCCCTCGCTTTAGCCCATGGCACTCTCGAAGTCCTAGCATTAGGTAAGGAAAAACTCAGTCGCAGTGATGTTATCGCTTTGGTACAACAAATTACCCGATAGAACAAATCAAAACTAAAATTGCCCACGATCGCTCTTCCAAAGTCAGGAATCACAAGCGTGGGCAAAAAACTGCCAGAGTTCAGTAACTTAGAACAAACCGAGAGTTAAAGATGTATCGATGGGGAAAGTGGCACCAATACCTAACCAAATCGTGACCACAGTACCAAATAGGAAGATAGCGGTAGCGACGGGACGACGGAAAGGATTTTGGAATTTATTGACGCTTTCAATAAAAGGAACTAACATCAAGCCTAGGGGAACGCCAGCCATGCAAGCAATACCTAAGAGTTTGTTAGGAAGAATACGGAGAATTTGGAAAACGGGATAAAGATACCACTCCGGCAGAATTTCTAGGGGAGTAGCGAAAGGATCGGCAGGTTCACCAATCATGGTGGGATCCATAATCGCTAAACCAGTGCAGAGTCCGATCGTACCGAAGATAACCACCGGGAAGACATAGAGCAGATCGTTAGGCCAAGCGGGTTCACCGTAGTAGTTGTGACCCATACCTTTAGCCAACTTAGCGCGGAGAGCGGGATCGCTGAGATCGGGCTTTTTTAATGTGGACATGGATAATGTCTCCTAAAAATGATTTCGGATCGACAGAGATATTTTTCTGAATTATAGAGGCCCAGAAATGCCTTGTTTACGGATCATCAAGAAATGTAGCAACATGAAGACCGCGATCGACCAAGGTAGTACAAAAGTATGTAAGCTGTAGAAACGGGTTAAAGTTGCTTGACCGACGCTTTCGCTACCGCGCATCAGGGTGACGAGTTGATCACCGACGACGGGAATAGCAGCAGGTACACCGGAAACAATTTTAACCGCCCAGTAACCCACCTGATCCCAGGGTAAGGAGTAACCGGTGACACCGAAGCTAACGGTGATCACGGCCAAGACAACCCCTGTCACCCAGGTTAATTCACGCGGTTTTTTGAAGCCACCGGTCAGATAGACGCGGAAAACGTGCAGGATCATCATTAAGACCATCATACTGGCGGACCAGCGATGGATAGAACGAATTAACCAGCCAAAGTTAACTTCGTTCATGATGTACTGTACGGAGGAGAGGGCCTCTGCTACGGTGGGTTTGTAGTAGAAGGTCATGGCGAAACCAGTGGCAAACTGGATCACGAAGCACACAAGGGTGATACCACCCAGACAGTAGAAGATATTAACGTGGGGGGGAACGTATTTGGTGCTGATATCATCAGCGATCCCTTGAATTTCTAAGCGTTCCTCAAACCATTGATAGGCTTTAGAATCCGTTACTTGTTTGGTAAACATCGCGTAACCAGTAAGAAAAATGAAAGATTTAAGGTGTGACCTTTAAAAAATGTAACACAGTTTTCAGGGCTAATTCTCGCTCTTGTCAGGTTTCTCCACCGGTGGGGATCAATCGGCGATCGCCAGCCTCAAAAAACGTAACTTCCTAAAATTTCCCTTAAAATGTCTCCTAGACTACAAAAAATCAGGCCAATTGTCCGACACTGGGAATAGGTAAGGTATGAAATGAGGTCAGCGTGCTATTAAATACCTACGATCCCGAAGGCTTCTACGACGAACTATTCTTAGATGATGGTCAACCTCGTCCCCACTCGTCCCCTTTAATCAAATGGTTGCAGAATCTGCCACCCCAAGAACTTCAACAACACCGGGAAACCGCCCAGTCGGCCCTGTTTGAATTGGGGGTGACTTTCAATGTCTATAGCGACAATCAAGGGGTAGAAAAAATCTTTCCTTTTGATATTATTCCCCGAATTGTCTCGGCTGAGGACTGGGATTATTTAGAAAGAGGCCTGAAACAACGCATCAAAGCTCTCAATCTTTTTCTCTCCGATATCTACAATGACCAGTTAATCATTAAAGATGGCATTATTCCCCCCGAATTAATCGCCTCGGCGACGGGATTTCTGAAACCCTGTCTGGGACTGAAACCGGCTGGAGGTATCTGGTGTCACATCACGGGAACCGATTTAGTCCGCGATAAAGATGGTCGATGGTACGTTTTAGAGGATAATTTGCGGGTTCCTTCCGGTATTTCCTATGTCCTCGAAAATCGTCGGGTAATGAAAAGCACTTTCCCCGATATTTTCCAGACCATGAATGTTAAACCAGTAGATGATTATCCTTCCCATCTGTTGGAAACTCTCCTTAATTTAGCCCCGCTCCAATTACCTAATCCCACCGTGGTGGTTTTGACCCCCGGAACCTATAATTCTGCCTACTTTGAACATTCTTTTATCGCCCAACAAATGGGGGTAGAATTAGTGGAAGGGCGTGATTTAGTCGTCTTTGATGGTTATCTACAAATGAAAACCACCAAGGGATTAAGACGGGTAGATGTGGTCTATCGTCGCCTCGATGATGACTTTTTAGATCCGGCGGTTTTTCGTCCCGATTCGATGTTAGGTGTACCCGGATTATTAAAAGTTTTTCAGGAAGGCCGCGTCGCTTTAGCTAATGCCCCTGGTACGGGAGTCGCTGATGATAAGGTTATTTATGCTTTTGTCCCCGATATGATTCGTTATTATCTGGGAGAAGAAGCGATTTTAAATAACGTTCCTACCTATCTTTGTTGGCGAGAAAAGGACTTAGATTATGTCTTAAATAATCTCGATAAATTAGTTGTGAAAGCTGCCAATGAATCGGGAGGTTATGGAATGTTAGTCGGTTCCCAAGCTACCTCGAAAGAACGAGAAGAATTTGCCCCACGCATTGCCGCTAATCCCCGCAATTATATCGCTCAACCGGTGTTAAGTCTTTCTAGGGTTCCCACTTTAATTGACACGGAGATTGAAGGTCGTCATGTGGATTTACGTCCCTATATTCTCCATCGTGGCGATGAAATTTACGTGCATCCCGGGGGGTTAACTCGCGTAGCTTTGAAAAAGGGTTCTTTAGTGGTTAATTCTTCTCAAGGTGGTGGCAGTAAAGACACTTGGGTTTTAACCAGGTAATAAGGACAATAATCAAAATTTTGGTGGGTTAGTAACCCACCCTTACCTTTTCACTTTTTCCCAGTTAATTATGCTTAGTAGAGTTGCTGATTCAATTTATTGGTTAAATCGCTATATTGAACGGGCGGAAAATGTCGCCAGGTTTATGGATGTTAATCTTAATTTAATGTTAGATATTCCCACCAGTGTTTTGCAACAGTGGGAACCTTTGGTTTTAACCACGGGAGATTTAGAACAATTCAAGGAACGTTACGGCACAGCCACCGCAGAAAATGTGATCAATTTCTTGACATTTGACACGGAATATAGTAATTCAATTATCTCTTGTTTGCGCTGGGCGCGAGAAAATGCTCGGTCAGTTCGCGAGATTATTTCTTCGGAAATGTGGGAACAGGTTAATGGTTTTTTCTTGATGGTAAAAGATGCTTCCTCTTACCATCCTCAAACTACTTTACCTAACTTTTTTACTCAAGTTAAATTGGCTAGTCACCGTTTTGCGGGGGTGATGGATGCGACGATGACTCATAATGAAGGTTGGCATTTTGGCGTTATGGGAAGATTACAGGAACGCGCCGATAAAACCGCCAGAATTCTTGATGTTAAATACTATTATCTCTTGCCTTCCGCTCAATGGGTGGGAACTTCTCTAGACCAAATTCAATGGATTGCTTTACTGCGGTCCGTAAGTGCCTACGAAATGTATCGTAAATGTCAACGACGGATTACTCCTAGTGACGTGGCCGAATTTTTAATTCTTAATCGAGAATTTCCTCGTTCAATTCACTTTTGTCTGCGGGAATTAGACCACTGTTTGCATCAAGTTACTGGGACTCCCATAGGAACTTGGGGTAATTCCGTAGAAAGAAGTTTAGGGCGACTTTGTGCGGAAATGAGTTATCTAACTATCGAGGATATTATTGAAATGGGATTACATGAATTCCTCGACCATATTCAAAAAAGAGTTAATGATGTGGGAATAAAAATGACAGAAACTTTCTTTGTTTTTAATCCCGAACTTGCCCCACCTCTGCCAGTAAATAACTTTCAATATCAATCCCAATTAACAACTTAATGCGTTATCACATTCGGCATCAAACCAACTATTTCTATAATCAACCCGTGATTTTATCGCCCCATCTGCTGCGCTTGCGACCAAAATCCGATGGTGGGCAAACTTTGCGAGAGTTTACCCTCAAGATTAACCCAGAACCTTTAACAATAACTAATATTATCGACCTCGATGGCAATTCTTGTTTACAAATTTGGTTTAATCAACCGACGGAAGAATTATTGATTGATGTGGTCAGTGAAGTAGAAACCCATGGGGTTAATCCTTTCCAGTATTTGTTAGAACCTTGGGCGACCTGTTTACCCTTTGATTATCCCATTTCTCTCCACAGTCAATTACAACCCTATAGACAATTTTATGGGTTAAATAATGACCCTGATATGGCAGCATTAGCCCAAGAAATTATGCAGGAAACTGAGGGACAGGTGCTATCTTTCCTGTTTAATCTCAATGACAAAATTTACCGAAATTGTCAGCAAATTATTCGTCTTACCGGGGAACCCTACCTACCCGGAAACACTTGGAAAAATAAGCAGGGTTCCTGTCGCGATTTTGTGGTTTTATTTATGGATGTGTGTCGCTGTGTGGGATTGGCTTCCCGTTTTGTCAGTGGCTATCAAGAAGGGGATTTAGACCAAGAAGAAAGACATTTACACGCTTGGGTAGAGGTGTATTTGCCGGGGGGCGGCTGGAAAGGTTATGATCCTACCCATGGATTAGCGGTGAGTGACCGTCATATTAGCCTCGTTTCTAGCCCAATTCCCCGTTATTGCGCCCCAGTAGAGGGAAATGCTCGGCCGGTTAGTCTCGGTCATCAAGTGATAGAATCTCAGCTATCATCGACAATTGCGCTCGATTTGTTATCTTGAGGGTGATTCTTTATTGGAGTTACTAATATGTTAGAAATGGCGCAAGTTTGGACTAAAAAAAATGCGGCGCGTGAGGCAATAATCAAATATGCAGATTTTTTGATCCAACAGTTAGAAGAAACTCCCCAAGTAAATATTCAGATTAGAAGTTTAAAGCGTTTAGCCAACGGCAAGTTGGTTGCGGAAGTCTTAGAGGAGTTAACTTTTGAACAAAATTCGGCTTCTCCTAGATAGGGTTTGCGGCAAAAAGTTTTTCGTGGGGGCAGGGTGTCGGGTATCGAGCAGGACTCTATCGCTCATAGAGATCCTCCCTTCGCCAATCCCTTTTTCCCGGTTGTGATGGGCGGTTTTCGAGACTGGCGATAAAGGCCTTTTCTCGCTCCCAAGCGCTCAAATTCGGGGTGGGAGAGTTGACCCTTCGGCTTCGCTCAGGGTCAACGTTGAGGGAAATTATGTGTTGGTCAATCGCCTGTCGGATGATCTCGGCCTCACTCAGTCCCGTCTGTCGGGCTTTCTCTTTCAGTAAATTATTCTGCTCGGCTTCGATATAAATTTGCTTGCGGATTTTGCTGACCATAGCTGGTTGAAGTATATACATTACATTATACATTACTAAAACCGTCGTGAATCGTAATCGCCAGTTTTTTATATATATCTGAATTCACTTAAGTAGTCGTGCAAAATTAATTTCCTAGTGAAGATAGGCAAGAGGCAAGAGGCAAGAGGCAAGAGGTGGTTAGATATGTGTAATTAATTTTGCTTAGGTACTTATTATATATATACTATTAAAGCCGAAAACCCCTATCTATCAATGGATACACCGATTAACCTTTCTTAATCTACCCATGTTTCTTGTGATATTTCTTAATAGACGGGGATAGAGTATATTGGCTAGAATTTCCTGACCGTCATTCTCCTGTGCAAGAAAAGTAGATTTATTCAGCCAACCCTAGATAAGTAGCTGGTTATAATTAAATTAAAGATGGATTGTGGGTTCGATCCCCCCTGCCCCCCTTGATAAGGGGGGTTTCTGAGAACTTTTAACACCTACCTACTTAGAGAGCCATTTAAGTAATTTTCTATGGAGAGTTAAATTATGTCGTCAACTGCCTACGAAACTGATTATAATCAATGGCTAAAAGAGACGGTAAAACAGTTACGAGAGCAAAGCTTGCGCCCTCCGATCGATTGGGATATTATTCCCACGCAAGTCCCTAAGGGGGGATCGAACCTAAAATCCATTTTTAATTTAATTATAACCAGCTACTTAAATCCAGTTATTAAAGACTGATTATTTATTCCCCTTTTTGCATGAGTGCATGAGTAGAAAACGGGTTTCTCGGAGAAACCCGTTTTCTGTGCGTTACTACAGGACCCGGGAACAGCAAACCCTAGATAATTAACCACCCCTAAACTAATACACTTGTACCATAGCCTGCCCAAAAAAATTCCAGAAAAGGGAATGAGGGAAAAAAGGGAAAAAAGAGAAAAGGGTTACAGGGTCCTCCCAGCACCGCACACCACCCGAAAAACGACGTTGCTGACGCGGCGGCTGCTGATGAGGCGGAAAGCAGAACGGCAGTAAGGTGGATTGTCGAACCAAGAACCGCCCCGCAATACAGAAGCTCGGTTATCCGTCAAGAGTTTATTTATACTATTTAATAAATTTTGATAACGATTATCAATATTTTTTTCGTCCCAAACGCTCCCGTCTGTAGGCGGTGCGCCTTGATAATCACCGTGCCACGGATCTAAACACCACTCCCAAACATTCCCGTGCATATCGTACAGCCCAAAGGCGTTGGGGGGATAGGAGCGGACGGGGGTGGTTTTCTTTGGGGATTTTTTCGCCTTTTCTTGTTGATAGACCTCTGAACTATTGTAATTCGCCAGTTCTGCCGTGATCGTCTCGCCAAAGTGGAAGGGGGTGGTTGTTCCCGCTCTACAAGCGTATTCCCACTCGGCCTCGCTCGGTAAACGGTAATTTTTTCCCGTGTGACGGGACAGACGGGCGCAGAATTCGATCGCATCGTACCAACTCACGCACTCGACGGGGTTGTTATCACTTTCCTTAAAGCGCGCGGGGTCTGGATCGAGGTCTTTTCCCTCCCTCGGTAGGGTGGCCACGAACCGCCATTGCGCCCGCGTAATCAGAGTCTGGCTCAGGTAGAAAGCACTGACGCTCACGAGGTGTTGGGGTTTTTCAGACTTCAAATCGTACTTTTCTCCCAGTGAACCCATCAGGAAAGTTCCCCCCGGGATAGCAACCATGGTCAGGGGTTCGATGCCCTCCCCTAGGGGTTCTTGGTAGTAGTAGGCCTCCCGGGATTCTCTTTTGGTAATTTCTCCCCGTTTATCGACGTATAGGGTCTCGAAGGCGAATTTTAGGAGTTTTTCCGGGGTCAAGATTTCCTGTTTTCGCTGCCTCACTCTCTCCTCGATGTTTTGGGCGATATCGGCGTACTCTCCCCCCCAAGTGCGGAGAACAGCCGCGTCCACCTCAGCGAAATAGAGAGAGCGATCGCTGACTGCATCCGCTAGAGAACCCTGTGGATTGGGGATTAGAGCCGAAAAATCGCGAAATTCGCCGTAATGGTCGCGAATATAATCGCCGATGCCGCGCCAAATATCGATCGTGCGTCTAGCGGCACTATCTGCCAACAGTAGCTGACGAATGCCGGGGTAAAAATCGTACCAAGCATCCGGAACCGTCGCTCCCTCCGGACTAAAGGTAGATTTTTCGACCAGTCCGCTAAAAAAGACCTCCGCTAGATGCCAATGTTTACTATCGGGTAAAAATCGCCGCTGTGCCAATCGCATCACCGGAGGAATCAGAGGAACGGCCGCCAGCACTTTAGCCAGTTCTCGGGCCAAGGGACTGGCATCGATTAAAAAGCCTCTCAATAACTCTTCCGGGGATTCCGCTTCCGGAGCGGCTGCTTCTTCTTCTCCGGTTTCACCCATATTCACCCCCGCAGTGGTTGCTCCCATTAAAACCCCCTGAATCGAGTTACCACCGCTCCCAGCGATAAATTTCGCCCAGGTTGCAAAGTGAGCAGGGGATAGATTGAAAATGGGGAACCGATAGAGAATCTGCTTCGTGCGGAGTTTTTCCCCCACTTGCAGTATTGCATTGGCAGAAGCGGGCCCCGGTGCAATCAAAGGCCGAAGGATCGCCCCCTCTAAAGCGGTTCGTTGCCATAGCTCCTGCGGGAAAATGTGAGCAATGGTGACGGGGTGTTCTTTGCCCAGATCCGCTAGGGTGGCAAAGGCAGACCCCGATCGCCAAGCTTTCCCCAAAGTATCGGTTAGGACGATAAAAAGTCGGTTTCCAGAGGGTGCAACCAGACTGCGAGGGTTCCGTTCGATTTGCCCCGCACCGGAAAGCAAACGAGCTTCATTTTCACCCGTCTGGAACCACCAAACCCGCACATCCCTAAAAAAGCCTTGCCAACGGAAGAGGGTGGTCATTCCCCCCGCTAGATCTCCCCAAAATTCCATCGGGGGAGAGCGATCGATCAACAGGTGAACCTCTAACCAACGTTCTAGGGGGGGTCGGAAAACGAGCATCGGTAATCCCCCCGCTTCGGCCGTCCGTTCCACTGTAACCTCGATATCCAACTCGTCGGCCCGTAATCCAGGCACGCGACGCGCTAGGGGGAGAATTGCCTTACTGATGGCGGTGGGTTCGGGTATCGGAAAGGGATCGGGGACGCGAACGGGAGAAGAACGATCGCTCTCGACCGAATCGCGCTTCTGGGAGGTCTGCATCGAGCGATCGATGTTTTCGGGATGGACAACGGGAATCGTTGACTCGATCGCTCCGGGGGGAGGGGTTTCTTCACCGCTGCCGGATGACCGGTTATCTTCCTTATCATTAGATGAGGTTGCTTCCGAATGTTCAGACTGCTCGATCGACCAAGGCGCGATAATTCGATCGAGGTAAGCAGCGCACCAGATCAGTTCTGCCATTTCCCTCTCGTCTTCCCACCAGATGGCTTTTTTCCCTTCCATCTCTCCCCCTACCCTTGCAAGGATTTAAAGAGGGTGTCTAGCAGCGATTGGCGATCGGTGGCGGTGAGGTCGTTTCCCTGTAGTAACAGATAGACCGCGTTGAGCAGTTGATCGGTGGCTAGTTTGTCTTTGCGTTTGATTCGATCGAGAAATTCCCGGATTAGTTTTCTGGCCGGTTCGTCCAATTGATTTAGGCTCTCCGGGGGGAAACGTTGCTCTAGTATCCGATAGAAATCATCCTCGTTATCGGGTTGTTCTAGTCTTAAACGCAAACATCGACGCAGGAAAGCGGGGGGAAACTCCCGGGCCTCGTTACTGGTCATGAATACTAGGGGGAACTCCTGACAAGACACACAACCTCGATCGATCGGGATTTTTTCCTCGCTGTCCTCCTGTTGACCGCGATAGGGAAGAACCGATTGGTCGCCGGTTTTTAATCGTGTCAATTCTGGGATCTCAAAAAATCCCTCCTCGAAAATATGGAGGAGATCGTTAGGCATATCGATGTCGCTTTTATCGATCTCATCAATTAGCAGCACCGCCGGTCGTCCGGGAAGGGATTGTTTAAAAGCCATCCCCATGGGACCTAATCTTAGATAGCTGCCGATATCTGGTTCCTCGTACTCTCCCCCCTCTCCCACTTTCTGTCTTTGTAGGGAAGCTTCCTGTAACCGTCCGATCGCATCGTAGGCATAAAGACCCTCTTTAAGGGTGGTGCGAGAAACGATCGACCAACGGTAGGGGCCGGGTAATCCCAATTCCCGCGCCACTGCGTAGGCCAGGGAAGTCTTGCCGGCGCCGGGGTTGCCCTCAATCAGTAGGGGACGACGCAAACAGAGGGCAGCGTTTACCAATTCCACCGCTTTCCTATCCGCGACGAATCCTAAAGCCCTAGGGTCGATTTTTCCCTGTTCGGGCGGTATTTCCTGCGATTTCGCCGCTTTTGTCCATTCTTCCGGGGACAGGCTAAAACTGCGCCAAGGAGGTGGCGGTGGGATGCGATCGAGGTGTTTTCTTTGTTCTTTGGGTGTGGGTAAACTATCGGCACTCAGGGTCAAACCCCGATAGATGCGAAGGTCTTCTGGTTTGGTAACTGGTTTATTGGCCATTGGATTCCACCACTCTCGTGTTTAGAGGTCTCGGTCTCGGGGAGGGTTTGGGGTATAGATCGTCCCAGAAAAGGGCGATTTTTCGCTTGTTTCTGCGTAATTCTTTGGTCTTATCAGGCCAGTTTCTCCATTCCGAGGGTTTTAGATCGTTATCTGTCATCGGTTGGTTGGCGTTTCGACTCCAGACGGCGATCGGCAGGGATTCCACGATATATTCCAGATCGTCGATCGATGGTTCCGTTCCGATGTAGTAATGTTCCCAGTCAAGATCGCTATTATTTTCCCATAAAGCTCTCTTGATCTCCTCGATCTCGTCGCGTATCTCTCGGAAATCTTCATCGAAATAGCGATCGAAGGAGTTAATAAAAACAGGATACTCGTATCCTAGGGATCTCCACATTGTACCCCGCTTAAATTGAAATTCTTCCAGAGGGTATTTTAAAACTTTTATTGGCAGAAAAATTTCGAGATTTAGCTTTACTTTGTTCGGCAAACTATAACGAGCTTTGCGAATTAAATTAGCGAGAAATGTCTGACTTTCTGGACAAGATTCTATTTCGCTATTTAATTCAATTTTTTCGTTTTCAGCAAATCTTCCTAAGGGGCGATGTTGACTTTTAATCCAAAGATTCATTCTTAAGTGAAATGAGTTGAACACCCTTCCAGTATTATTATCTTTATCGAGATCCTGTTCTATTTCAATTTGAAGTCTCAGCTCTTCTCGATTAATACGTTCCTTGAATTTTTCCCAGGACTGCCTGACTTCATTTTGTATTTTATCTAAATCCGCATTTTCTCGATACTTAATAACCCTAGACTGCCAAGCTTCGATAGCATCAATCGACGGGTTAATCCTATCTTCTTCTAATAACCTAGTTCGACACCAATCGGAACAAGCTATGAGAGGACAGATACCCTCTATAACCGGCTTGTTTGATAATTTTTTTAATTGTTCTTTAAGTTCTAGATCGTTCAGAATAAACTCTTCTAAAAATTTACTATTTAATAAAAATGAATTGATAAAAAGTAAATTTTTTGATAAATGTTTTTTAAATTCATTCAATAATTCTTCTGTCAATTCAAGGCGTTTTTCTTCCCAAGTTCGTATCGTTTTAGGAATAACTGGAAAAAATTTTGCAACCGTTTCAGATCCCGTGAGGTTATGTACAACGTCTTGTGGCATTGAGTCGGGAATTTTTTCATTAACTTTGCCTACAATTTCACCGGGGGAAATATATCGATTACGAGACTGTTGACAAAAATCTTTCAAAACTGCTGCCAAAACGGTAGAGAATACACTCTCTTTAGCCTCTTGTTTGGCACGACAAGCGGCGATCGTGTGAACGGCAATATTTTTTTCTTTGCTCGATCGATATATCCCGATCGAGCCAGCAGCGAATTTTGTAACTTCCACCGCTCCCATTTGCGAGCAACAGGTATCGATAATATACAGTATCTGCGCTATCCGAACCCCATCATTATTGAGAGGACGAACTAAATCTTCGGTCGATAGAGCCGTTTGTCCAATTAGTTTAGGATCGGTATCCTCCAGTAAAAGATAATGTCTATCCCCCAGTATATACTCGCCGTGACCGGAATAATAAAAAATGACAATATCGGTTTCACGGCAATTTTGTTGAAGCCATTGAGCAAATTTGAGAGGAATTTCGTCTTTTTTCGGATTAATATCTAAATCGGTTAACACTCGCTGGTATCCAAAATCACGAGTAAACAGATCGACTACCAATTCTAAATCCGTCTCGACGCTGGGTAATTGCTTGTCAGGGTCTAAGTTCTTGTAATCCTTTGTCCCACAAGCGATTAGATAATACTTGATTTCTTCATCCATACCATTACCCATCAATCGATTAACCCCGATCGAATCGCTTCGCCGGTTTCAACCGCCGTCAGATACCTTTTAGCATCATGAGCCTCGCTACCATTATAAACTAGCTTATCCTCGACAGTTCCCTCAAATAAAGGGTTGAGTTCCTTTGTCAACGCCACCACATCGCCATCGTCCGCGATATTCACCCATCTTTCCACATTTCCGGGCCAGCACCCCAGGTTATTGTGGGGGGATGGTTGCAGTCGATCGAAAATTAATTGTCTTATCCCCAAAGGAGAACCGAGGGTGACAAAGACTTTAATCGGCCATTCTGGATGCTGACATAAAGTTTCGTAACAGACGATCGAACCGAGAGAATGAGCTACAAGTACCCGCGTATCTTCATCGATAGATTCTATCACTCGCTTTTGAATCTGCTGTTTTAGCTTTTGATCGTGTAAATAGCTCCCCACTTGCTTAAGATAAAAAATAACCAATTTCTCGGCAATGCTACCGAAAAACCGAGATTCACTTAACCCCGACAAAGCTCTCTGGATAATTTTTGGGGTAGATTTTTCTCTCAAAAGGCTATCTGCATTGGGATGATTATTTTCCACTCGTTCCGTTTCTTGCCACCACGACTGGAGTAATTCTTTTTCCCAATCGGAATCGATATCATTAACATCGTAGTTCGCGATACCGATCGCTTTCGATTTTCCCCGAAAAATATCTCCGTAAAACGCGCAACGAAAATCAGTATCGGACTCTAACTCGGTTCCCGCGAGCTTCAATCCATCCTTGAGACTTGGCAACCACTCAGCAGAAATCGTGTGGCTACCCCTAAATTCTTGCGCGATACCATGAACACCGACAATTTTAGCCATGATCGTGCGTTTACAAGGCTTTCCTATCCCTGTTAATTTTCAATTTTAAAATGATAAAAAAAGTGACTGGGGTAAAATCGGTTAACTAGAAATGACGGGAAACGATTTTTTCGATGGTTGCTTGGGTATCCTGCAGCAGTTTCTCGCGACTATCGCTAGTATTAGTCAGACTGGGGACGAGATTACGAGCTTGTAAAGCCATGTGAAGTTGTAGTTGAGCTACATACTCGCGGATATCTTCACGGGTTTCCGATTGGTTAGGATGAAACATAGAGAAACTGGGAGGGTTGTCTAGCTGATGGTGTCTTGTCGATAACTCCTTTACAAGTTATCACGAGAGCTTGGGTTCCAGTCAAGGGTCGGCTCCAACTCTACACATTTCTCAACAAAACTGATAACAGTTATCTTAATGGTGAGGTACAAAGTTTTCGTTTTCGGGAGCCGATCGCTGGTCGTCGATACCAAATTAAGGTTACACTTGCTCTTGATGGGAAAGACTGTATCTTGAGAAAATAATACAGCTAAATAGACCGGAATTTAGGGGGTATTTTCTGAAAAAGAATCACTATAATTAAATAAAAATGGTACGCTATTTTTTCCCGCTCCATCCATAACTAAAACCCGGGGCATTTGCGCTCCACCTTCGCGCCAAGCTTCGATCGCTTCTTTCTGTAAAACTAATCCTCCTCCCTGTTCCTTTAAAGTTTCTGCTAATAGTCTTTGTGCCTCAGCTTTCCCTTTAGCGCGATTAATTTCTGCCTGGGCCTGTTGTTCTGCTTCTTGGGTAATATAAACGGCTCTTTGGGCGCGTTGTTCTGCGATTTGTTTATCTTCAACGGCCCGAGCAAATTCCGGAGAAAAATTCAAATCTACCACACTGGTATCTAAAACTAGAATACCATACTTTTCTAACCGAGTTGATAGGGCATTATCAAAGTCTTCTTTTAATTCACTGCGTCGGGTAATTGCTTCCTCTACGGTTCTTTTAGCGGCGGCAATTTTAAAGGATTCTTGGGTTTGAGGGGCAATAATTTTAGCAACAATATTTTGTAAGGTTCCTTGGGTTCTTCTAATGGCCACTACTTGAGTTGGATCGAGACGAAAATTAATTGCAAAACTAGCGGATAGATCCTGTAAATCTTTAGTGGAACTTTGGGCAGGAACTTCAAATTTTTGCACCGTAAGATCGTAGATATCGACACTAGAGACAAAGGGAGGTTTAAAGTGTAATCCCTCTAATAAAACCCCATCTTTAGCCTTTCCTAAAACACTTAAAACCCCCGCTTGTCCAGGGGTGATGATCACATAGGCATTAAAGGCCGCTAAAATGACAATAGTGACCAATAATCCCCCAATCAGGGAAAGTAAATTAATAGCATCTTTCTGGTTCACAGTTTATACTCCTTGACGAGCGACTAAAGCGAGAATTTTTGTTGCGATCGCTTGATTAACAGGCATCACTGACAGACGATTTCCTGTCCTTACTAATAATAATTCATCGGCGGTAAAATTTTGTTTTAAAATTCCCAGGGGCAGCAGTTGGGGAAAAAGGCGATCGAACTCAACTTTAACCGTCCACCAGCGCGGAGAATCTGGAGAGGATTTAGAATCATAGTAGGGACTATTGCGATCGAATTGTGTGGGATCGATCATATCGGTTTCCACTACGCGCATTAAACCGACAATCCCCGGCGGGGTTGTATTAGAATGATAGAAAAAGGCTAAATCACCCCGTTTCATCTGACGGAGAAAATTGCGCGCTTGATAATTTCGCACTCCATCCCAAATAGTTTGACGATCTTTTTTTAAATCCTCGATACTATAGACATCGGGTTCGGATTTCATTAGCCAGTAATTTAAATTCATCATTTATAGTTGCTATTAATTCAAATAAGCTCAGAAATATTTTTAGCCGTTTCTGTCAGCTTTATTAAGTAAGTAGGGTTGACTAAATATCATTGAAAGCTTTGCTAGAAAAAGGTTTTGCACTTTTTTAGCCAAAAAAGTGCAAAAAATAAAGGTTGAAAAATCGATCCGAGGGACTCAAAAACCTTGCACTTTCCAGAGGCGATTACAAAGGGTTCCGCTTCCCGGTGTACGAGGTCATTCTGTTATTCTAATACTAAATCCGTTGAGTACAGGCTAGTTATGAGGAGAGGCAAGAGGCCGAAGCCTAACCCCACCAATAAACTTTTTGCTGCAAACCCTACCTACTTACTATCATTATTTATTATTCGGGAACCGTCCACCAAGCGAGAGCAAAAGGTTGTTCTTTACTGTTAACTTGTTGACGATATTGAACCCGAATTTTATACTTTCCAGAGATGGGAATAGAACAAAAAATATGCTCTAAACTATCACTATCACTTAGGGAAGAACAAGTGTATTTATCATTATTATCCTCTTGGACAGGTAAAAGATAAACATCTAAATTATTCAGTCCACGATCTCGGAAACTTTCATCGAGATCATAGAGATTATTGCGATTAGTATCAATTAGTTCTACCAAACGATCCCAAGCTAAAGTTATCGAAACAAAACTATTAGCTTTTAATGGCTTCTCTAGGGCATAATCTTGATAACCATTAGCGTTAACTGCACCGTAATCCCAACCAATGGCAGGAATAGATTCTGTGGCTGACCATTGACCATTACTAAACTGTGTGTAGGCGCGAAAAGTGTTAAGATGGCCCGTCCCCATCTGCATATCTAAAGGAATTTTCGGGTCTTTATACGCATCGGAGTCTAACCAAGTTTTTTGGTCTTTAGTTAAAACCGTCCGTCTCATCCCTAACCTTAACCCATCGCCCTTATCTTTAATTTTATCGGCAGAATTAAGTATGATTGCCTTCATCACTTGATGATGACGAGAATCGAGACTCCAATGGGGATTTTTTTGATTAATTTGTTGATCGCCGTATTCTTGTAAAAGTGCCACGGATGCTGTAATATGGGGAGCGGCGAAACTGGTGCCACTAACAGTATTTAATTTACCTTTGAGGTCATAAAGCTCTATTTTATTACCGGGGGCAACTAAATTAATTGATCGCCGCGAACCATCATTAATTTCCCGTTTAATTAAACTGCGGCCAATACCCACTGGCAAAGCACTAATATTAGCAAAATCAACTTTAGTGAATTTTCCTTCTCTTTGGGCTGTATAAGCGGTAGTAATGCCGTTAAAATGATCGGTGGGAATGGGAATTCCTCCCTTCCCTTGATTACCGGCAATTACATAAAGAACATCATCAACTCGCGATGACCAATCAACACATTGAGTTAATAAAGCTTGACCATCTAATTTTGGTTCCTGTCGCTGATCTCTTTGCAAAGATTCCCCAAAACTAAAGTTAATTGCGCGGACATCACCGCTATTTTGTCGGGCAATATTTTGACTGGTAAGACATTCTTCTGGTTGTCCGCCGCGTCGCAAAGAACCCACCGCCCCCGAATATAATCTCGCGTTCGGGGCCACTCCGGGGATTTTTTTATCATCACTTACCATCATCGTTGCCACCATAGCGGCGTGATTATCTAGATAGGTGTTGGGTTTGGCAATTTGATCGCGAAAAAAAACACCGGCTAATTTATAGGGAGGCTGCCAAGCTGCCACTTTATCATAACCGAACTGAGCCGGTCGGCCGATTTCCACTTGACCGATGGCAATTTTTCTCCCTAATAAATTATAGGGTTCTGCCCGCAAGCGATCGGCATAAATTCCCTGTTCACCGATGGAATTAGAAAGAACTAGGGAAGGAAGCAGAATTATTGTTACTACTAACCCGACGACAAACCAAAACCCTCTTTTCATCATCAGCAATCCTGCGGCGGTAAGGTGACACCAATCCATTCTAAGACAGAAATCTCAGGAGTGAATCTCACATTTGCAGAAATACCGACAATCAGCAATTATTAGTAACTCTTAAATTATTAAGTACCTAAGCAAAATTAATTACACATATCTAACCCCCCCCCTTGCCTTTGTTGCCCTCTCTTTTTGTACTAACTTATATACTACAAGAAGGATAATGCAAGGTTTTTGAGAGTCCCAATCCGATTTTCGCAGCATGAACATCGGATTTTAACAGGTCAAAAGCTTTATTTTTAAAGGGTTTTACGATTATTCAGCCAACCCTACCTAGCTTTTTGTCATAAATATTGATATTATTTAACAATCAGCAGCAATTTATGGTAGATATATTTATTTAGGAGAGCAAGAAAATGGCTGGATTCTTTGGCCTGTTTGGCAATAAGACGAAATACGTCGATGAACCAATGGATATGAGCGCACCGGAACCGAAAGAGGCTTTTTACTTGGAACCCGATGACGCTAAAACTCTCGGTAATATCGACTTTATGCGGACACCGATCACGATCCGACGTACTTTCCCGAAAACTGCCTCAAATAAAAAGGGTGGCGAATCGATTAAACAGATTTCTTCTATGGAAGTCAGCAAAGTCACCGATAACGGTATTGTGGCAAAATCGGCCACTTCCGAGGCTAATAGTAAGGCTAACGATGCTAATGATAACGTTCGTCGCGCTAACGATGACAATATCAATCCTTTCCTGAAAATGGCCCGCGAAATCAAGAAATAGTATAGTAAGGTGAGCATTGGCTACCCTTGAGATTAAACTTTGGTGGGGAAAGCCCACCTTTTTTATGACCATTATTAACGGAAAAACCAAGTTATTAGGCGTAATCGGCGATCCCATCGGCCATACTCTTTCTCCCCCCATGCACAATGCCGCTATCGATGCCTTGGGGCTAAATTATGTTTATCTTCCCCTCCCGATCGCGTCGGAAAATTTAACAACGGCGATCGCTGGCTTGTCCGCCATCGATCTACAGGGTTTTAGCGTCACAATTCCCCATAAATTAGCAATTATTCCCTTATTATCGCAAATTACGGAGAAAGCAAGGCTAGTGGGCGCAGTTAATACCGTCTGGCGCACGGAAACCGGCTGGCAGGGAACGAATACCGATGTGGATGGCTTTCTCGCACCCTTGAAATCCCTTGACAAAGATTGGAGTCAGGTGAATCCAGTTATTTTAGGCAATGGCGGCGCTGCCCGGGCGGTAGTGGTGGCTTGCGCCCAGTTGGGCTGTGGCGAAATTCATGTGGTAGGACGCAATCAAAAGAAATTAGATCCTTTTAAAGAAAGTTGGGCGAATACAAGCCTCTATGACCTCCTAGAAGTGCATAGCTGGGACGAATTAGAGGGGCTGCTATGCACCACAGAACTCCTGATTAATTCTACCCCCATCGGAATGTCTCCCCAGGGCGAACAATCCCCAGTTGAGTTAGAATTATTAGACCTTTTACCACCATCTGCGATCGCCTACGATCTGATTTATAATCCCCGGCCGACCAAATTTCTCCGGTTGGCCCAGACTAGAGGGATAAGAATTATTGATGGGTTAGAAATGTTAGTTAATCAGGGAGCGATCGCACTAGAAATCTGGTTAGGTCAACCCGTCCCCGTCTCGGTCATGAGGGAAGCTTTGTTAAAACAATTCTAAATGCTAAAATCCTATTTCTGGCTTGATTTATGCCCCCTTCTAGCTCCTTTTGGAAAACTCTGAATAACTCGATTCTAGTGCGCTATCTATTATTATTTGGCTGTGGCTGGAGTCTGATTGTCTTAATTAACTATTTCTACGGGACGATCGCTATTTTTACTGGTTCAGCAATCCTGGCTGCCCTATTAAATTATCCTGTGGTTTGGTTATCCCGTTATCTACCGAGAGGATTAGCCATTGCTATTACCACCTTAGTAGCTTTTATCCTCCTATTTAGATTAGTCACAGGCATAGGGTTAGAAGCAATTAGTCAGGGGAAAGGACTACTATTCAATCTTACCGATGCCCTGGGTCAAAAAGATTTTTTACCCTTTCAAGACTTTCTCGATCGATTAGATTTGAATAAAATGGTGGGAACCTTACAAACCGGTTTAGCCACGGGTTTATCAGTCGTACAAGGAGTTTTTTCCAGTGTCTTTACCGGCGTTTTCGGAGCGGTGATCAGTGTTTATATGCTCATCGACGGTGATAAACTTTGGCGAGGTTTTTTGCAACTTCTCCCCCTAGCATACCGGGAGCGTTTTGCCACGTCTTTTCGACAAAGTTTTCTGGGATTTATTCGCGGACAACTGTTATTAATGCTCTTTTTATCGGTGACGAGTTTCTTAAGTTTTTCCCTATTGGGAATTCAATATGGGCTAGTTTTGGCGGGTGTTCTTGGTGTTATCGATGCTATCCCGGGTATCGGGGCAACCCTGGGCATTTTGTTGGTAACTATCTTGACTTTTACCTCCCAGGGACTAACAATTGCCGTTAAAGCTTTTATTGTCTGTGTTGTCTTGGTACAAATTCAAGATAATATTATTCGCCCTAAAGTTATGGGCAATGCCCTAGAATTAAACCCAGTAATTTTATTTTTATCCCTCTTTATCGGCGAAAGAATTGCGGGATTATTAGGTATTTTTCTCTCCATTCCTATTGCTGGAATGATTGCGATCTGGATCGGATCGAGTGAAGAAAAACCAATAACAGATTTAGAGGAAAATCAGTTAGGAGAAAGTCAGGAGAATTAAGGGCTGATCCCCAGTCTCTACTATACAATTAGGGAAATTTGTTATCTACAAAACTCGATCGCTACCTATGGAAAACTTAGATTTAAAGAAATCCTCGCCCCTCTTACTTATCTCACCGTTTTTTCTCTGGGGAACAGCGATGGTAGCGATGAAAGGTGTTATCCCCCACACCACCCCCCTATTTATGGCGGCAATTCGCCTTGTTCCCGCCGGAATGTTAGTTTTAATGGTAGCTTGGTTTTTAGGTCGTCCTCAGCCCAAAACCCTGCAAGCATGGCTATGGATTGCCCTTTTTGCTCTCATGGATGGCACTCTTTTTCAAGGTTTTCTGGCATTGGGATTAAATCGCACCGGGGCAGGGTTAGGATCGGTAATTATTGACTCGCAACCCCTAGCGGTGGCTTTAATGTCCAGTTGGCTATTTAAAGAAGTTATCGGTGTCTGGGGATGGTTGGGATTGGGTTTAGGGATTGGGGGAATTAGTTTAATTGGCTTGCCCGATCAATGGTTTTATGACTTTTTTGGACAAAAAGCGTTAAATATTGAATTTAGCTGGCAGGAATTACTAAATAGCGGCGAAATGCTCATGCTTTTGGCTTCCCTATCCATGGCGGTGGGAACAGTGTTAATCCGGTTTGTCTGTCGTCATGCGGATCCCGTCAGCGCTACAGGATGGCACATGATTTTAGGAGGATTGCCGCTATTTTTAGCTTCAGGTTTCACCGAATCCCATCAATGGCAAAATATAGATTTAAATGGTTGGTTAGCTTTAAGTTATGCCACGGTTTTTGGGAGTGCGATCGCATACGGAGTATTCTTTTATTTAGCTGCCAAGGGCAATTTAACCAGTTTAAGTTCTTTAACTTTTTTAACTCCGGTTTTTGCCCTCAGTTTCGGGAATTTATTCCTCGGTGAGATGTTAAGTGTATTGCAGTGGGTGGGGGTATCTTTAACCCTCGTTAGTATTTATTTAATCAATCAAAGGGAAAGAATTTCCCCACAAGTGCGGGCAATTTTTGCTAATCTTTCCTCTGCTTCCGTGAAGTAAACATGAGTGTTGTGTGTTGGGTTTTAGGGTTTTGGGGTTTTGGGGTTTTAGGGTTTTGGAGTTTTGAGGGATTAGTTAAAATTTCCCCATTTCCCTATCCCCCCATTTCCCTATCCCCCCATTTCCCCATTTCCCCATTTCCCTATCCCCCCATTTCCCTATCCCCAATCTCTGATTTATACCCAAAAGCAACTAACTCAAATTCCGTGCGAATTACCTCGACCCTGGCAAAATTTGCCTCTTGTAATTTCTGGTTGAGATTTTGGGAGGTAAAACCAGTTTTATGAGCCATATAGGGCATTCCGGGGACTTCTGTTCCCATACCGTAAAACATCCATAAAGCTCGCACCGGACCACCGGGAGAAATATATAAAGGTTCATTTTCCATATCGCCTCTAGCGACAAATTCGGCGGCAGTTTGCATATCGGGAACTACGATCATCAAAAAGCCTTCGGGTTTAAGAATGCGTTTAAATTCCTCCAGTGCGATGGGAACTTCGTAATGATAAATATGTTCTAGATTATGACTAGAAAAAACCCCATCAACGCAGTTATCGGGAACGGCACTTAAATCGGTAATCGTTCCTAAAATATCGGGGTTAACAGCGGTATTAATATCGAGGCGAATTTCTTGCCAATTGCCATCGCGGAATAGTTGGGGTAGAGCTTCGGGATTATAGGGACCACAACCCACATTTAAAACCAGTTTTTTCGGGGATTTTAGCGCTGTTATACCTGGGGGAGCATTCCAAGCTAATAAACAAATATTTTTGAAACCAAGCAAACCGTGATCAGCGACTTGATAATCTAAAATTATCTGAGCTTGGGGATGGGTTTTAGTAAAATCTTTTATGGCCTGTTGGAGCGCGGGATGCTGACATTTATTGATGATAATTAAAGCGGAATCAGACCAGAAGTTTTTGGCTAAAAGTAGGGAGATCAAGAGTGATCGATAGTCTTCGGCGGCATCGTAGTAATAAACTCCCAGCTTTTCTTCACTGTTTAGTTCTTCCAGATCATCGAAAAAGTTTTCCGTTTCTTGATCGCTTAAAAATATCTGTTCTGATAGTTGAAAATCCTCCAAATCCTCAGATAATATAGTTAGTTTTTCTCCCGATGGATCGTATTTAAAAAAAGCTTCTACGCCATAACCGCAGCGATCGCTATTATTGCAAAAAGCGGCGACTAAACTACCGCGACGAAAACAACCAATTTGACAGTAAACCTCGTCCGGTTGCAGACAGTCAACGGCTAGATTGAGCAGGGGAAAGAGATTGCGATCGGGATAGGAGGCGGTTTTTTCGCTTAAAAGGGTTAATTGCTCGGAAATAGGCGACATTAGAGGCGATCCCCAATCCTGATACTGTTGGGGCAGTTTTTCTAAGAATTTCTGTAAATCCATACCTTGGCTCTTGCAAAAGTGACGATCCTCACCCCTTAATCATAGATCGTTATCTTCGGGATGAAGTCACTGCCTCGATTTTGGAAGAGTGCTAATCTGATCTATTAGCCCATTAGCACCAGTAGAGGAACTTCTGATATGCCCTACAACTGCTTCCAGATCAAATTTTGGGGAGTACGGGGGAGTATTCCCTGTCCAGGTTCGGAAACCGTTCGTTATGGTGGTAATACTTCCTGTGTGGAGATGCAAGTCGGTAGAGAAAGATTAATTTTTGACGGTGGTACAGGGTTACGCATCCTAGGACAGTCCTTGATGGCAGAAAGTCCAGCGAAAGCCCATTTATTTTTCAGTCACTTCCATTGGGATCATATTCAGGGTTTTCCTTTTTTTATCCCCGCTTTTATCAGGGGCAATACTTTTAATATCTACGCGGTTCCTTCCCCCAACGGGGCAACCTTAAAGCAAAGATTAGACGATCAGATGTCACATCCTAATTTTCCTGTGTCTTTGCAGATTATGGAGGCCGATTTAGAATTTTATAATCTAGAAATGGGCGAAACCGTCCACTGTGGGGATGTCACCGTCGAAACTCGTCCTTTAAATCATCCAGGGGAAGCGGTGGGTTATCGGGTAAATTGGCAGGGTTTATCGGCAGCTTATATCACCGATACTGAACATTTTCTCGATCGCCTTGATGATAACGTTTTGGCTTTAGCTCGGCAAGCGGATGTGATGATTATTGATGCTACCTACACCGATGAGGAATACAACGATCCTAAGTATTCTAAGGTGGGTTGGGGTCATTCCACTTGGCAGCAGGCAGTCAAAATCGCTAGGGCAGCGCAAGTTAAGCAGTTAGTTCTATTTCATCACAATCCCGCCCATAATGACGATTTTCTCGATTGCATTGGGGAAGAGGCAAGAAAGATTTTCCCTGCAACTATTCTCGCCCAGGAAGGCCTCTCGATCGAACTGCAGCCAGAAGTTCTCCGATAGATGGTCAACAGCTTATCCCCGTGAGCGGAGATAGGATAGAATGGTGTAACTTCATCTGGGATTTTCTCTGGTGCTATATTATCGAAATGTCCAATCAATCCTCACCTAACTCCACAGAAATACAAGCAATTTTTGATCAGATCGCTCCCAAATATGACCGACTTAATCAAGAATTAAGTTTAGGATTACACCGCGTCTGGAAATTAATGACAGTCAAGTGGTGTCAACCCGAAAAAGGGGATTTTGCCCTCGATATCTGTTGTGGTAGCGGCGACCTAACTAACCTATTATCAAAACAAGTGGGTAAAACCGGCCAAGTGATCGGACTAGATTTTTCCCCACAACAATTAAAAATCGCCCGTCAACGTTTTAGCTCCACTAATATTAACTGGATGGAAGGGGATGCCCTCAATTTACCCTTTGCCGATTCTAGCTTTGATTGTGCCACTATTGGCTATGGATTACGCAATGTGGTCGATATTGCCCAATGTCTGGGGGAATTATACCGAGTCTTGAAACCGGGCGCTAAAGCGGCGATTCTGGACTTCCATCAACCCACCGAAACCATCGCCAAATTATTCCAAAACTGGTATCTCGATCATATCGTCGTTCCCGCTGCCGAGCGTTATGGTCTCACTGACCAGTACGCTTATATTAGTCCCAGTATCGATCGCTTTCCCCAGGGCCGAGAACAGGTAAAATTAGGCTATCAGTCGGGATTTTCCAGCGCTGTTCACTATCCACTCCTAGCAGGACTGATGGGAGTGTTAGTCTTGAAGAAATAACCTACTGACATTTCTGTTTATTTTTAGCTGCTAAATTGAATCTCCCTACTCTTTGGACATGGATATTACCGCCGATCGCGGGGGCAATTATTGGCTATTTTACCAACGATGTAGCCATAAAAATGCTATTTCGTCCCTACAAGGCGATTTATATCGGTAAGCATCCTCTTCCCTTCACACCGGGACTAATTCCTCGCAATCAAGATCGATTAGCTGTCCGGGTATCGGATACGATCATGGGTTCCCTGTTAACCCCCGCGGAACTACAAAAACTGGCTAAACGACTCCTCGACACGGAAAGGGTACAGGGGGCGATACTCTGGCTGTTACAATTAGCTTTAAAACAAATCAAAGGCGATCGGCAAGCAAAAACCGCCGAGATTTTGGCGGCGATTCTTCACGATTTATTCGGGGAATCTTTAGCGAAATTACTCAAAGTTTTAGCCCGACGACAGGACTTTTTAGAAAAACAGATCAATCAAATTTTTGATCGCCTAGTCTTAGAATTTTCTCTCAGTGAACAACAGGCGCGACAATTCTCCGATTGGCTATTAGAAACCGTCTTACCTGCTGATGTTATCCGTCTAGCTTTAATCGATTTTTTAACCGATCGCAATATTCAAGTTATCGATGAAGGATTTCGGGAAAAAACCAGTGGAACCTATTGGGTAGTAGCCAATTTATTCGGTTTACGCAATGCCCTGGCTCGCTTACGCACTTTTTGCCTTGATGAAAAGGATTTAGCTAATACCAGAATCAAAGAATTATTACTATCTTTAGAGATGCGTAATCGTCTGAAAAACTGGTTACAAAGTATCTCTTTACAAAATTTACCTATCTCCACCGTCAGACAATTGCGTAAAACCACTAGAGACACGGTGCGAATTTATATTCAAGAAAGTGGCGAACAATTTCTGCAAGATTTTGGACAAACGATCGACTGGGATCAAATCGCTAATTTAATTATTAACCGTCTGCAATCTTCGGGGTCAATGACTACATCATTAGGGGTAATTAGTCAAGAGTTAGCGTTAATTTTAGAGCGTTATCTAGAGGAAGATTTAGAGAAATTAGTCGCCCAAATGATCCCAATTCTCAACATCGATCAGGTAATCCGCGATCGGGTGAATGCCACTTCCCCTGCTGATCTGGAAAATGCTATTCAAGGAATTGTTAAACAAGAATTACAGGGAATTGTTAATCTTGGTGGTATTCTCGGTCTTCTAGTTGGACTAATACAAACAATTATTTTAATTGCACAGAATCCGGCGTAATAATTAGGTGGGTTAAACTAAGTTAACCCACCGGAATTATCCCGTTTATTGTTAAGGTAAAATCAAAAAACTTCCCTGACAGAAAAGAGTTTGATCGTCAAGAATAAAAGATTTAATCTCCACATCTTTGCCTAAATCGACAGTAAAAGGTTGCAAATCAATAGATAAATCTGGGGCTAAACCTTGCCATTGTCGGGGATTAATCCCTAAAGTGCGGTCATCTTCTAGGGTAATATCAGCGCTAAAAATTACTTCTGCACCTGTTTCTCTGTGGCCGAGAAGAGAGAAATAACCCTGATTTAGGAGAACATTTTTCCAGTTAAACTGCTGTTGTGAGATAATTTCTCTGGCGTTAACAACTCCGTTATTTTCTAGGGAAAAAATTAGTAAATCGGCAAAAGCATTAATTAAAATAGTCGAGGCGATCGAATTATTTAAATCCTGCTCGTTAATTTCCACTTCACCGCTAACCCGAATAGGTTCCAAAATTTTTAGGGGTTTCCCTCGCAAAACCTGCCCGATATTAAGACGAATATTTTCCCCTCTTAATTGCGCTTTACCCAGATGTAAACCCTGATAAATCGCCTTTCCTACGGCTAAAAATACCCCGGGAATATAACCGCGCAAAATTTGCCGATCATGACCTTGCAGCTGCATTTCTAAATCTTCTATCTGTTCTACTTGCGTTCTTAAGAACAGACGTACTGCTGGCGGCAAAACCTTACTAATAATCTCACTTTGAGTATTGACCCACATAAACGTTATCTCACTCACTCCACAATGTTTCTAATTGTAACAGAGCTAGATCGATCGAACCATGAGGGGCTGCCGTCAGCTATCAGTTATAGGTAAAAACTTCGCTACTTTCTTTTCACTGATTACTGATCACTGATCCCTGAAAAGCCGCTAATTTTTAGGTTTTTGAGGCGTTGAGGGAATTAAAACGAGGGGAAAGATAGGCGACTAAAATTCCAAGGGCAAAACCGATTAAATTGCGGAAAAGGGGCAGTAATTCACTGGTGCGAGTAACCACCGGTCCGATGCCAAAAGCAACAAAGAGAATAAACCAGAGGGGAGAGACAATTAAAACCCATTGCCAAGCGAAAACCTGTCCTTCTTTGCGGGGAATACCGGCAAAACCGAAGACTAAACCGCCGACAATTGACGTAATTAAAGTTAAAATCCACTGTTCCCTCGGTAAACCGGGGACTACCGCACAACCACCTTTAACTAAACAGCCTTTTACCGTATCCAAAGATTGTACAATCGCGTTATTTTCGCCATTTTCCCGGACAAAATACATATTACCGAAACGGGCCTGTAATTCGATCCAAAAAGTGCGGGGTAAAAATTCATAGACGGCATCACCAATACTAAAAGATAGTAGATTACCGCCGCGACCATCGGCCACTAGGAGAATACTTTTATCATCCAATCCCCAGAAATTAATCACTGCTCGGCCAGGGCTGCGGTCATATTGGGTTAAAACTCGCATTTTCCAGCCAGTTTCCCCCTGAAATGTCTCGATATCTCGGATTAATGCCTCTTCCTGTTTTGCGGGTAGATAATTGGCTAAATCAACGATCGGAGTGGCTTGATTGGGCAGTAATTCGGGATTATTTACCGCTAGAGCTTGATTTGGGCAGATAATCCAACCCAGACAGCTAATGACACCAATGACAAGAGCGATCGAGATTCCTCGGCAAAAACGATTGAGCATAGCACTTGCAGACAATGAGAATTTTTTAAGTAAGGGTGTAGGCTAACTTTCAGTTTCTTTACACTTATTTACTTTATCTTAAGGGAATTCTCAACTTTAGTCACTCAGTTATCAGTCATCGTCCTCAGTCGTCAGACTTTTTCTCCCCATTTGCCACCTCCCCCCGCTGTCCTTCTCTGAGAATCTTGATGATTAATAGTAAATTCGGTTATTAAAAACTGATTATTTATTCCCCCTTTGCCTTTTGCCTCTCCTTATAAGTAGCCTATGCTCAACGGATTTAGTATAATGATCAATTCGATCAAGGTAGTGCAGATTACAACAAAACTGAGCCTCGATGAGACTCAGTTTCGAGTTTTTAAGGGCGGGAAGTTAACGAATGTACTCTTTGAGGATACTATTACGGTTAGGGTGACGCAGTTTCCGCAGGGCCTTGGCTTCTATTTGACGAATGCGCTCGCGAGTGACGTTGAAAATCTGGCCGATTTCTTCGAGTGTTTTCATCCGGCCGTCATCTAAACCGTAGCGCAGCCGCAGCACATCGCGTTCGCGAGGACTAAGGGTATCGAGGACATTTTCTAAATCCTCGCGTAATAAATTTTTAGAAACTTCATCTTCTGGGGTTTCCCCATCCGCTTCGATAAAGTCTCCTAAACGGGAATCTTCTTCTTTACCGATGGGAGTCTCTAGAGAAATCGGTAATTGGGCAGATTTGGCGATAAAACGCAGTTTCTCGATGGTCATCTCCATCTTGGTGGCGATTTCTTCCTCGGTGGGTTTGCGACGCATTTCCTGAGAAAGAATCTTGGTGGTTTTTTTGATCCGGGAGATGGTTTCGTAGAGGTGGACGGGAAGACGAATGGTGCGGGATTGATCGGCGATCGCACGGGTGATGGCTTGACGAATCCACCAAGTGGCATAGGTGGAGAATTTATAACCCTTTTCGTGGTCGAATTTTTCGGCGGCGCGGATCAAACCGAGGGAACCTTCTTGAATTAAATCTTGGAAGGAAAGACCGCGATTCATGTATTTCTTGGCGATCGAAACCACTAAACGCAGGTTCGATTGTACCATTTTTTCCTTAGCGCGACGACCATGGTACAAACGACGCTTAAAGGCCGATAAGTATTCCTTTGATTTCGCCAGCCATTCTTCCAGCAGGGGAGCCGTTAGCTCCGTCTTACCTAAATAAGCCTTAATATCCGATAGTTTCGGTTCTTTTTCCGATTTTTCAACGATAATTTTTTCGATGCGCTCGAACAGGAAAACCTGTTTTCCCCATTCAGCATCGCTATAGAGGCAAAAATCTTCGCGAATGCGTTCTAATTTCAGTAGATCGGCGATTTTTCTCGCTAATTCGATCTCCTCCTCCGCTCTCAATAACCGAATCCTGCCGATTTCTTGCAGATAAATCCGAATCGAATCTTCTGTATAGGGTTTTTTTCTAGCGGCGTCGCGACGACGAGCGCTGGCAAGGCGGCGGGTTTTTTTGCCATCGTTGCTATCGCTGGTTTCTTCTAGCTCTAACTCGATATCCTCATCATCGAAGTCTTCGTCTAGGTCAATCAAATCTAAATCCAATGGCGGCTCGGTAAGGGTTAGTACATCGTGGGCCTGCATCATGCCGTTTTCCTCTTGCTCCTTCTGTGCAAAACTAGAAGATCGAATCTCAATCTAGGTGATACTGAACAAATTTGTGTCTCAAATCCGAGACGGGGAAAGACTTTTCCGATTGTAGCTTTAATTACAACAAATGGGAGAAGATTTTTGCTTAAATTCCCTTGTGTCGATGCGATTTTAGCGACACGGAATGCTGTTTTAGCTCGGTCAACTCATAATCTGGCTCCTGCAAAAATTGGATAAATGGCTGGAGGACTGGAATCCGATCGCCGGTTTGTCTGCGGTGTTGACCAGATAGCTAACGATCAAAGGAATTATCGCACGGGTTAACTGTTGCCACTAAGCAAGGGGAACAGCATCCCTAGATGCCTTTGCTAATTCTTTCTAGTCCTTAGCCATTGTATTGAATTTGATCGGATTCTTGCGGATAAATTTCATCCCTCATTGCTTTTACGCGAATCCAATTTTAATACACTTGTATTAAAATTGTTAGAGCGCAAGCTCATAATATTAACTTAGCAACATTTTAGAAATTTGCGAGACAAATTTAAGATTTTCTCCAACAGCGACGTGGGAATTATGAATTATGAATTATCAATTATGAAGTGGGGAAGTGGGGAAGTGGGGAAGTGGGGAAGTGGGGAAGTGGGGAAGTGGGGAAGTGGGGAAGTGGGGTGTGAGGAAATTTCAACTAAAACCCTAAAACCCTAAAACCCTAACACCCCAACACCCTATCTAGACTTGTAGCATTTCTGGGGTTTTTTCCTTCTGCTGCAGTGCGACGTGGAGACGGTTTAAGGCGCTGACGTAGGCACGAGCGGAGGCGACAATAATATCGGTATCGGCTGCGCGAGCAGAATAGGTGCGTCCTGCGTAACGGAGACGGATGGTCACTTCTCCTAAAGCATCGATTCCCTCGGTTACTTCTCGCACCGAGAAAGAGATTAATTCGTTAGGAATCTGCACCACTCGATTGATCGCTTTGCAGAGAGCATCTACGGGACCTGTACCAATGGCTGCATCGGATAACTCGCTACCGTCGGGAGTGCGAATCGTTACCGTGGCCGTGGGTCTGGCACTATTTCCACAGGACACTTGTACTAACTCAAGGCGGAAGTGATCGGGAACCGTATCGATTTCATCGTTAACAATCGCTTCTAGATCGCGATCGGTGATTTCCTTTTTGCGATCAGCCATTTCCTTAAACTGGATGAAAGCGTTATTAAGTTCCGTTTCCGAAAGCTCAAAACCCAATTCCTGTAACCGAGAGCGAAAAGCGTTGCGGCCGGAGAGTTTACCGAGAACGATCTGATTATTAGTCAAACCGATCGATTCTGCGTCCATAATCTCATAGGTGAGTTTATGTTTTAACACCCCGTCCTGATGGATTCCCGACTCGTGTGCGAAAGCGTTAGCACCGACGATCGCCTTATTCGGTTGCACGATCATGCCGGTAAGATTAGAAACTAGGCGAGAAGTGCGATAGATTTCCTTGGTGTTGATCTTGGTTAAAGGTTCCGTGGACTCTGGGGGACGACCGAGGAAAGGATTAAAATAGGAGCGCCGGACATGAAGGGCCATCACCAATTCTTCTAGGGAAGCATTACCGGCACGCTCACCGATACCGTTAATAGTACATTCCAACTGTCGAGCGCCATTTTTAACTGCTTCGAGGAAATTAGCCACCGCTAACCCTAAATCATCGTGACCATGGACGGAGATAATCGCTTGGTCGATATTGGGTACATTTTCCTTAATACCACGGATTAAAGCCCCAAATTCGCTGGGGGTGGTGTAACCGACGGTATCGGGAATATTAACGGTGGTAGCTCCTGCGGCGATCGCTCTTTCGAGGACTTGATAGAGAAATTCCGGATCGCTGCGGCCGGCATCTTCGGGGGAAAATTCCACATCATTAAGGAAGGATTTGGCATAGGCCACCATTTCTGGCACAATCTCAAGAACTTCCTGACGAGTCTTCTTAAGTTTGTATTGGAGGTGGATATCAGATGTGGCTAGGAATGTGTGAATTCTGGGCTTGGCGGCGGATCTGAGCGCATCGGCGGCTGATTTGATATCTTTTTGGGTAGTGCGGGCTAATCCGCAAATAATCGGGCTATCAGCTTCGCTGCCGACGCTGGCGGCAATTTTCTGTACAGCTTCAAAGTCCCCCGGACTAGCGTGGGGAAAACCTGCTTCAATGACATCAACTCCCAGTCGTGCCAGTGCGCGGGCTATGGTTAGCTTCTCATCCACATTTAAAGCGGCACCCGGGGACTGTTCCCCATCTCGAAGGGTGGTATCGAAGATAATCACACGGTCTGGACTGGTATTCATAGTTTTTTTGTACCGTTAACGAACTTGGGAGTTGTTCCTCTGATTATAGCAGCCGAGGCCGAGGGGGTTGTTAAGGAAAATTGCCCTGAGAATTTCTCGACTTGCTCGCGCTTTTCCGGCTTGCCCTTTTTTTGGCTACCATAGAGGGTATAGATAAACTGGCGAGGGATTTAACAATGTTTGGCAAACCAGCGAAGGAACCGAACCCACCGGAGGTAAAAGACCTACAGGAGGTGATGTTTTCGATTAAGCAAAATCTCGAACCGGATCAGGATAAAGCTGATATTAATCTTGTTGAGACTCCTACTCCAGAGGTGGTTACTGTAGTTGAAAATATTAGTAAAATTCTCTCTCCCTATTTTATCGTTTTGGTGGGTTTGTTTCTCTATGATCGGAATAGTTTTATCGGTTTTTTATTAGTCTTTACGGGAGTTTTAGCGATTTTTGGAGTTTCTCTCAAGGATATTAATAAACTCATTGAAGAAGGGAAAAAGTTTTTCCAATCTAAGTAGTTTTCTCCTCTGGATATGGTGATAACTGACAACTGACAACTGATAACTGATAACTGATATAAGATTATGTCTTTAGTTGCATCTTTACTCGATCGAGTATCTTCTCAGAGTTTACAACAATTGCGAGCCAGCGATCGAACTTGGCAAGCTTTGCGTCTAGAAAATCCGCTTATTACTACGGTAATTAATCAAAGTCAAGAATCTTTAGGAGAGACGGATTTTGATCTAGTTATTGCGGGGGGAACTTTGGGAATTTTTATCGGGGCTGCTTTGCAAACTAGGGGCTGGCGTGTGGCATTATTAGAAAGAGGCATTCTGCGCGGTCGTGAACAGGAGTGGAATATTTCCCGTTTAGAACTAAGCAGTTTTTTAGAGTTAGATTTATTGACCGAAGCAGAATTAAATCAAGCAATAGCGACAGAATATAATCCTGGGAGGGTGGGATTTTATCAAGGTTATGAGCTTTGGGTTAGAGATATTTTAAATATTGGTGTTGATCCAATTTATTTGCTAGAGACTTTAAAAACTAAGTTTTTGCAAGCGGGAGGAAAGTTACTAGAAAATTCCGGGTTTAGCGGGGGGATTATTCATCCTGACGGGGTAATGGTTAAAACGGGAGAAGTAACTTTAAAAACCCGTTTATTAATCGATGCCATGGGTCATTTTTCGCCAATTGCAAAACAGGCCAGAAAAGGAGAAAAACCCGATGGAGTTTGTTTAGTGGTGGGTAGTTGCGGTCAGGGTTTTCCCAGTAATGAAACTGGTGATTTGATTTATTCTTTTACCCCAATCTTGCACCAATGTCAATACTTTTGGGAAGCATTTCCCGCTAGAGATGGTCGGACAACTTATTTATTTACCTATCTTGATACCCATCCCGATCGCTTTAGTTTAGAATTTTTGATGGAGGAGTATTTAAGATTACTGCCGGAGTATCAAAAGGTGGATTTAGAAGCAGTAAAGTTTCAGCGTTTTCTAGCGGGTTTTTTCCCAGCCTATCGTCAAAGTCCTTTAAAGATGCCCTGGTCAAGAATTCTGGCAGTGGGAGATAGTAGCGGTAGTCAATCTCCGGTCAGTTTTGGTGGTTTTGGGGCAATGGTTAGGCATTTAAAAAGGCTAACTTTCGCCATCGAGGAAGCTTTACAAATTGATGCTTTAAACCGAGAAGATTTAGCACTTTTACAACCCTATCAACCAAATATATCGGTAACGTGGCTATTTCAAAAAACCATGAGTGTCGCCATGTCTGCTAACCCTAATCCCAATCAAATTAATGACTTAATGAGTGGAGTTTTTCGGGTAATGGACAAGTTGGGAGATGAGGTATTAAAACCGTTTTTACAGGATGTGGTGCAGTTTTCTTCTCTCTCGAAAACTTTGCCGTTGGTTAATCCTCAATTGGTTTTACCGATGATTCCACAAGTGGGTATCAGTCCTTTTATCGATTGGACGGGACATTATTTTAATTTAGCTTTGTATAGTGGTTTATATCCCTTGGCAGCCAACTTACAACCTGTTTTAGAAAAGTTACCCGACAAGCAAAAATATCTTTATCATCGTTATCTAGATAGTTGGAAATATGGCTCTGGGGGAGATTTTATCAGTAAACTGATAACTGATAACTGATAACTGATAACTGATTTAATCTTTATCTTGAAAAAATTGTTGATCGAGATAATTGACTTTAGCATAGGGTTCTAAAGCGGAGAGAATTTGTCGGCCATAACTGCGAGCATTGACACGATTATCGAGGACAGCCACACAACCCTGACACTCCCGGAGAGACTGAACAGATTGCTGAATTTCCCTCACTGCTGTGGGTAAAAGATAGGCACGAAACCAGTCGAGATGTTGTCGTTTGTAGTAAGCAATTTTGCCAGCAACGAGAGGATTTTCGGGGGAGGGTAAGGGTAAAGTTGCGATAATTAATAAACTGGGGGTGAGAAATTTTTCTTGATGGGTTTGCCAGAATTGCCAACCAGAAACCAGAATAGTATTATTATTAATCTCGGTTTTTTCCACTTGCACTCGCGAACCGTAATCGGCTGCGATTTGGGTGGCAATTTGTGCCTTGAGGGGAACATCTTCAATCAGAATTACTATCGGTTGTTCACTGGTATGATTAGCACTAACTAATTCGCGCACTTGCTTTAATAACATCGGTTGAAATTCGGGGGTATTGGGGGCGCTGATGCGATCGGGTAGATATAAATGAATATATTCACTTTCGCGATCGGCTGCAAACTTTAAAGTTAAAATATCTCCGATACCCTGATTTTGACGGTATAAATTAGCGGATTTTTCGCTATCTAAAAAACTGCCAATTAAAACAAAGGGTTGCTGCTGCCAAATCAGTTTGAAAAAACTAGCCACCTCCAAAGGACTGATTTTTAGGGTAAATTCTTCTCGCTCTCGATCTACTGATGTCCAGAGGAGATAATTAAGCTCGGGGATTTTTGCCGCTAAAAGTTGCCAAACAGAGTCAGTGGTTAAGTCTTGATCCAAGCGTTGCAGTAGAGCAATTATATATTCTTTTTCCTTGGCATCAATAAGATAGCAATTATAGGGATTAATTGGATGACCAAGAATACTTTGGCTAAGTTGTGCTTTAATTAAGTCTATATACTCTCTATGCCGGGGATATGCTGACCCTAAAACAGACCATTGTTCGGGAGTAATGGTGACGGTGAGATAATCTACTAGACAAGTTTCTAAATCTTCGGCTCGATCGATTATAGTGGCGATATTCTGGGGAAAATGACCGAGATTGCCTAATTTATCCTCTAACCATTGTTGGGGTGTGGTGAGGAGTAAACCGGTAAAATTAGCGGGAAAGCGATCGCTTTTGAGGATATCTCGCTGAGTTTGTAACCATGTTTGCAGACGGGGGATTTCCACTTCTAACAGTAGGTTTAGTTCTGACTCGGGGGCAACAATTAGAACTGGTGTATCACCTAAAAGAGCCGGGGTGAGATAACTGAGACAATAACGGGTGAGAGTAGTTCCAGTTTGTATGAGAGAGGAACGTTTTAGGCGTAAAGCTCTAGCCACCAGTCGCCCCATAGTGAGATGATGAGGCCAGTAAAAGCGCCCTTGTTCCCGTAAAAAAGCGCGTAGAGAAGAATGAACCGTTGCTTCTAATAAAACCATCTCATCTCAGTTATTGGTTATCAGTGATCGATCATGCCTTGATTTTGCCACTGATTGCACTCCGAGAGTCCTGAAGGGGTGATTGAGGTTTGAACCCTAAAATTTATTTGGGAACGATCAAAACCTGTAACTAGGTAAATGTGATTTTGCGGTAAAAAAGACAATAAAAAACTATAATCGAGCATTTTATCGCTTTTTACCGCAATTTACAGCCTTAAATTGCCAGGCTCATTCTCTGTTACGTTTTTTGTCACGACGAGATAGTAAGGCACCGATAGTACCGATACCGAAAATACCCAGTGTTATCGATGGTTCGGGGATGGAGGTAGAAGTGATATTAGCGGAACTGATCTGAAATGCACTGGTGATAAACAGTCCGAAAATATTATCATCATTACTTGGGTTCCTTGTTGTTAAGCGCAGGAAAGTATCTCCAGGCTGGATAAAAGGAGTGGCACTAGCACTATTGCCAAGAGCAAGGTTATAGTATTCGTCGTCTGGATTCCCAACCCCAAAGGGATTAGGCTGAATCGTCGGATTTGGATTGGCCGGATTATCGCCTATCCCCCCAACAGTTATCAAATTTCCATTTGCCGATGTTTGACCAGTAGTACGGTCATCCGCTCCCCCTGCACTTGTAGTCAAACGTCGATTATTGGTTGAGTTAGTAGTTACATCAATTACAGTAACTTGCTGCCCCGACCCCCCTAAGACTGGCTGAAGACTAAAACTAGCGGCAAGGGAAACCAGAAAATCTCCCCCACTGTAAGGACTAGCAAAATCAAATTGAACTGTGTCTCCCGTCGTAGAAAGTTCGCCGTCTAAGATAACTGAGGTAAAACCTTGGGTAGAAGGATTACTGTAGGCAACAACAAGAGCGGCACCATCGTTAGTTGGGACCGGTCCATTCTCAACGATATTAAAGTTTTGGAGTCCTCCCGTAAAAGAAGAAGCGATGATACTGGTGACATCCCAACGGACGGTAGTAGCTGGGTTGCTATTGGGACCAAGAGTAGTTGCTGAACCTAGGGAAAGTGTATTCCCATTAAAAGTTACTCCGTAAACTGGACTTAAATCCCAGACGGAAGTGGCATAGAGATAAGCCCTCTGAATCGTAGAACCTGCTGGTATATTGGCTTGAATAACTCCACTATTAGTGGTACTTCCAAAACCGTCAATAGAAAGGGCAGCGTTGGGAATGAGTTCTTGTACCAGCAAACCAGCGGATGCAGGGGCAATATTTAGGCAAAGTCCAACAGCAATCCCCAGGGGGAGCAATGAATAGGTCAGTTTTTTCATGATAGGCAGCTGGCAATTTTTTTCAAGTTATAGTTTGCATATCTATTCATAATTTGTTCAAGTTACAGCGTTTCTCAGATAGATGAGTTCTGTTCTTGCAGCAAAAATACTTGATTAACCCGCAAGGATTAGAAGGCTGTAAACTGCATTTCCTACGTGACACCATCTTTTAAAAGTAATGGCAGAGATGGTTCACTATACTCACAGCCAAAATTTCTCCTAGAAAGCCGTTTTTGGACGTTTTTGGCCCAGGTTGAGCGTTTCTAGCTTAAGTTCTTGTTTACTTACACTAGACATAGCGTGCTAACAGACTTAAAAACTATTGGCAGTAAAAAAACACTATTGCAATTAGCTTTGACAAATCCCATCACAGGGTGGATGAGAAGCGGTAAGCAATAGCAAAAATGTGATTTACTTTGACTATGATGCTACAGCCTTCATGGAAAGACTGGTGTGATTTCAAGCAGCTAAGGAAGTATTTAAGGACACAAGTAAGCTAAAACACACGCAATAAAAAGTTTTTATTAAAAAGGGACAAAACCCAGAACCCCGACAGGGGATGTACTATAGAGGGCATGGAAATTAACAACCAACGACAACCCCGAAACCATTCCATCAAATTAGTTCCCTCAGAGAACCAACTTGAGCCAGATTACACACTTTTGTCTGTTTGTCAAATTTTATGTTAAGAAAGATGTTACCAATGGATAGGCCGGCTACGAATCAGGAAAAATGGTACTGGTATTGATATTTTGAGTTTATGCTGTCCCATCTGCTTTTTACTTGCGACTTGGTGTGAGATGATCTAGAAATGTCTATTTTATGAGAAGGATAAAGAAAAGTAATGGCAGAAATTCAGTTTTCCAGGGGGTTAAAAGAATCAGTTGTTCCCGATATCCGCTTAAGTCGCACGAAAACGGGAGAGAAGGGATCGGCAAAATTTTATTTTGATCAACCGACTATCCTCGGAGATCAACAAACCGAGGAAATCACCGGGATGTATCTCATCGATGAGGAAGGAGAAATCGTCACCAGGGAAGTAAAAGGCAAATTTATCAACGGTAAACCCATGGCGATCGAAGCTACGGTGGTTTTTAATTCTCCCGCAGAGTGGGATCGTTTTATGCGTTTTATGGAGCGTTACGGCAGCGAAAACGGTCTAGAATTTACTAAATCCTCCTGATTTTGCCCTTAGCTTCCAGCAATCTGTCAAAAAACCCGCATTCAGGAGCGATGCGGGTAGAGGTGAAAAATCAGAGGAAAAACCTATTTATTTGACTCCCAACAATTCCACATCGAAAAGTAAAGTCGCGTTGGGAGGAATCACCCCACCAGCACCCCGTGCACCATAACCTAATTCTGGGGGGATAATTAAGGTACGCTGCCCACCGACTTTCATCGATGCGACTCCCTCATCCCATCCTTTGATCACTTGACCCACTCCAATGGTAAAGGTAAAAGGTTGATTGCGATCCTTGGAACTATCGAATTTTTTGCCGTCTGTCAGGGTTCCCGTGTAGTGAACAGTCACTTTTTGACCTTTTTCGGGACTTTCTCCGGTTCCTTCCACTATATCGATGTATTTTAGTCCCGAATCGGTGATAACTGCTTGATCTAAATCCATAGAGATGATTTCCTTACTGATAGTTTGAGTGATAGGGGGTGGATCGATTTCTGCGGCGATCGCATTGGTTTTTTCCCCCCCACCAAAGAGGGAAGCAACGATTAAAAATAAGCCACAAACCGCAATGATAGCAAAACTGAGCAAGATTTCGCGCATTGATTTCATAGTTCCCTAACGCCAGAGTTTATTCTCTAAGTCTCTCACCTGTCGTTCTAATCTATCAATCCTTCCCCGCAGTTCGTCCATTTCCGATTGTCGGGGAACCCCTAAATCCTGCAAAATCTGGCGAATATAGCGTTCTAAGTTATTCTCGAAGCTCCCCTGTTCAGACTTCATCTGTGTCATCAGATCATCAACAAAGTTTTTAGCCTGATCGGAATTGATTTTACCGTCTTTGACTAATTCGTCGCTCACTTCTTTGATTTTTTCTGCCACCATGGAAGTAGTGCCAATACCCATCAGCAGCAATTGTTTAATCCAGTCGCTATTATCCATTGTTTTCACACCTTTCAAGGAGACGGGGATAAAAATATTCCTATTCCATTATGGACTTTTGCAGCGGTAACGGCAGAGCGATCGAGCAGATAACCCCCTAAGGTTATTCCAGTGGAACTACCCCCATCTAGGTTTAAACCGTCTTTTGCCGCCATTAACAGCAAAATTCGGGCTAATTCGCCTAAAGTTGCCCCCCTTCCCCCGACGCGATTATGGATAGCAACTAGCAAAATTTTTCCTTCTTGGCTAACTGCGATCGCACTGCGGGAAGCTTGTTGATTTTGGAATGCAGGACTAAATTTTTCGGCATTTCCATCTAAAACTAAGCGCCCATTCTGCAATAATAGGGGACCAGCGCCTAAAATCTGGGGATAATTAGCAAAATCTCCCGGTAGGGTGACGCTATCGAGGTTGACTGTCTCACCAATATTTAAATTAATATCTGTCTTTCGGCAGATGACTAAATAGCCATTTTCCGGTATGTCTATACTATCCTGTGGCAAAAGATTATTTAATTTCTCCGTTATGCGATCGCCTTGCACGACTAACCCGGTTTCGCGCTCGGTGAGGGGATGATAATTATTTCCCCAATCACGAGTATAACGACTGCAGCCGGCTGCTACAAAGGCACTATTTAACTGGGTTAGGGGAAAACGTTGTCCGGTAGCAGTAATGAGAGTTTCCTCTAAACTGAGGCGATCAATTCTGATTTTACCACGATTATCCCATGCGATCGCTCCTCGGTTTAAAATAGGTCCGGATAACCATTTGCCATCCACACGAATTGCCCCCAAAGGTAACTGATTATTACGATTAAAAAAGCCACCATTAATCATCGCTACTGCGTTACTTTCGCTATTAATCGTGATCAGGGGATTAGTGCCGCGCATTGAGGTGGAATTAGCGGTGATTGGTTTAATAGTTATCTGAGGATTTCTAGGATCAATTTCTAACCAAGTCACGGGGAACCAATCTTGATCTAACTGGATATATTTTTGATGCCAGATTAACCCGGGTTGCCAAACAATGCGCTTTTCATCCATAGCATCGGGACGAGAATCAATGATAATTCGGGGAGGATTATCCACACTGCTGATCTGTAATCCGTAGGCAGTGGGAAGGTTAACTTTTAAACGACTGATCACCCCATTATTTTCTAAGGAAGTGATCTGAGTGGCTAAGTTATTATTGGAGTTGCCTAGATCATCTTCATCGTTATTTTGGTTACTGTTACTAACAGTTTTGGGTTGAAACCTAGAGATAAGCGATTGCTGGGCATTTCCTTCTAGGGTAATCACTGCTTGATTTTTTGCCTGACTAACTTGCCAAAAGGTCGGGCGATCGAGTTGAATAATAATCCTTTGTACTGCTCCATAATTTTCTAGCTGAATATCTTGAATCTGGGGAGCAGGAAAGTTAATAGTTAAACTATCGCCATTAATACTGGTTGTTGCCCCCATTTTTAGTAAAATATCCGTGACATCTAGCCAGCGATCGGAATTGATCAAATTAGCTGATAAAGTTTGTAAATTAAACCAGTTGATCGGTTGCTTTTTTGGATCATTTGTGCTAAGAAAATCCATGCCGAATAATTGTCTTGCTCCCGTATCACCCATGGCGATTCTGGTACTATTTGCTGTTGTCCACTGTCGCCAAAAAACGGGCAAAGAACGACCATTAAGAATAATTGTTCGTCCCTGTTGCTGGTTTGATAAATACCGAGAAGCTAAAGTTATTGGTGATCTATGATCGGCTAAAGATATAGCTGGACTGCTAAGAATTATCAAGGAAGTTACCGTTAAACAGATAGATGAGAAAGTCAGGTAATTTAACTTCATAATTATCCCCCTAAATTACCTGAGTTAAGGGAAAATTTGACGATTTATATCCTTGGCAAGAGAGGCTGGAAGAGACTATATTTTCTTGATAGATAACCTCTAATAATTCTTCAGTTGTTACTACCATCGGTTTAGAGTTATATAGATAACTAGAGGCTTTTTTAAGTTTTTGATCATAGGTAACTAAATAATCACAATTAGCGGCACTACTTAAAATTAAAACATCATTCGAGTGTACCAAAATATTGCGAATATCTCTAGCATTTTGCCAATATTGATCAAGTTTTACTAAATCAAAATCCAAGATAGTCACCTTTTCTTGAATCCGATCGACTATTTCAGGATGATTACGAACTTCTGCCAAAAATAATAACTCTTGTAAAACGATCGCATTAATAGCAAGACAAACGCGATCGAGTATTTCTCGATCAAATAAATGCACACTGGCAAGATCTCCTCGTAGATAAGAAATCAAAACATCAGTATCTAAAAAAACTAGAGGCTTCTCCATTGATTTTCTTCTCCTTGATGATAAAGAGCAATGATTTTTTCCGTGACTTCTGTAATACTGAGATGATCGCTATTAACTTCGATCGCATCGGCAGCTTTTCGCAGGGGTGCTAGGGAGCGATTACTATCCAAATAATCCCTTTTTTCAATCTCTTGGATTAATTCTGCAAGACTAATAACACCATTTCCCTGCGCTTCTAAGTCTTTTAATCTCCTTCTCGCTCTTTCTTGGGGTGTTGCTGTCAAGAAAATCTTTAATTCCGCTTCTGGGAAAACATTAGTACCAATATCTCGACCTTCCACAACTATTCCCCCCGACATTCCCAGTTGTCTTTGCAGGGTGACTAACTGTTGTCGCACCGCTTTTTGAGCGGCAATCCGGGACACCTGCGCGGTAATTGCGGGAGAGCGAATCTCTAAAGTCACATCCTGCCCATTAATCTTCACTATAGTCACATTTTCGGGACTATCGGCTGGAATTATTTCTATCTTTGCTAAAGATAATAACTCGGCGATGGCCGCTTCTGCGGACAAATCCAGACTGGAATTCACCACTAACCATGTCACCGCACGATACATCGCACCGGTATCGAGATAGGTTAACCCCAATTTTTCCGCTACTAAGCGCGTTACTGTGGATTTTCCCGCTCCAGCAGGCCCATCAATAGCGATAACTGCCCGACGTTGACACAAGATAATATTATCAATTAAACGGGTTTGACCGATCGAGCCAGCGATCGCTAATAAGCCCCTTGTTTCGATCTGCTCGATCGGTTGTAAACTCTGGGGATGAACTAAATCCAGATACTGAGGGCGAAAATCTGGTACTCTGTCGAGATTTTTTTGGACAATAGCTAGTAGTTTTTCCCTTTGTCTTTCCCCTAAACGAAAACTTTCGAGAGCTAATTGCAAACTTTGGGGGATAATTGTCGCTTTTTCCCTTTCTGTGGGCGATAGATACTGATTGCGAGAACTAAATGCTAATCCCGATGTTTCTCTCACTGTCGCACAAGCGCGAATCTCGATCGCTAAATTTAAATCCCTGACTAATTGCCGGATAATCGCTAACTGTTGGGCATCCTTTTCACCAAAATAGGCGGTCGTCGGTGCAATAATATTAAACAACCGCGTGACAATTGTGGCTACTCCCTGAAAATGTCCAGGACGAAAAGCACCACATAAACCGCTAGTCAGAGAAATCGGGGGAAAAACTGCGGTTATGCTGTCAGAATCACCAATTCCTAAAGTTTCCACGCTAGGAGCAAAAATAGCATCAACTCCCAAGGATTCACACAACTGGCGATCGCTGTCAAAGGTGCGGGGATAGCGAGAAAAATCCTCTGTAGGGCCAAATTGTAGAGGATTGACAAAAATACTGACCACAGTTACCTCCGCTTCCGTTACTGCGCGTCGAATTAGACTAGCATGACCTTTATGGAGAGCGCCCATGGTTGGCACGAGAGCAATACTATGATCATGGCGATAATCAGCCAAAAAAGTGCGTAAACCGGGGATTGTTGTGAATATTTGCACAGGGTTCACTCCTTTAATAGCCTATTCCACTACTATTCGCCATTCGTGCAGTTCATACTCCACACAGCCATTTTCAATCAGGGGATGCTGCCCGATGATCGATTCGGCTGCTTCCGGGGAATCGATTTTAAATAATAACATCCCATCGCCTCTTTCTGTTCAATAACTCGTTTTTGTCTCCTGTCGGCTCTCTTGGGTTTGGTGGGTAAAATGTATTTTATAAGATATATTCCCGCCAGCGAGCGACTGGAACGAACCACAAAGACACAAAGAACACAAAGATTGATCGGTTCTATATAAGTTAAACTGGTCGCAACGCGCTCGCTACGCGAGATCACACAAAGAATAAGAGAGGCTCTTGTGCTGTCTCGGTTAACCGCTGCATATATGCTTGTTTGACAAACCGAAGAACCTAATTTTTTTCAGGACGATGACTGGTAAGCAACCCGAAAATTCTATAGATTAATGGCAAAAAAGACTTGACAAAATCCCTCGATTTGACTTATACTTTTTAGTATGATGGGAATCCGTGCCGAAATATATATAAGCCTTTTTATTTCCGCTATAAGTTTGTCCGAGAACCAATCGAGAAAACCATAAACAAACGGGTCATTCGAGGAGCCTTATGCCAGAATCTAGATCTGAGATTATTTCAGTTAGTAACAATCGGAGATTGTGAGGCAGACATATTTGATTTATTTGCCCAATCAAGAAGTCCTAACTCTCATTTACTAATCCGAGGAACTCATAACCGAAAAGTTAACTATCTCGAAGATAAGCAAAGGTCAGGGCATCCAGAGACTAAATATTTACATCAATCCATCAGAGAAATAAAAGCCTGTGGTAGCCTAGATGTGCAAGTAAAACGCAATCCTAATCACGAGGCTAGACTAGCTAAACTAACAGTTAGATTTGCCAGTTTTGAAATACAAGTACCTAAGCATCACTCGAAAGCGACCCCTCGTCAACCGGTAAAATTATAGGTAATTTTAGCTGAAGAAGAAAATCCGCATACCGGAGTTAATCCTATCAGTTGGCTCCTCTTAACTAGCCTAGACATTAGTAGCTTTGAATCAGCGATAACCTGTGTGCGCTGGTATAGTTATCGCTGGTTAATAGAACGCTATCATTTTGTTTTAAAAAGTGGTTGTGGACTAGAAAAACTGCAATTAGAAACGGGTCGGAGAATTGAGATAGCTTTAGCTACCTATTCAATTGTAGCCTGGAGATTACTCTGGTTAACTTATCAAGCACGCTTATATCATTTTTCAAAAGTAATGACAGACTTAGTTGATCATTCCAAAACGCAATTCCTCTCTCAGAGCGGGATTGCCCTTTCAGGTGTGAGTCACAACTATTGAAAATTGGTATTACACGGAGAGGAGAGTTGTGAAAGTTTTTTGGAAGAACATGAATGGCAATCTTTGTGTGCCACTATTCATAAAAAGAGTCCGCCACCTGAAAAGCAGCCCTCCTTTAGGGAAGCGGTCAGAATGATTGCTTCTCTTGGGGGGTTTTTAGGTAGAAAAGGCGACCCTTCGGCTTCTCTCAGGCTTCGGCCGTGAGCTTTTGCCGAACGGGTTAACGGTGAACCTGGTGTTAAAACTATTTGGTTGGGACTGCGAAGGTTACATGATATCAGCCAGACTTGGAAACTATCTCATCAAATTAGTCCCCCCATAGAAACCCCTTGAGCCATCTTGCACACTTTTCTCTTTTTGTCAAATTTTATGTTAAGAAAGATGTGACTAATGGATAGCTTATCAAGGGGGGGCAGGGGGGATCAAACCCAAAATCTAATTTCTACTTAACTAATTTTGCCCCACACTTAGAACAAAAATTAGACGAGGGCGGATTTCTATGTCCACAATTACCACAGATAATTAAAGCTGGGTTAACCACTTCCGTCACCGGAGAAAGAGGAATTTCTCCACCGCTATCCAACTTATAGTTATGGATTAACTGCAAAATAATTGCATCTTCCCGTTTATATTCTGTATTATCTTTTCCTCCTGTTAACTCATCGGAACGTTGTTGTAAATATTCAATGAAAGTCCGATACAAAGCTTGTTTTTTCTCCAGAGTGGCTGCAGCCTGTAACTTAGCTGTCACCTGACTTTGAATTTTTTCCTTATCTTCGCGACAAGCTTTTACTTCTAACACCTGTACCGCATCTTCCCAACTGGTGGCGATATCGACTTTTTTTAATCCCGTTGCGGTTTTAATTTCATAGCGAATCGTTTTCTCATTAGTGACTCGATTGACTTCTGGAAAAAGCACTTTCAAAGCTCGGGCTGTCACCACCAATTGATAAATACTCGGATCTTCGGGAAAAACATCCCAGAAAGGCGGTTCCTTTTGGATATGTACGGGGATGGGTAAATCGCGATTTTCCCCCATTTGTTGGGCGCGTTTAGCGAGAATAAATTCTCCTTTCCAGTCCTGATAGGATTGCCGCAAATCTCGCATTCCCTCCAGACAGCGTAGGGAAAAACCGCCAATTTCCTGCACGAAGACAAGACGATATTTTTCCACGTCTCCCAAGGGTTTAATATCGTCTTCGTTGGCAATAAATTCCCGCAGTTTCGGAATAATTTTTTGACCTGCCGGGTTACTGGTGTTTCTTCCCCCAATCAGGGCAACATTTTGATTTAATTGGGGTGTAAAACCCGCATCTTTTCCTCGCAAAACCGCAGGATTGAGCATAATTAGGGGTCGCGATTTTTGGTAGGCAATGCGAAGATTATTGATAATATCAGTATCGTTGTTATAAATTTTTAACAAGCGATCACAAGCGGCTAATTCCTTCTGAATGCGACTACTAGCGGGAGCATTTTGTAGTAGTTGATTAGCTTGGTTTAGGATAACTTTTTGAAAATCTCCTTGACGAATATCGGCAATCTCGGTGATGTCAAATAAACGCATATTTTCGTCGGCACGGCGCGTTTCTTTCCAGAGGGGACTAGATTGCTTTAAAATCTCTTCTGAGAGGGGTAAACAAAGGTTATCCATACCCGTATCGTAGGCATTTTTGTTACCAGCAATCCCCGAAGCAAATTGTTCGATAAAGTCTTGATAAAGACCATTTAATTCTTGTCTGTCAAATAATTTAATCCCATTAATTAACAAAGCATCGGCACTATCAATCTGTTGATTAGACTGGAGATTAAATATATCGCGACTTTGAATTAACTTCTGACGAAAGCGATTAAAACGGCTTTCTAATTGATTAAGATGTTCCAGTAAACGATTAATAACCTCTACTCCTGCACCTCTGGTTTTTCGTTGAATATTGGCCATTAAATAGCCTTCCAATCCCGTTAAAGCTTGTTCACAATATTCTTCCATCTTATCTTTTTTTGAGATATGAAGTTTATCTTTCAGATCATTAATTTCTGCTAAGGCTGTGTCGTATTCCCGTTGACGTTTACTTTCGTTTTGACTCCAAACCTGTTCTTGATCGCGACGGAATTTTTCTCCTATGTCGGTAAAGATTTGTCGTACTAAAAGAATAAAACTCTCGGCAAATTTTACCCCACGGTTTCGATCTTCAAGGATATGATAAAACTCCATTTCTAGGGATTTTTTACCCCGTTGAATAATTTCATCCCGGTTACTATAAATCTTTTTCAGGTAATCGCCGTGCAGCCGTTCATCGGGACTCAATTCTAGTAAATGATTGCGTTTAAATTCCTCGACTCTTGGTGTCAAATAATCATTAATAAATTGCAGAATTTTACCCTGTTCATTGCCTAAAATATTAACACCCTGTTTGGTACAAGATAGCCAATTATCTTGATTGATTTCCTGACGAGTTTCGTTAGTCCATTGGGAGATTATGGCAATTAAAGAGCGATCCTTGTCAGCACATAAATCCATAATTAATTCCCCTTCGCTCAAGCGCATTTTTTTGAGGATATCACCTCTGACTAAATCCAACATTTGAGCGGGTAAAATCACGGAATCATTCAGCCACCAATTAATTAAATCTTTGGCTAAACGTTCCGATAAGGAAGCACGAATTTGGGCAATAGGAATTTCAATAGTTGATAGTCCAAAACTCATAAATTGCTTAGGATAACCGCGACCACCTGGGTCAGCCTGCGCCCAAGAACCCTTAATATTATCTCTAATGGAACGCTTATGGGGTGCAAAATCAGAGGTCATATCTAGGAAAATATTTTGGGCGATCATTTCCCGAATTTGACCGAGTTTAAAATCACCTTCGCCATTTTTTGTCCCCACTAAATAGGTAAAATCAAAGGGGGGTAACTTACTAACCACTTCATCGACTAAACCGCTGCTAAACTGTTGATGATATTCGGTTCTGTAGTCAGAAAAATAATTTAATTCCATCAAGGCAGCGTAACCATTAGCCAAAACTCGATCGCCGACACTAATCCCCGCAAATGCTTCAGGAGTGGGAACAATTGCCGTACTCAAAGGACTACTTTCTCCTCGTAACCAATTACGAATACAGTAACCTAGATCGATTAACATTCCGCTACCCGTACCACCGTTTAAAGACCCCGTGGTAAAGACATTAATAGCACTATTACTTACTTTAATTCCATAGCGATCAAGCATAAAGTTTTCTTGTCCCTTTACCCGTCTCACCGCATCTAGAAATTTTCTTTGGATATCATGATAATTACAAAATAAAGCAAAACGACCGCAGGCGCGAATTTGTCCCGCTCCCGCTTCCAGGGAAGTAATATTTCTCTCTAATTCCGGGGGAAACCAACTATTAATCCAGGGATATCTATCCATGTCAGATACCATCTCCTGTACCTGTTTTCCACTCACCCGAGCCCAGTGTTTTTCGTTATCTTTAAAAGCACTGCCGGCAGCTTCAGGATTACTGATTTTATAATCCTTATCCGTGTCAACCACCAAAAAACTGACAATCGGAAAATTACTCAAACTGCCATAACTTTCCTCGATTAAACGACGCAATCGCGATAAAATTTCGTTACCTGTACCACCAATACCCACTAAAACCGTGGGAACCATGCTTTTTTCTTCCACTGCTGCTGGCATAATTACTTAACTCCTAAGACCATTTCTTGACGGTTGCGGGGGACTTCGTAGGTGAGGAAATCGTAGGCTAATTTAGTGTTAGGAAAAATTGCCCGCGCTTCCTCTAACAGATTGGAAATATCCAGAGAATTCCCCGGTAGATAACGGGGACTAAAATGGGTCATTAATAACAATTTTACCTGGGCTGCCAAGGCCACCTGGGCTGCCATCGTCGAAGTGGAGTGAACACTTTCAAAGGCTAATCCGGCATCTTGGTGTGCAAAAGTCGCCTCATGAATTAATACATCTGCATCCTGTGCCAATTCGATCGATCCTTCACAGAAAATAGTATCAGTACAATAGGCTATTTTACGGCCGATTTCCGTTTCTCCGCAGAGGGACTGACCGCGAATTTTGCTGCCATCGGGGAGGGTGACAGTTTCCCCCTTCTTCAGCTTGCCGTAAATTGGTCCGGGGGGAATACCTAAAGCGTTGGCTTTTTCCACATCAAAACGTCCAGGGCGGTCTTTTTCGGCGATACGATAACCGTGGGCGGGAATACGATGTTTCAATAGCTGACAGGAGACGGTAAATTCTTCATCTTCGTAGATTATGCCGGGGGCAATGGCATGGACACGCACCCGATTGGCTAAATTAGTATAGGAATACTTAGCACAAGCACGCAGATAGTCCCCTAGTCCGGGGGGGCCGTAGATATCAATATCCTGAGCAGAACCGGCTAATCCAATACTGGCTAACAGTCCCATTAAACCAAAGATATGATCCCCGTGCATATGGGTGATAAAAATGCGTCGGATTTGGGAACTTTTCAGGTCGCTACGCAGTAACTGGTGTTGAGTTCCTTCTCCACAGTCAAACAGCCATACTTCCGCCCTTTGCGGTAAACGAAGGGCGATACTAGAGACATTACGAGACCGAGTGGGAACCCCAGAACTGGTTCCTAAAAAAGTAATCTCCACAGGATAGCTGTCAGGATAGATGATTCTTTTTCTAGTCTAGGCTGTTTTTATCGATTTCTCGATCGAATTGCTGCTTTTCTGTATTTCATCACTTGAAAACAGAAAATCTTCTGATTTTGACCTAACTCTGCAATAACTACTGGCAGCCAGAAATACAACAGCGTCCACATCATACTTTGTGCTTTTTGTCAAAAAAACTTTTTTTTTGCAATAAAACTACACAAAAAAAAGATCATCGTTATGGGTGAAATTGACTAATTTACCCGTCTTAATTAGGATTACCTTCTAGATGTAGCAAGGGTTTTAACCATTGCTGCTCAAAAAAGCACAAAATAACCCACTATGAAATTTTATCAAATCGCTGTAACCTTCATAACATCGTTGTTAAATAAAAATTTTTCTTAATTAATTCTTAAGAATTTGTAAATATTGCAAAATGTTAATTTAAATATTCTCAAGTTTGTGGAGTCAATAAATAACTTTTGCTTATCTTTGTCCAAAATTGGGTTAGAAGTCAGGAGTCGGGTGATAGGGTGATAGGGTTTTGGGGTGTTGGGGTGTTAGGGTTTTAGTTGAAATTTCCCCACTTCCCCACTTCCCACTTCCCCACTTCCCACTTCCCTAGAGTGATCTTTGGGACAAGATTAAGTTTAAAATCTGAAATAGATGATTTTTTTCAGGATCGAGTCAAGTTTATGGCAGATATTGTCGATATTGCGGTCAGTGCCGATAATTTTAAAACTCTAGTGACGGCGGTACAAGCGGCTAATCTTGTGGATGCCCTAAAAAGTCCTGGCCCCTTCACGGTTTTTGCCCCCACCGATGAAGCTTTTGCCAAATTGCCCCCTGGGACGATTACAACCCTAGTGCAGAATATCCCCCAATTAACCCGAATTCTCACCTATCACGTCGTTGCGGGCAAATATATGCAGGAAGATTTGGCAAAATTGGCTGTGGTGACTTCTCTAGAGGGTTCACCGATTCCCGTCGATTGTAGCGAAGGTTTTGAGGTGAAAAATGCCACGGTGGTTGCGGGTAATATCGAGGCGGATAATGGTGTGATCCACGTCATCGATACGGTGATCCTGATGGGTTAGTTTTTGACTGGCTTTTCCTCGGGCTGCATCTAGGGCAAACCTGTCCTAATTTAGCAACCAAATATACAGACACTTTTGCTTATTTGTGTGTTTGATGATCGACGGAGGAAAAGGCCCACTGTTTGCGGTTATTGAAAATTTGGCTTTAAAACTCTGCCATTGAGCGGAGTGGAGGGTAGGGTTGATTACTTTAACTTTTTTATCCAATCTCTAACAAATTCTGCCGCAGAGATTTGTTTTTGTTGAGCATACCATTTTAGTTTTTCTAGTTGCTCTTCGGAAAGTCGCAGTTGTAAGATAGCCTTGCTATGGCATTGTAAATAGACTAGAACGTTAGCATACCAAAGGTAACCTCCTTGAAGTTAAAACTCCCGTGAGCGGTATAAAAAAGACACGGACGCTCATGTTAGTGGTTGAGCTTCCTTGTACAGAGGAGCGAATAACCTCCTAAAAAACATATATGACGCGATGTGCAAGTAAAAACGACGGAATCAGGGTTCTGTCTGGGGGTTAGTAGCTTGTCTGAGACTAAGTCCGGTTATTAAAAACTGATTATTTATTCCCCTTTGCCGTTCGGTGGTTCGGCGGTTCAGCTGAGCTCAGTCGAACGGCGTGAGCTTTTGTCAAACGCTCGATCGAACGCTGAGTTCACGGCCGAAGCCCACACCCCAATTTATAATTGATAATTTATAATTCATAATTTCCGCTTCCCACTCTGGTGCTTCCTTAATTTGGACTATTCTGGCCGAAGACCGATCGCAAAGACTTGAAATCTGTTCTAACAATAGTTACACTTCTTTAGAATAGATACACTTTTCAAGGGATAATGTAGGTTAGCTAACTCTTGCACTTAACCGTCGAGATTGTTGGGCTTATATTTGACCCTGAATATAAAAAGCGTCTAAGTGGACACTAAATTGTCAATAGGAGGAGCGTAGTCAATGGGACTACCTTGGTATCGAGTACACACAGTCGTTCTCAACGACCCGGGCCGTTTAATTTCCGTTCACCTGATGCACACCGCACTGGTAGCGGGTTGGGCTGGCTCCATGGCCCTCTATGAGCTGGCTATTTTCGACCCCAGTGACCCCGTATTAAACCCGATGTGGCGGCAAGGAATGTTCGTGCTGCCCTTCATGGCCCGTTTAGGTGTCACTGGTTCATGGGGTGGCTGGAGCGTCACCGGCGAAACCGGTGTTGACCCCGGTTTCTGGTCTTTTGAAGGCGTTGCCGCTGCTCATATCGTCTTATCCGGTCTGCTATTCCTAGCGGCGGTTTGGCATTGGGTTTTCTGGGATTTAGAATTATTCGTCGATCCCCGCACGGGCGAATCTGCCCTCGATTTGCCAAAAATGTTCGGTATTCACCTGTTCTTATCCGGTTTACTTTGCTTTGGTTTCGGTGCTTTCCATCAAACAGGCCTTTGGGGTCCCGGTATGTGGGTTTCCGATGCCTACGGTTTAACCGGTCATGTGCAACCCGTAGCTCCCGAATGGGGACCTGCTGGTTTTAACCCCTTTAACCCCGGGGGTGTGGTAGCTCACCACATTGCCGCGGGTATCGTCGGGATTATCGCCGGTTTATTCCATTTAACCGTTCGTCCCCCCGAAAGACTCTATAAAGCCCTGAGAATGGGTAATATCGAAACGGTGCTTTCTAGCAGTATCGCCGCCGTTTTCTTTGCCGCTTTCGTCGTGGCTGGAACCATGTGGTACGGTAATGCTACCACGCCGATCGAACTCTTTGGCCCGACCCGTTACCAATGGGATAAGGGTTATTTCCAAGAAGAAATTGAGCGTCGCGTCGAGGCCAGCATTGCCAATGGGGCTACCATCGCTGAAGCTTACCAAGCAATTCCCGAAAAACTGGCTTTCTATGATTATGTCGGTAATAGCCCCGCTAAAGGTGGTTTATTCCGTACTGGTGCCATGGATAGCGGTGACGGTATCGCTAAATCTTGGTTAGGACACCCTGTGTTCAAAGATGGCGAAGGTCGCGTCCTGAGCGTGCGTCGGATGCCTAACTTCTTTGAAACCTTCCCCGTTGTCCTGACTGACTCGGAAGGTATCGTTCGCGCTGATATTCCTTTCCGTCGTGCGGAATCGAAACTGAGTATTGAACAAAGTGGTGTTACCGTTTCTTTCTACGGTGGCGCTCTCGATGGTCAGGTGTTCAGCGATCCTGCTGATGTGAAGAAATTTGCCCGTAGAGCGCAACTCGGTGAAGCTTTCGAGTTTGACACCGAAACCCTGAAGTCTGACGGGGTATTCCGTACTTCTCCGAGAGGTTGGTTTACTTTCGGTCATGCTGTCTTTGCTTTACTATTCTTCTTCGGTCACATCTGGCACGGTTCTCGTACCATCTACCGCGACGTATTCGCCGGGGTCGATCCAGATCTGGAAGAACAAGTGGAATTCGGTTTATTCCAAAAATTGGGTGATCTTAGCACTCGTAAACAAGAAGTTTAGTTTTAGCTAAATCATCTATATAACTAAAGGAGTCAAGTCTTTGACTCCTTTTTTTTGTTGATTATTAGTTCTCCTGCAAACGTGAGACTAAATCCTGTTTAAAAGGTATAGGAAAGTGGGGTGTAGGGTGTGGGTTTTTAAAGTTCGATCGAGCTTTACTTTAAACCGAATAGTGAAAAAACCGCTAGTTATTTCTATAACTAACGGTTTTTTGCCCGGGGAAATTACCCGTATATGGAATTACATAGAGGAACCTAAACCGGCGTAAGCTCCGTAGAAGAAAAGACCAAGCACGGCGATAACGCCCAGACCGGCGATGGTGGCGACTAACCACAAAGGAATACGACCTTCTGCGAACATGAATAACACCTCTCTAATTGCGATGACAATAAATCGGGACTAATTAGTTAAAGAAATAGCTGGAAAATAAAATTCCCAGGACAGCAACTAGGAGTAAACCTAGGTAAAGAGAAGTACGATTTAACTCGACGGCTTGCCGATTCGGATTAGGTGTTCTTTCCATAATTGTTCTCCTAGCGTTGAATAAACTGCATTGCCGCAATTGCACCGATAAAGAAGACAGTGGGGACCGCTAAGGTATGAACTGCCAACCAGCGAACGGTGAAAATGGGGTAAGAAATGGGTTGATTGGGATTACCACTAGCCATGTTTTTATCCTTAATTAAAGTAAACTACTGATTAAACTGCTCGATTTGATTTTTGGCCTCAAAGCGATCATTAATGATTGGTAATTCTTGACGCTCTTGAGTGTAATACTCATCGGGACGGGGAGTGCCAAAAACATCGTAAGCTAAACCGGTACTCACGAATAACCAACCTGCGATAAAGAGCATGGGGATGGTGATGCTATGGATAATCCAGTAACGAATACTGGTAACGATATCGCCAAAAGGACGTTCGCCGGTACTACCTGACATGGACGGTTCTCCTCGGAATGATAGGACTTGAAAAATTCAATCTCTATAATAGAGACTTTGTTGACCCTGACACAAGTTTTAGGCTGGTTCGCTCGGGGGATTATATTTCAGTAAAACCCCATTTTGTCCCAAGACAAAACCCTTGTCGGAATTGATAAAAACAATTCGATAGAGATTGGAGGGGACACTTTCCACCGCGCGATCTTTTTGCCAAGATTGGCCGTTGTCATCACTGACCAACAGATTGCCGCTACCACCAGCAACCCAAATTTCTTCGGGGGTGCGGTAGTTGAGGTCCAAAAGTCCCCAACTGGTGGAAAACTCTGGGAATACCTTATCTTCCCATGTATCGAGATCATTGGGGCTAGTAAATTGTAGTTGACCACCCCGGGCCAGGGCCCACAGTTCCCCATTTTCACCATAACCGACTTTTTGTAAGCGGCGGGAGGAAAGACGATTGTGGGGTTGCCATTCTGTTGACCCCGGTTCCCAAGTGGAATAAAAGTTCCCGCGTGCGGAAACGGCCACGTATTTACCATCATGGGAACGAACAATTGTCCGGGCCACACCCACAGCACCTTCCACTAAAGCTTGCCAAGTTTTGCCCCCGTCTTTGGTGCGGTAGATAGCACCTAAATCCGTGACCATTTCGGCGGTTTTGTCGTTCAGAGCGATAATTCCGTAGGGGGAACCGGGTAATTTTTCACTTAAGGGGATGCGGGACCAGCTGCTGCCCCCGTCTTCGCTATGGAGAAGAATCGAGGGTTTACCGACAATCCAACCCTCTTGGTTGTGGAAACTGACGGCACTAAAGCTAACTTTTTCGTCCCCAAGGTTGAGGACTTTTTGCTGCCAGCTTTCCCCCCCATCGCTGGTTTCAAAGAGGGTAGATTTGGTTCCCACTAACCAACCGTGCTGCAGGTCGTCGGTAAAGGCGATATCGGCAAAAGTGGAGTCAGTGTCGAGGGTGAGGATTTGCCAAGGACTATTGCTCAGGGATGGCACACTACTACAGCTAAAGCAGAAAAAAGCTACAGCTAGAACTATTACGAATTGTTTCAGTTTTCTCATCAATGGTTCAGATATTGGTCAAGGAATCGGGACGGATTAGGGTTTGTACCCGATGGGTTACAGGCTCATCAGAGCCGTTAGATTAAAGATAATGAGTGCTTGAGTCAGTTTAAACCATATAAACTAATAAAGAAAACAAATCCTAGTGCTAAAGCCCCGAAAATCAAAATATTTTTTTGCGCAGGAGTGAGACGGTTGACCCCAAAACCATAGCTAAGATTTTCTTGGAATCCCGAAGGAGCATCTTTAGCTCCAATGTTGATAAATTGGGAACGACGCACACCACACACGGGACAGCGCCACGTTTCTGGCAATTCCTCGAAGGGGGTTCCAGCGGGAGTGTTGGTTTTACTATCTCCCTTGCTGGGGTCGTAAACGTAGCCGCAGGAGCGACATTCGTAGTTAGCAGGGGCCTGGTCGGCTAGGGTTAGTTCTGGTGGGCGATCGCTCATGACTAAGATTAAAGAAATTTTCAACACTCTGTTACAAATTATCCTTGAAAATTGACCCCTCTCACGTCCAACCCCTAACAGAATAGCCAGTTTTTGGGTCTTAAAAAGATTAGTGAGACAGCATATCGGCTTAAAAAAAAGTAACCATAATCTATTATGCCTTAAATATCTATTAAAACTTGATTAAGTTGATATTTGAGTTATTTACCCTGATTTTGCTCCTCAAATTTATCTAATAAATTCCGGGTCAAGACGGTTCGACGGATTCGACAAGCGGTTCGGCACTTCGGTTGAGCGTTCGTGTTAGTGAGCTTGTCGAACTACTGAGTTTACACCCAAGTCTCACCGTCGAAGCCTGAGCTCGCCAAACGTCCGAAGTCTCACGGCCGAAGCTCCGACCTATATAAAACATTACTTCGACAGGCTCAATGTAAAAGCTCAGTGTTAACTAAAATCTTAACAATCTGTTCTGTATAAATTAGTACAAAAATAAGTTGTTTGAGACCAATAAACAATAATCATCTTAGAAATGAAAGCTTTACTTAAGCCTAGTCAGTGTTCTGCACAAAGCAAGACATAGTTTTAGAGAATGTCTTTGTCCTTGTTCTCTCCTTTTGTTAGGTATTCCTTCAAAAACCTTCAGAATAGCTATTTCAGATATTTATTCTCTTTGTTTTTATTTTACTTCAATATTCTATCATCTAGAATGAAATAGCCCAGTTTTTCGATCGAGTTGATTATAAGTATGATATTATTTAATTACTCATTTAATCAACAGTGATGAATAGGCAACAAAAGCGAGTTTTATCCCTATTTTCTGGCTGCGGGGGAATGGACTTAGGATTAGAGGGAGGTTTTTGGGTACACCAAGACTGTGTTAATGAAAATATTCATCGAGATTGGATAGTAGAAAGACGGGAACCATGGCTAAAACTACTGCGTACTTCTTTTGAAACTGTCTTTGCTAATGATATAACTAAAGCTGCCCATAATGCTTGGATTCCCTACTTTGAAAAAAGGGGTAAAACAAATGGATTTCACTTGGGGAGTATTGTAGATTTAGTCAAACAAGCAGAAAAAGGCGAGTTTCAGTTTCCCAGTAATATCGATGTAGTAACGGGAGGTTTTCCCTGTCAAGATTTTAGTGTTTCAGGAAAAAGAAAGGGGTTTAATTCTCACAAAAGTCACAGGGGGAGACTCCTAGACAAAAGTGAAGATAGTTTTCAGGACAATCGCGGGAAACTCTATTATTGGATGAAAAGAGTTATTGAATTAACCTTACCTAAAGTTTTTATTGCTGAAAATGTCAAAGGTTTAATCTCTTTGGCCAATGTTAAAGATATAATTGAAGATGATTTTAGTGCCATTGGTAAAGATGGATATATAGTTATCCCTAAACTTCTCTTTGCTCCCGATTACGGAATTCCCCAAACTAGGGAAAGAATTATCTTTATCGGTTTAAATAAAACCTATTTAAAAGCGACAGCGATAGGACATCTAGAAAATCATGATATTTTTCCGCATCCAACCCATGAAGTTATTAAGCATCAATTAAATCTGTTTGATTCAATATATCTTCTTAAAACTTACAGTACAGTGGGCCAAATATTATCAGGTTTAGCAGAACCGGAAGATGAGTTATTTGACCTCTCACAAAAAAGCTATTCAAAAGCTAAACATTATGGTAAAACTCAGGGACAAATCGAGGTTAATTTACAGGGTTTAGGTCCGACTATTCGTTCGGAACATCACGGCAATATTGAATTTAGGAGATTATCTTTAGAATTAGGGGGAAAGATAGTTAATGAGTTAGAAGCAGGGTTAAAAATGAGACGTTTAACTGTGCGGGAATGTGCGAGAATACAAACCTTTCCCGATGATTTTGAATTTGTGCGTCCACAAAACAAGGGAGATGAAAAATATTCACTTTCGGCTACGGATGGTTACAAACTAATTGGTAATGCTGTCCCACCCTTGCTTGCTTACCACATTGCTAGACATCTAGAACATCAATGGGATTATTTGTTTGAAGATATTTATTCAGTCAGCAAAAATTTATGTGTAGCATTGCCTTAATAATTGGGTGCATCTCATTTTTATAAATCTACTAAGTTGGGGTTTTTAAAGGGAACCTCTCTTTGAAAATTGGGCGTTACTTTCGATTTTATGACTCAATCCAAGCTTGTGGGGGGTTCTACCCCCCAAACCCCGGAGCGCATTTGCTTTTCGGTGAGATGCTTACACGCAGTTGTTAATATACTTGTACCAATTTAAGATTCACCAATAATTGCTGATTGTCGCTATTTCTGCAAATGTGAGATGCAACCTTAATAATTTCTGCTAATAATGTTTCTATACTTGCCATGGTTTACTAATCCTAAATTGAGAAAACAAATTATAATCTTTTTAGATGAACGTAGGTTGGGTTGAAGTATGAAACCCAACGCCCGCTCATGTTACGCTACCGCTAACCCATCCTACAAATAATTGTGCCTCCCTACTTAATTGGGCATCAACTCCTCAAAATCACAACTTGACACCTCACTCTTAAGATAACTGCTATAACCTGAGTTCGGAATCAGGGAAAAGGGCAAAATTTCCCTAACCCGAACTAACCTTGATTACAAAACCTTATGGGTGTGAGAATGTTGTTTGACGTTATCCTCCGTCCGCACCACATGAACAGCATTTAAGATGCGTTTTTTCTCTAGGGAAAAGTTTAAATCGTCTTTTTGGCTGCCCAAGGGGATTAACCCTTGTAGGTGGGGTTGATTTTTATAGGTGCGAGTGGCCGCAATCGCCCTTTCGACAAAATTCTCGCATAATTGGGCATTATCAGGAAAATTACTGGGTATTTGAGGATTATCGTCCTGAAATACCTCTCCTAAACTCATAGCGCGGGCAAATTCGTAGGAAGTGGGAATCCCTTTGACAATTGCCTCTAGGGCTGCCGAGGGAATCGGTTCTAACACCGCCACTTTTTCTAATTCTCCCTCCCTTCGACCAAGCTCAGGGTAAGCCTGTTTGAGAAAACAAATCGCTAAACCGAATACACAATAATCATCTTTTGTCAAGTCAGAAATGTTTAAGAATTGTGTCGCTGTGGCCATTATTTTAATCCTGAGTTGCTCTTTCTTTAATCTTGCGGGCGATGAGCGATCGAATCAAGGTTTTTATTAAGAGATATGAAGGAGAAAAATTTAGCAGGGTTGGGCCGCGCTAACGCACCCCAATACGGAAAAAACTGATAGCTGTTAGACTAGAAACCAGCAGATTAACTGATAAACGAGCTTTATGTCACCCACTCTACTCATCTCCAAAGAACTCCCCACCCTGAAATATAATCCTAGTCTGGAGCGCTTTGATAGCTCTTGGGCGGCTCCCTTGTCCACTCTCCTGGGACTGGGACGGGCTGCCGGGGCAACTTTTATCGAATTTTTCTTGGAAAGAGTCAACTATATCAGTTGTTTAGCCGAAGATGACAGCATCACCAGTCTCTCACCGAAACTATCTACAGGGGCAGGAATCCGCCTTTTTCGCGGTAAAGCTGATTGTTATGTCAGTACCAACGATTTAAGCTTCCAAGGCTTAAAAAATGCCCTAGAAAAAGGTTTATCGATTCTCGGTTTAAACCTACCCAGTCCTAACGCATATATTCCCGAAATCAATCTGGAAATGTTCCGGGATTATGCCACGGTCAAAAATAAAGATATTTGGCTGAATAATTGCAGTTATTTGCGAGAAATGGGTGATATTCTCCTAACTGCTAACGTTTACCTCAATCAGAAAGCCTCTCACGTCCAATCTCGTCGCGCCGCTTATTTTCGCGATTGGCAAGAAATTTTAGTTGCCGCTAGTGACGGCACTTTTGCCCGGGATATTCGCCTCACCCAATCCGTGGGCTATAATCTCCTCTGTGCCGATGGAACTAATCGTTCTAGCATTGGTAAACGGGTAGGTAGTACCAGTAATCCCGATTTTCTGCGGACTTGGAATGCCGAGGAATCGGCGGCAGAAGTGGCCGAATCGGCGGGTAAAATGCTTTACGCTGACTATGTAGAATCCGGCAGTTATCCCATCGTCATGGCCAATGAATTTGGCGGTGTTATCTTCCACGAAGCTTGTGGTCATTTGCTAGAAACTACGCAAATCGAACAAAAAACCACGCCCTTTCTCGATAAAAAAGGCGAAAAAATCGCCCACGAAAACCTGACAGCTTGGGACGAAGGATTATCCGATAAAGCTTTCGGTACTATCGATATGGACGATGAGGGAATGCCGGCCCAGCGTACTCTCCTCATTGAAAATGGTATCCTAAAAAACTTCATTGCCGATCGCACCGGTTCAATTAAAACCGGCCATCCGCGCACAGGCAGCGGTCGCCGCCAAAACTACACCTATGCGGCCGCTAGTCGGATGCGGAATACCTACATCGCCCCCGGAGAATATACCCTCGATAATCTCTTTAATTCCATCGATAAAGGCATTTATTGCAAAAAAATGGGCGGTGGTAGTGTGGGGGCGACCGGTGAATTTAATTTCGCTGTCGAGGAAGCTTATCTTATCGAAAACGGCAACCTGACTAAACCCCTAAAAGGTGCGACTTTAATCGGTTCAGCTAAGGAGATTATGAATAAAATCTCTATGTGTTCCCAAGATTTAGGACTAGCGGCGGGTTTTTGCGGTTCCGTCAGTGGTAGCGTTTATGTCACCGTTGGTCAACCCCATTTAAAAGTCGATTCTATTACCGTTGGCGGTCGTTAATCATGGCTTTAGTAATTCTCTACTATTTCCTCATCGCCATCATGATAGTGGGGATAATTGGCGAACTGCTGCCCGCTATCCCCGGCATGAGTTTGATTTTAATCGCCATGGTGGTGTGGGGTTTTGTCACCAAATTCGCGGGGATGGGGGTCGCTTTAACCGTGGCCTTTGTTATCCTTCTCCTCAGTCTGGGGGTGGAATTCCTCGCTAGTTATCTCGGCGCCCAAAAAGTTGGGGCGAGCAATTGGAGTCAAATCGGGCTAGTAGTGGGTTTATTAGCGGGAATATTCGGGCTTTTACCCGCTTTACCCATTGGCGGCCCAATTATCGGCCTATTTGTCGGTCCTGTGGTGGGGGCTTTTTTGGGAGAATACGCCTATCGTCGCGATTTGGAATTAACCCCCCGTTTGCAACAATCCCTAAAAGTCTGTGTCGGTATCGTCGTCGGTACGGTTATCGGTCACGTTGCCAAAGCTATGCTGGCCACGGCCGCCGTTATCGTCTTTATTGTCACCACTTGGCCCAATCTCTCTTCAGTTATCAGTTATCAGTTATCAGTTTTCAGCTATCAGATTTGAGTTGTCAGAACGTAGGTTGGGCTTCGGCCGTGAGCTTTTGCCGAACGGTTGAAGCATGAAACCCAACGCCCGCATGGTTTACGGTACCGTTAACCCATCCTACAAATAATTGTGCCTCCCTACTTATCTAGCTTACGACTGACCGCTATCAGTTATCAGATTTGAGTTTTCAGTGGACACTGTTAAGTGGCAAGTTCTGAGCTTTCTTTTCACTGATTACTGATTACTGATAACTGAAAAATCCTCCAACACCAAAAAAAATCTATGCAAAAAGTTGAAGATATCGCCCAACTCGCTAATTCTAGCGCCCAAGCTTTAGGAATTGCTAAATACGACATCTATGGTTCCTCTGTGGATGAAACCGATGTGGATGTGTTTCAAGGGGAACCGAAACAGGTACAAGCTTCCAATCGTTCCAGCGTTATCGTTCGCGTCTGGAATCAGGATAATCAAGTCGGTATCACCTCGACCACCGATGTGGACCCGGTGGGACTGCAATTAGCCCTAAAAACCGCCCAAGAAGCCAGCTTTTTTGGGGTTAAGGAAAATGTCCCCGATTTTAGTCCCGCTGCCACCGCACCTACCACAGAAGTGGCCAGCGAAATGTCTAATCAAGCACCTGTATCGACTCTCATCGATAAGTTATTGGCCGCCGAAAAATCCTTACTAGCAGCCCATCCAGCTATTGCCAGTGTTCCCTATAACGGTTTGGGACAACAGCAGGTCAGACGTTTTTATCTCAATAGCGACGGGGCAATGCGTCAGGAAGCGCGTAGTTATGCCAGCGTGTATTTATACACCAAAACCGAACAGGAAGGCAAAAAACCCCGCAGTGCCGGTGCTTTTCGGGTGAGTCCGGGCCTGGAAAAATTAGATATCGATGGTTGCATCGAGGAAGCGATTAGCAAAACTGTTAGCCATCTGGACTATCAACCGATTACCACGGGTAAGTATTTGGTGGTTTTTGCCCCCCGGGCCTTTTTGAGTATAATCGGAGCATTTTCTAATCTGTTTAATGCCCAAAATATCCTTGATAAACAGAGTCTTTCTACTCCTGAATCTTTGGGAACACAAATCGCTGCCACTGCCTTAAATTTGTGCGATGATGCCCTCCATCTGGCTAATGTTTCCGCAGAAACTTTTGATAGTGAAGGCACTCCCACCCGTCGTGTGGAATTAATTAAAGAGGGGATTTTGAGTAATTTTCTCCATAGCACGATTACCGCTAAACGGATGAATACGGAACCGACTGGCAACGGCAACATTGGGGCAAAAGTAATGGTTAGTCCCCATTTTTATCACGTTTTTGCTAGTGCTAATCAACCCAAAAGCTATTCTTTGGAAACAGTAGAAAATGTGGTTTTAATTGATAGTTTACGGGCGCTTCATGCAGGAGTTAATTCTCTACAAGGTTCCTTCTCTTTGCCCTTTGATGGTTGGTTAGTGAACAAAAATGAGCGCATTAGCATCGATTCCGCTACCGTAGCTGGAGATATTTTAACACTACTCAAATCGATTGTTTATCTGGAACCGGAAGCGGTTATTACTCCCAGTGGTGTTTGTCCCTACGTTTGGGTAGAGGGTTTATCAATCACAGGAGAAGCTTAACACTATACCGAACCAAAAATAGGGGGTATTAACCAGGGTAATACCCCCGCAAGATGGATGTTAATTTTATAGTCGTGGGTCAGCTCTGTAGTTTAGACTAAAGGAAAAACCGAAGCAGAAAAAAAGGCAAGAATGAAGCCAAATAGAGAGAAAATAAAAGATGTAAGTGAATTTATCTTCTCTCTATGAGCAAATATAACAGATATAGCAGATTTCGCCAAGATACATACCAAAAGTTAGGTAATGCTAAAGATGCAACCTTTGACGTAATGGATAGCATCATGACCACCAGAAATGCCTATTGCATAGGAGATTTTTCACTGTCGCCCTTTTTTAGAAGAAAATGGCATAGTACATACGAAGCGGTGCAAGATTGTCGTCCCGACCGCAATCAGCTAATGAAAAGATATGTTCAGGAAATACCAGAATTAGAGTATATCTTGTTAGCAATCGATCATAAAGCATGGGAATTGAGGGATGCTAAAACGATGAAAGATAGAGGCTATCAACATAGCGCGGCATCAAAAAATGGAACAGTATTAGGATAAGACTATAGCACCATTGTCTGGCTACCCGAAGGAGAAAAAAGTTGGGCATTACCATTAAGGCATGAAAGAATCACATCGTTTGAAACACCGATATCCAAAGCCAAAGGGCAACTCCAAGAAGTATGTCAACAAATGGAACAAAAAGTCTTGGTAGTATTAGATTGTGAATATGGCAACAGTTCATGGGTAAATCAAACAGCAGATATTGAAGGGAGTAAACTGATGAGAATCCGCTCAAATGGTTGTTTATATGGCGAACCAGAAGCTTATGGGGGTAAAGGAAGACCGAAAAAACATGGTAAGCAATTCAAAATCAATGACCAAGCAACATGGTGGCAAGCGGAGGAAATAGTGGAAATCAACGACCCTAAACTGGGACTAATTCGAGTGAGCCAATGGAAACAATTACATTTTAAAACAGCTTCTAAGCAGACATTAAGTCTAATTAAAGTGGAACGATTAAATCCTCAAAAAACCGACAAGCTCCATCGCCCCTTATGGTTAATTTGGGTGGGAGAAGCATTTGTGCCTTTAGAAAAAGTGTGGTCACAATATGCACGCCGTTTTGGAGTTGACCATTGGTATCGCTTTGCGCTCGCAAAGATTACACTGGAATTTACCATCTTTGAGTACAGCTGTTCAATGTGACAGATGGAGTGATTTAATGCCGTTGATGACTGGGCAACTTTGGTTAGCCAAAGATTTAGTAACAGATTATCATCTTCCCTGGCAAAAACCACAAACAAATTTAACTCCTGAAAGAGTGGCACAATCCCTATTTTCACTTTTAGTGGAGATTAATTCACCTGCCCAACCACCCAAAACCAGAGGAAAGTCTCCTGGCTGGCAAAAAGGTCGCAAACGAAGTAAAAGAAATACCTATCCTACTGTAAAAAAACGATATTCTCCCCCTAAAAAATCGCAAAAGAAAGCATCCTAACTCTACTTTGTACTTCAAGATTTTTGATTTCAGCTATTTTCATAAAGCTGGATTATTTATAGATGGAGATTCTGAGGCCTTTAATTCATCAGCTACAGCTTCAGGAATGACCACAAGCTTATACAGTTCTTGTAGGATCATAATTTGGTCAATTAAGAGGGGGTAGCAAATCGGAGAAGTATCAGAGACAACTATCATTTCGCTCTGAGTTCTTTGAGAGTTTGTAAATCGCGTTCTAGTTCAGTTTCATCATAATTCAGATAGACTGCCATCCGCTTGAAAAAGGCATGAGTTTCTAACCGAGAAGGTAATTGAAGGATGCGTCCAACTTCGGCCGTACTCAAGATACCGGCACGGTAAGCATCAGCAATAACCATTTCTAGCAGTTTATGAGCCAAATTATCCCCTGTTTGACCTAATCTCTGGGCGATTTCGTCGGGAATATCAACAGTGATTTGCATAAAATTATGGGAGCCGCTACCAGTTAGTTCTATCATAGGTGAAATAGATGGCTCTTCCGGTTTTTGTGTGGAAGGAAGAAGAATAGGGATAATTTGGTTGCATCTCAATTTGGTCGAAATATCTATAGGACATTTTGGGCGCACACAGTTCGATAAACTCACTGACCACAGTGCGGCCCTACCATTGGCGTAATAATATTATTGTAGGGGCGAATTGCATTCGCCCTCAGGGTTTGGGGCAAAAAGTTTTTTGTGGGGGCGGGGTGTGGGGTAGGGTCGTTTCATTCCCTCAAATGTCATTCTCTCCAATCCAACAGAGTTTTTAGATTTATTCAGCAAGCTCTATCTAGCCGGTCTGAGATTAACCCCAACACGGCACGGATGAGAATATTGGCATCCAGAACGATTCTTTTCGTCATAGCAGAAAGCCTAATGCTCGCCTTCCCGGAGTTGACGGAATTCGCGAACGAGCGCATCTTCAGAAAGTCCCTGTTCGCGTAAAAGCGCATCCAACCTCTCGGCGGCGCGTTTTAACCCGTCGATCTCCGCTTCCGATGGCTCCGGTCGTGCCGGTAAGAAATAACCCACCGTCTGACCCTGGCAAGTGACGGCGATGGGAGTAGTAGAACTTAAATATTTGGCGAGATGATCCCGGAATTCTCCCATTCCGATTTTTTCTAGCATAGACTATTGCTTTTCGCGCTTGTGTACCGTTGTGTAGATAGTTTTAGCAGAAAAATCTGTAGGCCGGGTGCAACCCAAAAGCCAGCTTCTTGGAGACGTTCAACGGTAGCGATTACCTTTGATATTAAAAACCGTGAAATTACCAACAGCTTCCGCTTAAGAATACAAGGTACTAATAATTTTTGATCATTAATTCTCTACCGGATGCCGCCGCTCCTTGTTTATAATTATTCATGCCATACTGAAGATTCCACTCGATAATATGGGCAAAATCAAAGAGTTTTCGTATCTCTGGACAATCATCGTAGGTAATTAACCATTTAGCCTGACATTGACGCATATTATCGGCAAAACGTTGATGATCGAAGCTGGTATGTAGATTTCCTCTTACGCCGTACAAACGGGATTTTGTGGCACTATAGTAGGGGGGATCAAGAAAGATAAAAACTTCTTTTCCCTCAGCAAATAATAATTCTTCGTAGTCTTGGTTAGTAATTTTTACCGATGCTAATAACGGCGCAATTTGAGTTAATCTGGCCATTGATGAATCAGTAAATCTACTGGTAAAAGCTGCTTGAGAATAACCCCCCGAATCGACTGTTCCCGAAAAAGTAATCCGATTTAAGATAAAAAAACGCACTGCTTTCTCAAAGTCGGTTAACTTTAAATCTTCCCTTGTCAAATCTTGAAATAATTCTCGTCCGCTATCATATTTCTGTTTAATTTCTGTTATTTTTGCTACCAATAACTCAATATTTTCTTGAGCGCATTGCCAGAAACAATACAAATCATAATTTAAGTCATTAATCCAATAGGTTTTTATTTGCTGTCCAAAGAGTTGCTTAACAGCAAAAAACACAGAACCACCACCAAAAAAAGGTTCTCGATATTCTCTAATATTCACAGGAATTTGCGGCAGAATTTGCTTAATTGCCCGGGATTTCCCCCCCGGATAACGCAAGGGACTTTTAATTTTTGACATTTTATACTAAATCCGTTTATTAAAGACTGATTATTTATTCCCCCTTTTGCCCCTTGCATGAGTGCCTGTCCTGATATGTATGTTCAGAACCTTGAGTTGGATTGAGGTCGGCTAACCAGACTGCACCCCGTTTCAGAGGATTAGTCATCATTGGTCTTCTTGATGGAGTATTACTGCATAGTCATTCATACCTTCTTCAGCAAAGGCGCGATCTTGATCAGCAAACTCCGCAAACAGATCGGCCAGTTGCATGGGATCGAGAACAGCCCGATGACGCTGACTGCGAAACTTTAAGAAGGCAATAAAATCAGCCACTTGCTGAAGCTGATTATCAGTCAGTCGATCCAAGTCTTGCTTAAGAGCTTCAGCGCTTACTGGCATAGGAAGAAAAAACATTCCGACTTCCCCATTATAAGGGATCCTGGCCAACAGCCGTCTTCAACAAACCCCCATGAGTCCCTGAGCGCGTAGCGGGGTAGGGAGGACGTTCAGACGTTCGGACCTTATCAGTTAAGTACCTAAGCAAAATTAATTACACATATCTAACCACCTCTTGCCTCCTGCCTCTTGCCTTTTGCCTATCTTGACTAGGAAATTAATTTTGCACGACTACTTACTACTGTCTGATTCACCCGCGCTGCTAGACCCATTACCACCTGAAGTCGCCACTATTATTGAAGTTGCAGTGATACTAATTGTCTGCCACTCGCTGCTTGTCTTTTCTGCCAATCAGCAAATAGGGCCTTGAAATCATAATTAAAAGATTTGGCTTGTTCTTCTCGTATTCTGTGTAATTCTTCAAGAATTTCATCTTCCCACATAAATTTACTCTCCCATCAATTCATATTAGTCCTCGTGATTCTCCCCCGACTTCTACTTACTTTGTCTAGCTTGACTAACTTTTAACCATGCAAAGATTTGTTGTGGCGTCAGTGTCAACTCAACCCCTGCAATTACCTTAAGCTGGTGATCCCCTCTGCAAACTTGCGGCTCTTGTTGGGGAGTAAACATTAAAACAGAATAATCATCTGGATCAAGCATCCATCCTAATTTACTGCCATGTTTTAAACAATGTAGAATGTTGTCAATTACACGGTTTACCTTTTGATCCGGTGAAAAAATTTCGATAGTCCAATCAGGTGCTTCCCTAAAGTCGTCCTCCGGTTCACCTGCTTGATTGAGGTTAATTCGATTCCATGCAATTACCGCCACATCAGGAACGATCGAACGCCCGCCGAAGGTACATCGCAACTCAGGTAAGGCTGTATAATCAGTAGTGTAGCTGTCAACCTCAGCTAAAAGACGTTTTTGCAGGATAGAGTGTCGAGTCTTAGGCATGGGTTTCTGAATTGCGACTCCATGCAAGTATTCCCATGCTGGAGAATCCTCCAAATATGGCAATTTGAGGAAATCTTCAAGGGTGAGACTCTCAGTCAAGGAAGTCGTCATCGGTTCAAGCAAAGGTTTTTTTTGTGACTTCATTATAAATGAAGTTTATCTGGGTTGCTTACCGACGATTCAGGCATATTTGAGGAGAATTGGCCATCTCAATCAAATGGGTCGATTTCTTAACTATTCTGACTGACTGGTATCACTGGAAATGCCCACAGAGATCACAAAATTGGCCAATTGTCAATAGCTTTTCAGATGCTCTCACCTTGTTTATGGCGCTTCCCACTCTTTCTTTTCTAGTTCTTTAGCAAAGTGATTAAATATTAACCCAACTTCTTCCAATCCTAACCCTTCTTCTCGACTTATTTCTTCGATACTAGAATTTTTTACTCTCTCATAAATCATCGATTCATAGCGGATTGTATGATGCTGTCTTAATCTCATAAAACTCAATCTTTCGCTAATATACTTTTGGCACTTTTGACAATGAAACTGGCGGCGTGGCACTTCTAAATATACTGGACTGCCTAATATTGATAAATCTCTGACTAGATTGTACTCTGTCTGATTGATTCTGTCCAAGACTTGATGGCAATTCGGACATTCAATTGTTTCATTTAAAAGAGCAAGCTTTAGGAAAATTGTCTGATCAATTTTTTGATAATTGACCACTGTTACATTTGGTAAATCGAGGAGTTGATCAAAATTTATCCACATAACTCACCTCTGGTTCTGTATTGCCATTATACCATGCTCACACAGAACTTAGAAGAGCCAAATTTTCCTGTAGTAGTTATGCAAAGATCTTGCCCATAATCTACGGTGTTTTTGGAGAAGATGTTGGTGAAGAGTTTGTCGGAACAGGAGAGCTTTGTAAAGGTGAGGTTGTCTTTAAAGAGTCGATTTTTGAGACAAAAGTATAATAGGATATAACATTTGTTCCTATAATAGTTGTCAATGCCAAAAATAAAGTAATCATATTATTCCTAAAATAACTTTCAACAGATCCCTCGATCTTTGATACCTGTTGGCTTAGTTTGTTAAAATCATCTTTAGAAACCAAAGGGCTTGTTGAATTTGACAACTCCCTTCTAATAACTTCTAAGCTTGGCAGCTCTTTTACTTTGTCATTAATTCTATCTAAATCTAACTCCCGAATTCTCGAAATAGATGTCTCTAGCAGTCCTAGAGATTTGCCTTGATTGTCAAATTTTTCCGCAAAAATTTGAAACCTCTCCTTGAGATTTTCGTCAATACCACTAGAATATTGTTTGAAACGATCTGTTTCTTTCTTAAACTCATCTAGTTGTTTCTCAATAGATCTAACAGAGCCATTCGCTTCGCTAATGAGTCTTTCATATCTTTCGGTAGCAGCTTTCCACAAAGCAGACTGAGTTTCTAGCTGACCGGCCGTATAAGTCAGGTTAGTCTCCACACTCTGAAGTTTTTCCGTGACGGCCTGCATAGCTCCTCGCAAGCTTTCTAATAGTTGAATTCGCTCTTCTTCTGTCGGCTTAGTTGTCATGTCTTTGCGGTCACAATCATAATTGTATTAAAATTTTCTCATTATAGCACATTTATAGGTCAAGTTAGCTGTCGATATTTCCCTTTAACTGACCCGAAACCAGAACTAGGCGCATCACTACTCATTAGACTGACTGGAATCTGCCTAATATCTCGTCTAGGGTGGTTAGACCGACAAAGCACATCCAAGACCCCTTGAGCGTGATTAGGAGTTACCCCTTGACAATCAAGACAGTCGCTATAAAGTTAGCGATCGCACTAGATTTAAAATTGCTATCTTAGTTGTTTATTTTGAATTCGTTGCATTACACTCTGCAATTCGATATGTGTTTGCAATTCCTCCTATTTTTCCATGAGATCCTAATATTGGTAAATGGCCATATGGAGCATTCAGAGAAAAGTTAGGATCTTTTCCTTTTTTCCATCCCACTGCACTGCGAAACCTATGGTAAGCCTCTGAATTCTCATCAGTTAAATAGGGTTTGCCGCCTTCACTTTTCCATATTTTTTGCTGAGTATCAAAGCCAAATCTGCCTTGACTTGCTTTTGACCACAAATCTTCAATAATCAACAAATCTTTGCAAGGAAATTCTTTCATAGTTTTTGTATCTATAAATCCTTCTCCTTCTCTATTGACCGTTTGCAACATTAGTCTTAGAGTCTCTCTATTAGCGTCCTCCCACCTATTTTCTTTAAGTAGTTTACGAAGACATGAATAATAAGCGTCTCTGTTTGACGAAAATCCCTCCATAGGTTTACAAGTTACAAAGTGGCGATCATAGAAAAAATAGACAAAACCCATAATTGTAGCCAAAGCTGATAGAAAAGCTACAATTTCGATAGTAGTATGAATACCTAACTTTTTCCCAGACATACAGTCTCTCAGCTAGTCAATTTGATTGAGTCGGGTGCAATGATTGGTTATACCTCGATCTGCTTGCATCATGGCTTAGAACACTTCGTGACCGCTCCCGCTTATCGATTCTTAACCTTTGCGATCATCGATAATTTCTCGGAACTCAGCAACGAAGCTAACCATTTTTGCTCGTCTAATCCCTTCGAGAAATAGACAAACTTAATGGGTATATCGCTATCGATCTAACGGTTGAACTCACCCGCCTTGTCAAAGTCTAGCAGAAAGTCGGGTGCAGTAATATGTCAGACAGTCGGCAGCCGGTCATAGGCTTCTGGCTCAACATCGGGAACTTTTGTTAAGATTGTCTGATACTTTTCTCGACTCCCCCTTTTGGCCCTTTCTATTAGGTAATTTTCTGTCATCAACGCTGAAAGTTTCTCAGCGATCGCAGTAGAGATAAATTGATCGATCGAAATTCCATCACGAGCCGCTAGATCATCTAAACTTTTCTGTAATGAGTCGGGAATTTGAACTTGGATGGTACTCATGGTAACTTACCTATTAATCGGAAACCTGAAGGCTCAAAGCGTGGGTTTCATTTTTAACCTAGCCACCTTTACTCGATCGATAAATTACGATCAAACCAATTAGATTAACCATCTACTTAACCGTTGGTTTGGGGAATTTGGAGGGAGAGGGAAAATATTCTACTCGTTCATTTTTAAGTGCTTGTGCCATAAAATCGCGCCAAATGGGAGCGGCAAAACCGCCACCGGTGATACCTTTACCTAAAGTGCGGTTTCGGTCATCTCCAATCCACACTGCGGTGGCTAATTGGGGAACATAACCGACAAACCAGACATTTTTCTCGTTATCGGTGGTACCGGTTTTTCCCGCTGCCGGACGACCGATTTGGGCCGAGGTGGCTGTTCCTCCTTGAATAACTCCCTGTAGGACAGAATTGAGGGAAGCGGTGGCCCAAGGGTCTAAAACTAGCTTCGGTTTGGGTGTATTATCGAGCATGACGTTACCACGGCTATCAGTAACACGCATGATAAAGGTAGGCTCGGAATGCCAGCCATTACTGGCAAAAGTAGCGTAGGCCCCCGCCATTTCCAGAGGGGTAACATCCACGGAACCCAAAGGTAAAGAGGTGACGGCAATTAAAGGACTCTCGAAACCCAGCAGACGACAGACTTCAATGACTTTATTTATCCCGACACGACGACCAAGAATAACTGCGGGAATATTCAGAGACTGCATCAGAGCGCTACGCAGGGAAACCGGACCAGAAAAGCCGCCACCGTAGTTTTTTGGGCTATAGAAGCCGCCGGCCTCGCGAAAACGGATGGGAGCATCATTAACCACGGTTTCGGGGGTAAAACGACCACTAGCGAAGGCAGTATAGTAAACGAAAGGTTTAAAAGCTGACCCCGGTTGACGACGGGATTGAATAGCGCGGTTTAATTGACTTTTATTGTAATCAACGCCACCGACGAGCGCCTTGACGAAATGGGTGCGGGGATCCACCGCAACTAGAGAAATTTGTAGGTCTTTGGTGCGAATACCGCGACCACGCAAGCTATTATAGGCCCGTTGGATGGTGGACTCGGCCATATTTTGAAAGTCGAGATCTATCGTGGTTTGAATCCGCATTCCCCCTTTAGTTAGGGTTTCTTTGCCAAATTCTTGCCGCAATTCTGCCACCACTGCATCGGTAACGTAGGGTAATTTACTTTCTTGCCAAGCGGTGGGTTTACCCAGTTTCAGCGGTTCCTTTAAAGCGGCCTCTTCCTGTGCGGGGGTAATCCAACCCAAAGTACGCATCCGACTGAGAACCAGTGCCTGTCTTTCCTTGGCGGTTTTATAATTATTAAAAGGACTATAAACTTCCGGCGCTTGGATTAATCCGGCCATCATCGCCGATTCTGCTAAATTTAACTGGGCAGCGGGTTTATTAAAATAACTTTTAGCGGCGGTTTGCACTCCGTAATTATTATGACCCCAATAGATATTATTGAGGTACATTTCCAGAATGTCATTTTTGCTAAAAACCTGTTCCACTCGTACTGCCAGGACTGCCTCGGCTAATTTACGGCTAACGGTGCGCTGATGGGAAAGAAAGATATTTTTGACTAACTGCATGGTGATAGTAGATGCACCTTCCACCACACCGCCACTTTTCCAGTTAGCCACTACTGCTCGACCGATACTATTAGGATTAATACCACGATGGTGATAAAAATGGCTATCTTCGATCGCCATCACTGCGCGTTTCAGATTGGGAGAAATTTGATCGAGTTCCACCACTTCCCGATTCGCTTCTCCGTGTAAGCTGGTCAGGAGTCTGCCTTTAACATCGTAGATATAACTGGTTTCTGTGGGAACGTAACCGCGTAAAATCCTCACATCTGGTAGATTGCGGTAACTAATCGCTAATCCTACCACAGCCCCCGTCACCACGGCCGTGGATACCATCAACAGGCCCAGAGCGGTTCCCCCTGCAACTCTAGAGACTCCCTGAAGAAAGCTATCGGGGGAACTACTGGACTGCTGCTCTTTATCTTGATTGCCGAGGGTACTGGTGGACACGATGGTTACAATTTCCTTTTTCCAAGAGGGGACTAATCGATCGAACTGGCTTGAAAGTCTATTCTAAAGGTTTTGTTAAAAAATCGAATACTAGCTTACAGCAATTATGGCCGATCTGGCTCTAGTTCGATCGGCCACGGCAGGGGGATTAGGAGCAGCGTAGTTAGATATCAGGGACAAAACAGGGTATCGCGGGTATTTCTGCCAGTTATGGGGTTAGTTCCCTTGGCTATCTCACAAAGATATTTTTCCACATCGGAGCGAATAATTGCATCGGTAAAATCGGCCCCGTCGATAATTGCACCTTTGATTAAAATATTAGTGGCGAAAGCTCCTTCGAGAACGGCATTGGTAAAGTTGGCTCTGGTTAAACGGGCTGATTCTAAATCCACGTTTCTCATGTTAGCATCGCTAAAGTCGGCACCCTCCAAGTTGGCCGAAAAAAAGCGCACTCCCTCTAGATTGGCATGACTGAAGTTACTACCGCGCAGATTAGAGTGATCGAAGGTGGAATCGCGCAAATCCTGCCCCGCAAAGTCGTTATCGGTCAAATTACGGTTATTATAACTTAGGGCTTGGGCCGGGGCCAAGGAGAATAATAATACTAATATACTAGCAAACAAGGTTAGTAGAGTTTTACGAGAAAATTGCGCCATATTGCCACCTGATCAATCAACCCTTTCTATAATAAACCGTACTGCCGCGTCGAGATGGAATTAAGTGGTCGTGCAAAATAAATTTTCTACTGAAGATAGGCAATAGGCAATAGGCAATAGGCAATAGGTAGTTAGATATGTGTAATTAATTGTGTCTAGCTACTTATCAAATCGGTTTTTATTGTTTGTCCCTGCTCCAATACTCCCAATTCTCTCATACTTTTTTAAAATGATTATTTGGCTAATTTTTCTAGTTTTTTCTTAGCTTTCTGAAGTTTTAAGGCTAAATTACCATGATGTTCGGGATAGTAAACGTGCAAAAATTCGATAAAATCCTCGATGGTACAAGGTTGATGAAATCCCCCTAAATTACCGTGGAATTCTTGGTGAATTTCTTCTTTAATAGTCACTAAATTCAGATCTAATGTCGCTAGATGGGGATATTTCTGGACAGAGTAAAGATGATGGACAGCGAGATTAAATCTATTATTTCTATCCGGTTTTTGCCCTGTCACCTGACAAGTGTTTTTATCTCTAGTTTTAGCTCGTTTTTTAGCCTTTTCAATCTCGATTTTTTGTTTGGTATCGTCATCTAGATTTTCCTGAATTTCTTTAAAAGCAAGAGGAAACTCGATTTCAATCATTTTACACATTTCTTGGCGCGATTTATTCGTCAAAGTTTCACTCATGGATTTAGAAATGCGAACAACTCCACTTTCAGAGAACCAAAACTCTCTTTTTTCATCTTCATAAAAATCTACTCCTATTTTTAAAGGACGAACTTCTGTTTTAGTATTTCTGAATACCTTGGCAAGTTCTTCATCATCAACTTTCAAAGATGAAGATTCCTGTATTTTGAGATTATTGAATGTTTGATTTAGCTTGGCTCCATTAGTTTTTAAAATTCGCCGCAAACTCTGTTTATGAATCATAGCCACTCCTTGATAAACTTGAATTTCGCCAGAGTCAGTGAGTTCAGCAAAAATTAATTTTCGTGCCAGAGAGCGACGAATTTTTTGATCGTGTTTAGTAAAAAATTCTTTAAATCTGTATAAAATTCCTCGCTTTTCATGCTGATCAATATAGGAAGCAATTTTTAAAGCACCTTCAAAAGAAAACACTCTAACTTTATCTTTTTTGTTAACAAATTGATAATCGACACCTTCAACTAAATCCCAATCATCATTAGGATCAGCATCAAAAATATCAACAATTTGATCTAATTTTTCGAGAGTAATAGAAAACCATTGAGCTAATTCGGTATCCCGGATCATGAAAGTATTTGCTTTCTGAGGCATGGTTATTTTATCTCCGTGGTGATAGATTTATACATGACAGTTAAACAATCAAAAACTTCTGCGTCTCCTGTTTCTTGGTTATCAGGATGATAGATCTTAGAAAGACGATAATAGGCATTTTTAATGTCTTCCTTAGTGGCAGTTTTTGGATCAAGCTCGAAAACACGATAGGGATAAAAATATTTAAATATATTAATACCATTAATACAATGCTTACCTGTTTCCCCATCTTCTTCTGGTAAAATACCTACATACTCTCTGTAAATTTTTTCCCAACTTTCTCGCTGAGATAAATTGATATTATCAAAGGCTCTAGTAGCCATTTGAAACATACTCGATTTTTTTAATTCTGTGGTATTACTAACCTCAAAATAGGCATAAACTGCCTGTTTAAGTTGCGTTAGAGTTAAAGGTTTAACTTTTGGGACTGTGGTGGTGGCTACAGTTTTTGATTTAGTTAACGATGGTTTGGGAGACTTTTTACGGTGGTTTTGGATGACAAAATCGGCAAAATCTTCGAGAATACGACTTTCGATCGAGTATTGCTCACAGATATGACTAATCTGCTCTAAAATGAGCGAGTTAAGAGGATTAGTGGTCATAATTTCCCTAAGAAGCTGCAAAAAATATAGCCTTTCCTATCAAGATGAGGTGTAGGCTAATTTGGTATGAAAGACCGACGACTGACTCCCGAAAACTTCCTATCCTAGGATAATACCACAGCAGTGGCCACTTTGTCATGTGGTTAATGATAAAAAAAGTGACTGGAGTAAAATCGGTTAACTAGAAATGACGGGAAACGATTTTTTCGATGGTTGCTTGGGTATCCTGCAGCAGTTTCTCGCGACTATCGCTAGTATTAGTCAGACTGGGGACGAGATTACGAGCTTGTAAAGCCATGTGAAGTTGTAGTTGAGCTACATACTCGCGGATATCTTCACGGGTTTCCGATTGGTTAGGATGAAACATAGAGAAACTGGAAGGGTTGTCTAGCTGATGGTGTCTTGTTGATAACTCCCTTACAAGTTATCACGAGAGCTTGGGTTCCAGTCAAGGGTCGGCTCCAACTCTACACATTTCTCAACAAAACTGATAACAGTTATCTTAATGGTAATGCAAGGTTTTTGAAGCTCTCAATCCTCATAGTGTTAATATTTCGCTAATCTCATCCAATTGGAAAGGCAAAATTTGAGAAAAAAAGTACAAGTTAAGGAACGCGGAGCATTCGTTCTTCGATTTCTTGCCAAACGGTAGGGGAAATATTAACAGCCACTTTTTGGCAGTCGAGAATCAGGCGGCGATTAATATAAAAATAATGCTTGTCTATTTTGCGAATTTCTTGGATGGATAAATTCAGCAATTCAGGCGTTAAATTAAAAGCAGTATTCCACATTTTCAAGAATTGATCAGCAAATTCTCGACGTTCTTTTTTAGTTGCTTTATCATCAGGAATATTTTGTTTGAAAGCTTCTAAATCAGCGATTAATTGGCAAAAATTAACCTTAGAAACAATTCGATCCTGAGCCAATAAGTTAACTAACAGGACAAACTCATCAATGGCGTTGGCTTTGTCGTCTTTGCCTACGCTGAAGGGGCCGCTGATGGTGGTGGCGATAATGCCTTTGTTGAGGTAGGCTTTTTCTGCGCCGAAGATGTTGGCGATGTCGTTGGGGTAGGCTTTGCCTGCGCCGAAGATGCTGTTGGCACTTCATCCAAACCATCTAATAAAATTAGTAATTCCCCTTTTTCTAGTTTATTGCTAATATTTTTTTCCACATTGGGAAAACCACAGATTTTAAACTCCTCTTCAATTAATGCCTGAATATTAATCTCGTTTTCTTTAAAGTTTTTCAAATCCAGTAAAACAGGTGTTAGAGAATGCTGATAACTGTCTTTATTTCCCTTGAGAGCTTCTAGCCCAACTTTTCGCAAAAATGTAGATTTACCAATACCGGGATCACCAAGTACCATTAAATATTGTTCTTGATTCGCCAAAAGTAAACCATCTTTTTTACCATCATCCCTAAAGTTAAACCGTCGCTGCTTACTCTCACGATATTTATTTTCTAAATTTTCATCATAATAATCCCTGACTAAATTTCCCAAACATTTGACATTAACATAAATTGACTCCAAATCCATCGGATTAGACATTTTTAAAACCTTAATTATGCCGTGCCGATCCCAGTAACGTTGAGTATATTCCCGTAAAAAAAGATACTTTCCTTCTCTGATAAGCTGCCCGACATCTTTATTCAATAACTCATTTTTATTAATACCCTCCCACCCCGATTTAATCATTTGGCCAATAAAACTATTAGTCAATGCTGTTACAATAATCTTTGTTGTTTCAATTTCCATAACTTAACCCCTGTAAATCCTCTAAAGTTCAGTATAAGCCAGAAAGCGGGTTTCTCAACAAGTCAGAAAGTGGGTTTCTCATCATCAACCCAGAAACCCGCTTTCTCCGCTTTCTCATCATCAACTCAGAAAGCGGGTTTCTCAACAACTCAGAAAGCGGGTTTCTCCGCTTTCTCATTATCAACTCAGAAAGCGGGTTTCTCTTAGCTTAGAATAGTAAGCCAGAGAAAGCTGTTTTCTAGAGATTAAGATAAATATGCCCTATCGTCAGAATATCTTTCAAACAGGACAATACTACCATATCTATAATCGCAGCAATAACCGTCAAGATATCTTCTTTGAGCGAGAAAATTATCTTTTTTTTTCTGCGATTGGTGCGTAAATATCTGGTAGAAACGCTAGATGTTATTGCCTATTGCTTGATGCCCAACCACTATCACCTGCTAATACGGCTGAAAAAAGCCGAGCTTTCTGCGGCAATGCAAGCCTTTTCCCTGTCTTATACCAAAGCGATGAATCGGCGATATGGGCGAGTTGGCTCATTGTTTCAAGGGCGGTTTCAGGCAATTCTAGTAAATGACACAGAGTATTTGTTGAATTTGTCGAGGTATATTCACTGTAATCCAGTTAAAGCGGGTTTGGTGAGTCAGCCACAGGAATGGGAATTCTCCAGTTATCAGTTGTCATACTAAATCCGTTGAGTAACGCACAGAAAACGGGTTTCTCCGAGAAACCCGTTTTCTATTAATGCTGGGGGATAGTTTTTCCTAGCTTAGGGGGATTGAAAGTTTAATTTTCCCTGAATCTTTCTAGTAGTTCTGAGCGAGATAAATTAGCCAAAGAAAGAAGTAACCCGGTGCGTTCCGAGATAGGAAGTTGGACAATCTGTTCCACCAGACCAGATAATTCTGCATCTAGGCTGCCAAAGCGTCCTTCCAGAAGACTGGTTATCAGGGAATACCGTTCTTCTAAACTGCCTAGTTGTATCCCTTCTTGTATCCCTTCTTGTATCCCTTCTTGTATCCCTTCTTGCTTCCACTCTTCCCGTTGTTTTAGATAAGCTGGTGATAAGTTCATGATGTCTTCCTGTTCTTCGGTACTTAAATTATCTCTCAACTCTAAATTCTTGCGCCAGTTGGCCAGAATTTCCAGTAAATTCTCTTGGAAGGGATTATCTTCAGGCAATTGCACTAATTCTTCTACTGCTCGTTTCTGTGTCCCTCCTTTACCTAGCACCCTCAACCATAAAGTCTCCTCATTGACTGGTAATTGATGGATGGCGACAATTCCCGTTTTGAATAGGTTAGGGGAAAAATAAACTCCTTTTCCCCACTCCTCTTTCATCCCCTCTTCCGGTAGGAATGAAGGGGGGATTCCCACGACTTCTTCAATCATTCTCGCTGAAAAAGTAGGCGTTAAAATCCAGAGAACTGGTAGTTCAGCTTCTGTTAGAGTTTTGCTTGTCCTTTTCGCCTTCCTTAAGACTTCGCCATGAACCGCGTATAACTTTGAGATGCAACTGCGAATCTCTACCTCGGAGGGGGGGTTACGGAAAGGTTCAAATAAGCAGCAAGTCGCCGCCATTTTAGCGAGTAAACCCAAGGGTAATTCCGTCCTTGATGCTGTGGCTGGTTCAAACCAAACATCGATTTCTTGAACCTCACTTTTTACTTTCTTGCTCTTTTTAATCGTTCCTAGAGACGCTAAGAGTTCTTCTAAATATTCCTTGGCAAATTGGTCGTGAATTTGGCGAGTCATTGCAGGGGATAATTAAGCCGAGAAAGTGCATTAACAATCTTTTTGAATCATAGCAAGTTTTGAGAATTTATCGGCTTTCTTATGCTTTGTGTAACAAGTTTAACTTATATAGCGCACCTAAATGAAATGTAAAAACCCTCCGTTTGCCGTCGTGCTACACTTGACTTCTAGAGCCTACCCGTTCACAAATCAATTAGGCGCACTATATAATAGCCATCGGTCTTTGTGTCCTCTGTGTCTCTGTGGTTCCCTCCACTCCCGCGCCAGCAGGACTGTATCTTAGAATACATTTTACCCACCAAATCCAAGAGAGTCCCGGTTTTACTACAGCCTTTCTCAGATAAATGAGGTGCAATAGCAACAGTGTGTGAACCAATTACGAAGGTCTTTTTCCGAAACTTGCTTAAAAGCCTCTTGCAAACTAAGAAAAACGCTGCAAAAATTAACGACAGGAGCAACAACTATGACTGGTACTAATTCCACTAGCCCAAATTATGTAATCGTAACCGATCAATATTGGGATGGTTTGGCTGATAATCCCCTTGGTGCCACGGAAATTCGCGTCGAAAACGGGAATATTACTGCGATCGCCGCAACAGTTGATCACAGCAACGCTCAAATTATTGAACTAAAAGGACACACCGTTACCCCTGGTTTCATTGATTGTCATGTTCATATTACCTTCTGTGAAGGGGATCCTACAATTCCAGAAAATCCTTATATGGTGACAGTGCCATTCATGACCCTTTATAGCTTAAATCCCCTGAAAATACTGTTAATGAACGGTTTTACTACTGTACGGGAAGTGGGTTGTCCCGATCCAGAATTTATTACTGTCGATCTTAAAAAAGCGATCGCCAACGGCTGGATTATTGGACCAGATCTATTGGTAGCACCTCACCTGATTTCAGCCCAAGGAGGACATGGTGATTTTACCTCTTTAGTTGCTTTTCAGTTCAGACCAGAAAAATTTGAAGTAGCAGACGGAACAGCAGAAATTATCCGCATAGTACGGGAAGAAATTCGCTCAGGAGCAGATTGGATTAAATTCTGTGCTACAGGAGGTTTTAGCTCTCCTACAGATGATCCCAGTCAAACCACTTATTCCCAAGAGGAGATGAATATTCTGGTTAGCACCGCCAAAGATTTCGGTATTTCTGCTTGTCCTCACGCTTATGGAGGGGAAGGGGTTCAACGTGCTGTTAATGCGGGGGTACGTTCCATTGAACATGGAAATCTTGCCAGTTCCGAGACTTTGCAATTGATGGAACAGAAGGGAATTTATCTCGTACCAACTCAATACACTGTTTTAGAAAAAGCTCGCAATGCTAATAATCCTGAATATTGGCAAAATCGTTCTTCTTGGCAACACGCTAAATATCAAAAATATGCCCCTCAACTGATTGCTTGTGCTGATAATTTAGCTAAAAGTAACGTTAAGATTGCTTTTGGTACTGATGCAGGAACTTTTCCTCATATAGATAACTGGAAAGAGTTTCCAGCGATGGTTCAAAATGGTATTACTCCTTTACGCGCTTTAAAAGCAGCAACTACTGTAGCGGCTGAATTATTAATGCAGCCGAATATTGGTGCGTTAGCGGTGGGGAAATTTGCTGATATTATCGCTATGCCGGGTAATCCTTTTGATGATATTAATGTTACTGGTCAAGTTGATTTTGTGATGAAACGGGGAGTCATCTATAAACAACCATCGGGAGAACAAGCATAGTGGTTTTATCATCAAATCTCTGGAAGACACCAGTAACACTGCTAACAGGTTTTTTAGGTGCTGGTAAAACTACTTTACTTAACTCCATTCTTAAGGGTAAAAGTGATCGCCGTTTTGGCATACTGGTCAATGATTTTGGTAGTCTTAATATTGATCAGATGTTAATTAAAAATAGAGACGATGATCTCATCACTCTTGAGGGAGGTTGTGTTTGTTGTAATTTACAAAATAATCTGGTTAATTCTCTTCCCAAAATCCTATCTCTCCGTCCAGATCATATATTAATTGAGGCCAGTGGAATTGCTAATCCTTACACCCTGTTACAAACCCTAAAGCGTCCAGTTTTAAGTAAAATAATTCGCTTAGAAAGCATTATTACCCTAGTTGATGCCACCTATCTACCCCAAATTTGTGAACCATCTGGAAAAATTAACTATCAAGATTTGCTAATTGATCAAATTTCAGCGGCTGATATTGTGGTTCTCAATAAAATTGATTTGATTGATGAAAAAGCACAAATTAATGCTAGTCAGATTATCCAAAAAATAGCACCCTGGGCGCGTTTGTTAAAAGGGAGTTATGGGGATGTTTCCCTAGATTTATTATTAGGATTTAGGGACTCATTTCCCGTTCATTCTGTATCTAGTCAATTAAAATCTAATCCCTCGGATAACTTTCATACTTGGAGTTATGAAAGTGTTCGTCCTTTTCAGTTATTAACCCTGCGAAGAATATTAGGTAAATTACCCGTAACTGTATTGCGAGCCAAGGGTATTTTATCTACTGTTGAATATCCCAATAAAAGGGTAATTTTGCAACAAGTGGGGCCGAGAATTACCTTAGAAATAGGCGAGGAATGGGGTAATAATCCACCCTTTACCGAATTGGTATTAATTAGCACGGAGACAATTAATACAAATATATTACAAGATCAATTAGATAGCTGTTTAAGACTAGATAATTTGGGAGCATCTCACTTATGCAATAAGTATTAATACTTATAACCGTCAAAAACTAGAAAATCTTCAACTTGATCACAAAGAGAAATGAGATTATAATGGTTATAACTTACAATTCAGAATAGCTCTCGATGGGAGGAATAATTCAATGTTATCAGAAAATGAAAAAAGAATTAAAGAGTTATGTCAAGAGTTAGGGCAATGTCTCTATGAGCAATCCCAAATTAAGAAATTTAATAACTTGGGAGAGATAGAGGAGACTGTTAGAGATTTAATGATTCATTATGTTAACCCAGAAATCGGTATTTTTTTGTCAAAACAAGCACAGAAGAAACCGCCGGTCGGACGAGAAAAGTGAAAAGCATTTTGGGGGAATTACCAATTACAGAAAAACAAGCGAAGAAGTTAGAAGTAAAGCCTCGGACTCAGATGAGTCCAATGTTAGAGAAGAACTGTTTGCTATTAAGTGGCGATGAATCCTACGAGAAATCGGCGCAGAAAATCAAATCATTGACAGGGATTGCTGTTTCTCACAGTACCCAACAACGCCTCGTACATCGCTATGCTTTTGAAGAATTACCGTCTAACCCAGAAGTGGAAGTGGAAGAAATGAGCCTAGATGGCGGTAAGGTACGACTAAGAACTGCCAAGGGAAAAGCCTTAATTTGGCGTGATTATAAAGCAGTGAGTTTTCATCAACTGGGGGTAGCGGCTTTTTTTCAAGATAACTCAGCTTTATTAGATTTGGTTAATTCTCAAGTTTTGGCCAAGCCTTTAATTTGTTTAGGAGATGGACATGATGGTATCTGGAATTTATTTCGTGAGATCGGAGAGAAACAGGAAAGAATTGAAATATTGGATTGGTATCATTTAATCGAAAACCTCTATAAAGTTGGCGGGTCATTCCAGCGAATTGAGGAGGTAAAATGTTTTCTATGGAAGGGGGACGTGGACGCCGCTATCTCTTGTTGTGAAGGATGGTCAGAGCCGCAAGTTGAGAATTTTATTACTTATTTGAACAAGCATAAACATCGAATTGTCAATTATGGTTATTTGCAGGCAGAGGGCATTTCTATCGGCTCTGGCTCTGTTGAATCAAAAATTAAACAAATTGCTCATCGTCTCAAAATTACTGGTGCAAGTTGGGAATCTGGTAATGTACCGCAAGTCCTTCGTCATCGCTGTGCTTATCTAAATGGTTGCCTTTTTTAACTTTTTTATTGATCTCATTAAGCATTTCTACTTATTGCAAAGGTGAGATGCTCCCGATAATTTTGAGGTAGATTCAAAAACTCAAAGCAAGCATAATTTTATTTTAAGTAACGAAATATAACAAATATATCACAATTATCCAGGGTCAAACGTTTGATTAATGTGACAAGGAGAAAATGACTAGAAAGTTATCAAAAAACAAGCTAAAACATTCTAGATTGAAAACAATTGACCAAAATCGCCAAATGCCTTTCTATATAAGCGTTCCATCCCTTATAACTCCCGTCCATTGAATAATACAAATCAAAGAACCGTTTATTGTCTATTATTTAATTGTTGCTAACTAATTGACAACAAGAGCGTTTTTTGTGGTCAGATGGTGGCTCTTCTCGACTTTGTGTGATAATTTTTGCTTATGGAATCGTGAAATGCTTATCGGGCAACACTTTTAGGACTATTTTGTCGAAGAAACTATCAGTATAGACCTCGTTTCCACACAGAAACCAGAAGAGCCAGATGGTTATTCTAGTGTAGATATGGTAAAAGTTAAAATGTCTATCACCCATATTAATAATCTTCAAGACCAGATTTTGCAAAGTATTAAGACTTTACCGCTAGAAAAACAGCAACAAGTCCTTGAATTTGTCAAATCCTTACAAAGAAATTCACGTTTTCAGGAATGGGATAATATTTCAGATGCAGAAGCACAATCGCTACAAAATGAATTTGCTCAAGAGGATATTGGCTTTTCAGAAAGTATTTTACCCGATTATTTATCTCACCTTAAACAAGAGGATAAGAAATAAATGCGAGGCAATATTTATCCAGCTGATTTGAATCCGAGTCGTGGTTTAGAACAAGCTGGTATTCGACCTGTTATTATTGTCCAACATAACAATATTGATCGCTTCACTAGCACTGTTGTTGTAATTCCATTAACCAGTAATTTACGTCGCGCACAAATCCCTGGAACAATGGTTATTCCCGCAGAACAAGGAGGTTTAAATCAGGAATCAGTAGCCTTATGTTATCAAATTGTTGTTATTGATAGACAACGACTTCAGAGACAGTTGGGGACACTTTCTTCTAGTTATTTACAGCAATTGGAAGAAGCGATGCGATACACATTATATTTAATATATAGCGTTTCTGATTCACAAGAGGTACATTCCCGATCCTGAACAGCTTAATAAGCAAAGGTTTAATTGTGCCGCACAGATGCGAGAACCGCTATAAAACACTAATAGGAATGCTTAATTAGTTTAATTTTCTGTCTGGAAAACTTGAACGTTAAGTCTCCCGGTACTTAGTACACTCGGTGCAGCTTTAACCCTGAAGCGCAAACTCAAACTATCCAAATCTACTGAAAAAGAAACCAGAAAAGTAGGCTAAATTGCATCTAAAAATACTATAAATGTCCCTTCATTTAGTCAGTTGAGGAGGGGCATTTATATCATATTTTTATGTTATCTTGAGGGTATTTATACCGCTTTGCGAAGTCAAAAGTCTTATACCATAAGCTTTTCATGTTCCTAATTTTTACAATCCAAATCAATCATTAATGCTACGAGTATAAAATAATGGCTCTTCGTTACTTGGTATGGTTCGATAGGGGGCATAAATCGACTAAATCCTTATCTGGCAAGGAATTTAATTGATTAGTTCGCTTTAGATCAAAAGCAATTGACAAAAATCGCCAAATGCCTTTGTATATAAGGGTTCCATCCCTTATAACCCCCGTCCATTGCATAAGACAAACCGAAGAACCAAAATAATTAAAAAATAAATCCACATCCCTATAACTTTGACAACTTTACTCTTCTGGAATAAACTGATAAACCAAACGATGCTGACAGAACAAATTAAACCTTTAGCCAAGCAAAAATATCCACTGCTGATATTGACCAACTTTCTAAACCTTTAATCACTGCTAAAAACTCATTATTTCCTTCAGTTGCAATATGTACTTTCGGTAATCCTGTTTGAAAAACGGTGACTGACTTTGCTAAAGGATCAATCAACCAACCTAATTCTGTTCCTTGTTGTAAACAGAAAATAATCTTTTCCATCCCTAAGGTAACAGATTGTTCAGGAGACATAATTTCAATAATCCAATCGGGATAACGTAAAAATTGATCGGCCATTTCTCCATCTACATCTCTTGGCAAATTCTCCCAACGAATCACCGCAATATCTGGCACAATTGAACGTTCTGCAAAAGTACAACGCAATTCAGGTAGAGCATAAGCTAATTTTTGAGGTTTAGTCTGTTGATTAATGGCAGAGGCTAACTCAAATTGTAAGATGCTGTGTTTTCCTTTGGGCATAGGTTTTTGAGTGACAATTCCATGATAATATTCCCTAGCAGGCTTAGTTTCTGGAAGGGCAAGAAATACTTCGAGGGAAAGAGCTTGTTTATCTTCTATTGTGGCAAACATTAATTGATTTCTCCGATCTTGAGTTGTTTTCTATTATAAGCTCCTGACTCCTTACTTTCAGGACAATTTTGATTTTTGCCATAGATTCAATCTAAAAATACGGGTTTTTCTTTAAGCTCTAGCACAAAAAATTTGATTAGCAGTGAGGTTTAACTCTGGAAAAACCCCTGAAATAAGACGTTGATCCTGTTTAAATAAATTACTTTGATATTCTCCATCGATTAATTGATAGATAGAAATGGTGGGTTCTTTGGGGCTGCCGATATATCGGGACGAACCTTTGGCTAAATAATCGATAATCCAATATTCAGCAATTCCTAATTGTTCGTAGTCATCGAATTTTTTCAGATAATCATCTCGCCAATTGGAACTGACAATTTCAATAATTAATTTAGCTGATGTTGCCAGAGAAATTGAGGAAGCGGTTTCCCAATAGGGATCATTAACTAGATTTTCTCTGTCTAAGACAATAATATCGGGTAGATAACCTGTATGGGGGCGAAGGGGTTTTACTGCGGCAGTATTGGGAATAAAATAGGGTAATTGCTGCCGATTTATCTCTAAGAATAGGGTTCCAGAAACAAATCCGCCAATTTCTTCGTGTTTTCCGATCGGTCGCATCATGGCCAATAATTTTCCTGCGATTAATTCGTATTGTTGTCCATCATCGGGATATTGATTAATATAGTCATCAAAAGTCAACAATTGGGGGATAGTTTGGATTGTGGTCATGGCAGTTAGGGTAAATAAGAGAGATCATTTTTCTAGATTCTAACTCGATTAACGACGTTGCCACCAAGTCAATCCAGCTAGGGTAAATCCTACTAAAGGCATCACTACCATCGCTATCCAAAAAATAGCGTTAGCTTGCAGGGGATTTAAATTGATTCTTCTATTTTCTGGTTCCTTAGCTCGGATAGATAAGGTGGCTGTTTCACCACTGGCTAACCACTGCACAGAATTTAAAAATATATCTCCGTTTAACTGTTGTTCAAATAGTCCATCGCTGGCAAAGCTGGCATTACCAATCACGATTAATTTACCTTTTTTTCCCGTCAGAGCAACTCCTAAATCAAAGGGGCCAGCTAAATCTTTTTCAGGGTTAAACTGGAGATTCTGATCATTTAAATCACTCTCAGCCCACATTTTATCATTAGTAATCATTAAAGATACGGCTTCAATTCCTTCGATGGGAACGGTAGCGATGGGACGAGCAAAGGGAAAGATAGAAATACCGTTAGCAAAATCGCGAGTAATCGGATGATTGCCGTAATTGGTAATAATGGGACTAGCCGGACCTAAACCGATGATTTCCCCAGCACCGGAAGCATCAATAATAATTCGATTATCTAGTTTCACACCCCAAGGGGTTAATAAGGGTTCTAATCCGGTTTCGGTTTGGGGGTCAATCATTAATAAAATTTTGCCCCCTTGCTCAAGATAGTTTTTTAAAGCGGTGACTTCTTGGGGAAATATTTTTCTTTTGGGACTGGCAATAATAATAACATCGGCATTATTGGGAATGGTGGAACGTTCCACTAGATTAAGTGGTTCTACTTGATAACCTTTTGCTTCTAAACTATTGACTGCTTGCACTAATCCACCTTGAGGCTCTTTGATGGCATTTTCTCCATGACCTTGCAGAAAATAAGCGGTTAAAGTGCGATTAGTTTTAGCGGTTTCGATGGCGTTACTCAGTTTCGCTTCCGTGAGACTTTCCTCTTCACTAATAGTTTTTAGAGGTTGTTTTTTGTCACCATACTGTAGATAGACTCTAGACAGATTATCATCAGCTAGTTTTTTGAATTCCTGAGCGATATTGGGTTTTTTCTCTGGGTTAACTATCTCGTACTGAAATTGGGGATTTTTGCGTTGATAATTAGCTAAAAGTTCCTCTTCGTTGGCACTGATTCCCCGGCTTGAAAAAATCCAGACTTTAACGGGTTTTGACAGATTGGTTAATAGTCTTTCGGTTTGGGGGGATAAACTAAAGATTTGGTTTTCGGTTAAATCAACTCGATAGGGATAACGGAGAGCGAGAAAGTTAATTAAGCCGATAACACTGAGGACAATAATAGTAGTAATGAGGGTTTGAGTACCGGTGCGGGTACTTCTTTTTTGCCAAAAGTCTTTGTGAGTGATTACTAATAACAATAGCCACCCTAGAAACAGAATAGCTCCAGCAATTAATAACCCCAGAGACAGGGATGACCACTGACCGGAGATTAACCCCACGGTTAAGCCGGCACTACCCAGAAATAGGGCGGGTATATAGAGAAATTTACTGTATTTTTGCCAGGATCTCATAGTTAGTTTCTTTGATAACGGTTCGCTTCAATCGCTTGAGTAGTTAGGAAGATTCCCAGCAGAATATAACTGAGGAGGATGACTAAACTACTACTGTCAAAAATTCCCCGCACGAAATTGTTAAAGGGTTGATACCAAGATAGATGGGAGAGCAATTCTTTCAGGAAAAATCCGATCTGTTCTCCCACTTCTCCTCCAATGCGATCTCGAAAGAAGGTTTCGGCATTGTTAGCAATGACATCCAGTATCCAGATAAATAAGATGGTGATAAAGGTGATGATGTAAGCAAGGATAGAACTATTGGTAAGGGAAGAAATAAACATCCCGATGGCTAGGATGGCCGCTGCCAGTAAAATTAATCCTAGATGAGCTAGTAAAACACTGGCTATATTCACCGGGGGAACTGCGGCACTAAAAACCACTATTTCGTAAATCCAGAGGGGGGTAATCATCACGGTAAAAAAGGCCAGCACTCCCAATAATTTACCGATGGCTATACTCCAATTAGTCAGGGGAGAAGTGGCTAAAAGTTCTAGGGTTCCCTGTTTTTTTTCCTCTGCGTATAATCCCATAGACAGGGCCGGCAAAATTACCAACAATAAAGAGGATAAAATAATGCCAATGAAAGTGGTCATAAATTCAGATACCGTATCTCTGGCTACCAGAAATCCCGATTGTTCCTGAATACCAATATCGAGAATAATGCCGTAGAGAAGGGAGTTAAAGAAAAATCCTGCTACTAACCAAAATATACCCATAATGATATAGGCATTAGCGGCGGTAAAATAGCTTTGAAATTCCTTGCGAAAAATCGCCCAGATATTATTGATCATGTCTCTCCTCTTGCTGGTTACTTTCCCCGCTGCCGATTACTTCCAGAAAGATGTCTTCTAGGGTTTTACGGGTGCGACGCATTTCTAATAGGTTATAACCATTGTTGACAACTATTCTAGCAAGTTCTGCCCCTAGGTTTGTCCCCGCTTGACCAACAATTTTAAGCAGGTTATCGCCGACTTTTGCCCCTTGCTCGACTTGCGGCATTTGTTGCAGGATTTCTAACAGGGAATCCCTATCACCTTCGATCTCAATTTCATAACTGGAACCAGCAGGGGTAGCGGTAGTAATATTATTGGCTACGATGCGACCCCGATTAATAATTGTCGCTCGATCGCAGGTAATACTCACTTCTGGCAAAATATGAGTGGAGAGAATAATTGTATGTTCTCCCGCTAAACTTTTAATCAGATTTCTCACCTCGATAATCTGTTTCGGATCCAATCCTACTGTCGGTTCATCTAAAATAATTACCGGTGGATCGTGTACAATCGCTTGGGCAATTCCCACACGCTGTTTATAACCTTTAGACAACTTGCGGATAATAACTGTTCTTTTTTCTAGTAACTGACATTTGCCTAAAACTAAATCTACCTGCGCTTTTCTATCCCCCGATGAGATGCCTTTAATACGTGCCACAAAATCAAGAAAACCTTCCACGGTCATCTCTGGATACAAGGGGGGATTTTCAGGAAGATAACCAATGCGACGACGCACTTCTAAGGATTGTTGATGTACGTCGTATCCTGCTATCCTTGCTGTTCCCGTCGTAGCGGGAATATACCCAGATAAAATCCTCATAGTCGTGGTTTTTCCCGCTCCATTGGGTCCCAAGAAACCGAGTATTTCTCCTTTTTCTACGGTAAAATCCACGTCACTAATTGCCGGGGTCGAACCATAAATTTTACTCAGATGTTCCACTTCAATCATAAGCTTTATCAGTTATCAGTTATCAGTTATCAGTTACCAGTTAGCAGTTAGCGGTTAGCAGTTATCAGATGGGAGTTTTCAGTCTGTTAAGTGACCAGTTCGGGGCTTTCTTTTCACTGATTACTGATTACTGATTACTGCTCACTGATAACTGATTTTTCCCAGACTATGATCTTGATTAATTTCTACCACTACATCTGCTTGTTTGAGCAGGGGTGGCAGAAATAATTGCGGATGTAAACTTTTCCAAAAATACTTGACAAATTCCTCGATTTCTGATGGGGTCATACCTCCTTTTGTTTCGGCCGCCTGTCGCCATTGTAAACTGTAACGGTAGTCAAGGGGATAAAGAATCAGTAAGCGATCGATTTTTGACCAGAGGGGTAGATATTCTCGCAATCTCTGATTATTATCCCTAGCGAATTGTCGATCTTCTTCCCTATTAATCGGATCGGGGGCATGATCAAAGACTGTTTCTTCTATTGGATTCATGCCCACAAACCAACCCTCGAAAAAAAGAATATCAACTCGTTCCACTTTTTCCGGTGCAATTCTATCTCCTTGTCCTTGATGCAGGGACTTGTCAAACCGCGGGATTAAAATCGGACTTTCTTGCTGACAAACCTGTTCTAAAACTTTAATTCCTAATTCTATATCATGAGTACCCGGTGGACCACGCCAGCGCAATCTTTCATCCTTTTGAAGCAATTTTATTCGCTCATTATAGGTCTTATAAATATCATCTAAAGAGAGATTATTTACTTTTAAATCAAAATAGGCTAAAATAATCGACATTATGGATGTTAAAGTGGTTTTCCCCGTGCCTTGAGGAGCCAAAATGCCTTGAATCAACGGTTTTACGTGACTGCGTAGCTCTAGCGCCCAGGGAATCCAGAAGCGCCAACAGCTGATCAAAATCTGATTTGGCTGATTTATCCCTAACTCCTGACATTTTTGCCAGACTCGCGGCCAGAGAATCGTTAACAGTTCCGCTCTTTCCTGTAGAATGAGAAGGTTAGTCTGGTGAAAATTTAAGGATTCGCTCTCTAGTAATTCTTCTAGATCCGTCTGAGTTAAGGGATTTTTGTCGATTAATCCCTGTAAAATCGTCAAAATCTTCATAGCTGTTATCACTTTACTAAATTGTCCGTCAAAATGGCTCTTCAATGAGAGGCAATGATCCTAAAAATCCGATTAGAAATAAAATTATAACTGAATAAGCTGCTAGATTAATGTATGAAATTATTACAGGACAAGCTATATCGTCCGAATCTAGTCAGGAGATGCGATACTATTTAAACAGAATAAACATGATGCAAGATGGCAGCTGGAAAAGTATTGACCAAAATCAAGGTCAAGGTCATTTTAATCCGATTAAAGGATTTTTTGGTGAATATTTTGCCAACAGTGACCCTAAAAATATCCAAGAATTTGCTTCTAAAGCTGGTTGGACAAGTGACAGTCGTAATGAGGTAGCTTATATTAATGATGGTCAAGTTGCTTATATTTTAGCTGTGTTTACCCAAGATGCTGCCTAGGCTCAAAACTGGCAAATTTTCCCAAAAATTTCCGAGTTATTCTATCAAAAAATGCACCAAATACACTCATAGTCTAACCCCCCCAGCATCTTTTCCCGATTCTTACTTTAGTAACCCTGAAGATAAAGGCAACCTAACCGATTTTATTCAGAATCATCATTATAAATATCTTGGAGAGTTTTATTTTCATAGCGTTCCTGATCTTGATTTTTGCCGCGACGGGAAGGACGACGATATTTTTTATTGGCTAATTTCGGTTCGTAGGTTTCTTGACCTGCTTCTTTAATTTTTAACTTTAAACTTGACTCTTTTGTGCTAGTTTTCTGTAATGACTGTTCTCGTGCGATCGCTTCTTCTAAAAACTCTAAATAATGTTGGTAACGGTCCCAATCTCCCCTCACCACACAGTTAGGTTCCTGACGGTGAGTACAATCATTAAATTGACAATTTCCTAAAGCTAAACGCTGTCTCACTTCCGGAAAATAAAAAGTTAATTGTTCCGGTGAACAGTTAATATCCGGTTGGTTAAACCCCGGACTATCGGCCAATAAACCCCGATTTGGTAAAGCAAATAACTCCACATGACGGGTAGTGTGACGACCTTTTTGCAGTTTTCCCGACACATCCCCCACCCGTTGATTAATCTCAGGAATTAGGCAATTAATTAAACTCGATTTTCCCACCCCCGAAGGACCGGCCAAGAGAGTGATTTTATGGTTTAATTGTGCCAATAAAGCCTCAAATCCCCGATTTTTCTCGACACTGACAAAAAAGGGCTGGTATCCCCAACTAGCTAGGCGATCGCCCCAGACCTCTATTTGTTCTGGTTCCCCCAGATCAATTTTATTGACACAGACCGCAATTTCCAAGCCTGTGGACTCGGCCTTCACCAAAAAACGACTGATCAGCCAAGGATCGAGGACAGGTTCAGCAAGGGCAAAAACTAGCAAAATCTGCTCGATATTAGCAACGGCCGGTCGATCGATCTCGGTACTGCGGGGGAGAACTTCTGCGATCGCACCCTGCCGATCATCAAAATTGGCCTCCTCCACGCGCACCCGATCACCAACCATCACCGATTGACCGATTTTTTGCAAGCGAGCGCGACGGGTACAGAGAAGATTCTCGCCCATAACGGCAGAATCCAAGCGTACCTGATAGAAATTCGCCTGTACAGCCACCACTGTGCCGTATAAATCGGTTAATTGTGCATCTAGCATTTAGGAATCGGGACGATAGACTTTGAGAACAAAAAAGCTATCTCGATCCTCGATCGATTCTATCTGATAACCCTCCACTGTCAGGCTAGTGGGAACCTGTTCGATCGGTTCCCCGGCATCTAACCAGACTTCCAACCGTTCCCCGGCGGTCATTTTCTCTAATTGCAATTTTGTCCGGACAAAATTAATTGGGCAGGGAGTGCCGCGCAGGTCTAAAGTCATAGTTATTTATGGAAGATATTACCTAAAAATCCCTCGATGCCGCCTTTCCCGACGGTTTCCCCGCGAACTTTCGCTATTTTTTCCAGTAAATCCCGTTCTTCTCCCTTGACACTGGTAGGAATCGAGATTTTAACGGTAATGCGATGATCACCGCGACTGACGGGATTGCCTAATTTGGGAACCCCTTTATTTTCTAAAATCAGTACGGTGTTCGGTTGAGTACCGGCAGGGATAGTCAGGTCCTCTTGGCCATCTACCGTATTAACTTTGATGGTACATCCTAAAATCGCTTGGATATAACTAATCGAGATATTCGATTTAATATCATTGCCTTCCCGTTGAAATTCTGTATCTGTTTCCACGGTTAGATAAACGAATAAATCCCCCGGCGGTCCGCCCTTAAGTCCTGCGTCTCCTTCCCGGGCAACGCGCAATTTCATGCCGTTGTCAACCCCCGAGGGGATGGTAATTTTCAGTTTTTTGGTTTCCTGTTTACGTCCAGAGCCGCCGCAAACGTCGCATTTTTCCTCGATCACCTCTCCAGTACCGTCACAGGTGGGACAGACCGAAACTTGAGCAAAAGTACCGAAGGGAGTACGGGTAGCGCGACGCACCTGCCCCGTACCACTGCAAGTAGTACAAGTGCGAGAACTGGTCCCCGGTCTCGCCCCACTGCCTTTACAGGTTTGACAGGTTTCCAGATGACGGATGCGGATTTCCTTTTCGCCGCCAAAAACCGCCTCGCGGAATTTTAGTCTAAAATCGAGACGTAAATCCTCGCCCCGGGTCGGGCCTGTGCGTCGGCGGGCCGTTGTTTGGCCGCCCATGCCCCCAAAACCACTAAAGATTGTCTCAAATATATCGGCGAAACCGCCCATATTGTCGGGATCAAAACCGGCAGCTCCTCCAGAAACCCCAGCCTCACCAAAACGGTCATAACGATTGCGGGTTTCTGGTTCCGAGAGAATTTCGTAGGCGCGGTTAATTTCTTTGAAGTATTCCTCGGCTCCCGGTTCTTTGTTAACATCGGGATGGTATTTTCGGGCGAGACGACGATAGGCGCGTTTGATGTCTTCTTTGCCGGCATCTCGCGAGACACCTAGAATTTCGTAATAATCAGTGGGCATAGGGGGCTATGGTTCTGCTGGCAATTTATAAATAAATTTTCGGTCTAGTTGTTACTTTAACAAACTATACATAATAGTTTAGTTGGGTTATCCCTACTTTTTTTGCTGGGGGTTAGGGGTGTGGGGGAGTGGGGAGGGGGAATTATGAATTATGAATTATGAATTATGAAGTGGGGAAGTGGGGAAGCTGTCTCATCACCCTATCACCCCAAAACCCTATCACCCCAAAACCCTATCACCCCAAAACCCTATCACCCCAAAACCCTATCACCCTATCTCCTGACGACCGTCTCCTGACGACCGATAGCTTTTCCCTTTTTAATCTACGGCCTCATAGTCACTGGAGATCATTTCTTCGTCATTGTAGGGATCATCATCATTGTCCGATTCGGTAGATTTAGTTTCCAGATTACTATAGTTTCTGGTTCTAGTCTGGAATAGGGTTTGCCCCTCAGTGAGGGTATTCGAGGAAGTGGCCTGAATGCGGGTGGTTCGGGTCAGTTTTTCGGAGACATCGATCGATTTAAAACCATTACCGTTGAGGATTTGCGTGTCCTCTTGTTTACCCCTGTAGATGCGGGTACCGATTTCGAGGACAATCTGACGAAATTCTTCCAGGGTGGTTGTTAGCTTTTCTGGGGATGGGGAGGGGTCGCGCAGGGCGATTTCCAACTGCTGTCGCTTCTGGTCGGCCAGTTGCCGGATATCGGGGGCAACTAACTCACTGTTTTCCCTGAGGGTGACTTCGTAGCTATAGAAAAGACTGTCACATTGCTGGCGAATGTCGATCATTTGCAGACGACCGCGATCAAATTCAGCGTATTTTTTGGCTTCTAGGCGCATTTTTTCAATTTCGTTTGTTTTCAGCCCTCCAGTGTGGCTAATGACAATGCTTTGTTCTTTACCTGTGCCTTGGTCGCTGGCGGCTACTTTCAAGATGCCGTTAACATCGATCTCGAAGGCCACTTCGATTTGTGGCATACCTCTAGGGGCGGGAGGAATTCCCGTCAGGAGAAATTTACCGAGGGTTTTATTGTCCCGGGCCATAGCCCTTTCCCCTTGCAGAACGTGAATTTCCACGGAAGTTTGACCATCGGCAGCGGTGGAGAAAACCTCAGATCTACTGGTGGGGATCGTGGTATTGCGATCAATAATTTTGGTAAAAACTTCGCCGAGGGTTTCAATGCCGAGGGAAAGGGGGGTGACATCGAGTAGCAGGATATCTTCTACTTCTCCACCTAAAACTCCCGCTTGAATCGCTGCCCCCAAAGCAACGGCCTCATCGGGGTTAACAGAGCGATCAATTTGGCCCGTAGAAAAGAAACGGGAGATTAATTGCTGTACGGCGGGTATTCTGGTGGAACCGCCGACAAGGATGACACGATCAATATCGTTAGGCTGCAATTCGCTATCTTTGAGGGACTGTTGTACGGGTTCCAGGGTTTTTTCCACCAATTCTCTGGTTAATTCCTCGAATTTAGCGCGAGTTAGTTCTAATTCTAGGTGTTTAGGTCCGGTTTCGTCGGCGGCGATGAAGGGAAGATTGATCGAGGTGGTAATCAGGCTAGAAAGTTCGATTTTGGCTTTTTCGGCGGCTTCCCGCAGTCTTTGGATCGCCATGCGATCGCTGGCCAGATCGATGTTTTCTTGGCCTTGAAAGTTCTCCACCAACCACCGCACTAAGAGGTTATCAAAATCGTCCCCGCCAAGATGGTTATTACCAGCGGTGGCTTTTACTTCAAAGATGCCCTTCCCCAGCTGCAGGATGGAAACGTCGAAGGTTCCTCCCCCTAGGTCAAAAACGAGGATATGTTGATCTTCGTTTCGTTTATCTAAACCGTAGGCTAGGGCGGCGGCGGTGGGTTCGTTAATAATTCTTAATACTTCTAGTCCCGCAATTATCCCCGCGTCTTTAGTGGCTTGACGTTGGGCATCGGTAAAATAGGCGGGAACTGTAATTACGGCTTCTTTGATCGGTTCTCCCAGATAGGCCTCGGCATCGGCCTTTAATTTTTGCAGAACCATGGCCGAGATTTCCTGGGGGGTAAATTCCCGATCGCGAATTTTGATATTGACGGTATCATCGCGACCGCGTTGGCAATGATAGGCAACTCGTCCCCTTTCGGCCTCGGTGTCTTGCCAACGCCTACCGATAAAGCGTTTGATGCTATAAACGGTATTTTCGGCATTAGTAACCGCCTGACGTTTGGCCAGTTGTCCCACTAGGCGCTGGGCTTTGCCGAATCCCACGATACTAGGAGTTGTCCTTCCCCCTTCCGAGTTAGGAACTATAATCGGCTGACCTCCCTCTAGTACGGCAACACAACTGTTGGTTGTTCCTAAGTCGATGCCGATGACTTTTCCCATAGCGTTCTGATAATAACGGTGGTTAACTTAGGATACAATCGTTTACGAAAAATATCCCCAAATTAGAAACGGGCTTTTTACCTCGTTTAATCTTGCCGAGGATAAAACAGGACAATTTTCATCTTATCTTAACAAAACTTGTCAGTAAAATCCGCGAGCGACCTGCGAGTGCTCTAGTAGATTAGATACAAGAGAAACCTTTTAAACAGGATTTAGGACAAGCCATACTCAGATAAATTTAGGATAAAATAACCAGTAAACCGATTCTAGAGGACTTAATCATGATTAGAGCCTATGCTGCCCGAGAAAAAGGGGGGAAACTAGAGCCTTTTGACTACGATCCGGGTATATTAGCGGATGAAGATGTAGAAATTGCAGTGGAATATTGCGGCATCTGTCACAGCGACCTAAGTATGCTCGATAACGATTGGGGACTGACCACCTATCCCTTTGTCCCCGGCCATGAAGTGGTCGGTACGATCGCGGCTCTTGGTGCTAAAGTCAAAGAGTTAAAATTAGGGCAAAGAGTTGGTCTTGGTTGGTTTTCCCGTTCCTGTTCCACCTGTGAAACCTGTATGTCAGGGGATCAAAACCTTTGTGCTACTGCTGAAGGAACTATCGTCGGTCGCCATGGTGGTTTTGCTGAAAGAGTCCGGGCCCATCATAGTTGGTTGGTTCCCTTACCAGAGCAGTTAGATGCTGCCAAAGCTGGCCCGCTTTTTTGTGGTGGTATTACCGTCTTTAATCCGATTGTTCAATTTGATATTAAACCCACGGCTCGAGTTGGTGTCATTGGTATTGGTGGATTGGGCCATATAGCCTTAAAATTCCTCAAAGCTTGGGGCTGCGAAGTAACCGCTTTTTCCAGTAGTCCCGACAAAGAAACAGAAGCAAAAGAACTAGGGGCGACTCATTTTATCAATTCCAGAGACCAGGAGGCTTTGCAATCGGTACAAAATTACTTTGATTTCATCATCTCTACCGTTAACGTTAATCTCGATTGGGGTCTTTATATCGCCTGTTTACGTCCCAAAGGTCGTCTGCATATTGTTGGGGCTGTTCTTGAACCCATGGCTACCTATGCTTTTCCCTTGATTATGGGTCAAAAATCGATTTCTGGCAGTCCTTTGGGTAGTCCCAGTACCATCAATAAAATGATCGAATTTGCCTCTCGTCATGACATTGAACCGGTGACGGAAACCTATCCTATCTCCCAGGTGAATGAAGCCATGGAAAAATTGCGAACCGGACAACCTAAATATCGCCTCGTCTTGCAAATAAAATAAAACCATCTCTATCCCGGACCTAACCCCGATGACTCAACCCCTCACTCCTCCAGTTATCGATTGGGAAGAACCCCCGATTCCCCCAGAAGACTTGATTTTTGATGATGGAGAACCTTTGGAAACGTACCGTCACCGCAAGGCCATGAATGTGTTAATCGATTCTATCGAACAAGCCTATCAGGATCGAGAGGACTTTTTTGTTGGCGGTAATATGTTTATTTACTTTAGCCGTGAGCGGGTTTTTAATAAAGATTTTCGTGGCCCCGATTTTTTTGTTGTCCTTGATATTGATGGTAGTTATAAACGACAAGGATGGGTGGTTTGGAACGAAAACGGACGTTATCCCGATGTGATCGTGGAATTAATGTCAGAAAGCACCGCAAAAATCGATTTAACTACCAAAAAAAACCTCTATGAGCGGACTTTTCGCTGTTCCCAATACTTCGTTTATAATCCCTTTGATGCCACTTCCTTGCAAGGTTGGGCTTTAGACCCAAATCAATGCTATCAAGAAATTATTCCCGACCCCCGCGGTTGGTTATGGTGTCAACGTTTGGGATTATGGTTAGGAGTCTGGATGGGCAGCATACAGCGAGAAGAAGCTCCTTGGCTGCGTTTTTATGACCTAGACGGCAATTTAATCCTCTTACCTGCAGAATTAGCCGAAATTGAACGTCAGAATGCCGAAATTGAACGTCAGAATGCCGAAATTGAACGTCAACGGGCTCAGGCAGCCTATCAACAGGCCGAAAACGAACGTCAACGGGCAGAACGTTTAGCAGCGCAATTACGGCAATTAGGCATAAATCCCGATGAAACCCCGTAATCGGCCCAGGAATGACCCTCATCTCTAAAAACCGAAAGCCCACACCTTCCGATCTCGGTTTGTGTGGGCTGATTGTTCACTTAATTCTAAGATTGAAAGCTGATACTTTGGCGAAACCTCAGACCCTAACTCAGAGTAGCACCAGAGCGATCATAAGTTTGGGAAGAAAAGTCGGCCGAGAAGCGACGTTGAACGGTTTCCCGGTGGCCATTATCATTGTCAATACCGATTTCAGAAGCACTTCTGTCTAACATCGATTGTTGACGATTTTTAACGGCGTGGTGGTGACGCATCATTAAGGCGCGAGCTTGTTGTTCTGTGGACATAATCATTTCCTCCGAGCTGCAAATCGTGTTTAGAACTTTTTAAATCACCCACTAATATATATAACATACAATTCTGTATCTATTTTTACAAAACGTCCTAATCCCAGAAAAATTAACAAAACTTTACAATAGGAGACTCCGAGGCAGAAGGCAGAAGGCAGAGGGCAGAAGGCAGCTTTTATTTATTATCCCCACTTCCCCACTTCCCCATACCCCAATTCATAATTGATAATTCATAATTCATAATTCCCAAGACATCAATCGCCCTTATACCTTAATCGAACTAGGTTCATCGAGGGCAGCGATAATGCGATGACAACCGGAAAAGGGTTGCGCCCATTGATACTGGTGTTCTAAAGGATTACCCCAACAGAGACCGAGGTATAATTCTGTGCGCGCCACATCTAATTCCGCCCATTCGGACTGGGCGACTAATTCGGCTAGAGAGTCGGCAGAAATGGGACGACGGGAGTTAAGTGCCAACCAAAAATTCATATTAGGGGTGATACTGTTCCAAAAATCTAAAACCGAGGCTTTAGCAGCCATGAGAATTTCCTTGTCACCTGCGACGGCAACTAATTGATTATGAATTTCGGGATAACGGATAGTGCGATCGCCCCATTGACAAACACGCCAGATAATGCCTGAAACCTGATATTGTTGTTGATAATCGTGAACTTGGCGGCGAAAATCCTGATAGGCGAAGACTTTGCCCACCTTTTCTAGATTTATCGCCTTGGCAATCACCGGATTATCAATGCGCTCCGCTGGAGAGAGTAACAGACGTTCCCCTTTGCAAGTGGCGTGCATTTCTCGCTCGAGGATTTCAATTAACTGCTGTGTCGAGTAAGCCATACTACCGCTCTTACCTGAGAGAGGATTTCTTTTTATAATAAACCCGAATTTCGGTAGTGGAAAGGCTCGATCGCCAGAAAATTGTCAATCATCGGACATATCGGCAGCATACCCCTTAATACTTATGGGCGAAAAAACCCCTGAAAACACTGGAATCGACAGGGAGAGAAGACAGTTAGACTGTCTGGTTTTACGTCTGTTACTTTTTTTCTTGTCCAGATGGTGAGAATTGTCAGGAAAAGTCAACCCATCACTCCCGCTTAAGGATTTTTATCGATTCGAGTTAATCGATCGGGAATAGTAAGTAAGACCTATTTAAACCAATTATTCTTAGATTAGCCCAATCTCCGCCAATCCCTTTACCGTTGATTTTTGCATGAATGCCGCTTACCTTGTCTCAAAAAGTAATTTAAATTACAAACAGCGTAACCCCCGAACCCTGGAGCGCATTAATTTTTTCATGAGATGCTCGCAGGCAGTTGTTAATGTATTTATAATGATTTAAGAGTCACTGATATATTTAATGAAAAACTAGGCCAATCCAGGACTAGATAGCATCGTGATAAGGGGGATAGGACTTTGGACTCCGCTAACGATCAGAAAATTCTCGGCTATTTCATCGAAGAAGCGAAAGAACACCTGGAAACTTTAGAACAGGGGATTTTAAACTTAGTCCATCTCGTCAACAACACTGAACAGATTAACGAGGTGTTTCGTGCCGCCCATTCCGTCAAGGCAGGGGCGGCCATGTTAGGCTATAGTAGTATCCAGAAAACTGCTCACCGTCTTGAGGATGCTTTCACAATATTGAAAGAAAACCCCATAGAAGTGGATCAAAAATTAGAGTCTTTGTTCCTCAAGAGTTATGAGCTACTTCACGTATTGATTGATAAGCTGCAGGAGCCATTAGGTTTGCAGGCCGAAGAAGCTAATGCTATCGTCAAAAACGGTGAACCGACTTTTGCTGAATTACAGGCCCATCTTAACTATCTGCTCGGCCAAGTAAAATCCACCCCCGCTATTGCGGCAAGATCTTCTATCTCCATCAGCGTCAGAGATAGCCTCAAACAGATGTTAAAACTGTTTAAACAGGAAGAAACCAGCACTTCCCGTGAGCAATTGCAAGAATTAATTTTATCTCTGTCTCAATTAGCTTCAGAACAACAACAATGGCAATATTTAGTTAAAAATGCCCAATCAGCCTTAGCCAACCCCAAACATTCCTACCGCACTCTCGCCCCAGTTATTATTAGGGAATTAAAACAAGCTAGTGATTTATTAGAATGGGGTCGCGGGGAAGAAATCACCGTCAGTCAAGAATTGCAATTATTAGCCGCCGCCAAATTACCACAAATCCTGATTAACCCGGAAGCGGAATCAATAGTTAGTACATACGAACTTTTTTCTGATCAAGATTTAGAAGAAGCTTCAAATTGGAGTGAAAATCAGGATCCTAATGAGTCAGAAAAGCGTTTGTTAGAGTTAAGTCAAATCCCAACGGAGCGAAAAGTAGAGATGGCAAGCCAAAGGGAAGCATATCAACTAGCTGAAGAAAAATTAACACCCGAATTTGAGGAGAATCAAAGAGCAGCTTTAATTAAGGAGACTCTAGCTTGGACGGGTGGTAACTTGGAGTTAACGGAAATAGTGATCCGTTTGCTAATCGACAATAAAAATGAGTTACAGGAAGGACAAGAAAAACCATTAATTGAACAATTGATTCAGAAACATATTGTAAAAAATTGGTTAGAAAATAAAGCATCATCCCATCTCCAGAAAATACAAAACAGTCTCTTAACTGCTGATGAAAATGTTAGGTCAAGATTAGAAATCTATCAAGAAATTTTGCAGCAGGGGGGAGTCTTTGCTGATAACAAACCAGAAAAACTGGCACTGCAGCAAGCAGAATTAGTGATTAAAAATGATGATTATCTAGAAGTGAGTAATCAAATTTACCAAGAGGTATTTAATGTTCAATGGGTTAGACAAGAACTAGAAAAATTAGTTAAGGTGGAAAATTCTCCTGCTGATTTAACTAAATTGTTATCTTTCTTGGCAATATTAGGCTTTCTTGGATTTGCTTTTTTGTCATTCAAGACTCCTGAAAAGACTCCTAATGTCGTAGTTAAAACCTCACCTAGTATTCCAGAAATTTGTGCTAAACGAGATTTTAATATTAGCTTAAACAGGACTATTCAACAACTGCAAGACTTGAAAAGGAAACAAGGTAATCGGCTTTCTGAAAAGTGTGCGACTCAATTAAGTGAATTAATGTTAATTCAGCAGGCAATAGGATTAGCTGCCAATAATTTTGTGGCTAATCTACCGGGTAAAGACGGTGCTTTTGAAATGTTGTGCAAAATCCCCCCAACTTCTGATAACTTTAAAGAAGCTCAATTTTGGGCAAAACGTTGGCACAATGACAAAGCTTGGAAACTGGATATCGAGCGAGCTTTGCCAGATAATCCAGATTGCCAAAAACTTATCGAATAAACATTAACTTTTTAGTCACTAAATACCCCATCACTACCCGTTAATTCATCGGATAATGATACCCGGATTCCTTCCCTTCCCCGTGACCAAAATAGTGAGAATAGGTCGGAAACATTGAAGGATTGACTCTTGATAAAAGGAGAGAAGTTAACTGGTGGGTTCTTTTGACGTAAAACAATTACTTGCATATAGTAGAGGAGATTGCCAATCATTAGCCAGAGAACTAAACTAAAAATAAAGGTAAATGCCATGACTATAACCCATCCAAAAAATTGAAAAGCGACTTGAGATATGCGACTATTTTGTGTTAATCCAAGGGCGAATTCTCCCGCATCTTTGGTACTAAAGAAACCCACTGCCATTGTTCCCCAAAAACCACAGAAAAGATGTACTGAAATTGCTCCCACTGGATCATCAACTACTTTAGTTTTAACTAAAAATTCTCCCCCCAATAAGACGATAATGCCACTAATGCCACCGATGATAATAGCTGATTTGATATTAACATAACCTGAGGATGCCGTAATCCCCACTAATCCCCCCAAAATGCCATTAATAATTATGGATAAACTGACTTTGCGGCCAATTAAAGGATTAAAAATTAAGGACAAAAATCCTCCTGTAGCAGCGGCAATAACCGTAGTAGTAATTACCATGGGGACATCATTCAAATTTACTGCCGAACCACCATTAAAACCAAACCATCCTAACCAAAGAATGAAACAACCAAGAGTTGCAAATCCTAACTGATGGGGAGCAAAATTTCCCCTTTCTTTTTCTTCATAACGATCAGTTTTGCGATTATAACCAAAGCGTCCATCTCTCGGTTTTAGTAACCAAGCACCCACTAATCCGGCCATTCCTCCCACCGAATGCACCACCGTTGAACCAGCAAAATCTCGAAACTTAAATAAGTTATATAACCATCCTTCCGATGACCAAATCCAATGTCCTGTAATAGAATAAGAAAAAGCGACTAAAAAGAAGCTAAATAGCAAAAATGCCCAAAATTTAACCCTTTCTGCCACCGCTCCCGATACAATGGTTGCCGCAGTTCCTGCAAAGGTTAATTGAAAGAAAAACAAAGTAGCAATTGAACGACCTGGCCACGATTCTTGGAATTGACTGTATTGATTATTAGGGGTTAAAATTTCCAAGAAAAATCCTGTACCACCAGAGAAACTATCCTGTAGTACCGATGTATTGCCAAACATTAAACCGAAACCAAACATCCAATAAGCTAAGGCAGAAATACAGAAGACAATTAGGTTTTTAGCTAAAACATTAGTGGCGTTATTAGTACGACAAAAACCCGTTTCCAGCAGGGCAAAACCTGCATTCATAAAGAATACTAATGAGCCAGCTGTTAACATCCAGATATTAGCAACTAAATCCAGAGTAGAATTATTTAAATCCTGTGCTGTGACTTTGCCTACACCGATCAACAGCATGACGATAAGAGAGAAACAAAAAGATAGGATATTACGCAAACGCGGGCGATATTCTAGAAAAGATAATAATCGATTCATGGGGTATAGCTATGATGGGCAATTTCCCCTTTATGATAATTGATTTAATCCCCTATCGTTCACTCAAAACTGCTTTTTTCTGATCCAGATAGCCAGAATTGTCAGGAAAAGTCAACCCATCACTCCCTCTCAAGGATTTTTACCGATTCCAGTTAATCGATCAAAAACAGTACCAGTGTATTTAATTGACTGGCCGAAGTTTAATTTATCCTACTATTCCCCTGTTCTATTTTTCCCAGTCCTATTAAAATTTCTGATTCATCTGGGTGATTTCTAATTTTATTAATATCTTCAGGACTCATAATATCAAATAATAACCATATTAATCTTTCTCTCTTATCCTCGTCACTAAAATTTCCCCCGATGATAGCGTTTAATCTTCCTTGATATTTCTCTTGCGTTTCTTTTAGTGTAAAAAATCTACCGATTAATTCTTGGATGTATTGCTGAATAGTAACTATTTTAAAATCAAATCCAGACTTGATAGACATATATAGGCTGGTTTTCTTGTTTCCCAATTTCTTTTGGAAAGGCTCAATAATAGATGCTTGAAATTGTTTGTACAACCCTAATATCTTTTTGATCAGACTGGAGACAGGATTAATTGTCGATAAGCTAAATCCACCCATTACTTGGTCAATTTGTTCTAAATTAGGGTTTAAGGAACTAATAATAAAACCAAAGACCAGAGCAATGATTAAACCCACATATACATTATCCTCGATCAAGCTTAATAGAGAAAATATAAACTGAATAAAAAGGTATAAAAGTATTGATACAAAAATTTTGACAATTAATAAAAAACTGAAAGTCTTTAAAAAATCCTTTTTTAAATCGGGAAATAAATGACGAATCCTAAAAGCTGAGAAATAGGTACTTCCAGTTTCAACTGCTACTCCAATAATTATCGCAGTCACCACAAAAAGCCACCGATCTTCTCCCAGAAGTTTCCGTATTTCGCTAAAAAGATCGGTGGCGGCGGTTGTCTGAGAATCTACCAAAAATAGGTAATGGGTGAATGAACTGAAAAAAGGAAAATTATCTAATTCCGTTAGAACCTGACTACAAAATACCATTTACCCTGAGCCAACGAGTTTTCCAAGTGGGAGTAAAGATTTTGTAGCTTTCTTCTTTATTGACTTTGATATAGCCTTTGTCCGCTAGTTTTTCTAATTTGTCTTGTAAGTTAGCTTCTCCAATTCTATCTGTTTCAATTTCAAAGCTCAAGACAGTGGCAGCATTAACTTTGAGTAAATCAGATAAAAGAGACTTCTCCGCGGAGGTTAAATAATTGTCAGACTTAGCTGAAGTCCCAGAACCACCCTTATAAGTGTCCTTGTCTTTGGGCTTAGGAGGAAATATGTCAAGCATTATGTTTTGTGTAGTTTATAAATACACTTCGACCAGTAGCTCTTGATCCTCAGTCATAACTCTCTGATCTCATGACTGATATATGTCTGACTCTGATCTCATGACTGAGATATGTCTGAGTTTTTTGCGATAAAATAGAAATTACGTCGATTGATGGAAGTTTATGGCGCGATCGCTTAAAGTAAAATCGGAATATATCCCTAGAGTCAAACAAGCAGTTAAACGCAATGGTTACGCAACTCAACAGCTGCTTGCTGAGGAGTTAGGGTTCGCAAAATCGACTATTAGCCTTTTTCTTAACGGTAAATCGATTAGTAATCTCAATTTTTTTGAAATTTGTCAAAAATTAGCCCTTGATTATCAAGAAATCGCTGACTGGGATGAGTTGGAGGAAACACCGGCTGCCACGTCTGAGGATGAGGGAGAAAACCGGGCTGCGGATTTTTCCAAGTATATTGAACGTCCTCCAGTGGAACAGCTTTGTCTGGAGACGGTGAGTCAAGCAGGTTCATTATTGCGGATTAAATCAGCCAAGGGAATGGGTAAAACCCTATTAGTCGATAGAATTTTGAGTCAAGTTGACAAAAGACAGTATAAAACCGTCAGTTTGAGTTTTTTACAAGCAAGCAAAGGAATTATCGGCGATTTAGACCGATTGCTCTCTTGGTTTGCTTTGATTATTTCCAAGAAATTAGGGTTAGCAGCTCTCTTTCAGGAAAAATGGCTAGAAGGATTAGGACTTTATAGCTGTACTGCCTATTTTGAAGATCATTTGCTCAAAAAGCTGGATAAACCCCTAATTTTAGTTTTAGAGGAGATAGATAGTCTCTTTACCTATACCAGCGTTGCCGACGATTTCCTTAGTTTATTTCGTCTTTGGCACGAGGAGGCAAAAAATAATAATACTTGGCAAAAGTTACACTTAATTATCACCTATTCCACAGAAAATTATGTTCCTGCTGACCTGAATAAATCTCCTTTGAATGTAGGAACAGAAATACTGTTACCTGATTTTACTCTAGAACAGGTCTTGACTCTAGCCAATAAATATCAGGCTAACTTGGGAGAAGATGAACTGCAAAGAATAATTAATCTTGTCGGGGGACATCCCTATTTAATCCAAAAAGCGATTTATACGATTAGCCAAAAACAACTGTCTCTAGCAGATTTTTTAGAGACAGCAGCCACGGAAGCGGGGATTTATGGGGATCATTTGCGAGGACATTTGCTAAACTTACAAGAACATCCAAACCTAGCAGCAGGAATGAAAAAGGTTGTAGAGTCGTCTTCTCCCGTTGATTTAGGTGCAACAATTAATTGGCAACTTCATAGTTTAGGATTAGTAACCTTTGTGCAGAATGCTGTTCAACCCCGTTATCCACTATACAGCAACTATTTTAGGTATCGCCTATCCTCCTAAAATCCGATATATTGAGTTAGGCACAGATAACCTTTGATTAAATTATTCATCGAACTTAACCAATCAGACAAATTGCTAATTTTAATCCTATGGCGACCAATTTTTATTGTGTTGGAGGCAGCGTTCCCCTAAATGCACCTAGTTATATCAAGCGGGAAGCAGATGATCTATTTTATAACTATCTAAAAAATGGACAGTATTGCTATGTGTTAAATTCCCGTCAAATGGGAAAATCAAGTTTGTGGGTACAAACACAAAAACGACTAAAAGAGGATAATATTGATTGTGCTACCATTGATTTGAGTGGTCTAGGAAAAAACATATCCGAAGATATTTGGTATCGAGTATTATTTGAGCAACTGGTTAAACGCTTCAATCTTTCTATTCGGGAAAAAGAGCAAACTTGGTGGGATGAACGATCCTATAAATCAGCTATTAATCGTCTTGATGAATTTGTTGAGGAAATTCTCTTAAAGGAGGTATCCCGACCTATTGTTATCTGTTTCGATGAAATTGATAGCGTTCTGAGGTTAAAATTTTCCACAGATGATTTCTTTGCTTGGCTGCGTAGCTGTCATGAAAAACGTCCTCATAATAGGGATTACCAACGTCTAACCTTTTGTATGTTGGGGGTAGCGACAGTTTCTAACTTTATTCTAGATAATTATCGTGGTCCTTTTAATATTAGTCAAGATATTCGATTATCTGGATTTACTATAAAGGATGCCAGAAAACTGGCCGAGGGATTGCAGGACAAAGTTATCGCACCAGAACGGGTTTTAGAGGAGGTTATAGACTGGACAGGTGGACAACCATTTTTAACTCAAAAAATTTGTCATTTAATCTCCACATCTCGCACTGGATTTGGCAAGGAATCCCCAGCAAACACGATTAATGTCAGCGATTTTATCCAGTCGCAAGTAATTAATAATTGGGTATCTCAAGATAGTCCAGAACACCTAAAAACTATTCGGAATCGTTTATTAAATAAGCGTGTCACGGGTAGAAGAATGCTGAAGCTTTACCTAGAAATTTTAAAAAATGGTGAAATTACCGATGATGGTAGTCTTGATCAAATAGAATTACGCTTAACGGGATTGGTAGTCCAAGACCGACAAAAGTTAAAAGTTTATAATAAGATTTATAGAAATGTTTTTGATGAAACTTGGGTGACAACGGAATTAGATAAAATCCACCCATACATTGAAAAGTACGAAATTTGGTTAAATTCAGGGGAAGATGACACTAAACTTCTTTCTGATCAAGATTTAGCAGAAGCTTTAACTTGGAGTGAAAATCAAGATATTGATGAGTCAGATTCTCATGTGGTTGTCACGAAAATGAAGAATTCTCATGCTGATTTAACTAAAATATTATCTTTCTTGGCACTATTAGGCTTTCTTGGATTTACTTTCTTGTCATTCAAGACTCCTGAAAAGACTCCTAATGTCGTGGTTACAACCTCACCTAGTATTCCAGAAATTTGTACTAAACGAGATTTTAATATTAGCTTAGAAAAGAATATTCAACAACTGCAAGAATTGGAAAGAAAACAAGGTGATTGGTTTCCTTACAAGTGTGGGACTCAATTAAATGAATTAAGGTTAATTCAGCGTATTCCAGAAATTTGTGCTAAACGAGACTCTAATATTACCTTAGAAATGAACATTCAACAACTGCAAGAATTGGAAAGGAAACAAGGTGATCAGTTTCCTTACAAGTGTGGGACTCAATTAAATGAATTAAGGTTAATTCAACACGCAATAGGACTAGCTACCAATAATTTTGTCGCTAATGTGCCGGATAGAGAAGATGCTTTTGAAATTTTGTGCAAAATCCCCCCAACTTCTGATAACTTTAAAGAAGCTCAATCTTTGGCAAAACTTTGGTATAAGGACAAAGCTTGGAAATCGGATATCGATCGAGCTTTGCAAGATAATCCAAATTGCCAAAAACTTATTGAATAAACATTAATTTTTCAATCACTAAATACCCCATCACTACCCGTTAATTCCTCGGATAATGATACTCGGATTCCTTCCCTTCCCCGTGACCAAAATAAAAAGAATAGGTCAGAAACATTGAAGGATTGACTCCTGACAACAGGAGAAAAATTAACCTGTGGGTTCTTTTGACGTAAAACAATTACTTGCATATAATAGAGGAGATTGCCAATCATTAGCCAGAGAATTAAACTAAAAATAACCCATCAAAAATTAGAATCGCCTATAACTCTCATGGGCAATTTCCCCTTTATAGTAATTGATTTAATCCCCTATCGTTCACTCAAAACTGCTTTTTTTCTGATCCAGATAGCGAGAATTGTCAGGAAAAGTAAACCCATCACTCCCGCTAAAGGATTTTTACCGATTCCAGTTAACCAATTGGGAACAGTACCAGTGTATTTAATTAACTGACCCACATTTAATATATAGTATGCCCAGATTAAACCCGCGTGCAGACCGATACTTTTACCCAAATTACCACCACAGGCGCGTTTTGCCCAACCGAGAATCAATCCTAGCAAGACTAAGGCAGGAAATTGGGGAAAAGTGCGGATAATTTCGGCTAAAGGTTTAATAAAGTGGGTAAGAGCGAAAATTAAGGCACTAATCACTAGAGCGATAGCGGGACGATAATCCTTTTCTAATTCTCCCAGTAACCAGCCCCGAAATAGCAATTCTTCGGCAAAACCCACCGCTAAAGCGACTAAAAACCCCTCCAGGATGATTTTGCTGATTTGGGGATTTGCGGGTAAGAAATTTAACCAACCTAGGAACGCTTGGGACAGAAAAAGCGAGAAAGTGAAAAATAAACCGATCGCTAACCCGTTAATTAACTCGATCAGCGTTTTTCTTCGCCAAATCAACCCATAATCGGCTAATCCCTCATCACCATAAATTATCCGTCCCCACCAATGGGATAACCCCAAAAACTCTAGATAGAGAACAGAAAGGGTCAAAATTGAGACCAGATTAGCATTAGTGGCAAAAAAGTGATAGAGGGGAAGTGCGATCGGCAACCAGAGAAAAAGTAAGAGCAAAATAAAAATTCCCAGTCGCAGGGGGACTGGGTAAGTGGCAATTACCCGTAATCTTTTATTCATCGGGTTCGATGCTGCTGGTTAAACCTTTATTTTTCAAGGTTTCACAGTAAAATTCCGCGTGTTCTTGGATGCAGGTAATCACCAAGGCTGTACCATTCGTGTGCGCTTCCATCATGATATCAACTGCTTGGGGTTGCGTCATACCGGCGATCGTTTGCATTAAACTCTGAACCACATACTCCATCGAGTTAAAGTCGTCATTGTGGAGTAAAACGCGATAACGCGGTGCTGGTTTACGGATTGTCGCTGTGGAACGCTTTTCGATGACTTCTGTGGACACCGTGTCTCTCCTTTGAATCTATATCGCAAATACAGGTCAATTACTTAATGATCATAATCAAAATTTCCGGATTGAGCTAGGCTTTTTCAGTAATCCGTGGGGGGTTGGGTGTTGGGGGTTGGGTGTTTCTTGGGTTAGCCTAGTTTGATCAGGGCTCTTCTCGGTTCTGTGTGATAAGTTTAACTTACAGAGGATCGATCAATCTTTGTGTCCTTTGTGTCTTTGTGGTTCCTTCCACTCGCTCGCCAGAAAGAATGTATCTTAGAATACATTTTGCCCACCAAACCTAAGAGAGCTTAATACGCACAAACACCCACACTACCTCTCTTGAATTTGTACCCGTTGGTTTAATTGATTCATAGTCAGAGAAATCACCAAATTAAAGAATAAATAGGTTGCCATAACTACTATTAACATTTCTACAGCTTTTCCTGTCTGATTAGCGATGGTACTAGAGATAGCATAAATATCATTATAACCAATAGCGATCGCTAAACTAGAGTTTTTAACAAGGTTTAAACATTCATTAGTTAAAGGAGGAATAATCACCGGCAAAGCTTGGGGAAAAATTACTAATCTTATCACTAATAAAGGTTTTAATCCCAAGGCTTTGGCTGCTTCCCATTGTCCCCGATTAACCGATTGAATCCCCCCCCGTACCGTTTCCGCAATAAAGGCAGCTGTATAAACAGTTAAACCGATCAAGAGGGTGGCAAACTCGGAAGAAAGATGTAAACCAAAGTCAATATTTTGATTAATAGGATTAATCTGGGGGCTTTGCCATTTTAAACCCCAGATTAGAGGAATTATAACTAGGATTAGTAGGCTAGTTAGGTATAAAATAAGTTTATTTTTTATATATAAAAATACTGAAAGAATTATTCCTAAAATCATGATAGATAAGGCTAACCATGTTCTAAAACTATTAGCAGGTAAGGGTAAATATACTCCTGAGTTATTTAAAAATATACTGCCAAAAAACTCTAAGGATTCCTCAATCTTTGGCAGTTTTAGAAATACAGCAAAATACCAGAAAAATAATTGTAATAATAAAGGAGTATTACGAATAGTTTCCACATAAATTGTAGCCAACTGACGAATTAACCAATTATCGGACAAGCGACCTAACCCGATGACTATTCCCAGACTAATCGCCAAAAATATGCCACTAATCATAATACGGAGGGAATTTACTAATCCCACCAAAAGAGCGCGAAAATAGGTATCGGTGGGACTGTAGGGAATAGGGGAGTCACCAATCGCAAAAGAAGCTGGTCGGTCAGGATCAAAGAGAAAGCCAAAGCCAAAACTTAAGCGTAAGCGTTGGAAATTAATCACTAAATTGCGACCAAAAAACCAGAAAATTAGGCAGACAATTAGCAGGATAATTACCTGTAAAAAAATCTTCTGAAATCGCTCATCGTACCAAAAAGAATTTTTCTGATGTAAAGTCATAAGTGGTCGTACAAAATTAATTTCTTGGTTAGGATAGGCAAAAGGTAAAGAGCAAAAGGTCAGAGGTAGTTAGATATGTGTAATTAATTTTGCTTAGGTACTTAACAAAAGAAATCGGTGACTTTTGGCCACCGATTAAGAAAATCAAAACGTATTTAGATAACCCCCAGACGGGAGAGACCGAGGATAACACCAGCGCCGAGGACATGACCAAAACTGGTAGTACCCAGTAAAGCGCCTAATCCCATACCACCGAATAAAGCGGGGGAAGGCAAAGCTGGACCAACGTTTTGTCGTTGAATAGTCGCTTTACCGAAAGCAATAGCGAGAATATTGCAGATAATCATGATAACCGCCACTTTGGGACTCCATTCGCTGGAACCTTGCACGACGGTGGCGGCCATTAATAGGGTTGAATACATTGAAATTCTCCTGAACAGGTCGTTTTAAGTTTTTAATCTTAAAGGTAGTTTTCACCCCACATCACGCCCTGTTGCAATACTTAATAATCAAAAGCACAGGAGTCAACCATACAGCCAATTCATCTCCACTCCTGAACTACTTGCTTAGTACAAATTTAAGTTTAAGCCTACTTCTCTAGCGAAGAGGGCTAATCCTTTCTTTTCAATGGTTTTGATAGCTTTGGTGGAGAGGCGTAGTTTTACCCAACGGTTGCCTTCCGACCACCAAACTCTTTTCCATTGTAGATTTGCTTCTTGTAATTTTTTGGTGCGACGGTGGGAGTGGGACACCGCATAGGCGTTATTGGCCTTTTTTCCCGTCATAGTACAGACTCTAGACATAATTTGCTCCTGTGCGATCGATGTTTGTCAATAGTCAACCTTTCTAGTTTAACTCAAATTTCGCCAGAAGTCCCCCCCTTCCCATGGGTGAAGTGAACGGAATTGACACTCCCTTCGCACTAAGCGCAAGGGATTCTTGGTTCCGCCGAGTTTCCTGAATCTATGGCTAACGCTACTGAGAGGAACTATTTCGGCTCTTCTGGTTTTCGTGTGTTAATTTTTGTTATGAATTAAAGCAAGCAAACAGCTTAAGTCGAAGATGTTCAAAATTGGTAAATCCATAACTCATTCTTTTAATAAGCTTTATTTTGGTATTCATTCCCTCAATTAATCCGTTGGTTGTATAATTTTCAAAGTAATTACAAATACCTGGCAAATGCTTCTGGATCATGCTGGCACTACTTTGATATAATATCCCGCCTATTCTTATCCATTTTTTCAATTTTCTCTCAGCACCTCTGAACGTTCTACAACTTTGATAAATTTGTCTAATTTCTTCTTTCATTTCCCAGGCTATTCCTAAGCATGGATGTTCTTTCAGGATAACTTCTAGTTGTTGTTTTTGCTCATCCTTTAAGTCCTCTTTATTCTTCCATAATAAATGAGGTAATTCTTTGTCATGCACCCCCATTAACTTTCTCAATTTATTAAGCTCGTCATTGATTATAGCCATTACATGAAAACGGTCATAGATGATTTTAGCATTAGGAAATAATTCCTTGATCACTGCTGTAAATCCTGACCACATATCGACGCTCACTTCTTTCACCTTCTCCCGAACTGCAGCAATTCTCATTTTGAAAAAAATCAGATAAAATTCTCTTATTTAAATAGAGAACTTGTGTAGAAGCATGATTTTTTGACAGATAATTATCATCCAACACTGGAGATAGACAGGTTTTAAGAACTTTGTCCCCGAAAAATTGATTTCAACTCATAAATCTGGATGAAATTCTAACAAAATTTTTAGTTTTTTTTATAAACAATTTTCTTTTTCTCCTTCAAGAGTTCTGACATTTTTAACTAGAATTTACTTTTTTAAATGGGACATATTCGGTTAGAATAAATGAGAAAAATTCCGACCAATTCTTAAACCAAATAAATTTTAATAGGGTACGAATATCATTAAAGAAAGAAGTCCGAGTTACTAATAGCTCACGAATCTTTTGATAGGTGTAATTAACTAAATCCAACACGGTATGAAATAAAAAAGCTAGTAAATTTAAAGACAATAAGAACTCGCACAAATGATTCTGACCGTGACCAAAGTTATGCTCTAAATTATAACCGTGATTTTTAAGAACGTTATTGCCTTCATTTTCAACTTTCCATCTGCTACGTCCAGCTTTGACAATTTCTTCGACATTATTTTCCGTGATTTTATGATTAGTTATCCAATTATTTTGGTAGATAGTTTTCTGGGTTTTTTCATTAATAACAGTCACTTCACACCAATTAACTTCGAGACTTGAGTCCCCCTCTCTTAAGGGAACTCTAGAAGCATAACGATAACGATAAATTAGATTTTTTCGTCCATCCCATTGTTTCTTTTCAACGGTCCTAACTTCGCCACTTTTTTCTAAAAATTCTAGCCATTCATATAAAGTTTTATGCGACGTTTCCAAACAAACAAAAATAAAATTATAACCTTGTTTTATCGCTAATTCACAAACAGGTTCGTGAGAATATAAGTCGTCTCCTAAAAGAGTTACAGGATAACCATACTTATTTTTATGATTCCTATTTAACCATCTTTTAACGGCCGCATTTTCACAGTCTTGTTTTTGATGTCCATCTTGTTTTTTAATGAATTCTGGCTCTAAATTAATTACTTGTTTTTGCTTAGGAGAAACTACTATCGGTGTGACACAGCCATGAAAATAAGTTGTAGTTCCATTTCGATGATTACGACAGTTACAATGAGGGCAATTAATTTTCTTGGATGAGAAATATTCTGTGCCATCTAACGCCACTAATATTTCTCCATCTAAGTAGAGAAACTTTTTCAAAACTCCCTTTTCTTTTAACCATTCATAGACTTTTTGAAAAGTCCTAGAGATATTAGATGCTGGCACTGGATCTAGCAAATTTCTTATTTGATTATCCCCAGGAATTTTTTTAATTGAAAATAAACTTTCAGCATTATCTTTTCCCTTATTGCTTTTCATTAAACGTTGATGGTCTAAAAAAGACGGCGACTGAGTAAAAAAGACTGAAAATGCAGCCATCACGGCATCTTTTATCTCATATTTTCTATTATTTCCAGGTTTCCTCTCATCGGGTAAATCATCTAATTCTTGATGTAAAAATTGCATTAATTCCGAAATTTCTAGGGTTGCCGCTTTTTGAGCCATCTTGGAATAATTTGACGTGCTGGTGGATTTCTATCTCACCCATTTTACCTTAGCTGACAATAATTATAAATTTTTATTTCCCTTGAATTCCCTATTCTAAAAACAGAACTATCTTCCTGATTTAACCCTGTTCGTTCTCAGCCAACCTCTTTGATTGCTTGAGTATTTATACTTAATTTGTCTAGCCAATTGTTTTTTTTATTGTTCGCCTCTTCTAGAAAATAGTTGCTTCGTACTATATTTTCCCTGCCAAAATCGGGGTTAATGCTCTATTTATTTCAAAATGAGAATTGCTGTATATTGTCAGTCCCCCTGGCCCACTGCGTTTTATGGAACAGTCTGTTACTCGTGTCACTGAAGGCTCTCCTGAAATGAAAGAATGGAAAACTGGACAGCCTATTGCTGATAAGTACCTAAGCAAAATTAATTACATACATCTAACCACCTCTTGCCTCTTGCCTTTTGCCTTTCTTCACTAGGAAATTAATTTTGCACGACTACTTACCAATGTCTTGAATATTGATGAGCGTCTCACGACAGAACAACGCTGCGTGCTGTAACTTATGATGCAGCTTGGCAATGTTACGCCGACAGTTGGACTGGTTCCCTGGAAACTGGTAAATTTGCCGATTTTGTGATTTTGCAACAAGATCCATTAACCTTAAAAAATGTGGAGCAGCAATATCAGACGATGAGAAATATCCCAGTTATTTCGACTTGGAAAAATGGGGTAAAAGTTTACTGTTCTACCACTCTTTCTCACAGGAACTAATTTTTTGCTCAATCGTCATTCAATAAATAATTCATCAATTTACTTAGATTTTACTTAAGGAGACATCACCCATGACTCAATTACCTGGAATTGTTCAAGGTGCGCCCAATAAATCTTTGGGTTTTGATGCGGATTCCGTAATTACTCAAGCCACCGCACAACAATTTGCCAGTCAAGGCTACAAATTTTGTATCCGTTATCTTTCCCTGGGTGCGGGAGAAGCGCCAGGAGATTTAACCTACGAAGAAGCCCTCGGTATTTTACAAGGAGGACTCGCATTAATGCCTGTACAGCACGTTTCTTCTCCTGGTTGGATTCCTTCGTCCCAGTTGGGAACAACCTACGGCAATAATGCGGCCAATAATGCAATTTCAGTGGGTTTTCCTACGAAAGTAAATGTTTGGCTAGACTTGGAAGGAATTAGTTCGGAAGTTGCATCCGAAGCAGTAATTCAATACTGCACAAATTGGTATAATGCTGTCGCAGGAGCAGGTTATTTACCTGGGTTATATGTAGGGGCTAATTCAATTTTGAATAGCCAGCAACTTTACGATTTGCCTTTTCAACATTATTGGCAATCAGAAAGTACTGTTCCCCCAGTAGCGGTTCGTAGTTATCAAATGGTACAGTCTTACGTTGGTGAACCAGTTAATGGTATTGGCATTGACCAAGATATTACCTATATCGATAACGATGGTGGTGTGCCTCAGTGGTTAATTTTAACCTAAGTTTAATCTTTGGACAATTGACTTGACGTGCGGGCATCTATATATTGATATTATGCCCTATAAATAGCCGTTCTGGTGCTAATTTTTACACTTCTAATGATGGGGTAAATTGGAGTCAACTTAATCAAGTTAAAAAGGGCGGTCATCCCTTTTTTGTGAAATTTGTTTTATGACTATTACCCAGACTTGTCTAAGATACGCCTAATCAATTGACAATCGGAGAAAATTTTACAATGCCTACCTATGATCAACAACAGATCCTTTTCTGTCTTTCCATGTTCGCTAACATCAGCAATAGCGAGAAAGTTATTGCAGATTTAGCCAATCCTACGGTTCAAGGAAAAATTGGTCAATGGACAATTCTTTGGGGTCCCGTTATTTATTATCATGATCCTAAAAATCAGAACTGGGATAATATTATGTATGTGGCGAAGGGAGAAAATGCCGAAACCAATAACCCTCAATATGTAGTTGCGATCGCTGCTACGAATCCGAAATCAGTTTTTGACTGGTTACAGGAGGATGCTGCTACCCATAACATGGTTTCCTGGTCAACGCAATTCCCCGAACGCGGAAAAATTTCCCAAGGAACAAATACTGGAGTTACTATTCTGCAAAACCTGAAAGACTCCTCTAACCGCTCTCTGTTAGAATTTTTGACCCAGGAAATTCCCAGCCAATCCAACCAACCCATCGAAATCATTACCACCGGCCATAGTTTAGGTGGTGCATTATCTCCAGTAATGGCATTATGGCTGTACGAAAATCAAGCAACTTGGAACCCGACTGGTAAACAAATCACCGTCAATACCCAGTTTTCTGCGGGAGCAACCCCAGGGGATCAAACCTTCTCTGATTACTACGGAAATACGGAGCCAGGTCTCAATCAAAGCAGCCGCCTCTGGAATAGTTTGGATATTGTTCCCCATGCTTGGAATATTGAGCAATTAAAGCAGATTCCCACCCTGTATCAATCTTGTAATATTCCTAAATCTTCGAGAATTGCACTATTAGTTAATAGTCAAATTCAGAAAGTTAAAAACTGCAATTATCTCGCCTTAAATCCCAGTACTTTTGCCATGAAAGGTCAATGTGGCGTTTTTTCTCAACCGCAAACAACTCCCCTAAAGCAATTTCTTCAAGAAGCTTATTTTCAGCATATCCAAGCTTATTTCAACCTCCTGGATATTCAATGGCCGCTGACAGAAAATGTGGCTAATGCTCTCACGCTAAAGGATCAAGATTTAGATAATATTGCCACTAAGTTAGGCTAAATCAACTAGCAACAAAGGTTTTTACCCCAGAAAACGGAGCGACGCTTAATGTCTAATACTTATTTTCCTTACAACCAAACCGTTGCCGCTTTTTCGCCAGTTATCGGTGGCAACAGCGGCACGACCATTGTTGTCGGTGCTTATTCCAGCGGTTTCAGCTTGTGCCAGATTCAGCCCAATGGCCTGTCATCGAGTAACGAACTTCAATTTACCTGGAACTGTATCGGTAATATACAAAACTCTGGCAGTTCAACCACCGCGATGACGTTTTTGACCAATGGGCAAAATCAGGCCAATAACACCCAATATCTACTGGCAGGTTCCGAAGCGGGCGACCTGTATTTGTATGCGGTTGAGATAGCACAGAATGCCAGCGCACTGACCGCCAGTAACTTATCAAGTTCTACCAAAATCGCCAGTTTCGACTCAGCCGTCGCCAGCATTTGTTATGACCCGCAGGCAACCACCAGCAATAATTTATTTGTTGCCCTCGCCAATGGCGATATTTATGCCTATAGCGTCACGTTTAACAACAGCTTTACGACCGGTATGGGATCAATGACGAACTTGTTGTACTGCAACAGTTACTCTCTGGTGATGTCATCGACTGGCAGTCTGGTACTGTATAGCCCCGGTTATAAACCGCTATGGAATTCGACCCCGTGCAGCGAATGGGATGCCAGCGCTACTTACAACGATAGTCCTCAAAATACGAAGGAATTTTGGGCACATATCCAAAATGGTGACCTTATCGTTACAATGGGCGAGAATTTTGGTCGATCCGTGAATCAGATCCTTTGGTCCGGCTCCACATCTACCGTCGATTTGGCTTTGGGCGATAATGGCACGGTTTTTATCATTGACACTGCTAACAATGCCACGCTTGCCACCCTTTATCAAGGCAGTGGCAGCATGAGTACTTGGGTTGTTTTAGAATCTGATTACCTGACAAATCTTTCTCCACAACAATGGAACAGCTCGGGTTACACAGCACCGACTTTGACGCAAACGGTCAAAAACACCAGCCTTTCCAGTGCATCGGGTGGGCAGGTGCAAATCGCACCGCTTTATGTACCCGGTAATTCAACCCGCTATCTGATAACAGGTATAAGCGGCGCAGGGCTGTATGATTTCGTTGCTGACACCTTAAGCGATTCCTGCAATCCGGCGGCTTTAACTACCACCTCGACATCCGGCGATATAACCGCTACGGTTGCCGTTGCTGTCAACGGTAGCACCGCGTATGTCGCTACCGAAAATGCACTGTACGAAGGTACCTGGAATAGTGGCTCATTGGAATTTGGTGGATTTACTCAGCTTTGGTCAACCAGTGGCCAAACCATCAGTAAAACCATCACCTCATTAAGCTTCTCCAACTGCCAGGATACCATTTACACGCAAGGCGCTCTCTATATCGGTACTTTCTCCAATAATGACAGTGGCGATTCTGGCACAGGCAGCTTGTATGCTTACAATCCGGCAACGGGAACTGGAACTACCCAGGTAATCAATAGTGACGGCATTCCTGGCGCAACCTGGAGTGTGCTGGGTGATGTCGCTGGCTATGTGTTGATCAATAGCGGCAGTACAGGGCTTGCCATTGCCAACCCTTGCCCTAGTGCGCAGTTAGAGACCGAGTATTTCCAAATGATCGACAATCAGGGCAGCTCGACAAAGAAACCTGATGGCATCGCGGCGTTAATTACTGCGGTACTGGCTATGGCGTTTTCCATTGCCACCTTTAATCCGGAGGCGCTGGCAGTGAGTATTACCGGCGTGGTGCTGGCAACCGCCGGATTGGAAGAAGCGGGAGCGGCCAGTGGGCAAGCAAGTACTGGCAATAATCCGCCCACCGGCAATTCAGGCTCGGATTAAGTTAAAAAATGGGGTAGATGTGCATAACCCATCTACCCTGCTCATATCAATTCACTGAGAAAAAAAACAAACTTTCCTCAACCAACATAACAATCTCTTGAATCAACAAAACTTAATCAAATATTCAAGGAGGCCATCAATTTATGGTTTTATACCGATGCAAAGAAAGCTATACTATCACCATCAAAAATGAAGATGAATCTTTGTTTTGGGATTTTAATAACTTTCCCTTCTGCTTTGCGGATAAGAATAGGATGCAGTCTATTACTTTAATCCCCAATAAAACGGCGGGTTTTGATGTAATTGAAGACAGCAAACGTTGTAACATTCTTCGTCATGTCTATGATAGTGGTTCTTATTTTGAAATTCTGTTAGGTAGTACACAAGAAAACGCGGATACGGATACCATCTGGCTACATACTATGAATGTCTATCAAGACTAACCATTAACCATCAATTCACTCACTATTAACCATTCACGATGACCACGAATCCCTTTCCCTATAATCAAACTCTACAAGCTTTTACCCCGACCCAGGGAAATTATGCAGATAATACTTTTGTCATTTCTGCTAGTTCTAACGGCATTGGTGCAGGACAAATTCAACCAACAGCAACTTCTGGTAGTTCTATAAATTACCAATCTTCCTTTCTTTACAATATTTTAGCCCAAGGAAGTCGCACAACTGCCCTGGCTTTTATCCTGAATAATTCGGGAGTCAATCAAACGCCTCCTTATTATTTTCTCCTGGGTAGTGAAATCGGCTACTTGTGGCTTTATTCCTTTACTCCCGCCGCTGATGTCAGTAATTTCAGTGATAGTAATATTGCTGAAGTAGAAAAAATTGACTCGGTTCCGTTTGACAGTAGCATCGCCTCAATCTTGTATTATTCGCCACTAAGTTTACTATTTATTGCTGGTCAAAATGGTAATCTTTATACCTATAATGTCGGCTGGAATAATCAAGGTCAACCAGTTTTTTCCTATCAAGGAGCTAATAAAAATTACACCAATCCTAACAATCTGACAATTTCTCTGTCCTTGGTTAATTTAGCTCCCAATCAACCTAGTTTAATTGTTACTGGATTAACCTTTACTGAGCAACAAACAACAACAAATGGCAGTTTTGTGTTTGCTATTAGTAGCGAAAATAATGGCATTCTTGCTAATGGCACATTAATTCCTGGAACAACTAATAGTGTCGCAACAGTAGTCGATAATAATGCTCAACTCATTTACACTGCTACCCAAAATACCCTGGTTGCCAATGCTTTTAGTAATCTCCAAAGTGCTGGTAATGTTATTTGGACACCCACCGATCAGATTCTTTTATCTCTCCACGGTTCGGCTAATCCTAATAACGTAGATAATCCGCAATTTTCCCAGGGATCTTTATTTATCGGAACCTGTAGCAACACAGCCAATATTACCAATACAACAGTGGGTAGCATTTACACATATAATCCGGCTTCAGGGATAGTTTCTCCTTGGCAAAATCAAGTTGTATTGGGACCTCCTTATGCTCTCTATGCTGATCAAAACTTGCATCTTTTAGTCAATTGCGGTCTAACGGGACTGTATTACTATTCGATTGTTTATACCGAAATGGCTCCCAGTTCAGCAGAATTAATTCCTAACACTGCGATAACGACGGCAGACAGCAATCTTACTACATTTATTTCCGTCGCTAAACTTCTTTTTCAACTCTATCAACAGCATGAAGAAAATAGTTCTTCTGTTCCTGTTTCCTCCTCTTAAAGTGTTATAGCAATTCTATTTGATTTGTAAAATATGAACTACACTCGACCCACCTAAGGCTGAGGTCGCACTTTCTGTCGCTTCTTCAAAAAAAAACCAGCCGTAGGAATAATACTAAATCCGTTGAGTACAGGCAGAGGCTAGTTATGACTCATTGTTCGCTTAATTTTTTAGGGGAAGGGTTTTAAAGTTGCTCTTACCTTTATCCTGTATGCTTTTTAGCGAGTAAGGTAAGTAGAACATTGCTGAGAGTGCGATCGCCAATTGGCTCGCTCAAACCCCAATCAATTCGTTAACCTCAAAATGGCCTTTTTGTACTAATAAATATTCGCATAAAACGCTCAATGCTTTTGCTAGACCGCATTTGAGACAATTTATCAAATTTTCAGTTCGAGAAATGAGCGAACGGTGAGTCCTGACAACTGACAACTGATGTTTACTTTTCCTCTTGTCTTCTTGCTGCTAATTGGTCTAAAATTTCGGCATGAACTTGGCGAGTAATTGGATAAAAATAGGCAAGAATTAAGCTAATGATCAGGAAAAATGCTGGTAAGGGGGCAATTGCTAGGCGAATTGCCATTAAAGCACTATCTGGCTGCAGGGGAATTGCTTCTCCTGGGATTCTCGGTTTAAAACCCGATGTTTCCAGAGCAATACCGACAAAAAATAACCCCAAAGCTAAACCGATTTTTTGCAGAAGTACCATGAAAGCATAAAAAATACCTTCTCGACGTTTTCCTGTTTCTAATTCGTCTAATTCAATCACATCAGGAACCATTGACCAAGGAATTAAATAGGCCACAGATACGCCAAATCCTGCCAAAACCGCCAAAGCATACATTAAAGTTATTTGTCCCGGTTGGAGCAAAAATAAACCGATTTGGGCAATAATCCAGAATGTCATTCCTAAAAAATATACTATCTTTTTATCTAATTTCTGACTAACTGCTTGCCAGAAAAATAACATCACTAAAGCTGTTCCCTGTACTGCTAAAGCGACTAAACCTGATTCTGCTTCCGATAGTCTCATGTAGCTGACGACGTAGTAAACCAAAATCGAGGCAGTTAATTGTACTCCTAACCAAGCACAAAGATAGATACCAATAACGTATAAAAAGGGACGATTACCAAAAACTATTTTTAATTGTTCTTTCAGGGGAATAGTTTTGGTATTATTAGCCGCTTCTCTCTGTTGAATTGCTGCGCTATCCTTGAGATGATTTTCAGTTTTTCCATAGTAAAAGGTTAACCCCGAAACTATCCCTTGTATTCCTAATAAAATTGTGGAAATAGCGATAAAGTCTCTGGAATTAACCCCAATTTTTCCTAGTCCATAGACCAAGAAAAGCGCACCGACAACTATAAAAGTAATTGCCAAAACTTTTTTCTGGGGAGAATTGAGAATTGCTTTTGCTCCTCGTTCTTGTAAAACTAAGGCGCACCAAATAACTGCTAAAATCGACATTAAAGCACAAACTACACCTAACAATAAAAAAGCTTGATGGAGATTATTGGCATAGGAAGATGAGACGAGAATATAGAGAATTAATGAGAGAATGCTGCCCCCGATGGAAAAGGCAAAACGAAAACTATTTAAGCGGGTTCTCTCATTATAGTCATGGGTCAATTCAGGAGTGAGTGCCTGGTAGGGAAGATTGACTACTGTATAGGTTAAATTAAAGATAATGCCAATAAAAATATAATACAAAAATAGCCATAATTGGTTATTAGTCGGAATTAACCACAGTAAAAAATAGCTAATTCCGAAGGGAATTGACCCCAATAACATCCATGGTAAGCGACGACCCCAAATAGTACGAGTTCGATCGCTCCACATTCCAATAATCGGATCGTTAATAGCATCAAAAATTCTCACAACCATCAGCACACTACCAGCTAATCCTGCTGGTAATCCTGCCACATCAGTGAGGAAAAATAGCAGGTAAAATACCGAGATATTAGCAGTGATAGCCGGTCCCAAATCGCCAGCACCATAGGCAATTTTTGTGGTTAAATTCAGTTTTTCAGCAGTCAAATGAGCCATAAAAGCAATTACAGAGATTAAAATAAGCTTAACCGTTCTGGGGACATTTGTAACCTTTGCCAGAGCGGTTGAGGAACTTTAATTTTTTTTATCTCTAGTAATTCCTGAAAATATCTAGCATAAAAAGAGAAAGATTCCTCAATGACAGATGACACAAGGGACAAATAAATGGCTTTATCTTTGGTATCCTGGAAAACCCTAACTATTTCCCCGTTCTTGACTTTCTATCTATGACCTCAGCGGCATCATCAGCTAAACTGACTAATATCAGTTATTTGAGCTATCAGCATCGGAATTCCCCTGATTCTGGGGGTTAAACTCCAGAAGAGCCACCAGATTATTCTTTTTCGCAATGTTAGCGGTTAGGATCTGTTACTTGGGAAACGATCAAAATAGATCAAGCAAGTTTGATAGTACAGACAAGAGATCAGGGAAAATTTTTTCGCCAAATCCAAAACTTTTTGACACTGACGTTCTATGATGCCTCATATCTTCCTATTTTTAGAGATTTTTTCCCAAGAAGGCGGCATTCAATCCTACATTAAGGATGTCCTGCAAGCTTATCTCACTTTGCCCGATTCCGACGCAGCCGAGGTTTTTTTGCTGCGGGATGCCCCTGATTGTCCTAATCCTTTCAAAAATCAAGATATTACCTTTCATTACCTGAAAAATAACTCAGCCACTCTCGGACGCATCCAATTAGCCCTTAAGTTTTTAGTTTCTCTCCTCCAAAAACGTCCCCAACGGGTTTTTTGTGGTCATATAAATTTAGCTCCCCTCACCCATTTTTACTGTCAAGCTTTAGACATACCCTACACCGTCCTCACCTACGGGAAAGAAGTCTGGGAACCTTTACCAAATTCCCAAAAACAGGCCCTGCAAGCGGCCGAATCGATCTGGACAATTAGCCATTATAGTCGCGATCTTATGTGTGAGGCTAACGCTATTGATCCCAAAAAAGTAGCAATTCTCCCCTGTGTGGTGGATGAGGAAAAGTTTAATTTAGGCGAAAAGTCCTTGACATTAATCAAGAAATATGATATTGAAAATGCCAAAGTTTTATTAACAGTGGCTCGATTGTGGTCGGGGGATATCTATAAAGGGGTAGATGTAACCATTCGCGCTCTGCCGACAATTTTAGAGACTTATCCCGAAGTAAAATATCTAGTCATTGGACGAGGGGACGACTATCCAAGGTTAGAAGCTTTAACCAAGCAGTTAGGAGTCGATAAACAAGTAATTTTCGCCGGTTTTGTCCCCACGGAGGAATTAACCGACCATTATCGTCTCGCCGATGCTTACGTTATGCCTTCCCGGGAAGGATTCGGGATTGTTTACCTAGAAGCGATGGCCTGCGGTGTTCCCGTGATTTCTGGAGATGAGGACGGTTCAGCAGAGCCGCTGCAGGATGGTTTGGTGGGGTGGCGCGTTCCCCATCGAGATGCCGAAAAGGTGGCTAAAGCTTGTCTGGAAATTTTGCAAGGTCAGGATCAACGTTGTCACCCCCAATGGTTACGTCAACAAACTGTGACTAAATTCGGCAAAAAGACTTTGCAAGCAAAATTACGGCAGTTAATCTAATCCCTTGTTACTGATGATAACCCGCCTTATCCCTATTGTGGATTGTTTCATTTTTGTGCGGGGGATACAGAATACTTTTTTGGGCGCAAAGACTTTGTTAAAATCCTATTTCAGCACCCAAACCCATCATTTCATCCCCCGAGCTGCGTCGAGAAGCGGTGAATCTTTGGTAAGTAGTCGTGCAAAATTAATTTCCTAGTAAAGATAGGCAAAAGGCAAGAGGCAAAAGGCAAGAGGGGGTTAGATATGTGTAATTAATTTTGCTTAGGTACTTAGTTTTTGCCAGCTTAGTTCCTAGCATTGTGCGAGCTTATTCTGATATTCTCATTTTGATTGGTGTTCCTCTATTGGTAAAAGTCCATATATCTCGTTTGTGTTGGGGACCATAGCTGATATGAATTGGGCGATTCATTTCATAAAAATAGAGGGAATCAAAGGGCAATTTTTGGGCTAAAATCCAATTTATCAGGCGATCGCTAGTTAAATCGATAATCCGAAAATCACAGGCTGCCCCCAATCGCTGACAATAATATCGACCTTTTTGATTAATTTCGTGGGCGCAATGTTGATCGCAACTTGGCTCAATTCTACCGTTTTTTAAGCCAGTGATTGGGTCTTTTTTTTGTAGTAATTTTCTCAGATCATTGGAGCAAAATCCATAGGTTAGTTGGAATTTTTCTCGACCAAAATTATCAATAATTGGGTCGATAATAAAGTGAGCAAGATTTTTCAAAGCGGTTATGGTTTCAGGATTTTTCGGATAGGGATCGATTTGTGCCGCATACTTTTGATAAGTTCGCGAACAGGTACATAATTCCTCTAGAGTTAAATATTTACCAATTAACATAATCAGTTATTTTACCTAGTATTAAGAAATTCTCTGGTTTTAACTTGTCAAATACTATTTGATACTGCTCCTTAATTGTTCTTACTATCTCAGATTTTAGGAGAGAGTTTTTGTACCTTTAAGTACCTAAGCAAAATTAATTACACATATCTAACCCCCTCTTGCCTTTTGCCGTTCGGCTGAGCTCACGGCCGAAGCCTCTTGCCTTTTGCCTATCTTTACTAGGAAATTAATTTTGCACGACTACTTAATAGATTTTTGAGCTTTTTGATTGTTTCACTTTTTTGGAAGCAATTCTCTGAGGATTTTTATTTATTTTTTCTTGAATCAGTTGATGCTACTTTATCTTACATTTTCAAGTGCGGATTGTCGATTTAACCTATTGGGTAACTTCTTGAGCAGAAATCAACTAATTGTTATTTAGACGACCAGCGTTCTTGAATTTTATTAATCGCCCAGCTTAAAATCGCCCCCGCAATTAAAATACTAATAGCAGGATTGAATAGGGGCAGCCAAAGACGCTGAAAAAGTTTAAATCCTAGGGAAATCCCCGTGGATTCACCGATAACAGCCACGGCAAACCAAAGAAAACCCCCTATCACTAAAAACACATCAAATATTAAGATTCTATTCAACCACTTGACAAATTGCTCTTTCATTGCAGCAAAAACTCGGATTATTTAACAGTTTATTCACGAAAAATTATACCACTGTCACTTTAGTCCCAAGCTCTCCAGAGCCAAGCTAGTCCGGCAGTAATAATTAAAACTCTAGTTAACCAATCTCCCCAGCGCACATATAAAGTCCTCGTATCCCGTCGATAAATTGTTTCGCTATGAATTTGATATTTATCCAGATCCGATAACCAAAGCTGATTACCGTGGGGATCAACAAAAGCAGAATAACCCGTATTGGTGGCCCGGGCCATCCATCGATCGGTTTCGATCGCTCGCATGGTATCCTGAGCATGGTGTTGAGCGGGCATGGAGTGGCTATAATGGGCGTTATTAGAAGCAGTAATGATAAATTCGCCTCCCCTAGCAGTTTGACGGCGAAAATGTTCGGAAAAAGCCGATTCGTAACAAATGCCCACAATTATTTTACCGAAAGGACTGTCAATAATTTGATCGGGATCTCCCGGGATTAAATGCGCTTGCAAGGGAGAAAGGCGATCGACAATTCCGCCCAAAATTTCCTGAAAAGGAACGTATTCGCCTAAAGGCACGAGAATTACCTTATCATACCGACTAATCACCCGTCCCTCGCCATCAATAGTCAAGAGACTATTGTTATAACCCTTATCCATCTTGCCAAATGCACCCAACCAGATCGGCGTTTTTTTGGCTAAAATTGCCGAATAAATCGAGCTATTATTGACTAAGTTCTCCCAATAATAGGGTAAGGCGGTTTCAGGAGTTAAGACGGCATCTACTCCTTGATCGGCGAGAATTTGATAACCAGAGGTGTAACCTTCGATCGCCTTTTGAAATCCTAGGGGCGAAAGTTTAATTGTGTTGGGAATATTGCCCTGAATTACGCCAATTTTTATCCCTAAATCCCTTGACTTTTCGATCGGTTTATGGTATGTATTCCATCCCCAGAGATGGAGGCTAAAACAAATGAGGAGGGGTAAAGAGAGAAAAGCGAGATTTTGCCGCGATTGACGGATTAGGAGCAAGCTTTCGGCGATTAAACCGTTAACTGCCACAATTGCCGCCGTTACCGTCGTAAAACCCGATAATTTGCCCAATTGCAGAATCAATAAATTATGGGGACTTTGACTATAAGCAAGGGTAGTCCACCAGAGAGGAGATTGACTCCAGAGACATTCTAACCCACACCAGAGAGCAGTGCCGATGAAAACTCGTAGGAGGGCATCCCGAAAAGATGACTGATTAACACTTTTGTTGACATAAAACATAACTAACGTCCAAGTTAGCACGATCGCCGTTCCCCAAAAAGTGATAAACAACCAACAAAACAGAGCAATTAACAAACTCGCTAACCAGGGGACACCCATCCACGTCATCGGGTGAATTCCCGTAATCCAGAATAAAGCGAGACCATGGTAGGCAAAACCCCAGCCAAAACCGTATAAAAGCTGTTTTTTTAGGGATTTTTCCGCTAATCTCACAATAATCCACAGGGGGACAAGAGAAATCCAAGCTAGTAACCACCAAGAAACTGGCGCTACTGTTAACCCCATCCCCACACCGGCCAAAATTGCCCAGAGAAAACGTACCATCTTTCACTCAAGTCAGGTTAAACTCGTCTGAACCTACTAGATCTCAGAGTAGCTAGAGGGAAGACAAAAAACAAGAGAGACACAGAAGTTTTGGCTACATCTACAATAGAGCAGTTAACGAGTCAAAAAAGCCCTTCCAGGGGATGCTATGGCAAGCTATAGACTCAGACAAACAGGGAGACAAGGAATGTCACCCTCACCCTGAAAACCTAAACTCGGACTGAATAAGTGATTGAATACATGGATAATTTTAACCCCAAAATAGCTACTCTGGCTCTTGTCTTGAATGTTGAGGAAAATCTTGAAGATATTTTTTGGAAAATAGCTAGTACAAGCGCTCATCAATTGCGAGCGCGGCGATGTTCAATTATGTTAAGCTCTCCAGAGGAATTAAAAGGAGAAATTACCGATTATCTAGAAGTTTTTGCCCATTATGATGATCCATCACCTTTAGACGCTCAAGAAATAATTAAACTCGATCAAGTTATTGCCGATACTGTAGCGACTACAGGAAAACCTTTACTAATTAAGGATATCACTCGATCGCCATTTGCCAGTGCAGCCCGTTATCCCAAAAAATCAAATAGTAATAGTTTTATCTCCGCACCGATTATCCTCAATCAGCAGGTAATTGGAGTAATTAATCTCAGTTTTCCCCTAGACAAAAAACATTTTGAACCATTAGATTTAGAAATCTTGCAGTTATTCGCTCAACAGGCAGCCCAATCCCTGCAAATTTTTCATTTGCAAGGGATGTTAAAATCTCGTTTTGTGGCTATGGCAGTGACTAGAGAAATAGCAGAAATTCAGTCCGAACATTCGATCGCTGTCCATCCTTATCCCCCGAAATTAGCCAAAATTGTCGCTAAGGCTTTTTTTAAAGAATTAACTCAGGCCGGTTTTGGAACCCATGAAGTTATTGAGATTGCCAATGAGGTTTTGAATTTACTACAAAAGACTCTGAATAAACATAAAAATCGTCTGGAAGGAAAAGATTGAGCTATAATCAAGGGTTAAAATCGACTAACTTGAACCTCCAATGCTGTGCTGAGAAGCAATTGAGATAGTTAACAGCTTAATTTACTGATTGCCGCTGCCGTCCTGTCTTCCTAATTCATAGACACCAGAGGCAACACAGGCAAGAATACCGACACTAATCGGCCAACTTTTTCCTAAACTAATCTCAATTAACCAATCGGAGAAACCGCCGAAAATGAGAAAGGGAATAATACTAAAGATAGAGGCATAAAAAGCATTTTGGGATTCTCTGGCAATGCGAGTTTTTTCAAACTCCTCTAGGGAAGTATAGAGGAAACGCTCGGCAAAATTAAACCAGCGATAGAAAATTTCTATAAACCAATTTCGTACCCCAGCTAACCCCAAATATAATGCTAAAGACCAGAGACAGCTACCAGCAATAAAGGCCGGAGAAATATTGATAGTGAAGGGCAGAAAGTCGATTACCATAAATGAGAGCCACAGAAGTGGTAAATTTGAGCGAACGGCTTGATCGATTTTAACAAGTCTTGACCTTTGCACCAAAGAGATGAAAATTCTTCAGATTGTTCCTTCGATTTCCCTTGTTTACGGTGGTCCGAGTCAAATGGTACTCGGTTTGTCAGCAGCCTTAGCACAACTGGGCCAAGAGGTGACTATTATTACCACCGATTCCAATGGTGACACGGGACAAGCACCCCTAGATGTACCTTTAGGGGTCCCTGTTAGTCAAAATGGCTATCAAATCTATTATTTTCGCTGTTCTCCCTTTCGGCGCTATAAATTTTCCCTTGATCTGTTTACTTGGTTGGCTAATAGGGCAAAAGATTACGATATCGCCCATATTCATGCCTTATTCTCCCCAGTGAGCAGTATATCGGCTTCGATCGCTCGTTACCATCAACTGCCCTATATTCTCCGTCCCCTAGGCACCCTCGATCCGGCAGATTTGCAAAAAAAACGGCAACTTAAACAAATATATGCCAATTTTCTCGAAAAACCCAATTTAGCGGCGGCAGCCGCAGTTCATTTCACCAGTGAGCAGGAGTGTCAAACTGCCGAAAGATTTAATATAAAAACTAAGGATATTGTCATCCCCCTAGGGGTAGATTTTTTTAACTCACAAGCTTTACCAGTAACGGGTTTTGATCTTCCCGAAAATAAACCGATCATTCTCTATATGTCCCGTCTTGATCCGAAAAAAGGTCTAGATTTATTGCTGCCCAGTTTAGAAAGATTGTTAGAAAAGGGTCTAGATTTTCATTTTGTCTTAGCAGGAGGCAATCCCCAGAACCAGGAGTACGAAAATCAGATTAAAAATCAGATCGAGCGGTCAATATTGAGCAAAAATACGACAATTACTGGATTTGTTACCGGAGAAGTCAAAAATAGCCTCCTCGCTAGGGCCGATTTATTTGTTTTACCTTCCTACTATGAAAATTTTGGCATTGCGGTTGCCGAAGCTATGGCTGCCGGAATTCCTGTGGTGATCTCGGACCGGGTGGATCTGCATCCTGCGGTGGCAGCTGCAGCAGCGGGATGGGTGACAGCTTGTCAGCTTGAGGATTTAACTAATGCTTTAGCAACGGCCATCACTAATCCTGAAATTCGCCAACAAAGGGGGAAAAATGCCAAGGATTTAGTCTTAAATCAATATAGTTGGTCAGCGATCGCTGAACAGCTGTTAACTGTCTATCAAGATTTAGTCTGCGCTATCGATCGGCCCCTACCCGATCGAAGTCACAGACGGATTAAAATTTAGGCCATCAGGATAACCAGCACTAAAAATGCCAGTAGGGTTAAACCTGATTGCAGAAAGACGGGAAGCGCAAAAGAATTCATAACAGTAGCTCACTTTTCTAGGGATGGCTCTAGTTCCAATATACGCTTTCATCTCCGCTAATTCCTCATATTTCCGTCCCCAATGTCATCATCTCATCATTTATTCATCCCATAGGAGAATTTGAGGTAAATTGCAGCCCATTTAAACTGGATAGGGAGCATTTTAATACAAATGTACGAACTTAGTCACTCCTCATCCTGTTCACTTAAGTTTCAGGGTCGTGATTATAATTAGGGAATGATAGAAATTCTTAGGCAATAGGATCACATCAGTGTTGATAAATCATCTTTTCTTCGGCGCTTTCCTACCCCTTGATACTCTCCTGTCCACCCAGGGGATTATGGTTATGCTTCTGGCCGCTTATGCCTTAGCCATGTGGATGTTTCTAACTAGCGCCCCAAAAGTTCATACAATCATGGTGACAGATTTGGAGACAGCCCGACAATTTTATGAAGGACTTTTAAATTTACCCACGGCCGATGTCCCCCTCCATTACTATTACAATTACGAGCAGACGATGGGTAATAATATAATTGACCCATTTTATATGTCTAGTAATCCGGCTGTGACTGCTGCTCATACTTCTTTGGGAGATCAACCCCAGGGTTTATGGTATCAGTTGAAGAAAAATACCCAACTGCACATCGTTGGTGGAGCAACCGCAGGTTATAAGGATCGTCATCGTCACGTTTGTTTTGATCACGATTGTTTAGAACAAATTCTGCTGCGGGTGGAATCACGACGCTTAAAGTATAAAGTTCGTCGCAATAAACCTTTAAATTTTTTGGTCAAAGATAATGCTGATCGGGTGATTGAAATGGCCGAAGTCTCGAATTAGTGAACGGTAATTAGGTTGGGGGCAACTATAACGGTAAATAACTAAACTTATGAATGATCAACTGCTCACAATCGTTTTAATTTCTTTAGGGGTAGGTATTGGTTTGGCTATTCTACTCCTAATTTTAGTCAAGTTAAGACGCTACAACCAACAGGTAAATAGTATCGTCGATCATCACTCTCTCATCGGTTTAATCGGAGTTGTTCAAATCCCCTTCGATAAAAATAGCAAGGGAAAAGTACGAGTTAATGTCGGGGATAGTCTAATCGATATAGTCGCGATAACGGAAGGGGAAGAACAATTTAATGTCGGGGATCAAGCGTTTATTCTCAATTTACAGGACAATAAAGTTTTAGTCATTGCGGAAAAGTACATCAGAGGCGATTTGTAATTTCTTCTAAACCAAAGGGTAACTAACTATGAATAGTCAAAATAATTCCTATCTCATCCAAATCAACGCCAACCAATACGACAACAATAATAACAACAGTGCTGGTAATTTATTGTTAAATAGCGTTCCCATTGCTTTATTGATATTTTTTGGGATCGGTGTGATTTGGTTTATCAATTCTTTTTTGTGTATTTGTAAACCCAATGAAGTAGTAATCCTGAGTGGGATGAAACGCAAATCAAAAGATAGACAGGATGTGGGGTATCGAGTCGTATCGGGGGGTCGGGCGATTCGTATTCCAATTTTAGAAACCGTTAAACGCATGGATGTCACCACAACCCCGATCAGAATTGAGATTAAAAATGCCTATTCCAAGGGCAATATTCCCCTGAATATAGTGGCCATTGCTAACGTGAAAGTTAGTTCTAAATCTGAAATAGTCGGCAATGCGATCGAACGTTTTTTAGACCGAGATCGAGAAGAAATTATTCGCGTAGCTAAAGAAACTTTAGAAGGAAACCTGCGGGGTGTAGTCGCAACAATGACCCCCGAACAAGTGAACGAAGATCGCCTAAAATTTGCCGAAAGTATTACCAGTAACGTCAGTCAAGACCTGTTTAAACTCGGTTTAGAAATTGATACTCTCAAAATTCAAAATGTTGCCGATGACGTGGATTATCTTAACTCCCTCGGACGGGAAAGAATCGCTTTAGTCATGCGTGATGCTGAAATTGCTGAATCAAATGCCCTCAATGAAGCTGAACAAATAGTCGCGGAATGTGAGGAACAGGCAACCGTGGCTAAAACCCGCGATCAAATTATCATTCTAGAGCAAGAAAACGAGTTGAGAAAGTTAAAGGCAAAACTGGAACAACAGGCAAAATCGGAAGAAGAAATAACTATTGCTGCCGCTAATGAAAAACGTGCTATAGTTGAGGAAAAATTGCAACAGGTTAGGGCAGAATTGGAAAGATTACGTCTCCAAGCAGATCAAGTTTTACCCGCAGAAGCGCAACAAGAGGCCGAAACTTTCCGCGCTAGAGGAGAAGCGGCAATTTTTGAAGAAAATGCTAAAGCTGAAGCTTTGGTTAATGAATTATTTGCAGAAGTCTGGAAAAATACCGGCAGTGAAGCAGAAGCAATTTTCTTGATTCAACAGTTAGAAACTATCCTAGAAGAAGCGATTAAAATTCCTAAACGCTTACACCTCGATCGAGTTAATATCGTTGACAATGGTGATGGTAAATCCCTCGCTACCCTGATCAAAGTTTATCCCGAAATCCTCAACCAATTCCTCGCCAGTGTCCATCAAACCCTCGGTATTGATGTAGTGGGAACTCTCACCAATAAAATCGAAAAATAGCAGTCAGAAAATATACTAAGCTGTCGGGGAATTTACATTTCCCGACAGCTGCTTCTCTCCGGGGATAATAGAATGGCTTTTCGGAGCTAGGAAATTGTCCAATATGTGACGATTTTGAATTAAAACCAAAGTTGCGATCACTAACAGAAAATAACCAAAACCTTTTTGTAACTGTTTCGCAGACACAAACTGTCCCAGATAGGAACCGATAAGAGTACCGAGGGCAGCCGCAAAAGCAAAGGATAGAGTTAGTCGCCAATCCACGCTAATATGACCTAAATAGCCCAGCAATCCAGCTACAGAATTGAGGGCAATAATCAGGAGCGAAGTAGCGATCGCCTGCACCATGGGGATTTTACCCAATAATACCAGCGCAGGAACGATAGCGAAGCCTCCCCCAACCCCAACTAATCCCGTCAGCACACCCACAGCGATTCCTTCGGTCATTAACCAGAGCCAGCAATATCGGCAGACTGGTTGCGGGTAAAGAGTCAGATCTTTTTGTCGATCGTGGGCCTTATCATCAGGATTATCTATCTGTGTTGATCTACCAATCATAAAGGCTGCCGCTAGGAGCATTAGTGTCGCAAACAGGAGCATCTGGAAGGTGGCAGTGACAAAGGGTAACGTAGCTAATCTTGCTCCCAAAAAAGCCCCTACCATCGTCGCAGAACCGAAGATAAAAGCAGTTTTTAAGTTAATGTTGCCTTTTTTCCAGTGGGGAATCGTGCCGAGTAAACTGACACTACCAATGACTAGAAGCGTCATAGCGATCGCCGATTTGGTCGGTACTCCCATCACATAGACTAGAATCGGTAATGCTAGTACAGAACCTCCTCCTCCTAACAATCCCAGACTAATCCCCGTACAAACGGCTAATAAATGTCCAATTAACCAAGTCATTTCAGTTATCAGTTATTTTAGCTATCGGTGGTCAGAAGGCAGGAGATAGGGTTTTAGGGAGTTGGGGTGTTACGGTGTTACGGTGTTACGGTGTTGGGGTTTTAGTTGAAATTTCCCCACTTCCCAATTCATAATTTATAATTCATAATTTATAATTCCCACACCCCACACCCAACCCCCTATTTCCCCCGATGGGGTTGATTATAGGGAAGTTTAGCTAGAAGCATAGCTAAAGCACAGGTATTACTAATCCCCGCAAAAACCAGACCAGAACCGACAAAACCGCTTAAAATCAGGAACCAAGGCGAGAGAAAAGCTCCTAATACCGTTCCGAGGACAACTAGGGAACCAGCGACGATCTGCACCTGACGAAATAGGCTAATTGGCGCATTTTGGTCTTTTTCGGTGGTATAACCCGCACTTTTCCAAGTATTTAAGCCGTTTTTAAGCTGGGCAACTTGGCTAAATCCTGCCGCAATCAGTTTTTGTGCCGCTACAGTGGACCTGTTGCCAGAATTACAGTAGAGAACTAGGGTTTGATCGGGGTCAAAAGCGATCGAATCGGGGTTAAAACTGGAAAGTGGTACTAATTTCGCCCCTGGAATGCGATCGCTGGCGTACTCCCCCGCTTCTCGCACGTCGATCAAGCAAACTTCTCGACGCTCAATTAAGTTTTTTAAAGTATGGGCATCAAATTCTAGTAATTTTGCTTGATTTGTGGTATTAGTCATCGTTAATCTCCTGAATGGATATTTAAGCTAAAACAACTCCTAAATTGCCGCAGCCTTGGTTAGCGGGAACCGCCTCCATGATCTTTTTGGGATCTGGTAAATTAAGACTGCTCATAAACTCGATAAATTGTCTGCGATTACGTCCGACAAAACGGGGATTGTATTGTTTTTCTTCGGCAATAGTGGAGACAGTTAAACCGCGATAGTCGTGGCCAGGATAAACTAGGGTACTATCGGGGAGACTGAAAAGTTTTTGCGTGACCGAATCAAAGAGAGTACCAGCATCGCCGCTTTGGAAGTCGGTACGACCACAACCTCGGATGAATAGGGCATCTCCTGTCAAAATATGACTGTTATTGACTAAATAGGCTAGATGACTATCGGTGTGGCCAGGAGTAGCGATCGCTTTGATGGTGATATTTCCTAGTAACAATTCCTCTCCATCCGTCAGATGGCGATCGGCACAGGCTACTTGAGCATTTTCAGGAACTATACCCAAACAGCCTGTGATTTGCCTTAATTTTCCAGTTCCTGTGACGTGATCGGCGTGAATATGGGTTTCTAAACAGTATTTTAGCGTTAATCCTAGCTCCCGTAATTGCCGATCATCCCTTTCCACCTGTTCCCGTACTGGGTCCACCAATACCGCTTCCTTGCTGATGGGATCGGCAATCAAATAAGTATAAGTGCTGGTTTCGGGATCGAACATCTGACGGAATAGCATGATCTTTGACTCCCTTTGTATAGCTTTATAACTATACTACCATATAATTATAATTTGTGGGAAACCTTTAGCAGGATTAATTTTGGGACCCTATCTCACCGTCGAGTCAAGAGGCAAAAATACAAATAAAGCGAGAACTGTCGCTTTTGCAGTTCCCGCTCTATTATTGTTGTATTGTTGGAGTATCTAACCCCCAAATATTGAGTTAAATTAGTACAAATCTTCTTCTTTGTGGGTGACAATCACACAGTCAGAAGTAGGATAGGCGACACAGGTGAGGACATAACCCGCTTCAATTTGATCGGCATCTAAAAAGGATTGTTCAGACTGATCAACGCTACCAGATTCGATTTTACCAGCGCAAGCAGAACAAGCACCAGCACGGCAAGAAAAAGGTAGATCCAATCCTTTTTCTTCGGCTACATCGAGAATATATTCATTATCTGGAACATCAATTGTATGGTCGCCATCGGGTGTTTTCAGAGTGACTTTATAAGTGGTTGTCTTTGTTTTCTTTGCCATAGGTTGTTCCTGAGTCTCAAAATCCCTTGAGTTTCCCTTTTGATACTACGGGAAAATTTACCCGACTCAACTTACCATTAGTAATGACAGCCTTAAATAAACTTAAAATAATATTTACTTATCTCTTGGGTAATTAAGTAGTCGTGCAAAATTAATTTCCTAGTAAAGATAGGCAAAAGGCAAGAGGCAAAAGGCAAGAGGGGGTTAGATATGTGTAATTAATTTTGCTTAGGTACTTAAGTAGTCGGATAACATTAAATTTGTTTAACTATCAGCTAGAAAAGGTAAAAGGCAAAAGTTGGGAGTGGGTGAGATGCAGAAGAAAAAAGCTTAATCCCGCAAAAAAGCGAGGGGATAACTCATATTCTCAGCAAATCCCAAGATGCCTCTATCTCGATGCTCATAGAGTAAATTTCCTTGATTATCAAATAAAAAAGTCCCTCCCCGTTGGGTTAGATAACTACCATCCGGGATATATGTTGACCAATTGCCCAAAACTTGACCCATATTACGCAGTCTCAGGGTGGCTAATTCAAAAGGTCGCTGAAAACCTTGACCCCCGGCAAGATTGAATAGGGAACCCCGGAAAGCTGGTAAAGGCCGCGCTTGTATTGTTTCCTCCTCAGCAATTAATTGGGGGGCTTTGCGATCGCCACGATAACCCCGCAGCACTTCGGCCAGAGTCCCCGGACTACCCACACCCGCACACATCAAAATTAGATTTAACCAGGCATTTTGTCCAGAAGAAAACCCTGGTAATTTGACCGATAAACCCCGATACAGTCCTAATAAATTGTGTAATTCGGCTTTCGGATCAACAAACAGCCAATCTTGCCGAAATTTCGTATATTCAGCGAATTTTAAGCCTGAATTGCGATCGCCGATACCGATAGCACGAATGGTGATCCCAGCATTTTGCCAAAGGGCCGCCTCTTTTTCTAACCACCAAGCGTATTCGAGACTGTCAAAATCCCCCAATTGCGGCCAAACAAGAATTAAAAGACGTTTATAGTCGGCACAATCGCTTAAAATTGGCACTATTTGCCCATCGCTGACCCTTTGGCGTTGAATTGTTGAAAATGTTTCATATATGCTGCTCATAGATAAATTTCTCCTAATAAAACCTCTTCTTTTGCTCCCGTGACTTTCGGTAAATTACCGGGGAAATCGTGCCAGCGCCAATAGGCCAAAAGGGCAAAAGCGATCGCTTCTTTAAAATCGCTATTTAATCCTACCTCATCAGTGGTCAAAAGCTTGACATTTGTCCCCAAATGTGCTAGGAGTCTTTGGCGCAGGTAGGCATTGCGAGCGCCACCTCCACAGAGAAGCACCTCCGCAGGCATTTCCGGCAAAAAGGTTTGATAGCTGTGGGCGATCGAAAGGGCGGTTAAATCGGTTAAACTGGCCAACCAGTCGGCATCACTGAGGGAATAAGCTTGGGCATCCTCGCGCAATTGGGCTAGATAGGCGGGGCTAAATAACTCTCTGCCAGTGGATTTAGGGGGATATTGTTGAAAATAAGGCTCCTGTAGCCATTTATGAACTAATTCGGGGCAGGGTTGACCCTGGGCCGACCATTGACCGTTATGGTCGTAGGTTTGTTGGCCTTGGCTCAAAAATTGTACGGCCAAATCGATGAGGACGTTGCCGGGGCCGGTATCCCAACCGAAAATTTTTTGCTGCCAATTTTCCCTTTGTCGGGGGGGTAGATAGGTTAAATTGCCAATACCGCCGATATTTTGGACGCAGCGGGTTTTGGTGGGGTGAGAAAGCAAATAAGCGTCAATTTTCGGCACTAGGGGCGCACCGTGACCAGCTTGGGCGATATCGGCAGCGCGAAAATTACTAATGGTGGGAATACGGGTAATTTTTGCGATCGCTGCTCCCCGTCCTAATTGTACCGTGTAACCGAGGCGATCGTTTTTGGGGGGTCGATGAAAAACGGTTTGACCGTGACTGCCGATTAATTGGGCTTTTGTGGCTTCTTTTTGGATATTTAAGGCGGCTTGGGCAAATTCTGCGGCGATATCATCATCTAAGCTGGCTAAAGCTTCAATAGATAGCTTTTCTCCCCCACAGACTTGCAAAATTGTCTCTCGTAATCGGGAAGAATAGGGATAGGTTTCCCCTGCTAATAACTGCACCTGTGGAGATTCCACTGTACCGCTAATCTCCACTAAAGCGGTATCGATGCCATCCACCGATGTGCCACTGATTAAACCGATAACTAACAAGTTTTTTGCCTCAACTGTCGATTGTTGATTATTTTATCCCCCTCCGACAATAGTAACAATTTCTAATTTATCCCCCTCCTTGATTTCCGTGTTTTGCCAATACTGACGATGGAGGATTTCCCCGTTATATTCCACTGCCACTAACCGAGGATTCATGCCCAAATTTTCTAGCATTTGCGGTAGTTTAGTTGCGGGTAAACAGGTTTGAGTTTTGCCGTTGATTTGCAAGGTTATTTCTGACATGGATTTGGATATGAACAAATGAATTAATCGGAGCAGACAGTATTCAGGAGACAGGAGGCAGTATTCAGGAGACAGGAGAAGGGAGACAGTATTCAGGAGATAGGAGACAGCTTTTTTCTCCCCACACCCCACACCCTACTTCATAATTCATAATTCATAATTCATAATTCCCCTCCCCACACCCCCACTTCATAATTCATAATTCATAATTCATAATTCCTACTTTAATTGGGTTAATAATTGTTGTGTCACCACATCGGGGTGCTGCGCTTCCATGATGGCCCGGACTACAGCCACCCGTTGCGCTCCTGCCTCTAAAACCTCTTTAATGTTATTACTATCAATACCACCGATCCCAAACCAGGGTAAAGGGCAATTTTCCCGCGCATAACGGACGTATTCCAATCCTGCGGGGGTTTTCCCCGCTTTCGTGGGGGTGGCATAAACTGGCCCGACTCCCACATAATCGGCCTTTTCTTGGATTGCGTTGGCCATCTCTTGGGGATTAGTGGTGGACTTGCCGATAATTGCCGCCGGGCCGAGAAATTGCCGCGCGAGGGAAATCGGTAGATCCTGTTGACCGAGATGAACACCATCGGCATGAACGGCCCTAGCAATATCGACGCGATCGTTCATAATAAATAAAGCATCGTAACGGTGGCATAACTCACACAGTTTAGCGGCCTCTTCTAAACGAATGGTATCAACGGCGGTTTTATGGCGGTACTGCACCAATTTTAACCCTCCTTTTAGGGCTAATTCAACGATTTCTAACAGATTTTCGGCGGGAGAAGTGACTAGATAGAGAGGAGATGCTTTTAGTTTTTCCAGAGGTGGAGAGATTAAAAGTTTACTCTCTAGCTGATAAACCCGATAGCGCAGCTGTTTACAGGCTATCCCTAGCTCTAGATCATAGAGTTTACCGTATTCTTCTAAAACCCGAAAAGCCTCCTGTACGCGAGCGAGATTGGCCTGCAGCAGTCCCTCGACAGTCTCCCGGATTTCTTCCCTGGGATGGCTTAAATCCCTGCCGATATCGCCAGCTGTGTCCCGATGTCGTTTAAGATCGATCGAGTGCCAACTAGCCAACTGATGGCGCATTTCCTTACATTCTTGGGCTAAATCGGGATTATCTAAGCCAAAACGACACCATTCTTCGATAATTCGCAGTCCTTCTCTAGCGCGGTCCAGGTTAGCATCGAGAATCCGTTTAATCGCCGTGGTTTCTAGTTTCATTTGCCGTAAATCTGGGGTTATTGTAGCCGTTAGCCGTCAGCTAAAATATTACTATTCTTGGCCTCTGTTGAGGGAACAGTAGAGTCGGCATCAGACGGCTAACAAAAAGGGGTTGATTGAGGAGAATGACTAGGATTTTCAAGAGACTGCACAAACCCAAAATAAAATTATGAGAAAAGCGACTAACAGTTCTGAAATTTAGAATTGCTGATTTAGTCCAGTGATATTGGACAGGATCAGGAACCGCGTGTTAAACTGCCCCGATAAGATGATGTCACGCTAAAAACCCTTCACTATATAATTCCATGGTAATACAATCGGTCAGTTTAACAGTTAAGGACTATAAGTCTAATATTCCCGTGGCCATCTTGTGTGGTGGTAAAGGAACTAGGCTGCGGGAAGAAACCGAATTTCGACCTAAACCGATGATTGCCATCGGAAATCGGCCAATTATTTGGCATGTCATGAAAACTTATGCCCACTATGGCTTAACTGACTTTATGCTCTGTCTAGGGTATAAAGGGGAAATGATTCGGGACTATTTCTTTAGCTATGATTGGAATCAAAGTGATGTCCTCTTAGAGTTGGGCAATAAAAAAGTGACCAAACTCGATAGTGGACACGAGGAGGAAGACTGGCGTATTTGGTTAATTGATACGGGACAGGAAAGCATGACGGGAGGCCGTCTTAAACGTCTCACCCCTTATATAGACCAAAGCGGAAGTGATATCTTTCTAGCTACCTATGGGGATGGGGTTTGTGATGTGAATATTGCGGATCTGTTGGATTTCCATTACTCCCATGGGAAATTAGCCACTATGACAGCGGTTCGTCCTTCTTCTCGCTTTGGCGAGTTAATCATTGAGGGTAATTTAGTCACTCAATTCCAAGAAAAGCCCCAAACGGCTGAGGGATGGATTAATGGCGGCTATTTTGTCTTAAATCGCAAGGTTTTGGATTTAATTGAGGGAGATGCTACGACTTTTGAAGCACAGCCCCTCAGAACTCTAGCGGCTTTAGGAGAACTCACCGTCTATAAGCATGAAGGGTTTTGGCAGTGCATGGATACTTATCGAGAAATGGAAATGCTCAATCACCTTTATGACACTGGACAAGCTAGATGGAAGATATGGTAGAGGAAGCATTTTGGTCGGGCAAAAAGACTGGCTTTAAGGAGTCCTGACTGGCTTTTTGGGTACTCCATTTAGGGGTGGCGGTAAAAGGCCTCAGTTTAGCTTCCAATACTACTCCCCACTTTATTTAACCAATTAGACTTAGCTCAAAACCTGAGTCATCATATAGGGGATATTCGAGAGGCTGAGTTAGTGGCCCGTTTAATCGCCTCATGGCAACCGAATGTAATCTTTCATTTAGCGGCGCAATGATCGTCTTATACTGAACTCAAGTAATTGACAGATAATCAATCCTTTAATAGCAGGAGGCACAAAGTGGACATAGTAAATTCAATACATCTCCAGATTAGGAAAATGCTCAAAAAGCCATCAAAAATTGATGGCAGATTTTTGGTAGTTGCCGCACTCTTAGGATATTTTGGGTTATTGTATGTAGCTAATTTTTTTGTTCCCTATCACAAGTTTTGGAGGAAACTAGGGGTTCCTGCGGTTAAAAACCCTTTTATAGATCTTGGGGCGATATTAGGTGCTTTTGATTGTGATCGATTGACAGGCGAAGTTTCCCTAGCAAATAATTCCGGCTCTACCGAACCTGTCATGTAAAACTATTAACAACTTATGCTTGTAAAGCTTGTATAGTAAAGCTTTGAGTTTTTGTTAGATTGATATTTATCAACTTTAGAGCATTGCTGGACAGAGAGGGAGCTTGGGGAATTTTCTACATTGTAAGTTCGGAAGAACCATAATTCCTGCTTCACTCAAATAGCTTATCCTAGTAGTTGGTCTTCATTAACTTGGCTGGGTTTAGAGCAGCGTAATACTATATTTTTAGGAGTTTTATTTGCTTTAATCTTTTATGTGATAACTTTAATTATCATTGGCAGATTAAATTATCAAGAAGCTATAGTTTATGCCCTAATTTTATGCTCACCACCAGTAATGCTTTTAGTCGAACGTGGCAACGTAGATATTGTTATCTATTCTTGGCTGGGTGTCGGACTAATAATAATTAAGAACAGCCGAGCATTAATTTTTAGGTTGTGTGCCTATTTGTTAATATTTTTTTGGGGAATTGTTAAACTATTTCCAATTTTCGGTCTGGCAGTAATTATTAAAGAAAAAAGAAATCTATTTCTGTTCTTGGCGGCTATTTTTACCACTGCCTTTATTACTTATTTTCTCGCTAGTATGGGGGAGATGAAAGCTATTTCAAGCTTTCATGATGGGAGGATTTGGTATAGTTTTGGCTATAAAGTCCTCTTTAGTGCAGTCCAATATATTCTATCAAAGCTTACTAGCGGCGAAACTGATATTAAAAATACGATTCCGATCAGACATATGATATATATAATTATGATTTTATTTACTATGTTAATCTTAACCAGAGTTTTATTGTCGAAATTTAAAATTTTTAAAGAATGGCTTAGTTCGGATTTTGTCTCAACCGATTCGGACAAATCTTTAGATAAAAGTCAATATATTGATTATTTCCGTCTTGCGGCAGCAATTCATTTAGGAAATTTTCTTGTTATTGGTATGCTTTATGATTATAAATTAACTTTTCTAATCTTTGCCCTTCCTCAAATTTTGGATTGGATTAAGGAAGAAAATCAATTGAGCTTACCTTCCAGTATGGCTTTAGTCGCTATGGTGGCAACGTTTTACGCAAGTCCATTCTTATATCCTTGGTTAGTTGATGAAATGATCAATTGGCTCTTAGCTGCCAATTTATTATACATGGCAATTCTCTCTATGCCTGAATGGCTAAAATTTTTAGTCCATAAGAGATTATCTGGCAAATTTTCTGGATAAAAGTTTAACCACAGCCTAATATCATTTTTCAAAAGTGATGACAGACTTAGTTGATTATTCCAAAGCGCAATTCCGCTCTCGGACAGGAATTGCGCTTTTAGATGTTAGTCACGACTATTGAAAATTGGTATAATATATAGCAAAACCAAATGAATTGTAAAAGCTCCTCATCCCTAACCCCTCTCTCACTCCAGAGAGCGGAGAGGAATTGTGTTTAAGAATCATTGAGACTGGCTACGTTAAATACTTCCTGAGACTTTTGACTGACAACTAAAATGCCTTTTTGTCAGGCTGTCCCAGCATAAGTGAGTAGCAATTTGACAGCTTTCAAAGCTGGAGTGCGGTGGAATTAATATTGATATTCCCCTGTCAGTTTTCTGACCAGTTTCCACAGAAAACGATTCCAAGGTTTTCTGTACAAGTACCGACTACTGGCTGTAGGTTGTCTAATTTTAAAATCAGTATTGCTGATATCATAGACCTTTGCCAGGTCTTTCAGAGTGAACTCAATAGGGGTTTTATCAACTGACCGCTCAAGAACTTCAACATTGTTTTCAAGAATATCATCCTTTTTTTTCAACAATGAATATGGCTTCTTGACGTGTCGATTAAACAAAAACACTGCTTCTGTTGGTTCGTAATGCTGCGGCTTTTTAATTTTACTATGACCACCGCTGCGGGCATTCTTAACTCGAATGTCAGTAAAACACATTTGCTTCAGGGGAAAGGTTTGATAACAAACCCACTGAAGATACCAATCCGTCCGATGTGCCCCATGATAAATCGCTGGTAAGATGACATCAGCATAACTTTGGGAGAGGATTTGAGATTCTGCATCATATCCGCTAATGGGAAAGCATTTTCTGGAGATTAACTCTTCATAAGAAGCTTTAATCGGCAGAAATGCCCACTGTTTAGGATCATAAAAAGTTGCAGCAATGGGATGATATTCGTCGAGTAATTCTTTGATCTTTTTAGGAATATCTACCCCTTCATCAGCAACAAAGGTAACATCATCATCGATAAAAATGTAGTATTCATAATCTTTGGGAACTTCCCTATATAGCAAGCTCCTGCCCTCACTCCAAGTCACTCCTTTCGCAGTAATGAAAGCATTGGGGTCATCTTCCGTTGCCCAATTAAGTCGATAAAAGTCACTAAATTCAGTAGTAAATAGTTCTCGTTTTTCTATAGTGCAAGGCTCATTAATTAGTTGGCCCTGTTCTAAAATACAGAAGGTTTTTTTACTCATTTACAAATTAGATAAAGTTCAGTACGAGTTCAAATTTTAGCTTAATATAGCGTTTCCTAAGCTAGTGAGGTACACATATTTTTCTTCCCTTTTGCCTTTTGCCTAAAACCCATAACTTTTGTACCTCAGCAGACTGAAAAACGCTATATTAAAATCCCTGCCACCTGGGCATAGCTGTATGTTTACACCAAATTCAAGTCATATACAATAAGTATAAATACTTAATTGATTTTCCCTTGAATCACGAGGCATCGAAAATCAAGAACGACTCTCCCCGCTCAGAAGTTCCCTGCTGCTCTTTTGTCTCAGCTAACCATTCTAGATGCCTAACAGCTTAACCAATTGACATCCTCGGTCAAGTTCCTGTATAGTAGCTCCCAAAGATTTAGGGTGATGGCTTTGAGCCTTCACAAAGACTCTTTTCGGCGATTACTTGCACAAAGCCGTTGAAATTAACTGAAAACCCACTATAGCGAGGCTATTTGACTTGTGAACAATAATAGCTCCCCTCTCCCCCTGGGATGAGCTTGATGGGTTTTGGCAGTGTAGGGATACTTACCGAGAAATGGAAATGCTCAATCACCTTTATGACACTGGACAAGCTAGATGGAAAATATGGTAAAGGAAGCATTTTGGCCGGGCAAAAAGGTCTTTATTACTGGTCATACTGGCTTTAAGGGGTCTTGGCTGGGGTTTTGGTTACTCCATCTAGGAGCAGAGGTAAAAGGCCTCAGTTTAGCTCCCAATACCACCCCCGCCTTATTCGACCAATTAGACTTAGCTAAAAATTTGAGTCACCATATAGGGGATATTCGAGAGGCTGAGTTAGTGGCTCGTTTAATCGCTTCGTGGCAACCGGATGTAGTCTTTCATTTAGCGGCACAACCCTTAGTGCGACTTTCTTATCTGGAGTCGGTGGAAACGTGGAACACAAATGTTATGGGGACTATTCACGTTTTAGAGGCCCTCAAAAGCCTGACTCATCCCTGTGCCGCCGTGTTTATCACTAGCGATAAGTGCTATGAGAATCGGGAATGGGTCTATGGTTATCGGGAAAATGACCCACTGGGGGGTTATGATCCCTATAGTTCTAGCAAAGCTGGTGCGGAATTAGCGATCGCATCTTGGCGAAATTCCTTCTTTAAAACCCCTCAAACCCCCATCGGCATTGCGAGCGCCAGGGCAGGAAATGTCATCGGTGGCGGAGATTGGTCTCTAGATCGGATTGTACCTGATGCCATGCGGGCTTTGATCAAGTCCGAACCGATTCCGGTGCGGAACCCTCTAGCGACTCGCCCTTGGCAGCACGTTTTAGAGCCTTTAGGTGGCTATTTACGGTTAGCTGAGTCGATTTATGAGCAGTTGATGACGGCTAATTGGCAGCAAGACAGCCGGGGGTTATATGGGGCGTTTAATTTCGGTCCGTCTCTGACTTCTAATCGCCCAGTTAAAGAGTTAGTTGAGTCTATCCTACAACTTTGGCCGGGGACTTGGCTCGATCAAAGTGATCCGAAGGCTGTTCATGAGGCTAAATTGCTTAATCTAGTCACAGATAAGGCTTTTCATACCCTAAAATGGCAACCCGTTTGGGATTTTCGGCAAACCCTCAAGGAAACCGTGACATGGTATTATCAAGCGGCGCAAATGGACTCTGAAGATAAAGCACAATTCCAAGAACTTACCCGCCAACAAATCGAATATTATCAAAGTTGTTTGAGCGATTAGCGAACTCAAGGCTCATAATAGTGCAAAGTAAGTAATAATTAAGTTCCCATTTCTCCCCTGAAAGGAAATTAACCATGACTCAATCTATTTCTCCCCTCAATACCAATACTGAAACAGAACTGCGAGAGCAAGTCTTTCAAGCAGTACAAGAATATTATAAGCACAAATTTCAACCCCGGGCTTTTGTGGCGGGGCAGACCTATATTCCGGCATCGGGTAAGGTATTTGATGAGCAAGAATTAGTCAAATTAGTGGATTCTTCCCTAGATTTCTGGTTAACGACGGGCAGATATGCGGCGGAATTTGAGGAACGTTTTGCCCAGTGGATGGGGGTAAAACATTGTTTATTAGTCAATTCCGGCTCTTCGGCCAATTTAGTGGCCTTAAGTGCCTTAACTTCCCCTAAACTGGGGAAAAACAACTTAAACCGGGGGATGAAGTCATTACCGTTGCCGCAGGTTTCCCGACCACCGTTAATCCCATCTTTCAAAATCAGCTAATTCCGGTCTTTTTAGACGTTAAATTACCCGGTTATGACCTTGACATCGAGCAACTGGAATCGGCCTTGTCAGAGAAGACTAAAGCGATTATGATCGCTCATACCTTGGGAAATCCGTTTAATTTAGAAGCGGTGATGGCTTTTGCCGAAAAACATGACCTTTGGGTAGTTGAGGATAACTGTGATGCGGTGGGAAGTCTCTATAAAGGGCAAAAAACCGGCACCTTTGGGCATTTAGCAACGGTTAGCTTTTATCCTGCTCATCACATGACTATGGGAGAAGGGGGAGCCGTTTTAACCAGTGATACCCGCTTGAAAAAGATTGTCGAGTCATTCCGTGACTGGGGCAGAGATTGTTGGTGTCCTCCGGGGGTAGATAATACCTGTAATAAGCGCTTCGGTTGGCAGTTAGGAGATTTACCCTTTGGCTATGACCATAAGTACACCTATTCTCATGTGGGTTATAACCTAAAGATGACGGATATGCAAGCCGCCGTTGGGGTAGCGCAACTGGATAAATTGCCAGGATTTATCAAAAAGCGTCGGGAAAATTTCGACTTTTTGCATCAAAAGTTACAGGAGCTTCAAGATGTTTTAATTCTGCCTGAAGCCAGCCCCGATTCTGAACCGAGTTGGTTCGGGTTTCCGATTTTTGTCAAGGAAAATGCGCCTTTTAGCCGCAATGATTTGGTTAAGCATTTGGAGGAAAAACGCATCGGCACAAGGCTATTATTTGGAGGAAATTTACTGCGACAGCCTCTTTATAAGGGTTTAAATTATCGAGTTATTGGGGATTTAAGTAATGCCGATAAAATCATGAGTAGTGTTTTTTGGCTAGGCATTTATCCCGGATTAACGGAGGAAATGTTAGAATATGTTGTCTTGACGCTAAAAAGTTTCTGCCAAGGGTGATTAATGGAAAACCGACTTTTTTTAAGTATTCTTGGCTTTTCTTAATGAAAAAGAGATAAACATGACACCATCTGCCATTGATTTACCGACAAAATCAAAGATAATCACCTGGGAAAAACTGCCCGATGATTTTATTCTACCTGACGAACCTGTGGACAATAACCTGCAACCTCTCTTAGCAGCAGCTTTACGCGAATCCCTAGAATTAGCAGGATTAATTCTAGAATCGATGCTAATTGCCTCTAATTTTGGCTTATGTGCTACCGTTAAAACTCAAACAGTTGTCAAAGCGCCTGATTGGGTTTATATTCCCTCAGTAAAACCCATTGCTAGTGGAGAAATTCGGCGCAGTTATACTCCCCATCTTGAAGGAGAAATTCCTACCATCGTCCTAGAGTTTATCTCGGAAACCGAAGGGGGTGAATATTCCATCAATCCTCACTATCCCTATGGAAAATGGTATTTTTACGAGCAAATCTTACAAGTACCTGTCTATGGAATATTTCAGCCAAAAACCGGAGAATTAGAAATTTATCGATTGAATCAAGGAAGATATGAACAACAAAAACCTAATGAAAACAATCGTTATTGGATAGCAGAGATTAACTTATTTTTGGGAGTCTGGCAGGGAAAAAAAGCGGAAGTAACAGCCTATTGGTTACGTTGGTGGGATAAGTCGGGCAATCTGTTATTATGGGGGAGTGAGTTAGTAGAGCAAGAAAGGCAACGAACCGAACAGGAAAAGCAACGGGCTGAGCAGGAAAAGCAACGGGCTGAACGCTTGGCTGCACAATTGAGAGCGCTAGGGGTTGACATTGACAATAGTTTATGATAAGAAAGTGGCATCAGTTGTTCACCCCAACTAATCCAATGGCTCAAGAAAACCTCCTAATTGCAGCTAACCCACAAGGGATCAAGCTACCACCGACCCAAGATGAACTACCTTCTGATGATGGTATTCCCATGGAAACCCAGCGACACGGACTGCAAATGCAGTTATTAGTTAGACCTCTCTCCGGGTGGTTAAAAACCCAAGGACGAGAAGCGTTTGTGGGGGGCAATATGTTTGTTTACTTTAGCCCCAATCAAGTGCGGAACGAAGATTATCGCGGACCTGATGTATTTGTCGTCTTGGACGTGCCTCGAAAAGAACGGAAAAGCTGGGTCGTCTGGGAAGAAGAAAAAGCTCCTGATGTGGTGATTGAGTTGCTTTCTGAAAGTACAGCCAAAAAAGATAAAGAAGAGAAAAAACTCATCTATCAGAATCGTTTGCGGGTGACAGAATACTTTTGGTATGATCCCTTTGACCCAGAAGATTTAGCGGGACATCGCTTAGGGGGGGGTGTTTATAAATCTTTAAACCCAGATGCTCAAGGCAGGTTCAGCAGCGAAATATTAGGGCTAGTGTTAGTGCGGTGGCAGGGAATTTATGGGGATGAACAAGAGCCGATTACTTGGCTACGTTGGGCAACAGCAGAGGGGCAATTGCTCCCCACTATAGAGGAGTTGGCCGAGCAGGAAAAGCAACGGGCTGAACAGGAAAAGCAACGAGCCGAGCGCTTGACAGGAAAATTAAGAGCGCTAGGGGTTGAAGTTGATGATAGTGTATGAAATAATTGCCGGCATTGTCCACCTACAGGTCTATTTGATAATTAATTTAATGCACCTACTTAGTGGCGGGCAGTTTATGAGAGCTTATTAAATATTAGGAAGGACTGTTGACGACAATGACACCATCTGCTATTGATTTATCGACAAAATCAAAGATAATCACCTGGGAAAAACTGCCAGATGATTTTATTCTACCTGACGAACCTGTGGACAATAACCTGCAACCCCTCTTAGCAGCCGCTTTACGAGAATCCCTAGAATTAGCAGGACTAATTCTAGAATCGATGCTAATTGCTTCTAATTTTGGCTTATGTGCTACCGTTAAAACTCAAACTGTTGTCAAAGCGCCTGATTGGGTTTATATTCCCTCGGTAAAACCGATTGCTAGCGGAAAAATTCGTCGCAGTTATACTCCCCATCTTGAAGGAGAAATTCCTACCATCGTCCTAGAGTTTATCTCGGAAACGGAAGGGGGTGAATATTCCATCAACCCTCACTATCCCTATGGAAAATGGTATTTTTATGAGCAAATCTTACAAGTACCTGTCTATGGAATTTTTCAGCCAAAAACGGGAGAATTAGATGTTTATTGTTTAGTGGCAGGAAAGTATGAGCAGCAGTTGCCAGACGAGAATAATCGTTACTGGATAAAAGAACTTAATTTGTTTATCGGTATCTGGCAAGGAAGCAAAGCTGAATTTACTACTAATTGGTTGCGCTGGTGGGATAAGTCAGGAAATTTGCTATTATGGGGCAGTGAGTTAGTGGAGCAAGAAAAGCAACGAGCCGCGCAAGAGCGTCAACGAGCCGAACAAGCTGAGTTAGAACTTGAGCAAGAACGAATTTCTCGCCAACGTTTGGTGCAAAAGTTAAAAGAGTTGGGAGTTAATCCTGAAAATCTATAACCCATTTTAGATATTTGAATTAGTAAAATTACTTATGACAGCCATACAACTACTTCAGTCAAACCCCTTACCAATTATCACCTGGGAAAAACTGCCAGATGATTTTATTCTACCTGACGAACCTGTGGACAACAACTTGCAACCCCTCTTAGCAGCAGCTTTACGGGAATCCCTAGAATTAGCAGGATTAATTCTAGAATCAATGCTAATTGCCTCTAATTTTGGCTTGTGTGCTACCGTTAAAACTCAAACAGTTGTCAAAGCGCCTGACTGGGTTTATATTCCCTCGGTAAAACCGATTGCTAGCGGAAAAATTCGGCGCAGTTATACTCCCCATCTTGAAGGAGAAATTCCTACCATCGTCCTAGAGTTTATCTCGGAAACGGAAGGGGGTGAATATTCCATCAACCCTCACTATCCCTATGGAAAATGGTATTTTTATGAGCAAATCTTACAAGTACCTGTCTATGGAATTTTTCAGCCAAAAACGGGAGAATTAGATGTTTATTGTTTAGTGGCAGGAAAGTATGAGCAGCAGTTGCCAGATGAGAATAATCGTTACTGGATAAAAGAACTTAATTTGTTTATCGGTATCTGGCAAGGAAGCAAAGCTGAATTTACTACTAATTGGTTGCGCTGGTGGGATAAGTCGGGAAATTTGCTATTATGGGGCAGTGAGTTAGTGGAGCAGGAAAAGCAACGAGCCGAACAGGAAAAACTAAGAGCCGAACAGGAAAAACTAAGAGCCGAACAGGAAAAACTAAGAGCCGAACAGGAAAAACTAAGGGCAGAACAGGAAAAGCAACGAGCCGAACAAGCTGAGTTAGAACTTGAGCAAGAACGAATTTCTCGCCAACGTTTGGTGCAAAAGTTAAAAGAGTTGGGAGTTAATCCTGAGAATCTATAGCCCATTTTAGATATTTGAATTAGTGAAATTACTTATGACAGCCATGCAACTACTTCAGTCAAACCCCTTACCAACTATCACCTGGGAAAAACTGCCAGATGATTTTATTCTACCTGACGAACCTGTGGACAACAACTTGCAACCCCTCTTAGCAGCCGCTTTACGAGAATCCCTAGAATTAGCAGGATTAATTCTGGAATCGATGTTAATTGCCTCTAATTTTGGCTTATGTGCTACCGTTAAAACTCAAACAGTTGTCAAAGCGCCTGACTGGGTTTATATTCCCTCGGTAAAACCGATTCCTAGCGGAAAAATTCGGCGTAGTTATACTCCCCATCTTGAAGGAGAAATTCCAGCTATTGTCCTAGAGTTTATCTCGGAAACCGAAGGGGGTGAATATTCCATCAACCCTCACTATCCCTATGGAAAATGGTATTTTTACGAGCAAATCTTACAAGTACCTGTCTATGGAATTTTTCAGCCAAAAACGGGAGAATTAGATGTTTATTGTTTAGTGGCAGGAAAGTATGAGCAGCAGTTGCCAGACGAGAATAATCGTTACTGGATAAAAGAACTTAATTTGTTTATCGGTATCTGGCAAGGAAGCAAAGCTGAATTTACTACTAATTGGTTGCGCTGGTGGGATAAGTCAGGAAATTTGCTATTATGGGGCAGTGAGTTAGTGGGGCAAGAAAAGCAACGAGCCGAACGCTTGGCAGCAAAATTAAGAGCGCTAGGGGTTGAAGTTGATGATAGTATATGAAATAATTGCCGACATTGTCCACCTACAGGTCTATTTTATAATTAATTTAATGAACCTACTTAGTGGCGGGCAGTTTATGAGAGCTTATTAAATATAGAAAGGACTGTTTACGACAATGACACCATCTGCTATTGATTTACCCCCAAAATCACCGCCAATCACCTGGGAAAAACTGCCAGATGATTTTATTCTACCTGACGAACCTGTGGACAACAACCTGCAACCCCTCTTAGCAGCCGCTTTACGCGAATCCCTAGAATTAGCAGGACTAATTCTAGAATCGATGTTAATTGCCTCTAATTTTGGCTTGTGTGCTACCGTTAAAACTCAAACAGTTGTCAAAGCACCTGACTGGGTTTATATTCCTTCAGTAAAACCGATTCCTAGCGGAAAAATTCGGCGCAGTTATACTCCCCATCTTGAAGGAGAAATTCCTACCATCGTCCTAGAGTTTATCTCGGAAACCGAAGGGGGTGAATATTCCATCAACCCTCACTATCCCTATGGAAAATGGTATTTTTACGAGCAAATCTTACAAGTACCTGTCTATGGAATTTTTCAGCCAAAAACAGGAGAATTAGAAATTTATCGATTAAATCAAGGAAGGTATGAACAACAAAAACCTGATGAAAACAATCGTTATTGGATAGCAGAGATTGACTTATTTTTGGGATTCTGGCAAGGAATCAAAGCTGAAGTGACAGCCTATTGGTTACGTTGGTGGGATCTGTCGGGCAATCTGTTATTATGGGGGAGTGAACGAGTCGCACAAACTGAATATCAACTCGAACAGGAGCGAATGTTACGGCAAAAATTAGCTGAAAAATTAAGAGAATTAGGCGTTGAACCAAAAACTTTGTAGCATACTTGTCAAATGCTGATAAAATCATGGCAGGAATCTTCTGGATTGGGCTATTTCTAGGATTAACGGAGGAGATGTTAGAGTATGTAACAGCGATTATCCGAGAGTTTTGTCGGAGCGTAGGTAAATTTCCATTGTTCGCGTTTTTTGTAACATTTGGCTCTTCGTTACTTGTTATGGTTCGATAGGGGGGCATAAATCGACTAAATCCTTATCTGGCAAGAGACTTAATTGATTAGTTCGCTCTAGATAAAAAACAATTGACAAAAATCGCTAAATGCCTTTCTATATAAGGTTTCCATCCCTTATAACCCCCGTCCATTGCATAACACAAACCGAAGAGCCTAACATTTTTATTTTTTTGGATGTTTTTTGCGACCAGAAATTTTAGTCAATCTCGTCAATTAGACAATATAATGGACTTGTTTGTTATCTCTTTTTTAAGTTACCCTTTTCTTATCCCATTGGATAGAGTGAATGTAATAAAAATCTATAAGTAGTCATGCAAAATTAATTACCCAAATAAAAAATTAAGAAGTATAATACATGAAAAAACGAAGTAGCAGGAAAATACAATGAGATTGATTAGAGACCTAAACCCCGAGAGCCAGAAAATGCTAGAGAGAATTTATCGAGCTAGTAAACATCATCAAGTAAGAGAGCGAGCGAAATGTATACTCTTAAGTTTTCAGGGAACCACGATAGAAGAATTGAGCGGAATATTTGGAGTTACGAGAAAGACCATCTATAATTGGTTGACGAACTGGGAGGATAGAAAACTAATTGGTTTTTATAATCGTCGAGGAAGAGGGAGAAAACCTAAATTGACAGAAGCCCAAGGTCAACAAGTTATTGACTGGGTAAAAGAAGAACCGAAAAGCTTAAAAAAAATCCAGATCAAAATTGTAGAAGAATGGAAATTAACCATAAGCAAAGACACGATAAAAAGACTAATAAAAAAAATCAACATGAGGTGGAAAAGGGTGAGAAGAGGGTTGGGCAAAACCCCTGATGAGTGGGAGCTTGAGGTCAAACTACCTATTTTAGAAGAACTCAAAAAACAGGAAAAAAGAGGAGAGATTGAGATAGGATATTTGGATGAAATGGGATGGGATTCAAAGCCTTGTATTCCTTATGCTTGGCAAGAAGAAAAAACCACGATAAAGTTACCACCAATTGAAGGTAAAAGACTAAATATTTTAGGAATAATGAAACGAGATAATCAATTATTTTATGAGACACAGGTCGGAACGGTTACTAGCGAGATAGTTATCAATTTTCTGGATAAATATTGCCAAAATATACAGAAAAAAACTGTCATAATAATTGACCAAGCTTCCATTCATACCAGCGATGCATTTATCGAGAAACTTGAGGAATGGGAAAAGAAAAACTTGAAAATATTTTGGTTGCCCACTTATTCACCTCATTTAAATTTAATTGAAATATTATGGAGATTTTTAAAATATGAATGGATTGAATTTAGCGCCTATAAAGACCGAAAGAGCCTCCTCGCTTACGTTAAAAAAGTGCTGGACAATTTTGGAGGCGAGTATGTAATTAATTTTGCCTAGGTACTTATGGCTCTTCTGGTTTCTGTGTGGAAACGAGGTCTATACTGATAGTTTTTTCGACAAAATAGTCCTAAAAGTGTTGCCCGATAAGCATTTCACGATTCCATAAGCAAAAATTATCACACAAAGTCGAGAAGAGCCTCTATATTTTAGAATTTACACCATGAATTAGAAAAAATCACTGCAAAATTGTCCGATTTGTCAAGAAGAAAAGGATGAAATTCTTCACACACAAAATTCTGTTTTACCTGAAGGTCATCCCATCTCAACTGGATGTGATATACTATGTTGTAATCGCTGTAGTTTCGTCTATGCTGATACAAAAGTAAGTCAGAAAGGTTATGATATTTTTTACGCCAAATTATCCAAATACGAGCACAAAAAACAGCTACGGGAGGATAAGGTACAATCCCAAGACCTTACCCGCCAACAAATCGAATATTATCAAAGTTGTCTTACAACTGGGAAAACCGAGAGATGATCTTGAGAAACTGTGGGCATTGCCTACTCGGAATCCTTTAATTTATACCTGAACATCGCAAATTTATGAAAGCTAAAATTCACTTAAAAAATCACTGCCGAATCTGTCAATCAGAGAATTTAAAGAAAATTCTCACTTTGCCTCAAATGCCATTTACGGATGAATTTATCCTTCAAGAAGAATTAGGCAGAGAATTTAAAGCCGATATTCCTATCCATCTTTGTTTAGATTGTTATACAGTTCAAACTCAACATGATGTTGATGTAACTGACTACTATGAAGACTATCAATACTCAGTAGGAACATCAAAAACAGCCAGTAAATTTATGGAAACTTTAGCCAAGTCCTTAATTGATAAATACTTTATCGAGGACAAAATTAAAGTTTTAGAAATTGGATCGGGAGATGGAGGACAATTAATTCCTTTTCAAGCAATGGGGGGTAAAGTTCTCGGTTATGAACCTTCCTCGTATTTGACTAAAATTGCTGAAGATCAAGGGATCAAAACTATTCAAGGATTGTTCAACGAATCATCTATTGAAAAACTGCCTGAAGATTTTAAAAAAGTCGATATTGTGCTGTTATCCTATACCTTCGATCATCTGCCAGATCCCGTCAATTTTCTGGAGACTGTTCGGGAAATACTTGATCCTGAAAAGGGAATTTTAGTAGTAGAAGTTCACGATTTAGAGAAAATTTTTGATCGACGAGAGTATTGTTTATTTGAACATGAACACTCAATTTATTTAACTTCCTCAACCGCTCAATCGTTAATGGAAAGAATGGGCTATGTAATTATTGATTTTAATATTGTTCCTGAGTCAATCCGCCGGGCAAATTCTCTACTTTTTGTGGCTACTCCCAAAGGCTCTATTTTCGCTAATCAAGCTTTACCCAAGGTAGAACTTGATAACTTTGAGGAGCTTAATTTTTATGAAACTCAAGTCCAAAAAATCTATCAAGGGATTCAGAATCTAGATGATTATTTAGAGAAAAATAGCCAAAAAGGGAAAAAAATAGCTGGCTATGGTGCTGGTGGTCGTGGTGTGATGACTCTAGCAGCTATGAATAAGGCTCATTACTTAGAGTATTTAGTGGATAAAAAACCGAAAGGGCAGGGAATTTACTGTCCCAAATCGGAAGTCCCCGTCTTTGGTATTGAAAAACTGCAAGAATCACCCGTTGACGATATAATTGTCTTTAGTTTCGGTTATCTAAAAGAGATTCAAGAGGATTTACAAAAATTTGGCTATTCATCGAAGCAACTTCACTCGATGCTTGATGTCTTAGACGGGAGGAAAATGTAATGGGACAATCTTCTCAAGAAAAAGTTATCATCCTAACTGGGGCTTCAGGATTTGTTGGGGCTGCTGTACTCAAACAAATCCTCAAAGATGGCAATCTTCCCCTAGTATTGCAACGACCTTCTTCCAATCCGTTTCGACTCAAACATTTAGAAGGGTATCCTACTTTTGTTTATCAAAATCTAACGGATGGGCAATTAATTGAAAAAATCAAGGATTATCAGCCACAGATTCTGATTAATCTCGCTTGGCGAGGAGTGGCAGGAAAAGATCGCAATGAATTGCATCAAATCCAAGATAATCTTCCCTTAACTTTACAGAGTGTTGAATTAGCTAAATCAGTCGGGTGTTCACAATGGATTGGCATCGGCTCTCAAGCCGAATATGGGAATCCTAACCGTCAAGTGAATGAACAATTTCCTACCTATCCCACCACCCTTTACGGGAAAGCTAAATTAGCAGCCTGTTGGGCAGCCCTAGGATTATGTCAAGCTTATAATATTCAAGGTTCTTGGATTCGTCTTTTTGATCCCTATGGACCTGGGGATGACTCCTACTGGTTAATTCCCTATTTGATCCGAGAAATCGCCTCGGGCAATAGCCCTAAATTGACAAAGTGTGAGCAATTATGGGATTATCTGTATGTTGAGGATGCCGCTAAAGCTATCTTAAGTGTAGCTTATACTCAAGCAACTGGGATATTTAACCTTGGCTCGGGCGTAGCTATACCTTTGAAAGAAGTTGTAGAAACCCTTAAAAATTGTGTCAATCCCACTATTCAACCCGAATATGGTGCAGTTCCCTATCGTCCCGATCAGGTGATGCACTTACAAGCGGATATTACTCGCATCAAAACCTTGACGGGATGGGAGCCTAAAATTACTATTGAGCAAGGATTACTAGAAACGGTTAAAAGGATATTAAAACAATGAAAGAACAACCAATTCCTTCAGAAAACAACCAAGCATTAAGCCAATTAGGGCATCATTTAGTTAAATATACTAATCAGGAAAAAGGTATTCTTGAGCGTTTATGTGAATCTTTTGAGGCATCTAAACTACCATTATCTCAACGACTACAAACATTTCCTCGTCAGGTACGTCGCCAAGACATTGCTCGATTTTTGACAAAATGGGAAATTTTCAAACTTAGCCTCCCCGCTAATGGCAGTGTTGTTGAGTGTGGCGTTTTTGGAGGGGGTGGATTACTGTCTTGGTATCATTATTCAGCAATTTCTGAACCCTATAATCATACTCGCAAAGTAATCGGATTTGATACCTTTTCAGGCTTTCCTGGTGTTCACGAGAAAGACCTTCAAACTGGAGTTTCTGAACATCTAAAAGAAGGAGCATTTCAAACCCACAATGCGATTCTAGAAGAAATTAAATCTCTAGTTACCATTCACGACAACAATCGTCCGCTAGGGCATATTCCTAAAATCGAATTAGTCGTCGGAGATGCTTGTCAAACGATTCCTCAATATGTGAGAGATAATCCTCATGTGTTGATTAGTCTTTTATACCTAGATTTTGATATTTATGAACCGACTAAAGTTGCCTTTGAATATCTCTATCCTCGGGTTGTTAAGGGGGGAATTATTGCTTTTGATGAGCTAAACTGCGCCGAATTTCCAGGTGAGACCCAAGCCCTTTTAGAAAGCCTAGACTTGCGGATGGTTAAACTCTGTCGCTTTCCTTATGACCCCTATATTTCCTACTTTGTTAAAGAGTAATGATTCAAGCAAACACAATCAAACAATTAGCTCAATCAATCCGCCTTCAGGCTTTACGGATGGTTCATCGAGCCAATGCCTCTCACATTGGCAGTTGCTTAAGTATGGCTGATTTATTAGCCGTACTATATGGCAAAATTCTCCGAGTTGATCCGACTAACCCAAATTGGCTAGATCGCGATCGATTTATTCTCAGTAAAGGTCATAGTGCCGCTATTCTCTACGCAGTACTGGCTGAACGGGGATTTTTTCCCCGAGAATGGCTAGAAACCTATTGTCAAGATGGTTCTAAGTTAACCGGTCATATCAGTCATTATCTACCCGGAATAGAAGCCTCTACCGGGTCTTTAGGTCATGGTTTACCTATCGGTTGTGGTATAGCTTTAGCTGGTAAACGTGAAGATAAACCCTACCGAGTTTTTGTTCTAGTTAGTGATGGGGAAATGGACGAAGGCTCAAACTGGGAATCAATCCTATTTGCGCCTCAGCATCAACTCGATAACCTAGTTGTTATCCTGGACTATAACAAAATTCAGAGTTTTGGCACAGTCCAAGAAGTGCTTGACCTTGAACCCTTAACAGCTAAATTACAGGCATTTCGTTGGTCAGTGCGAGAAATTGACGGTCATAATTTCCAGCAGATTGAAGACGCTTTCAATAGTGTTCCTTTTGAAAAGGGCAAACCTAGCTGTATTATCGCCCATACTGTTAAGGGAAAAGGAGTCAGTTTTATGGAAAATCAACTGGCTTGGCATTACAAATCACCGAATCAAGAACAACTAGAACAAGCCATAGCAGAAATTGAGGGGAGATCATGAGAACAGCATTTATAGACACTCTTTGTGAAATGGCCGCACAGGAACCGAGAATTTGGCTGCTGTGTGCTGATTTAGGCTATTCAGTCTTGGAAAGATTTGCTGACCGCTTTCCTGATCAATATGTCAACGTGGGAGTAGCCGAACAAAATATGATGGGAATTGCGGCTGGACTAGCGATGAGTGGCAAAATTGTCTTTACTTACTCTATTGTCAATTTTCCCGTTATGCGATGTTTTGAACAGATTCGCAATGATGTCTGTTGTCACAATCTCAATGTTAACATCGTTGCTGTTGGTGGCGGACTAAGTTATGGTTCTCTGGGTTATACCCATCATGGCATAGAAGATTTAGCGGTGATGAGAGTCTTACCCAATATGACGGTTATCGCTCCGGGGGATCCTCTAGAAGCTAAGTTAGCTACTCAAGCCATTGCCAACCTATCTGGTCCGTGTTACTTAAGATTAGGGAAAGCCGGTGAGCCTCAAGTTCACACTAGGGAACCTCAGTTTGAAATTGGTAAGGCAATCGAGTTACAGTCGGGAACAGATTTGACCTTAATCAGTATAGGGGGTATGCTAGATTTAACCGTTAAAGCGGCTGAAAAACTGACGATGCAGGGTTATTCTGTGGAAGTTTTGAGTATGCCGACTCTCTACCCTCTAGATGAACAATCTATCTTACAATCTGCCCAAAAGACTAAGAAGATAATCACCCTAGAAGAACATGGAATTGGCGGTTTAGGAAGTGCAGTTGCAGAAGTTCTGGCACAGTCGGGCGAAACTGTTGAATTTAAGCCTTTAAGGTTAAAAAGAGCAGCGGTTAAAACCGCTGGTAGTCAAACAGTTTTACGTTCCCAACAAGGACTTGATTTGGATGGCATTGTGCAATCGGCTCTGGCCATGCTACAAAGAGTGTATTAGCCATTTTAGAAGTGAGGTGAAAAGAATGCTGATGTAATCACTAATTATCAAAATAAACTTGAAAAATGTATCTGTTCCAAAAAAGCAAATTTGTTAGATTTTTGTTAGTGGGGGTAGTTAATACCTTATTTGGTTATTCTGTCTTTGCCTTGCTGTTTCGTCTAGGATTAGATTATCGCTATTCCTTACTTATTGCTACTATTTGCGGAGTATTATTCAACTTTAAAACTATCGGAGCGATCGTTTTTAGAGACCAAAATAATCGACTACTAGCTCGCTTTATTGGTGTTTATTTAGTGATTTACTTATTAAACGCTGAATCCTTACGAATTGTCAAGATGCTAGGAATTAATATGTTAGTGGCACAAGCTATCTTAGTATTGCCTCTAGCAATTGTTTCCTATTTCTTAAATAAAACCTTTGTTTTTAGAGGAAATAGACCATGAAAAAAATTAGTGTAGTTAGTCCTTGCTATAATGAAGAAGGAAATGTTAAAGAATTATATCTTGAGACCCGCGCCGTCTTTGAGTCCTTACCTGAATATGACTATGAACACATTTTTGTTGATAATGACTCAACAGATCAAACAGTGAAGGTGCTAAAAGACATTGCCCTTAAAGATCCTCGTGTAAAAATTATCGTCAATGCTCGAAACTTTGGAGCTATACGCTCCACCTATTATGGACTTTTACAAGCTTATGGGGATGCGGTTGTTTTACAATTTTCTGATTTGCAAGATCCCCCGGCTCTCATCTCTGATTTTATTCGGGAATGGGAAAGAGGTTATAAAGTGGTGAAAGGAATTAAGACTTCTAGCGAAGAAAGTTCTTTGTTTTATCTGATTAGAACTTTATATTACTTTTTTATTGGTAAGGTGGCAGAAGTTAAACTAACGGGGCATTTTACCGGGTTTGGATTGTATGATCAGGAAGTGATTGAAATTTTAAGAAAACTGGATGATCCTTATCCCTATCTGCGGGGAATTATTTCCGAATTAGGGATAAAAAGCGCAGAAGTTTCCTATCGACAAAAGCAACGCACAAGGGGGATTAGTAGTAATAATATTTATCGGTTGTATGATTATGCAATGTTGGGTATTACCAGCCATTCCAAAGTTCCCCTAAGATTAGCGACTATCTTAGGTTTTTTTATGTCGCTAGTGACTTTTATGGTGGGAATGGGGTATTTAATCGCTAAACTCATTTTTTGGCAATCTTTTCCTTTGGGAACTGCACCCCTAACAGTAGGACTGTTTTTTATATCTTCTGTGCAACTATTTTTTATCGGCATTATTGGCGAATATATTGGCTTAATGCACATGAGAATTTTAAAAAGGCCTTTAGTTGTCGAACGTGAAAGAATCAACTTTTATTAATCTATAACTGTCGAACCAACGCCCCGATTCACCATGGAAAATTTTGACTTACGCTTATCTTTATTAAATGCAATAGAAAACCTATCTGGATTAGCTAATCTATATAGGATAAGTCTGATTGTTGTATTATTCATATTTGTCGTTCTAGCGCTTTCTCCTACAATCTTCAACGAGTCGAAGGTTAGTAGATTTGTCTTACGGGTTTTCTCGGAACCTGTTTTTTTAGCGTGGACGGGGTTAGCGATTCTCGCTGGTCGTTGGCCAGTTTTACTCGCTCCCTCTATTAATTCGGATGAAGATCAATTCATTGCCGCCGCGATGAAACTGGTTAAGGATCCGGCTTTCTGGCGATCAGTTGATACTGGTTCATCGGGTCCGCTGAATATTATACCCCTGACTATTCCTAAGCTATTGAATATTCCCATCGATTACGCCAGCACTCGAGTTATCGGCTTATTTTTAGTGATTCTGTCCGTTATCTTTTTCTATTACTCGCTTAAATATTTATACGATAATCGAGTCGCCCGTATTGCGACTATCCCAGTTGTTTTATTTTTCTCCTCGGCAGTCCACAGTAATTTCGTTCACTATAGCAGCGAACATTTCCCGATCGCTATTTTAAGTGCTGCTCTTTGGATGACCTGCTACGTTTACACCCGCGAGTTTAGTGATCGCATGGTTTTTATCTTTGGTGCAGTTATCGGAATGATGCCCTACGCAAAAATGCAGGGTCTTCCCGTAGCGCTGGCAATCACTTTAATTTTCGCTCACATACTTTGGACTAGAAAAGAAAATCTCCGACAATTTCTCAAAAGTTTAGCTACGCTTGCCTTAGGCTTATTGCTGTTTTCTGCTATCAATCTCTTTTTTTTAATTCTTTTTTCAACCTCTGAAGATTTCTGGAGAAGGTATATCCTCCAGAATTTATTAATTTATGCCGATGTAAAGAACCTAACCTTCGGCGAAAAGTTCAGCCAATTTATATCAATGGCTAATCGTGAAGGATTAAACTCAAGTTCACTATTTCAAATTACCTCGATTTTTCTCATCCCCGCAACGATTTTATTTTTCAGGGAAAGTATTGTACGGCGAAAGCTATTTTTCACAAATACTTTTATCTTCTTCTTCTACAGCCTGTTTATCCTAGTAGTTTCTCTTTATGTCGTCGTTCGCCCTGGTAATCATTTCCTGCATTATCTTCTTTTTCTTGTTTTCCCCTGTGGTTTTTTGATCGGTGTGATAATCGGAGAAATTTTTAAATTGTCGGAGAATAATGCTTTTTATAAACAGATACAGTTTTTGATATTGCTATTGATGATCGCGGTCATCCTCCCACAGAGCTATACTTTTATCAGAAGCAAAAACCCCTATCTCTCTCGACACCAAAAATATCTTCAGGACTATCAAACTCCCGTCGTGCGGACAATCTTGCAATACGCTTCACCGACTGATTCAATGGCGGTCTGGGGCAAGAGGAATGATCTATATGTCGAGACTGGACTGTATCCGGGAGTTAGAGACGGTGCGATTCAATGGATGGTTTTTAAAGGTCCCCAGCAGGCTTATCATCTAAAAAGCTTCGCAGACGATCTATTAAAGTCAAAATCCAAGGTTTTTGTAGATGCCACAGCTGGGGATGAGTCCTATGTCGATAAGAAGCTTTGTCGTCGCAAGGAGACGAATTGTCGTTACGATGCCTATCCCGAAATCGCCACTGTGATTGAAAATAACTATCGCATGGTGGATGAAGTTGAGGGCATTGGGATTTATGTGAGAAAATAGAGTAGTGAAAAAATGGTAAATAACCAAATTGAGGTGGTGAGTTGGTGATTCGGTAGTAGTGATGGAGGCTTAATCCTTTGCTTTGCTTTACATTGTAGTCATGGATAAAATACCAAGGGTTTCCCCAACATGATTCTCCATTTTTCTAGAAAAAGATAGACTCTCTCTCACCAACCAAGAAAGCCTGTGTCGAAAGGTATTATTTAATCTTTCAATAGGATTAGTTTGATCAGTTTCTTTCCCGACCGGTCGATGACGTTTACTGGGAATTACTGTCTTATAGGACTCCCAAAAGCCTGTGTAAGCAACCGCGCATTGTCGGTAAACACCTGGTAAACTAGCCCAAAGTTTTTTGGGCTCTTCGGGAATTGTTATGCAAATAATTAACTTAAAATAAAATTCGATGAGAGCAACTACGCTTAAAAGTAGCTGAAATTCATACAGGAAAGGACTTAAGGCACAAATAAATTAATACCAAAAGATAGACAATTGAGTTAAGATTTGATATAATAGCCAAAAACGAGACTATTTTACTTATGATACTTGACAAATTTTTGAACCTACAAGGAACCTGTATTCAAGGCTATCGACCAGAAGTGTTGAACGTTGAGAAAAGCGAGACAAAAAATGCTATTATAGATAGAATCTAGACAACTTATTACCCTCACAATAGTGAGTTTGCCCTGATGACAAATTTTTCAAAACTCATAAAAGCTCTTCTCAATCCACTGCCCAAAAATGACTAAGAGGGCGATTAGTACATTTACCTTCGTGTCCAGTTGGATAGGTTTCGCTCTAGATAAAAGCCTCGTCAGTATGAGAGATTTATGTACGCGGATGACTCTTCAAGGAATCAACCTTAATCTCTCCACATTTTCTAAAGCCAGTAAAATCCGAGAAAGTGAACCATTCGAGAAAATAATCGAAGAGTTAACGAAACGATTAATCGCCAAAAAAGGAAAGGCGGACGCACAAGCGATGTTTCCCATTGACTCAAAGCTCTTCTGGTTTCTGTGTGGAAACGGGATCTATACTGATAGTTTCTTCAGCAAAATAGTCCTAAAAGTCTTTCTAGGTAAATATTTCACGATTCTATAAGCAAAAATTATCACACAAAGTCGAGAAGAGCCGACTCAACAATAATCACCTTAACGAGTAAATTATTGTGGGAGGAAGGATGGCATCAAGTCAAGCTGTTTTCGGGTCTTAATAGTATCACGATTCCCTCTACGGTTGTCGTGATCCATTTCGGGCAAGGTCATGACTCTAAAGAAGGAGAGAAAACGGTAGCAGCGATCCCCGTAAATGGAGTGGGGGCGATGGTTCGACAGCAATTCTCATTTTGAAATAAATAGAGCATTAACCCCGATTTTGGCAAGGAAAATATAGTACGAAGCAACTATTTTCTAGAAGAGGCGAACAATAAAAAAAACAATTGGCTAGACAAATTAAGTATAAATACTCAAGCAATCAAAGAGGTTGGCTGAGAACGAACGGGGTTAAATCAGGAAGATAGTTCTGTTTTTAGAATAGGGAATTCAAGGGAAATAAAAATTTATAATTATTGTCAGCTAAGGTAAAATGGGTGAGATAGAAATCCACCAGCACGTCAAATTATTCCAAGATGGCTCAAAAAGCGGCAACCCTAGAAATTTCGGAATTAATGCAATTTTTACATCAAGAATTAGATGATTTACCCGATGAGAGGAAACCTGGAAATAATAGAAAATATGAGATAAAAGATGCCGTGATGGCTGCATTTTCAGTCTTTTTTACTCAGTCGCCGTCTTTTTTAGACCATCAACGTTTAATGAAAAGCAATAAGGGAAAAGATAATGCTGAAAGTTTATTTTCAATTAAAAAAATTCCTGGGGATAATCAAATAAGAAATTTGCTAGATCCAGTGCCAGCATCTAATATCTCTAGGACTTTTCAAAAAGTCTATGAATGGTTAAAAGAAAAGGGAGTTTTGAAAAAGTTTCTCTACTTAGATGGAGAAATATTAGTGGCGTTAGATGGCACAGAATATTTCTCATCAAAGAAAATTAATTGCCCTCATTGTAACTGTCGTAATCATCGAAATGGAACTACAACTTATTTTCATGGCTGTGTCACACCGATAGTAGTTTCTCCTAAGCAAAAACAAGTAATTAATGGCTCTACCGAACCTGTCATGTAAAACTATTAACAACTTATGCTTGTAAAGCTTGTATAGTAAAGCTTTGAGTTTTTGTTAGATTGATATTTATCAACTTTAGAGCATTGCTGGACAGAGAGGGAGCTTGGGGAATTTTCTACATTGTAAGTTCGGAAGAACCTAATTAATTTAGAGCCAGAATTCATTAAAAAACAAGATGGACATCAAAAACAAGACTGTGAAAATGCGGCCGTTAAAAGATGGTTAAATAGGAATCATAAAAATAAGTATGGTTATCCTGTAACTCTTTTAGGAGACGACTTATATTCTCACGAACCTGTTTGTAAATTAGCGGTAAAACAAGGTTATAATTTTATGGCTCTTTGGTAACTGTTATGCAAATAATTAACTTAAAATAAAAATCGATGAGACTGCCTACGCCTAAAAGTAGCTGAAATCTATACAGGAAAACACTTAAGGCACAAATAAGTTAATACCAAAAGATAGACAATTGAGTTAAGATTTGATATAATAGCCAAAAACGAGATTATTTTACTTATGATACTGGACAAATTTTTGAACCTACAAGGAACCTGTATTCAAGGCTATCGACACCTAGAAAATATCGATATAGTTTGACCAGTCGAATCGAAAAATCAAAAAGCAATCTGTCCTCGTTGTGGGTTAGAGAGCGATAAACTACACCAAAATCATCGACATTTAGTCAAAGATTTACCAATCTCAGGACAACCAGTGTACCTACAAGTTAATCGTCGTCAATTTAAGTGCGGTAATTGTCAGAAATCCTTTAGCGAAGAGTTAGATTTTGTCGCCAAGAAACGAACCTATACGAAAAGACTAGCCGAGAATATACTCGAACAATTAAAAGAAGGAGATATTTTAAATGTTAGCCGAAGAAATGACGTAACGGAAGAAGAGATTCAAAGAATGATAGAGGACATAGCTGAAGAAATTACAGAGACAGACCTATCGAAATTAAAAAGACTAGGAATTGATGAAATCGCTCTAGTCAAAGGACAAAAAAATTACTGTGCGGTTTTAGTAAATTTAGATACGGGAAAACTAATAGCTATTCTAGAGAAGCGAACACAAGAGGAGTTGAGGGAAACGCTTACAGGGTGGGGAAAAGAGGTGTTAGAGCAAATTGAAGAAGTCAGCATAGACCTTTGGTTGCCCTATAAAAATTTGGTGAAAGAATTGATGCCATCGGCCGAGGTAGTCGCCGATAGATTCCATGTAATGAAACAAATTAATCAAGAGTTAGACGAACAGAGAAAAGCAGAAAAAAGAGCCGTAGAAGCGCAGAAAAATAAAAAACAGAAAGCGGAAAAAGAAGCGAAGCTAGAAGTTTTAAAGCGAAGTAAATATAGCTTGTTAAAAAATGAAAAAGATTTGACGGAAACCCAAAAAATCAAACTAGAAGCTATCAAAGAAAATTTCCCAAATTTGAAAAAGATGCACGAGTTAAAGGAAGAATTTAGAAAGATTTATGAAACCTCAGAGAATCCGACAGAAGGACTGCTATCTATCTCAGAATGGTTGGCAAAATCCTCCAGTGTTTTTACCAAGAGTTCTCAAACAATCCGAAACTGGTTTGGAGAAATAATTAGTTATTTCGAGCAAAGGACAACAAATGGGGTGGTCGAGGGAATCAACAATAAACTTAAACTAATAAAACGGAGAGCCTATGGCTTTAGAAACTTTCGGAATTTTTGGGTTAGAAGTATGTTATCTTGGCATCTTGTCTGTTGATTTAGCATAAAGGGTAACGAAGAGCCAATTTTATTTTTGTTTGTTTGGAAACGTCGCATAAAACTTTATATGAATGGCTAGAATTTTTAGAAAAAAGTGGCGAAGTTAGGACCGTTGAAAAGAAACAATGGGATGGACGAAAAAATCTAATTTATCGTTATCGTTATGCTTCTAGAGTTCCCTTAAGAGAGGGGGACTCAAGTCTCGAAGTTAATTGGTGTGAAGTGACTGTTATCAATGAAAAAACCCAGAAAACTATCTACCAAAATAATTGGATAACTAATCATAAAATCAAGGAAAATAATGTCGAAGAAATTGTCAAAGCTGGACGCAGCAGATGGAAAGTTGAAAATGAAGGCAATAACGTTCTTAAAAATCACGGTTATAATTTAGAGCATAACTTTGGTCACGGTCAAAGTCATTTGTGCGAGTTCTTATTGTCTTTGAATTTACTAGCTTTTTTATTTCATACCGTGTTGGATTTAGTTAATTACACCTATCAAAAGATTCGTGAGCTATTAGTAACTCGGACTTCTTTCTTTAATGATATTCGTACCCTATTAAAATTTATTTGGTTTAAGAATTGGTCGGAATTTTTCTCATTTATTCTAACCGAATATGTCCCATTTAAAAAAGTAAATTCTAGTTAAAAATGTCAGAACTCTTGAAGGAGAAAAAGAAAATTGTTTATAAAAAAACTAAAAATTTTGTTAGAATTTCATCCATATTTATGAGTTGAAATCAATTTTTCGTGGACAAAGTTCTTAAAACCTGTCTATCTCCAGTGTTGGATGATAATTATCTGTCAAAAAATCATGCTTCTACACAAGTTCTCTATTTAAATAAGAGAATTTTATCTGATTTTTTTCAAAATGAGAATTGCTGATAATTTCTAGCCCACATTCCGCACCCTAGTCGTTGAAATCAAAAGTTGCTCTAGCCCTTGTATAGTAAGACTTTTAGCGATTACTAAGAATTATGAAGTGTCACACTCTAGTCAGCGATCGCCAGCTTAATGAGAGTTTATCTCAATAATTTGGTATCAGAGCTATCAGATTTTTAGCCCACATTCCGCACCCTAGTCGTTGAAATCAAAAGTTGCTCTAGCCCTTGTATAGTAAGACTTTTAGCGATTACTAAGAATTATGAAGTGTCACACTCTAGTCAGCGATCGCCAGCTTAATGAGAGTTTATCTCAATAATTTGGTATCAGAGCTATCAGATTTTTAGGGCTAATTGTGCATCTGCTAGACAAACAAATTAGCCTGTAATTCAGAGCCAGCAATCGTTTTGACGATTTGGATAAAATTTTCAATGTGACACTTTAGGGTGCGGAATGTGGGTTTTAGGGCTAATTGTGCATCTGCTAGACAAACAAATTAGCCTGTAATTCAGAGCCAGCAATCGTTTTGACGATTTGGATAAAATTTTCAATGTGACACTTTAGGGTGCGGAATGTGGGTTCTAGGAGTCAAAGGCCGCTAGAAACTCCTCCACCTGTTCCCGAGTCGGTTGGGATGCGATCGCTCCTGCTCTTCTTGTCACCATTGCCCCCACCGCACAGGCATAAATCACCGCCTTACGCGCTAAATCGGCATTTTCCTCGATTTGATCGCCTCCCAGACCAGCACGAGCCAAAAAACCCGCCACAAAGCCATCCCCCGCCCTGGTTGTATCCACTACCTCCCCAGTAAAAGCCTCGACATTACCGCTATTTTTGCCTAAATGATATTTACAACCTTTTGCGCCACCAGTAACCATAATTGCCCCTAAATTGGGGTATTGTGATGATATTTCTCTGGGGGTATCAGTGCTAAATAACCATGCTGCTTCTTCCTCGCTACATTTGAGCAAATCGGCCTGGGCAATAAAATCTCGAATGATATCAGGAGCAGCCTCAAGATTAGTCCAAAAAACCGGTCGCCAGTTGATATCGATCAATACTTTTACCGCGTAAATTTTAGCTAATTCGAGGGCGCGTTGCATTGCCCGGCGGGAAAGGTGATAGGCTAACCCTAGGGTTCCCATCACTAGATAATCAGCATTTTTCCAGAGATTTTCGGGCAATAGGTCAGCATTAAGGGCAGCATCGGCAAAATCCGTCGTTTTTCTGCCGACAAAACCCGCAAAATGTCTGTCTCCCCCAGCATCGCGGGTGACATAAACTTGTCGGGTGGGTAGGGTGGGGTGATACTGTACACCAGTGGTATCAACTCCGAGAGCGTCTAGCAAGGCGATTAACTGTTCTCCGGGTTGATCTTTGCCCACACAACCGATAAAAGCCGAATTTATGCCCAATTTTCGCAATCCACAGGCCACGTTTGCTGGCGCACCCCCCGCGTAGTTTGTCCAAGAAGTTACTTGCTCTATAGCGCAATCGCTTTGATCGGCAATTAGATCATAGAGGATTTCCCCTAAACAAATTACAGACACCGGCGAAGATCTTTGATTGTTAAGCATTGCTGTGGGAATTATGAATTATGAATTATGAATTATGAATTATGAATTATGAATTATGAAGTGGGGAAGTGGGGAAGTGGGGAAGTGGGGAAGCTGTCTCATCACCCTATCACCCCAAAACCCTATCACCCTATCACCCCAAAACCCTATCACCCCAAAACCCCAAAACCCCAACCCCCAAAACCTAAAACCTGACTCCTATCTCCTGACTCCCGCTCACTGATTAATGACTTGTCAAGAAATGACGATAAATCAACTAGAGATTATCTGAGGCATTGAGTATAATTAGACACATAGATTAGGGGAAATTGCTCATAAATCAGTCCGATCGAGCGTGAATCCTTTTTCTCGGAAAAATATCTTCTCCTATTTTTTAGTCTTAGACTAAGGAAATATCATGATTGATTGTAGTCAGATTCAGTTTGACGAGGATAAAAGCAAGATAGATCTATTGCAACTACGAGAATTATTTAATTTAACCGCATTTTGGGCAATAGATCGCCGTTTAGAAGATTTAGAAACCGCAATTGACCATAGTGATCCGGTGGTGACGGTGTGGAATGAGCGGCAATTAATTGGTTTTGCTCGGGCCACTTCCGACGGCATTTATCGGGCTACTATTTGGGATGTGATTGTTCATCCCGATTATCAGGGAGCCGGTTTAGGACGTAAATTAGTAGAAACAGTTTTGGCCCATCCCCGGATGAATCGGGTGGAAAGAGTCTATTTGATGACTACTAACCAACAACAATTTTACCAGCGCATTGGTTTCCAAAACAACGCCATGACGACGATGGTATTATTTAATCGTTATCCCGAGGAGTTTTCCTATCCGGCGATCGAGGTAAAGAAAAAACGATCCGTGTGAGCTTGTCCTGACTATTGTTATCGATTTGATCTAAGCTCATTTCCCCCCCCGATACTTCGATAATTCCCTTCGCTAACTGGAATTTAAGACCGGGAGAAAAGCCAAGAACTTGAGTAAATTGTTTTACTTCTTCCGGCTTTGATTCTAAACTCAAAGGGGAAATTTCTGGCATTTGCCAAAGAGGGATTTCCCCCGGAAATTCTAGGACAATAGTGACTTTTTTCTCGTCAAGAGCGCTTACGGATATACAAATAGAGCCACTCGCTAAGTCGGCGATCGCTGCATCGACGAGAAGGACAAGAGCGGAGGATAAACGTTGATAATCGGCAATAATAGCAATATCATCGGTTAAAGGGCTAAATTTAAGCTGAATGTTGCGATTAGCTGCTTGTAAATGGGTTAAACTTGCCCAATCTTGCCAGAGTTTAGTTAAAGAAAAAATTTCTCGCTCCAGAGGTATAGTACCCGACTCTAGTTTGGAGAGATTAATCATCTCATCGAGCATTGCCATCAGTTTACGGCCCGCCAGTTGCCCCTGGGCGATAAATTCCCTTTCTTCGGCCGGACTTTCGCAAAGATCGGCGAGAATCATTTGATGGAGACTGATCATACTGCTCAATGGCGATCGCAATTCGTGGGCAACCCGTGCCAAAAAACTGCTTTTGAGGTGATTAATTGCCACAGCCATGTGATAAGCGAGGCGAGTTTGCTGTAATTCCCGTTTTAAAGCGTCAATATCGTCCATATTTACAGAAAAACTGCCCCTTGTCGTAAGATATCCCATCTTTGACATTGCCAACGCGCGACGGTGGAGGGTTGTCCACTATTGATTATTCCCCATGCTTGCCTTTCTGTGGGCGCTAACACCGTCACCGAGGGAAAAGTAGTCATAATCGCTTCAGGAGTTAATAAAGGCTCTTGTCCTGACAGGTTAGCACTTGTGGTCGCTAAAACACCAGTTCGACTGAGAATTTCTCTTGCGATCGCATGAGCAGGAACTCGGATACCAATCGTGCTAGGATTCTTAGAGTTAATAACTTTTGGTACTTTTTCAGAAGCAGGTAAAACCAAAGTTAGGGAGCCGGGCCAGTATTTTTCGGTCATTTGCTGCCAAATCTCCCTTTCTTCCTGATTTCCCTTGACATAATCCCATAAATCTGCTGCTGAGGCCGCCATGAGAATTAAAGGTTTATCAAAAGTCCGTTTTTTAGCGGCAAAAACTAAGGCCGCATAGGGCGGAGAAACCGCTAAAGCGGGGACTGTATCGGTGGGAAAAGAAACCACTTGACCACTGAGGGCCGCGTGAACAATTTCGTTAAGAGAAGCAGTAGGCATTAAGAATTGATCATTTTTGGGGACTAATTTAGCCTAAGACTTTTTGGTACAATTTTAAAGGGCAAGCAGTGGATCAAGATTAATTTTACTAACAGTTGCTCCTAGTACCTCTTGTCAAAAATGGTCAACTTCTTAACCTTTCAGAATCAGAAAACGATCACACCGTCCCATTAATCTTTAGTTCACTCCCTGGCAGCTAAACTGTCAGTCTAACGGTTGAACTCACCACCGTGAGTGATTTGTTAGTTGGCTATATTTTTCCACCGCTTCTCAAAAAATCAAGAAACTGTTTAGCTTCATTTTCAGTAAGTTGATAGCGGGAAACTTTGCCAAATTTTTCTTTTAAATATTCCTTTCCTTGTTCTCTACTCCAAGATAATCTCTCCATTTCCGTAGCGATGAGTTGAATTTCTGGCAAAAGTTCAACCACTCCCGCAATCAAACGATAGCATGATAGGGGAAGATTGGCATCGGGCTGCCAAGGCTGTCCGAGACTGAGGCAGATTAAACAGTGAGGGTTTATTTCTTCCTCTCGATCGAGTTTCTCTAGAATTATCGGATCGGTGATGCTAAGATCAAAATCGGCGAAATCATACTGAGCATCGGCAATAATCCCCCGCCATTTCCCCCTGCTGTTTTTACGGCAGCAGAATGATTTTACCTCAATCAATTGGAGAGTGCGTACTGGAGCTTGGGATTTCAGATATTCATAAGGTATCGACTTTCCGTAATCGGGATATAATAAATCGCCCTCGCAAAACTGTAAAAGATTGGCCACCTCTGCTTTGCCAATAATTGCCCAAGGTAAGTTTTTGTAGCCAATATTCTCAATCTCATGGCCAGATTTTCTCTCGCTGTCGATAGGAATACTGAGGATATCCAAAATACTAATTTCCCCAGTCTGAATACAATGATTATCTAGAGGGATTCTGCCGTCTTCTAACTCGGAAATTGGTCTGAACCACTGACCCGATTCTCGGTCTATCCCCGCAATACATCTTCCCTGATGCTTGTAAGAATTAGCTAGACAAATTATCTCCATATAAGTAGCTGGTTATAATTAAATTAAAAATGGATTTTCCGTTCGATCCCCCCTGCCACCCTTGATAAGGGGGGTGCCGATCTCCCTACAGATGAATAATTTCTATATTATTAAAATGGGACTGAAGATATTCTGCGGCAAGTCGCCGGTGGCAAAAGTGAGGTTTGTCTTCGCTACAAAGAAAACAGGAATTCTGTAAGCTATCCGGTTTGATCGTTGATTCAATATGTCTTTGATGCAGAATGCCAAGGTATTTTTTAGAGTAATCTTCCCACGATATTTGTTTCTTTTTGTAGGCATCTAAAATTTCTTGAGTGGGCGCAAGTGATAGTTCATGGGAGTAATCGATGCCGCCAATCTCAGAGAGAAAGTACTTTAAGTCGTTTTGTTTGGCAAAGCCGGATAACTGGGAGGTATTATGCAAGCGAGTATCGATGATTTTAGTAACGCCCGCTTTTCTTAGGCCTTCAAAAAAACTAGAGGCAGATTTTCGGGTAAACCCGATGGTGAAAAGTTTAATCATGATCTTTCTCCACATAGGCTATGCGATCGCCCTGCAGCTGATAGGCTTGACTAATTCTCTCGCTTCGTGGCAACTGAGGTTGACTGACTGTAGGGAAAAGAGATAGTTGTATATTCTCCTGTTTGTCTTGCAAGTCATGAATTTGCAAGAGTCGTTCTTCGAGATTTTCCTGGTACTCCAAGTCACCGTTGCTGTGAATGTGGGCAATTTCAAGGTTAAAAGACAGGAGATGCCGGCACACCAGAATGGCTCTATGGCAAGTGATCGGGTCTTTCTCGGCACACATCAGGGCAATGCGATGATTTTGCGATCCTTTGATGATGCGCTTCAGTCCCTGTTGGAATGAGTCAAGGACGGCAATTTTTTCGTAAAGGGCCCTGCCTTCCACATAACAGCTACTATCTGCGGGCCGCGCCCCTAACTCCGCCCCTAAAAAAACATAGCGAATCTCTGCTGTGGGTAGGTAGTACTGGAGGGCTTGTTTGTTGAAGTGGGGAAGATAGCGGCTGTAAGGAGCGGAACGCACATCTGCTAAAGCATTGATGTTATGAATGGAGAGGAGTTCGAGGAACTTTTCTGGGGTGTGGTTAGAATGCCCGATCGTAAATATAGCCAGCATTGTATCTAACTTGATAGTTTAGTAACCTACCTTATTATATCTCAGTACCTCTGGGTTTATCGAGTCAGATAACTGTTAGTTTACCCTCCTGGGTTAGCCACAGCCCGGAATATAAAATTCAAACTTAGGTATAATTTAGCTATCTCCAACCAATGAGCGATGATTAATTATGAACGAGCCTGATACTTTTGCTAATCTCCAACAATTAGAATATATTCCCTACCTAGATACCACGGGTAATATCTCTGCTGACTTACAGGAAAAAATTGGGGTTTATGCCATTTTTAATCGAGAGCAAGTCCTAAATTTTGTCGGCTATTCTCGTGATATTTATCTCAGTTTAAAACAACATCTTGCCCGACAGCCCCAAGCTTGTTATTGGCTAAAAATACAGGTGATTGAGCGTCCTAATCGAACTATTCTCGAATCGATTAAACAAGCTTGGCTAAGAGAAAGTCAGTCAGTAATCAGCAATGAAAAACTCTGGACAGAGCCAATTGATGTTAAATTAGCCATGACTGAGACAGAAAAAGAAATTTATCAAAATGCTGATGAATTAGGGAAAATTAAGTTATTAAAACAGGTATCCAGACGAGTAGAAAACGATATTTTATCAACCCTAGAAAAACGGGGAGTACAGATGGAAATTCGTTTTAATCCCAAGTTAAAAGAACAGGGTTTGCTCGATTTAAAGTAAAAATTCCTAGGAGCGATCGATTCTCCAGACAAACCGCTATGATAGTATATCGCCCCATCCCGACACCAATGGAACAGCGATGACCAATCAAGACTGGCCAAACCTACTGCAGCAACTACTCGATCAAAAATCCCTTTCCCTTAACCAAGCTGAAGAATTAATGACCGGATGGTTAAACGGCCAGATTCCAGAAGTTTTATCGGGGGCGATTTTAGCGGCTTTGCAAGCAAAAGGAGTCTCAGCCGCCGAATTAGCGGGAATGGCCACAGTTTTACGCCAACAATCTCGCTTAGAAGACCCTAAACCCCATACTACTCCCGTTATCGATACCTGTGGCACCGGCGGTGACGGGGCCGCAACCTTTAATATTTCCACTGCCGTGGCTTTTGTGGCGGCCGCTGGAGGCGTAAAAGTGGCTAAACACGGCAATCGCTCTGCCTCCAGCAAGGTCGGTTCGGCCGATGTTTTAGAATATCTTGGGGTTAATTTAAGCGCCCCGAGCGAGAAAGTAGCGGCGGCCTTAGATGGGGTGGGAGTGACCTTTCTTTTTGCCCCCGGTTGGCATCCGGCCCTGAAAAGTGTGGCTAATCTCCGCAAAACCCTGAAAGTTCGCACGGTTTTTAATCTTTTGGGTCCTCTAGTTAATCCTCTGCGTCCCACAGGTCAAGTTATCGGAGTTTATGACCGGCAATTTCTCATCCCCATGGCCACAGCTTTAGCACAAATGGGAACCCCAAAGGCGATTATTGTTCACGGACGGGAAAAACTCGATGAGGTGGGGTTAGGAGATCTGACCGATATGGCTTTATTAAATAATGGTGAGGTGATTTCTGGGGAGATCGATCCCTTGTCAATTTCTATCCCTAGAGCTAGTTTAAATGCCCTTAAAGGCGGGGAAGTGCCAGAAAATGCCGAAATCCTCAAAAATATCCTGCAAGGGGGGGGAACGCCCGCTCAACGGGATGCTGTGGCAATTAATGCCGCTCTTGCCCTACAGGTGGCAGAAAAGGTCACTTTTGGCGATCATGCTGCTGGTTTCGCCCTCGCACGCGAGATTTTAGCCAGTGGGTTAGCTTGGCAAAAATTAGAGGAGTTGGTTAAGTTTCTCGCTTAGGAAAATTCACGGAATTATGAATTATGAATTATGAATTATGAATTCAGGAGATTACGGCGGATTTATCTTGGTTCTGGTACATTCTCCACGCCGAAAGGCTTATCCGATAAGGATTTATCTGTGCCAGATGGATAGAGGAACCGCCGTATTTTTATTTATTCCCCCATCTCCCCACTTCCCCCCATCTCCCCACGGGAGCATCTCACTTACGCGATGAGTAATTATACTTAGCTTAAAAGCCACTCTTAATCGTGTCTTGGAATGAAATAGAGGCTTTTAAAGACCGCGTACATGGAGAATTAAAACAAGAATTACCCTCGAAAAGTCTATTTTTCTACTAAGTATTTATGCTTATTGCAAAGGTGAGATGCTCCCTCTCCCCACTTCCCCCCGCACCCCACTTCCCCCCATCTCCCCACTTCCCCACACCCCACACCCCACACCCCACACCCCACCTTAATGCACTTACTGCATGACAGAAATCCTTAAACACGATGGTTAAAGGATTTCTGTTACAAACAATACAAAATTATCCAAGTTAAAAAGAATTAAATAACAAATAAGTACCTAAGCAAAATTAATTACACATATCTAACCACCTCTTGCCTCTTGCCTTTTGCCTTTTGCCTATCTTCACTAGGAAATTTATTTTGCACGACTACTTAGAGACTAGGTAAATTACTAAATTTTTGCTAATGACGACAGTATTTTACAGAATACTTATTGTTAAATCCCGATTTCTTCATTTCTAACCCGCACCAACTAGAACAATTACACCCACCAACCAGAAGGAGATAGATTCGTGGTACAAGCACCTGAAAAAGATGGAACAACTCTCAATAAATTCGAGAAATTTAAAGCCGAGAAAGACGGATTAGCCATTAAAGATGAACTAGATCATTTTGCCCAAATCGGGTGGGAAGCGATGGATAAAACCGATTTAGAATATCGCTTAAAATGGGTGGGTGTTTTTTATCGTCCTGTCACCCCGGGCAAATTTATGATGCGTTTGCGGGTTCCTAACGGCATTATTAGCGGTGAGCAAATGCGCGTTTTAGGGGAAATTGTGCAGCGTTACGGCGATGATGGTAATGCCGATATTACTACTCGTCAGAACTTACAATTACGCGGTATTCGTATCGAAGATATTCCTGATATTTTCCAACGACTAAAATCCGTGGGTATGACTTCGGTACAATCGGGCATGGATAATGTCAGAAATATTACCGGTTCACCCATGGCAGGACTAGACGCGGATGAATTAATTGACACCAGGGAATTAGTCCAAAAAGTCCAAGATATGATTACTAACTGCGGTCAAGGTAATTATCAATTTACCAATCTGCCCCGCAAATTTAATATTGCCATCGAGGGAGGCCGGGATAATTCCGTTCATGCGGAAATTAACGATATTGCCTTTGTTCCTGCCTATAAAGAGGGAGAATTAGGCTTTAATGTCGTGGTGGGTGGCTTTTTCTCGGCTAAACGCTGTGAAGCGGCAATTCCCATGAATGTTTGGGTGAGACCGAATCAGGAGGTGGTGGATTTATGCCGAGGGATTTTAGAAGTTTACCGCGATAACGGATTACGCTCCAATCGTCAAAAATCCCGTTTAATGTGGTTAATTGATGAGTGGGGAATCGAGGAATTCCGCACGCGGGTGGCTAATCACTTAGGTTATCCCTTGGCAACGGCAGCCGAAAAAGATGCAATCGACTGGGAAAAACGGGATCATTTGGGAGTTTTTCCGCAAAAACAGGAGGGATTAAGCTATATCGGTCTTTGTGTTCCCGTTGGTCGTCTATTTGCCGATGATATGTTCGATTTGTCCCGGATTGCTGAAGTGTATGGCAGCGGAGAATTGCGTTTAACCGTGGAACAAAACGTGATTATTCCCAATATAGCGGCTGAAAATATGGCGACTCTTTTAACCGAGCCTTTACTGGCTAAGTTTACCCCCAATCCCACTCCTTTACAACGAGCGCTCGTTTCCTGTACGGGGGCGCAATTCTGCAATTTTGCCCTGATTGAAACCAAAAATAAGGCTGTGGACTTGATTCGTCAGTTAGATGCCGAATTAAATATCCCCCGGGGTGTGCGTATGCACTGGACCGGTTGCCCTAACTCCTGCGGACAACCCCAAGTGGCCGATATCGGTTTGATGGGGACAAAAGCGCGCAAAGACGGCAAAACCGTGGAGGGAGTTGACCTCTACATGGGGGGTAAAGTGGGTAAAGATGCTCACCTGGGAAGTTGTGTACAAAAAGGGATTCCCTGTGAAGACCTAAAATCGGTGTTAACCTCTATCCTCATCGAGCAATTTGGGGCGACACCGAAGGGTTAATTAACAAGTTTCTCGATACGCTGAATGGGGGGTTTATCCCCTCTTTTTTTCTGTATCTCTGTTGGGTGAAATTGGCAAACCTCTTGCTATAGTAAGGGGCAGATGGCAGCAGAAAAATCTTTATATATTTTCCTTCCATACTAAATCCAGTTGTTAAAGACTGATTATCTGTGGCTCTCTTGGATTTGGTGGGTAAAATGTATTCTAAGATACAGTCCTGCTGGCGAGGGAGTAGAAGGAACCACTCCAGACACAGAGGACACAAAGATCGATCGATCATAATGTAAGTTAAACTTATCACACAGAACCTAGAAGAGCCTGATATGTAGGCTATACTCAAGGGATTTAGTATGAGATGGGAATCGTTACTTAGCTTCAAATTGAGCTTGTTTGCGAAGTAATTCCCCGATGGTTAAATTGGGTTGAGGTCGGCCCTCAAAAACCGTTCCTACCTCAAATTTTTGCAACTGTACCCGTGCCAAATGATAGGCCTCATCCGGTAGGGGAATATAACCAATACTATCTAATAAATCAGGAACTCGATCGAGATAATATTTAACAAATTTCTCTAAAGCGGGATTCTCTTGGGCTTTTTGAGCATTAACATAGATAAACAAAGGACGAGATAAAGGCTGATATTTACTATCCTCGACATTGCTGCGAGTTGGTTCAATACCATTAACTTTCAAAGCTTTTAATTTATCCCGATTTTGTTCATAGTAAGCATGGCCAAAATAGCCTAAAGCGTTGGGATCTTGACTGACGGCATTAACTAAAGCTTGGTCATCTTCACTAAAATTAAAGTCCCCACGACTGGCATCTTTGCCGTTAATTACATCACTAAAAAAATCGTAGGTTCCGGAATCTTTACCCGGCCCGTGAAGGGTAATCGGTCGGTCGGGCCAAGCGGGATTAATTTGATTCCAACGTTTGATTTTATTCTCGGCTGCTGGTTCCCAAATAGTTCTTAATTCTGTGGTGGAAATATCATCAACCCAGTTATTTTGGGGATTGACTACCACGGTTAAAGCATCAAAAGCGATCGGTAGTTCAATAAATCTTATCTTATTAGCATCACATTTTTTTAATTCTTCCACAGAAATCGGCCGAGAAGCATTATTAATATCGGTTTCTCCTGCACAAAATTTTCTAAAACCGCCGCCGGTTCCTGAAATATTAGCGTCAACTTTAACATCAGCCAAAGCTTTGTGGGGAGGATTGGCTTTAAAATCTTCGAGAACTTTATCGGTAATTGGTGCTACGGTACTCGAACCATCGATTTTAATTGGTTTTAGGTCTTGAGGATTAATATTGGCACAAGCGGGGAAAAGTAGAGCAGTTCCTAGTATGGTTGCCACTACTTTGGTGGGACGAGATAGCTGAGTAAAAATTTCTAGCATAGGTGTCAACAAGGAGAAAGTAAAAACGGGTATTGGGGAGACTTTTCAGTTATCAGTAAACAGTAATCAGTAATCAGTGAGGGATTTGGGTGTTGGGTGTTGGGGAATTTTTTGCTGTAATCGGTAATCGGTGAACTGAAAACTCACATCTGATAACTGATTCAAGGCTTAGGGATGATGGCTGTAAACCTTAATCTTTTCTTTGTTGTTTTTACGTCGCTATAATGGTAGGGAAAGAGAAAACCCCTATCTAGACGAGAAAAGTTAGTGGCTTTACCTGCGACTTAAAACTAATGTTTAGTCAAAATAAATGGTAAAAGAAGTGGAGATTTTTGTCTAGTTATCGAGAAAAATTTTCTTGACAATACATTACGTTCTTTTATTCACTTCTTAACCTATTCTTTACCAAGGCGTGGTAAGTTTTAGCGTAAGATTTAATGCAGTTTACGGATCAAAATTAATCCTATGCTCAACAAAAACAGAACCCATTTACTAACAGCCTTATCCCTAGCTACTTTAACCGCTTGTGGTGGCACCGATACGGCAGGAACTAGCGGAGAGGGAAGCAATAGAATCGCCCAGGTTCCCCTAAAAGGAGAAGTTGCCCTCAATGGTGCGGGCGCTTCTTTTCCTGCACCCCTATATCAAAACTGGTTTGTCACCATCAATCAACTATTTTCTAAACTGCTAATTAACTATCAATCTACCGGTAGCGGGGCGGGAGTCGAACAATTTATTCAAGGTACGATCGATTTTGGCGCTTCCGATGTGGCCATGAGTGACGAGGATATGGCCAGAGTTAGCCGCGGGGTTTTACTGCTACCGATGACGGCGGGAAGCATCGTTATGGCTTATAATTTGCCCGGAGTAGAAGGGCTGAAACTAAGTAGGGAAGCATATGTAGGCATCTTTTTAGGCACGATTACCCGTTGGAACGATGCCAAAATTGCCGCCGATAACCCCGATTTAAAACTACCCGATCAAGAAATTACCGTAGTTCACCGGGCAGACGGTAGCGGAACAACGGGAGTTTTTACCAAGTTTTTAAGCGCCGTTAGTCCCGAATGGAAAAAAAGCATCGGGGAAGGAAAAGCCGTACAATGGCCGACCAAAAAAGGTAAATTTCTTGGCGGTAGAGGCAATGAGGGTGTAACTGCCCTAATTCAACAAAATCAAGGCTCGATCGGTTATATCGAGTACGGTTTCGCTAAAAATAATAACCTGCCCATGGCCGCCCTGCAAAATCAGGCGGGTAAATTTGTCATTCCCGATGAAACCAACGCCGCTGCTACCCTCGCTAACGTTGAACTGCCTGAAAATTTACGCGCTTTTATCGTCGATCCGCCGGGGGAAAATTCCTATCCCATTGTCACCTATACCTGGATGTTGGTTTACAAAAAATACAACGATCCCCAAAAAGCTTTAGCTATGGAGGCGATGATCGAATTTGGACTTAACCAAGGACAAGAACAAGCAGCTCCCCTTGGTTATATTCCCCTGCCGAAAAACGTCCGGGAACGAGTAGCCGCCGCTGCCGATGTCATCTATCCTGATTACACGATCAAGGTGGATTAGTCGCCGAAAAAATGTATTCAAAGTTACAATAGTGTAGAAAGGCCAATTTCGACCTTAGCTACCGCAAACTAGCTGGATTTAAACCCTAATCATGAGTGCGCCCACAGTTCCACCCGACTCAAATTTTAAAGAACGTCCAGAATCGGAAAAAATCCTCGATAAAGGCTTTGTTGGATTAACCACCGCCTTTGCCATCGCTATTGGGCTGATTTTGCTCCTAATTGCCCTAGTTATTTTTATTCGGGCTTTACCAGCGATTCAAACCTTTGGTCCGGGATTTTTGACCAGTAGCGCTTGGAATCCCGTGCGCGGTCGGGAAGAATTCGGAGTTCTGCCAGTTATCTACGGAACTCTCGTTAGTTCTCTGATTGCCCTACTGATTGCTGTTCCCCTCGGTATCGGTTCAGCCATTTTTTTAAGCGAAGATTTTATTCCCTTAAATGCGCGGACAATTTTGGTTTTTCTCGTACAACTTTTGGCCGCTATTCCCAGTGTTGTTTACGGATTATGGGGTATATTTGTATTGATTCCTATCCTCAGACCCCTTGGTAACTGGCTAAATGCTAATTTTAGTTGGATTCCTCTGTTTAGCACGCCTTTAGGAGGTCCGGGGATGTTACCGGCGGGGGTTATTTTAGCAATTATGATCCTGCCGATTATTATCGCTATCTCTCGTGACTCTTTGGCCGCTTTACCGCCGGATCTAAGGCAAGCTTCCCTCGGTTTGGGGGCTACCCGTTGGGAAACGATTTTTCGGGTCTTAATTCCTGCCGCTTTTTCTGGGATTGTCGGGGGGATTATGTTAGCTTTAGGGCGCGCTTTAGGGGAAACCATGGCAGTAACGATGATTATCGGCAATTCTAACCGCATTAGTGCCTCTATTCTCGCCCCTGCTAACACGATCGCTTCCTTATTGGCTAACCAATTCGCCGAAGCATCGGGAATGCAAGTATCGGCGCTCATGTATGCGGGTTTTGTTCTCTTGGTTTTGACCCTAGTAGTCAATATCTTCGCAGAATTAATCGTTAATCGCGTCAAAGCTAAGTATTAAGCCGTCAGAAGGCAGCTTTTTTCTCCTCACTCCCCCACTTCATAATTCATAATTCATAATTCATAATTTCCACTGATAACTGATATGGATAGTGCGAATTTAGGCAATAATCTCAAAAAGAAACCGAGTAGTCCTCGATCACTATTGGGGACAATTATGACCGTCCTCTCGGCTTTATGTTTAGCTGTCACCGTGATTCCCCTCTTTGCCGTCCTAGGCTTCGTTTTTGTGCAAGGGGTGGGTCGTTTAAACGCTAATCTCTTTACTAAATTACCGCCACCGCCGGGGTTAGGAGGAGGAGGCATAGCTAATGCCATTTTAGGGACAATTATCGTCGTTGCCCTAGCCACAGCGATCGCAGTTCCCATCGGCGTTTTAGCGGCGGTTTATCTCTCGGAATTTAGCGGTGATAACAAACTTGCCCAGGGTGTGCGCTTTGCTACCAACGTTTTAGCGGGTGTCCCTTCGATTATTGTCGGGGTTTTCGCCTACGGTTTGTTAGTTGCGCCCTTATTTGGCGAAGGAACAGCCCTTTTAGGCTTTTCTGCCCTGGCCGGTTCGATCGGTTTAGCGGTGTTAATGTTACCGACTATTATTAGAACCACCGATGAGGCTTTAAAAATCGTTCCCCAAGACATCCGCTGGGCAGCCATGGGTTTAGGGGCCTATAACTACCAAACCGTCCTGAAAATCGTCCTTCCTGCCGCAGTTCCCGCTATTTTAACCGGTGTGACTTTAGCAATTGCTAGGGCTGCCGGGGAAACCGCCTCCTTAATTTTTACGGCATTATTCTCTAACTTTTGGCCTCGGGGTGTCTTTGAACCGATTGCCACCCTTTCGGTCCTAGTTTTCAACTTTGCTACTGCCCCTTTTGCCCCTCAACAGCAATTAGCTTGGGCAGGTGCTTTAATTCTGGTGCTTTTGGTGTTGATAACTAACATTTTATCTCGTTTAGCCACGCGCCAGAAAACCTATTAAGTAAAGTAAAAAGTGAAAAGCAAAAAGGGATATTTAAGTAAAAATCTACCTATCTTTCTGATTCCTCAATTAGCCAAATTCAAGGTAAATAATTTATGCTAACTAACTCTAACCCCCATTCTACAGGAACCGTTTTAAAGGTCGATAAGGCTGATATATACTATGGTAATTATCGAGCAGTACGAGATATTTCCATCGATATTCCCAAAAATAGAGTCACCGCTTTTATCGGACCCTCTGGCTGCGGGAAAAGCACCATTCTCAGGTGTTTTAATCGTCTCAATGATTTAATTCACGGTTTTCGTATTGACGGCAAAGTTTTTTATCATAACCAGGATATTTACTCTCAAGAGGTGGATCCTGTCGAAGTCAGAAAATGTATCGGTATGGTGTTCCAGCGCCCTAATCCTTTTCCCAAATCCATCTATGATAATGTGGTTTACGGAGCGCGATTAAATGGTTATAAAGGCGATTTAGATGAATTGGTAGAAACTTCCTTGCGTCGGGCAGCTCTCTGGGAAGAAGTAAAAGATAAACTGAAAGAAAGCGGTTTTTCCCTATCGGGGGGACAACAACAAAGATTATGTATTGCTCGTACTATTGCCGCTCAACCAGAAGTATTATTAATGGATGAACCCTGCTCGGCACTCGATCCAATTTCAACTTTAAAGGTTGAGGAATTAATGCACGAATTAAAAGAACGTTATACAATTATTATTGTTACTCACAATATGCAACAAGCTACTAGAGTAGCAGATTTAACGGCTTTTTATAACGCTGAACCCACCGATAAAGGTGGCAAAATTGGTTATTTAGTCGAGTTTGATCATACGAACAAAATCTTCGGTGATCCTCAAGAACAAGCAACTAAAGATTATGTTAGTGGACGTTTTGGCTAAATTCAGTTATCAGTTATCAGTTATCAGTTATCAGTTATCAGTTATCAGTATAAAGTGGCAAGTTTGGAGTTTTCTTTTCACTGATTACTGTTTACTGTTCACTGGTCACTGAAAAAAACACCCAACACCTATTCCTTTAAAGATTATGTATAGTAGTGATGTTGTCACCGATGCGGTTTTGAGAACCAAAAACTTAAACGTTTACTATGGTTCTAATCTCGCTGTTCGTGATGTTAACCTTGATATTCCTGAGAAAAAAGCGATCGCTTTTATTGGTCCCTCTGGCTGCGGAAAAAGTACGGTTTTGCGCTGTTTTAATCGTATGAATGACCTGGTTAAAAGTGCCAAAATTGAGGGAAAAGTTACCTTTCGCGGTCAAGATATTTATGGTAATTCCGTTAATCCTATCGGGTTACGCAGTCGCATCGGTATGGTTTTTCAGAAACCGAATCCTTTCCCCAAATCTATCTATGAAAATATCGCTTTTGGGGCGCGTTTAAATGGTTACACTGGTGATATGGATCAATTAGTGGAAGAATCTTTAAAAAAAGCCGTTCTCTGGGATGATGTTAAAGATAAACTCAAAGAAAGTGGCTTAGCTTTATCGGGAGGACAACAACAAAGGTTATGTATTGCTCGCGCTATTGCGGTTAAACCGGAAGTTGTTTTAATGGATGAACCCTGTGCGGCACTCGATCCAATTTCTACCCTAAAAATTGAGGAATTAATTCACGAATTGAAAACCCAATATACTATAGTTATTGTTACTCATAATATGCAACAAGCTTCGCGGGTTTCTGATTTAACGGCTTTTTATAATGCTGAACCGACCCCAAAAGGTGGTAAAGTAGGTTATTTAGTGGAATATGATCGCACCGAGGTAATCTTTCAAAATCCTTCCCAAGAGTCCACTAGAGATTATGTTAGCGGTCGTTTTGGTTAATTACTTTAGTCTTTTTGAGATCAATTATCGGAATGAGTTAATCAACTTGTTCTGATTTTTTCTTGTTATTATCTAATAAAACTACATTATTGAGCGTTTTGACTGACTTTAATTTGCAATAGGGTGGTCATCAACTAATTTAAATAACCAAAAATGTGAGAGATATTTGTTTAAGTTAAGCTTAATTAACCAAAGCTTAAACTAGATTTAACCAAACTAAATCTTAACCTTAACCTTAAATTAACTAAAATAATTGATCATAATTTTAGGGTTTCATGTACAATCCAACCTAAAAGTTAATTTTTTGATTTCCGAACCAGCAATAATTAGCGAAATAGCGAAATGAGTATGCAGAATTTCCAATTCAAACTAAATCGATGGACAATCAGCGCTGGTTTAGCGGCAGTAGGAGCAGCCCTAGCTCTCACCATCCCGGCGGTTAATTCCCAAAGCCGCAATACTATCAAAATTGATGGTTCTAGCACCGTTTACCCAATTACAGAAGCAGTAGCGGAAGAATTTCAAAAGATAAATCGTCAGACACAAGTAACTGTCGGTATTTCGGGAACAGGTGGCGGTTTTAAAAAATTCTGTGCTGGTGAAACGGATATTTCTAATGCTTCTCGTCCAATTAAGGATTCTGAGCGTCAATTGTGCGCTAAAAATGGCGTTAAATTCTTAGAATTGCCGATCGCTTTTGATGCTTTAACAGTGGTAGTCAATAGACAAAATCCCCTTAATAGCATCAAGGTTTCTGAACTGAAAAAAATGTGGGAACCCGCTGCTCAAGGGAAGATCACTAAGTGGAATCAAGTTAATTCTAAATGGCCTAATGCCAACCTAAAACTGTTCGGACCAGGTGCAGATTCGGGAACATTCGATTACTTTACCGAGGCAATTGTCGGTGAATCGAAGAAAAGTCGCACCGACTTTACCCCCAGTGAAGATGATAACGTTCTAGTGCAGGGAGTTATCAGAGATCGTAACGCTTTAGGTTACTTTGGCTATGCCTATTATGAAGCAAATAAAGGTCGTCTGAAAGCCCTAGCCATTGATAACGGCAAAGGAGCCATATCTCCCTCAGCAGAAAATGTCAACAACGGTAAATATAACCCCCTTTCCCGTCCTGTTTTTATCTACGTTAATGCTAATGCGGCTAAACGTCCAGAGGTAAAAAGTTTTGTCGAATTTTTCATCAACAATGCTCCCAAATTAGTCCGGGAAGTTAAGTATGTTCCTTTACCCGCTAATGTCTATCAATCGGTAATGAGAAACTTTAGAAATAATAAAACAGGGAGTGTATTCGTTGGCCGAGATGTGGTGGGTTTAACAATCCAAGATATTGTCCAGCTAGAAGCTAAAGAATAGTTGCTTATCTGCCAATAAATGGAATGGGGAAGCGATTATCTTCCCCATTTTTGGAGTTGAATTAAAAAACCCAGCAACTAGATATTTAAAGCATGACTAAACCAGAAATTAAATCAGAGAGTGTCTGGATTCAGGCAGCTACTCCCAAAAAGATTCGCAACCTCAAAGAGACTATTATTGAAGTTATTCTATTTTTGGCGGCTTTTTCCTCTGTGGCCACCACTATCGGCATTATGGAGGTTTTGATTCTAGAATCCGTGCATTTTTTCGAGAAAGTTCCCCTGATTCAATTCCTAACCGATACGGTTTGGAGTCCGCTTTTTGCCGATCCTCGTTATGGTATTATACCGCTACTTTCGGGAACCTTAACCACTTCGATCGTGGCGATGTTTGTCGCTGTTCCTTTGGGAACAATTGCCGCTATTTATCTCAGTGAATTTGCCCCCCCGCGTCTGCGAGAAGTGGTTAAACCTTGTCTAGAATTATTAGCGGCTATACCGACAGTAGTTTATGGTTATTTTGCCTTTTTAAATGTCACACCTTTCCTACAAACTTTTTTGCCTGACTTACCTTCATTTAATATGCTCAGTGCTGGTTTGGTCATGGGATTAATGATTATTCCCCTGATTAGTTCCATCAGTGAAGATGCCATGCGTGCCGTACCTTTGACCCTCCGGGAAGGTTCCTACGCTACCGGAGCAACTCGTTTACAAACTGCTTTAAATGTGGTTTTGCCTGCCGCTATTTCTGGTATTAGTGCCGCTTATATTTTAGGAGTTTCCAGGGCCGTGGGAGAAACGATGATTGTAGCGATCGCCGCAGGATTACAGCCAAATTTAACCTTCAATCCCTTTAGTGAAGCGGCCACCATTACCGCTTATATTGTTCAGGTTAGTTTAGGCGATTTACCCCACGGTTCGATCGAGTATCAATCAATTTTTGCCGCCGGTATTATGCTAGTCATTTTGACTTTAATCTTTAATATTATCGGTTATTTCCTCGCCAAAAAATATCGGGAGGTTTACTAATCATGGAAAAAGAACAATTATCGAATTTAAGAGCTAATATTGAAAGGCGCAAGCTGATTAGCACTGTATTTTCTGGCTTAGGGTTGTTGATTATTTTTGTCTCTACCCTAATTCTCTTTATCCTGATTGCCCAGATGATGATAGCAGGGTTGCCGCGCATTACCCCCCAGTTTTTTACTTCTTTTCCTAGTCGTCACCCTGAAGAAGCTGGTATTCTTTCCGCTTGGGTGGGAACCTTGCTAGTGATGTTGGTAACAGCCTTGATTGCGATTCCTCTCGGTATTGCGGCGGGAATTTATCTGGAAGAATATAGTAAGAAAAATTGGCTTTCAGCAATTATTGAGATTAACGTCACTAATTTAGCGGGTGTTCCCTCAATTATCTATGGTTTACTCGCCCTCGGTTTGTTTGTCTATCAATTTAATCTCGGACAAAGTATTATTGCCGCCGGTTTAACCCTAGCTTTGCTGATCCTACCTGTGGTTATTGTCACCACCAGAGAGGCAATTCGGGCAATACCCAACAGTCTCCGGGAAGCGGCCTATGCCGTGGGAGCAAGTAGATGGCAAGTAGTGGCCGATCATATTCTTCCCTACTCCTTCGGTAGTATCCTAACTGGTGTGATCATCGGGCTTTCCAGAGCGATTGGAGAAACGGCTCCCGTGATTACTATTGGTGCGCTCACGTTTATTGCCTTTCTACCCGATGCTCCTTTACAAGCAAATTTTCCCTTTATTAACTTTAATTGGCTGAAAGCACCCTTTACAGTCATGCCTATCCAGATGTTTAACTGGGTTTCTCGTCCAGAGCCAGAATTTGAAGTCAATGCGGCTGCCGCTGGTACAGTGTTGATTGTGATGACTCTCGGTATGAACGCTGTAGCTATCTATCTCCGCTATCGTTTCCGCAAAGGTATCAAATGGTAAACTCTATTTTTCCCTCGATGATGTCTAATATCAAAGAATTTCAACCAAAAGCTGAGGTGAGAAACCTTGACTTTTACTACGCTGGCACCAATAAACCCGCTTTGCGAAGTATCAATCTCACCATTCCCGAAAGACAAGTAACCTCTCTAATTGGCCCCTCTGGCTGCGGTAAAACGACGCTTTTGCGCTGTTTTAATCGAATGCACGACCTTTATGCCGCTAATCGCTACGAAGGGGGTATTTATATCGATACCGTCAATATTTTAGATCACAAGGTCGATCCGATCGAGGTGCGGATGCGGATTGGTATGGTTTTCCAAAAACCGAACCCTTTCCCGAAATCTGTTTACGAAAATGTCGCCTACGGTTTGCGGGTTAGGGGTGAAAAAAAACGGGAGTTTATCGATTATAAAGTAGAACAAGCTTTGCGCGGTGCCGCTTTGTGGGATGAAGTCAAGGATCGTCTCAACACCAGTGCCTACGATTTATCGGGGGGACAACAACAACGTCTCTGTATTGCCCGCGCTTTAGTTACGGATCCTGAAATTATCCTCTTTGATGAACCCACTTCCGCTCTCGATCCGATCGCCACTAATAGTATAGAAGAACTAATTGGTAAATTAGAGGAAAAAGTTACCATTTTAATCGTCACCCACAGTATGCAACAGGCAGCCCGGATTTCTGATTACACAGCTTTTATGTATTTGGGTGAACTGATGGAGTTTGGACAAACTAAAATTATGTTTCAAGAACCAACTCACGAGAAAACAAAAGAATATATTAGCGGTCGATTTGGTTAAAAAATCGCCATTGTTTGGGGAGAGAAAGCAATTATCTCCCCAACGCTCTCCTCTAAAACTTGGCTTTTTGCCGCAATAATTCCGCTAGGGTAACATCAAATTGCGATTGTCCTCCGAAAACCGTTCCCACTTCACCGTTAAAGAAGGTAACTGTGGCTAAATGGTAATGTTCATCCGTTAGGGGGATATAACCGACTTCTTTAACAATACTCTCGGCATTATCGAGGTAATACTCCACAAATTCCTGTAAAGCTCGGCTTTTTTGCGCTTTCTCCCCATTGACGTAGATAAATAAAGGTCGAGCAAGGGGTTGATATTGGGAGTTAACTACGGTTTCTCTAGAGGGTAAAATCGCCCCTTTACCGCTATCAATGCCTAAAGCTTTCAATTTTTGGGGATTTTGTTCATAATAAGCTAGTCCAAAGTAACCAAGAGCATTCGGATCTTGACTGACTCCCTGGACTAAAGTGTTATCATCCTCGCTGGCTACATAATCCTTACGACTAGCACCGGATTTACCGACCACAGCTTCGGTAAAATAGTCAAAAGTTCCGGAATCTTGGCCTGCACCAAAGAGATTTAGGGGTTTATTGGGGAATTCCGGTCTGATTTGATTCCAATTGGTAATTTTACCCTCAGCAGCCGGTTCCCACATTTTCTTTAATTCTTCTAGGGTAATGCTATCAATCCAGTTATTTTCCTGATTAACGACTACAGTTAAGGCATCAAAAGCCACGGGTAATTCAATATATCTTACGCCATAGCGATTACACAGGGACATCTCATCGGCTTGAATCGGTCGAGAGGCATTGCTAATATCAGTTTTTCCTTCACAGAATTCCCGAAATCCCCCAGTGGTTCCCGAAAATTTTACGCTCACTTCTGCTGTACCCGGTTGACTGCTTTTGAATTTCTCGGCCACGGCCTGGGTAATCGGGTATACGGTACTAGAACCATCAATTTTAATTGATTTGTTAGCTGGAGATTCCCCTATGCCACAGGCCGACAGTAGGCTAATTCCAAAAATACTTAACGCAGAAAATACCATTTTCACAGAATTTTTGTCGCTTTTACTCATTGTCTCTGTCCCCGTTATCAGTCAATAACTACATAATATTATTTCAAAAAAAGTTGATATATATAATTAAGAATTCTAAAGTTGAATGTTATCGAAAATACATCAAACTGATGGGCGAAAGGACAACAAAAACGTTTATCTGTAGGGTCTGATACTAAATCCGTTGAGTATGCGCTACATATCAGGACAGGCAAAAGGCAAAAGGCAAAAGGCAAAAGGCAAAAGGCAAAAGGCAAAAGGCAAAAGGCAAAAGGCAAAAGGCAAAAGGCAAAAGGCAAAAGGCAAAAGGCAAAAGGCAAAAGGCAAAAGGCAAAAGGCAAAAGGCAAAAGGCAAAAGGCAGCTTTGTTCTCCCCACTTCCCCACACCCCACACCCGTTCGGACCTCGGCGTGAGCTCGGTCGAACGCTGAGCTCACGGCCGAAGCCCACACCCCACACCCCACACCCCACACCCCACTCCCATAACCCAATCCCCGAAACCATAAGGCTGCCCGATTTTGCTAGGATAAGAAATGTAACAAGAATCTTTCTTAACAGTCGGATAATTCATGGGCAACGATACCATCACCTTACTCTCCTCCCGGGAAATTGAAAAAATGCGTCGAGCCGGACGATTAGCAGCTAAACTCTTAGACCATCTCGCAGATATGGTTAAACCGGGGGTAAGTACCCTAGAAATCAATGACGAGGCAGAACGTTGGACTCGCGCCCATGGAGCCAAAAGTGCGCCCCTAGGATACCATGGCTTTCCTAAGTCCATCTGTACTAGCATTAACGAGGTTATCTGTCACGGCATCCCCAGTGCCGATCAAATTCTCAAAGATGGGGATATTATTAACATCGATGTCACCCCGATTTTAGAAGGTTATCACGGCGATACTTCGCAGACTTTCTTTGTCGGTACTCCCTCCCCCCTGGCCAAAAAGTTAGTAGAAGTGACTAGAGAATGTCTGCAAAGAGGCATAGATGCAGTGCAGCCGGGGGGTAAAATCGGCGATATCGGCGCGGCCATCCAAGAATACGCCGAAGGACAAGGATTTTCAGTGGTTAGAAATTTTGTCGGTCATGGTATCAGTAATGTTTTTCACACCGGTCCGCAGGTTCCCCACTACGGCATTCGCGGCAAAGGCAAAACAATTCGCCCCGGCATGGTATTTACTATTGAACCAATGATTAATGAGGGAACTTGGCAACATATTCTCTTAAAAGACGGTTGGACTGCTATTACTAAAGATGGTAAACTTTCAGCCCAATTTGAACACACCATCGCCGTCACCGAAACCGGTGTTGAAATTCTCACTTTACCCGATTAAATTTAGGGAACAGGGAACAGGGGATAGGGAATGGGAGAATGGGGAAATAGGGAAGTTTTAACTAATACCCCAAAACCCCAAAACCCTAAAACCCCATCTCCCCACTTCATAATTCATAATTCATAATTCATAATTCCCACTGATAACTGAATATATGCAGTATCGTCGTTTCGGTCGCACTAATCTACAAATGCCAGTGTTTTCCTGTGGGGGAATGCGCTATCAATTTCAGTGGCAGGATGTGCCGATGTCGCAAATTCCCGACGAGAATCAAGGCAATTTAGAGGCAATTATCAATAAATCTCTGGAAGTGGGGATTAATCACATCGAAACCGCTAGGGGTTACGGCACTTCCGAGATGCAATTGGGCAAAATTTTGCCGCAACTACCGAGGGATAAGATTATCGTGCAGACGAAAGTTTCTCCTAGTCAAGATGTGCGGGAATTTCGCCGTAAATTTGAGCAATCCCTGCAATTTTTACGGTTAGATTATGTGGATTTGTTGGGTATCCATGGCATCAACACGGCTGAAATTCTCGATGATACTATGGCCGAGGGCGGTTGTTGGCAAGAGGCGAAAAAATTACAGCAACAGGGAAAAGTTCGTTTTATCGGTTTCTCCACCCATGCACCAACTGATGTAATTGTCAAGACTATTGCAACAAATTGTTACGATTATGTCAATTTGCACTGGTACTATATTTTTCAGAATAACTGGCCGGCCATAGAAGCAGCAAAACAGCACGATATGGGGGTTTTTATCATTAGTCCCTCCGATAAGGGTGGCCATCTCTACAATCCTCCCCCTAAGCTCGTCGCTCTCTGTTCTCCTCTCAGTCCGATGGTTTTTAATGACCTATTCTGTCTCAGTCATCCGGCCGTTCATACCCTGAGTATCGGTGCAGCGCAACCCACAGATTTTGATGAACACCTGAAAACTTTACCCTTACTCGATCGGTCCGAGAAGATTTTACCGGCAATTATCGAGAGATTGCAAGGGGAGATGATCAACTGTTTAGGCGATAATTGGGTGAAAACTTGGTCTTTGGGTTTACCTAGCTGGGAAAATACCCCCAATCACATCAATATTCCTTCTATCGTCTGGTTACACAATCTCGCTATCGCCTACGATATGATCGACTTTGCTAAGGCCAGATACAATCTCTTGGGGAATGGGGATCATTGGTTTCCCGGTCAACAAGCAAAAGAGGTGGAAAAACTCGATTTAACTGCCTGTTTAGCCGCTAGTCCCCACGCTAATAAAATTCCTTATCTTCTCGCCGAAACTCATCGATTATTGTCGGGAGAGACGGTACAACGCTTAAGCAGTAGTTAAAATTCGATGCCGGGTTGCGCTTTCACTCCCTGTTGACGAAAGGGATGTTTAATTAACTTCATTTCCGTGACTAAATCCGCTATCTCGATTAATTCCGGTAAAGCTCCTCTACCAGTGAGAATAACGTGACAATTAGCGGGTTTTCGGGCTAAACCAGCGATAACTTCCTGAATATCCAGATAACCGAATTTAAGGGCGATATTGATCTCATCGAGTAAAATTAATTTATATTGGGGATTTTCGAGAAAAGTTAGGGCTTTTTGCCATGCTTCTTGGGCTTTCTCTATATCTCTTTCTTTATCTTGAGTTTCCCAGGTGAAACCTTCCCCCATAGCATAAAACTCGATTTGTTCCCCCCAAACACTAAAAATCTTTTGTTCGGCAGGTTCCCAAGCACCTTTGATAAATTGTACCACCGCCACTTTGTAACCATGACCGAGGGAACGTAAAACCATACCGAGTGCTGCCGTGGTTTTTCCCTTACCATCGCCGGTATTAACGATAATTAAACCTTTTTCGGCGATTTTTTCGGCTAAACGTTCCTCTTGGATTGCCTTGCGGCGCTGCATTTTTTCTTTGTATTGTTCGGGAGTGAGTTGCATTCAGGTCTATCCAGTCAAATCAAGATAATTGTAACTCAAGGGGTTATTGATCGCCGTTTATATATTTTAACCAGCTAAATTGTCTGGGGATTGATGCCTAATTCTCGTAATTTTGCCGCTAATCTTTTCTTAGCTTGTCGTTCTTGTTCTTTTTCTAAAAGAGCTTGTTCTTTTGCCTGTCTTTCCTGTTCTTTTTCTAAAAGAGCCTGTTCCTTTGCCTGTCTTTCCTGTTCTTTTTCTAAAAGAGCCTGTTCCTTTGCCTGTCTTTCCTGTTCTTTTTCTAAAAGAGCCTGTTCCTTTGCCTGTCTTTCCTGTAATTCAGCTTCTTGGGGTGTGGGAACCAATTGACCATCGACGGTAAAATAACGTAGTTTACGGTCAAATATGCCTAAATATAATCCTAACTCTTCACTCCAGAGATAACCCTGCTCATTGGCAGAAATAGCTTGATATTGTCCCTCAATTAGTCTAAATCCTTGCAATTCTAACGTATTAGGATCGAACCAAAAATAATTAGGAGTGCGAAAAGTATTTTGGTAGAGAATTTTCTTTTTAGTGCGGTCAATATTAGCCGTAGAATCGGAAAGAATCTCGACGATTACATTGGGATATTTTCCCTGTTCTCCCCAAACCACCCAACTTTTGCGGGGACGTTTTTCTGTATCTAAAACCACAAAAAAATCAGGACCACAGAAATTGCGCTTTTTCAGTTGTTCTTCGTTATAGTAGATAGTCAGATTACCAGAAGCGTAGTAATCGTTTTTCTCTTGCCATAATAATTCTAGACAACTGAGGAGAATTATGATCTGTTGCAGGTGTAAATCACTTTCCAAGGGTGGTTCATCACTCCATAAATCGGTGGGGGGACAGGTAACTTCTGGTAAAATGTCGAGAGTTGTCATAGTTTTTCCCCTGGCTGGGACATTTATCTAATTATAACAGTAGGAATTAGGGATGGGGAATTTTAACCAGCTAAATTGTCTGGGGGTTAATGCCTAATTCTCGTAATTTTGCCGCTAATTTTTCCTTAGCTTGTCGTTCTTGTTCTTTTTCTAAAAGAGCCTGTTCTTTTTCTACAAGAGCTTGTTCTTTTGCCTGTCTTTCCTGTTCTTTTTCTAAAAGAGCCTGTTCCTTTGCCTGTCTTTCCTGTTCTTTTTCTAAAAGAGCCTGTTCCTTTGCCTGTCTTTCCTGTAATTCAGCTTCTTGGGGTGTGGGAACCAATTGACCATCGACGGTAAAATAACGTAGTTTACGGTCAAATATGCCTAAATATAATCCTAACTCTTCACTCCAGAGATAACCCTGCTCATTGGCAGAAATAGCTTGATATTGTCCCTCAATTAGTCTAAATCCTTGCAATTCTAACGTATTAGGATCGAACCAAAAATAATTAGGAGTGCGAAAAGTATTTTGGTAGAGAATTTTCTTTTTAGTGCGGTCAATATTAGCCGTAGAATCGGAAAGAATCTCGACGATTACATTGGGATATTTTCCCTGTTCTCCCCAAACCACCCAACTTTTGCGGGGACGTTTTTCTGTATCTAAAACCACAAAAAAATCAGGACCACAGAAATTGCGCTTTTTCAGTTGTTCTTCGTTATAGTAGATAGTCAGATTACCAGAAGCGTAGTAATCGTTTTTCTCTTGCCATAATAATTCTAGACAACTGAGGAGAATTATGATCTGTTGCAGGTGTAAATCACTTTCCAAGGGTGGTTCATCACTCCATAAATCGGTGGGGGGACAGGTAACTTCTGGTAAAATGTCGAGAGTTGTCATAGTTTTTCCCCTGGCTGGGACATTTATCTAATTATAACAGTAGGAATTAGGGATGGGGAATTTTAACCAGCTAAATTGTCTGGGGGTTAATGCCTAATTCTCGTAATTTTGCCGCTAATTTTTCCTTAGCTTGTCGTTCTTGTTCTTTTTCTAAAAGAGCCTGTTCTTTTTCTACAAGAGCTTGTTCTTTTGCCTGTCTTTCCTGTTCTTTTTCTAAAAGAGCCTGTTCCTTTGCCTGTCTTTCCTGTTCTTTTTCTAAAAGAGCCTGTTCCTTTGCCTGTCTTTCCTGTAATTCAGCTTCTTGGGGTGTGGGAACCAATTGACCATCGACGGTAAAATAACGTAGTTTACGGTCAAATATGCCTAAATATAATCCTAACTCTTCACTCCAGAGATAACCCTGCTCATTGGCAGAAATAGCTTGATATTGTCCCTCAATTAGTCTAAATCCTTGCAATTCTAACGTATTAGGATCGAACCAAAAATAATTAGGAGTGCGAAAAGTATTTTGGTAGAGAATTTTCTTTTTAGTGCGGTCAATATTAGCCGTAGAATCGGAAAGAATCTCGACGATTACATTGGGATATTTTCCCTGTTCTCCCCAAACCACCCAACTTTTGCGGGGACGTTTTTCTGTATCTAAAACCACAAAAAAATCAGGACCACAGAAATTGCGCTTTTTCAGTTGTTCTTCGTTATAGTAGATAGTCAGATTACCAGAAGCGTAGTAATCGTTTTTCTCTTGCCATAATAATTCTAGACAACTGAGGAGAATTATGATCTGTTGCAGGTGTAAATCACTTTCCAAGGGTGGTTCATCACTCCATAAATCGGTGGGGGGACAGGTAACTTCTGGTAAAATGTCGAGAGTTGTCATAGTTTTTACCCTGGCTGGAACATTTATCTAATTATAACAGTAGGAATTAGGGATGGGGAATTTTAACCAGCTAAATTGTCTGGGGGTTGATGCCTAATTCTCGTAATTTTGCCGCTAATTTTTCCTTAGCTTGTCGTTCTTGTTCTTTTTCTAAAAGAGCCTGTTCTTTTTCTACAAGAGCTTGTTCTTTTGCCTGTCTTTCCTGTTCCTTTTCTAAAAGAGCCTGTTCCTTTGCCTGTCTTTCCTGTAATTCAGCTTCTTGGGGTGTGGGAACCAATTGACCATCGACAGTAAAATAACGCAGTTTACGGTCAAATATGCCTAAATATAATCCTAACTCTTCACTCCAGAGATAACCCTGCTCATTGGCAGAAATAGCTTGATATTGTCCCTCAATTAGTCTAAATCCTTGCAATTCTAACGTATTAGGATCGAACCAAAAATAATTAGGAGTGCGAAAAGTATTTTGGTAGAGAATTTTCTTTTTAGTGCGGTCAATATTAGCCGTAGAATCGGAGAGAATCTCGACGATTACATTGGGATATTTACCCTGTTCTCCCCAAACCACCCAACTTTTGCGGGGACGTTTTTCTGTATCTAAAACCACAAAAAAATCAGGACCGCAGAAATCGCGCTTTTTCAGTTGTTCTTCGTTATAGTAGATAGTCAGATTACCGGAAGCGTAGTAATCGTTTTTCTCTTGCCATAATAATTCTAGACAATTGAGGAGAATTATGATCTGTTGCAGGTGTAAATCACTTTCCAAGGGTGGTTCATCACTCCATAAATCGGTGGGGGGACAGGTAACTTCTGGTAAAATGTCGAGAGTTGTCATAGTTTTTCCCCTGGCTGGAACATTTATTTAATTAGGGTTTACTGAATAAATGTGAAATATAGACTAGATAAGAGTTTTAGGATATTTTTTTGCAAAACAGGTACAAGGTTTTGAGAATCCTGTAGGGGCGAAGCATTCGGGCAATAACCTATCGCTGAAACCGTAGATTTCCTATCTGAATGCTTCGCCCGTACCCCAAGTTTTTCTCTAGCAACGCACCAAATAAATTAATGATAGGTGTGGTGCGTTACGACGGATTGTTAGATTCAAGTTTAAGCAGAGATTGTCGCCGTCTAACGCACCCTACATTTTACTACATTTTACTTGCAACAAGGAAATAATTCCTAATTTTAAGGAAGTCCCAGACAATAAAACGCCCCCCAGTAACGATAATCCTGAAAAGGCACTGCATCGGGAGCAAAATCGTCAAGCCACTTGATCAATTCGCCGATTTTCTGATAATTGGCTTGAGCAGCATTGACGTTGGGATCCTTAGTTTGGCGCATTTGTTGCCAAGTCTGGAAAGCCTGCTGATAATCGGCTGTCAAACGGTCCCGCCAGTCTTTTTGGCAAGTCTCCCGCAACGCTTGACGAGCCTGATGTAGAGCCGTTAAACGTTCCTCTCCGGCCCGTCGTGCGCGATGGTACTCCCGGGAAAACAGCGCCGTCGCTAGATCAGCCACCGCCCAATGACTACTGATCACAGCACGAGCGCCCCCCAGCAGAAAGCCTGTACCTAAGCTGAGGGGTTCGTCCAGTAATTCCCGTCGCAGGTTTCCCTCTTCATCTCGGGAAGTGGCAAAACTGAGACCGGTTTCACAACAGGAGAGAAACACTTCCGACAATTCGGGAAAACGCCACAGGGGACTAAGTAAATCCCGGAGGGTGACTTTTTGCTCTTCGGCTAGGACGAGGTGGGAGTTGAGGGGATCATCGGGGCGGCTGGTGGCGTGGTGGCTGGAGAGCAAAGCCTGCACTTGTTTCAGCAATTGCAGATAAGAGTCGGGGGTGACTGTGCGCCCCTGTAGCCGCCGTTGGCGAGGCACGTTCCAGGTTTGGGCGACCCACTCACACTCTAGGGGAGTATAGGGCAAATCCTCTGTGGTGTTTTCCACAATCCCCAGGGTGTCGGGAGTGGGTTGCGATCGCTCTTGGCACAGTCCGAGAATTTTCGTACTGGGGACAAACTGAAGGCGAAAGCGATCGCCCAGTAGTTGACCTTGGGCGGTGGGTAGAAGGTCGAAGGGAATTTGGTGCAGGAACAGGTGGGGAATCAGAATTAACTCAGTGATGCCCTGGAGGTGCTGTTGGATGAGGGTGTCGAATTGCAGGCGGGTTGCCAGTTCTTGCAGACGAGTGGCCATAGCTTGGTGCCACTCATGCCGACGCTGCTGGCGGGATTGGGCGGTCTCTGCTTGATTAATCGCAATGTAGGGGTTAACCCAGTTGTCGATCAGCCAGTTTTGCAAGTCGTTGGCGGACTCCGGGGGATTGGGAATAGTGTGGCAGTTGACCCATTCCCCGCCATCCTGGGCGGGGCGACGCAGGACAAAGATGTGGGTATGGGTGGCGGTGGTGTAGAAGCTGAGGAGGGCAGTCTGGGGGGATGGAAGCAGCGCCGTTAGTTCATCGAGTCGGGGTTGGGGTTGGGGTTGCTGAAGTTGGGCGGTGATGGCATCAAAGCGGTAGAGAGCGTCCCAGGCTTGACGTTCAGCGGCTTCGGCGGCCTGGAGTTGTTCTGTGGCAAAGCTGGCGCGGGTGTTACCGATGGGGTAGGGTTGGGGTTTCTGGGTGAATCCGGGCTGGTCGAGGGGGTTTTGACGGAGTTGGGATTGGATCTGACGGCTATCCTTAACCTGCTGATACCAGGCTTGGATCTCTGGGGGAACGCGCCCATCGGCGTAGAGGTCGCCCACAGCGATCAGGTCGGCGAGGCGTTTGGAGCGGGAACGTTCGACGGTTCGCAACGCCAGGGAGAGGTCGCCTTGGTTAACGGCGGCTTGGATTAGGTTTTCATAAACACCGATAGACTTGCGGACAATCTCTTGGCGAAGGGCTTCACTGGTTGCCCAGGCCCGGCTTTGTTCAACGGCTTCCACGGCGACGGTGTAGCCTTCTAGGGCAATGTCCCACCAACCCTGCTGGAAACCGAGATTGCCTAAGTTGCGCCCAGTTCTCAGGGTGTCAGCCGGTAAGAGAGCGGGGTTGAGAAAGGAAAGTGCTTCTCGATAATTGGCGATCGCCCGTTCTAGGTTGGCTACCGGCTCTTTCCCTAGTTCGGCTTGGGTGCGGTAGGCATTGCCCAGATTAGTGAGGGTAGAGGCTAAATCCCTTTCTAATCCGGGTTGGCGGTAAGTTGTGGTGGCTTCGGTATAGGCGGCGATCGCCCGTTCTAGGTTGGCTACCGGCTCTTGACCTAGTTGGGCTTGGGTGCTGTAGGCATTGCCCAGATTATTGAGGGTTCCGGCTAACTCCCTTTCTAATCCGGGTTGGCGGAAGATGGTGGTGGCTTCGGTATAGGCGGCGATCGCCCGTTCTAGGTTGGCTACCGGCTCTTTCCCTAGTTCGGCCTGGGTGCTGTAGGCATTGCCCAGATTAGTGAGGGTTTGGGCTAAATCCCTTTCTAATCCGGGTTGGCGGCGGATGGTGGTGGCTTCGGTGTAGGCGGCGATCGCCCGTTCTAGGTTGGCTACCGGCTCTTTCCCCAGTCGGGCCTGGGTGCGGTAGGCATTGCCCAGATTAGTGAGGGTTAGGGCTAAATCCCTTTCTAATCCGGGTTGGCGGAAGATGGTGGTGGCTTCGGTGTAGGCGGCGATCGCCCGTTCTAGGTTGGCTACCGGCTCTTTCCCTAGTTCGGCTTGGGTGAGGTAGGCATTGCCCAGATTAGTGAGGGTTCCGGCTAACTCCCTTTCTAATCCGGGTTGGCGGTAAGTTGTGGTGGCTTCGGTGTAGGCGGCGATTGCCCGTTCTAGGTTGGCTACCGGCTCTTTCCCTAGTTGGGCTTGGGTGTCGTAGGCTATGCCGAGATTAGTGAGGGTTTGGGCTAAATCCCTTTCTAATCCCGGTTGGCGGCGGATGGTGGTGGCTTCGGTGTAGGCGGCGATCGCCCGTTCTAGGTTGGCTACCGGCTCTTGCCCCAGTTGGGCTTGGACGCCGTAGGCATTGCCCAGATTATTGAGGGTTTGGGCTAAATCGCTTTCTAATCCGGGTTGGCGGCGGATGGTGGTGGCTTCGGTATAGGCGGCGATCGCCCGTTCTAGGTTGGCTACCGGCTCTTTCCCTAGTTGGGCCTGGGTGAGGTAGGCTACGCCCAGATTATTGAGGGTTTGGGCTAAATCCCTTTCTAATCCGGGTTGGCGGAAGATGGTGGTGGCTTCGGTATAGGCGGCGATCGCCCGTTCTAGGTTGGCCACTGGCTCTTGCCCCAGTTGGGCTTGGGTGAGGTAGGCTATGCCGAGATTATTGAGGGTAACGGCTAAATCCCTTTCTAATCCCGGTTGGCGTTTAGTTGCAGCACAAAACTCGTATCCATAGACGGCAATGGCTAGGTTAATGCCCGGATTACCTTTAGGAAATTCACGAAAAGCATCAGCAAGGTAATAGAGTATTGCCGCTAGTCCGTAAGTTTCCTCTGGACTGGCTTGTTCCTTGGTATCATTTCCCCAAGCACGGAGGAGGTTAACTAAGTTTTCATCTAAGAGATGGAGGTTATTGTCGAGCAGGGGATAAATTACTTGGCGGTTTCCGTCACTTTCCTCGACAGTTTGCAGTAGGGTTTCTAAAAAACTGATGTAGAGGTTTTGGTTATCTCTTGGCGGGTCTAAAATTTGCTCTAACTGTTGCGCCATATTCAGCAACCATCTCCCGTTATTGCTGTCTCCTTGCTGTTCTAAGAAGCCTGCATACTGCTCCATCACAGCGACTAAGCCTGCATCAACTAATTCCGCGTTAGCTTGTAATAGTGCTGGTTCCTGACCATTTTCGCACTGGAGGAGCGCTTGGATTAGGGCTAAGTAAGCTTCTATTCTTGCTTCGTTCATGATTGTTTTTAGTAGTAGTGGTTCTAATTAAATTGAAGATAGATTTTGGGTTTGATCCCCCCTTAGTCCCCCCTTGATAAGGGGGGTGTTGATCCCCCCTTAGTCCCCCCTTGATAAGGGGGGCATCTGATAATTTTTAACGCCTACCTAATCAGATAAGAACTCTTGACAATTAATTATATGTTATAACGAAGTTAAATTAATGATAGGTGTGGTGCGTTACGACGGATTGTTAGATGATTGAGTAGGGGCGAAGCATTCGGACAATAACCTATTACTGAAACCCTAGATTTCCTATCCGAATGCTTCGCCCGTACCCCCAACGCACCCTACATTCTGATATTATTATTTTTAAATACATTTTCCCAATTCATCAAGCAAATCCATCGCCACCTCTAGCCAGTCCACCGCACCCTCTGAAGACGGCTTAGGCGTTGCTTCCCTTACCCCTTCTGGACGCGAGACTAAGGGTTTAAAATTCTCATGATTCTCGCTGGCCTTCTCTTCTAAAAACTCCTTTAATAGCGTCGGACGCTCATAGTCCTGCCGATAGTCCCAGACCCAGTTTAACACCGTGATTACCTCCGCTCGCTGTTCCGCTGACCAGCCTTGTTTATCGATATACTGCGCCATGATTTGCTGACAGTTTTCCCACCGATGGTAAGCTTCCCACAGCGCCGATATAGGTTTCCTCATCGCCAAGGACACCGCGCCGCCTTCTGGGAAATCCTGGCGCAGATCCGAACTCAACAGAACCCCAGTTAACCAAGCTCCTCCTTCCCCTAACTCGACTAAAATATAGGCTAGGGTTGCCGGATTTAGGTCAATTTCGACCCTAATTTGGCTTAAATCTAACAGTTCTTCACCAGACTCTTGAGGAATCAATATAGCTTCTAGTTTACCTAGCTTGGGTAGTACCACTTGAGCATTATCAGCCGCCGCAGCATCTACCTCTATCCCATGCTCTTCTAGATAATCTGTCAGCACCACCGCCGCTAAGGTGTTCTGGCGAAATTCCCCAAAGCTGGGATAGGGAACCCAAACAGAGTCGGCTAAATCTGTTTTAGGGTCTAAACCCGCAAGTTTAGCTAACTCAACTAGATCATCTGTATCTGCATTAGCAAGACGCAGGTACAGTTCTTCAACTTCTCGAATAAAATCTGCATCACTCATAACGTAATACCTGACGACTTAGATAGGGTTGGGTTTTATGCTTTAAAAATAACTTAGCTAAGGCTAACTCAAATATGTTTAATTTTTCGTGTCGATAAATATCATCTTTAAATAAATTTTCTAAACCCGTAATCACAACCTGACGCATTTCAGGAGTAAATGTCGCTTCAACGCTCCAGGGAACACCCGCAATTAACATTTTACCCAGGGAATCCGCTAATTCCCCAATCAAAACAGGCTCACCTGTCCTATTCTCGAACACCCACACAGGCTGATTATTTGCTCCCTTGTGACTAATTTGCGCTATTTTAAGCTGAAACTTATCCCCCTGGGACTCTTTCCGACGCTGTTCTCTAACTCCCTTGAAGCTTGCCTTCGATAAATCAGGAGTTACAGTTCCTTCTAGTTGAGACTTGCTTTCCTGTTCTCCTCCTAACTGACGTTCAATCTCCAACTCCCTTGCTAAAATCTTTTTCAACGCTTCATTTCTCAACTCAGAAGGCATTTGGCCATTCTCCAGTTTTAAGCGTAACTCTCCCCCCCGCAAACCAAACTTAACCCGTCCAAAGCGAAAATCAAGCCACTGCTCATTAAAAATAATCCGCACCGATAGGGAAAACGCCTCTGGTTCAGATTTTTTGAAACGGGAAAAAACACCCTTAGACTCAAGCGCAAGGGGTTCTCCCGAAATCTCCAAGTGCAGACATTCGGGACACTTATTATCATGTTCTGTTACCGCGATTGCCCTTGATTGCTTTGCCATCATCCTAGGCCTTTCAAACCCTTAACTGTAATAATTGTACTGTATTTGGGGTTTTTGGAAAAGTTTTTCTGTGACTCTATTGATTTCCGATGCGGTTTTGTTTTTGGCTAATCCTGCTACTAAAAATTTCGAGGCTTTCTCCACGTGAGTAACGAGAACTCCTAGATGATTGCTTCCAATTATTATGTCACTTTCCCAATGACCGATTTCAGTTTTCTGGTCAGCAATTACTGGTCGCTCGCTGATATCTACACGCACTGGAATCGCTCCACGCTTACTTTTTGCTCCATTTCAACTCTTTCTTTTTCCTTGTCCTTGACGTAGGTATTCTTGATATTTTCCACAGTTTCGATAGTTCTGATAGATGGTTTCATGACTGAGCGATTCTTGACTGGCTCTTTTCAGACGACCTGTTATTTGTTCGGGACTATGATAATCTTTCAATTCTTTTTTCACCAACTCTAAGGCCGACTCGCTGACATTTTAAAAGGGTTGTTTGGCATTTTTGGTGCGCGTCTCGTTTTCAGATTGTGCTGTGTCAGGTAGATAGCAGCCCAGAGAACTTTGATTTCTTCTTAATTCTCGTGATACGTGCTTTGATGACATTCGAGCTAGAGCTCCATTTGCCGTTGAGATAAATTTCCCTCCTGACTAAGCAGCAATTCTCATTTTGAAACGATTTTGCGTTGTTTCAGCGATCTAGAGATTCGTTAAGAATTATTAACCCCTCTAGGTGCAAGGGTTTTAATGTCATGAAACCTTAAAATGAGAATTGCTGCTGACTAAGTTGGTAGAACAAGTTTCTTTGTTCTATGTTAAGATGTTGGGTGTTTCGTTTTTGGGTCTGATTTGTTTTTGTTAATGATCAGACAGTACCTGATGGGCCTTTTTTTGTCAACTCTTGAGGTTGATGCGTTTCATTTTTGAATTGGCGCACCATTAAGATAACTGTTATAATTATCGTCCGGGGTTTGACTCGGTGTCAAAAAAGTTTCAGCTAATTTAATTAAAGTGGTTTGATTAATCTTACCCTGGGGACTTTTTGGTATCTCTGGTAATTTTATCCAATATTTCGGCAGTTTGTAATTGACTAATTTATTTTTAATCTGGGATTGAATACTTGTCTGGTTTATCTGAGAATTAACGGGGACATAAAAAGCGACAATTACCTGTCCCCATCGAGAATCTGGCATCCCTAAAATCACTACATCTTTAACTAAATTAGTTTGTCTAATAGCAGTTTCTACCTCAAAAGGATAAACGTTTTCTCCTCCAGTAATTATTTTTTGACTATCGCGACCAATGATATATAAATAACTACTTTCATCGAAATAACCTAAGTCATCCGTCTCGAAGTAGCTTGCTTGATTAAGATGGGGATAATAGCCTAAAAATAAAGATTTTGCTTCAATAATAATTTTCTGGTTATCGGGATTAATTTTTATCTGAGCATGGGGTAATAGCTGTCCATTACTATTATTACCTCGTCGAAAATCTTCCGGTTTAAGGGTGACAATTTGTGAGGCAGTTTCCGTCATTCCATAGGTGGTAGATAGGGAAATATTATATTCTCTAGCTTTTTCTAATAAAGATGGCCACGCAGGGGAACCTCCTAGTAAAACTGTTTTAAAATTGGCTAACCAGCGAGGATCATTTTCTAGAAAGAATTGTAATTGAGTAGGTACTAAAGAGATAAAATAATCTTGAAGATTGAGATTATTTATCCGCTTTTGTTTGATTTTATGGTAAGGAATAACAGCAAAATCTCCCCCCGTTAAAAAACTTCTCAGAAACTGCATTAAACCACTAACATGATATAAAGGTAGTAGGCAAAAAGAGTTAACCTGCTTGACTTGAAAATATTCAGAGAAACCTTTAACAGAAGCAGTTAAAGTTAACCAGTTATGGATAGCAAAGCGAATTTTTCCCGAGGTTCCTCCCGTGGGTATCATCAGAGAATTAATCAAGGAATTGACAGGAGAAAAATTCTGGTGATAAACCTTGATATTTTTGCCAAAAATATAATCGGGTTGCACCAGAGAGAAAACCTGCTGCCATTCGTTAGTTTTCCAATCGGGATTAGCTAGAAATAGGCAACTTTTGACCCTGACAGCAGCCAAGAATATGGCTAAAAATTTAATGAGATTGTCTTCAGCAAGCAGTATAGTTAATCGATGATTATCTGCGGCAATAAATTGCCGAGAATAGGACTGATATAATTGATAAAATTTTTGGCTATTGTATCCATATAACCAATCTTTTTGACTGAGATATGCTAATTGTTTGCTGATGTTGTCCACAGTTTTCCTAACCAATCGGGGTCACTATTATTAAACCATTGTTGTACACCAAAACCTAAAGCTCGCTCTTTTCTGGGGTATTCTCGTGCTAGACGTAAAGCGGATTTTCTGCCAATATTAGTTTCTAAAACCGAAGAAAATACTAAATCTAAGGGATATTTTTTCCAGAGATTTCTTAACCCTTGCATTGAACCAGTAATGGCAGGTTTAATCACAAAAATTCCTCGCCATCCCCGTTGATAACATTCCTCTATTTGTCGAAGATTAGCTACGGATTCATCTAAGGCAATTCCCGTGGTAAAATCTTGACTTAATTGCAACATTTCCGCTAATTGAGATGGGGGTAAAGGTTGTTCGATAAATTCAATTATTTGACATTCATCGGCAATTTTTAACCAGATTTTACTCTCAGCAATACTTAATCCCCCATTGGCATCTAAACGCAATTTAATTTCTCTGGGTAATCGGTCAATTAATTTTTCAAATAAGTTTAACTCTTGCTTGAGAGAATTAACTGCAATTTTCCATTTATAAGTATTAGTTTTATGAGCGGCTAGAATATCATCTAGACTGGGAAATACTGCCGCACCAGTCGGTAATAAATAACTATAATTTTTCGGTTCTAATTCTCTTGATTGATTCTCTATACTTAAATCTTCTAAAGCTGATTCAAAGGCAAATTGACAAGCGGGAAATTGTTCAGGAATAGAAAAAATTGAATTTATTGATAGGGGATTTTTGAGAGTTTGACAGAATAATATTGCTGCGGATAATGTTTCCGAACCAAATTCGGGTAAAGGAGCAATTTCTCCCCATCCTATACGTCCATCTTCCGCTTCTAAGCGAATAATAATTCCTTCCCTAATTTCCCATAGTCCGTGATGGGTTTGTAGGGAACGCAGCAAAGGACGCTGATAAACACGAAATTGCCAAAAATACATGATTAACCATAAGTAGTAGTGAAAAATTAATTTTCTAGTTGAGATAGGAAACCTTTCAGTAATCAGTAATCAGTGAAAGGTTACGGAATCAATTTTATATAAATATCTATATCATATTTCGGGCTTGTAAGCAAGTAATCTCAATTAATTGTTAGGGAGGCACAATTATTTACAGGATGGGTTAGCGGTAGCTTAACATAAGCAGGCGTTGGGTTTCATGCTTCAAAACAACCTAATTTATTTATAGAGTTTGTCAGCAAAACGTTTTTTTGTCTTAAAGTCAAAGTCCAGAAAAAGGATTTCTTCAAGAAACCCGTTTTCTAGTCCAATCATTATAAATAAAGCTATTGCTGGCATTTAATGCAGTTATTCCTAACACGGATTGAGCAGTCGTCATCAGTATTCATATCTTGATTCAGCAACGCCATTTTCTATACCTTTTAAACAGGATTTAGAGCTTTTTTCAAATCGATGATACAATCTCGCTGCTACCTCCTGTCCCCTGAATCATCCCACAGTTTTATATTTTCTTTAGAGATGGGCTGTCCTAAAACCTGCTCAGAGCGGCCAAAAGTCAGAAAATAGAAATAAAGGTGCGATTAGAGAACTTGAGCTGCGATCGCACCCGTCAGCCGCCATTGGAGAAAGATAAAGTTATGGCAGATAACTACAGAAGTCGCATTGTTACCCAAGGTACCCAACGCAGTCCTAATCGGGCCATGTTAAGAGCGGTAGGTTTTGGGGATGAGGACTTTAGCAAACCAATCATCGGCATCGCTAACGGATTTAGCACCATTACCCCCTGTAACATGGGAATTAATGATTTAGCAATGCGTGCCGAAGCAGCCACCAGATTAGCGGGGGGAATGCCGCAACTTTTCGGGACTATCACCATTAGTGACGGGATTTCCATGGGAACAGAAGGGATGAAATATTCTCTCGTTTCTAGGGAAGTAATCGCTGATTCCATTGAAACCGTCTGTAATGGTCAAAGTCTCGATGGAGTCCTCGCTATCGGGGGTTGTGACAAAAATATGCCGGGAGCAATGATTGCCATGGCCCGGATGAATATTCCCGCTATTTTCGTCTATGGTGGCACAATTAAACCGGGTCGCTACAAAGATTGCGATTTAACCGTGGTCAGTTCCTTTGAAGCCGTGGGACAGTACAGCGCCGGTAAAATCAGTGAAGAAGACCTCATCGGAATTGAACGCAACGCTTGCCCCGGCGCCGGTTCCTGTGGTGGAATGTTTACTGCTAATACCATGTCTTCCATTTTTGAAGCCATGGGGATGAGTTTACCCTATTCCTCGACCATGGCCGCCGAAGATGAGGAAAAAGCCGATAGTACCGAAGAATCGGCCAAGGTTTTAGTCGAGGCGATTAGAAAACAGATTCTACCTAGCCAAATTTTGACCCGTAAAGCCTTTGAAAACGCTATTTCGGTCATTATGGCAGTGGGAGGTTCCACTAACGCTGTCCTGCACCTTTTAGCCATTTCCCGCACCATGGGAGTAGAATTATCGATCGATGATTTTGAAACTATCCGGCAGCGAGTACCGGTTATCTGCGATCTTAAACCCTCCGGGCGTTACGTTACCGTGGATCTGCACAAAGCCGGTGGTATTCCCCAAGTGATGAAAATTCTCCTGGTTAATGGTTTACTACACGGGGATGCTCTCACCATTAGCGGTCAGACTATCGCTGAGATTTTAGCCGATATTCCCGACCAACCGCCCTCAGGCCAAGACGTTATCCGTCCTTTTAGCAATCCTGTCTATAAAGAGGGTCATTTAGCCATTTTAAAAGGAAATCTGGCCACAGAGGGGGCCGTGGCCAAAATTAGCGGCGTGAAAACTCCAGTCATCACCGGACCTGCGCGGGTGTTTGAGTCGGAAGAAACCTGTTTAGAGGCAATTTTAGCCGGAAAAATTCAAGCTGGGGATGTGGTGGTTGTCCGTTACGAGGGACCAGTAGGTGGACCGGGTATGCGGGAAATGTTGGCCCCCACTTCGGCAATTATCGGCGCCGGTTTAGGGGATTCCGTGGGATTAATTACCGATGGTCGTTTTTCTGGGGGAACCTATGGCATGGTGGTTGGTCACGTTGCTCCGGAAGCGGCGGTTGGTGGTACAATTGCTCTGGTAGAGGAAGGGGATCAAATCACTATTGATGCTCGTCAGCGTCTCTTGAGTTTAAATGTATCGGAGGAAGAATTAACCCGTCGTCGTAATCATTGGCAACCGCGTCCCCCACGCTATAAAACGGGAATTCTCGGCAAATTCGCCAAGTTAGTCTCCTCTAGCAGTCTCGGCGCTTTAACGGATCTGAATCTGTTCTAAAAGTATAACTAGCAATGGCGATCACAATTGATCGCCGTTTCTTTGTTATATTAGTTAGGGAACACCAGAGCTTTTTTGCTGTGATCGGTAAACAGTAATCAGTAGAGTTCTTGCATAATTAATTTTTGAGAGTGCAAAAACGAGAAAAATAGACATAAAATTGCATAAAATCCCTAAATAACCTCGGTTCTGGTTAAGGCTATTTTCCTACTCATTCCACAAAAGAATAGGGTTGACAGCGAACGAAAAAATTAGGGTTTTAGCTTATCCCTAGCTCAGGTTAAATAGAGCATTTAATTAAATGCTTATTCTTAATTCTCCTGCCGACTGACTCCTGACTCCGTTAAAGATTAATAACTATGACCTATCTACTTACTGTCTATCGAGCGCTCGAATGCCGTCCGGATACCTATCGGGACTGGTATGACCAAGGCAATATTTTAAAAGAAAGAATGGACTATTTTGGAGCCTTAATCAGCTACGAAAAAGCCTTAGAATATTATCCAGATGATTATTGGGCATGGTACAAAAGGGGTATGATACTAGAAGACTTGGGAATGTATGAAGAAGCGGCTGAAAGTTACTCTAACGCCGCACAGGTAAAGGCCGATAACTATTGGGCTTGGTATGATCAAGGTTGTGTTTATCTACAGGAACTAAAGGAATACGAAAAAGCGATCGCTTGTTTTCAACGGGCCCTAAGTCACAGTCCGGGGGACTATTGGGCCGCCTATCGGCAAGGAGAGGCCTATCGATTGCTCAAAAACTACGAACGCGCTATTACTTCCTATGATCTGGCCTTGGGAGCGCGACCCCGGGATTATTGGGCCTGGTATCGTCGCGGCGACGCTTTCCGGGATTGGGGCAATCCCCAAGAGGCTTTATTTAATTATCGTACCGCCCTCGATATCCGACCGCAAGATTACTGGTCCTGGTATCAACAGGGTGTGATCCTACAGGAATTACAGCGTTTAACAGAAGCGATCGCCTGTTATGAAGAATCGTTAAAAATCGATCAAGATGATCGCTATGCGTGGTATAATGCCGCTTGCTGTCATGCCGCCCTCGGTCAACAACAAAAAGCGATCGACTGTTTACGGGAAGCTCTAGACATAGAACCAGATATTTGCGGCGAATTAGCGCGTAATAACTTTGTTTTCGATGGTTTAAGGCAAAATGAAACCTTTAATGACCTCTTGAGTTGCTATTCCCCCAGCTAAAGTCTTTTTGCAGCACCTAGGGTTTGCTGAAAAGGTTTTTTGGGGGTTGTGGGGGATTTTAGGCATTTTCAGGAAAAAGTGCCTAAAATTTCCCCCCGATTGCTCCAATATCTGGCACTTGTTTGATAGCAAAAAAGCCTAAAGATATTATCCAACAAGGTTTTTAGATTCATTTAGCTGGTTTGGATTAGCTACAATTGCAATTAGAGAAAAATTATTGAGAATCCTATGCGAGAACTAGACAGAGACAAAACCATCGAACAACTAAACGAAATCATGGAATTTGAACTAGCGGGAGTTGTCCGTTATACCCACTATTCCCTGATGGTGACAGGTCCCCATCGCATCCCCATCGTCCAATTTTTCCAGACCCAGGCCACGGAGTCCCTCACCCACGCGCAACAAGTTGGGGAAATTCTCACCGGTTTAGAAGGTCATCCTAGCCTAAAAATTGCCCCCATCGAGGAAAGCTATGAACATAATATCAAAGCAATCTTGAGTGAGAGCCTCAATCATGAGAAAAAATCCCTTGATTTGTACAAAGCACTCCTAGAAACCGTCGAAGATGCCAGTATTTACCTGGAAGAATTCGCTCGCGGTATGATCGGACAAGAAGAATTACACAATCTGGAAATTCGCAAGATGCTGCGGGATTTTGCTTGAGCTAGGATCAAAGTTAGAGTTTATCGACTAGCTTATGAATCTTAGTTCCGCTTTACCCACTTTTATTATCACTCTCCGGGAAGGTTTCGAGGCCGCTTTAGTGGTAGGAATTGTCCTCGCTTGTTTGCAAAAATCGGGTCGATCGCAACTTAACTCATGGGTGTATCGTGGTATTGGTGCGGGAGTAGTGGCTAGTGTTTTGGTCGGTGTTTTGCTAGGGGGAATCCTTTTTCAAGTGGATGCCTCTCCTAGTCCTTATGTACCAATGATCAAGGAATTACTGGCCGCCACTTTTGGACTGATTGCCGTTTTGATGTTGAGTTGGATGTTAATTTGGATGACTCAACAGGCCAAATATTTGAAATCTGAGGTAGAAAGTGCGGTAAAAGCAGGTTTAAAAGCGGAAAATGGGGCAGGAAAAGCGATTTTTCTACTCGTTTTTATCGCTGTCTTACGAGAGGGATTTGAAACTGTCCTCTTTATCCTGGCCCAATTCCAAAAAGATTGGCAGATACAAACCTTCGGTGCGATAGCAGGGTTAAGTGTCGCAACTTTGTTGGGAATTCTCCTATTTGCAGGGGGAGTAAAAATCAATATCCGTCTCTTTTTCCAAATTATGGGGACTTTCCTCCTCTTAATCGTTGCGGGATTACTCATCGGTGTTTTGAAACATATCGACGCAGGAATCAGTCTTTTAAGTGAAATTGACCCTTTTTATCGCAATTTCTGTCCTTCTCTCCCCTCCTCCTGTCTTCTCGGTTTTCAAGTTTGGGACGGTTCCCAAATTTTGAGCGACCGCACTTTCCCCGGACTCCTCCTTAAATCTCTGTTTGGTTATCGTCAAAACCTCTATATCAGTCAAATTGTTGCTTATATCCTCTTTTTACTGCTTATCGGTGGCCTCTATTTCCAAAGCTTACGACAACGTCCTCAAACAGTGATCAGTAAACAGTGAAAAGATGGCAAGAAACTGCTATTTAATACTGCTCACTTAACACATACTGCTCACTTAAAACTCAAATCTGATAACTTACCCACTGATAACTGATAACTGATAACTGATAACTGATAACTGATAACTGATAACTGATAACTGATAACTGATAACTGATAACTGATAACTGATAACTGATTATGACTACTTGGCAATGTGACGGTATCCCTAAAGATGGTAAAACTTATCCGCAAGCGATTGCGGGAGGTCATGAACCCTGCGAAAATACTACTCCTGATTGTCCTATCTGTGGCCTACCTAGGGAAGCGATGGATCCCGTGACAACCACGGTTAAAACCACGGTGGTGGTGTCTCCGGGGGGTACAACGAGAGTCGGCCAAAAATCTAACTGGTTACTTCCCTTCGCTTTGATAATTACCGCTTTAACCGCAGGTTTAGGGGGTTGGAGTCTATTGCAAATGCTCATTCCCAAACCCGATACTTCCCAAGTTACACCAGAAGAAACCCCAGACAAGCAACCCAAGGCAACTTTTGTGAGTAATACGGCTAAAAATCCCGATTTATTTAGCCAAGGTGAGAAAATACTGCTTAATTCCACTCCTAACAAAGAAAAAGGCGCAGCAGCCTTTAAAAAGGAAGATTGGGCAAATGCGATCGCATCTTACCAACTAGCAGCCACTCCCGAAGCAAACGATCCGGAGGGCAAAATCTATTACAATAACGCCAAAGCCAGAGAAAAGGGTAATCAAAATACTATAGCCGTCGTTGTCCCCATCGCTAACGACCCCAACAGCGCCAAGGAAATTCTCCGAGGTGTGGCAAAGTATCAAGAGGAGTTTAATAATTCTAATCCGGGTAATCCTTTGGAAATAGTCATCGCTAATGATGGCGGTGGGTTACAATCAAAAGCGATCGCTGATGATCTGATTCAATCCGGTCAAGTTTTGGCAGTTATGGGCCACGGAATCGATCCTTTTAGTCAAAAAGCGATTGAAAGTTACGAAAAAGAAGGATTAGCGATTCTTTCTCCCCTGACTACCAGTGTTAGTCAAACGGGAAATGCAACCCTGAAAACCATTCCCCTTAAGGATAAGTCTCAGGAAGTTTTAGGCAGTTATCTGGAAGCAGTGGCCAAAACTTTGGCTAATTATGCTAGTAAGCAAGAGAATTCTCCCTCAGTGGTTCTTTTTTATAATTCCGATAGTCCCTATAGTCAAAAATTAAAGGATTCCTTTGCTAAAGCGATCAAAGAACCGGGAGGCAAGATAGTTAAGGAAATAGACGCCACTAAAGGCAATTTTAATGCTAAAACCGCCATAGATCAGGCCAAACAAGCCGGCGCTAAGGTGGTATTTTTGGCCTTGAGTAAAGATGGCGATCGCATTGATCAAGCCGTGGCTATTGCCCAAGAATCGTCAGGAATGCTCTTATTAGGCGGAAATGAACTTTATACACCCGATATACTCATTCAAGGAGCGGATAGCATTAACGGATTAGTTTTAGCAGTACCTTGGAGTTTCCAAGCAACGGATCCTTTTGCTAAAGATGCGCTGAAAAGTTGGCGCGGTCGCGTCAGTTGGCGTACTGCTACCGCCTACGATACCATGAAAGTATTAGGAGAAGCGATCGCTAAAAGTTCTGACCGTGCTACTTTAGTCGAAACTTTAAATCGAGGAATCACCTTGCAGGGAAACACCACGGATTTTAACATTTTTAATCAAGTTCCCCTAGTGCGTGCTAATCGCGGCAATGAGGGGCCAAAGGGTTCTCAATATCAATTCGATCCCATCTAAAATAGACAATGTGATGTCGAGGAGTAGAATCAAGTTTAATTTTATGAAGAATATCTTAGCCATCTTAGCTTTATTAATGTCGGTGTCGGGAATTGCCGTATCTTTGGGACGGGAGGAAGTCCGATGTCATCTCGGTTTAGAATCGGCAGCCTGTCCCCGCGAAGAAGAAAAAACCAGCGAAGACACCCCCGCAACTACTCCAGAATCCCCCCCCGCAACTACCCCGGAATCCCCCCCCGCAACTACCCCGGAATCTCCCCGGATAGAAACAACTCCCCCAGAAACTACCCGTAATATCGAAGCTTCCCCCGAAGTTTCCCCGTCTCCCAAAAGCGAAACTCCAGTGGAATTCACTCCCATCCCAGAAAATAACCCCAGTCCAGAAGCACCCCCCGAAAACCCCCCCACTCCGGAAACCAAAGCGGTGGAAAAAACTCCAGATGCAGAAAAAAGTCCCGATGTCAATCCATCTAAAGATGGAGACACTGAAAGTGTTCCGTTAGAAGTTATTCCCCCCGGACAGTAAAATCGGACAAAATCAATTTCTGGCTGAGGATAGGAACTCATGCACTCATGCAAGAAGTGGTTAGATATGTGTAATTAACCTGAGTTCGGGATAACGCTATCTTACGGGACTGTGGGAAAACCTTTGCCAACTCTGGATTCTGACCCCCTTGGTTAACAGGCGATCGCTACCAATCAGGCGATCATTACCAGTCGGGCGATCGTTACTAATTAGGCGATCGCTACCAATCAGGCGTTCACCAAGTAGTTCGCTGGGCCCGCAAGTTTAACCCAGTCACAGGGCTAACTCTTTTTCTGAGAAAAGTTAAAAAAGGGGAAGGTGATATGCTGAAAAACAGAACAAACTTCAGCCACCTCGGTTAAAGCTTATAAAAGTTTATCTCAAGTGGAGGAGGCATTTCGCTGTTATAAGTCAATTGATTTAAAGGTACGTCCTAAGTAGCTGGTTATAATTAAATTGAAAATGGGTTTTAGGTTCGATCCCCCCTTTCCCTGTAGGGTTGATTCATGAATCAACCCTACCTTGAATCAACCCTACCTTGATAACGGGGGTGTCCGACAACTTTTAACACCTATCTACTTATCTTGCTAAAGATTGACCGCTCAGGCAATAATGGGAAGGCTTGTCATCCCCATTAAAGAATGCTCAACGCTTTTATTTGGCTACCGATTATAGGGGCGATACTGATTGCCTACACGCCTCTAGAGGCGAAAAAAGTGCGAGGATTAGCTCTAGCTCTTGCTGTCGTTCTCTTACTGCTTAATATTCTCCTTGGCTGGCAATTTGACCCTAGTAACCCGCAAATGCAGTTCACGGTTAACCTGCCTTGGATTAATTTCCTCGGTTTCAATTATGCCCTCGGGGTCGATGGCTTATCATTTTCATTACTTTTTCTTAACAGCATCTTGACAATAATTGCTCTTTATGCTAGTGGTACAGAGGTTAACCGGCCGAGATTTTACTATTCCCTACTCTTGTTACTCAATGCTGGAGTAGCGGGAGCCTTTCTAGCGCAGGATTTACTGCTATTTTTCCTATTTTACGAATTAGAAATTGTCCCCCTTTACTTTCTCATTGCCATTTGGGGGGGTCAAAGACGCGGTTATGCGGGCATGAAATTTTTATTATACACGGCAATTTCAGGCTTTTTAGTGCTAATCTCTTTCCTTGGCTTAGTTTGGCTAACTGGTGCTAATAATTTCGCCTATAACCCCCTTTTATCGAATAATTTAGACGTTAAAACCCAATTACTGCTCCTCATCCCCCTTCTGATTGGATTAGCCATCAAAATCCCGATTTTTCCCTTTCATACTTGGCTACCGGATGCCCACGTGGAAGCATCTACCCCCGTTTCTGTGCTTTTAGCGGGAATATTACTCAAATTAGGAACCTATGGACTGCTGCGCTTTGGAGTCGGTTTATTTCTCGATGCTTGGGTGACTCTCGCCCCTTGGTTAGCAACGATAGCAGCTATCAGCGCTCTCTACGGGGCTAGTTGCGCTATTGCCCAAAAGGATATGAAAAAAGTAGTGGCCTATTCTTCCATTTCCCACATGGCCTATATTTTACTAGCGGCGGCGGCCACCACCAGATTAAGCATCACTGCGGCGATTTTGCAGATGATTAGTCACGGTTTAATTTCCGCTTTGTTATTTTTGTTGGTGGGAGTAGTGTATAAAAAAACCGGCAGCCGGGATGTGGATTATCTACGCGGTTTATTAAATCCAGAAAGAGGTTTACCAATCACGGGAATGTTAATGATTTTAGCGGCTATGGCCAGTGCCGGCATCCCCGGAATGGTGGGATTTATTGCCGAATTTTTAGTTTTTCGTGGCAGTTTCCCGATTTTTCCAATACAAACGCTCTTATGTTTGGTTGCTAGTGGTTTAACCGCAGTATATTTTCTCCTGATGATTAATCGGGTTTTCTTTGGTCGTTTAACCCCCGAATTATCGCGCATTCCTCGCAGTACCTGGCCCGAAAGATTTCCCGAAATTGCTTTGGCTTTATTTATTATTGTTTTGGGATTACAACCGAGTTGGATGATTCACTGGAGTGAAAACCAAGCATCAATGTTATTAACCGGCACGGCAATCAGTCAAAGGTAATCCTAACGGAGGTGGTCGGCGGTCGGCAACAGTAAAGGGATTGGAGGAGATTCGGTTAACCTGAGAATAAGCGGTTTAAAACTAAATCCAGTTATCAAAGACTGATTATCTATTTCTCTTTTGCCTTTTGCCTATTACCTGTCCTGATATGTAGCCTATACTCAACGGATGGCCGTATTACTTCCGATTTTATCTCTCAATCCCAGCTTTTGGGGGGTTCTACCCCTCAACGGATGGCCGTATTACTTCCGATTTTATCTCTCAATCCCAGCTTTTGGGGGGTTCTACCCCTCAATGAATTTAGCGTTACTTCCGATTTTATCACTCAATCCAAGCTTTTGGGGGGTTCTACCCCCCAAACCCCCCGTTGGGGGCGTGGCGCCGCCCCCAAACCCCCCGCGCATTAGTTTTTCGGTGGGATGCTTACACGCAGCCGCTGATACATCTGTAATAATTTAGGTTCTTCGTTACTTGTTATGTTTCGATAGGGGACATAAATTGACTAAATCCTTATCTGGCAAGAGACTTAATTGATGAGTTCGCTCTAGATCAAAAACAATTGACAAAAATCGCCAAATGCCTTTCTAAATAAGGGTTACATCTCTTATAACCCCAGTCCATTGCATAACACAAACCGAAGAACCATACGTCTTAGCTTAGAAAGCTTTTTCGGAATTTTTTAAACCTAGACCGAAAGCAACTGGTGGATAGGCGCCGAAACGTCAAAAATTTTTGGCTTTGCGGAGGGAATTAACCGTTAAAACCACCTGTTCCCCCACCAGTTCAATTTCTTCTAAAGTATTAAAACGACTCAACCCGAAGCGCAGGGAAGCGTAGGCGAGAGATTCGGGGCGACCCAAGGCAGTTAAAACGTGGGAGGGGGCGGTATGGCTAGAAGAACAGGCAGAACCGGAGGAAAGAGCCACTATTGGCTGTAATCCTAACAATAATGCCGCACCGTCCACCCCTTCAATACTAATATTCAAATTTCCGGCTAATCTTTGGCTAGGATGACCATTGAGATAAATTCTGTCTAATTGACTGATAATCTCCCATAAACGGCCTTTTAACTGATTTAAGTAGCTGTTATCTTCTTCAATCGCTTTGATGCCCAATTCTACTGCCTTGGCAAAACCGACAATTTGCGGTGTAAATATTGTACCCGATCGCAATCCTTTTTCCTGGCCTCCCCCTTGAATTTGAGCGGCGAGACGGACTCTGGGGTTTCGGCGCCGGACGTACAGCGCACCGATTCCCTTTGGTCCGTGGACTTTGTGGGCAGTTAAGGACATCATATCTATATTCATTTCCTCCACATCTAGGGGAATTTTGCCGATTGCTTGGGCCGCGTCCGTATGAAAAAGTACCTGATACTGGCGACAAATCGCCCCAATTGCCGCTAAAGGTTGAATCACCCCAATCTCGTTGTTAGCAGCCATAATTGACAGCAAAATCGTGTCAGGACGCAAAGATTTTTCTAGTAGTTCCAAGTCAATTAGGCCATCAGCACCGACGGGTAAAATTGTCACCTCAAAACCCAATTTTTCCAGATAATGACAGGGATCTAAAACGGCCCGATGTTCTGTCACCACCGTAACTATGTGCCTTCCCTTGGCGAAATAAGCTTCGGCAACCCCTTTGATAGCGAGGTTATTAGCCTCCGTTGCTCCACTGGTAAAAATAATTTCTTCGGGACTACTATTAATAGCAGCGGCGATTGTTTCTCTTGCCTGTTTAACTGCGGCCTCGGCTGTCCAACCATAGACATGATTAATACTACTGGCATTACCAAAGTGTTCGGTAAAATAGGGCAACATCGCCGCCAGAACTTGCGGCTCTAGGGGTGTTGTGGCGTGGCAATCTAGATAAATCGGTTTTTGAGACATATTTTTCCCCTGCGGGGGATTCGGGAAGGAGATATCCTCTGTTTTAAGAGAATCTCTGAAAGTGGATTGTTAATCTATGTTAACAAAAAAGTATCGGATAGTAGTCAACAGCTGACGACTCAGACCAGAACTTTAAGATTTAATAATGAGAGCGCAATCGCTCTCTGACAGCAGTTACAATTTCCCTATTCCAATGTTGTTCAGTAACCCAACAGGATTACTAACACATATTTTCCCGCTCAATCATGGCTAAAAAATCGAAGGCATTTAGTGAACTGCTCAGGCTGCAGAAAATGTCCCAAGGATCCGAAAAACCCTTGAAAAGCTTTGAGAAGAAATTAAGAGAAAAGTCCTTGCCTTTCAAGGACTTTATCGTCTCTCCTTCTGGGGAAGTCACAATGTCGGAAGTTCTGGAGGATTTTATCGAGCCTTACCGCAAATCCAATGAAACGAAGGGATCTATGCGAACACTGCTGACCATAGGGATAATCGCTTGGAATCTGGCGTTGTCCCCCGAATCAAAGCGGCAAGAGATGATAGACCGAGTTTTTAATAAAGACCTTCTTAAAGGAGATAAAAGGCTCAAGGCGGAGATTCAAGAGCTAATCCAGGAGCTAATCGCTAGGAAAAACCGTTATTTCTCGGAAAACAAGCGGATGATTGTGGATTTTGAGTTAAAAGAGCTAGGAAGCGAGTATCATCTCTCGGTTGCCTCCAGCTTGTCGCCAGAATTTTCCGAGTCAGAGTTTGCCTTCAAAGTCGGCGACTCGGTCATCGTCAAACAGGGTGTACTTGACCCAGATTTGGGGACTGACATCGGTGGTTGGCAAGGAAGAATTGTGATAATTGAGCGGCAGAGCAATCTCATCGGCATTGAATGGGATAGCATCACCCTGAAAAACATCCCCAGTTCGGTGATTGACCAGTGTGAAATGGAAAAGTTAAACTGGTCCCAAATGTACCTCTCCTCAACGGATGTGGAATTAACCCAACCTCGAGATACAGAAGAAGATGTGGCCGCCATCATTGAGCAAATTCAGTCTAACATCGTTGAAGCTATTTAGCAGAAAAGAGAAAGGCGATTCTGGCGGTTGGCCGACGTTAACCCTGAGAAAATGGCGGCTTTAGACGCTTGGAAAAGAACACCTGATTGATTACCCTATTGACCATCGAGCAGCGATTTGCAGGAGAGAAATTTGAGATGGATGATTCCCAGAAATATGAGGCTGACTGTCAAAGGATAAGAAAAGTCAATCATGAATTACTAAAGGATTTTGAGAGTTGGCTAGAATCATCAGGTTTGTCGGAAAAAACCATTAATAATCATATTTCAAATATAGATTTTTATATCAACGAATATTTACTCTATGAGGATGCAGTAGAAGCTAAGGACGGGGTAGATATGGTCGGTGACTTTTTGGGTTATTGGTTTATCAAAAAGGCACTGTGGGCCAGTCAATCAAGCCTCAAGGCTAACGCAGGTAGTCTGAAAAAGTTCTACACTTTCTTACTTGAAAAAGGTCTAATAGATAAAAATGATTTGCGAGAACTTAAAGAAACCATCAAGGAAGAACTGAGTGAATGGCTGGAAACCCTAGAGTGATACGATGACCCATTGAGTGAAGATATGTGGGATGTTTGGTGATTTTAACCGAAGAGCAATTCTTAATCCTCTCTTGATAAGGGGGGAAATCTGACAATTTTTAACACCTACCTACTTAGGGTCTGCTGAAAAAGTACGGGCGAAGCATTCGGATAGAAAATCTCCGGTTTCACCAATAGGTTATTGCCCGAATGCTTCGCCTCTACAGGACGCGGGCCGATGAAGACGCAAGGTTTGGAAGCACTATTCTCTAAAAATCTTGCACCTGTTTCGCCAGAAAAGCCACAAAACCCTTACCTTGCCTACATTTCACATTTATTCAGCAAACCCTAATTATTGTTATAATAATGACATCAATTAAGCTATAGTCGCCTATGTCTGAACAATTAATCGCTAATCTTGCTAATGCCTTTAAACCAGTTCCTTTACCTGCCGATAGTCCCTTTTATGTGGATCTAAAAGCAGTGAGAGCGGATGCCGATGTTTGTCAAGATTTAGGCAGAAAAATTATTCGTGCGCTGCCAACAGACTACACCCATCAACTCTACACAGGACATCGAGGAGGGGGGAAATCCACGGAATTATTGCGGCTGAAAAAATATCTAGAGCAAAAAAATTGTTTTGTTGTTTATTTTGCGGCAGATGAAGACGATATCGATCCAGAAGATGCTCAATATACAGATATTCTCATTGCCTGTACGCGCCATTTATTAGAACAACTAAAACAGGCTAATTCAACCCCTTTAAAAAACTGGATAAAATCCCGTTGGCAGGATTTAATTGATTTAGCTTTAACAGAGATTAAAGTGGAAGATGTCAAATTAGAAACGGGAGAATTGATTAAATATTTTGGTAAAATGTCTGCGGCGATTCGGGCAATTCCCAGTCAAAGACAAGAAATAAGAAATAAAATCAATCCTCATACTGTTACCCTGTTAACAGCACTAAATGAGTTTATTGATAATAGCAAAACCGTCTTAGATGATTCAACAAAGTTAGTGGTAATTGTTGATAACTTAGATCGGATTGTGCCGATATATCGGCGAGATCATAAAACTAATCATGATGAGATTTTTTTAGATCGAGCTAATCAATTAAAGGGGTTAAATTGTCATTTGATCTATACTATACCTATTTCAATGGCCTATTCTAATCGGGCCAATGATCTACGGGATATTTATGATAATGACCCGATGGTTTTACCGATGATTATGCTCCGCAATCTTGATCGTACTATTAATCCCGATGGTATGGCAAAAATTAAGGCTATTATTGAGAAAAGAACGCAGCAATTTTTACCGAAGAAAAAGCTAGAAACAGATATTTTTGAAAGTCAAGAAGTTCTGGAGCGATTATGTTTAATGACTGGAGGTCATGTACGAAACCTAATTTTATTAATGCAAACCGCTTTAGATCATGTGGATGCTTTACCTATTACCGCAAAAGCTGCTCAAAGAGCAATAACTCAAGCTAGAGATGTTTATCAGAGAACAGTAGAACACGAGCAGTGGAAAATTCTGGCTAAGGTATATCGTACCAACGAAATTCAAAATGATGAAGCTCATCGTAAATTATTATTCAATCGTTGTATTTTACAATATGCTTATTTTGATGCAGATGCAGAGTTGAAAAGTTGGTATGATGTGCATCCTTTAATTACCAAAATTAAGGAGTTTAATGATGAATTATGAATGATAAATTATGAATGATGAATGATGAATGGGGAGCGGGAAACAGGGAACAGGTAAGAAAATCAGTGTACCTCATAAATCTGAATACAGCTATATATAATAATGACAAACCCAAAAGTAAAACCCTTAACTAACTTTCAGGAATCGGATTTTAAAGGATTGCCAGAAGAGCAACCCCTAACAGCAGCAGAATCCTATCAAGCATTACTGCGATCGCTGAGACGAAAAAATGGCTTTAATTTACTCTTTGTTCGCTGTTCTCCCGTGCAAGCTGATGAGATTATTCGGGGAATCAGTCAAGATTTACCTAATAAAAATATTCAAGTCCTGCAGCTTGATTCAGAAACCGATAATTTGTATGAGAAAATTGTCGATCTACCAAATTATACCAATCTAAACATTCTTTTTGTGCGCGGTTTAGAAAATGCACTACTGCGCTACGAAGAAGCGGAAAGTGAAGGCTATTTCTTGTCGAGTCAAAGTCCGGTTTATGGGGGAACCTGGGCCGGAGTTCCTAAGATTTTAGGCTATTTAAACCTATCCCGTGAGCGATTTGAGCGGCAATTTCCCTTTACTTTAGTATTCCTATTGCCAGAATTTGCCTTGCGGTATTTTATTCGTCGTGCGTCGGATTTTTTTGATTGGTATTCGGGAGTTTATGAATTTCCGACGGATAAGGACATATTGGAAAGAGAAATTAGAAGACTGGTTTATTTAGACGGCGATCTCGATACCTATCAACAATTCACTCCCCAACAACGACAGGAAAAGTTAGCCGAAATTAAGGCCTATTTAAGCGATTCCCCATCTCTCGATCCTGTTCAAGCATCTGAATTGTGGCATGAAAAAGGCTTAATTCATCAAATGGGAAAAGAATACGAACAAGCGATCGCATCCTACGATCGAGCTTTAGAAATTAAACCCGATTTCCATGAAGCTTGGTACAACCGAGGGTTTGCGTTAGATGATTTAGGCAGATTTGAACAAGCGATCGCATCCTACGATCGAGCTTTAGAAATTAAACCCGATTACCATCTAGCTTGGTACAACCGAGGGATTGCGTTAGGTAATTTAGGCAGATTTGCAGAAGCGATCGCATCCTACGATCGAGCTTTAGAAATTAAACCCGATTACCATCTAGCTTGGTACAACCGAGGGATTGCGTTAGGTAATTTAGGCAGATTTGCAGAAGCGATCGCATCCTACGATCGAGCTTTAGAAATTAAACCCGATAAGCATGAAGCTTGGAACAACCGAGGGATTGCGTTAGGTAATTTAGGCAGATTTGCAGAAGCGATCGCATCCTACGATCGAGCTTTAGAATTTAAACCCGATGACCATCAAGCTTGGCACAACCGAGGGAATGCGTTAGATGATTTAGGCAGGTTTGAAGAAGCGATCGCATCCTACGATCGAGCTTTAGAAATTAAACCCGATTTCCATGAAGCTTGGTACAACCGAGGGTTTGCGTTATGTAATTTAGGCAGATTTGAAGAAGTGATCGCATCATATGATCGAGCTTTAGAATTTAAACCCGATTTGCATGAAGCTTGGAACAACCGAGGGAATGCGTTATGTAATTTAGGCAGATTAGAAGAAGCGATCGCATCCTACGATCGAGCTTTAGAAATTAAACCCGATTTCCATGAAGCTTGGTACAACCGAGGGATTGCGTTAAAGAATTTAGGCAGATTAGAAGAAGCGATCGCATCCTGCGATCGAGCTTTAGAATTGAAACCCGATTACCATGAAGCTTGGAACAACCGAGGGAATGCGTTAGGTAATTTAGGCAGATTTGAGGAAGCGATCGCATCCTGCGATCGAGCTTTAGAATTGAAACCCGATTACCATGAAGCTTGGGGTAATCGAGGAGCTGCTTTAACTTGTATGGGACGATATAAAGATGCATTAGAATCTTGTGATCGTGCTATTAAAATTAATTCAAATTATGCTAATGCTTACTACAATAAAGCTTGCTGTTATGGCTTACAAAATAATGTGGAATTAGCTATCGAAAACTTACAACGCGCTATCAGTCTTGATGTCGAATATCAGGATCTGGCAAAAACAGATAAAGATTTTGAGCAGATTCGGGGAGATGAGCGGTTTCAATCATTGCTAAGTTAAGTAAATAAAAAAAGAGATAACTATCTATGTCGAAAGCAATCCCATCATCAGAGTTAGGGTATAATAACTCTTAAGTCACAACTTTCGATCCTAATCAGGAGAACAATTGCTATGACACTGTCAAACACCCACCAACAAACCATTTTAGAAAAACTGCAAACCCTCAACCCACAACAACAACAACAAGTAATAGAGTTTATTGAATTTTTGCAACTTAAAGCAGATAAGACAGCAATTCATGAGGGAGAAAGAGAAATTTCTGCTTTAGAATCAGCCGGAGACTTAGTGGGGTGTTTAGACAGTGGTAAAGGAGATTTATCCCTAAAAAAGAGGGAATTTAAAAAGAAGCATCTAGTCTAATATGCTTAAAAGAGTAATTCTAGATACGGGGGTCTTAGTCGCCGTTCTCGACCGGAGTGATAATTATCACAATTGGGTAATTCAGCAATGGGAAAAAGTTGCCAACCCTTTATTAACTTGTGAGGCAGTTATCACTGAATCCTGTTTTATTTTGTGAAGTAAATAAAGAGAGAAAATTATTCATGTCAAACAAAACTATTGATCTCAATCAAGTACAGTTAACTTTACAAGAACTACTTGCCTTAATAAAGGTAGATACTGAAATTATTATAACCGAAGGAAACAAGCCCGTAGCTCGTCTAATTCCTTGGGGAGATACTGAAAAAACAACGTCTGAAACTCCTTCTCCTAAGTTACGACAACCAGGACTACACGCTGGAAAAATTAGGACTAGCGAAGATTTTGATGAGCCACTTCCTGAAGAATTTTGGACGGGTGAATCATAAAAATTTTTTTAGATACCCATACATTTATTTGGTGGTATAGCGAACCAGAAAAACTCTCTCAAAGAGCTTTAGAACTGTGTAGAGATCCTAGTAATACGCTGTTACTTAGTATTACAAGTATTTGGGAAATGCAAATCAAACTACAACTAGGTAAACTATCACTCAAGATACCTTTAGCAGAAATGATTAATACTCAGCAGGAAACTAACCAAATTGGCCTTTTATCAATTACAGTCAGCCATGTTTTAGCTTTAAATACTTTACCTAACATCCATAAAGATCCATTTGACCGCTTGTTAGTTGCTCAAGCTAATCTTGAAAATGCTAGACTGATTAGCCATGATTCAATATTAGCAAAATATCCTGTTCAGATAGATTGGTAGATAGGGCTTGCTGAATAAATGTGAAATATAGACGAGGTAAGGGTTTTAGGGTTCTGTTTTGCTCTCACAGGTGCAAGATTTTGAGAGAATCGTCGTTCAAAACCTTGCGTCTTCATCGGCCCGCGTCCTGTAGGGGCGAAGCATTCGGACAATAACCTATCGGTGAAACCGTAGATTTCCTATCCGAATGCTTCGCCCGTACTTTTTCAGCCAACCCTAATTAAATCTTCTAGCTTTTTGAGATCAATGCTAGTAGCGGCCGTTATCGGCGAAGAACTTATAGTAATATTTTTGTATTATACTAAATCCAGTTATTAAAAACTGATTATTTATTCCCCCTTTTGCCTATTGCCTATTGCCTATTGCCTATTGCCTATTGCCTATCCTGATATATTACCTATACTCAACGGATTTAGTATTACTAGGGCGCAGAATCTGCACCCTAGATATCTTGCTATCTTAGCGGGTTAAGGCTGCGCCTCTTTCGTACAAAGTGCGAGCATAATCGGTCCAAGTACCCTGGCCCCAATAACGGAAACAACTGGTTTGCACGAGCAAATTATAAAGCAGTGCCTCCAGATAATCCGGCCGTCGGGTGAAGCTAGGATCCGCTTGTACTAAAGGATCATATTTCTCGTGGAATTTAGCGCTTAATTGGTTCATCGGTTCCAAGACATTTTCGTAACCGCGCACCCAACTGAGATCATTTGTCCAAGATGCCCCATCCATGCTAAAACGGTGGTCGGACTGTTTTAAATCAGCGATCGCCTGTTCTACCGCTTCTGGGGTAGTCGCATCCGGATTAACTCGCTGCCAGATTTTATGCTGATGTACGGCTTGAATTGCCGGATAATCTTGGGGATTAACACCAGCAGCCTCGATTAACTCCAGATATTCCGTACCGTTAAATCCTGCCACACTGGAACCCCCCTGCATTTCCCGCCAAGGATTGGGAAAATCGCGAGGAAATTCATTCATCATCACGCCACCATTTTCACCGTCGGCAATCTGGGAACCTAGGGAAGGAACCCAAACGCCGCCGATTTGCTGTTTACCGCGGCATTTAGCCTCGTGGTAGGGTTGCATTTGGGCGACTAATTTGGTGTCGGAACCCTGGGTTTTAATCAAAGCAGTAATGGCAATCATTTCACCGCGAGAATTGCGGGCCACCAGGCGATTAGGAATATATTTTTGTTCCTGACTCAATCCCGAACCGTCGAGATTTTCCACCGAGTGTTCCTGTACCAATAACCAACGATAACCGCATTCTTTCAGAGCTTTAATATACTCGTAGAGGGTATCAGGATGGTTAGGAAGGTGCATTTCTGGGGGAGAGAACCCTTTGACTCGTTTTAGGGCATCCGGGCCAAAAATCGAGGCAAAATAGGTTTGCCATGCTTGCATCTGTAATTTTAGATCGGGAATCGGTGTGGAAGGAGCCACCGCATGACTCCACATCGTTCCCAACCATTCCACATAGGGTTGATATTGACTGTTACAGGTGATTAACTTGAGTTTATCGAGGACATCCTGCCGTCCCATCTGTACCAAACCCCAGAGGAGATTGCCGGAATAATCGAGCATAATTCGGGGATTACAGCCTTCCGCCACCAATTCCGGGATAAAATCGCCCATGCGACTGTAACACCAGGCAAAAACGCTGGCATTATGGTTATCACCATCCCCTTGATGCTCGAACATATGCTGGAGATTGCAGATTAATTCCCCGTTAACACCCGCGGGGATGGTGGGTTGGTGCATATGCAAGGCACAGGCAAAACCAGCTTTAATATTGTCTAATTTGAGATTTGTTGTCGGTAAAAAGATCGGATCATCGTGATTGACAATCGCTGCGATTTCCTGTTCCCAACCGCAAATAGTTGGTAGTCCGGGGCGTATTTCCGTGATAGGGTTCGATTTCGATGATACAGGTGTAGCGATCATAATTTTTCAGGCGAATAGATTGAGATAGTTTGTCCCCACTCTCCCAGGGACAACTTTTTTGACTGGCAACGGGTCACTCTTGACTGTTCACTGCTAACTGAGCTAAGAGTGCGGACTTGATCCTATCCCATTTATACTGGGAGTAACCCTCTCCAGACACAAGCCTTCGTAACTCGTTAAAAATCAAGATGATTCTTTACTGAACTTAACCGATCCTCCCACTATGATCTAAACAACTATCCGCCCTTTTACCTGTAAATTTTAACCATGTTCTCGGCGACTACCGAAATTCTTGTTATCTTCTTCCTCATCCTCCTCAATGGAGTCTTTGCTCTCTCGGAAATTGCCATTGTCTCAGCCCGCAAAATCCGTTTGGAACAATTAGCCAGAGATGATCGACGGGCGGCGGTGGCCTTAAAATTGGCCAATGATCCCAATCAAATTTTATCGACGGTGCAGATTGGCATTACCCTCGTGGGTATCTTTGCCGGGGCCTACGGAGGAGCCAATTTATCGGTCAGTGTGGCCCAATTATTGGCGCGAGTTCCCGTTTTAGCCCCCTATAGTCAAGCTTTGGGATTAGGATTAGTGGTGTTAATTATTACCTATCTATCCCTAGTGGTGGGGGAATTAGTGCCGAAACGGTTAGGTTTAAGTAATCCTGAAAAAATCGCTATCCTCGTTGCTGATCCTCTCAATAGGTTATCAAAAATTGTTTCGCCTGTTGTCCATCTTTTGAGTCAATCGACTAATCTGATTCTCGGTTTGTTGGGGATTAGCGGGAATAATAATGATTCCCCCATTACGGAGGAAGAATTGAAAATTATGCTTAAACAGGGAACCGAAGCGGGAACCTTTGAGGAAGCAGAACAGGATATGGTGGAAAGGGTGTTAGGATTGAGTGATCGCCGAGTAAGTCAGATTATGACCACGCGTCCGGATGTTGTTTGGCTAGATTTGGAAGATAGTGCCGAAATTAACCGCCAGAAGCTAATTGAGAGCAATCATAACCGTTTTCCTGTGTGTCAGGGCAGTTTAGATGAGGTTTTGGGGGTAATCGAAGTCACAGACTTATTGGCCGATTGTTTAACCGGTGAAAGTTTCGACCTAACGAAGGATTTACAGCAGCCGCTTTTTGTACCGGAAAGCACTAGGGGTTTAAAGGTTTTAGAATTGGTGCAGCAAAGTGGCCATCATATTGCCTTGGTAGTGGATGAGTATGGGGTGATTCAAGGATTGGTGACGCGCCAGGATATTTTAGAGGCAATTGTCGGCGATTTACCCCAATTAGATAATATTGAAGATGCTCAGATCGTGCAGCGGGAAGACGGTTCTTGGTTGATCGATGGCACAGTAGCGATCGAAGATTTTAAAGAATTATTTGAAATTAGTGAATTACCCGGGGAAAAACAGGGGAATTATCACACTTTAGGGGGTTTTATTATTACCCATCTTGGCAGGATTCCGGGAGCTGCTGATCATTTTGAATGGCAAAGGTTGCGCTTGGAAGTGGTGGATATGGACGGTAATCGCGTCGATAAGGTGTTAGTCACGCTCTTGTTGGATGATTTGTAATTCGCCCATTGGCTCTTCTAAATTCTGTGTGATAAGTTTAACTTACAAAGGATTGATCAATCTTTGTGTCCTCTGTGTCTCTGTGGTTCCTCCCACTCGCTCGCCAGGGGGACTGTATCTTATAATACATTTTACCCACTAAACCTAAGAGAGCCATTTTTTCTCAAAATAATTATTAAATTGCTTGACGAACACAATGAGAATCTGCGACTATATGAAAAGTCAGTTACTGGTCGGGTTTTACTAAACTGACTTTAATCAATCCACTATCGACCTGACCCAGGAGACAAAACATGGCTTCGATTAAAATTGACTCGGATTTACGGCCCATCGGTTCTGAACTTTTCCTCGATTCAGAAAGCTATCTGGACGAACTCTCTGCTGACCAACAGATTAACAACATTGTGGGAGGAACTAATCCTACCTTCACCCGCCCTACCATCATCCGTCCTACCACCATCCGTCCTATCACTACTTTCCCCACGACCTTCCCCACTACCTCTCCCGTCATCAATCCAGTATCAGTGGTGGTTGGCTAGAACTTGTAGTGGACTGTTTCAGCTAAAATAGGGCAATAGATTTCGGCTTAAAGTCTTAGATTATAGAATTTCTAGCATTTTTCTAATACACCAAATTAGCTGAAACAATCCAGTAGGATGAACTAATGCCCATTCTACTACGTCTCTACAAGATTGGTGTACTGCTACCCAGTACCTTCGGCATCGCACTTAAACCCACAGCTGCAATCAATGTGCATGGTGCGTTCCCCAAAAAATCTATTAGTGGAGCAGTGGGAGCCACATTAGGGAACGCACCCTACAGCGATCGGCGTGCTGCTACGCAGTGCCTTCGGCATCTCACTAAATCTGCATAACGTCAAAGATCACCGGGCCGGCGCAATAGATGGTTGCGAAGCAGAAATTGCCTTAGTCGCCAGCTCCGGTGCATCGCCTTGTTGGTCCGCTTTCATTTTCGCGGTTAATATTTTTATAAATTCTAATTCTAATTTATCTCCATCTATACCATAATGCGCTTCCCGATGATGATTAGGACATAGGCCAATAACGTTATCGATAGTATCCTTACCATTATTTTCCAAGGCTATAATATGATGCGTTTCAATGTAGTATTTATTATCTTTTATTTCAAAACCTATTTTTCCACAATATTCACATTGTCCGCCAGCGCGATTTAACACAAATTTTCTAACCTTATTGTCTCTAACGAATGATGATGTAACCCTATTAGCACGATCTGGAATTTCTGAGCCAATCGGTAAGTCAGCTATTGAAGAAAGCGATTTTCTATTCTCTTTCTTAATTTCATTAACAATTGCCAGTATCAAAGTTTTTTCTTTAATTATAGCAACATAATTGCCATTGTCTTTATTGATCTTAATATTTAAAATATAGCGTTTCTGATTCACAAGAGGTACATTCCCGATCCTTAACAGCTTAATCAGCAAAGGTTTAAGTGTGCCGCACAGATGCGAGAACCGCTATATAACTATTATCAATTTCTTTAATGCTTCTAGGAGATGCTGTTATATCCTTAGCGATGCACACCAACCCATAGGTCAAAATATTTTTCTCAGTTACTAGCTCTAATATTCGTCTTTGATCGTTTTCCCCCGGACGATTTCTTAATGGATCACTTTTGGATAAAAATTTATATTTCCCATCTCTAATTTTATCATCCCATAAAGTAAAAATAGCGCGTTTATGATCGGGTGAGATTGCACACCAAGACCATCTAGGATTAGTGGGTTTCGTATCTAAAATTTCAAATATTTGATTTCTTGTTAGTTCTTTACTCATATTTATTCTTTCTTTTTAGCTGCCCAACTACATACTATAGGTCAACTTTCTGTATAACACTCTCCAGAGTAACAATATAGGTCAACTATCGCCAGAACTTTTCCCTATATTACGCCCAAAAGCCTGTTAGCCAGATTAGCTTACTGCAAAAAGCCTCCTTTAAGGAGACTGATCACAGAAGCTTTCTGGAAATCTAGCAAAGATTCTTATATCTGGCTGCACTTTGTTACAAAATTTCACTATTATTTCGGGTAAGGTATGGTAAATCCCTTGATAGATTCAATCGGGACTAACTTCTGGGAAAACCGCTATAGATCTCCTGCAAAAATCAAAAATCTGACCTTAGCTGAGGAGAATCCGAGACAAGAGGAGAAAAAAGACAGGAAAATTTAGTACAAATGCCCTGCTCTCCCTGCTCTGGCGCTCCCTAGCCAGCAATTCTCATTTTGAAACGATTTTGCGTTGTTTCAGCGATCTAGAGATTCGTTAAGAATTATTAACCCCTCTAGGTGCAAGGGTTTTAATGTCATGAAACCTTAAAATGAGAATCGCTGCTCCCTAGCTTACCAGAGGCCAATTATTTACTAAATGGTATCAAAAAAATCGGGTCTAAAACCTCGTATTTACTCGTTTTATTATAACAGGATTTGGTATCACATATTCAATCAATGTCTATACTTTTGCAGTTTTTACTGTTTGCGAATAAGTAATAATACTCATGGCATGACTTGATACGATAGCTGTATTTTATTCTTTGGAACGCTCTAATGATAAAGTAGGCTGTGGCTTCCTTTCGTTGAGTATTCTCAGTATGCAACAGTTTATTCCTCTAGAATTAATCAGCTATTTTTTGATGTTTCAGACCCATTTCTCAAAACCGAATTTCATTTATTTTCAAGGGTATTTATGGGGGCTGTTGCTGACTGGGGGACGAAAAACTATGAACAATATTGCTCACTGTTGTTTCTGGATTGACCGAAATTTATGTAGTTGGGAACGCTTTTTATCTGATAATTTATGGGACGTTAATGCAGTTAGAAATACTTTGGTTCAGATCCTAGTTCAGAAGTTAGAGGATAAATTAAAATTTCACGGTGCTTATTTGGCTTGTGTGGATACTTTATTAATTGCCAAAAATGGAACTAGAATGTTAGGAGTTCAGAAGTGGCATGATCACAGTGGAAATGCTGATAGAGGAGAAGAACTTAAAGGACACCACTGGGCAATTCTTGGGTTAATTAGTTATGAGAAAACCAGTCAGCGCTATTGGTGTTGGGTGACTAAATTGAGGTTGATATCTGGTAATTTAAATCCCTTCCAATTCATTGTTAACGAGGACGGAGTAACCCGTAGAGCCAATTTCTGGGATGGAGTTATCCCTTTGATTCTCGAATTAAAAAAGACACTTGGTTTAAATTCCTTGCGGGTTGTTGTAGATGCTTATTTTAGTAAAGCTCCTTTCTTATCTCCCTTAGTTGATAAACTAATTAATGTCATTACTCCTATGAGAAAAGATGCTGTTGCCTGGGATAATAGAATTGAAAATAAATCGAAGAAGTCTTTCATTTTGGATGGAAAATGGAAACTTGCACATCTACTTAAAGAGTTCAAACCTGGCTCTTCGGTAACTGTTATGCAAATAATTAACTTAAAATAAAATTCGATGAGAGAGCCTACGCCCAAAAATAGCTGAAACCCATACAGGAAAAGGTTTAAGGCACAAACTGGTTAATACCAAAAGATAGACAATCGAGTTAAAATTTGATATAATAGCCAAAAACCAGAGTATTTTACTTATGATACTTGACAAATTTTTGAACCTAGAAGGAACCTCTATTCAAGGCTATCTACACCTAGAAAATATCGGTATAGTTTGACCAGTCGAATCGAAAAATAAAAAAGCAGTCTGTCCTCGTTGTGGGTTAGAGAGCGATAAACTCCACCAAAATCATCGACATTTAGTCAAAGATTTACCGCTCTCAGGTCAACCAGTGTACCTACAAGTTAATCGTCGTCAATTTAAGTGCGGTAATTGTCAGAAACCCTTTAGCGAAGAGTTAGATTTTGTCGGCAAGAAACGAACCTATACGAAAAGACTAGCCGAGAATATACTCGAACAATTAAAATCAGGAGATATTTTAAATGTTAGTCGAAGAAATGACGTAACGGAAGAAGAGATTCAAAGAATGATAGAGGACATAGCTGAAGAAATTACAGAGACAGACCTATCGAAATTAAAAAGACTAGGAATTGATGAAATCGCTCTAGTCAAAGGACAAAAAAATTACTGTGCAGTTTTAGTAAATTTAGATACGGGAAAACTAATAGCTATTCTAGAGAAGCGAACACAAGAAGAATTGAGGGAAACGCTTACAGGGTGGGGAAAAGAGGTATTAGAGCAAATTGAAGAAGTCAGCATAGACCTTTGGTTGCCCTATAAAAATTTGGTGAAAGAATTGATGCCATCGGCCGAGGTAGTCGCCGATAGATTCCATGTAATGAAACAAATTAATCAAGAGTTAGACGAACAAAGAAAAGCAGAAAAAAGAGCCGTAGAAGCGCAGAAAAATAAAAAACAGAAAGCGGAAAAAGAAGCGAAGCTAGAAGTTTTAAAGCGAAGTAAATATAGCTTGTTAAAAAATGAAAAAGATTTAACGGAAACCCAAAAAATTAAACTAGAAGCTATCAAAGAAAATTTTCCAAATTTGAAAAAGATGCACGAGTTAAAGGAAGAATTGAGAAAGATTTATGAAACCTCAGAGAATCCGACAGAAGGACTGCTATCTATCTCAGAATGGTTGGCAAAATCCTCCAGTGTTTTTACCAAGAGTTGTCAAACAATCCGAAACTGGTTTGGAGAAATTATTAGTTATTTCGAGCGAAGGACCACGAATGGGGTGGTCGAGGGAATCAACAATAAACTTAAACTAATAAAACGGAGAGCCTATGGCTTTAGAAACTTTCGGAATTTTTGGGTTAGAAGTATGTTATCTTGGCATCTTGTCTGTTGATTTAGCATAAAGGGTAACGAAGAGCCTCAAACCTCAATCACTCTCAGTTAAAATTTATGGAAAATTTACCCAAGTCGAAGCTGTGGAGCGAGAAGTTTATATTCGTGGATTTCAACCAAAAGTCAAAGTTGTGGTAATGAAAGGAGCTAAAGAACCGATTATTTTAATGTCAACTGATATCACTTTAACTGCTATTCAAATTATTGAAATTTATGGCTCCCGTTTCTCTATTGAATTAGCCATTAGAGATTTAAAACAGCACTTTGGTTTGGGTGATTATCAGTGCTATTTAGGAATAGCTATTGACCGTTTTGTTCAATTAGCTTGCGTTGCTTATTGTTTATTCCGGGCTCTTCTGGTTTCTGTGTGGAAACGGGGTCTATACTGATAGTTTCTTCAGCAAAATAGTCCTAAAAGTCTTTCTAGGTAAATATTTCACGATTCTATAAGCAAAAATTATCACACAGAAACCAGAAGAGCCTATTCCGTTTATTTCAAATCAAAGAAATAGAACAAAGTTGGATGCCAAAAGTTTCGCCTTCATGTTCACTTTTCAGTTTTTTCCGCCTTCGTAGAGGACTTCAACACTTTGCCATTACCCAAGTGCTTTCTCAAAAGTCCGCTCCTGAAGCGGACTTGCCGTCACGCTCCCGTGAGTTAGACCAGATTCTTCGTTTGGCGGCTTAGTCCACCAGTTGCAACTTTTTATGGTTAGCCCAGGAGTTTTATTTCTGGGTCAATTTCTGCAAAAGTATAGTCAATGTGCATGGTGCGTTCCCCAAAAATCGATCGCTGGAGCAGTAGGAGTCACATTAGAGAAAGCACCCTACAGCTAATAACTTTCAGTGCGTGAAGACGATCTAACTCTCAGTCGGGTGCAGTGATTTGTTATACTGTCGCTTGATCGGGAGCTTAATAACTTTACGTCCACTGGCAATTTGCTTTTCTCTAAGATCGTCAAATATTGCCTTGAGATCATAATTAAAAGATTTTGCGTATTCTTCTCTATATCTATGAATTTCTTCGACAATTTCATCTTTATACATAGTTATTCTCCTCGAAGCTTAAATCCGATGAACTCGTAAGGGGTACAAACAAATGGTAGCCTGTATCCAAGCTCAAGACTAATTTGGGATAGCTTTCTTTGGATTTGAGCGTTTGCCATGTGCTTACAATTCCATGTTAGTAGATAGTCTAAGCCATAAACAGTTGCTAGTGCCATGTGTAAGGCATCATTAGACGCTTTGGGGGGTAGGTTGCTTTGTTGTAAGAATTCTTGTGCTAGAGCGATCGCTTCTTCGGTTAGATCGAGAAAAATCAAGGACTGTAACAAGTTCTGTCTTTGAGTAGCAATTTTTGAATCTCCTCTCGATGCTTCATCTTCAACAATTTCCGAAACATACAGAACCAATGAACTACTATACTCATCCCACCAGTCTTGTGTAATCTTAATGTTGGCCGCAAGAATCAGGTTTTCTGTTGGTCTTGCGGTTAGATGACCCAAAATACTGGTTTCAATATAGACGGTTTCGCTCACGGCAATAAGAGAAAATCTATCCCACGTCTATCCTACTGCATTTAATCTTGGTTTTGAGGGCGTTGGATTTCCTGCCTACAAGATCAGCGATCTGCTACGCAGTTCCTTCGGTATCGCACTTAAACCCACAGCTGCAATCAATGTGCATGGTGCGTTCCCCCAAAAATCGATCGGTGGAGCAGTAGGAGTCACATTAGGGAAAGCACCCTACAAGATCAGCGTGCTGCTACGCAGTGCCTTCGGCATCGCACTTGGTAAGCTTTTACGCATTTAAGTTACATTGACAGCATTACCCTTATTTTTAAGTTTTCTACTCCATTTAATAATCAATCCCCCTTCATTTAAAAGCTGATTGACTACTTTTTCCAGTTCTTCTTTATTTTCAAATTCTCGATTAGCTATGTATTCTTTAGCGGAATGCCACACTAATTCTATTAGGTTGTAATCTGGACTATAAGCTGGTAAAAACTCTAGCCTAATATTGGGCAACTCTTTTTCCACCTGCTCAATAACATCTTTCTTTTTGTGATAACTAGCATTGTCTAATATAATGATAATCTTAGGTCCCTTTTCTCGAAAATCTTCGGGCAGATTTCCCAAGTTTATCCATTCTTGACGAATCTCTTCATGAAGTTTCTTTAATTGTTCATGGAAAGTTTCTGAATTTCCTTTTTTGATCATAAAACAGACTCGTTTTTTGTCATTATATCTTAAGGCTCCCATCACATTCACCCTTCCTCTTTTTCTTTGTCCATTCACTTTTTTTCGCTTTCCTTTTTTTGTCCAAGCTCTCCTTCTTATTACTCTCAAACTAAATCCACATTCATGAGGGGCTGTGTGGCGAACCTGCGTCGCCACCTTGAAAGCCCCGTCCCAAAACCATACCTGGATTGACTCTGGCTTTTCTTTGGCCAACTTTAAATATTCATCTAATTTTTCTTTAAATGCTTTTCTTAATTTCTTGTCTTGCTTATCTTCCAGACTATATTTCGCCCAGATATACACATACTTTTTTCTTCTCAATATTCTTCTCACTTGCGAGCCACTCAGTTTAATTCCTGTTTCCTTTTCTAGATGCTCTGCTAATCTTGCCGCTGTCCATCTCCCGAATTCATATCCAAATTCCTTCGGGTCTTCATCAACTATTTTCAATAGTAAATTAATATATTCCTCTGTGGCTTTTTTATGATTTCCATTTTTTCTCCCATCTTCTAGACTTTCTAAATTGGGCTCTTCGGGACTTGGTATGGTTCGATATGGGAGCATAAATCGACTAAATCCTTATCTGGCAAGAGACTTAATTGATTAGTTCGCTCTAGATCAAAAATAATTGACAAAAATCACTAAATGCTTTTCTATATAAGGGTTCCATCCCTTATAACCCCTGTCCATTGCATAACAGAAACCGAAGAACCCTAAATTGTTAGGATCGCCCTGAACACACCAATGGGCGACCGTTTTGAGTGAACAGCCAATAAAATCAGCTATTTCTCGTTGACCCTTCGGCTTCGCTCAGGCTTCGGCCGTGAGCTCAGCCGAACGGGTCAACGTCGAGGCTTCGACGGTGAGCTCAGCCGAACCGCGAAGTCGAGACGTTGAGTTTTTCCGTCGTTCAGCAAGAGAAACATTAAAATTCTTTCCCTAACCTCTGCTCTTTCTTCTTCTTTAAGAGCTTTTTGTAAGTTTTTCTTTTCTTCTAAGTCTAGGAAATCTTTGGCTGGCATAAGTAGGATTTTTCTCAAGTTACTATTTCTATTTTAGGTGGTTTAAGTGCGTTTTAGCTTAAAATGGGTTGAAATATTGCAATAGAATCATTATCCCGCAATGGTCAAAACTTTTCTGTAGAGTGTTTCGCTAATTCGGAATTCTGCTTTTAAGATTAGCTGATCAACAATCGGTTTAATATTCATAATCAATTCTTTTTGCTTGGCTTCGAGTAAAACGCCCAATATTCCAGTAATATTTAGCCCAAGAGATTGTGCAACTTTGCGTCCTTTTCTTTCATCCAAAATTAATATATCTGCGCCTAATTCTAGCGCTAAAATAATCCCTTCTGATTCTCCTAGGTCTAATTTATTGAGTAGTTGATTAACTTGGTTTTGCTGGGTGACGGGCCGTGTTTCTATCCAAGATAAGGTCATGATTTCAATCGTGCCGGGTACGGCGTAACCTAAACTCGCCATTTCCTCATAAACGGCTTGAGGAATGATAATTGTTCCATAGAGTTGATGCAAAAGGGTTAACTGGTTAACGGCGGCTAGGTTGGTAATGGGTGAGGTGTCACTCACGACGATCATAGTCTGCCTAGTTTTTGTAAGGTTTGGATATCTTCTTCTAATTCTTCAAGGTCATAATGGACACAAATCTCTCTTAGATTAAGTTCGTGTTGAAATTGGAGGAGGTTCATGCCTGCAAGATGACGGGCTTTGCCAATGCTGATTTTGTCTTGTTTAAAGAGCATGATGGCGATTTCTAGTTTTAGCTCGTCTTCGGAGAGTCCTGATGCGGTCAGTATGTCATTAGGAATAACTACGCTCATAATTTTTAGGGGTTGGCGATTGTCAAATCAGCGATGGTTTTATGATAGCTCGCTTCTGTCTAGTGCCTTGAGGGAGGTTGATGATTTCTCCAATCTCCATTAAAAAGAAGCAAATATCAAATCATCCTCTTTTAAATAGCAAAAAAGAGACCCTTGCGGTTCTCCTGTTGTAACACCTTCAACTAACGCTTAGTTTTTGTCTGCTTGGGTGGGACGACGCTTTAAGCCAACTCCCAGAGCGACGAGGGCAGAGGGTTCCGGGGTTTGAGCGGGAGGAGCGGCATCGCATTTAAACCCACAGTTTCAATCAATGTGCATGGTGCGTTCCCTAAAATCGATCGCTGGAGCAGTAGGAGTCACATTAGGGAACGCACCCTACAAAATCGGCGATCGTACTCGATTATTTAACCAACGCTTCAAGGATTTTTGACTTTCCCCTGATGGTTGGCCAAGAATCAAGTTTTTAGTGCTAATGTCTTCATCTAGTTGATTCCAATGGATTCCACTGCCACCAGCGATCAAGCGATAATCATTGCGCTCCTCAATTGAGCCATGCAGGAGCCGAGGATACCATGCCAGGGGAACAGATATAGTGCGCCCATCAGACAAATCTACACTGAGTGTGTCATCTGTGATGGCCAATTGCTCAATTGCCAATGTTTCAAATACTTCATTCGTTAAAAAAGTCATTCCAGCCTGCTAGTAATTGTTTTTGGTTTTCTTGAACAAGTTTTTGAATGCGGTTAATTTCGGTGCGGTTAAATCCTTGGTTACTCTGAAGACGAACCGGCTGAAGCCAGAATTTAGCGATCTCTCGATCTCGTTCAACATGGATGTGAGGTGGCTCATGGCGATCGCCTGCGTAGCAAAAGAATCGATATGGGCCAACGGTCAACAGCGTGGGCATTCAAAAGTTTTGCTCTAAACATCTCAAACATAGCTGAATGCCTCGCTGACTGTCAATCTGTGAATATGCTCGTGTAGGCCAAAGGCTATTTAAGGTTAAGAACAATACAAGATTAGCGTTCGCAGTTTAGTTCCGAAGGTGTTGGATTTCTTTTCGTCAACCCAAGCTACAAGATCAGCGATCTGCTACGCAGTGCCTTCGGTATCGCATTTTAACCCACAGATGCAATCAATGTGCTACATCCGCTTCAGCAATTCATCGTACTCGTCGTGTGCCCCAATCCAGTACCAGTAAATATGATCGGATTCTAGCAAACCCAAAACATGATAGTTGATGCTGACACGAGCAGAATAAATCGGTTGTTTTTGGCTTACTCGTTTGAACTGAAGGCTCGGATGGGAAGGATCTTCCTGCCAAAGAGAGTAGGCTTTATCAGCTTGTCCCTGAACTGACACAGGAAGATCACTTAGCTGCTTACGAAATGACTTTGTAACACTTGATTTCATTTTTGTGTTGGAAAAACTTGATCAAGTGGCATGGTTTCACCTTTGGCTATTTCCTGACGCACCATTGCAGCCATCTGATCCCATTGCTCTTCTGTTGTGGCGGCGAAACGAGTTTCCCATTTGTGTTCATCTTCTAAATCCGCCAAAAATCGAGCCGCGATCGCATCTTGTTGTTCGGGTGGGAGTTGCTGGATTTGAGCAATTGCCTGTTGAAGCAGTTTGGTCATGGGTTCATCGCAATAAACACTACAATTTCCCTATTTTAACCGATGTTCAGAAAACTTTCGTCAGACTCAGGACATCTGTTATTTGTAGTTTTCTTTTTGTTTTCAGCCCAACTCAATAGTTTTTTCAGTGACGGAAACTTGACCTATAACACTCTTAAAAGTAACGATATGGGTCAACTTTCGGCATATCACCCCATTTAGGCTCGATCGCCAGAACTTTCCCCTATATCACGCCCAAAAGCCTGTTAGCCAGATTAGCTTACTGCAAACAATCTCCTTTAAGGAAACTTATCACAGAAGCCTTCTAGGAAGGTAGCAAAGATTCTTATATCTGGCTGCACTTTGTCACAAAATTTCACTATTATTTCGGGTAAGGTATCGTAAATCCCTTGATAGATTCAATCGGGACTAACTTCTGGGAAAACCGCTATAGATCCCCTGCAAAAATCAAAAATCTGACCTTAGCTGAGGAGAATCCCAGACAGGAGGAGAAAAAAGAAGAGAAAATTTAGTACAAACGCTCTGCCCTCCCTGCTCTGGCGCTCCCTAGCTTACCAGAGGTCGATTATTCACTAAATGGTATCAAAAAAATCGGGTCTAAAACCTCGTCTTTACTCGTTTTATTATAACAGGATTTGGGATCACAGCTGCAATAAATGTGCATGGTGCGTTCCCCAAAAATCGATCGCTGGAGCAGTAGGAGCCACATGAGGGAACGTACCCTACAAGATCGGCGATCGTACTAGAAGATCAGCGATCTCACCGTTAAGTCTCTCATTCTAATTTTGTCTTCTTCAATAACTGTAAAGTGTCCATACCAGTCATCCCGCAATGAGATAACCTTGGCAACTTTCTCAGCGACTACAGATCCAGAAGGTACTCTTATTCTAAACAAAATAATACCAACACTGGCCGGCAACCTTGAACGAAAGGCGAGTTCTCCAAAATCTTTATCAAATGTCAAGAGAATACGATTTTCTGCCTGGGCGCGACTTAAAACTTCCCGGTCCGAGATTCCGGGGGATTCCACCCTAATCCACAGGACATCATGGCCATTTTGTCGTAGGGCTTCAACCGCACCAAGGGGGAAATTTTCGTTCGCTAGAAAACGCATCAGTTAAGCAGGAATAGCATAGACTTTCTCAGATTTGAGCATTACACTAGCATAGCTAAGACAAGCTTGAATATCTTCTACTGTAATACCTGGGTAGTTTCGCAGAATTTCATCAATACTCCAACCTTGGGCGAGAAGATCGATGATAAATTCAACCGCAATCCTTGTTCCTTTAATGATAGGTTTTCCCACCAAAATATCGGTATTTAGTGTAATTCGAGTTTCCCAGTCCATAGCTACATCATTGAAAGTGTTTTCAAAAAGGTCAAGGCTGCGTGGGACGCACCCTATATCTCGTTTTATTGTAACAGGATTTGGTATCACAGCTGCAATCAATGTGCATGGTGCGTTCCCCAAAATCGATCAGTGGAGCAGTAGGAGCCACATTAGGGAACGCACCCTACAAGATCGGCGATATGAAGACCCTGAACTCAGCACCAGCAGTTTCCTTCAGTTCGCTCTAAGCGAATTTTTATGCCATATTTTATTGAAGCAATTCTTGTCTAATTTTAAAGTAACTTTCTGCTACACAACGATAGGAATCTTGAAGATGGTCAAGTGTAAACTGAATAACTAACACAGCGCCTTCAGGACTATCTAATCGCCTCGCTATTGAATCAAAAATACCTTCGCGAGGAGAGTTTTCTATAATAGCTCGTCGTGACAGATCTGACAAACCATATTGATTTGTTATTACTTCTCTATCTTTCTTTCCCAATTGGCATTGGCTATCTGGTTGGTATTGATTTTCTTTCAAAACCTCAAAAGCCCGCGCTCTTTGATAATTGCAATCAAAATAGTTCAGAATATGAGTCACAAAGTCATACACCATTTTTCTTCTTTTAGCATTTTTTTTAGATTTGATACCATTTAGATTAATCTCAAGCTTTACACGTAGATCGCTAGTTAAACAAGAATCAAAATTGATTTCATGCAGGATCCTTATAGGATTTTCACGACTTAGAAGTAAATCTCTATATTTTTGGAGAGATTCTTTATAATCTTCATGAACTTCAGTAAATGCTAACCAAATAGGCTCAATAAAACCCTCAAAGTATTCGCGATTGATCCCAGATTTTCTGACTGCAAGGTCGTTGAGGAGGCTTAAAAAACTAGCAATATCACCTATCATCGCAACTTATCTCAATTCACTGTCAACATTTTAGACGCTTAACTCTGCCATCTGCATAAGAGGAACCTAAGAGGTCATCTCTAGCTGGGGCTGAGCGGCATAACTATTGATTATACGGAAAATTTCTGTATAACACTCTCCAGAGTAACGATATGAGTCAACTTCTAGCACATCACTCCATTTAGGCGCAATCGCCCGAACTTTTCCCCATATCACGCCCAAAAGCGTGTTAGCCAGATTAGCTTACTGCAAACAATCTCCTTTTAAGGAGACTTATCATAGAAGCCTTCTGGAAATCTAGCAAAGATTCTTGTATCTGGCTGCACTTTGTCACAAAATTTCACTATTATTTCGGGTAAGGTATAGTAAATCCCTTGATAGATTCAATCGGGACTAACTTCTGGGAAAACCGCTATAGATCTCCTGCAAAAATCAAAAATCTGACCTTAGGTGAGGAGAATCCCAGACAGGAGGAGAAAAAAGACATAAAAAATTTAGTACAAATGCTCTGTTCTCCCTGCTCTGGCGCTCCCTAGCTTACCAGAGGTCGATTGCGACGACAATTATCGCAATGACCACAGCGAAAATTATCGGCATTTTCCTGAAAACCAAAGGCATCTAAGAGAAAGTGCCAACGACAGCGACGGGTATAGAGATAGGGAAACATCTCATTTCTGGGTTTAAAAGTCATCTTGGCGGAATTATGGCGATAAATAAGCCGATAATGAAAAGGATCGAGCCATTCTAGGCGATCGAGACTGTGTAAAAGAGAGAGAATAAGCGCACCATCGGGAAATTCGGCACTAATCGCCTCTACTTTGCCCTCTAGGGGAATTTGGGCTAAAATTTGCCAAGCTTGTCGGTATTGGCGTTCCTGTTGGGAGTTAAAGAATTTTTGCTGGTTTTTATCGCTATTATCTAACCATCCCGTCGGTTCACTAATTAAGGTGAGAGCCTGCATTTTACCCCCATCGCGACCACCGCGGCCGATTTCCTGTAGGTATTCCGATAGTAAAGCTGGGGGTTGGTAGTGGACAACCCAACGCACATCGGGTTTGTTGATACCCATGCCAAAAGCTGAGGTACAGACAACAAAAGTTAAATCCCCCCGCAGCCAATTTTGTTCTATTTCCCGACGCTGAAAGGGGGATAAACCGGCATGATAGGCACTGGTGCGATAGTGGAGAGATTGCAACCATGCCGCTAAATTTTCACTATGGCGACGGGAACGAGTATAGATCAGGCCGGATTGTCGAGGTTGACTGGTGAGGAAGTTTAATAGTTGATGACGACGACAACCGGGGCTAATACATATTTTGGTGCTTAAGTCAAGGTTTTGACGGTAAGGATTTATTAAGAAAAGCTGTGGTTTTTCTAGTTGTAAGATGCGGGTGAGCGTCTCACGGGTGGCGGGGTTAGCGGTGGCGGTGAAAGCAGCGATCGCTATTTGGCTGCCGGCCGGTTTTGATTGCAGAAGAGCGGGACGGACAGCCCCAAGACGACGGTAAGCAGGACGAAAATTATCGCCCCACTGGGTTAAACAATGGGCCTCGTCGAGGATGAGAGCGTTAATTTTAACCTGGGGAAGGGTTAATTTTGACCAGAGGGGCGGACTTAAGAGGGTTTCCGGGGAAAGATAGAGAAGTCGCAGGGTTTGATCTGCGATCGCGTTTAAGGTTTTCTTTCTCTGTTGTCGGGGGATTTCGTGATGAATCAGGGCAACGGGTAGTTTTTTGGCTAATAATTCCTCCACCTGATTTTCCATTAGGGCCACTAGGGGAGAAATCACTAGGGTTAAGCCGGTTTTTAATAAAGCGGGCAGTTGAAAACAGATAGATTTACCAAATCCCGTGGGCATGACAATTAGGGCATCCTTTGCCGCTAAAATTGTCTCGATAATCTCCTGTTGGGGAAAGCGAAAGGCCTCATAGCCCCAAATTTTCTGAAAAATAGTCTGGATGCTTTCGGTATCGTGGGAAGACATGGGTTAACTGCTGGAAATTATGAATTATGAATTGGGGAGAGGGGAGCAGGGAGAATAAATAAAAATAATCTCCTGACTTGAAAGAGGGTGTGGGCTTCGGCCGTGAGATCAGTGGTTCGACCGGCTCACTAACACGAACGATCAGCAGAACGGGTGTAGGGAAGGAAACCTCTTTCATCTCTGGTGGTGAAAACTTTTTTATCGGGACTGACTACTGACCACCGACGACCGATTCCTAACTCAATGTTAGACAAAGATAAGCAAAAATTATTTATTGACTCCAAAAACTTGAGAATATTTAAATTAACATTTCGCAATATTTATAAATTCTTAAAAATTAATTGAGAAATATTTTTATTTAACAACGATGTTACAATGGTTACAGCGATTTTGCTGAATTTCATAATGGGTTATACTTTGCTTTTTTGGTCGGCAATGGTTGAAACCCTTGGCACACCTACAAGGTGATCCCAATTACGACAGGTAAATCAGTCAATTTCACCCCCAACGATGATCTTTTTTTTGTGTAGTTTTGTTGCAAAAAAAAAGTTTTTTTGACAAAAAGCACAAAGTATGAATTATGAATTATGAATTATGAATTATGAATTATGGCTCTTCTGGTTTCTGTGTGGAAACGGGGTCTATACTGATAGTTTCTTCAGCAAAATAGTCCTAAAAGTCTTTCCAGGTAAATATTTCACGATTCTATAAGCAAAAATTATCACACAAAGTCGAGAAGAGCCGAATTATGAAGTGGAGAAGTGGAGAGGTGGGGAGGTGGGGAGGTGGAGAGGTGGGGAGGTCGGGGAATTTCAACTAAAACCCTAAAACCCTAACACCCCAACACCCTATTTCCTGATTCGGAGAGTACTGACAACCGACTCCTAACGGCTTCAAGTGGGGAATTACTCTACCACCCAGGAAGTGATGGCGGGAGTCCAATCAGCCAATTCTGTATCGCTAAACCAGAGACTAACTTCATCTTTGGCGGTATCTGGACTATCGGAACCATGGATAAGATTGCGTCCGACACTAATGCCAAAATCACCGCGAATCGTACCAGGTTCAGCATTGAGGGGATTAGTGGCGCCAATAATTTTTCTAGCGGAGGCAATTACTCCTTCTCCTTGCCAAACCATGGCTACCACGGGGGAGGAGGTAATAAAATCGACCAAAGAACGGAAAAAGGGTCGTTCCTTATGAACAGCGTAGTGTTTTTCCGCTAATTCGCTAGAAACCTGCATCATTTTCAACCCAACCAGCGTAAAACCTTTAGCTTCAAAGCGTTGAATAATTTCCCCCACCAGATTGCGCTGCACACCGTCGGGTTTAATCATTAAGAAAGTGCGTTCCATACTGCCTCTTAAAATTTAGCCATAAATTGTCACAAAACCCAGATTAACCCAGAATGGCATCCTAGAGAACGGCATAATTTTCGCTTAAATTGCTGAGTTAGCTTGCAGTGCAAGGTATAAGCTAAGAGGAAGTTTTCGTTTTGGCTCCCTGTTCCCTGTTCCCCAATTCATAATTCATAATTCATAATTCATAATTCCCACTTCCTCTACTCCCTGCTCTCCTATACTTTTTAAACAAGATTTAGTATCACTATAGGTGGGAGAGAGTCACCAATATTAAGAGGAACCTAAAAAATGAGTCTAAAACTTTACTTTTTGCGTCATGGCGAAACCACAGCTAGTCAAACGGGTAGTTTTTGCGGTCGATTAGACTTGGAACTAACCCCAGCCGGCTATGAAATGGCCAAGGATTTCGCCCTTGCCTATCGAGATGTGCCTTGGACAGGAATTTATTCTAGTCCCCTCAAACGCACCATGGCCACGGCCACACCTTTAAGCGAACTCTTAGGTATTCCCATCCACAAACGGGAAGGATTAAAAGAGATTGCCTACGGCCAATGGGAGGGAAAAACCGCAGCTGAGGTTAATCGGGAGTTTCATGATGATTATGTGCGCTGGTTAGCAGATCCGGGCTGGAATTCTCCCACGGGGGGCGAAAAAGGCATCGATATCGCTCGCCGCAGTTCGGAGGTATTAGAGGAAATCGACCATCATCACGATGATGGCCATATTTTGATCGTTTCCCATAAAGCAACGATCCGAATCGTGTTATGTTCTCTTTTAGGCATTGATATCGGCCGTTATCGCGATCGAATTGCCATGCCTGTGGCCTCGGTGACGGTCGTTGAATTAGCCGAACATGGTCCCCTCTTTCAAGTCATGGGCGATCGCTCTCACATCCGCAATGACCTGCGCTCGCGAGCGGGAACCTAACCAGTCAACAGTAACAAGGGAAGCCCCAGATTTGGTCTCCTGAAAAACTATGTGCTTGATGTTATATTTTCTACGACACGGACAGACAGCCTATAGCAAAACGGGGGGATACTGTGGTACTCCAGAAAATGATCCCGGTTTGACTGCCGAAGGCATCGAAATGGCGGAAGAGTTCGCTGATGTCTATCGTTCTTTACCTTGGTGTGCGGCCTATGTCAGTCCCCTCCAAAGAGCTATTCAAACCGCTAAACCTCTCTGTGAAGCGGTGGGACTGAAATTAGAAATCCGGCAGGGATTACAAGAGATCGGTTATGGTCTTTGGGAGGGTATGCACCCCAACGATATCGATCGTCAATATCATGATCTCTATGTACGTTGGTTGACGGATCCCGCTTGGAATGCTCCCCCCAACGGGGAAAGGGGCATCGATATCGCCCGTCGCTCCGCGGCAGTTTTGGAAGAAATCGAACACACCCACAGTGATGGCAATATCCTGATCGTTTCCCACAAGGCCACCATCCGGATCATGCTCTGTAGTCTGATGGGTATTGATGTGGGCCGTTATCGCGATCGATTTGAAATGCCCGTGGCCGCTGTCAGTATCGTCGAATTAGGCAGTCGTGGCCCGCTTTTCCATGGCATCGGTTTACGTTCCCACCTCAGTGAGTACCTGCGTTCTCTCCCTTGCACCTAATCAGTTATCAGTGATCAGTTATCAGTGATCAGTTATCAGTGATTCAGTCATCAGTTTTCATACTCAATCCGGTTATTAAAAACTGATTATCTATTCCCTCTTTTGCCTTTTGCCTGTCCTGATATGTAGCCTATACTCAACGGATTTAGCATTACTTCCCACTTGATCATTCAATCCAAGCTTTTGGGGGGTTCTACCCCCCAAACCCCCCGTTGGGGGCGTGGCGCGGTCACTGAGCGTGTCGAAGTGCCGCCCCCAAACCCCGGAGCGCATTAGTTTTTCGGTGGGATGCTTACACGCAGCTGCTGACACATCTGTAATCATTTAAGAGTCACTCCACTTGCAGGAGTGCCTCTCCTGATATTTAGCCTATACTCAACGGATTTAGTATCAGGTCACTGATTACTGTTTACTGTTTACTGGACGGCTACGCCGTGCCTTTGGCAACACTGAAAATACTTCATAATTCATAATTCATAATTCCCCATTTATGCCCAAAATCCATCACTTTGAGCTATTACCTTCCACTAATACTCAAGCTTGGCAATTATTAGCATCGGGGGAAAATCCGCCTTTTGTGGTGACTGCTCGTCAACAAAGTGCTGGGAGGGGACAATGGGGACGGGAGTGGATTTCTGAACCGGGAGGATTATATTTATCCTTGGCGTTAAATCTGGATTTAGAGGTGGATAAATCTGCCCATCTCGTTCTCGCTACAGTTTGGGGCATCGCTCATCACCTGAATTGTCAAGAAATACCCGTTAAAATCAAATGGCCGAACGATTTAGTATTACTAGGGCGCAAACTAGGGGGAATTAACCTAGAAACCCGTATTCAGGGTCAAAACATCCCCCAAGCAGTCATCGGAGTGGGCATCAATTGGGCCAATCCCGTCCCCCCCACCGGCATTAATTTACAAGCTTTGGCCGGCAATAAAATCACCTCGATCGCTCAATTAACTTCTCTCACCAGCGATGCTATTCTATACGGCTATGAATATTACTGTCATCACGGCATAAAAGCTTTATTAGCTTCCTATTTAGAACTTTTTGCTAATTTTGGGCAAAAGATAGTTTTCGAGGGCTATCAGGGCATAATAACGGGGGTAAGCGATCGAGGAGAATTAAAAGTTAAATTAACCTCGGACAATGCCAGTAGCGAAATCTATATACCGGCCGGTAGGGTCAGTCTCGGCTATAATTGAGTCTAAATATTTTTTTGACTAAACTGTGAGAAGTGAGGCCGCCCTATGTATCCTTCATCGGTGATATTGAAACTTTTTCTAGGAAAATCCTTAAAAAAGAAGCTGAGTTTATGCAGTGGTCTTGGTTTAGTAATCAGCGGTCTGATTACTCTTGCTCCCAATGCGATCGCTAATTCTGAAATTGGCAGCGAAACCCCAGTGGTGGAAAATGCCGCCCCGACTCTAAAAGCTCCCGTTATCAAAGAAAATACTAATCCCGCCCCCCGTCTGGCTATCCCCGAAAACCATCAAACCGATATGCCTACCCTTGCCCCCCGGGCCGGCGGTAAAAATAACTTTATCGATACTAGAAACTTTAACCCCCCCAGTTCCGTTGTTGTCACCGAGCGCCGCAGTGGTTGCCAAACCATCGCCCAAAATGGTCAACTGGTAGGAGGTAGCTGTAATCTGGCGGCCCGGGCCTCCCGTCGTCAGCAGGTCAGCAATGTGGCCAAACCCTTACCCCCGGTTAATCTGGCCCGGGTACGTCTCAATCCTAATCCTGCCGTGCGCGTAGGACGGCGGTCCCAAAATCAGCCGGTTATCGCTCATAATTCCCTGCGTCGTTATGCCCCCACTCTCGTCGCTTCTAGCGCTCCGGTACGTCTGGCCGCCCCGACGGTGATTCCCAGTCAGGTGGTAGCCCTCAATCCCCCGGAATGGAATGGCGTAAAATTGGCTTTGGCCCCGGTGACTCGCGCAGAAGTGGAAGCCATCAGCGAAGCGACCACCTATGAGCGGGCCACCCGTTTAAGTCCCACGGATTCTAACCAAACTCAACGCACGGATTTACTCTTTCCCCTCGCTCTTCCTGCCCAAATTACCTCAGTTTTCGGGTGGCGAAATCATCCAGTCAGCGGGAATCGGGCCATGCACGCGGGTACTGATTTAGGCGCACCGATGGGAACACCTGTATTAGCCGCCTACGCAGGGGAAGTGGCCACCGCCGACTGGTTGGGAGGTTACGGATTAACGGTGATTTTGCGTCACCTCGATGGTAGTCAAGAATCTCGTTATGCCCACCTTTCGGAAATTACCGTCAAACCGGGAGAATGGGTGGAACAGGGCGCGGTTATCGGTCGTGTGGGTAGTACGGGACTTTCTACCGGTCCGCACCTACACTTTGAATGGCGACACCTAACCGAACAGGGTTGGACCGCCGTAGATGCCGGTTTACATCTAGAATTAGCTCTCGATAATCTGGTGCAGAGAATGCAAATGGCCGCAGCCACTGACTCTAATCAGAATTAATTTGTTTTGGTTGACAACTATAGCGGTTTTTGGAGCTTAAAAACGCATCGTTGAGCTTTTGCCCAATTGATGCGTTTTCATACATTCGCAGTCTTAAGTAGTTGGACAAAAATAAAGTTAACTGTGGGGTAAGGAGTCGGTCGTCAGGACACGGGAGACAGCTATTAGGGATCGGATTTGAGTTTTCAGTTCACTGTTTACTCACAGCAGAAGTCTGACGGAGTAGTGGCTTAGATGTGTAATTAATTGTGCTTAGATACTTTAGACCAAGAACAAATAAGTGGCTCTTCGGTTTGTGTTATGCAATGCACGGGGACTATAAGGGATGGAACCCTTATATAGAAAGGCATTTAGCAATTTTTGTCAATTATTTTTTATCTAGAGCGAACTAATCAATTAAATTCCTTGCCAGATTAGGTTGGAAAATTAAACGACAGACAAGCTCTCATAAAATTTTAGAGAGGTCTGGCTGGAATGATGTCGTTTTTGCTTTCCATGATGGCGATGAAATTGGACCGAAAATGTTAGCAAGAATTGCTAAATTAAATTGATAGTCACCTAACGCATCCTACAAGATTAGGCAATCGCACTTATTTTTCAGGGATAGCGGATAAGATAGCTCGAAGTGCTTTGTTTACATCTTCAGAATTTTTGAAAACCTTAGCGACATCTGGTTCTAAGGTGACAGTTATTTTTATTTCATTTACCTGAGGAGCAAAACGATTGGGATGAGCCTTAGTATAATCAAAATTATATTCAGGAAGTAGATCATCTTGTAAATTTTGTTTGCTTTCAGAATCCTGTGTATTTTTCATAGTCTTGACGTTCCTTTTTGGTTGTTAAACGTGCGCTGATAATCCGAATTATTTGATTTCTTTCAGTAAAACAAACTACTAAAAGGCGATTCTTGTTATCGTGTCCGATAATAATTTCTCGTTTTTCACCGACCGAATGCCACGCATCATCAAAAATGTAGGCTAGAGGATCTTGAAAAACAGCCTTGGCTTCTTTAAAATTGATGCCATGCTTTTTGAAATTAAGTTTCGCCTTGGGGTTATCCCACTCAAATTGTAAGTTCATAAACTCAATTTTAGTTCAATCTCCCCCTAAACGGCACCCTCTCAAATTTTGTCGTTGTCATACTCCCAAAATGTCATAGTTAGAATTTAGGGTACGTCCTTCGATAGAATAACGCAGCAGTTTAATAATAAATTTGCTGCGTCGGGTGCGGATTATTGATTTTGATTTTTTAACAGAATTGGTAGCCGCAAACACGCACCCTACAAAATTAGCAGATTAGAGATCGCGCTAATTTAAACCTCTCTCTTTAATTTCTTTAAGGGTTTTATTAACAGCATATTTTGCATTGATACTATTAATCAATTCAGTTGAATTATGTTTTTTGGCAACTCCCCAGAAAACAACAATCAAGTCAAAAGTTCCCTCACCATTACGACTCCAACCTAGATCATAATCTCCCTCTAGCACAGCAACAATATCTGCTCTAACTCTTTGACCATTAGAACCACCACGAACATCTGCTTCACGTTTAACTATTATTCCTAAATCCTGCAAAGATTTTACTAAAATTTCAGGATCAGTTATTTTAGTTGTTAAAACAGAAAAATGACCGCCGCCGCCTCTTTTGTTCTGAATATCCTGCTCTCTTTTGTTCTGACTATCTTGATCAGGATTTCTCAACTCTCTGAAATTATTACGCCCAAGAAGTTCTCGAAACATTTCTTTAATGTCAGAATCTAGATCCTTTCTAGCTAATATTGTTTCGATAATTGCTCCTATTTCCGAGTCAATTGTTATTTTACCTAATGCTCTACGAAGTTCAATAATTTCCCTTTCACCCTTATTAATTAGTTGTTGAATAATGGGTAAAGTTTGCGGATTATCTCGCCAATAAGTTACTAAAGCTTCAATTGCATCTGATTCACCCTTGTTAGCTTGTTGTTGAATAATGGGTAAAGTTTTAGGATTATCTCGCCAATGGGTTACTAAAGCTTGAATTGCTCTATATTCACCCTTATTAGCTTGTTGTTGAATAATGGGTAAAGTTTGAGGATTATCTCGCCAATGGGTTACTAAAGCTTCACCCGCTCTACCTGCCGCTGATTCACCTTGTCTAGCAACTTCCTGTAGATAAACTAACGCCTCAGAATGAATTTTAGCAATTCTAGATAATTGATTAACAGCTTCCCTTGCGCCACTCCAGTAATGTTGCTCAATTGCTATGGATTGAAGAACACTCCATCCTGTCGGATCATCTTGCCAGATGTTTCCAATTTTAGCAACTGGTTTTTCCTTAAAATCAGTATCAGCATACCTATAAGACAATTTAGTTAAGGATTGAAGACTATCTAACAATCGCTGACTTAGTTCAACATAAATAGACTGGTTTCGCAATTCTCCATAGCAATCTGCCGCCAAAAAAAGATAAGTAAATTCCTGATCTTTTTCCTCTATATCAATGAGATAACTAATTAATTCTTCAGCAATTTCTTTAGGAAATTCTGCACTTAGCATCCCCATTAATAAACATAAAACTTCTTTCCAAACAGGATATGAATAATGTTCTCCAAATACTTTGGTTTTCAAATCCTCAAGACTAATTCCGTCTGGTAATCCTCGGTTTTTAAATCTTTCATAAAACTCGCAAGCACAAAAGTATTCTAAAAAAGTTCGATGAACAAAAGCAAAAGCATTGCCACCTAAAGAACAAAGAATAAAATTACGATAGCGCAGTTGTTTGATAATTAAATCAGTCAGATCACTAGCATCTCGTTTGTTAATTCCTGTTTTTTCAAGATATTGAGTCAAAACATTTTCTAATTCTTCCTTATAGATTAAATTAGCAGCTAACCCTTTTTCCCCTGCTTGCATGGCACTTGCGACTAAACGCAGAATGTCCCTTTTATCTCTTAGATCAATATTGTAAAGATATTTTTTCAGTTCAGGATCAATTAATCCTTCCTTGGTTTCAAAATCCCATTGATGTAATAACACCTCTGACGCTTTTTCATAAAGTTTTGAGCGATCTCTTGGTAATTCTTGAGTTCGGTTCAGAATAGCCATCATCGTTAATAATAAAGGATTTCCTGCTAATTGCCGAATCGCTTTTGACTCCTTAATTGCCTTTTGTAAACGTTCTTGTTTTTGGGTTTTATCATCTCGATTTTCAAAAGCTAAATCATGCCAACGTTTGATAAAATCTTCAATCTGATCTTTATCTAAATCTTGGATCATAAAATGTTCAAAACCAGCATGATTTAATTCTTCTGCTTTATATCCTAACCAGCGAGAAGTTACTATAATCTGCACTTGAGGATATTGAATACTAAAACGTTTGATATCCGTGACAATTTCTTCTCTTAGTTGAGGATTAAAAACTTCATCTAAACCATCAAAAAGCACAAGAGCCTGACCTTTTTTAAGCTTATCATCTAAAGCAAGTTGATTGAGATGACAAATCAGATTACCTTGATGGAAAAATTCTAGAATATTCTTACACTTTTTTTCATCCTTATCTCTGGCATAAATACGCAATTCTATCAAAAGAGGAAGGGGAAGCAAAACACGCTGACTGGGTTCTTTTTCAGCCCAATTTAAAGCTAAATACTGCAATAAACTCGATTTTCCCGCCCCCGGATCACCTAAAATTACAGTTCTTGGGTATTCAGAAGAATTGACGATATTCAAAACAGGATCTAATTTTTCATTCAGATATTCTCGCCGTTTTCGTTCTAGTTCTGCTTGTATTTGTTCTAACTCCGCTTGAGTAATTTCTCCCCTATCTACAAGTTCCTGCAGCACTTCTTTAGGTAATTCATAAAGTTGAGGAATAAATTGTTTACATCGTCTCACATTTTGCGGCACAAACATTCGCCAGAGTTTGATTTGCTCATAAGTCGTTGTGTCTAAACATTCTAATTTAAGATGGCCATATTCCTTTTTTAAGCCTTCCGCATAGTTATCTAAATTATAATCTGTTTTAACTCCTGCTATTTCTTGAATATTTTGGCTATTTTTATCCTGTAACTGAACTAAAAAAACGGCTCTTAACTTTTCAGAATTTTGAATAATTTCCTGAGTTTTTCTCAAATAAAATTTACTGAGTTTTTCCCAGTTAAATTCAGCAGGTAACGGCGATAAATTAAGTCTTTGCCAAGATTGAGCTAACGTAAAATTATCAAGAACTTGACAATCAATATCAAAAGCATCCCCTAAAATAGGTTTAACTTGGTCATCTTTAATGAAAGTCTTGAGAGGTTTTTCAAAGTTTTTAATTTGATCATCCTCCAGATCGGCCATTTCTAACTGTTGCTGAAAGAGTTCTAAAAACTCCTTCATTGCTTTGCCATAAGCTTCTTTTTGAACATCTTTTTCGGGTAAGTGTAACACTTTACCTAGACTATTTTTAAAAAATTCCTTTCCGTAATCTTTTGCACCCTCTATTGCCAACTCTTGCATTACTGAACGAACAAGCGAACCTGCGGCTTGAGTAACCCCCCAGACAATTAACCAGTCAATCATGGCGATAAACTTAAGATCCTGTGGATACTATCTAAGCTTACCAACTTTAATCGTTTTTCGCCTATCATTCCGACAAATGAAGAGAACGATTTAAAATATCCTCAATACCGTAGGGACAAACGGGGGGAAACTCTAATCCCGTCTCTCTAAAGGCATCGGCACAAGCAACAGCATAGAGTTTAAATAGGCTTTCATCGGTTAAATATCGCCTTAAACTGGGGCTATCGTCCAAATAAAGCCTAATATTAGCTCTTTCTCGCTGAATAGTTCCCAACCAACCCCAGGATCGCCGTTGAGGTTGATAGTCCCACTTTAATAAATGATGCAAAATTAATCTGAGACTAGCGAGTAAGCGATCGCGCTCCCGTTTCGACAAATCCCGCACCTCCTCAACTAAATTCTCAATATCTAACTTGGAAAACCGACCAGAGGCTAATAAATCGGCCATTTGTTCGGCCCAAAGTCCAAAGTCTTGCTCATAGGATGCCGTCATCAATTTATCTCCTTCTAAGCTCAATTAACATTATATTAAACCTCTTGCATAATTAATTTTTGATGGTTCAAAAACAGCGAAAACAAGGATTAAATGGACTAAAATCTGTAAATTATGATTCATTGATGACCGGGAAACTGGTATCTTTTCAAAGATCGCCAAAAAATTAACGGGTTTTGCGTCTTCGGATGACATTATTAGAATAACGAGAAGGTTTTGGCCGGGGTTCTTTTCCCCCTCCCAATTCGCGACTAACTTGCTGAAAAATATCCCGTCGCAGCACGGGATATTCCCCTATCCACTGGTCGAGTTGGGGAAGATGGACATCAGAAAGTTGATTGATATCCCCTAAATCGGGATCTCGAGACATTAACAAAGCTTCGGCCACCATTCCGGGACGGATCGATTTATGGATGCGTTTGAGGGGAGCGCGAACGATCGCCGAAAAACCAGTTTGATCACCGATTTCTAGATTAATACAGCGTTGGCGATTTTCGATAATCTCTAATTCCCCGCGTTTATTGACCCTTTCTTCTTCCCCGATTAATTCCTCGGTAACAAAAGCATCGAAAACGCGACCGCGCCAAAACCCCCCGTAGGGAAGACGACGATAGGTATTATTGCGAACACTGGCCCAATAAACCGGACCCCAGAGCCAATATAAACCGGCGATAATGTCGAAAATTAGTTTAATCGTTAAACCACCGGGGCCGAATAAATTACCGATTAACCAAGCTGCGGTGAGAGCGATGATAGAAATAAATAAACGGCGCAGAAAATCAGACCATTTACCCCAATAGTGAGCGTACTGGGGACCTGTGGCGATAATCGGGACAATTTGCTCGATCGATTGACGGGTAAGGGGAACCAACATTATCAGTTATCGATTATTCGTGAACGGGTAGGCTCTAGAAGAGGACGTTTACCTTTCATTTAGGGGCGCTATATCAGTTATGACAGCGTTTCTCATACTAGATGAAGTGTAACCTAATTTGGTATCGACTACCGACTTCCCAAAACGAAAACTTTGTACCTCACCACTAAGATAAATGCTATAGTTTTGGGGAATTGTCTATATGTTGGTTGCCATTCATCCCATCGCTAAAAGCTCAGGACTTCTGGCGAAATTTCAGTTAAAAGTTAAATCCCTCAAGAAGTCCAATGAAACAATCTATAATAAAATCAATGCTGTTTTGTTTACAAAGACTGCCACCATGACTTCTTCCCCAGTTAAATCCTTAACTTCTCAGACTGTAACCACTCAACATTTACCCCCGTTAGAAAATGGGGATCGCTTAATTCGTCCCGAATTCGAGCGCCGTTATCAAGCTATGCCAGGATTAAAAAAAGCCGAACTTATCGAAGGAGTTGTGTATATGGCATCCCCATTAAGGTTTAAATTTCATGCTGAACCCCACGGCAATCTTGTTGGTTGGCTATGGACATACAAAGTTGCTACCCCCCAAGTACAAATGGGTATTGAGCCAACAGTTCGCTTGGATATCGACAACGAACTACAGCCGGATGGGGTGTTATTAATCAGTCAAGAAAGCGGGGGAAAATCAACCCTAAGTGTAGAGGGATACCTAGAAGGATCGCCGGAATTAGTGGTAGAAATTGCCGCTAGTAGTGCCGCCATAGATTTAGGTGATAAAAAACGTGCTTATCGACGCAGTGGCATTCAAGAATACCTTGTTTGGCAGGTATTTGACCAAAAAATTGATTGGTTTAGTTTACAAGATGGCGATTATATTTCTTTGTTACCCAACCAAGAAGGGGTGATTTGCTCTCTAGTATTTCCGGGTTTGTGGTTAGATATTTCAGTTTGCAGTGAGCTTGTCGAATCTGCCATGCTCAACGGCAATATGTCACGGGTGTTAGACATCTTAAAAGCTGGAATTAACTCGGTAGAACATCAAGAATTTATCCAAAAGTTAACCGCAGCGCAGTCGGGGGAAGCCAAATGAAACCTCCAGCTATTCTCATTTTAGGAGAAACCAGCATTCCCGTGGCTCGTCAAGTGCAAATGGCCTTACCAGAATCAGCAGTTTATGGGTTAATAAATCGTACCCAATCGGCTGATTTTACCTATAATAATTTTGGCGAAACGGTGCGAGAATTTTTCCAGACAGGAACGCCAATTATTGGTATTTGTGCGGCGGGTATTTTAATTCGCACTTTAGCACCTTTATTAACTAATAAATGGCAAGAACCGCCTGTATTAGCAATCGCAGAAGATGGTAGTGCCGTAGTGCCTTTGTTGGGGGGTTTACAAGGGGTTAATGATCTCGCTCGTCAAATTGCCTCGGTTTGGCAAATTTCCCCCGCAATTACCACCACTGGTGATATTAGATTTAAAACTACTTTATTATCGCCACCCCCGGGTTATCAGTTAGTTAATCCCGATGATGCTAAGAAGTTTCTGTCCGATTTATTGGCAGGTGAAAAAGTAAAATTAATCGGTGAAGCGGACTGGTTAAAAAATAGTAATTTACCAATTTCATCAGCAGCAAAATTAAGCATTCAGATTATAGATAAAAATAACTTAAACTTAGCAAAACCTAGCAGTAAATGTTTAGTTTATCTCTGTGAGGAAAGCCAGCAAATTAAGGAAAAATCTAGTTTTTACCCGGGGGATTTGGATCAAGAAAGTCAAGGTAAATTAGCCATAGTCGGAACTGGACCAGGTGCGCTAAATTGGATGTCGCCAGAAGTTCGAGAAGTGTTGGAAAAAGCCACGGATTGGGTGGGTTATAAAACCTATTTGGATTTGGTAGAATTCCTGCGAAAACCAGAAATTGTCCGCCATGAATCGGATAATCGGGTGGAACTCGATCGCGCAGAAATAGCCCTAGATTTAGCGGCTAAGGGGCGATCTGTTGTCTTAGTTTCCTCCGGAGATCCTGGCATTTATGCCATGGCCGCAGCCGTGTTTGAGGTATTAGAAAAAAAAGCAAAACAGGAATGGCAGCAGGTGGCCATTCAGGTCTGTCCGGGGATTTCGGCTATGCAAGCGGCGGCTGCTAGGGTTGGCGCACCTTTAGGCCATGATTTTTGTGCGATTTCCCTATCGGATATTCTCAAATCTTGGCAGGTGATTTCTCAGCGTATTGAGTTAGCGGCCCGGGCCGATTTAGCGATCGCATTTTATAATCCTGTGTCTCAAGAGCGCACTTGGCAATTGGAGAAGGCAAAAGAGATTTTATTACAATGGCGATCGCCGCAAACTCCCGTGGTACTAGCGCGTAATTTAGGGCGAAAAGGGGAAACAGTGACGGTGAAATTCCTAGAGGATATGACTATTAACGATGCGGATATGCGGACTATAATTTTGATCGGATCGAGTAAAACTCGCCTTATTGAGCAAGGTAAAAACCAGCAATGGGTTTATACTCCACGTCATTATTAGAAACCGTTTTTTTTCATTTTCTCAAACTTTTTGTGTTCTTTTGCTTCTTGACTCCATCTGTGGAGGGCAGGTTTGGGGTTCTGACTATTTAGGGTTTGCTGAATAAATCTAATACTAAATCCGGTTATTAAAAACTGATTATTTATTCCCTTTTACCTCTCCTCATAACTAGACTGTACTTAGCGGATTTAGTATAAAAACCTTGTTGGGTAAAACCTTTAAACCTTGTGGAAATCAAAAAGTACAGAATATGGGAGTGATCGGGGGGAAATTTTAGGGACTTTTGCCCTGAAAATTAGGTAATTGACCCTGGCAGCGAGACTTCGGACTTCGACAAAAGCTCACGGCCGAAGCCAAAACCCAAAACCCTGACCCCACCCTAAGCCTTTTTGAGCAAACCCTATTTAAGGTTTGTTGATTTTTTTGTGCAGAAATAACTTTTGTGGTCGATTAAATAACCAATTGCTCAACCAACCGTCGGTTTTTTGCAGACGATAACCGCTACTTAAGTAGAGTGACTGGGCCGCTCGATTATTATCGAGAACATGAAGGGAAAGTTCCTCAAAACCCCATTCTCTAGCGATTTGTTCACACTTGAGCAGCAATCTCCGGGCCAGACCGGCACGCCGGCGATCGGGACTAACGGCTAAATTAGAAATATAAGGAATGGGAACAGCTAAAAAAGAACTGGATTTTAAGCAGATTTCCGCCGTAGCGACAATAATTTCCTGATGACCTGTGGTGGTGAAACTGGTTTGACTGACCACCAGACAGTGATAGTAAGGGGTATTGGCGCGCAATCGTCCCCGTAAGTCCTCGTAAATGCCTAATTTAAAGATAGGACGCAGAAAAGACCAATAATTGGCCGTGGGGAAAAAACTATCGGTGAGAATCTCCGCCAAACTTTTGAGATCTTGGCCTTGGGCCAAACGCACCTCGACGGTAATGGCGGCAGTGTCACCGATCGCTTCCGTGTCGGAGGGATCAGACAGTAGGTATGAGATAAAACAGGAGTCCACTTTAATCACAGGAGTCGGGAGGGAAGGTGGGGATAACAGTCTTTGTCTGGGAAAGGTAAATAGGGATGAGAGCTATTTGGGGGAATCAAGCATCTATCTTAAGGAGAATACCGCAATTTTTCAAGACTACTGAATCAAAATCTCATCTATTTTACTGCCTATAGCCCCAGTTGGGGGAAAGACCGCTATTTTTCGGGAACTTTTTTTGATCGCTGGGCAATGGTTAAGAGGGGGATGATGCCGGTCAGAACTAATCTCTTTCTTTTTGGGTCAATTAACTATATTCTTTAATCTAATCTATCATCCTATCCCCTCTATGATCAAAGAAATTTCTGCTTATTTGCAAGTGTTCCGCAGTCAAAAAATGGCGGCTTTGTTATTCTTAGGTTTTGCTTCTGGATTACCCTTATTGCTCACCAGTCGCACCCTGCAAGCTTGGATGACCACCGAAGGAGTTGATCTGAAATCGATCGGTTTATTTAGTTTAGTCGCTCTCCCCTACTCTCTCAAATTTCTTTGGTCTCCCTTACTCGATCGCTATGTTCCTCCTTTTCTTGGTCGTCGTCGCGGTTGGATTTTAATCGCTCAAATTTGTTTAACTTTAGCGATTGGTTTTATGGCTTTTCAACAACCAAAACAATCTTTGGACTTATTGGCAATTAATGCTCTACTGATCGCTTTTTTTAGTGCCACTCAAGATATTGCTTACGATGCCTATCGTACAGATATTTTAGAAAAATGGGAGATGGGTGCTGGGGTAGCGATCGGGGTTTTAGGTTATCGTTTGGCTTTAATTTTAACCGGTTCGATCGCTTTAATTTTAGCCGATCACTTTCCCTGGCCTCTCGTCTATCTTTTCCTAGCTGTATTGATGGCTTTAACGATTATTTGGTCTTTTTTCGCCCCAGCTACTCCCCCTAGAGATGATACTCCCCAAACTCTTTTAGAGGCGGTTTGGTTGCCTTTCCAAGAGTTTTTTCAACGCTATCAAATAGGTAAAGGAATCGGTATTCTCGCCTTTATTGTTCTCTATCGTTTAGGGGATGCTTTAGTTAATAATATGGTGACTCCTTTTCTCTTAAAAACTGGTTTCAGTCAAACCGATATCGGAGCGATTCAAGGGGGCATGGGCATGATAGCAACTATGGTGGGAGTTTTATTAGGTGGTTCCCTGTTAAGTCGTTGGGGAATTAATCGATCGCTCTGGATTTTTGGCGGCTTGCAAGCTATTAGTAATTTAGCCTATTTTATTTTAGCAAATTTAGGGCAAAATTATCCTTTTATGGTCTTAGCTATTAATATTGAAAACTTCTGCGGCGGCTTAGGAACTGCCGCTTTTGTGGCTTTTTTAATGAGTCTTTGTAATGCTCGTTTTACCGCTACTCAGTACGCCCTCTTATCAAGTTTAATGGCCTTTAGTCGCGATATTTTAGTAGCTCCCGCCGGACTTTTAGCCGAGGCAATCGGTTGGCAGTTGTTCTTTTTAATCACGGTAATTGCCGCTTTACCCGGGTTAGCTTTATTGCCTTTATTTGCTCCTTGGCAAGAGGAGAATTGAGCTAATTGATGATTTATTCCTCCGATTTCACTCGCATAACTACTAAAGTCATATCGTCACTACTATCATTTCCCAACCCAGTAAAAGCGGCCACTTTTCCAAATAAATATTCGAGAATCTGTTCGGGATCGGTGTACTGTTGACAGGCTTCTTTAACTGCCGATAGCCAATTTTTCTGATCAAATCTTTCCCCTTTCGAGTTGACTGCATCGGTAAAGCCATCGGTGTAATAAATTAGCGTATCTCCCGCTTCTAATTGCACTTGGGCATCATCATAGATAGAATCGGCCTCTAAACCAACTAATGTCCCTTCCGTGTCAAGAGACTCTAACTCTGCCGTTTTAGACCGCCACCAGAGGGTAGGATAATGGGCAGCATTACTGTAGCCAAGACGGCGCGTCAGAGGATCATACTCGGAATAAAATAATGTCACGAAACGATGAGAATTATCGAGATCGGCATACATAACCCGATTAAGATGACGCAAAATCTGGGCCGGGGAGTGACGATTTAAAACTTCCGCTCGCAACATTCCCCGGGTCATGGTCATCAATAATCCTGCTGGGACACCTTTACCCATGACATCACCGATGACTATACTCCAAGGAGCGGTACTAGCTTCCCTTTCTGCCTCCCTTGCCGGTTTAAATTGATCGTAGTTGCAGGGGATAAAATCATAATAGTCGCCACCAACGCGATTAGCCGTTTTGCAGTGGGCCGCCAATTCTACCCCCTGAATTTTCGGACATTGCCGGGGTAAAAGACGATTTTGGATTTCGGAAGCGATTTCTAACTCTCGATCCTGACGTTCCTTGGCCCGTAATTCGATCGTTAATTCATTATTAGCTATAGCTACCGCCGTTTGATCGGCCACTAGCTGCAGCAGTTTACGACGGGTGGGTGTCCAACCATAATCGGGATTGCGACTGAAAACGTATAAACGTCCCCGCTCACTATTTTTTACCAAAACAGGTGTACTATAAACCTGCGTACCCTGTCCGAGAGTTTGCCGGATTTGATGGTCGAGACTATCGAGAAGCGAACGACTATTTTTATGCTCAAGTGGCATTTCTTGGTTCAATTGTCGGATAATTGCCTCTAATTGTCGGCGTAGTTCCCCATTAATTTGATTATCTTGGCAATGCAGTTGATCAAGCGCCACTTGACCGTTATTTTTGCTCAAAATCAACGCCCCTCCTTCTGCATCTGCCACTCGTGCGGCCATCAGGGGGGTAAGATCGAGGAATTGGTTTAAATTATTGAAACTCCGCAGGGCAAAACCGAGGGAACTTAAGAGATTTTGAACTTTGTTTTGTTCGCGATATAAACTGGCGACCAACTCTTTTAAAGCTAAAATTGGCTTAATATCAGCCCCCGGAGGGCCTGTATTGACGGTGGTAGTGGTGAGGGTGTCGCTCGGTTCCGGATCAGAAAGCATAAAATGATCTTTGTGGCGGTGACATGATTATAGCTAGATAGTCATTGGGTTATGACCTGTTTAAGTCTAACAGTATAGTGGATATTTTCATGACTGCCACAATTTAACCCCGATGTTTTAGTATTTCTGTTTTGCCACACCGAAGGCTGAGGCTGATAGCTTGACCTTATAATAGTTAGGAATATGTAACTCAATCCATTGACTTTATGACCTTGCCTCTCGATGTTCCCACGGCGATTAATCAACGTCGTTCCATTAAAACTTTTACCACCGATCCGATCGCCCCAGAACTGCTGAAAACCCTAGTAGAATTAACCGTTGCTGCACCTAGTAGTTTCAACATCCAAGATTGGCGAATTATTTTAGTACAGGATGAGGCACAAAAGGCCGCTTTAGCTGAGGCCGCTTGGGGACAAAAGCAAATTATCCAAGCGCCGGTTACTTTTGTTTTCGCTGCCGATGCTGCCGCAGGAGGAGGAGATCTAACCCCCATCTATGAACAGGCCCTCAGTACAGGTGCTTGGAGCGAAGGCACGGTAAAATATTTTAAACAGGCAATCCCGGGATTTCAAAAGGATTTGGGCGAAAAAACCCGGGAATACGCGATTAAAGATGCCATGATTGCCGCTACTCATCTGGTTTTAGCTGCCGAAAGTCTCGGTTTATCTAGTTGTTTTCTCAACGGTTGGATCGAGGACAAGGTAAAAGCTGTGATCGGTGCTGCCGATCATCCCCATCTGGCGATCGCTGTTGTTGTTCCCATCGGTTACGCGGCAGAACCACGGCTTAATCCGGGGCGTTTACCCTTAGATTACAATGTTTTTGTTGATCGCTTAGGTAATCCCTATCAAATCTAAACTTTAGCGATGACTTTCTCTCCCTCAGCTTGGTTAACGCCCTTTTTTTACACTCCCCTTTGGCGCGCTGGGGGTGTATCCATCACTCTCGGTTGGATTATTAGCACTCTTGTACTGTTTATTCTTGTCACCTGTCTGACGATCGCTTTTAAAAGTTTACTAAAAAATCGTCTGCTGAAAACTATCGGTTTTGATGAGGGTAATCGAGAAGCGATCGCAACTCTGGCTAGTTTTGCTTTTGGGGCTTTTGGTTATATTATCGCCCTACAATTGACTGGATTTAATCTCGCTTCGATCGCTGTTTTAGCCGGTGGTTTGGGGGTGGGTATCGGTTTCGGTTTGCAGGAGTTAACCAAAAATCTCACCAGTGGTTTAACTTTGTTGGTGGAACGCAAGTTAAAAGTGGGCGATTTTATCGAATTTGAGCAAACAAAGGGTTATATCCGGGAAATATCGATTCGTTCCACCACCATTCGCACTGTGGATGGTGCAGAGTTAATCGTTCCTAACACAATCCTAACTAGCAATCGCGTCCAGAATTGGCATTATCCCGACTCGCGCATTCGAGTCATTGTGCCGGTGGGAGTTGCCTACGGTACGGATCCTTTGATAGTAACGGAAATCCTGCTGCAATCAGCCTATATGTCGGGAGAAATTGCCTTTAATCCCCTTCCCAAGGTGATTTTTAACGGTTTTGGTGATAGTGCTTTAAATTTTGAGTTGTGGGTATGGGTGGAAAAAGTCGAACAGGCCGTTTTTCTGAGAAGTTCCCTACACTTCATTATCGAGCATAATCTGCGTCATCGGGGCATAACGATTCCTTTTCCCCAGCGAGAGTTATGGTTGCATAATACCGACAGTTTTGAGGCAGTTAAGGAACAGGAGCAGGAGATAGTTAAACCTTCAAAACCGCTATCGTTAAAAGAAATGTTATTGGAGGTGAGTTACTTTAAACATTTTAACGATCTGCAATTGCGTGTATTAATTGAAATGGGTTGTCGTAAACATCTCCAGGACGGGGAGATTTTCATTAGACAGGGAGAAAGAACTAATTATTTCTGTATTGTTTTGCAGGGACAAGTGGATGCTTTTTATGAAAACGATCAAATTAGTCGTAAAATTTTTACTTTTAATAAAGGTCAATATTTTGGGGAATTACCGTTAATATTAGAGGTTCCCTATCCCACCACTATGCAAGCAGTGGGGGAAACCTTGTTATTTTTGCTCGATCGTCAGGGGTTTCAGCATCTTATCACTACTCATCCGGCTCTAGCGGAGGAATTCACACAAGCACTCGCCCAACGTCAGGAGGAATTGGGCGAATATCAGCAGAAATTGCGAGAAATGGGGCTTTTAGACTCAGAAGACCTGAAAAACCCCGTCTCTTGGCTGCGACAACGGTTAAAGAGCTTTTTTGCGACTTAAAAGGGCATGAGAACAGATTTAGGTCCTTTCTCCCAGAGCAGTCATTTTAACGCGGATGGTCAATTCCTGATATTTAACCTATGCTCAACGGATTTAGTATAACAGCGGCTTCCATCTCCCCACTTCCCGCCCCCTTCTTTGGCACTTCGATCACGAATTTAGATGTCATCTAGGGTTTTTGCTGCTATCTTGAACTAAGATCAGACCTAGCAATGGAGACATATATATATCATGATCGCATCCCAAGATGTCCCACCATTTCAGCTTATTTCGAGCGTAGAATCGGCGGCAACAGAATTTAGACCCTGGGGTTCCTTCACTACCCTAGAAGAAGGTCCTGGTTATAAAATCAAGCGAATTGAAGTGAATCCGGGTCATCGTCTCAGTTTACAGATGCACTATCATCGCAGTGAACACTGGATTGTCGTTTCGGGGATGGCAAAAGTCACCTGTGGAGATAACGAGGAAATTCTCGGCGCCAATCAGTCCACTTATGTACCTCAGTGTACCGCCCACCGTCTGGAAAATCCTGGGGTGATCAAATTGGTGTTAATTGAAGTGCAAAATGGGGAATATTTGGGAGAGGATGACATAGTGCGTTTTCAGGACGACTATGCTCGTCATCATAGCTAAGACTGCTTTTAGGGAGACAGAAGGGGAAGAACTATATTTTCGCTCAAAGAACCTTTTTAGGTTAGTCTGCTTGACTGTCTTCCCTGCTGTCAAGGCTTGTCAAGTTCTAGAAAATTTGTAATCGTTCAGAGAGGAAGGAAATCTGGTAATCCCAAGGATATGGATGATAGCTGATCACTGATGACTAATTCACTCTTCGTCGGTGTTGAGAATACGGGGAACGCGGAAATAATCCCCTTCTGGGACCGGTGATTCTTGCACTAAAACCTCGTGATCGGGATAAAGTCTATTACTATCGGCGCGAGTGATGTTTTGAATTTCGATCGCTCGCGTGGTGGGTGGCACATTTTCCGTGTCTAATTCGCTTAACTGCTCGAAATAATCGAGGATTCCGCTTAATTGCAACGCAAACTGTTCTTCTTCGCTGCTCTTAATCTCTAAACGGGCTAAATGGGCGATTTTTTCAACCGTAGCTCGATCGATCATGGGAGAAATGGGGTTAGGGGTGTAGGGTGTGGGAATTATGAATTATGAATTGGGGTGTGGACTTCGGCCGTGAGCTCAGTAGTTCGACAGGCTCACTAACACGAACGCTCAGCCGAACCGCCGAACGGGTGTGGGGAGAATAAATAAAAATAATCTCCTGACGACTGACTTTTCAATTTAGAAGAAAACATCAATTTCCGATCGCCCAGTGATTTTCAGCCAGTTTTGGGCTTCAATGTAGTTATTGGGGGCTAACCGGATGGCCTGTTTCCAGTATTCTGCTGCTTTGTCGTAGAGTGCTTCTGCTTCGGCCTGTTGACCATCTTCTCTCGCTTTTTCCCCTTGAAAATGGTAAATAACGGCGATATTATTCAAAGCGGAGGGCATTCTAGGGTTAAGTTGGATAGCCTCTTGGTAGTATTCCAGGGCTTTTTCATGCTCGCCGTTACTAGCGTGGATAATGCCGATATTGTAGAGGATATAACTGCGATCATTGGGATCCTCTTCTAATGTTAAAGCTTCATAATAATTATCGAGGGCTTCGGCGTATTCACCGTCAGCTTGGGCAGACATCCCATCGCGGTAATAAACAAAGGCTTCCTTGGCTTTTTTATTGGCGGGCAGTATCTTTAAAATGATATCCGCCATGACGGTAAAAGATTTATCTATAAAATTATCGTTACGTTGAGTGCGTGGCATAGTTAGGACTAGTAGGGGATCGAAATGACTATTTACCTTTATAGCACTCGCGAGAAACCCTAGTAAAAATGTTTACAATTCACGGCGATATTTCGCCCAATTGTGTCAGGGACGAACAGTTCACCACAGTGGTAGAACTCTAAAAGCTTATCCTCTAGCTAAGAATTCCATCGACCCCCTCGCCGCTGCATTGGCACAGTTCTACTAAGTATTCCCAGTAAGGAGCTTGCGTAGAAATAATGTGCCAGCTACAACCTCTCTTTAGAAAAGTTAGACAAGTTCTAAATGGCACATGATCAAAGCGCAGGTTCCTAAGTAGGTTGGTTTCTAGGGATGAAACCCAAGAAGGACAATCTGTATAGGATTGTCCAATAACCTAACCTACTATCTGCTGACACTAAGTCAAATTCTTTTTCTCAAACTAACACCCCCTAAACCAACAGCTAACAGGGCAAGTAAGGAAGAAGGTTCGGGTATTTGGGTTGGTGGTGGTGGTGGAACAGTTCCATCAAATTGAACCTCATTGAACCCAATCTTATTATTGACATCAGCAAGGGTTCCAAAGTTACTCAGATTAGTAAATCTAATTTGAGTTGCAGTGACCGGGGTAGTAAAAGTATATGGCTGTGCTATCTGATCGGCGGGGGTTGTTGCATTAAAAAGCCCTTGCGTAAAGGTAGGCGGAGCACCAGGCGCAGCAAGCCAATTTGTTCCATCGAAGTATTCAACCGTCACATCTCGGATTCCTTGTCGGGTTAAGGCTGCAGCACTACCGCCAAAGTTCCAGAATGTAAACCCAGATACAAGATAAGTACCATTGAGGTTAAAAGTGATACTAGCACCAGGAATTGTACTGCCTGGCGCGTTACCTAAAGCCACCGACCGCCAAGCCGTCGGAATATTATTCGACGCAACGTGGTTCCCTGTAAGACTCGGAGTATTACCGGGAAGTAGCCCTTGGCCGTTGACGGTATTGATTATATTCCAAGCAGCATCGGGATCAACACCCAGAGTGGTTGTAACAGAAATGCCAGGAATCAGGGCGGCTTGGGCGTTTTGTGCCACACCCAGCATTAGGCCGAAAGTGGCAGTAGATAAAACAAGGGGTGTAATAGTGGGTTTCACTGGGAAATCTCCTTGATTAAAGGTTAGGTACGGTTAAAAGGACACAGCGTATCCAGCCGTATGATATTTGTTTTGCTGGCGAATGTCAACTACTTTGATATAAAATTTTTTCCACTTTGTGGTACGGAATCGGGGGACAAGGGGAAAACACCCGTCTGGTGGCGCATTTAGGAAAGTCAGAAGCCAGAAATCGGGTGGGGAAGAAATTCTGTCTTCTGTTTTCATAGCGGGGTATCTGCCTACTGATGAGATTCTAGCCTCGTGGTGTTGCTATTGTCCCCATCCGAGAATAAATCATCGTTAAATAGATCATCAAGGGACAGTTCTTCGTCAGAAGGTAAGGATTCTAGATTATCTGTTTCTTCATCATCCAACATACTGAAGAAATCTAGCTCTTCTTGGTCACTCGCAACAGAAGCAATATTTTGGCTGTTGGATGCAAATGTAGTGGTTTCTTCGGCAAAAGGATCGAATAATTCGAGACTATTACTGTCAGCAGTATCAGCAAATAAGTCGTCTAGAAAATTTTGATTGTCAGGGAATTTTTCGGCATCGGTGACTAATAAATCAGAGAAACTGGTGTCAGTGCTAACGGTTTCTTGAATCTGATCGTAATTACCCGATAATTCTTCGAGACTACCGATCGTTCTAGTTTCTTCCTCTAATGTTAAACTGTTGATAAATGCTATCTCGGCAGCGGACATCTCCCAGTCGGAGATTGCTGGTGCTGCCATGAGGGAAGAATCTTCGATTTCAGTCATTTCTGGAGAAAATAAAGCTTCTTCCCTGCTATTTAAACCGTCCAATCTCTCCTCGGAAACCAGTGTTTCTAGGAGCGTCTCAGGCGCAAATTCTGGTTCTAATTCTAGGGTTTCTTCGGTGATAAAACCATCAAAAGGATTGATTTCTTCGTCCCTGGGGCGATCGGGAAAATCATCCCAAGGTTCGACGATTTCAGTGGTTCGATCATCCACTCCCGTTTGACGGGCATTTTGTAATTTTAATAGTTGGCTTTGATAACCCTGTTCTAGTTGTTGAATTTGCGACTGATAGCCCTTTTCTAATTCTAGAATCCGTGCCTGTTGACTTTGACGCAGAGCCTCTATTTCTCCTTGCTTCCCGTCTAGTATCTCTTGTATTTGATTTTGATAGCTTTGGCGCAATTCCTCGATTTTAGCTTTTTGTTCCCGTTGAAGTTCCTCAATTTGGTTTTTATCGGCGAATTCCACCGATTGAGGGGTGGTTGCGCTGGCTATCTCTTGTAAACGTCCTTGGCTATCTTCTAACTCTTTTTGCAGTTTAGCCACTTCTTTTCTATAGGTGGCTTCGATATTGCGGATCCGTTCTTCGGAGAGATCGAGTAGTTTTAATTGTCCTTTGCTATCTTTCAACTCTGCTTCGGTTTCACCTAAAGCCGTGCGAATTTTCTCATATTTCTGTAGTGCTTCCTTGATTTTTCCCTGTTGGAGGGCATATAAAGCCCCACCCCCGATCGCACCTCCACCGATAAAACCGATTAAAATATCGAAGATATTCATTATGGGATTCCTCCTCTAGGAAAATTTACTTTTAATATGCCCAATCTCAGAGGATAACTGCCAAGGGGCAAATGTGGTCAGTGTTTTTCGCCGCTCTCTATGTCGATTGCTATTGCTATTGCTTTTGATTGTGGCAGCAATTATCAGAAAAAGAAAGAAAATATGAACTTTTTTATCGGCAAATGTTAATCCTTAGGGCATTTATCTCAATAATGAGGTACAAAGTCTCTGGTTTTAGGGAATCAAGAATGGTCAACAGTAGCGGATCATCGGAGACGATGCCAATTTCTTTTATACCTCATGTTTATGAGAAGTACCGTCCATGGTTTTCGGCAAGACATTTCACTGAAGCTGCATTTCCCGATAAGCTTGATAAACGCCGCGCACGTTGTACCAATTGAGAAAAATGCGGGCAATTTCTAGGGCTAATTGCGGTTTACCTCGATCGATTAACCACTGTAACAGCGGGGAGAGGCTGCGTTCATTCAGGGTTCCTCCTAGGGAAAGTAAACCCCACAACAGTCGATGAATCCAAGTCATTTGAATCATCATCCGCACTTCCCAGGTGGGATGTTTTTGATAAAAAAGCACTCCCATTCGTCCCCGTTGAATTTCCTTGTCGATGAGATTGGGAATTTGAGCGAGATTAAAGGGGGGATGCCAATGATAACCGACGGCTTCAGGACATTTGATTAATTTTAGTCCTAATTGCTTCAATCTCACCCCTAATTCCAAATCTTCCCAACCGTAGAGTTGAAACTGGGTGTCGAATAATCCCGCTGCTAATAACCACTTCTTTGCGATCGCCACGTTACCAGTGGCAAAATAGGCGGCGGAGAAATCGGTGATTTTATAGGGTTCACTGGTGGGATACTCGAAGTTACAGGTATTAATGACGCTGCCGTAGGTAAATAAGCGATCACTGCCGAGACTGGCTGCTCCAGCAGTTAAAGCGTCGGCGTGGGCTTGCAAAAAACTTTCTGTTACTACCAGATCGCTATCGATAAAAATAATCGTATCACCACTAGCTTTTTCTACCCCTAGATTCCTAGCGATCGCCGGTCCGCCGTGATCCTGTTGCCACAGTTGCAGATGGGGTAAATTAGCCTTTTGAGTTTCTAGCCAAGCGATTGTCCCATCGGTAGAGCCATCATCGACAAGGACTATTTCGTAGTTTTCTACCTTATTATCAGTTAAACGCTGATTTTCTAGGGCGAGTAAACATTTTTTTAAGATTGCTTCGCGATTGTAAGTAGGGATGACAACACTGATCAGCATGCGCATTCGGGGGTCAAGATTACCGTTTTAGCTTACCAAATAACCTCGGCTTCTTGATTAGACTTCCCGCAAAAATCAACAATCTTTAATTCAGTTATCAGTTATCAGTTATCAGTTATCAGTGGGTAAGTTATCAGTCAATAGTATTAAGCGATAAGCTCGGAGCTGCCTTTTTACTGAAAAAGCTCCCCACACCCCACATCCTACACCCCACTTCCCCACACCCCACTTCCCCACAGTGTCAGGAACTCCGGGAGGAGGATTAAGGTCAACTGGGAACATTAATTTTAAAAAATCGGCGATCATGTTATTCTCTGAGTGTGTTGTGTGAGGAAAGGAATTGGCCATGGTAGCGTCTCTCTCGTATCAAAATGGGCAAAAAGCTCGATCGCATCCCCTGTTATCCTTAGGGGGTTTGATCGAATTACCGTCATCACCCCTGTTCGGCACGGACGGAATTCGCGGCCAAGTGGGAGAATTATTAACTGCCCCCCTAGCGCTACAAATCGGATTTTGGGCAGGACAGGTATTAAAAAATCAAGCTGGTGTTACCAAACCAGTAGTTATCGGTCAAGATTCGCGTAATTCCAGTGATATGTTAGCTAATGCTATCACTGCGGGTTTAACTTGGGCGGGAATAGAAGTCTGGCAACTGGGATTATGTCCTACCCCCTGCGTCGCCTATTTAACCAGAGAAAGCGAAGCGATGGGGGGGATCATGATTTCTGCCAGTCATAATCCTCCGGAAGATAATGGCATTAAATTTTTTGACAGCAACGGTTTAAAATTATCTGGCAGTTTAGCGGCACAGATAGAAGCGGGTTTAAGGGGCAATTTAGAATTAGTATATAAACCGGAAAATTGGGGAAAAGCGACTTTTTGTCCCGAATTAATCCAAAAATATTATCAAGCTGTGATTGCTTCCGTCGGGACGGACATTAACCTATCGGGATTAAAAATAGTTTTAGATCTAGCTTGGGGGGCAGCCGTTAACCTAGCACCTTTAGTATTCCAAACTTTGGGGGCCGAAGTTATCTGCCTACACGATCGAGCCGATGGCGATCGCATTAACGTTAATTGTGGTTCTACCCATTTGGAAAGCCTACAGGCTGCGGTGATTAATCAGCAAGCGGATTTAGGGTTTGCCTTCGATGGCGATGCCGATCGAGTCATGGCCGTGGATAGTCAGGGTAGAGTAGTAGATGGCGATTATATCCTCTATTTTTGGGGTCGTTCCCTCTTAGAAGCAGGACAGCTACCCGATGGGTTATTAGTGGCAACGGTGATGGCTAATTTAGGCTTTGAACGCGCTTGGCAAAAACTGGGGGGTCAATTTCTGCGGACTGCCGTGGGTGATCAGCACGTTCAGGCGCAAATGTGGGAAACTGGAGCCATGCTAGGGGGTGAACAATCCGGCCATATTCTCTGCCATCATTACGGGGTTTCTGGGGATGGAATGCAAACCGCCCTACATTTAGCGGTTTTAGTGCAGAAATCGGCGGTTTCTTTGGCTAACTTAGTCGATCATAGCTTTGTCACCTATCCGCAGATTTTACGCAATGTGCGGGTGGAAGATAGAGAAGTGCGACGTAATTGGCAGCAATGTGAACCCTTACGGCGAGAAATCCTCAAAGCTGAGAAAGCTATGGCAGAAAAAGGCCGAATTTTGGTACGAGCTTCCGGTACAGAACCATTAATTCGGGTGATGGTGGAAGCAGAAACCCTAGAATTAGCCAGTTTTTGGACAGAAAGACTAGTGGAAGCGGTGCGAAGCTATCTTTTGTAGTCGATCGAGGGGGACAGGGATTATAATGCCTTTAGCCTAGCGTAGCAAGGGATAATTGTCACTAACCCCGCCCTAAAAGGGACGGGGCTTGCCTAAACCAATTTAGGCGACGCAAGTAGAGACTACCGCATCGAGACACAATCTGGCCCAGACCTCCGAATACTTCCCTAGTTCGGATTACCTCTCAGCTTTATTGGTAAAGCGTTGTTAGACAAGACATCTTGATTGTGTTGCGGTAAGGGACTTTAACTTTACTCTTAAGGATTATCTCCATGGAAAGAGTTCCTGTTATCTCAAAAGACGGAAAACCGTTAATGCCCACCAAACCCAGTCGGGCCAGACGGTGGATTAAGGAAGGAAAAGCTATCGGCAAATTCAACGACTTAGATATTTTCTATGTCCAGCTAACCGATGAACCTTCCGATAACAAAACCCAACCGATTGCCATTGGTATTGACCCGGGTAAATTATTCTCTGGAATTGGTGTTCAATCCTCTCTTTTTACTCTTTGGAAGGCTCACTTAGAACTTCCTTTTAAACGAGTAAAAGAACGCATGGACAATAGACGGTTAATGCGAAAAGGACGTAGAGGAAGACGGATTAACCGCCAACTTTCTTTTGATCTAAGAGCGCATCGACAAAAACGATTTTCAAATAGAAAACAAGGAAAATTAGCTCCCTCAATCAGAGCTAATCGTCAACCCTTCGACGTAGCTCAGGGTCAACTTGAACTTCGAGTCGTTTCTGAACTAACCAAAATCTATCCAATTACTGACATTTACTTTGAGTACATTAAAGCCGATATTGATCTAACTTCCGGTAGAAAAGGAGCTAAATCTGGAAAAGGTTTCTCGTCGGTTATGGTCGGACAAAAATGGGCTATTGAGCAACTATCTCAATTGGCAACAGTCCATACTCGCTTTGGTTGGCAAACCTCTAATCTTAGAAAACATTTGCGATTAGAAAAGTCGAAAAATAAAGCAGAACAATCACCAGAAAGTCATGCTAACGATGGCATTGCTCTTGTCTGTTTTCAGTTTTTAGATTATTGGCCATTTCAGACTTATAATAGTCATGGATATGATTGGAAGGGTTCTGTTGAAGTAACAAACGCTTCCTTTGCTGTCATCAAACGTCCTCCTATTAGTCGTCGTCAACTTCACCTGATTGTTTTTTCCAAAGGTGGTAAACGACTTAAATATGGTGGCTCTACCACAAGACATGGGTTCCGTAAAGGCAGCAATTCTCATTTTGAAACGATTTTGCGTTGTTTCAGCGATCTAGAGATTCGTTAAGAATTATTAACCCCTCTAGGTGCAAGGGTTTTAATGTCATGAAACCTTAAAATGAGAATCGCTGCCGTAAAGGAGATTTAGTTTCCTCTCCCAAAGGAATTGGTTATATTAGTGGAGATACCGAAAAACAGCTATCTGTAAGCGATACCAATGGTCAACGATTGGGACAGATAGCTGTTAGCAAGATTCAGTTAATTCGTCGTTCTGACGGTTTAATTGTTTCTCACTGACTTATGTAAAGCCGCCCTCCGCTATCGCTAAAGGGCGGGGTTTCAGACCCAATTTTTCGATGACAGGACTAAGTATTGATCGCCCCAAAAAAAAGAATAAACAAGACCGAAAACAAGCTGATAGTCCCCCGCTTAACCTTAAGGGGAAACTTGCACTCAAAAAAGAGGAAAGACAAAAGAAACAAAAGTTAGGGGGGTTGATTATTTTCGCCATTTGTGTGGCAATTTTGCTCGGATTGCCCCTCAGCCTATTATTTGATGCCAAGATAGGAGCAGGAGTAAGTTTATCCTTAATTTTAGTAGTTTTCTCCTTTATGTATCCCCGCATGGCCCTTTGGGCATTTATTATCTATGTCCCCTTCAATGGCACTATTGTCTATTGGTTGGGAGGTAGTCAAATCCTGCAGCTTACTAAGGATATTTTTTATATACCCGCTTTAATCGCCTTAGTTTTAGAATGTCGAACAAAGCAATTACCGATTATTGTCCCCAAACAATTAGGTATAACCCTGTTATTAATCTTTGTTTTCTGTGCAGTCTGTCTATTAGCTCTCAATTTACAGAAACAATTGCTGCCTACTTGTGATTCCGTAGCTGGGATGACTGTGTTTAGCGGTGGCCGTTTGGTCGGACTTCCCTGTCGGACAGGTGAGCCTTTTCTGCAAGGACTATTAGGATTTAAAGTTTTGCTAGGTTATGTCCCCTTGATCTTCTGTACTTATTACTTGATCAAAGATAAACCCACCCTATTATTTTTTGGTCGTCTTTTAGTGACTTTAGTGATTATTTGTTGTGTACTAGGACTAATGCAATACTGGATGCTGAAAACCGGTCGTTGTGAAGGAACTAGAGGCCTTGTGGCTGATGCACTATTCAAAGCTCACTTAGATGCGAGGTGTTTGGTCGGTGGGGGATTAGCGTATAGTCCAGAAGTGAATATGATCCGTTTACCCGGTACTTTTGTTTCCCCCTGGCACTGGGCCTGGTTTTTGGTCTCTAGTGCCGTAATTTGTTATGCCAACGCCTTTAGTGAAATTTCCCAAAAATGGCGACTAGCAGCCCTAGTGGGTTTAACCCTAGTTTTTATTAATGCAGTGGTCTCTGGGCAAAGATTAGCTTTCTTTGCTGTACCGATTATTATTGGTCTGCTGACGATTCTTACGGGACAAATCGCTAACTTAAAACGATTTTTGCCGATTATTTTTGTCACCTCTTTACTTCTAGCTATCGGTTTTTCTTTCCTTAACCCCGATTTTGTCCAACAACGCTACGATAGTGCCGTTAGTCGTTGGCAACAGGCTCCCCCCACCGCTTTTGTCCAAGAACAGATGGATTTTGCTATTCGTAATCAGGGCGGTATTTTAGGTCGTGGACTCGGTGTGGCCACATCTGCTGCTAGAATTTTCGGTGATATTTCTTTTGTGGAAACCTTTCACAGTAAAGTTTTATTCGAGTTGGGATACATTGGTTTTGCCTTGTACATGATATTTATAACCCATCTAGTTTATCTGACCTTCCGCACCTATCGTTCCCTCAAAGATCCGACTCTGCGAGGTTTTGCTGGTAGTTATTGGGTTTTGCTGCTCTTTGTTGCCTATCTTCCCTATTGGTATGCCCTCGATACGGATCCTGTGGGTGTTTATTACTGGATATTCGCGGGCGTAATTTTTAAATTACCCATTATTGAAAAACAGGAAAAAGAGGCTAAAATTCTGGCGGGAGAAACCGAAACAAAATCCTCTAAAAAGGGCTTAAATTTTAAACGCAAAGGTGTTTCTTTAGCTTGAAATATAGGTGTTGGGGGTTTCAGTTATCAGTTATCAGTTATCAGTTATCAGTTATCAGTTATCAGTTATCAGATTTGAGTTTTTAAGTGTGCGGTATTAAATAAGTACCTAAACAAAATTAATTACACATCTAAGCTCTCAGCCGTCAGCCTTTTGCTGTGAGTAAACAGTGAACTGAAAACTCAAATGCGATCCCTAATAGCTGTATCGGAGTCTCCCGTCTCGGAGTCTCCTGTATCGGAGTCTCCTGTATCGGAGTCTCGGAGTCTCCTGTCTCGGAGTCTCGACTAGGAAATTAATTTTGCACGACTACTTAGAAGTTTTCTACTGTCTTTTTACTGATTACTGTTTACTGATTACTGATTACTGTTTACTGATTACTGTTTACTGATTACTGATTACTGATTACTGCTATGAATTTTCCCTTGATTTCTGTCATCATACCCACCTATCGACGCGAAGAGCCTCTTAAAGATACCCTCGATGACCTACTCAAACAAGATTACCCCAATTTTGAGGTATTAGTTATTGACCAAACCGCTACCCATAGTCCCGCCATACAATTCTATCTAGAAAATTTGGCTAATCAGCAGAAAATTAGCTGGTATCGGCTGGATTGGGCGAGTTTACCCGGTGCCAGAAATTATGGAGTCCGTCGCGCTCAGGGCGATATCGTTCTTTTTATCGATGATGATGTGCGGCTCCCGGATAATTATCTCAAAGCACATAGTGAGAATTTTGTCAATAACCCTGAGATAGGTGTAGTGGCCGGTCGAGTATTCGATCGCATGAAATTGGGTGACTCTCAAAAAATGGTGACAGACACCAGCAACCCCTACGAAATCGACTGTTTACCCCCCCAAGCGATGGATCCGGGCATTGCTTGGTATTACATCGATCTTGTCCACACCACTAAACCCCAGCAGGTAATCTCGGCCCGGGGCTGTAATATGTCTTTCCGGAAGGATATATTTACTAAATACGGCATTTGGTTCGATGAACGCTTTCGTGGCAGTGCCGTGCGCGAGGAATCGGATTTTTGCTTAAGATTACGCCAGACTCCCTATCATGTCTGGTACGATCCCACCGCTTATCTGGTTCATTTAGGGGAAGAAACCGGCGGCTGTCATGATATTAGCACTCGTTCTTTGAGTTATCAGACGACTTTTTATCATAATCACTTTTTGATGGCCCTGAAAAATCTCACTCCCGCGCAACAATTGCGACTCTATGCTAAGTTATTTGATTGTCACGTTCTTGGCAATCCTCCCTGTAATAAAGGTGGTTCCCCGATTAAAATCCTTTCTAGGGGAATTTTTTATGGTTTAGGTTTTCTGGATGCTCTGAAAACTCAAGTTAAGTCTCTCTGGAATGATGGCCAAATTTATACAAAACTAGATAATCTATGAGAATTTTAGTTGCTAGTCATACATATATAGTTGATCTCAACTGTGAGAAACTGCGCGCCCTAACAAGATTAAATCCCAGTATTGAAGTTACTATTGTTGTTCCCCAACGTTGGCAACCGGGAGGAGTCCAAAATAAAATCATTGAAAGTCAACCGAAAATAGCTGATAATTTCCGAGTTATTCCTGTCTCTAATTTTAGCCAGAATAACCAAGCTTTATTGACTTTTGGCATTGATATAATTTATTTATTGCAAAAATTTAAACCCGATATTATTCAAGTGGAGCAGGGTTCTAAATCTCTCGCTTATGCCCAATTTATCACTCTGAATCGTCTCTTAAATCTCCGGGCTAAAAATGTATTCTTTACTTGGTGGAATCTTCCCTATACTCCTAAATTTCCCATCTCTTGGTTAGAAGCTTATAACCTGAAAAATACCGATGGTTTAATCGCTGGTAATCAGGACGGGGTAGATGTTTTAAAAGAACGGGGTTACAGGGGTAAATACACCGTTTTACCACAATTAGGAGTGGATGAAGTTCTTTTTTCCCCCAGCAAGCAACCCGATTTGTCCCGATCTTTAGGCATTGAACCCGATGAATTTGTGATTGGTTTTGTCGGTCGTTTTGTAGAAGAAAAAGGCATTCTAACGCTGATTAAAGCTGCAGCTAAATTAACAGGTAAGTGGAAATTATTAATGTTAGGTCGGGGCATCCTGAAAGATAAAATAGTCAGCGAAGCTACAGCCGCAGGAATAGGCGATCGCTTGATAATAGTGGAAAGTGTTCCCCACGATCAAGTAGTTAATTATATTAACCTGATGAACACTTTAGTTTTGCCTTCAGAAACCACCTATCAAGTCAAAACTTTAACTGCTGTGGGTTGGAAAGAACAATTCGGTCATGTTTTAATTGAAGCTATGGCCTGTCAGGTTCCTGTTATTGGTTCTGACTCGGGAGAAATTCCCTTTGTTATTGCTGATACCGGGTTAATTTTTCCCGAAAAAGATGGGGAAGCACTGGCTAAATCTATACAAACTCTCTTAGATAATCCCAGTTTCGCTCAAGAATTAGGCCAGAGGGGTTATCAGAGAGTAATGACCAATTATACTAATAAAGCCCTCGCTCAAAAACAATTGGATTTCTATCAACAATTACTCCCTCGGTGATCGGGTGTGGGGTCTGGGGTCTGGGGAGATGGGAGCATCTCACCTTTGCAATAAGCATAAATACTTAGTAGAAAAATAGGCTTTTCGAGGGTAATTCTTGTTTTAATTCTCCATGTACGCGGTCTTTAAAAGCCTCTATTTCGTTCCAAGACACGATTAAGAGTGGCTTTTAAGCTAAGTATAATTACTCATCGCGTAAGTGAGATGCTCCCGGGGAGATGGGGAAGTGGGGTGATGGGGAAGTGGGGTGATGGGGAGAAAAAAGCTGATAACTTACAACTGATAACTGATCACTGAATCACTGATAACTGATCACTGATCACTGGTTATGAACCATTCTTGACACCCCCTAGTCTAAAGGGACAAGTAGCTAGGGGTGAGGGGAATGATCGAGGTGATAACCGAGAAGCAAACGAGTGTGAGCGATCGAGAGTTAATTTTAAAATGTCAAAGGGGTGATCGGGGTGCTTTTCGTCACCTTTACCGTCTTTATCAACCAAAAATCCGCTCTACTCTCTATCAACTCTGTGGACAGGAATTCCTAGAGGATTTTGTCCAAGAGGTCTTTTTAAGAGTGTGGTGCGGGTTGCCGAAATTGCGTTCACCTGAATACTTTTCCACTTGGGTTTATCGGATCACTTGGAATGTGGCACTCGATGGTCGACGACAATTAGCCAAAAGACAAATGAGGATGGCCAAAAGTACTGATCAGGAAAACTCCTTTGATAGCGAATCCCGTCCCCAAGATAGTCCCGATTTGATGCAACTGCATTATGAGGAAGTGGTCCGACAAGGGTTAGAAATTCTCAGTTTAGAACATCGTGCTGTCCTTGTCCTTCACGATCTAGAAGACTTACCCCAAAAGGAAATCGCTCAAATCTTAGAAATTCCCCTCGGTACGGTGAAATCACGTCTTCATTATGCGCGTAAAACCATGGGTCAATTTTTGCAAAAACAAGGAGTTCTCTAATGTCCCCAGAAGATGAGAAAGTGGTTAATTTTCTGCGTCGCTATCGTCCATCGCTGCCACCTCAACCGATAGATGAAGAAGAACAGTTAATGCAAATGATTAGGGGAGAAAAGCCAGTAAATTTCCCAAAATTGCCGCCTTTATTGGGGTGGATTACCGGTATTACTGCCTTATCGGCGCTGATTTTTGCTTCCTATCGTTGGTCCGATCCTCATCCACAACTGGGCCAAATTTCTGACGAGCAGTTGGAAGCTTTTTTAGTGGAAAGTTGGAACCATAGCATCGCTCCACCGATTGCTGCTCCTAGCGTTTATAGTTCCCCTTGGATGAGCTTAAACGAGTCTCAACTCACCTATTCTACCTATAATCCTTAATTTCTTTGTCAAGGTCAATTATGTACTTTTCTACTCTCTCGATTCTCGGCACGACTATGGTTTTAACTCTGGCCGCTAACTTGGCCCCAAGTGCCACTGTGCTATCCTATCCCCAAGATCGTCTATTTATTGCTCAAACTAGCTCTCCCCAGCGTCCTGAAAATCGTCCCCGTCGGATTAATAATTCTAGAGAAAGACTAATTGAACAATTGAACCTTACCGATGAGCAAAAGTCGAAAGTTGCCGCTATTCGTCAGAAATATCAGGAAAAAACCAAACAGTTGCGAGAAACCCTGAGAAGCAACGAACAAGAATTAAATAGTTTATTATCGAATAATGCCTCCGATCGAGATATTCGTGCTAAACATCAGCAAGTCTCTCGGAATCGCCAAGAAATCAGTAACCTGCAATTTGAAAGTTTTTTAGAAATTCGTCAAGTCTTAACTCCCGCTCAAAGACAGGAATTTTCCCAGTTAATGCAGGAACGTCGCGCTAATTCCCGCAATCGCGGACGACAATAATTCCCATCAGTGCGGATTAAGATCGAGTTTGATGGCGATACATTAGAAAAACGGAAAGGATGGGTTACTTGCCCATCCTTTACTTATCATTAACTAATAAATTATCGTTTCCAAGTGACTTTTGGTAGGATATGATTCATATCTACCCGATTTTTATACTTGGTGGCGAAGTTTAGGAGGGAATCAAGGAGAGAATCGGAGAGATAGTGAGGTTGTAGTCCTAGATCGAGTAATTTTGTGTTTTTAGCGTTAAAATAATGTTCCTCTAACTCGATGCGCGGGTTGTCAAGATTGTTAATCTCCACATTTAACCCTAACGCAGAACCAGCTTTTTTCACCATCAGTGCCAAGTCACCGACGCTAAACAGTTCGGTAAATTGGTTAAAAACGCGAAATTCCCCGGATTGAGCGGGATTAGCGATCGCTAACTCCAAACAACGCACGGTATCGCGAATATCTAAAAATCCTCGCGTTTGACCACCTTTACCGTACACTGTTAGGGGATGACCGATCGCCGCTTGAATACAAAAACGGTTTAAAGCAGTACCAAAAACCCCATCGTAATCGAGACGGTTAATTAACATTTCATCCATTCCCGTCTCTTCGGTGAGGACTCCATAAACCACCCCTTGATTGAGATCTGTGGCTTTTAAACCCCACATCCGACAGGCAAAATGGATATTATGGCTATCGTGGACTTTGCTGAGATGGTACATACTGCCGGGCTGTTTGGGATAGGGTAAAGTATCCTTACGACCGTTATGTTCGATCGTGATGTAGCCTTCTTCAATATCTATATTCGGTGTGCCATACTCACCCATGGTTCCCAGTTTCACTAGGTGCGCGTCGGGAAATTCCTCTTTCATCGCGTAGAGGATGTTTAAATTGCCAACCACGTTGTTAACTTGGGTTAAAACTGCGTGTTCGCGATCGATCATGGAGAAGGGTGCAGATCTCTGTTCTCCAAAGTGAACAATGGTGTCTGGTTGAAACTGTCGCAGGGATTGAATCAGAAAGTCGTAGTTATTAATATCTCCGACAAAAAGATCGATCGATTTTCCCGTTAGATCTTGCCAGCGTTGAATCCGATGAGATATGGGTGCGATCGGTGTTAAGGTATCGCAGCCTAATTGTAAGTCCCAATAGCGACGAACTAAACTATCAAGTATGCCTACTTCGTAACCTCTATTTGATAGATGGAGTGCCGTTGCCCAACCACAATAGCCGTCTCCGCCAATAACCAAAACTCTCATACAATATCTGTAAAGTTTATATACTCGTCCTTGGTAACTCTAGCAGTTTTGTGTCACGCTTTACCAGTTTAACCCCCGTGAACATAGTGCGGAAGATGGGGTAATGGGGTTTTTCAGTGTTGCCAAAGGCACGGCGTAGCCGTCCAGTAAACAGTAACCGGTTATCAGTGGGGGCTCTTTTAGAAAGACCTATGGCAAGTCAAACAAGCATCGTTGTGTGTCTTGAAGTAGTAGAGCAACAAGCTTGAATCACAGTTGTGAGCAAAGGAACACCGTCTTGATACAGGGCCCGATGATACCGTTGATGCTCGTGCTGTAAATGAAAGTGCCAATAATCAGGCCAATCACCGCTAACCTGAAGGGAGCGAAGACGTAAAACCGTCTCAGCACCCTTGAGACTCCATCTCGTACCCGTAATCTCCATGCGGTCTTTCATCAAGTAACGACAAGTCCCCTCAATTACCCCCGTAGCAATGGGAAAACCTGCCGCCAAATAATCTTGATATCGGAGATAATCGCGATGATTAAGCAAATAATTGGCACATTTATCTACTTTATAGGCAACGCTAAATTATAATCGAGTAGGATTAAAAATTTGTGCTATCATGGGAGAATAAATATTCGGAGATACGGTCACGAAGCTAACAGACAATTTTAGGATAAAAATACTGACACTTATGGGGAAATCAATCAATAAAGTCCGATTAATGGCGCTAATTTTAGGAATTCTAGCGATCGCCTTTGCCTTTTTCACCAGGATTGTCAGTATCTTTGAATATGTTACCTTCGATATCGGACCCGATCCCGATCAGATTAGCGGTGGTTATCTTTGGATGGATATGTGGAAGGGAAACTTTCCTCAATTGGGACCCGCAGGGGGAGGTGGAAAATATGGATTCGTAATTCCTCCCCTCTATGGTTATTTAGCATTTCCTTTGACAATTTTCGGTACCGCTCCCGAATTTCAAGTCCTTACCAATGGTCTATTTTCTTTTCTATCGATTCCCCTGTTAATCTACTTTGTTTATCAACTTTTAGAAAATGTAGAACAAGATAAACGTCTTCTCCTGTCTAGTTTAGCAGGATTTTGGTATAGCACGATTTATGCGGACTATTTTATTAATAATTTTTCTTGGGGTCCTAGTCCAATACCATTTTTTATCCTCGTTTTTGCTTTACTCTATCGGTTCCAGATGGAAACGACTAAGCCGCTGCTCTATCAGGCTATAGCTTGGATATTCTTCGGGATTACTGTCGCTATATTGGTGAGTTTACACACCACCACGATGTTAATTATCCCAGTGACTTCTGTTATCGCATGTCTATGGTTTGTTTATCGAAATCGCAAGAATACTCTTAAATGTCTTTTGCCTTTTCTATCGATTCTCTCGGCAAATCTCGCCTTATTTATGTATTGGCACAGTGAGATAGTTGGGAGATTTGCAAATACTAAAGGGATGCTGAGAGCACTCACGGAAAAGGGGGCAAGCTCTGAACCATCGAGCAATCTGTTCGCTCGTCTATTTAAAGCGATTTGGGAAACGGTTTATCTGGGCAATCAAGTATTTTTTTTGAATGACAATATATCGATTTTTAATGTCGTAGTTTCAGCTATTTTTTTCGGCGTTTCTCTGTACATAGTCATCAAAAAATATCGAGGCAATAAAACACTGATTGGCTTTTTGGCGATTACTTGGGTAATTTTTCTCTACGCTTCCTCCAATTATCCTGATGAGCATTTTTATTCCCATCGCAAAATCTTACTCTGGTTTGCTCCTATACTTCTGGCGATCGCTAGTCTGGCCTATCTGAACTTGACTAAGACTTTCGACAGGATACTTGCTCTAGTTCTAGCAATTATCATCGGCTATTCTATCGCAACCAATCTGTATTTTAATCAACGTTATCTTGCTAGTAAATACGGTTCCGAAAGACTCCTATCCGTGGCCGATACAGTGGAAATTATCAATCAGATTCCGGTCGGTTCAACCCTTTGTGATCCAGCCAAAAAAGGCAAAAGAAGAGAGCATGGTCAGTATGATTATATCGATACCTTTATGACCAAAAGAGAGCTAACGATCACCAATGCCTGCCCATCGGGTAGTTATTACATACAGCCGAAATTTAAAATGGCTATCCAAATGAACGATTTATTTCCAATTTTTACCCTCGTCAAAACTCCCCCTCTTGATCGCCCGACGGCCTCCCTTCTGGAAACCCCGGAAGCCTATCTCTATAAAATTGAGTAGCAATAACTCAACCATGATAGCGGAATTTACTTGGGATATTCTTAGGAAGTTTTCGTTTTTGGGAGTTGATCGTCAGCAATAAACTGTACTGCATTTGAACTGGGCATGGGGAATTTTAGTACAAACGCTCAGACCGACTCTCCCTACCCATTCTCCCTAACCATAGACAGTCTTAACCAGCAATTTAGCTAGTCAAAAGCTTATTAACGATAATTGCCTCACCTTGGCGACGTATTATTGACAATATTGAGCGCATAAAGGCGAAAACGCTCTAGATCGGCTTGCAGAGTTGATTCCACCACTCGACCGAGGAAAAGATTATCCATCAATTTTCCTAACCAACCGGGTATAGCATAGGCTGCTGTCAGTCGCACAATACTTCTACCATGACGGTCATAGAAACGAATTGCCCCGCGGTTAGGTAAACCGTCCACAGATTCCCATTGAATCATCTGGTGGGGAACAATTTTCAGTATCCGTGACAACCAAGTAAATTCTAGACCACCACTGGCTAACTTCCAACGGGAAAGTTCTGGCTCCTCATCGAGAATTTTCACCGATTCGATCCATTTCATCCACTGGGGCATTTGTTCTAAATCTGACCAGAGATCCCAAACCAGATCGATCGGTGCGTCCACTTCTACCTCTACACTATGTTCTAACCAAGTCATTCGTTAATTCTGGCGATGCTGAATATTTCTATGATAACGGCTATTCGTCTTTAGCTTTTGACTCAATGATAAAATAAAAACAATCTTCGAGGTTTAATTTTACTATGTTAATCAGAAAACTGCTCGAATGTGAGGAATTCATCGCTGGTGATCATACCAGATTGCGTGAGTTATTGCATCCCGATAAACAGCCCTTAAATCTACGTTATAGTTTAGCCCATGCTTGGGTAGATGTGGGGGAAACTTCTACTCCCCACGCTTTAAAAACTGCGGAAGTTTATTATATTCTGCAAGGACAAGGAGAAATGCACATCGATGAGGAAGTGCAATTAGTGACTGTCGGTGCTACCATTTATATACCTCCTCTAGCTAAACAATATATTCATAATTGTGGTGAGGAACCCTTAATTTTTTTGTGCATTGTCGATCCTGCTTGGCGACTAGAAGACGAAATTATCTTTGAGTAAAACTAATGAATATTGGCATTATTGGACTGGGTTTAATTGGTGGTTCCTTGGGGTTAGATTTTCGCTCACAAGGTCATAAAGTTTGGGGAGTTTCCCGTCAACTATCCACCTGTGATATCGCTGTACAAAAAGGAGTGGTAGATGAATCTAGTACCAATTTAGAATTATTAGCCACTGTCGATTTAATCTTTATTTGTACTCCCATACATTTAATTGTGCCAACTTTGGAAAAATTAACTCCCTATTTAAAAACCGAAGCCATTGTCACCGATGTGGGATCAGTTAAAGGGGCAATTGTGGACAATTGTAGTCAATTATGGCCGAATTTTGTCGGTAGTCATCCCATGGCTGGGAAAACCGAACAGGGAATTAATGCTGCACAATTGGGTTTATTTGTCGATGCCCCATATCTGATTACTCCCCTTGAATCTACTCCTAACTTTGCCGTGCAAATCCTAACCGAAATAGTACGAAGATTAGGCTGTAAAATTTATTATTCCTCCCCCGAAGAACACGATCGAGCCGTGGCATGGATTTCCCATCTGCCAGTCATGATTAGTACCAGTTTAATCCAAGCTTGTGGAAAAGAAAAAGATCTGAAGATTCGTCAATTAGCGGAAAATTTAGCTAGTTCTGGTTTTCGCGATACCAGTCGCGTCGGTGCTGGCAACTCCGAATTAGGTTTAATGATGGCTAAATACAATCGTCAAGCTTTATTGATATCCTTGACAAATTATCGGCAAAATCTGGATCAAGTTATTGACTATATTGCAGGAGAAAAATGGCAGGAACTAGAGGAAACTCTCCTCTCTAGTCATCAATATCGAGCCAATTTTATTCAATCAAAATAACATTTTGCCAGCAATTACACCCCAAGGCTGTATTATAGATTTATCCTCAGTAAATCAGTGAAATAATATGAACACCTTTTTTGACTTTGAAACCGATTTTGTTGACTCCTTACGTTGCATACCAATGACCGTGAGAATGAAACTAGATACCTGTGGAGTTAAATTAAAATTATCCCATTGGATGCAGTTAACTCAACCAGAAAGAATGGTATTAGTTAATATGGCTTGTACGACGGCAGCAGAGGCTAAAATCTATCGAGATTTTCTGCAAAAATTAATCACCGAAAAAACCGGTACTCCCCCAGGAGAAGTAGCAATAGATAACCATCCTGCTTGGTTAGATGATAGCCAGATTCCCAATACAGTCCTAGAAAAAGCTAGGGAATTACAGGTTGAAATTAGTTTAGAACAATGGCAAAAACTAGAGCCATCCCAACGTTTTGCCCTGATTAAACTTAGTCGTCCTAGTCACGAAAATCTCAACTTTTATCCGGCTCTGAAAGAGTTTTATCTAGTCGATGTCTAACTCAAGAAACCAGGGTATATTAAGTTTGTTTATACCTTACTGTCATGACAACCACAAAGGCGATCAAGGATTGCAAAATTAAATAAATCACAGTAACTTGCTGGTCGCTTAATAAAAATGATAATTAATTTAATTATACAGTTTCCATCCAGTCAAAGACCTGATTCAATTGCGACAAATCAATTAAACCATACTGCCATAAAACCATCGGCAAAGAACCCACCGATGCTTCACAGAGACGCACAGCCATATCAAAGGAACGGGGGGAAATTGCTAGTTTTTCCAAGAGGAAAGTCCGGAGTTGTTTTTGTTGATGAGCTTCCATGATTAAGGATCATTGGTAATAATAATCGGATTATTGAATAACTTATCTTCTATTAAAAAGAGATGCTTCCCTCACGGGGATCACCCAATTGGGTGATTTTGTCCATCAATCGGAATAATTTCAGAATCTATCCATGATATGTCCTACTATCTGGAAATTGCTAGTGGGGATATCAACACTTTCTTTAGTTAGAAAAATGATAAAGGGGAGCTTTTGGTATAAGCTATTAATAACCTAGTTTTTGCTCAAGTAGGAGAGAATTGCCCTCAATGAGTCATGCTCCTCAAGTTTCCGTGATTATTCCTTGCTATAATCAAGGTCGCTATCTTGATGATGCGATCGCATCTGTTTTAGTGCAAATATACCAAGATTTTGAAATTCTTGTGGTTGATGATGGATCCACAGAACCAGAAACCATCAAGATTTTACAAGATTATCAACAGCCAAAAACCCGGATCATCCGCACAGAAAATCAAGGGGTTGCCACAGCGAGAAATTTAGGAATTGCCCAAGCGCAAGGAACCTATATTCTTCCCCTTGATGCTGATGATAAAATTGCCGATTCCTATCTAGAAAAAGCGGTTACTTTGCTAGAAAGTAATGAGCAATTAGGTATAGTTTATTGCGAAGCGGAGTATTTTGGCGACAGAGAAGGTATTTGGCCGCTGCCTGAGTACAAATTTCCCGATATATTAGTAGATAATATGATATTTTGCTCCGGTTTGTTTCGGAAATCCGACTGGGAAACTGTGGGGGGCTATAATACTAATTTGATTTATGGTTGGGAAGATCACGATTTCTGGCTATCTCTGATCGAATTAGGTCGAGAAGTCTATCGTATCCCAGAAGTATTATTTTTCTATCGACAAAAAGCTGACTCTATGAGTCGCTCAATGACCGCAGAACACTATATTTATTCCTACACCCAACTTTTTTATAATCATCCCCAACTTTACTCCCAAAATATCCAAGCCATTTTTGCTGCTTTAGTCACCTTAAGAGTCGATATATTCGCTCAGTTGGAACAGGCTAGAGAACGAATTAAACAATTAGAAATTCATGAACAAGAATTACAACAAGACTTGCAAAAAACCCAATTGGATTATCGAGAAGCTGACAGTAAAATAGCCGCCATGGAAAAAAGTAAATTCTGGCAAATGAGAAGAGTTTGGATTAAAATGCAAAAATTGCTAGGTTTGCTGAAAAAAGACCCAATTTATTCCTGATTTTCATCTATGATTCAGTGTTTGTTAGGTATTCACTGAGCGTGTACTTAAGCATTTTTACTCAATCTGCATTACTTACGGCTGGCTGAATAATGGTAAAAACCTTGTTGGGTAAGACTTTTAGACTTTTTGTCAATCAAAAAGTACCCGGACTGGGAGTGATGAGGGGGAAAACTGAGGCACTTTTTCACTAAAAATTAGGTAATTAACCACCTCAAAACTGGTAAAACCCCACACCCTGTCCCCACGAAAAACTTTTTCAGCAGACCCTAATTAATACCAATCATCCATCGACCGGAAAATTGAGACATCGGGAAACACGGTGGGATTACCACTTGCGTCGATTTTTTGCCGTAATTCTCGCAGTTTTTGATTGCCGATGAGAAAATCACTTTCTACTAATTGATAGGGCAGTACATTATTATCTAAAGCATACACTGCCGTGATGCCTGCTGCTACCCCGGAGGACCACTCGAAAGAATGGACACGATAGGCGGCCGCGGCAATATGACTAAGGGCGATACTTTTGCCCGCTATCAGTAAATTATCGATTTTTTGGGGAATTATAGCCCTTAAAGGAATCTCGAAGGGATAAGCTTGGCCCTGTCCCTGTCTTTCTCCTGCTTTTTCTGTATTACCCGGTTTTTCGGGGGGATGTTCCGTCATGCAGGGATGAAAATCAATCGCATAGTGACCGATACCGACGGAATCAGGGTAAATAGTCGATCGCTTGCGTTTAACAACCGCATCGGGGGATAATGTGCCATCAAGTACGGAAAATCCCTCTAATCCTGCTAAGGTGGCAATTAAGCGCCGATATTCTGCTGGGGAAAGATTTTGACGATAGAAATCGCTTTGAAAATTTTGTCGGGAAATATCGATTTCTGTGACGGTAAAACCATCGGGGAAAGTCAGGGAAGGACGACCGATAATCCGTCTTGCTTCCCGAATATAGGGATATTTTGACAAACCGTGGGCAGTACCCATGGGAGAATTAAAACCAGAGAGATAACGGTTATTCAAGTGGGGGACTTTTACCCCGTCTCCTAACTGGGAATCGGTGGTTCCTTCTACTAGCCAATAATAGTAGGAAATGGCGTGTTCTTCGCCCCTCGCGAGGGTTTCGGTGCGTAATCCTCCCATCCATCCCCCGGGAGATAACTGTCCTAACTCTTGCAACTGTTCACGGGTGTAGATAAAGTTATCCTTTGCAGTCCCCGGACGATAATCATTCCCCCAAGTCCAATTCTGCATGGAGATATCCCCCGGGACGGGTTCGGTAAAAGTAATTCCCCCAAAGGTTTTCTCTTTACCCAGTTGTGGACTCCAAATACGACGATAGGTGAAAACGAGGTCAAAATCGGCTAATCGCGGCAATTCATAGCTAAAATAGGGGGCATAGCGTTCATAATAAACGGGTTTCTCGTGGGTTTGGGGTTTTTCTGTTTCCTCCATGGCAAAGGTATAGGTAAAACCCTGGGTACAGTAGGGGTCTCCAGTGACGCTAGAAGAAGAAGGTTCCAGATAACTGCGCTTATCGACACCTAAACGGTAGGGAATATCTGATAATCCGATTATTTCCCCAGTTTCGGTCGCTTCAATCACATACCAATCTGCTAATTGATTCGGTTGGGAGGATTTGGGGACAAAACGGAGGATTTTTTTATCAAAACGGGGAGAATTTTCGTAGCGATAGATATCCTCCATTTTTTGCGATAAAAACTCGGTATTTAGGGGAGGAGTACCTTTTGCGGGACTATGTTGGATAGCAATTACACTGGTAATCTGTTGACCGGTGCCGCGATTGGGTAAAGTTTCAATATTTAATTCTTTGACTACCGTGGAGGGAAACCATTTCAGGGTTCCTTTACCTTTTTTGGCAGCGTCTTCTAACTGTTGAAATAATAATTTATGTCCGTCAAAAGGTAAAAAACAAGACCCACTGACCCAACATTCTCCCGGGTTGCGTTTCCCGTAATGCTTTCTAATTCTTTCCCTAAATTCTAGATAACCTTTCGGGAAAAATAATTTTTCTCTTTGTGTTCGTCTTTCATCTAATGCGGAGGTTCCTTGAGAAGATATCTGTCCCCCCACCCAGTCGGTAATTTCGGTTAAACAGACGGTTTTTCCTAATAATAAAGCTTCGTAGGCTGCACCGGCACCGGCTAAACCACCACCCACCACCAGAATATCACAGCCGACGCTTTGATCCGGTTCTCGCGGGGGGGCCGCTAGGGTAAGGGGAGTGAAAGCTTGTAGGAGAAATAATCCCAGAGAGAGGGATTTAAGAGGAGTAAAGTGATGATTGAAAATTTTAGGGGACATTATTGAGAAATATCAATGTTGTGGCTGAGAGTTTCTTCTTTCTTTGAAGAAGTAGCCAGAGCATCTGTTCCTGAAATCCTGATGGTTTTTTTTGGGTGGTCTTGAGAACTTTTTAGCTTGATGCTGGCCTTTGAGAAATTATACACCTTCAATTTGACAATCGATCGCTTTTCTGGAAATGTTTTGACAAAGATATCCTGATTCGGTGTCATTCCCTTTGTTATTCCCTGTCATCCTTGCTAAGTTAAATGCAAAACAAACCCGGGTAATACATCTTCCCCAGATAAGGTAGCAGGTAAATTAATAATTTCTACACCGCTATTTAGTCGGTAGATTTCCACCTGCTGCTGTTGCGGATTAATCAACCAACCCAAACGTAAACCACTAGCTAAATATTCGCGCATCTTTTCCCGTAAAGAGGTTAAGGAATCAGTACGAGAACGTAATTCAATCACAAAATCGGGACATAAAGGTGGGAACTTTTCTCGCTCTTCTGCGCTCAAAGCTTCCCATCTCTCCCGTTTTATCCAAGCAACATCAGGAGAACGATATCCTCCCTTTGGTAAACAAAAAATTGTCGAAGAACTAAAGACTTTACCTGAATTACTTTGACGATTCCAAATCGTTACATCAGCAATTAAATCAGCTTCTCGATTACCACTATTTCCACCCACGGGAGGCATAATTAATAATTCTCCTTTTTGATTACGTTCTAAATTCCATGTTTGATTAGCCTGACAGAGATGATAAAATTGTGCATCGGTCAGATTAACTGCATCGATATTTAAGACTACAGTTTCCACAATCGCTTCTCCTTCTTGCTACTTTATACAAGATAACTCATAGCATTTATTTTAATGGTGAGGTAGTAAGTCTCTGGTTTTAGGGAACGTCAGAACTGCTATATCAGTTATTAGTTCAGAGAAAAATATGTGTAATTAATTCTGTCTCCTAAGTTAAATGCAAAACAAACCCTGGTAAGACATCTTCCCCTGATAAGGTAGCAGGTAAATTAATAATTTCTACACCGCTATTTAGTCGGTAGATTTCCACCTGCTGCTGTTGCGGATTAATCAACCAACCCAAACGTAAACCACTAGCTAAATATTCGCACATCTTTTCCCGTAAAGAGGTTAAGGAATCAGTACGAGAACGTAATTCAATCACAAAATCGGGACATAAAGGTGGGAACTTTTCTCGCTCTTCTGCGCTCAAAGCTTCCCATCTCTCCCGTTTTATCCAAGCAACATCAGGAGAACGATATCCTCCCTTTGGTAAACGAAAAATTGTCGAAGAACTAAACACCTCCCCAAGTTGAGTTTGCTCGTTCCATACCCCAACTTTAACAATCAAATTAGCTTCCTGTTTACCAGTATTTCCACCCACGGGAGGCATAATTAATAATTCTCCTTTTTGATTACGTTCTAAATTCCATGTTTGATTAGCCTGACAGAGATGATAAAATTGTGCATCGGTCAGATTAACTGCATCGATATTTAAGACTACAGTTTCCATAATCGCTTCTCCTTTTTGCTACTTTATAAGAATTGCTATATCGATGATTCATCTCAACCTATTTACTTAATTGACTCTCTAAAAATTTTAGCCAATCGGGATTAGTAGTGTCTAGGGAAATTAGATAGGGTTGTTCTTTTTCATTAAAAGGTTCTGTTTTCTCAATTTGGGCATTTAAAACCTCGATAGTAGCGTCAGAAATATCGTCTTTTCTAGCGGCAATCCGTTGTTTTAAAACTTCTATAGGTGCGTGACAATGGACAATATGAAAAGGAATCTGTAAATTTTGTACATAGGTTAATAAAGGTTCTCGCCAAGCATATTTATCATAGCGTGCATCGAGAATAACTGGATAACCTAAAGTTATTAAAATTCGGGCTAATTCCGCTAGTCTAGTGAAGGTTTTTTGACTCATTTCGAGACTATATATATCTAGACTTCCTCTTTGATTTAAGTCAATTCCAGCCAAATGTTTGCGAACTGCATCGGAACGAATCTGAATAGCATTAAGATTTTTAGCAATTACTTTCCCTATGGTACTCTTACCCGATGCAGAAAATCCCGACATCAGAATTAATCTCGGTTTCTGCGGTTGTGTGTACTGCCAAGCTAATTGATAATAATCCTCTGCATCCGCTTTAATTTTTTCAGAAAAACTGTCACCATCAAGCAAAAAACTATTGACTTTTGCTCTCACATATGCTTGTCTAGTCAGGTAGAGAGGCAAGACTTTTAACCCCTCCCAGTCTGCGGTTTGTTCTAAATAAGTATTCACAAATAAATTAGCAAAATCTTCTCTCCGTCTAGCGGTTAAATCCATAGCTGTAAAAGCAATATCATACATGACATCAACGAAGCGAAAAGATTCATTAAATTCTATGCGATCAAATAATTGTATTTCTCCTTGCCACTGACAGATATTATTCAAATGTAAGTCGCCGTGACATTCGCGAATCATCCCTTTTATTTGTCTTTCCTCTAACCAATCTCGGTGTTCTGCAAAGAATTTATCTGTATAAGCTTTCGTTTCATCGTATTGTTTTTGGGTTTGGACAAAATTAATATATTTCTCAGTTTGTTGGTAGTTTTCATCAAAAGCTTGTTTAATAACTTCTAAATTACCAAACTGATTAATATAGGAATTAGTCGCCGATTGCCGATGAAATCCTGCCACTTTTTGAGCTAAAGACTCTATAGATTTTTCCGTTAGTTCTCCCCGTTCAAACATTTTACTAAGTAAACATTCTTGGGGAAACTGATTCATTTTTAAAACGTATTCGATCGCTTTCCCTTTTCCATTTAAACTTATGCTACCCTGTTGATAATTAATTGACAAAACTTCTAGATAGATATTATCGGCGACCTTTTTATTTAACTCTAGTTCCTGTTCTAGATAATACTTTCTCTTTTCTAAAGTGGAGAAATCTAAAAAATTATAATTAACTGGTTTCTTGAGTTTATAGGCATAATCTCCTGTTAAGAAGATAATTGAAGCATGGGTTTGGATAATTTCAACGGGAATTTTGACAGAATGAGGATAAAAGTCAGGATTTTTTAATTCTTCGATTAATCGATTGCTATCCATAGCGAAAACTCCTATCGGTTGCATCTCATTTTTATAAATTTACTGGGTTGGGATTTTTCAAGGGAAACTCTCTGCTAGAATTGGGCGTTATTTCCGATTTTATCACGCAATCTCGTCCCTTGTGAGATTCTACCCCTCAAACCCCCTGTTGGGGACTGGAAAGTGGGAAGAAAGCATCAGTTAATCGTACCACTATTTGTACCACCACAAGAATGACTGATCATTGCTGATTGTTGGTAAGCTTAAGCTGTTGACTATCTAAATACTCATTAAGACTGCATGGGAGCGGGGTCAGCTTTAAGCGAAGGAATTAGGGGTAAAGCGAGTTTTAGATGATTTTAATGGCAGCTATTGTTTTTTAAGTTATATTTATAGATATACCCTCAACAGTTTGAAGACCGCTCGAACCTTTACCCAATCTTTACCACCAAAAACCAAGCATTCAGCCATGTTATCGACTATGATCAGCCTAGGGCAGAATTTGAAGAAGTACAAGGATTTTGATTGACTCAGACCTTGAAACCAGAAGATGTAACGGAATTCTTGTTAAGTAACTGTTCCGAATCACACCCAATACTGTATTGAGAAAATAAATTAAGTTAAAGAGGAGTAAGCCATAATTTTTGAGGAAGTATATTAACTTATATTTTGTCGAGGTACTAAAAAAATGATTAATGGTTCATCCAATTGTCGTTATCTCCTCATTGTGGAAGATCCTAAAGGTATAAGAACAATTCCCCTAGAGGAAATGAAATATTCTCTAGGCCGTAAGTCCGATAATCAAATTGTTCTTCACTCCAAACACGCGTCTCGCTATCATGCAACTTTAATTAAAAAGGGTATTGATCGCCAAAATTTCTCCTATTGGATTCTTGATGGTGATTTAGAGGGAAATAAGAGTCATAATGGTATTTATGTCAATGGCTCTAAGTGCTTAGTTCATGAATTAAAAGACGGTGATTTAATTAACTTTGGCTGTGATATAAATGCCAGTTTTCATTTAATATCCAATCAAGAAAAAATAGAGCCAGTAGCCGTTAAAAATCCAGAACAAGTACAAATAAAACTGAGGGAAACAGAAACAAATTATAGTCAGAATAATCCCCACGCGAAAAATACCCTAATTCTCCGTCATTCCCCCTGCGAGACCATTAGTTTTGGTCCTAGGAATCAAGACGAATCTTTCTCAGATGATCTCACGGATTTACCTACCCGTTCTCTCTTTAACGAACATCTATCAAATGCTATTAATAATGCCCAGAAAAGTAATAAACTTATCGGTCTTTTATTAGTGGACATAGAGCGGCTAGGAAATGTCAACAATCCACTAGGTTATCGACTGGGAGATAAACTATTAAAAATCATCAGTGAACGTTTAAGAAAAAATGTGCGATCAGAAGATACTGTCGCTCATTGGGGAACAGACAAGTTTATTATCCTGCTGCCACAAATTCATAGCGCTAATGATCTGGAAAAAATTAGTCAAAGAATCATGAAAACCTTAGAAAATAATTACGAAATCGAAAATCAATCCCTAGCGGTGCGATTAAATGTAGGTTCAGTCATCTATCCCCCTGACGGCACAGATAGAAAAGTAATTTTACAGAAACTGGAGGAAAATTTAGCAGCATTCAAAAATAACATAAACAATAAATCCCAGATAGAGCCAGTTAATGTTCACCCTAAAAATACTCGTAGTTCTAAAGTTGAATATTTTCTCCATCAGGCAATCAGAAATAATGAATTAGCTCTGTACTATCAACCGCAAGTTAACATCACTCAGGGGCAAGTGGAAGGATTAGAGGTATTATTACGCTGGTTACACCCTCAATTCGGATTAATCGCTCCTCATCGTTTCTTACCCTTAATCGAAGAAAGCGAATTAGTCCTTGAGCTTAATCGTTGGGTAATAAAAAATGCCTGTCAACAAGCGCAAATATGGCAACAGCGAGGATTATTGTACACTCCCATCTCGATCAATTTGTCCCCACACCAATTGCGCGATCCCCAGTTGCTTACCACCCTCAAAGAAGTCTTGACTGAAACCAACATCGGGCCTTTCTTTCTGGAGATGGAAATAACCGAGACAAGTTTACTAGAAAATAGCGGCGAAAACGGTCGAATTCTTGGGGATTTGCAGGAATTGGGTATTAGTATTACCCTCGATGATTTTGGCAGCGGTTACGCTTTGATCGCCTATCTTAATCAATTTCCCGTGAAAAAACTGAAAATAGAGGAATTTTTAACGAAAAAACTGGGTAACAATCCCCAGGATACCCGTTTTATCTCGTCATTACTGGCAATAGCGAAAAGTTTCAACTTAATAGCGATCGCCAAGGGAGTAGAAACCCAACAACAATTAGAAATCCTGCAACAATTAGGCTTTGAGAGAATGCAAGGCAATCGCATCAGTGGACCTCTAGCAGTGGAGGAAATGACCAAATTTCTCCACACCCATCGTACCCTCTCAGTGATCGGTGATCAGTGATCAGTTACCAGTTATCATATCTGGGTTTTTAGTAAGGAGGAGTAAATAGCATTAACAGTGCTGTCCTTTCACTGATCACTGATCACTGATAACTGATAACTGATTTTGGTCACTGACTCCGGTATGATCTGAACAGAATATCTAGTATCAAATACCTACTCATTCTAGTATAAGGCTCTTGCCGAACCTGTCAGCAGCAGAAATTTGTGACGGCGGGGTACTGCTGGATCCAGAGTCTGGTTTAATTACATACTATAGGGTTAACAATTAGTTGTGTATTTAGAGGGAAACTATGGCCAATAAGCCAGAACGCGTGGTTCTAATCGGTGTAGCTGGGGACTCCGGTTGTGGGAAATCTACTTTTTTACGTCGTTTGACCGATTTATTCGGGGCCGAGTTTATGACAGTGATCTGTTTAGATGACTACCATTGCCTCGATCGCAAACAGAGAAAAGAGGTGGGTGTCACCGCACTCAATCCGAAAGCGAATAACTTTGACCTGATGTATGAGCAGATTAAAGCACTCAAGCAAGGTCAAGCCATTAATAAACCTATTTATAATCATGAAACGGGGATGATCGATCCCCCCGAAATCATCGAACCGAATAAGGTAATCGTGATCGAGGGACTACACCCCTTATATGATGAACGAGTCCGGTCTCTATTAGATTTCAGCGTTTATCTCGATATTAGCGATGAAGTCAAAGTTAACTGGAAAATTCAACGGGATATGGCCGAGCGCGGTCACACCTATGATGATGTGATGGCGGCCATTAATTCTAGAAAACCCGATTTCAGTGCCTATATCGATCCCCAAAGACAGTACGCTGACGTGGTGATTCAAGTGCTGCCCACCAAATTACTTGAAGATCACGAAAGTAAATTACTACGAGTCCGTTTAATCCAGAAAGAAGGGGTAGAAAACTTTGAACCCGCTTATCTGTTTGATGAAGGTTCCACCATCGATTGGCGGCCCTGTGGTCGTAAATTGACCTGCACTTATCCCGGTATTAAACTCTACTATGGTCCAGATGGCTTCTTGGGGAATGAAGTGTCGATCCTAGAACTAGATGGTCAATTCGATAACCTCGAAGAAATGATCTACATCGAAAGCCATTTAAGCAAAACCGGCACTAAATACTACGGTGAAATGACCGAATTACTGCTCAAACACAAAGATTATCCCGGTTCCACCAATGGTACGGGTTTATTCCAGGTGTTAGTCGGTCTCAAAATGCGTGAAACCTACGAAAAACTAATGGTAGCCGAAGCAAAAGTAGCAGCGTCAGTCTAGTTTTTAGTTTTGACCGAACCGACATCCTATATGGTTAGGGTGCCGGTTTTTTTTAAGCCACTAATCCCGATCGCAGGGCCAACACTGCCGCTTGAGTGCGATCAACGAGAGAGAATTTTTCCCCACTGTGCCAATCCAGATAAAAATGGTGTCAGTAGGGAAAAAGCTCACCCCCTAGGAGTCCTGTAAAAAAATTAATTCAGCTGGTGTTACCGCCCCTTTTTCAGTGATGATAGCGGTGATTAAAGCGGCCGGAGTAACATCGAAGGCAGGGTTATAAAAGTTAACATCTCTAGGACAAAGGGTTGTCGTCCCCACCTGATAAATTTCGGCACTATCGCGCTGTTCGATCGGGATACCCGTACCATCCTTAAGGGAAAAATCCACCGTCGATAGGGGGGCAGCCACATAAAAAGGCAGATTATGAGCTTTTGCCACCACCGCAAGGGAATAGGTTCCGATTTTGTTGGCCGTGTCCCCATTGGCCGCAATGCGATCGGCCCCAACAATCACCGCATCGATCAGTTTTTGCTGCATACAGTGGGCTGCCATGCTATCGGTGATCACGGTGACGGGAATTCCCTCCCGCGCACATTCCCAGGCGGTTAATTTTGCCCCTTGCAACCTTGGCCGGGTTTCATCTGCATACACTTGTATTAATCTACCCGCCGTCCAAGCGGAACGAATTACCCCTAAAGCAGTACCATAACTGGCCGTGGCTAGGGAACCAGTATTACAGTGGGTTAAAATTGTCAGTTTTTCCGGTTGCTCCGGCAGCGCCAATAAACCATGATGACCGATCGCCCGACAGGTTTCCACGTCTTCTTTTTGGATATTGTGGGCAGTTTCAAGGAGATTTTTGCTAATTATTGCCACTTCTGGGTCACTTTCCCTGGCCACTTTTAACATTCGCTCGATCGCCCAGAATAAATTCACCGCCGTGGGCCGGGTTTGCGCTAATCGATCAGCTATTCTAGTTAAATCCGCCAGAAATTCCTCTTTCTGGTCAGTTTTAATTTCCTGCGCTCCTAAAACCATACCGTATGCAGCCGCTACCCCGATCGCCGGGGCGCCGCGGACAATCATCGTTTCGATCGCCCGGGCCATGGCTTCACTGCTGGTGATCTCAACTTCCCCATACTCCATGGGTAAACGGGTTTGATCGATCAGCCAGACTTTGTTATCTTGCCAACGCACGGGATAGATTGAGTTACTCTCGGGGGTAGTTGTGGTCATAACATTTTTAGATTGAGAATTAGCCGAATTTACCACTATAGCAGCCGGCTTTCTGCACTTTGTGTTTTTTTGTAAAAAGTAATTTTAAATACAGAAATTTTTTCTAGAATGTATAGATAAGTGACTAGGCTCTCTTGGGTTTGGTGGGTAAAATTGATTCTAATCATACAGTCCTGCCAGCGAGGAAGTGGAAGGAACCACAAAGACACAAAGGACACAAAGATTGATCGCTTCTATATAAGTCAAACTTATCACACAAAGAAAAAGAGCCGTGACTAGGAAAAATTGAAGAATACTTTCTCCCTTAGCCTGAGCTTTTATATTAACTAATTCCGAGGATGATTACCGTGAAAACAGCGAAATATCCCGAAAAAATTGCCGCTCTCTGGACAACATTCCTCTTGGGAACCCTATTTCACACCCAACTGGGTTTAATGCCGCTTTTCCATGGTCAATCGATCGTCGAGAGTCATCAAACCAGCAATCTCGATCCGATTTTCTGGGGAATGTTGCTCTTTTTTTTTGCTGCCAATGTTAGGGATTATCGGGGTCAATTTTAGCGAAAGTCGCTCCTTGAGAAAAGTCCATTTCTGGCTGACAATTCTCTATTCTGTCTTGAATTTAGCCCATCTGATCGCCGATCTTTTGGTCAGACCGATCGCCTGGTATCAAATCGCTCTCATGGCAATTTTATTGATCATCGGACTGATTTTAAATCTAGTTTCCTATCAATGGCTGCGGTTAGCGATCGCCAATCCGCACCATCTCTCGGAAAGTCATTAGTCGTACCAAGATCAAGAGGTGGCCAATTGACTAACTGATTCAGACAAGAGGAGGCCTTTTGATCTCAAATTGGTGCTTATTAGGGTCAAAGCCAGCTTAAACCGGAGCTAAAAGGATTTTTTCGGATAATTTAGGTTAAAAAATCTAATTAATTCCTATTATTCTCCAGATCAGCTCGTAAATTGCCTCTGTTTTTGGGCTGCTGCTGCCATCTCATCTCACCAAGTGCGGATCTTTTTAGCTATGATAGTTCAGAACCAAGCCAATAAAGGGAACTTTCGAGGCTGGTTATTCATCGAAAAACTCCTAATCGGAGGAGTTAAGCAGACGATATAGTTCAGATTAACGGCAAATATTGGTTAATAGTAATAACGAGGTAATTATTTTGATGAAATCTCTCATTCGTTGGACGGCAACTCTCGGTTTAGTAGGAACGACAATGTTGACTTCGCTGCTGGGCAGCTATTCTAAAGCGCTCGCTTTACCAGAAGAACAAATCGTCAAAACCTTGCAGTCTGTACCTGTCTTCGCTATTGCCGATGATCAAGGAGTTCCCCTAATTGCCGTAGAAAAAGAACAGAAATTCACGGGGATTTTTATTAGTAAGCAAGACGCACAAAACTTTTTTGAGCGACTGAAAAAAGAGAATCCTGAAGTGGCCAGCAAAGTTAAAGTTCAGGCTGTTTCTTTGGCACAAGTCTATAAAATGCAAACCGGTCAAACCCAACAAAATCGTTTAATTATCGATTTTGTTCCCAAAGAGTCGGAAGTAGAATCAGCGAAAAAGTTGCTTAGTGAAAGAGGTCAACAATATCAGGGTGGTGTACCTTTATTTGTGCCGAAAGCAGGAAAAGAGAGTAATTTTCTGGTGATCAGTCGCAATAATCAGGATTTTATTCCTTTCTTCTTTGAAAAAGCCGCCGCTTTGCAAATGGTAGAACAATATAAAAAAGCTAATCCCGCAGAAGCAACTACGGTGAAAATTGATGTTATTCCCTTAGAAAGTGTCATCGCTACCCTACAACAAAGCAACGATGAAGCTTTAACTAAAATTCTCCTCTATCCTAGCCAAGAAACGATTGATTTTATTCGGGCAAATAATAACCAAAATGCTCCCAATCAACCCCCAGCAAATCAACCACGCCCTAATAATACCAATAATCCCCCCACCCCTAATCGTTAAGCCTTGTGACTGCTAGTATTTCCGGTCAAGAATTAAGTCAATGGCGCCAACAGGCGATCGCGGATTTAGCGCAAGCGCAACTATCTCCGAAGGAAGTGGATATCTTTCTGCAAGCAGTGACAGATTTAGATGGTCTTTCCCTGCGCTTACAATCCTTTCGCGAACGAGAAAAAATCCCTTTGAGTTATTCCTGGTCGGAAATTACTAAACGCTGGCAAAAACGCCTGCAAGCAAGGGTTCCCTTGCAGTATTTGCTCGAATCGGTGGTCTGGCGTAATTTTACCCTGAAAGTCTCCCCAGGGGTTTTAATTCCTCGTCCCGAAACCGAGTTATTAATCGATATCGTTGGAGAAACCGTCAGAGGAGACGACGGGGGAATCTGGGTAGATCTGGGAACCGGTAGTGGTGCGATCGCTATTGGTTTAGCTAGTATATTGACAAAAGCAGCAATATATGCAGTTGATTACAGTCCAGCGGCTTTAGCGATCGCCAAAGAAAATATCATCAATACCGGTTTTGCCGACAGAATTATCTTAAAACAGGGTTCTTGGTGGACACCCCTAGGGAAGTGGAAGGGACAGATTAGCGGTATGCTGTCCAATCCTCCCTATATTCCCAGTGCAGAAATCCTCGACCTACAAATTGAAGTGCGGGAACATGAACCCCGTTTGGCCCTCGATGGAGGTGAAGACGGATTGCGGTCAATTCAATATCTAGTGGCCACTGCTCCCGATTATCTGCGATCGGGAGGCCTTTGGCTAGTGGAAATGAGAGCCGGTCAAGGGGAAAAAGTAGCGCAAATGCTGGAAAATCAGGGCAATTATCGACAAATTCAGATTATTAACGACCTAGCAGGTTTCGATCGCTTTGTTTTGGCCGAGCGAATTTAGCGCAATGCACCCGCTTCGCAGTCCCGCAGCCAGAGACGCACCGCTTGGCCGATGGTCCCTTGACTGGTTTCTAGGGGAGGTAAGGGGACTTGAGCGGGTTCAAGGGCAGCTAATTGACTGTAAATCGTCACTAATCGCCATCCTTCCCCAGTTTTAGTTAAAAATAACCAGTGATAATTCTGGAGAGTGACAGAGCGATTTTTGCTATACTGACGCTCTAAAGTCGTAAAAAAAACCTGTTGAGTGTCATCGGCAATTTGACCAGAATATTGATTAGCACTTAAAGGTAGGGGTGCAAATTCGGGACGACCGGCAATAATCACAAAAACCGGTGTAGATAATTTTTGGTCGATTTGGGAACGGGTAATAACTCGGTTAGCATAACCGGGTAAATCTGACAAGAGGCGATCGACTAAAAGATTTAAATCCTCCGGACAGCTAGAAAGAGGAAGACTAACTGCTGGTGAGTTAATCCCGAAAATAACCAGTAATACCCCTAAATATCGGCTAATTCGTGACAAATTTTTGTCCATGCTACCTTTGGCTCCTCTGCACCGGTGATCGGTCGTCCAATTACTAGATAATCAGCCCCAGCTTTAAGCGCTTGGGCCGGAGTCATCACCCGACTTTGATCCCCTTTGCTTGACCAGGAGGGACGAACTCCGGGGCAAACTAAGAGAAAATCCTCTCCACAGACGCGCCGCAATTGCGCCACCTCTTGGGGAGAACAAACCGCCCCATCAATTCCCGATTCCTTGCCCAATAATGCCAGATTTAAGGCATATTCCGATAGTTCTAGGGGAATTTTGAGGTCGAGGGCTAATTCCCTGGCGTTAAGGCTGGTTAAAACGGTGATAGCGAGAAGTTTTGGCGGCGATAGCAGGTCAGAGATGGCCCCCTTAGCCGCCGTCAGTGCTTGCCGTCCGGCCGTTGCGTGCAGGGTGAGTAAATCCACTTGATAGCGACTAGCTGAACGACAGGCCCCGGCGACCGTATTGGGAATATCATGGAATTTGAGATCGAGAAAGATCTTTTTTTGTCTTTCTTGCAGAAGCGCCAGAATTTCCGCACCGCTACTGACAAATAATTCTAGTCCAACTTTCCAAAAATTGACTTCTGGCAACAGATTAAGCAGTGCGATCGCTGACTCTAAATCCGGCACATCGAGAGGAACAATAATTCGGTCTGAGTTGGTCATATGGGGGCGATACTGTGGGGAAGTGGGGTGATAAGGTGATGGGGAGAATAAATAAAAATAATCTCCTGCCTACTGCCTTTTACCTCCTGACTGGAAAATAGAGGCTGAAATAAGGCAAATTCGTCAATCAGAATATTTTCATGCTTGGCGGTGCCAACTTTGGCACCGGGACTGCCTTCTGATGGCTAATGACTAATCAAAAAGGCGAAAATAGGGGTAACGTTTGGGAACCCCCGGTTCTTTTTCCAGATCAAAGTTAATTACATCCCAACAGGCTTCATCGGGGGCATCGGGACTAAATTCTACAGGTAAACCGTAGAGACGGGGAATAGTGGCTTCACCCGGTTCATTACCGCGCCAAGTGGTGTTACGTTCTAGGTAGGAACTAACTAAATCGCGATAACGGTTGGCAATAATCACTTTAGTCGCTTTAAATCCTTGAGTATAGAGGCGATCGAGTGCTTCGTGAATCTCAAAACGAATACCATCCGGGTGAGTGTGTTGACGATACCACTCACCATTCCAGAGTCGCCAATGTCGTCCTGACTGCAAGTGAACCAACTCACCCGTTTTGGGATCGGCTTCAAAAGCCCCATGGCGCGGACACAAATAGGTATCCGTCAAAGTGAGGGCGGGGATTAGCTGCCGACAGTGAGGACAATGGATATCGGGGCCAAAAACAGGGTATTGTAAACTTGCATTGATCATGGGAGAACCTAAACTAAAAATTGCTATCTTTGTACCAATAATCCTACCCATATTATACCCAACCAAATTGGACGGGTATTCTCTTCCGACTTTAGTGCAGATCCTCCCATGTCTTTAGATAACTTAAGATCAACTTCTAATTTCTGGCCGATTGTCGATGTCAGTCAAGCGGCTTTTATTGCCCCTAATGCCACGGTAATGGGCGATATTTCCCTAGCTGTGGGGGTGAGTGTTTGGTATGGGGCGGTATTGCGTGCCGACGTGGAACGCATCGAAATTGGGGCTTATACTAATATCCAAGATGGGGCAATCCTACACGGAGATCCGGGCAAAATTACTATCCTTGAGGATTACGTTACCATCGGACATCGGGCGGTAATTCACGCAGCCCATATTGAACGCGGTTGTTTAATCGGCATTGGGGCAGTGATTCTCGATGGTGTGCGCGTCGGGGCGGGTAGTATTGTTGGGGCGGGTAGTATTGTGACAAAAGATATACCACCGCGATCTTTAGTGGTGGGTATTCCCGCTAAACGCGTCCGGGAAGTGTCGCCACAGGAGGCTCAAGAGTTGATTGAACACGCCGAGCGCTATGCTAAACTTGCCCTCGTTCATGGGGGAAAAGGTACTGATACCGGATTCCCAAAAGGGGCGGTTTAGGGTATAAATATAAAATGAGAATCAAGTAACAATCTTTTAAGCACTGACCGAGGAGAAGGAAATCTATGGACTGGAGAGTGTTAATCGTTTTAACCCCTTTGCTTATTGCTGGTGGCTGGGCTTTCTTCAATATCGGCGCCGCCGCTATTAGACAAGCTCAACAGTTTCTCAGCAAACAAAGTTAATAAAAGTTTATACTTCTTAGTAAAACCGATCGCCTAGGGGATCGGTTTTTAATTTTTCCCTTTTGAATTATGAATTATGAATTATGAATTATGAATTATGAATTGGGGTATGGGGAGAACAAATAAAAATAATCTCCTGTCTCCTGAATCCTGAATCCTAACCCCACCAATAGACTTTTTCAGCAAACCCTACCTAACCATGAAATCTAACTGTCAAAATCTCATTCAAGAGCTTTCCCATTTGGAAATTATCACCGATCCGGGGCAAGTGGCGAAACTTTCCTTAGATTATTATCATTTTAGTCCCATTTTAGAGGCACAACTGCAAGATAAACGGGCTGATTTAGTCATTCGTCCCCACAATAGCCAAGAAGTTATTGACATCGCTAAAACCTGCGTTAAATACCAAATTCCTTTAACAGTTAGAGGTGCGGGTACAGGTAATTATGGTCAATGTGTTCCCTTGGGGGGAGGAGTAATTTTAGACACAACCAAACTAACAAAAATCATCTCGATCGAACCGGGGACAGCGCGAGTAGAAGCGGGGGTGAAAATGGCATTTTTTGATAAACAAGCCCGCGCAATTGGTTGGGAATTAAGAATGGCTCCCTCTACCTATCGCACGGCAACAATTGGCGGTTTTATCGGGGGTGGCAGTGTGGGTATGGGTTCAATTAATTATGGACAATTGAAGGATAGGGGCAATCTGCAAGCAGTGCAATTAGTCACCCTAGAAACAGAACCAAAAATTATCGAACTACGGGGGGATGAGGTGGAAAAAGTCAATCATGCCTACGGAACAAATGGTATTATTACCGAGTTAGAAATAGCCCTCGCTCCCTGTTATCCTTGGGCAGAATTTATCGTTACTTTTGCCGATTTTATCACCGCCGCTAAATTTGGTCAAGCTCTCAGTGATAGTGATGGCATCGTTAAGAAAATGGTTAGTGTTCACTCCTGGCCAATTCCTGCTTATTTTATCGCTCTTAAGGATTATTTACCCACAGAAAAAGCGGCAGTTTTGTTAATAGTATCGGACAGCGATCAAGTCGCCTTAGAGTCTTTAATTCAAGAATATAAGGGTGAACTTACCTACTATAAAACGCCAGAAGAAACCCAAAAAGGCAACAGTATCTTAGAATTTACTTGGAATCATACCACTCTCCACGCGCGTAGTTGTAACCCCAAGATAACTTATCTACAAGCTTTTTATTTTAATCTAGCCACGGTAGAGAAACTCTATAATTATTTTGGTGAGGAAATCATGATGCACCTAGAATTTTTGAAATTTAAAGGTAAAGTTATTCCCGCCGGTCTTCCCTTGCTAGAATTTACCACAGAAACTCGATTAAATGAGATTATTGCTATCTATGAACAACAGGGGGCAGCCATTGCCAATCCTCACACTTATATCATGGAAGATGGCGGCAGCAGACAGATTAATCCACTGCAATTAGAATTTAAAAAACTCGTCGATCCCTACGGATTGAACAATCCGGGTAAAATGCGAGCATGGGTTGAAGCAAGGGGGTAGGGATTCGATTCAGGCTAAATTAAACAAGATAGTTCACCGCGGCTCTCTTAGATTTGGTGGGTAAAATGTATTCTTAAGATATAATCCTCCTAGAGAGGGGGTGAAACGAACCACAAAGACACAAAGGACACAAAGATCGATCAATCATATTGTAAGTCAAACTTATCACACACAACCTAGAAGAGTCTCACCGCTACTACCGAATTACTAACCGGTGAAAAGGGAGTGGGGAAAACAAAACTCTCCGCTGCCCCCTGCCTATTCCCAGACTTGCCCCGATCGGATACAATTAAACGGTCGTTTTGGAAGAATTAATAGTGATCGAGCGTTATACTCTCCCTGCAATGGGGAATTTGTGGACGGATAGATATAAATATCAAACATGGCTAGAGGTAGAGATAGCCGTCTGTGAAGCGCAGGCAGAATTAGGCTATATTCCCGGGGATGCAGTGGCAGAAATTAAGGCAAAAGCTAATTTTAATCCCGATCGCATTTTAGAAATAGAAGCAGAAGTGCGCCACGATGTCATCGCCTTTTTAACAAATGTTAACGAATATGTGGGCGAGCCGGGACGTTATATTCATTTGGGTTTAACCAGTTCTGATGTATTAGATACCGCCCTGTCCTTACAATTAGTCGCCAGTTTAAACCTGATTTTAGAACAATTAGAAGATTTTATCCAAGCCCTGCGCTATCGCGCCCAAGAACACCGTTATACAGTCATGGTGGGACGTTCCCACGGCATTCACGCCGAACCGATCACCTTTGGCTTTAAACTAGCGGGATGGTTAGCGGAAGTGCTGCGAGGACGCGATCGTTTAATTCGCTTGCGCCAAGACATCGCCATCGGTAAAATATCTGGTGCAGTGGGAACATATTCCAATATTGACCCGAAAATTGAGGCGTTAACCTGTCAGAAGTTAGGATTAGAACCGGATACCGCTTCCACTCAAGTTATCTCGCGCGATCGACACGCCGATTATGTGCAACAATTAGCCTTATTAGCGGCTTCGATCGAACGTTTTGCCGTGGAGATTCGCAACCTGCAAAGAACCGATGTCCTAGAAGTGGAAGAATACTTTTCCAAAGGACAAAAAGGCTCCTCCGCTATGCCCCATAAACGTAATCCCATCCGTTCAGAACGCTTAACGGGAATGGCGAGAATTATCCGTAGTCATAGCGTTTCCGCCTTAGAAAATATCGCCCTCTGGCACGAAAGAGATATTTCCCATAGTTCCGTAGAACGGGTGATGCTGCCGGATGTTTGCATTTTGACCCACTTTATGCTCAAGGAAATCACCGATTTAGTCAAAAATCTGCTGGTGTATCCCGAAAACATGAAGCGAAATATGAATGTCTATGGTGGCGTGATTTTCAGTCAAAGAGTTCTTTTAACTTTAGTGAGTAAGGGAATTAGCCGGGAATCTGCCTATAAAATCGTCCAAGAAAACGCCCATCGCGCTTGGAACACTGATAACGGCAATTTTAAAGCTTTTATCGGTCAAGATGAGCGAGTTACCGCTATTTTATCCCCCGACGAGATCGAAAGTTGCTTTGATCCCCAGCAGCACCTAAATCATCTTAATAGCATCTACCAAAGGTTAGATATTTAAGGAGCTTTCAGTGATCAGCTAACCACTAGCTTGTTGCTTTAGAAAGGTAATGACAGCGTTTTGGATTGTCGGTTGGCGATCGATCTTTTCTCAGAAAGCGATCGCTGTTCGTTTCTCGATCAAGGTCGCGTTTGAAGATAAAACTAAAGAATCGGCGCAGGCGAGTACGAATCGGGTAAAATAAGGGTCTGTATTCGGAGTGTTCGTTTTTATGATGAAAATCAAACTCTTGAATTTAGGTAGTATTAAAGAGGCAGAAGTGGATCTTCGGCCTCTAACCGTTATTATTGGCCCGAATAATTCTAATAAAACTTATATCGCCTACTCGATTTATGGGTTATGGATTAATCAGCTTGACGGCTTTTATTTTTCTAGTGAAATTTTAGAAAAAATAGAATTTACAAATCAAGCCGATCATTGGTCTTTAAAAATAGACCGACATTTTTATGATGTTATATCCGAAATTGTTCAAAAGTCCGCATCTGAATTTAGCGGGATAAAACTACAATCTTTTTTCCAAGATTCTAGCGGCAAGATTTTTGAAAAAACGAAATTCAGTATCGAAATTTCCGAAGATGATATTAAAACAGCTATAGAAAAAGTTTTAGCGGACACAATTGAATATCGCGGGTCATTAGCTTCACTTGGAATCAAGAAAATCGAGCGAAGCGAGAACAATAATGAGATTTTATTTTATCAAGAAAAGGAAGATAAAATTAATAATTATAAAGACATAGTTTTTCTTAATTTTGTTGCTGCTGTTGTAAAATTTTCATTTTCCGACGCACTTCCTTTACCCGCCGAAAGAAACGCTTTTATAAATACCTATAAAATGCTGGGCAATAGAAGATATAAGCTACTTAAAGGGAATCAGAGAGAGCTATTGACACAAGGACGTATTAATAGACGTATTAATCGAGATAGACAGTTAGAGTTACTGAAAGAACAGGGAGATATTCGCTATCCTCAACCAGTAGAGGATTTTTTAGATTTTTTAACTGACATAGAACTAGAAAATAAGCCCGATCCCATTGCCAAAAACAAAAATGATTTTCAAAAATTAGCTGATCAAATTGAAAAGTATATTCAAAATAACAATAAAACAATCTTTAAAAAGACTAAAATTGGAGGCAGAGAAATTAAAGTTTCGGTAAAAAGAAGTTTAGAGATCGATCTTTATAATGCTTCCTCGTCTATTAAACAATTAGCCCCGCTTTTACTCTATTTACGCTATCGAGCAAAATCGGGGGATTTTCTGGTGATCGATGAGCCTGAAATGAACTTACATCCAGAATCTCAGGTAAAATTGTTAGAATCTTTAGCGATTTTAGTAAATTTAGGAGTTAGAATTTTATTGACGACTCATAGCCCCTATTTGATGGCTCATCTTAACAATATCGTTAATGGTAATCACCAAAATCCAGAACTTTTAGCCGAACAAGCTAAATTGCTTTATCTGCAAGATAGCCGAGCTTTTCTTAAAATGGAACAGGTTAGCGCCTATGAAATGAAAAATAATAAATTACTTTCTTTACACGACCCTGAATACGGTATTCGTTGGGATACTCTCAGCGATGTATCAGTTGATATTCAACAAAAGTTTTTTGCAATTTATGAAGCAGGACAACAAAACCAAGAAACCGAAGAAGGATGTTCCTCAGAAGAAGAATAAACTCGATTGGCAAAAATTTAACTTTTTAGAAAATCTGCTTATTTTCTGTACCGTACCCGATCGGATCGCTCCACCCGAAAGCGGTGTCAGCTTTCGGATTACCAAGCCAGAAAAAGATTCCGTTTGTATTTTATTTAAAACTGATCGTCAGAAGGATCCTCTCGTTAGAAATCAAAAGCAGAAAAGACCTGATTATTTATCTCTTTTTATTCAGAATGGCTTACTTCTGCTGACGATTATCGAGATGAAGGGAACTAATAAAAATTCCACGAGTACAGGTATCGAACAAATTACAACTTTTAGAGATATTTTAAAACAAGAAATTGCCGATCATGTCACCAGTAAACTCAAATATAAATTACAAGCTATCCTATTAACTCCCTATAATGCCGATATTCCTCGAAAGGCGATCAAAGAGGAAGAGGAGAAAGGATTTATTATTTTACCTATCCCGTATAATTCTAAAGCGGAGCTTTATCCTTATGTTTCCAAGACTCACAGGAAAGCGGATTTAAGCAAAATAGGCAAAATAAAGCATAGTCACGACGAGCAACATAAAGAATCCGATTGTTTGTTAATCGAAAACTTGTTGGCTAGACAAGCATCGGACAAACGTAAACAGGATAACTATTATTCATGTAAATTCACTCCCGCCAAAGATAGACAAGGCATCTATATAGATTATCAGGTGTCGAGCGATCAAGACTGGATCACCCTATTAACCGATCCGCAGGGAAAGAAAGTTCAATTGGCTTACTGTAGTGATGATTCTCAAAGTTCAATCGATCAAATTCAGGAAGAGATTAAAAATTTAAACCTATGTCGAATGGTAGAGATGGTAAGTCGCCTAATCAATAGTTAGTATAAAAAAGTGGTGTAGAGAAATCGGCGTTGCTGATTTGAGATATGAATCTTCTTTTCTGGTATTTTTAAAACCTAGAGCCAAACTAACTTTTGCACGGGAACCTGTACAGTTGCCATTCATGCCTTGATTCAGCAATGCCGTTTCTTGCTGCAAATCCGACTAAGCAACTAATCTACGACAGGGAACGCACCCTATGCCATTTTTCTTTATTCGTGGCAGACATTCTACTCCTTTCTCCCTTTCTAGAATAGGGTTTTAGGTTGGAGGCAATTAACCATCTCTGCCATTACTTTAGAAAAATGGTATTAGCAAGATCCTATTCACGTTTGATCAGGATTATCCTCTATATTGTTGACTTTCGTTAATTGTGGAAAAATATCTCGTACTGCCTTTTCAAATTTTTTGTAGGAAGATAAGGATTCTAATTTCGACAATTCGATTTTTGTACCAAGCGGTGAATATAAATCGTCAATTTTTAGTTTATTTCGATACCGTTTAGTCATACCTTCTCTGGCTTTATTGATGGCATTTTTAATCGTTTCTTTCGGATTGCTAAAAGATTCGGGATCTTTATCGATTGCCAACTCACTATCACTTTTATTTGTACACAATTCTTTTTTTAGTAATTCTTTGTCTGCTAATATCCAGGCTTCAGTCATTTGTATTGGAACGATAGCAACTAAATTTTTACATAAGTCTCGCTCGTCTGATTTAATAGCATTAAAAGCCGGATCAATTCTTTCCTTAAATGCGTTTTCATCTGTTTTATCATCTGCGTCTGCATGGAAGCACAAAACCATTGCTCCCTTCTCCACCGCTTGAATTGCGTATTTTTTAGCTTTTTCTCGGATATTTTCGCCAGAGATTTGTGGAAGACAAATTGGTTCAAAAATTTCTATTTCTTGTTCATCGTCAAAAGCAACTCTCTCGAAAGTGCGCTGAATAATATTCGGTAAAAATCTATGATCGGAACTGCCTTCTGTAGCTAAGGCAATAATTATTTGTTTGGGTTTTTTGACCATCTTAATTGATTTATGTTAATTGGTTTTGTTGATTTTTAATATTTTTAATCGCACTTTCAGCATCAGCAGTTTTTAGATATTCGGGCTCTTCGGTAACTGTTATGCAAATAATTAACTTAAAATAAAATTCGATGAGAGAGCCTACGCCCAAAAATAGCTGAAACCAATACAGGAAAAGGTTTAAGGCACAAACTGGTTAATACAAAAAGATAGACAATCGAGTTAAGATTTGATATAATAGCCAAAAACCAGAGTATTTTACTTATGATACTTGACAAATTTTTGAACCTAGAAGGAACCTCTATTCAAGGCTATCTACACCTAGAAAATATCGGTATAGTTTGACCAGTCGAATCGAAAAATAAAAAAGCAGTCTGTCCTCGTTGTGGGTTAGAGAGCGATAAACTCCACCAAAATCATCGACATTTAGTCAAAGATTTACCGCTCTCAGGTCAACCAGTGTACCTACAAGTTAATCGTCGTCAATTTAAGTGCGGTAATTGTCAGAAACCCTTTAGCGAAGAGTTAGATTTTGTCGGCAAGAAACGAACCTATACGAAAAGACTAGCCGAGAATATACTCGAACAATTAAAATCAGGAGATATTTTAAATGTTAGCCGAAGAAATGACGTAACGGAAGAAGAGATTCAAAGAATGATAGAGGACATAGCTGAAGAAATTACAGAGACAGACCTATCGAAATTAAAAAGACTAGGAATTGATGAAATCGCTCTAGTCAAAGGACAAAAAAATTACTGTGCGGTTTTAGTAAATTTAGATACGGGAAAACTAATAGCTATTCTAGAGAAGCGAACACAAGAAGAATTGAGGGAAACGCTTACAGGGTGGGGAAAAGAGGTATTAGAGCAAATTGAAGAAGTCAGCATAGACCTTTGGTTGCCCTATAAAAATTTGGTGAAAGAATTGATGCCATCGGCCGAGGTAGTCGCCGATAGATTCCATGTAATGAAACAAATTAATCAAGAGTTAGACGAACAAAGAAAAGCAGAAAAAAGAGCCGTAGAAGCGCAGAAAAATAAAAAACAGAAAGCGGAAAAAGAAGCAAAGCTAGAAGTTTTAAAGCGAAGTAAATATAGCTTGTTAAAAAATGAAAAAGATTTAACGGAAACCCAAAAAATTAAACTAGAAGCTATCAAAGAAAATTTTCCAAATTTGAAAAAGATGCAGGAGTTAAAGGAAGAATTGAGAAAGATTTATGAAACCTCAGAGAATCCGACAGAAGGACTGCTATCTATCTCAGAATGGTTGGCAAAATCCTCCAGTGTTTTTACCAAGAGTTGTCAAACAATCCGAAACTGGTTTGGAGAAATTATTAGTTATTTCGAGCGAAGGACCACGAATGGGGTGGTCGAGGGAATCAACAATAAACTTAAACTAATAAAACGGAGAGCCTATGGCTTTAGAAACTTTCGGAATTTTTGGGTTAGAAGTATGTTATCTTGGCATCTTGTTTGTTGATTTAGCATAAAGGGTAACGAAGAGCCGATATTCGACAACTTCCGAGAGAGTTAGCTTGGCCTCATTTTCGGAGAAAAATAAGGTTAATTGCTTTTTATTATCTTTGATAACAGGGTGAAAATTACTGCTTTTCATCTTAATTCGCTTCCCTTCAATAGTGGATATTATAGTGGTAAGCTGAGAAAGCCAAATGCTGACATTTTCATCATCTTGCCAATTAATTAATTGACTCACCAGAACCGGAGAATGAGTGTTCACTATTACTTGGCGTAAAGGCATTTCAGTATCTTCAAAATCGACAGTTAGCTCTTTTAATAATCTTGCCATTGCTTCAATATGAAAAGGATGAATGCCATTTTCTGGCTCTTCAAAACACAGTAATCCTGTGTGTTGTCGGTCGTATTGCAGGACACATAATGTTAATAAACGTAGGGTTCCTTCGGAAAGCACTCTCGAAGAAAACTCCCGACCATCATCACCTTTTACCTTGATAATAAATTGTCGATTTGCTTTGTCATCATAAACATTAACTTCTGTGAGATTCGGTAGCAGATTATTGAGATCACGGGAAATTGCTGTGAGGTTATATTTATCATCTTGTTTGATGCGAAATAAAGCAGCAGCTAAATTCTTTCCGCTTGCTGTTATTGTATCTCTGATGCCCATATCTTGACGAGTAGGTTCTCGCAGATCTTCGGGATTAAGCTGCATAAACTTCCAACTCAGCATTTCTTGTTTGGCGGCTAATATATGTTTAAAATCTATGGTATTAATGCTGCTTAAAACAGTTTGTGATGCGTTTTTTGCGGGAAATACTTTTTTATTTCCTTGTTGACCGTCTTGAGGTACAACAATGGTAGCAATACCACTAATATCTTCAGTCTTAATATAAGGAATGGCTCTCCTACCCGTTACTTTTGGTCGCCAAGTTTCCAATACTGTCTTGGGAATATAATTTTTTACCCAATTATCTTCATTGTGCTTTAAATTTTCTAAACGTTCATCAACAATATACAAGTTTTCAAATCCACTTATATTAGACTCCCGTTTAATTTTTAATTGATAGCGTAATCTTGTATATTTAAGATCAACTTCCCCACCCCAATTATCTTTTACCTTGCGATTGACTAACATTTCAACTATAAATTCCATTTCCGTGGCGTAGTCGTCCTCATCATACTGGGTAAAAAGTTCGCTAGGATGTCCTCGCTGCTCGCTAAAAGCCGTCTTCAGATCCACTTCTGCCAACCGCGCCAACAATTGCAAAGCATCAAATAAATTACTCTTACCAGAAGCATTAACCCCAGCGACTACAGTAAGCGGCGTGAATACCATTTCAAAATTATGAAAGGATTTAAAGCCATGAATTTTAATATAAGTAATCATAGTTTTAGGCGATAGGTAATATGAAAACATCAGCGCAACATTTAACCATACTGGACAATCTTCTCAACTGTTGCCCGATACTGTCCCACTATAACCTAGACAAAGGATCGATTGTTTTGGTTTTGTCTCTGGTGTGGTAGAATTTACAGAGAACTGTTCGGATTGATGACTTTTTTGCTGATTGTTTTTCCTAGAAAAGGGTAGTTTAGGGATCATTGGTTGACGATGGTTGTTGATGGCATACAGCAGTTACTTTATTCCTCTGGTACAGCCAATTCCTTATTGGGTAAGCTTTTCAGGTTGGAGAATTTACCAGAACAAACACGAATCCGCCGTAACAATATTATAACTACAGTGTAATCATTGATCTTATCGGATAAATTAGCCGTCAAGGAGAATAATTTCGAGAAAAACCACGTTGATACTTTCCAGTCTGCGGAAGTTGACATTCCGAAGAACAAATAGGAGACTCTTTATTTATAAGGCAAGCTTTTTGATTTCGGGTGCGTCTAGGTTCACTCTTTTTCTTGTTCTTGTTGAGATTGGGATAGCCCCTATCCTAATCTCCTAAAATACAAGGATGCGTTAATATTAATATAACGCACCAAGAAAAAAGGATCAATAATTTGGTGGGTTACGGCGAACACAAAATCAATACTAAACTGTAGCAGTTACCGTCGCCTAAACCACCCTACAGTTGAACTCACCTGCCATTTTAGCCTATTTTCCAGCATTAGTCGATTTTGGTTGGTCGGGTGCAATGATTTGTTAGATATCAAATTCGATTACAGTAGTAATGGAAGCTATAAGTTCCAGCATTATAATTTCAAAAATGGGTAGTGTTCTGACTCTTTGGATAAGACAAGTCACAATGAATAGACTGACCACCTCGCAGAAATACGATCCACAGGTCTAGAACATTACCCATAATTCATAAATTTATAATTGATAATTTATAATTTATAATTCCCACTGATCACTGATAAAGTCTCCCCTCCTTTGGAGAAATAAACCATGGCCGAGGCAACGGAATTCGATCGCAAAATGATGCAAAGATGTCTAACCCTTGCTAGGCAAGCCTTGGGGCGGACTTCTCCTAATCCTTTGGTGGGTTCTGTGATCGTTCAAGAGGGTATAATTATCGGCGAAGGTTTTCACCCGGGGGCCGGACAACCCCATGCAGAAGTTTTCGCCCTGAGACAGGCGGCAGAAAAAGCGCGTGGTGCCACTTTATACGTCAATCTAGAACCCTGTAACCACTATGGACGTACTCCCCCCTGTAGCGAGGCAATTGTGCGAGCAGGCATTAAAAAAGTGGTGGTAGGGATGATCGATCCTAATCCCCTGGTGGCGGGGAAAGGCATTCAAAGACTAGCATCGGTAGGCATCGAGACGCTGGTGGGGGTGGAGGAGTCCGAATGTCGTCAACTCAATCAGGGTTTTATCCATCGCATCACCACTAAAAAACCCTTCGGTATCCTCAAATATGCCATGACTCTCGATGGCAAAATTGCCGCTACTAGCGGTCATAGCGCTTGGATTACTAGCCCCGCTTCTCGCCAAATAGTCCATCAACTGCGATCGGCCTGTGATGCGATTATTGTCGGCGGTAGTACTGTCCGTCAAGATAATCCCCACCTCACCACTCACGGCCTCTCCGATCATAATCCCCTGCGCGTGGTCATGACTCGATCGCTCGATTTACCACCCTCGGCCCATCTTTGGGATACCAGTCAATTTCCCACCCTTGTCTATACACAAATTAATTCTAATGTCAAGCTTAAGCAACAATTATTAACAAAAGGCGTGGAAGTGATCGAACTCACCGAGGTGACACCCACTTTAGTGATGGAAAATCTTGATCAAAGGGGATTTTGTCAGGTTTTGTGGGAATGCGGCGGCGGTTTAAGTGCGGCAGCGATCGCTGAGGGCATGGTACAAAAAATTATCGCTTTTATCGCGCCCAAAATCATCGGGGGAATTAATGCACCTACTGCCGTGGGTGATTTAGGTTTCCAGTTAATGAGCGAAGCTTTACAGCTAGAAAATGTCACGGTTAATTATCTCAATCCCGATATTTTGATTGAGGGATATCTGCAAAGTGAACAGTAGAGCTACTGCAATTCTGGCTCAATCGGCAAATCTCAACCAACCGCTTGCAAAAGTCAAAAAGTGATCAATAACCCTGATTTTTGCGATCGAGTTCTAGAAATCGCCCCGCTGCCGTTAAATCCCTTGATCGGTACGGTTATCCCCCTAGAGGAAGTTGGGCAATCGCTCTGTGATCAGTGCTGCCATTATCGAGCAGAATAAAAAAGTTAGAATAGTCAAGCCCTTAGTGATTGAACGTATGACGGTACTCGAAAAAGGTAATATCACGATTCATACCGAGAATATCTTCCCTATTATCAAAAAATCCCTCTACACTGACCATGAAATTTTTCTGCGGGAATTGATATCTAATAGTGTTGATGCCATCTCGAAATTTAAAATGGCTTCCTTAGCAGGAGAAGCGAGAGGAGAAGTCCCCGAACCAGAAATTAATCTCGCCATCGACAAAGAAAATCGTACCCTATCAATTACCGATAATGGGATCGGGATGACGGGGGAAGAAATCAAGAAATATATTAACCAGGTTGCCTTTTCCAGTGCGGAAGAATTTATCAATAAATACCAAAAATCAGCCAACGATTTAATCGGTCATTTTGGCCTAGGTTTTTACTCGGCTTTTATGGTGGCTAAAAAGGTAGAAATTGATACCCTTTCCTATCAGGAAGGTGCTACCCCTGTCCATTGGTGCTGTGATGGCTCTCCGGAGTTTGAATTAACCGATTCTTCCCGCAGCCAAATCGGCACCACTATCACCCTAACTTTAATGGATGAGGAAGGGGAATATTTAGAACCTGCCCGCATTCGCCAGTTAGTCAAAACCTACTCAGATTTTATGCCCGTTCCCATTAAAATTGATGGGGAAGTGATTAATCAACAACGGGCTTTATGGAAAGAATCTTCTCAAAATCTGACGAAAGAAGACTACCTAGAATTTTATCGTTATCTCTATCCTTTCCAAGAAGAACCTTTACTCTGGGTACATCTGAATACCGATTATCCTTTCTTGCTCAATGGTATTCTCTATTTTCCCAAACTCAGACCGGATGTGGATGTCTCAAAAGGACAATTAAAGTTATTCTGTAATCAGGTTTTTGTCAGCGATCATTGCGAGGAAATTATTCCCGATTTCCTGATGCCCTTGCGAGGAGTTATCGATAGTCCAGATATTCCTTTAAATGTGTCTCGAAGTGCTTTAACCAAAGATCGCACCGTTCGCCGTATTGCCGATTTTATTGCCAAAAAAATTGCTGATCGCCTCAAATCTCTCTACAATGAAGACGCAAAAGAATATATTCGTTGTTGGGGAGATGTGGGAACTTTTATTAAATTTGGTTCCTTAAAAGAGGATAAATTTAAACAGCAGGTAGAAGATATTTTAATCTATCGGACTACCTACAAACCCCCAGAAACCCCAGTACAAGTGGAAGTGCAAACCGCCGAAGGTGACGCATGGCAAGAAACAACGGCGAAAACTCCCCTAGAAGCGATCGAACAGGAAGGTTATACTACTCTCAAAGCCTACCTAGAACGCCATAAAGAACGCCACGAAAATCGAGTTTTTTACTGTACCGATCCTCGTAGCCAATCCACTTACGTTGAACTCTACAAAAATCAAGGGTTAGAAATCCTCTTCTTTGATTCTTTCATCGATACTAATTACTTTATTCCTTTCCTAGAAAGAGAATATTCTGATGTGAAATTCACCCGGGTTGATTCTGAATTAGACTCGACGCTGCTCGAACAGGATCAAGCTAGTGAAATTATCGATCCGGGTAGTAATAAAACCAGGGCCGAATTAATCAAAGAAATCTTCGCCAAAGCTCTCGATAATTCTCGCATCAATATCAAAACTGAAGCCTTGAAATCCGATGATCCCCAAGGTACTCCCCCGGCAATTGTCTTACTTCCAGAAGCGATGCGACGCTTACAGGAAATGACGGCAATGATGCAACAAAAAGCCATGGCTTTCCCCGAAGAACATATTCTGATGATTAATACTAATCATCCCTTAATTCAACAAATTATCCAGATTAGTCAGGGAAGTATTGTTACTGGTAGTGGTGACTCTCCATCGGCGCAATTAGCGAAAATGCTCTGTCAGCACGTTTATGATTTAGCTTTAATTGCTCAAAAAGGATTTGATGCTGAGGGAATGCAAGCTTTTGTGGAACGTTCCAATCGCGTTTTGACTAAGCTAACCGAAAAGATTTAATCTATTGCTAAACTTTGGCTGTTCCGATATGCTGAGAGTGTGTTAATTCACACTCTATTTTTTTAACAAGATGAATTGGCTCTCTTGACATCATGGTGTAAAGTGTTCGTAAATTTTACATTTTGGGCGCAAGCATTGCGCCCCTACATTACCCCGCATTAGTTTTTCTGTAGGGGCGTAGGGCGTAAGTCCTCCCTTAAATAAATATAAGCCATCAGCCTTGAATCAGTGATCAGTTATCAGATGTAAGTTTTCAGTTCACTTATACTGTTTACTGTTTACTGATAAGCTGTTCGTAATTTAAATTGCTTGTTGAGACGAGGCAAAAGGCAAGAGGCAAAAGGCAACAGTAAAGGGATTGGGGGGGGGCGGCTAATCTAAGAATAAGCGGTTTAAATGCGTCTTAGCTTAACTGTTTACTGATAACTGATAACTGATAACTGATAACTGATGACTGATAACTGATAACTGATAACTGATAACTGATAACTGAAAAATGCGCTTACCCACCCTCAAATATGAGCGAGGAACCTTAATTCTCCATCCACCACCAAAAGGGAAAAAATGGCTAGATTTTGCCACTTGGGATGATCGTATCGAAAGATTTCGCATTTTGGCCATTCATTATCGTCCTCTCGTGGAAACTCTACAGGAGGAGGGCATTAACTTCCAAGATGAAGCAAAAGCTTTTAACAATTTAGAATTAATTGCCAGTTTTGAACGGGAACCCTACCCCCATCAAACGGAAGCGTTAATCGCTTGGAAAAAATCCCAGAGAAGGGGTGTTATTGTCCTTCCCACCGCTGCCGGTAAAACCTATCTTGCCCAATTAGCTCTACAATCGACTCCCCGCAGCACTTTAATTATCGTGCCGACTATTGATTTAATGCACCAGTGGTATGCCCAGATGTTGGCGGCTTTTCCCGATGCCGAGGTGGGATTATTAGGGGGAGGTTCTAAGGATAATAGTGCTATTTTAATCGCCACCTATCAAAGTGCGGCAATTTATTCAGAAACTCTTGGCAATCGTTACGCTTTTTTAATTTTTGATGAATGTCATCATTTACCATCGGATTTCTTTCGGAAAATAGCGGAAGATTCGATCGCACCCTATCGTTTAGGCTTAACAGCAACACCGGATCGCGGTGATGGTAGTCATCAAGATTTAGATTATCTTATTGGTGCAATTGTTTATCAAAAAAGTCCCCAAGACTTGTCAGGAAAAGCCCTAGCGGATCATGAAATAATTCAAATCAAAGTGAAACTATCTGCCAAAGAACAGGAAAAATATCAAGAAGCAATTAAAATTCGCAATGATTTTTTAAGAAAAAATAATCTCAGTTTGTCCGGTTTAGATGGTTGGCAAAATTTTGTCATGATTAGTGCCAGAAGTAGCGAAGGGCGCCGGGCGATGTTAGCGCACCGGGAGTCGAAGGAAATATCCTCCGGAACCCAGGGAAAATTGCGGGTTTTAGCCGAGTTAATCTGTGAACACTATCCAGAAGCAATTTTAATTTTTACCAACGATAACGCCACAGTTTACCGCATTTCCGAGAGCTTTTTAATACCTGCCATAACCCATCAAACTCCCGTGAAAGAACGCCATGAAATCCTGACCCGTTTTCGTCAGGGAGAATACAAAATTCTAGTGACTTCCCATGTTCTTAATGAAGGGGTTGATGTGCCGGAAGCACGCATCGCGATTATTTTATCAGGAACCGGTTCCACGAGGGAATATATTCAGCGTTTAGGACGGGTTTTAAGAAAAGGTCAACAAGAGGATAAACGGGCGATTTTGTATGAAGTGATAGCCGAAAATACAACAGAGGAAAAAACCTCCCAACGACGACGGGGAGAGCAGAAAAATAAAACTAGCTATAAAACCAGTAATCGACAATTGGAATTATTGCCTTCTCCTCCAAAAAAATCTTTTTCTTTCCCGAAAGCTGCCGAATCTTCTACCCCTTGGGTAAGTTCTCCAGAGTCAGAGGAAGAATAGAAAATTGGTTCTTCCGAACTTACAATGTAGAAAATTCCCCAAGCTCCCTCTCTGTCCAGCAATGCTCTAAAGTTGATAAATATCAATCTAACAAAAACTCAAAGCTTTACTATACAAGCTTTACAAGCATAAGTTGTTAATAGTTTTACATGACAGGTTCGGTAGAGCCAGAAAATTTCTCTGGGGGATTTTCCTCTATAATAAAGGTAAAAAATCTGGATTGATACCCCTATGACCGAACTTGCTCAACAAAAATGTCAACCTTATCAATCGGGTTCTTCTCCTATCACTGCCGAGGAAATTATCGCTTTACAGGCTAAAATTCCCGATTGGAATCTCTTAGAATACGAGGGTATTCCCCGTCTGCAAAAACTCTATAAATTTGCCAATTTTCAAGAGGCAATCGCCTTCACTAATGCCGTGGGAGAGGCAGCGGAAAAAGAAGGTCATCACCCCGCTTTATTGACAGAATGGGGTAAAGTTACCGTTTCTTGGTGGACCCATGACGTGGGTGGATTACATCAAAATGATTTCATCATGGCTGCCCGTACCGATGATATTTATCGCCAACAAAATGCTTAATCGTAGGCGCGAATCATCGCTTGGGTTCCCTGTTTAATTCCCTTGCCTTCGTCCAATTCCGCTACTACTTTAAATAAAGCTTCTGCTAAATCTGTCCCGGGCAGAATTTCCCCGGCTGTCTGGGCAGTTTCTTTGACTAATCGCAAATCTTTTAAGATATGTTCAATCATAAAAGCCGGCTGTAAATCTTGGGCGAGGATTTTTGGTCCCAAATTTTCCAACGCCCAAGAACCTGCCGCCCCCGTTTTACAGACTTCTATGACTAAATTGGGGTCTAATCCTTGAATTTTTGCCATTTTTAGAGCCTCACACAGCGCCACCATGTGAACCGCCCCCAAGACTTGATTACAGAGTTTTACCGCTTGTCCGTTGCCGATTTCTCCACACCAGCGAATAGTTTTGCCCATGGCTTGAAAACAGGGTAAACAAGTCTGAAAATCCGCCTCTTTCCCCCCCACCATAATAGTTAAAGTGCCGTTTTTCGCCCCAATATCCCCCCCAGAAACGGGAGCATCGAGAAAACGGAGATTATTTGCCTCTAGCTTTTCCCCAATCATCCTAGCGGCTTGAGAGCCAATGGTACTCATATCCACCACCAGAGTTCCCACCGCTGCCGATTCCATGACACCCCCCAGTCCTAAAATTACCGCTTCCACATCAGGTACATCCCCGACGCAGGTAAAGACAATCTCGGCATCCCTGACGGCGGCGGCAATATTAGAACAAATGTTCGCACCCGCTGCCCCAGCAATGGTTATCCCCGGCGCTTCTGGGCTGCGATTCCAAGCATTAACAGCAAAACCCTGACGGACAAGATTAGCTGTCATCGGCGCTCCCATTACTCCTAATCCTAAAAAGGCAATTTTTTGATTCATGCCGATTTTTCTGTCAATATCACCCTATCTATTATACCATGAAATTCTGACTCTCATTTAGTCACTGCCACTTATCCTTAATAATCGATGCCCAGCTTTTTGACTGTCCATAAATATTGGTTGATTGGAGCAATTATCACCTGCTTAGGTGCTTTTTTGCGAATCTATAATTATGATTCCTTGCCTCCGGATAATTGGACTGCTGACGAATATGCTTTTGCTTGGAGTGGCATGAGTTTATTACAAACGGGTATCCCCACCAGTTGGTCTTGGTTGAATCCCACGGATAATTTTCCTACGGTGGTTTGGGAAGCAAAAAATATCCGTTATCGTTTGGTAACTCCTTGGTTTGATCATCCTCCTTTATTTGGTTTATTGGTGGGTTTATTTGCTATTTTAGGAGGAGCAAAGACTTTTTTTGATTGCAGTTTAACTATTATTAGAGTCCCTTCTTTACTTTTAGGTATTGCTGCGATAGTTTTGGTCTATTTACTGGCTCTGAAGTTAAGTAATTTATCGATCGCTATTATCGCTAGTTTAATTTATGCCACCAATCCCAATACAGTTTTTCTATCTCGGTTAGCGATTAGTGAAAATTTAATGATTGTTTTATGCTTGTTGATCGTCTTACTTTATTGGCAATACTATCAAACTAAGCAAAAAAAATATCTCTACATCGCCGCTTGTTTAGCTGGTTTAGCTTGTTTAGTCAAAGTAACGGCTATTTATTTAGTAGCATTATTAATTGTCCTCTTGATTTACGAAAAGCAAGGACGCGAGGCTATTTATGTAACTGTGATCGGTGCTTTCTTTTTCTCTCTCTATTTTCTCTACGGTGCTATCTACGACTACGATTTTTTTCGGAAGATATTTCAAGAACAATCCCTGCGCTTCGAGGACTTTAACTTTGTCAAATATCTAATCACTCCCACGGTATTTTTTGAGGATGGTTGGTTAATTTTTAGCTGGTTAACCCTCTTACCCTTTCTGAGAAAAAATCCCGCTAGTCCCCAAGTTAGATTACTCGCTTTACCGGTAATCCTCTACAGCTTAATTTTAGTTTCCACAGGAGCGCAAAGTCACTTTTTTACTTGGTATATGATTCCTTTTTATCCGTTTATGTTTATTATTCTAGGCATCTTTCTCGATGATTTTCGCCAAGAAACGGACGGATTAACTGCCTCAATTATTTTTATCTTTCTGGGAGTTTGGTCGATTCATCTCAATCTGACAGCCTGGATTTTAGCTTCTCCCTACGGCCGCTATTATTTTATAATCGGTACGGCAGCAATTCTGGGAGTATTCTATCTCAAGGATATCTTTGGTCTCTTTAAAAAATTCTGGATCGATCGCTTTACTTTTCTGCTCTTCTTGGCCCTGCTGGCAGCTAATATCAATGTGGTATTAACCTATAAATTTTCTGGTTAAAACTTAGCAAGAAAGGAACCCGAAAAGGGATAAATTGGCCTGGGAATCGAGAGTAAACTTAACCCGGATCGCTGACTCAGGAATAACTTATTCTTAGCCAGTTCCGGCCAATGTTAAATTTATTAATAGACTGTACTGCATTTAAACTGCCTATTGAGAATTTTAGTACAAATGCTCAAACTCCTTTTCCCTGCTCATAGACAGTCTTAACGAGTAATTTAGATAGTTAACAGTTTAGACTCTTTAACTTATTGTCTCCTAACCTTTGCACTGAACTAATAAATGTCGATCGATTTTCGCAATCTTAATACACTTTGGGGTTCTATTTTAGTCGAAACATTGGCCCGTTTGGGATTGAAGATAGGGGTGGTTTCTCCCGGATCGCGATCGACTCCTTTAACGGTAGCCTTAACAAGACATCCCCAGATTGAAGCTATTCCCATCTTAGACGAGCGCTCGGCCGCCTTTTTTGCCCTGGGATTAGCCAAACAATTATATCAACCAGTGGTTTTAGTCTGCACTTCTGGCACTGCCACGGCTAATTTTTATCCCGCAGTCATTGAAGCAAAAGAAAGTCATGTCCCCTTATTAATTCTAACCGCCGATCGCCCCCCAGAATTGCGTCATGCTCATGCCGGTCAAACTATCGATCAAGTCAAACTCTACGGTAATTATCCCAACTGGCAAGCGGAAATTAGCTGTCCTAGTGCCAATATCGAGCGTTTACGCTATCTCCGTCAAACCATCATCCACGCGTGGTGGCGCTGTCTCGATCCTGTCCCCGGAGTAGTGCATCTGAACTTACCATTTCGGGATCCCCTTGCACCAACTCCCGATCTGGAAATCAGCAATTTAGAGGCTAATTTTGACCAAGAAGCTTTTTTTAGCCATATATCTCGGCCAAATATCCCCATTAACCACTCAATTCTCGAAATTCCTTCTTTACCCCGTCAAGGAATTATCATCGCGGGATTAGCTTCCCCGCAAAACCCCGAAAGTTACTGTCAGGCGATCGCTAATTTAGCTCGATCGCAACAATATCCCGTCTTAGCGGAAGCTTTATCTCCTCTGCGAAACTATGCAGGCTTAAATCCCCATCTGATCACCACCTATGATTTATTATTGCGGAATGCTGCCATTAAAACCCAATTAACCCCCGATGTTGTCCTGCAAATTGGGGAATTACCCACCAGCAAAGAATTACGGACATGGTTAGAAGAAATCGACTGTCCGCGTTGGATTATCGATCCCCATCCTGATAATTATGATCCTCTACAGGGAAAAACCAAACATCTCAGGGGAAATATCGAGCAATTAGGGCATTTATTCCCAGAAAAACCCGATAATAACCGAGAATATCGGCAATTATGGCAAAAATTCGACCAGCAAGCCAGATTTAAAATCGATCGCCTTTTGGCAGCAGAAACTAAACTGATTGAAGGAAAAATCCCCTGGCTGCTCTCCCAATACCTCCCCCCCCGCACCCCGATCTTTATCTCTAATAGTATGCCTGTTCGCTATGCCGAATTTTTTAACCCGCCTAGCGATCGCCAAATCCGTCCCTATTTTAATCGCGGGGCCAATGGCATCGATGGCAACCTCTCCACTGCAATAGGAATGGCTTATAAAAATGTCCCTAGTCTGCTATTAACGGGAGATTTAGCCCTGTTACACGATACAAATGGTTTTTTAATCAAAAAATATTTTGTTGGCTCCTTGACCATAATTTTAATTAATAACAAAGGGGGAGGCATTTTCCAGATGTTGCCGATCGCCAAATTTGACCCTCCCTTTGAAGAATTTTTTGCCACTCCCCAAAATATTGACTTTTGCCAACTCTGTCACACCTACGGTATCGATTACCATTTAATCAGTGATTGGACTGATTTTCAGCAAAAAATCGCAGTTTTACCAGAATCAGGACTAAGATTACTAGAAATATCCTGCGATCGAGCTTTTAATACTCAATGGTTCTTCAGTAATTATGTGTAGGGTGTGGGGAAGTGGGGTGTGGGAATTATGAATTATGAATTATGAATTATGAAGTGGGGTGTGGGGAGAATAAAGCTGCCTATTGCCTATTGCCTATTGCCTATTGCCTATTGCATGAGTGCCTATCCTGATAGGTAGCATATACTCAACGGATTTAGTATTAATTCCCTTTTTCGAGAAAGTGAATACAATGGGTGGAAAGCGAGTTAAAAGAGTCCGATGAATCGACAAAGACGGCAAAAATTAAGACAATTTTCTCCCCCCAGATATTCTATCTTTCCCCGGGAGCAATGGCGATGGGGAGTGACTTCTTTGGTGATTAGTTTAGTCTTGTCCCTAGTGATTTTAAAACTGAATACCTCTAGTCTCTCCACTGCAACCATAGATATTTTTAATCCCTCCACTGTGGGGGAGAATTTAGCTGGTAAGAGTCTAAATAAGTTAGAAAAACAGAAAATTGCCGAATTTTTGCAAATTAACGCGCCAGAAACCGAATTAACCCTCGATCGCACTCCTTTGTTTATTCTCCACGATACAGCTTGGAGCATGACTGCGGGTAACATCGAAGAACAGAAAAAATATGCTCGCGGTCCGATGAAATTGGGTCCGAATGTTTACATCCCCCGCAAACCGAATTCTAGGGATAGAGATATTTTAGACTCGATCGCCCGGCCTTTTTTTGAGCGTCACCGTCCCACGGCCACTTTTTATGAACAAGCAGCCGAAATGCTGCCCGCAGACACCAGGGATCAATTAGTGCGTCAACTGTGGCAACTTACCCCAGAAACTATCCGCGTCAAGGGTTTTGCACTTGCTTTAGAGGGTGTTCCCTTGAGTACACGATCGGCCTCTGAGTTAGAAAAAAGGGCGAGAATTTGGTTAAATACGCCTTCAGAAGCCGTATTTAAGCGTTTAGTCAAGCAATATCCCATAAATTACTTTGATGGGGCAAAAACTACCGCATTATGGGCAACAGAAGCGATTTGTCAACAGCTATCTCACCCTAATTGCGATCGCTTGCGGCCGGTTTTTGCCGAAAGAAATCGTCGGGTTATCTCCAGTGTTAACATTGAACTGGTACAAGCGCCGGGATCCCACTGTTTGACCAAAGGACGCTTGCAAACCCTCCCCGGTTACAGCGATTTTCAATACCAACAAACGGCGAAATATTATCTCCTCGCAGCCTTACAAACGGGACAATTACCGCAAATTGTCAGCCATTTTGCCGTCGATAGTTTTCTGATTAATCAAGGAAAATATCCCCATTGTGACCCCCGGGGTTTTGATCTACAACGTCTCTACAATCTCATCAGTCAAGCTTTGGATTATGACCCCGGCACTGTTTATGGTATCGTCCCTCGTTACGGCACAAATATTATAGCTGGTGATAATATTTGGTGGCATAATCGAGTTTTTGATGCGGCCAATTTACCCACAACTTTAAATTAGACCTGATCATTTAGAAATATCCACTTCTCCTAAAGCTTCTAGATAGGTAATCGCCGCTTCTAAAGGAGAATCGTAGCTATAGGAAAACTCCTCAAACCAGCGTCCTTCCTCCGATTTAACATCCAATTTATCTAACCATTGTTTTGCCTTTTTAGTTAAAGCTTCTCGCTTGCGCTGTTGTTTTAATGCCGTCGCTTTTTCTTTTTCCGCTGCCTCTTGTTGTTGCCTTTCTTGGTTTTCTAAGGCTAAAGCTTTTAAAAGGGCATCGGTAGAAGAATCGCCGGCATAATTAACCTTAAATTCGGCCGGGGAACGATCTTTTTCTTGGCGAGAAGAAGGGGACGGCATCGGTTTTTCCTGATCCCGTTTCTGGTATTCTGCCTTCATTTGTGCCAGTAAATCTTCTATTTCTCCCATAATGATCAAGTTAGAAAAGTTAAAAGTTAAAAAGATAATTGCTCTGATTGCCTCTGCCTTAATAACTAAGTAGCTGGTTATAATTAAATTGGAGATTGATCCCCCCCTTAATCCCCCCTTGATAAGGGGGGTGTCTGACAGTTTTTAACACCTAACTACTGAATAATGGGTTTCCTTATTTTTCCAAACGGACCACATACCATTGTAGATAACCCCCCTCACCCAGGTCTAACTCGCAGTAATTATCGCGCAGATAGAGAGCTTTTTCCTCAAAACTAGAGAATTTTGCCAATTGTCTGGGACAAATTTCCGGTTTTGCGGTGATTAAATCTTTTAACTTATCCCGCAACTGGTTGGGAGTCTGGAATTGTTCGGGTTGATCGGCCTCAAGGACAAGAAAATAGTCCCCTTGATACATAATAGAATCGGGCATCGCTGTTTGATAGTCTCAGTAGGAAAAATTTTTGGCTATCTTTATCACTTTATCGCCTCAAAGCTCGATCGACACCACCACTATGACAGACCATCTCACCAATCCCTTTCTCAGTCTCCCTTACGAAAGCGCCATGCAGGACTTGGGGGACCAATACTACGATCAAGTGGCGGCCGCGGATTTTCCCCGTCATATCCTTCGTTTTCGCAATGATGCTTTATTACCTTTGGTGGGAATTCAGCCAGAATTAACCTTAGATGAGCATTTTATCGAGGCTTTTGGTAAATTTCAATCCCTGACCCCTTTTTTAGCTCTACGTTACCACGGTTATCAATTTGGCGAGTATAATCCTTTCTTGGGGGATGGTCGCGGTTTTCTCTACGGTCAAGTTAGGGGTATTGATGGCAAATTATACGATTTTGGTACGAAAGGATCGGGACGGACCCCCTATTCCCGTCATGCGGACGGTAGGTTAACTCTCAAGGGTGGAGTTAGAGAAGTCTTAGCTGGGGAAGCTTTACGCAGTTTAGGGGTGAATACCTCTCGCTGTCTCAGTTTGGTGGAAACGGGAGAAGCTCTCTGGCGGGGTGATGAACCTTCCCCGACGCAATCTTCGGTGATGATTCGAGTTAGTAATTCTCATATTCGTTTCGGGACTTTTGAGCGTTTATTTCATATTAAACGTGCCGATTTAATTAAAAGACTCCTCGATCATGTGATTATTTATTATTATCCTGAAATCGATCCCCAAGATAGCGATCGCTATTTAAAATTTTACGCCGCTTTGATTGAAAGAACCGCTAAATTAGCAGCCCAATGGATGGCCGCAGGTTTTTGTCATGGGGTTCTCAATACCGATAATATGTCAATTACGGGGGAAAGTTTTGATTATGGTCCCTACGCTTTTATTCCTTCCTATAACCCCCAATTTACGGCGGCCTATTTCGACTACGGTGGCCGTTATAGTTACGGTAATCAGCCTTTTATCTGTCGTTTAAATCTAGAGTTACTGCAATCTCCCCTGTCCATGGTTGTCTCCTTGTTAGAGTTAGATATGGCCTTGGCTAACTATGACCAGCACTACAATTTTTATTATCAAAAAATGATGCTTAAAAAGTTAGGTTTTGAGGATATTTTTACTCCCGAATCCGCTTTACTGGTTAGCAAAACTGTGGAAGTTCTCCAAGAAACTGGCCTCGGTTATCACGACTTTTTCTATCAATTAAGTGAACAATTTAATTACGGTTGGCGAGAAAATAGTTCTCTAATTATTGAAAATATGGATTTACCAAAAGCTGATTGGCAACGTTGGCGAGAGTTATATAGTTTGGTCTTAAATCAATCACCCCCAGATTCCTTGTCTCAAATTGACGACACTTTAAAGCATTATAATCCTAAAACTGCTTTACTTAGACCGCTAATCGAATCGGTTTGGGAAGCAATTACCTCTAAAGACGATTGGCAACCTTTCCAGGAATTAGTGATAAAATTACAGAATAAACAGTAATTAAGTAATAAGTAGTGGTGCAAAATTAATTTCTTGGTTAGGAGAGGCAAGAGGTAGTTAGCTCTGATTTGCCTCTAGGTTTGCTTCAATACGATCTAATTGGGAACTTGGCCACCACATCTACTTACTCATCCTTAAATAAGTTGTTAGCATCCCCATCCTAGCAAATCCTGCGGATAAATTGATCAGCTTTAATCAGGCGATCGCTTTTCTGAAAAAATAGGGAGAGGCGATCTCCCTCTGATCGGTATAGATTGATATAATTATCCTATGTTTATCTGGTCGTCAAAATGTTGCTTAAAATCGTACAAATCGGTGATTCCCAAGCAATTACAATTCCTCAAGCAATCATGGAACAGTGTGAATTCACAGATGAAGTTGAGGCGATAGTTGATGGTAAAATGATTATTCTGAGTGCTAAAAAGAAGGTGAGGGAAGGTTGGGCTGAGTTATTTGATGATGCTCCTCTTGAAACCGATTTACAGGATTGGTTGGGGGTAGAAAACGAGTTTGAGCGAGAAAATCAATGGTAGAAAGATTTGCCATCCTGTTGGTGGCACTCGATCCAACTAGGGGGGCTGAACTGCAAAAAACTCGGCCTTGTGTCGTTGTTTCTCCTAGTGAGATTAATGTTCGATTAAGAACAGTCGTTATTGCACCGATCACCAGTAATGTCAAAAATTACCCAACTAGAATCACAATTGACCAAGAAAATGTGCGAGGTAGTATCGCTTTAGACCAAATTAGGGCGATTGACAAAATCCGAATTGTTGCCAAAATTGGCAGTCTAGACGAACGATTAGCCATGATAGTGGCTGATCGCCTGGTTGAATTTTTTCACTACTGATTGTTACTGAATTTATTCGGTTTTAGGATCGCTTTTTTCTAATTTGAGAGAGGGCGATCGATGTTTACCTTCTAACCATTAAGAGTGCCAAAATAATAGTAAAGTTTTGTGACAAAGTGCAGTCAGCTCTAAGAATCTTTGCTAGAATCCTAGAAGGATTCTGTGATCAGTCTCGTTAAAAGAGATTGTTTGCAGTAAACTAATCTGGCTAACAGGTTTTTGGGGCTAATATAGGGAAAGTTAACCTATATCGTTACTCTAGAGAGTGTTGTGCAGAAAGTTGACCTATAATATGTAGTTAGACCGCTCAAATTCTCGATTGGGACCTTATTTGGTGCTATCTGACGGGTATTCCTTAATTGATAAAGTCGAAGAAAAGCTGTTGGGCTTGAATAATGGAAATTGTAGTTTCATTACTGCTGGGCATAATTATTGGTAGTGCGGTCACGTATTACGTTTTGCAGAAAATAAACCTGAGAAAAACCGTTAGAGAATATGAAACTCAAATTCAAGTTTTAAAAGAACAGCATCAGCAAGCCCTTAAGGATGCCAGGAATAGAAGCTTAGATGGAAGTCGCGCTGTTATAAAGGGGAAAATAGCAGAGCAGTTAGCACCAGTTCTTCCAAATTTTAAGTATTTGCCGTCAGATGCTAGATTTATAGGCGATCCGATCGATTACGTTGTTTTTAATGGTTATACAGATATCAAAGATAACGGTGGTAACGAGAACAATTTAGAAGTTGTAATTTTAGATGTTAAAACAGGGCAAGCAAATCTATCCCAGTTGCAACAGGCTATTGCGAAAGCAATCAATGCGGGGCGAGTACGCTTTGAGGTGGTTCGACCTGAAACTTCCAAGCAAGAAGGTGCTAGAGCTTACGATAAGTCATCAGAAGAAGCTTTGCCTAAAAAGTCTTACAGCATTAAGGACATTCAGAAAACGCACCCGCGTGCTTATGAGCCTTGGACTAAAGCTGAAGATGAGCGGCTAAGGCAACGTTACAAACAAGGTATAGTGATCAACGATTTGGCTAGGGAGTTTCAAAGAAAGCCAGGAGGTATTCGTTCTCGGTTGAAGAAATTAGGGTTGCTGCAATAAACCGCAGCCTAACAATCCCGTTGGAGTTGAGGAATTTTAGCCCTAGGGTGCGTTTCCTAATCTGACTCCCACTGCTCCACCGATCGATTTTGGGGAACGTACCCTGCAGATTGATTGAAACTGTGAGTCTAAGTGCGATGCCGCTCTGGTGGACCTAGTTGAGGAATATTAGGGAAGATTCCCAATGTTTGGTTAAAATAGAGGGGCAAAAGTCGCCCCAGGGTCGCTTCAATGACAGTTAGACAACCCCGCTACAGCCAAGAAGAATTCCCTCGACGTGGTCATAAGATTTACGAATCTCAGGTACGTTCTCAATTGGGGAACTGTTTGATATTTTATACTAAATCAGTTGAGTATAGGTAACATATCAGGATAGGCAAAAGGGGGAATAAATAATCAGTTTTTAATAACTGGATTTAGTATTATCCATGGCTACAATGCACAGCAAAGGATTAAGCCTCCATCACTACTACCGAATCACCACCAAAAAATGAGCGAATGATGAGTTAAAAACTCACATCTGATAACTGATAACTGATAACTGACTTACTCCTCGGTGGCGGCGAGAACTAAATCTTCCTCCTCCAAGGCGGGGGGAACTTCGATTTCTTCCACTACTTCCGAGATAGTCCGGCCTTCCGCTTCTGCTAGACGTTTTTCTCGGTATTTAATCGCCATTTCCTCGGCTTTTTCAAACACTAACGGGCGATTTTTGAGCATATCTCCCGGTTCTGGTTCTAATTGTTTAGTCGAGAGGGAAATGCGACCTCTTTCGGCATCGAGATCGATAATCATCACTTTCAACTCATCATTGACATTGAAAACCGTGTGGGGGGTGTCAATGTGATCGTGAGAAATTTCGGAAATATGCAGTAAACCACTGACTCCACCAATATCGATGAAAGCACCGTAGGGCTTGATTCCGCGCACGGAACCGATTACCACCTGTCCCACGGCCAAACCGTTCATCTTGCGTTCCACTAAAGCACGACGATGACTTAAAACCAGACGGTTGCGATCCTCATCCACTTCCAAAAACTTTAAGGGCAATTCCTGACCGACTAAATCCTCTTTCGCCTCTCTGGTGCTAATGTGAGAACCGGGGATAAAGCCGCGAAGACCTTCAATTCTGACTAATGCCCCACCACGGTTAGTGGCGAAAACATTCGATCGCACGGTAGCATCTTCTTTTTGCAATTGACGCACCCGTTCCCAAGCGCGCATATATTCGATGCGACGGATCGACAGGGTTAGCTGTCCATCTTCATTCTCGTCGGTAAGAATGAAAAATTCCCTGGTTTCGTTGGGTTGTAAAACTTCTTCGGGATTATCGACGCGGTTGATCGACATCTCCTGTACGGGGATAAAAGCGGCGGTTTTAGCACCGATATCGATGAGAGCTCCCCGGGGTTCCATGCTGAAAACAGTCCCGGCGACAACATCTCCCGGACTGAAATGATAATCGTATTTGTCTAGAAGGGCGGCAAAATCTTCATGGGTAAAGCCTATGTTTTTGTTTGCAGTTTTTTGGGTGGTCATGTACGTTGTTTGGGCCTCGGAATTTCCGTAGGTTTTTCCTCCTATGTGATGTACAGTTTCTAAATCAAGGAGATGCCTCCTAATTTAGTTTCTAGGTAGGGCCTAGGGGATGAACTGCCGCATCCGGCTTTCCTGGAGGCAATCTGCCTCAAGAATGACTTTTAATAATCTAACCAGAGCTTGGGCTTGAAATAGCACAAGGGATCCTCATTATAACTGAATCGGGAACTATTTAAGACGAGGTGATCACGCTGGCCTCTTCCACTGGAGACCAAGAAGGATGAGTGCGTTCGATTTCAGAGGATTGCAGCAGGGCTAAAGCGGCGATAAAGTCTCTAATTCCCTGAAAATTACCGTAAACCGAAGCAAAGCGCACATAGGCCACTTCCGATTCTTGCCGGAGATATTCTAGGACTAATTGACCGATCTCCTGACTTGTTACCTCCCGTTTTGAGTCTTGCTGCAGACGGGATTCGATATCATTGACGATCGCCTCTAATCTTGAGTGAGGAATGCCGGTTTTTTCGCAAGCGCGGACGATACCCCGGAGCAGTTTGCAGCGATCAAAAGATTCCCGTTTACCATCTTTTTTAATCACCGTGATCGGCACGAATTCGATGCGCTCGTAGGTAGTGAAGCGATATTTACACTGTAAACATTCACGACGACGACGAATGCTCTGACCGTTTTCGGAGGAACGGGACTCCAAAACGCGACTATCGGTATGCTGACAATTAGGACACTGCATAGGAGGCGCTTGGTGAGGGGAACCTTTAATTTAAGCCTTTAAACACGAAAACCAGAGCCGCTAACCTGCTTTTGACAAGCGGGCGGCCCGGGGAAGAAAATTATTAACCTAAACGGAGTTAAGAAATTTACTTTTGAATCCGGGGAGGTTCCCGGAAGGCGATGGCGAAGAAAATTACCGACAAAGCCATAGTTAAAACCAAAATGTAAGCGACGCTTTCCATGGTTGGACATCCTACAAGACTGCTATAACAATCCTATAGTATCAGGAAATGAGCTTTTCGGCTTGTCTGGGGATATAGATTATATCCCCAGAATCAGTGGCCATCTATTTAACGCTAACTTTTGCCCCGGCATCTTCCAGTTTTTTCTTGACGGCGGCGGCATCATCTTTGTTAGTGCCTTCTTTAACCGCTTTGGGAGCGGCTTCTACTAGGTCTTTCGCTTCTTTGAGTCCTAAACCGGTCAATTCGCGCACTACCTTAAGGATAGCAATTTTCTTGTCGGCGGGAACTTCTTCGAGAACGACGTTAAATTCGGTTTGTTCTTCCACCGCTTCAGCAGCGGCCGCAGGAGCAGCCCCGGGGGCAGCCATAATGATGCCACCAGTGGGAGCGGCGGCACTAACTCCGAAGGTTTCTTCGATACCTTTGACTAATTCCGCAGCTTCTAAGAGGGTCAGGGTTTTGAGTTTTTCTAAGATTTCAGCTACAGCAGACATGGGTTAGACTCCTAATTGTTTGTAAGTGATTGATTGGTGCGGTGTTAAGCCGCTTCTTTTTCTTCTTGACGGGCCACGGCATCGACGGCACGGGCCAAAGATGCGGGAACTTCGTTGATGCTGCGGGCGAGTTTGGCGGCAATGGCGTTGATTGCTCCAGCGGCCTGAGCGATTAACTGTTCTTTCGACGGTAAATCAGCGATCGCTTTGATCTGCTCTTCCGTTAAGAGTTGGCCTTTGGTTCCTTCTTTGAGGACACCGCCGCGCAATTCAGTTTTTTTGCTTTCTTTTTTGAACTCTTGATAGGCCTTGAAAGCTCCACCGATATCCTCTTTTACGAGCAGAAAGGCGGACGTTCCCGATAAAAGGCTTTTCATCGGTTCCCAGCCACTATCTTCAGCGATCGCCAAGCCCATCAAAGTATTTTTGGTGACTTTACAAATCGTTCCCGTGGGGCGCAATTTGCGGCGTAGATTGCTGATTTCGGCGACGGTTAAACCTTGATAGTCGATGACCATCGTTAATTGAGCTTCGCTAAGGGAGGTTTTTAATTCTTCTAGAATTACTCCCTTGCTTTCTCTGCTTCTCCCCATCCCTTGTTTACCTCCTGTATGCGGGGGACCGGTTCCACAGGCACAAAAATAACCCCTTGTAGCGCCGGGGTTGAGTGGAGAGAATTCAGTTCAGGCAAGACGAAGAGAGAAAATATCTCTTTCTTTAGTCTTTTTGTCCGCTGTTTTCTCGCTTTGACCTCGGCAGGGTATTTAAGCTGTTTTGCACCTGCTGTCTTTGGCTTAAGCCAGTCCACTACCATAACATTATCGCGGGGTTTATGTCAAGCATTTGGGAGAGATAATCTGGGCTTTGTAATTAGTCACCGCAATAAGGACAGCCTTATTGAGAACAACGAGACGTAGAAGCATTACTGGGTAAGGGTTTTTCAAGTAACAGAGGAAGTACCTAGATCTCCTTTCGAGGAGGGGGAACGCACCTTCACTGATCAATTCCTGAGAGTATGGTATCCTTGTCTGACAAAGCCGATGTACAATGGCTTATCTAGCTAAGGGCTGAGGGCTAAAAATTAACATTGCAAGAAAACTTAACAATTGGCCAAGAAACTCGATCGAGTGGGTAGAATAGCAAGTAAATCATTTTGTAAACTGCACCCGATTAATTAACCAGAATAGAGATAACCTAGAACGCCTGTGATAGATAAAAGACGCACTACTCGCGATCTCCCCCAAATTAACGAAAGAATCCGCTTTCCTGAAATCCGCGTTATCGATAGCGATGGCTCTCAGCTGGGCATTATTACTCCTGCCGAAGCTTTGCGCGTGGCCGAAGAGAAGGAACTTGATCTCGTCCTCGTCAGTGAAACGGCAAGTCCTCCTGTTTGCCGGATTATGGACTATGGCAAGTACAAGTTTGAACAGGAGAAAAAAGCCCGTGAAGCCAAGAAAAAACAGCATACTGCCGATATAAAAGAAGTTAAAATGCGCTATAAAATTGATGAGCATGACTATAACGTGCGAGTCAACCAAGCGCAACGTTTTTTAAAAGCGGGAGATAAGGTAAAAGCGACGATTACCTTCCGAGGCCGAGAAATTCAACATTCTAACCTAGCGGAAGAATTGCTGGCGCGCATGGCTAAAGATTTAGAGGATGTAGCTGAGGTACAGCAAGCACCAAAAAAAGAAGGTCGTAACATGATGATGATGTTATCGCCGAAAAAATAACTAACTAGGGTTTACTGAAAAAGTTTCTCGTGGAGGCAGTGCGTAGGCTTCGGCCGTGAGATCAGCCGAACCGCCGAACCGCTGGGGTCAATTACCTAGGGTTTGCTGGATAATGGTAAAACCCTTTTAAAATAAGGCTTTTGACCTGTTAAAATCCGATGTTAGTGCAAGAATATAGGATTGGGACATTCAAAAACCTTGCATTATTCTTTTTATAGTACATAAATTGGTACAAAAAAGGAGGGCCACAAAGCCTGAAACGACTAGCTACTGACTCCTAACCCCACCAACAAACTTTTTCAGCGAACCCTACCTAATTTTCAGAGAAAAAGTACCTGAATTTTCCCCTTGATCACTCCCAATATCCGCTGCTTTTTTATTTTCAAAAGGTCGAAAAGTCTTACGTAACAAGGTTTTTGGATGTATTCAGCAAACCTAACTAATCCAGACAAAGGGGCTAAGTCCCCTTTTTTGTTTTTCAGAAATCCCGAAGAAAAGCCAAGAATTTAAAACAAATGTATTATCCAAGAGTTAACTCATTGTTCGCTTAATTTTTTAAGGGAAGGGTTTTAAAATTGCTGTCACCTTTATTCTGTATGCTTTTTAGCGAATAAGGTAAGCATAACATTGCCGAGAGTGCGATCACCAATTGGCTCCCTCACACCCTAATCAATTCGTTAACCTCAAAATGGTCTTTTTGTACTAAGAAATATGGTTCTTCCGAACTTACACTGTAGAAAATTCCCCAAGCTCCCTCTCTGTCAAGCAATGCTCTAAAGTTGATAAATATCAATCTAACGAAAACTCAAAGCTTTAGTGTACAAGCTTTACAAAGGTAAGTTGCTGATAGTTTCACACGACAGATTCGGAAGAACCCTATAATCTGTCATTGTGAGATGGGGTTTTAAATGTGGAATTTCCCTTGTTCCAAGGCTGAAGTCTCTATTATCACCTGGGGAAAAATCCCTTTCCTTTCACAGTGGTTATTCTGACTGGAGAAAGTTATACCATTTCTCTAAATGAAAACTACACATCGAATTTAAGTCACCCTTTTTAAGGGGGATTTAGGGGGATTAAACTTCTGTAGTCAGACTTTGGAGAATTGGTATTACTTAACTTACTTCCGATGATTGCTGTACCTTCTGACCTATTTTCGGTTCCTTCCCTGCCAACAATCTTTTAATGTTGCCCTGATGACGAAGAATCACATAAGTCCCCGCCATCAAACTAAATAAAATATAGGGGAGAGGTTGACCCAAAACAACCATTAAAATATTCACAACTAGCGCCCCGATAATCGAACCTAAAGAAACAATTCGGAAAAGTGCAAGCATAACTAAAAAACTCGCCAAAGTTCCGCAAGCGACTAGGGGATTCATCACTAATAAAACCCCCAAACTGGTGGCAACGGATTTACCCCCACTAAAATTCAAGAAAATCGATTTACTATGACCGATGACTGACCCCAATCCTGCCCCAATAATTAACCAATAATACCAACTGTCTGGTAGAGGATTGACATCAATAAAATATAGCACTCGTACCAAAGCCACCGCCGCCATTCCTTTTAACATATCAATTAATAACACTATCGCCCCAGCAGTTTTTCCCAGAGTTCTCAACACATTGGTAGCCCCAGTGGAACCAGAACCATAGTCACGAATATCGATACCTTTGCTGTATTTACCGATTAAATAACCCGTGGGAATCGAACCAAGCAGATAGGATAAAAGCAAGATAGTAAGACTGATAAGAACCGGAATAAGCATAAATTAACCCCAATTGTTAGCAAGAGTGAGCGTCCTTATCAGTTTATCAGCCTGAAGACAAAAAACACTCACAAGGAACCATAGACGGGAATTGCCGCCGCGAGCAAGTCTTTCGTCCCTTCCCCCGTCAGAAAACAGATCATCGATCGCTCCAATTCATAGATGATTTAACTGGACAATTAGGCAATAATACTAAATCTGGTTATTAAAAACTGATTATACTAAATCCAGTTATTAAAAACTGATTATTTATTCCCCCTTTTGCCTCTTGCATCTTGCCTTTTGCCTATCCTGATATGTTACCTATGCTCAACGGATTTAGTATAACACCAAATTTCTAAATTCCTGACAGACATAGAGCTTCTAAAATCCAAGACCATTCCGTTAAATACCCGATAGTGTCATTGGATAAACGATTTAAAAGAGTATCAAGTTTATCTCTTAAAGCATCAAGAGATTCAAAAGTTTCCCATGCCAGAAAATTTTTCAGGTACAGCCAAACTCTCTGTTACTGGGTTAACTTCAGGACAACAAGAAGGTTGATAAAACAAGATCATATTGTCGGGAATTTCTAAGTATCCCGCCATATGTGCAGGAGCGTTATCTACTTGTAAAATATTTAATTCATTGGCAAAAGCTTGCGATAGTTGTAATAGATAGTCCCCGAAACAATCCCCATCTAAATGGGAGAATTCATAGAAGAAGCTTCTGCTCTGTCGAGGCTCTACAGCCCCGTACAGCCAAAAGCATTGGAAGTTATCTTGAAAATTACCAATCGGCTTAACTCCGAAAAGAGTTATTTTATTCCGAGCAATAGTGTGACAACCAAATCTACTTTCATCCTCGCACCAAAAACTTACTTTCTCGTAACGCTTGACTTTCTCGCTTTCCCTTTCTAGTAAAGCTTTTAGTCGTTTAGATAAGTTCACTTTAAACTCATCTACTTCGCCAGACAATTGTCTCGAATTTCGTGGTCTAGGTACTTTTAATTGAGCTTCCTAATTCCTGTTTAACGAAACGATAAACTGTTGTATAGCTGACGGAAATTTCTCGAACGACCGAGAGCCAAAAATAAATCTCTTTATAGCTAGTAAAACTCACTGGGTCTTTTAATTCGTTTTGTAAAAGACCGACTTCTTCTACCGAAATCTTTTTCGGTCTTCCTGGTGGGTTTCCTTCAGATAACAATCCCTCGATTCCTCCTTTTCTGTAAAAACTTAACCAGCGATGAATTGTTCTTTCCCCTCGTCCCATTAATACCGCTAAATATTTATCCACTTAATCATCTTTTCTATTAAGTATCTCATAGTTTTTGAAATTTGGTATTAGTGCTAACCTAACTCCCCGCAGCACAGGAATCGGCGAAAATTACGCAGGGAATTCCCACATGACTAATGGGAACAATATAGGTTTCTGTGGGGGGAAATAAAGCGACAACGTGGGGAACGGGACGGGGAGTATAATGCACTTGCGATTGACCTTGATAAGCGAGGGAGGTACTTGCCCCTGAGTCTAACATCACTGCTTCCCGAAAACCAGCCTGTACTAATAATTCTCCCAAGGACATCGAATCGATAGGGTCTCTGGAAACCCCTATTACTGGCTGTCCTGCCTGATTAATTCCCCAAAAAGCTCGGTGACGCAGGGCATCAAAACCGTAAAGTGTACCAAAGGATTCTCGCGATTGTGGTTGTCCATCTTTGACTAACCAAGCGGCTGCGACAAAAGCATCCGTAACCTTGAGATCATTTCTAGCCTCCGCTGCAATTCCTTCTAGGGTATTATGACGGGCAGGATCAAAGGGAAGATAACGCACCCATTGATCGGTAATGATTACTAAAGGACGACCCTCTAACTTGTCGATTTCTCCCTCATATCCCGGTATAAAGCCGCCATTTTCGCTTAAAACTGGCCCAATCATCTGATTTGAGTCCAATTCCTTGAGAGAGAAAAAACCGCCATCTACAGCTGCGATCGCTTCTGTGCCAGCGATAATTTCCTCCACTTGATAACGACTATCAGCGTGGATGGTTTTGGGAATTCCGCCACTAATCAATACAAGTGTATTAGTTGAAAATTCCACTTCCCGTTTTTGGACGGTGGTGGCAAAGTTAAAACCGTCATCCCTACGGGGTAAGGGATCACCCCCCCAAGCTTGCGGTACAATTTCGCGCGTGCGCGATTGCCCAAAGCGTCCAATCGTGAGTAAATCGGGGGATTGTCCAGCAAAATGCTCATCGAGGTCATTCATCGATAAAGCCGCCCGATAACCTGCTTTTTTGACGAATTCCTTCACTCGATCATCCGCCTTCCCTTCCGGATAGGTGAAATAATTAATGGGAATGCCCAATTCTTTTTCTAAGATTTGTTTCGATTGCTTGACTTCTTGCTCCAAATCTGCATCGGATAATAATCTTAAATCCCGAGGATGACTGACGCTATGGGAGACAATTTGTACTAGAGGATCGGCGGCCATTTCTTGGAGTTGTTGCCAAGTAACACTGGTTCTGCCAGTTTTTTGAGCCATTTTATTGATATAAATCGAGAAAACAGCAGGATAGTTATATTTTCTCAATAAAGGATAGACATACTGATAATGTCCCCCATAACCATCATCAAAAGTCAATAAAACCGGTTTAGCGGGAAGGGGGATTCCTGTCCGCAGATGGGAAATTAACCAATCGATACTGATGGGAGTTGCCCCGATTTCCTGCAAAAATTGAAAATGTGCCTCTAATTCGGCGGGAGTAACGTCAAAAAATACCTCTTTTTTTGGTAATATGTCGTGATACATTAAAATCGGCACTTTTGTCTCTTGAGCGCGGGGATGAATTTCCGGCCAGGGTGCTAATTCGATCGCTGTTGCCGAGTTATTTGGCCAATTATCGAGACTAATATCATTTTTTTGGAGAGATAGGGGAAGAATCACGCGGTCGGAGAGGTTTTTATAGGTTTTACAGTCAAAAATTCTCGATATATCCTTAAAAGAACTATTTTCTAGAACATAATCCGCGCATTCCGGTTGAAACTCCCTAAAAGGTGCGGGGAGATAATCACCCCCCACCAGAGCATTAGAGCGAGGATAGACAGAAATTGCCCAAATAATCAGACAAGTGACGATAAATACCAAAAATCCGTATAAGGGAAACAAGGGAAACGAAGATTTTTGCCGAGCTTGCCAACGCATAAGATCAAGTAATAAAGTAAAAAGTAGAAAAGAAGGGGCAAAAAAGCAGATAGTCCCTGATTTACCGAAAAAACTGCTTTTTATCTAGATTTTTGGCTTTTGTTTTCTCGTCAGCAAAGCCCACTGATTACAAGCTGAGTTTCCCTGTAATCTGTTCCCTTGTCAAGTTTTCTAGAACACCATCATCAGAAGGCAGGAGATAGGGGTTTAGGGGTTTAGGGAAATCTCAGCCAAATGCTCCAACTTCCCCACTTCCCCATTCCCCAATTCATAATTTATAAGGGTGCGGCTCTTTTAAAAAGATGGTAAGCTACCCGCGTATTTAAATTGCTTGTTGAGAAGAGGCAAAAGTCAATAGTAAAGGGATTGGGGGAAATTCAGCTAATCTAAGGATAGGCGGTTAAGATGCGTCTTAGCTTATCCTAATCAAAAATCAACGAAGCACGAGAGAGTGGTGATTCGGTAGTAGTGATGGCGGCTTAATCCTTTGTTTTGCTTTGCATTGTAGTCATGGATAAAATACCAAAGGGTTCCCCAACGTGATTCTCCATTTTTTTAGAGAAAGATAGACTCTCTCTCTCCAGCCGAGAAATCCGACTCTTCTAGGTTCTGTGTGATAAGTTTAACTTACAATATGATTGATCGATCTTTGTGTCCTTTGTGTCCTTTGTGTCCTTTGTGTCTTTGTGATTTGTTCCACCCCCTCGCTAGGAGGAATCTATCTTAGAATACATTTTACCCACCAAACCTGGGAGAGTCAGTGAGATGCTTCCAAGGCAAAGCCATAGATATCTCAAATCTCGTATAACTCCTGTAACCATATCAAAAAATTTGCTGATTGGGGATGGGATTGATTAAGTATTTTTTGTTTTACTGCATCGTGAAGTTGTTTCCCCGGCGGATCTTGCCAAGCTAAATAGGTATGAATATTAGCCTTATCTAGATGATAATCCCTATAGGTTGCCCCTTGTTGTTTTGCCTCTATCACCTTGTTTTGTGTATATTGCCAAAGATTATTATCGGGAACTAAATAGGCTAAAAAAGTCTCTAACATCCCTCTCGATTGATTATCGGGCATCATCCACACACCGAATTTTAACCCCGATTCTAGAGTTATAATTAATCCCGCTGCTGGTAAATTTTGAGGTAAGTTAGGTATATTTGGTAAACAGGCATTATATAAACTTTTCCAACGATTATCAGGTTCTTCGTCTGCATCTATGACAATTCCTAAATGAGTTAGTCCGTTAGGAGTTTTTAGTTGTGCAGAGATGTATTTAGGTTTTAGTAAATTTTCAACACCATCACAATTTATGATATTTAGTGGCTCTTCTCCTCTATTCCAAGTAACTCCATTTGCTTCCATTAATTGGGGAATAACTCTCAATTCCTCTGCACCTTCCACTAATAACTTTTTTGTCTCTATTTTAGGCATTGTTACCGCACCTCAAGATTACTTGTAGCGGCAATAACAATTTCTTCTGGATCAAAGATTACAGATTGGCTTTTTTCCTTATCTATCCTTTGAATAGTAATCTCGTTATCGGTAATTTTTTCTTCGGTAATTAATTCGGCTAAACTTTGCCAACAATCCCGGCTGTGAGTGGTGGCGAATACCTGAATATTGAGTTTTTTGGCGATTTCCCAGACGACTTTCCACATATCAGTCATGACAGTAAAGTGAAATCCGCTATCAATTTCATCAATTAATAAAATTCCATTTTCAAGATTAACCATCGCTAAAATTAATCCAAACATCCGCCAAAATCCATCTCCTAAACTGCCAATCGGAACTGGTTCTTCTGCTCCTTTAAGTTTAACCATAAATCCCCCACGTCCTCCCAACGTACTACTAAATACTGGAGGTTGAAATTCTGCGGTAGTCGCAATTTTTTCTATTTTAGGTTCAATGATTTTTAAAGCTTCGATAATTAGGTTATCCGTAGAGTTAAGCAGACTTTGACTGAAAAAATATCTGTTTGTATTAACTGCTATAGATTGAGGAGGAATCCAAAATAATTCTAGTTTTTTAAAATCGTGAGACGGTTTGTTATCGGTTAAATTTATCTGTAAAATTTCTTCTTTAGGTGATAAAGAATAGACTTTTTGGTGATGCTCAAATTCAACCACTAAGCAAAAACTACCTATGGATTGTAAATTATTTTTATTGACTTTAGAGAGTAGTTCTTTAGATGTAGATTGAATACTTAAAATCACCCGATTGGCTGGTTTATCTGGCTCATAAATAACTATTTTTTGATTATCCTTTAGTAAGTATTTATAGAATAAATTTTTTATCTGATAAAATTGCACTTTCGCACCGAGAAGATTAGCCGTATCTATTTCTCTATGAGAATACTCGCCCCGATGATTAAAAATTTTTTGTACTTTTCCTATATCAAATTTAGAAACATAAATAAGAATCGCTTCTAAAATAGAAGTTTTACCGCTATTATTTTTACCTACTAAGAGATTGATTCGACCAAGGTTGGCCATTTCAAAATTCTGAAAACCGCGAAAGCCTTCAATTTTTAGGGATTGTAACATAAGTGATTACCCCGGATTTTAGTTATTAAATCTAGTTTATCTCAACCCCAGAAAACACCTCAATTAATGACGGAGCATCACGATGGCGATACCGATACCTAAACTTAAACCGACCAGCACTTGAAAAGGAGTATGACCAATTAATTCCTTTAAACGTTCCTCGTTAAATTCCTTGCCCCCTTGGAACATTTCATCAATAATTTGATTGAGAATCCGGGCCTGTTTTCCCGCTGCTTGACGCACTCCGGCCGCATCATACATAACAATAACCGCAAAAAGCGCGGCGATCGCAAATTCGGGACTAGACCAACCCACCTGTAATCCTACCCCAGTAGCCAAGGCCCCCACCAGTGCCGAGTGAGCGCTAGGCATTCCCCCGGACGAGACTAGATAGCGCAGACTCACCTTACCATCGCGGATTAACTCAATCAGCGCTTTTAGTCCCTGGGCAGTGAAACAAGCTAAAAGAGAGATTAGCAGTATTTGATTGTGTAACACCTGCTGGAAGTCCTGCATAATCTCACTCGTTTAATTTAATTTTTACGATTAACAATATACTCAGCGATGGCCCGTAAAGGTTCAGCGGCTTCATCGTAGCCAGTCAATTCACCGATGGCACTATCTATTAACTGTTGAGCTTGCTGGCGAGACCCTTCTATTCCCCAGAGACTAGGATAGGTGGCTTTTTGTGCCTGTAAATCCTTACCGGCGGTTTTACCCAAGTCCTCCTTTGTCGCCGTGATATCGAGAACATCATCGATAATTTGAAAAGCCAAGCCAATATTTTCGGCATAACGGGATAATTTAGCGATATCTTCCCCTTTTGCCCCCGCTAAAACTGCTCCTGACACCACAGAAGTCTCCAAGAGAGCGCCCGTTTTGTGAGTATGGATAAAACCGAGAGTTTCTGCCGAAATATCCAGTTTTCCTTCAGATTCCAAGTCTAAAACCTGACCTCCTACCAAACCCGCTGCCCCGACAGTGCGACCTAAACGGGCAATTACCTCTAAAATCTGTAGGGGAGGTACATTACGAGTCTGGGTAGCCACATACTCGAAAGCATATGCTAGAAGACCGTCCCCGGCTAAAATAGCGATATCTTCGCCAAAAACCTTATGATTGGTTAATTTCCCGCGTCGGTAATCATCGTTATCCATGGCGGGTAAATCGTCATGAATTAATGACATAGTATGAATCATTTCTAGGGCGCAGGCGGTTGGTAAAGCCATCTCTAGGGAACCCCCCATCAATTCACAGGTAGCCACACACAAAATCGGTCGCAGACGTTTGCCGCCGGCGAGGAGAGAATAGCGCATCGCCTCGTAGATTTTGGCGGGATTGCCGATAACTAAAGAGCTATCTAAAGCTGACTCGACAATTAACCGCTTCTCCTCCAGATAGGAAGCCAGAGAAAAGCTCTCGTTTTTCCTCACTTCTACCCCTTGTTCGCCCCTAGTAACCATGTCTTGTTGTCTTGAACCGACTGCTTTTAAAACTATATCAGGAAACTCCACATCGAGGGGAATTAAACTGGCTGCTCCCTTGTCCCCTAAGCTGTTGATGCTAAATCCTTTGAGTATAGGCTACATATCAAGACAGGCAAGATGCAAAAGGAGAAATAGATAATCAGTTTTTAATAACCGGATTCAGTGTGACTATCTAAATTACCCCTTGAGACTACATGATAGCGCCAGAGTTGATGGTCTTGACATTTGTACTAATTTTCCTCAGACGGAGAGGAGCCAATTTTCTTTTCTGATGCCTATTTTCTCTTTTAACCTGAAAAAATACATCCCTCGGCCTAGTCCAAGGATTAGGGAAAAACGGGCAATATAATCGAATTTCGCGGCAGCTATCATCGGAGATGCTCAAGTTTGGCTCTCTTGGATTTGGTGGGTAAAATGTATTCGGCTCTTCGTTACCCTTTATGCTAAATCAACAGACAAGATGCCAAGATAACATACTTCTAACCCAAAAATTCCGAAAGTTTCTAAAGCCATAGGCTCTCCGTTTTATTAGTTTAAGTTTATTGTTGATTCCCTCGACCACCCCATTCGTTGTCCTTTGCTCGAAATAACTAATTATTTCTCCAAACCAGTTTCGGATTGTTTGACAACTCTTGGTAAAAACACTGGAGGATTTTGCCAACCATTCTGAGATAGATAGCAGTCCTTCTGTCGGATTCTCTGAGGTTTCATAAATCTTTCTCAATTCTTCCTTTAACTCGTGCATCTTTTTCAAACTTGGGAAATTTTCTTTGATAGCTTCTAGTTTGATTTTTTGGGTTTCCGTCAAATCTTTTTCATTTTTTAACAAGCTATATTTACTTCGCTTTAAAACTTCTAGCTTCGCTTCTTTTTCCGCTTTCTGTTTTTTATTTTTCTGCGCTTCTACGGCTCTTTTTTCTGCTTTTCTCTGTTCGTCTAACTCTTGATTAATTTGTTTCATTACATGGAATCTATCGGCGACTACCTCGGCCGATGGCATCAATTCTTTCACCAAATTTTTATAGGGCAACCAAAGGTCTATGCTGACTTCTTCAATTTGCTCTAACACCTCTTTTCCCCACCCTGTAAGCGTTTCCCTCAACTCCTCTTGTGTTCGCTTCTCTAGAATAGCTATTAGTTTTCCCGTATCTAAATTTACTAAAACCGCACAGTAATTTTTTTGTCCTTTGACTAGAGCGATTTCATCAATTCCTAGTCTTTTTAATTTCGATAGGTCTGTCTCTGTAATTTCTTCAGCTATGTCCTCTATCATTCTTTGAATCTCTTCTTCCGTTACGTCATTTCTTCGGCTAACATTTAAAATATCTCCTTCTTTTAATTGTTCGAGTATATTCTCGGCTAGTCTTTTCGTATAGGTTCGTTTCTTGGCGACAAAATCTAACTCTTCGCTAAAGGGTTTCTGACAATTACCGCACTTAAATTGACGACGATTAACTTGTAGGTACACTGGTTGTCCTGAGATTGGTAAATCTTTGACTAAATGTCGATGATTTTGGTGGAGTTTATCGCTCTCTAACCCACAACGAGGACAGATTGCTTTTTGATTTTTCGATTCGATTTGGAAAACTATACCGATATTTTCTAGGTGTAGATAGCCTTGAATAGAGGTTCCTTCTAGGTTCAAAAATTTGTCAAGTATCATAAGTAAAATACTCTGGTTTTTGGCTATTATATCAAATCTTAACTCGATTGTCTATCTTTTTGTATTAACCAGTTTGTGCCTTAAACCTTTTCCTGTATGGGTTTCAGCTATTTTTGGGCGTAGGCTCTCTCATCGAATTTTATTTTAAGTTAATTATTTGCATAACAGTTACCGAAGAGCCATGTATTCTAAGATACATTCCTCCTAGCGAGGGGGTGGAACGAACCACAAAGATACAAAGGACACCAAGATCGATCATAATATAAGTTAAACTGCTCACACAGAACCCAGAAAAGCCCAAGTTTTGATGATTTGGTCAAACTTCGGTTTTATTAGCTTGCAGTTTAGAAATTTCTCGATTAGCCTAAAAGTAGGATTATCCTAGAAATATACTGTATGCTGCTAGGGCAAATTTTAGGCGATCAATACCAAATTCAAAGGGTTCTTCCGAACTTACACTGTAGAAAATTTCCCAAGCTCCCTCTCTGTCCAGTAATGCTCTAAAGTTGATAAATATCAATCTAACAAAAACTCAAAGCCTTACTATACAAGCTTTACAAGCATGATTTGTTAATAGTTTTGCATGACAGGTTCGTTAGAGCCGAAATTCTTTTCAATAATTACTAACAAAATTGAACATCAAAGTAGTTTAATTTTAATTAGTCAAGAGCGATGTGCAGAAATGTATTATTCAGATGAAAAATTAGATTTACTTTAATTACAAGGTTTAAATAATCGGGCAATTCTCAATAATTTAGGTTCAGAAGATGAAGAAAGTTGGTTAAAAGTAGTTCAGTTATACGAAAGAAATTTATTTTATTTAAAAGATATTGCTCTTTTAATTGAAGATGTTTATCATGGTTGTGTCGGTGAGTTTTTACGAGAGGAAAATATTGTTATTACAGCAAAAATAAAGGAAAGTTTGACTACAATAATTAAGAGATTATCGCCCATTGAAAAACAAATTATTCAATCCTTAATTAACCTAGAAAAAGATTGTTCAAGAAATGAATTAAAATTAAGTTTAGATTTATCAGGGGATGACTTGATTAAAGGGTTACAATCTTTACAAAAAAGATATTTGTTAACTAAAATTCAAGAATCAGAAATCTTATTTAATTTATCTCCTGTGTTTAAAAAATATATTAAAGATACAGGTATCTAAATAAGCGGCGGTTATCATAAATTTTTTACCTCATGAACTTTGCACTGTACGGTGTTAGAGGTATTATGCAGATTCAGTTAGAGTATTATTTGTTGTTAGCGGCGGCTTTATTTTGTATCGGAATTTATGGTTTAGTCACCAGTCGCAATGCCGTCCGGGTTTTAATGTCGATCGAATTGATGCTCAATTCTGTTAACATTAACTTAATGGGTTTTTCCAACTATCTTGACCCCGCTAATATCCGAGGCCAAATTTTTACTATTTTCGTGATTACCGTAGCGGCAGCCGAAGCAGCCGTGGGTTTAGCGATTATCCTGACTATCTATCGTAACCGCGACACGATCGATATGGAACAGTTTAACCTGCTCAAATGGTAAGCTTTTAAATATTTACCCCCTCTCTCCCTTTTTTGGGGAGAGTTTTTTTTGGTTAATTTTTCCCTGTTAACGGGGATAAATCTCGGTGACAACTCGATCGGGGGAGCTACTGGTAACAACAATGTTATTATCTTCTAAAGTGCCGATCGCTTTATCGCCGGTGAGATTAAATTTTGGTTCCTGTTGTTCATAGATAATATTCCCCTCGGCCTCGACAATTTTTTCCGACATTTTCCAAGTTAAGATCTGACTATACAATTGCGCCCCAGTTTTCTGATTAATCCCCTTAACCCCATCCTTGAGATAAGCGATGCGATTGCCTAATTCCACCACCACACGATTACCAGTAATAGTGATTTGATCTTGATATTGAAAAATTTCCGTGGGGCGATCGGAAGTTAGGGTACGATTTTGATAGTTCCAAATTGCCTGAGAACCAGAAATCTGTAAAGGTGGTTCTAAAGAGCGATATTCGAGGTTTTCTTGCAGGATAACCTGATTATTTTTTCTTTCCCAACGACCGCCGATAGCAGTCAGGCGATCGATAATAGTTTTACTAATATAGCGATCAAAAGCGACTTTTTGATCGGTACTAATGACCTGTTGCGGAATTTCCCAGTACAGGCGCTCGGTTTGCAGGACGACACGAGATTCCTTAGCGGTAGCCACCACTTGACCTTGTAATTCTAGTTTTTCTTGGCGCGTGTCGTAGCGTCCTTGGCGGGCCTTGGCTTCTAGTTGTAGATGACTACCTTTGATCCCTTTGGGGGAGATTAAAATACCTTCCTTGGGTAGCCAACGCAATTCCGGCGCGTTAATAATGGCCTTATTGCGGGGATCCACAGCCACAATATTATCTTTGAGGAGAATTTCCTGGCCTTCCTTATAGACTTCCCCGCGGTCAGCACTAACCTGTAAAACTACTTTCCCATCTTGATAGATATTACCCTTGATATTTTCCAGACGGGCGATTTTTTGGTCTTGGGTGTAGGTAGCTTTTTTGACCTGAATTTTCCAGAGGGGTTGTCCGGAGGGGTTAGCCTGTTCTAAGGTGGCATTATTGAGAATTAAGCGGCCAGTTTCCTCGATTTTAGGCGATTCTGTCGGTGAAATTTTCGGCGGATCGGGAGGTTGACAGGCCGTTAATCCCAGCAAACCGATTAGAAGGGCAGCCCCGCGCCCAATTGATAGTTTTAATTGTAACCGCTGCCTCAATTTCGATCGCTCCGCTGCTATTTTCTCTCCTCCCAGTGTAGGGTAAGGAGCCGCCCCTTGACCGGTTGAAAGTAGTTCACTCGCTAGTTTTGCTGGGAAAAACCCCCGGTTGAACGGTGAGAGTTTGTTGTTTACCCCTGCGGTTAATCTCGATTTCCAGATTACCACCGATCGCACTGGTTTCCACACCTTGCTGCACATCCGAAGCGGTTTTAACGGGGTTTCCTGCCACAGTTTCGATGATATCACCCGCTTGCATTCCGGCTTTTTGAGCGGGGGAATTTTCCACCACTCGCAGGACGATTACCCCTTCATTTTGGTCAATATTAAAGTTTAATTCTTTAGTTTCGTTCAATTGCTGCCGTAATTCTGGGGTTAGCGTTACCATCTGGATACCGATGTAGGGATGTTCCGCTTTACCCTTACTAGATAGCTGTCCCGCCACTTTTTGGGCGGTTTCGATGGGAATAGCAAACCCTAAACCCTGAGCATCGGCCCGAATTGCCGTATTAATGCCGATAACTTCCCCCTTGGCGTTTAGCAAAGGACCGCCAGAATTGCCGGGGTTAATAGCGGCATCGGTTTGGATAAAACGAACCCGTTTATCGGGAACCCCCACTTCGCTGCTAGTGCGTCCTAGGGCGCTAATAATACCCACCGTCACCGTATTATCTAAGCCTAGGGGATTGCCAATTGCGATCGCCCACTCCCCTGGTATTAAAGTTTCGGCCTTGCCAAAAGTCACCGTCGGTAAATTTTCCGCCTCAATTTTCACCAAGGCCACATCGGTCATATTGTCAACCCCCAAGACTTTACCCTGATAGATTTGACCGTTTTTCAAAGTCACTTTTACTTGGGTTGTCCCTTCCACCACATGGGCATTAGTTAAAAGTAGTCCATCTGCACTAATAATAAACCCAGAACCGGTTCCCCGTTCTAAATGCTCCTTGGGAATTGGCACTTGATCACCAAAAAAGCGCCGAAAAAAGGGCTGTTTAAATTCTTCGGGAATTTGGTCGGCCACTTCCCGGGCCGAGTCAATCCGCACCACTGCCGGCCCGACTTTCTGCACGGCCTGGGCGATAAAATTAACATTACCGTCGGTTTGGGGAATAACAGGAAGAGAGAGGGAAGCGGGGAGGATTGCCGGCGGTTTATTTACCTCTAGGGGTGCTTTTCTGCTTAAATACTGATTTCCTAGCACTCCCACAGTACCACCTAGGGCGAGTAATCCCAGTGAAATCCCCAATCTTGTCAATAAACCCATAAGCTCTAGCCCTAAAATGTCGTGTGCGGTAGAATCGGCCCCAAACTTACCTATATTATAGGCTGTCTTTTTCAAAGACGAACCGCCGGGTCAGATCAAGGCTTTTTGTATTTGATGGCAGTGGCAATCACTTTGATTAAGCGTTTCTCATCAAGGTGAAGTGTAACGTATATTTGGCATCGTCTCCGCGCTCTGGTCTGCTGACTCCCCAAAAAGAAAATTTCGTATTCTACTATTAAGATAACTGCTGTAAGAATACTTCCCTGTAATCAAGTAGCTAAAACTTAACTCAGATGCTACATTTTCTGGAAATCTATTGGCTTTAAATATTGACAAAATTCTCGAAGCGTAATATGATGTTTTCAAATATTTCAAGGCTGAGTTTATGAATAATAATTTAAAGCTGGTTAATACACCTGAAGGTAAATTTTATTGTCTCGACCCGAAGACATCTAATTTATTGGAAAATCTGCGAGATTTGGCGAGTGCTTATCCTGGGATCGACGATAAAATGATTCATCCGGGGGATGTTTGCTTTGATATTGGTGCCAATATTGGCACTTTTTCAACTTTGGCAGCGCGTTTATCATCCCCTGAAGGTCGAGTATTTGCCTTTGAGCCTTGTCCAGAAACTCATCAAATTCTCTTGGAAAATCTGCGATTGAATAATGTTTCACAGTTAGTACAAGTACAAACTGATGTTATTAGTGATAATCAAAAAAGTTTTTCTATTAAAAAAGCTCCTAAAAACATGGGAGCCACCCGCTTTATTGAATTATCAGAGGTGGAGGGAGAACTATTTACTTCCACAACCTTAGATTTGTGGATAGAAAATAATTTGCATCTAAAACAGTGTGATTTTATTAAAATAGATGTGGAAGGAATGGAGATTAAAGTTCTTCAGGGAGCCAGGAAGACCTTAAAACAGTATCACCCCATTCTATATATTGAGGTTTGTTTACCCCATTACGAAAAATATGGATTTAAAATCGAGCAATTGCAAGAAGTTTTAGCAGAAATTGGCTACCATTTCTTTCGTTATTTCGCTCCTGCTCCTTTTCTAACTAACGATCTACGTCGCCTCCATTCTCTTAACCAAGGTTCTTATTTTTATAATTTAATCGCCATTCACCCTAGCAGTCCTCGCTATCCTCAAAAATACAATTCTGCACAAGAAGCTTTTCTATTTATGATTCAGGAAAAATCAACAATTACTTATAGTGAATTACGCAGAAAATTTCCGATCAGAACTACAATTAAAAAACTTGTTAGGGGAGAAAAAAAGCCAGAATAAACTGAGATTTACCCGCACTGGGAGACTAATTAGGGAACTCACCCTGTCAACCGGTCTTCTTTTAGGGGTAAAATCACGAAACAGCTATAAAAATATCACTTCATGCAATTGTTTGATCGCATCCGTTTAGGGATAGCCGTAGCGGTGGCTAAAACCGTTACTGCTGTGGTTAAAGGACTCCGTTTAGGGGCTGCCAGCGTCTTGCCGGGGGAAATTGCCCGTCGTCTCCATCCCCGTTTGTTACCGCTACTTTGTGGGCAAGTCCGACGGGGGGTAATCTTGGTGGTCGGCACAAATGGAAAAACTACCACTTCCCTACTGCTAAGAACTATTCTAGAGCGTCAAGGGGCAAAAGTCACCCATAATACCACCGGGGCGAATTTAATTAATGGTTTAATCACTGCTTTATTAGCCGATGCCAATTTATTCGGCACTTTAAAGGCTGATTATGCCATTTTAGAAGTGGATGAAAATATTCTCCCTTTGGTTTTAAAAGATTGTCGTCCTCGCGCTATTTTAGCTCTTAATTTGTTTCGCGATCAACTCGATCGCTATGGGGAAGTGGATACGATTAGTCGCCGTTGGCAAGGAGCCATATCTCCCCTACCCACCGATACTTTAGTGATTCTCAATGCTGATGATCCGACTCTTTCCCATTTGGGTCAACAACTGCCCCAAAGAGTTGTATATTTTGGCTTAAGTGAGCCAGAATTATATCTAGAAGAAATTCCCCACGCTGTCGATTCTATTTACTGTCCTAAATGTGGTGCTTCTTTGGATTATCGCGGAGTTTATCTCTCCCATTTAGGGGATTTTAGTTGTCCTAGTTGCGGCTTTAAAAAGAGTAATCCTGCTTTTCATAGTCACGATTGGCCACAGATTTTAATCGGTGTTTATAATAAATATAATACTTTAGCGGCGGGTTTAGTAGCCCAAGAATTAGGGATTAAAGATCGAGAAATTTTTGAGACAGTTCAGGGTTTTAAAGCGGCTTTTGGTCGAGCGGAAGAATTAGAAATTGAGGGTAAAAAAGTTAGAATTTTACTGTCTAAAAATCCCGTGGGTATGAATGAAACAATTCGTGCAGTGGCTGATATTTTACAGAAAGAAAGGTCTTCGACTACTCTCTTAGTTCTCAATGATCGCATCCCCGACGGTACGGATGTTTCTTGGATTTGGGATGTGGATACGGAAAAATTAACCCGTTTGGGAACAACTTTGGTGGTAACGGGCGATCGACTTTATGACATGGCTTTGCGCTTACAATATAGTCAGGATACTCTCGCTTATCCCGTTAATTTAATTGTTGAATCCGATCTAAAAAAAGCGCTCCAAATTGCCCTTAATAACACCAAAAATGAGGAAACTTTACATATTTTACCCACCTATTCTGCTATGTTAGAAGTACGAGAGATTCTCACAGGTAGAAAGATTTTGTAGAAATTAGAAAAGAGTGAAGATTGATGTTAGGTGTTGGGGTGTTAGGGTGTTAGGGTGTTGGGGTGTTGGGGTGTTAGGGTTTTAGGGTTTTAGTTGAAATTCCCCATTTCCCCATTCCCCCATTTCCCCATTTCCCCATTTCCCCATTTCCCCATTTCCCCATTCCCCCATTCCCCCATTCCCTAATTCCCTAAATCCCCTAAGAAATTATGCAAGAACTAGAACTAAAAATCGGCTGGTTATATCCGACCTTAATGAGTACCTACGGCGATCGAGGTAATGTTATTACTATCCAAAGAAGATGTCAATGGCGTGATATTCCTGTAACAATTATTCCCCTAGATGCTCAAACAGAAGCCGAGACATTTTATCAAGTAGATATAATTGTTGGGGGTGGAGCGCAGGATCGACAACAGGAGATCGTTATGCGCGATTTACAGGGTAGAAAAGCAGCGGCGATGAAAGAACAATTATCCGCAGGAATACCGGGGGTTTTTACCTGTGGTTCCCCACAATTATTAGGCCATTATTACGAACCAGCTTTCGGTCAAAGAATCGAAGGATTAGGATTATTAGACCTAGTAAGTAAACATCCTGGACTCAATGCAAAACGCTGTATCGGTAACGTGGTTTTTGAAATTACTGCCTCTCCCTTAGCGGAAGAAATTAAAGCTATGACCGGGGAAAAACCGCTAGTAATTGGCTTTGAAAATCACGGGGGTCGTACCTATTTACAGACCGTTTCTCCCCTAGGAAAGGTGATTACCGGTTACGGAAATAACGGAGAGGACGGTTATGAAGGAGCATTTTACCATAATGCGATCGCTACCTATGCTCACGGTCCCTTACTACCCAAAAATCCCTTTTTAGCCGATTGGTTAATCCAAAAAGCTTTAGAACAAAAGTATCAAAAACCGATTTTTTTAACAAAACTTGATGATTCTCTGGCCTGGAGAGCAAGATTTGCCATGTTTGAACGACTAGAACTAACCGGCGTGACCAATAAAGCCTAAACTGGTCATATACACTTATGGCAGGAGATAGTCAAACTAGCCATTAAGAATTTTAATTGTGGCAGCTTATGAAATTATGACTGGAAAAATTATCGATCGTCAGACGACGGGGTTTCTCGTCCTCATCATTCCCCTAGCGGTGTTAATCATCCTTCTTTTTACCGCTTGGCCATTGATCCTACTTGTCTTCCTCTTAACTCTGGCAGTCAAGGTATGGCAAGACTATCGCTGGTCAAAATTATCGACGGTGATTAACCCCTATTTCAATCAACTTTTACAGGACAATCAAGGTTATCTCACCCCGATTGACCTATCGGCAAAAGCCAATCTCACGGCCAAATTAGCTAGACAATTTTTAGACAGAAAAGCTGAGGAATTTGGGGCGCAAAAAAAAGCCGTAGGCGATAAGGGTATGGCCTATTACTTTATCACTGCCAGTACCTTGGGTAGTATTTTTGATGAGAGTGACCTCTCTTTAGAAGAAATAGGGGAAAAACAAATTCCTGCGATTACTGCCTCGAGATCACCTCTGACCAATTTAGAGCAATCTCAGGAGGCTAAATCCCCCCTGATTGTCGCCGAAAAAAGCGAAAATTCTATCTCGGAAGTTCCTGTTATTTCCTCCTCCCAATCTCTGACTAATTTGGGTAAATTATTTGAGGAAAAAGAGGAAGAAAATACCGCTGTAACTGCTGTTCAAGAAACGGTAATTCAAGAACCGGAGGAGATAATTAATTCTAGTTTAAACAGTTCTGCCAGTTCTTTATCCCAATCAGATACAGAGGTTAGGGAAGAATCACTAACCTCTGTATCTGAAACCATCTCATCGATGAGTTTGGCAGATTTGGCTAAACGTTTAGGAGTTACCCCGGCCGTTTTGGGTAGAAACAAGAAAAATAAATCCGAAACAGAATTTGCCGATTGGAGTCGCATCAGAGATCCCGATGGTATTGCTTGGAAATTTGACGCTAAAAACTCCCTATTTGTGGTTAGCTAATAGGTAATTTGTTTGGTTTTCTAGACAGGCTCAATGCCTGTCTTTTTTGGCTCTAAGTCCGACCGTCGATCCCTATAGATAGGGTCTGCGGCAAAAAGTTTTTCCTAGGGGTAGTAGCTGGTCTTCATGCTTCGTCCGTGAGCTCAGTGTTCGACAAAAGCTCACACCGAAGTCTTATACTAAATCCGTTGAGTACAGGCTAGTTATGAGGAGAGGCACTCATGCAAGAGGCAAAAGGCAAAGGGGAATAAATAATCAGTTTTTAATAACCAGATTTAGTATTACGGCCGAAGTCTGTCCCCACGAAAAACTTTTTGCCGCAAACCCTACTTAAATCGACTTAACCGTTTACTTTTGACTTGATTGTGGGTGGATTTGTGGCAAATGCAAAGCGGGATCCTGCGCTGTCCAACCGACGGGAGTATCTAAGCGCACCTCAAAATGAAGATGGGGGGGAATAATATCCGGTTGTCCGGTAGTGCCAACCGCACCGATAACGTCTCCTGCTCGTACCCGTTGGTCAATTCTCACTGTTACCCTGCTTAAATGGGCATAACGGGTCTGCCGGCGACCTAAATGATTAATCACTACCAAATTACCATAGGCCCCCTCCTGACCCACATAAATCACTAGACCATCCTCGGCGGCTAGAACAGGTGTACCAATATCTGCGAGAAGATCAACACCACTATGAAAGAGATTTTTCTGTTCCGTGGGGCTTTTTTGCCAACCGTAGGCTAATCCGACAGTGCTGGCCAAAGGTAAGGGATAAGAACTTAATCCAGTATAATCCGATCGCTTGGCCGTGGCAGACCAATTGCTGCCGGGGATAAAAACTATTGTCGGCCGGCGACCACAACCGTTAAGCTCAAAGAGTATATCGGCACGAATACCATATGCTGCTTCTAAATCGCGCCAAGTGGAACCCTTGGGTGCTTCGATGCGAATGCCATTCATCGGGGGAATAAAGATTTCTTTCCCGACGGGGGCCAAACCATTTTTAAGAATAGTCGGATTGAGTTTAATTATCGTTGCTGGGATGAGAGCGTATTTTTCGGCGATGGAGGCGATCGTTTCTCCCGCTTGGATTTTATGGCGTTGTAACCTTGATAAAATCGGTGGGGGACAAACATTATCGAACCCTTGGGCAAAAATTAATTTTTGATTTAAGCTCAAAAAACCTAGACAAAAAAACAAAATTGTGCTAATTAAACTTAGCCAACTTTTCTCCCGTTTGATTCTCCGACCCATGACCATAAAAAAAGAGATCTCTTAATTACAAAACTCGGAGAATACTAGGAATACTGTCAATAGCTTCTAAAGACTCTATTGCTGCTAAAGCACTCCGGAAATTGCCCTCGCGTACATCGTGGGTGACAACGACAATTTCGGCCAAATCACCCCTAATCCCAATTTGTACCACGGATTCTAGACTAACCCCATGGTTGCCGAAAGCCATACCTAAATGACCGATTACCCCCGGCACATCGCGACAGAGAAAACGAGCATAAAAACGGGTCGATAACGACTCCATCGGGGCGATTTGACAATAATGCTGGTGAATACAGCTTAAAAGCGGGTCAAGTTCCTTGGTTTTGCCACTACTTTTTAAAATTCCGACGATATTCATCACATCCGATACTACCGCACTGGCCGTCGGTCCGCTACCGGCACCTGGTCCGTAAAACATCACTTGTCCCAAGGGTTCCCCCTCGACCAGAATAGCGTTATAGACTCCGTTAGCATTAGCGAGGGGATGGGTTTTCGGTACTAGGGTTGGATGAACCCGCAACTCTAGGGTATCGGAATCCTCCTTAACCGTATCTTTTGCGATCGCCAATAATTTGATCACAAATCCCAGTCTATCAGCGTAGGCGATATCGACGGCGCTAACTTGTCGGATACCTTCACAGTAAACATCTTCCCGTTTTACCCGACCTCCAAAACCCAGAGAGGCTAAAATGGCGATTTTATCGGCCGCATCAAATCCATCCACGTCCGCAGTGGGATCCGCTTCTGCATAGCCTAATTCCTGAGCTTTGGCCAGAACTTCGCTAAAATCTGCTCCTTTTTGGCTCATTTCCGTGAGAATATAGTTAGTTGTGCCGTTGACAATTCCCATGATGCTGCTGATGCGATTAGCGCCGAGGGATTGTTTTAAGGGTTTAATGACGGGAATTCCACCACCCACGGCCGCTTCTAGGAGGACATAAACCCCCTTTTCATTAGCCTTGGCGTAGATTTCATCGCCAAAACGGGCAATAACCGCCTTATTTGCCGTAACAACGTGCTTTCCCGATGCGATTGCTTGGAGAATTAAAGAGCGTGCTGGTTCCAAACCCCCCAATAATTCGACAATAATATCAATTTCGGGGTCAGTAACGATCGATTCTAGGTCAGTAGTCAACAGGTGCGAAGAAAGCTCGATTTCTCTCGGTTTATCTAGGGATCTAACTCCCACTCGTCCAATGGTAATCTCTTTGAGTACGGGATGACGACCAAAAGGATCGAGGAGGATTTTCGCTGTTCCCGTCCCCACAACCCCGAAACCGAGTAAACCAATCTTAAAGGTCACGCTTTTATCTCCTGCTAGTCCGACGCAAAAAATACTAATAGTTAAGCCATCGCCATGGTCGATTCTATCATTACAAGGTCTTTGTCTGTGGGGTTTTCTTTTGCTTCCCTGACACCACTAACACAACTCAAATGGTGGGAGTTAGCCAATTTTCAAGCCGCGAATCGCATAATCTAATAATTCAATAGGATGAATAACGGGTGTATCTTTTCCCTGTAATTGTAGATGTTTTTTAATTTGTAGGGAACAACCCGGATTAGGAGAAGCAATCACCGCGGCCCCAGTATTTAATAAATTGCGTACTTTCTGCTGACCTAATTGATCGGCAGTATCTGGCTCTAGCATATTATAAACTCCGGCACTACCACAACACAGGGCCGCATCGATAGGTTCTTTTAAGTTAATATTGGGGATTTTTTGCAATAATTGCCGTGGCTGCACCGAGATTTTTTGTCCGTGTAAAAGATGACAGGCATCTTGATAAACTAGGGTTAATTCTGTCTCGGTAATCGGCGATAAATCAGCAGTTAATCCCACTGCGGCCAAAAATTCTTGAGCATCGCGTACTTTAGCCACAAACTCCTTAGCTTTATCTTTATATTCAGGATCATCGGCTAAAATATGATGATATTCCTTGAGAGTATGACCACAACCCGCCGCATTGATAATAATATAATCAACCTCGGTTGATGCGAAACTATCGATCATTTGTCTGGCTAAACTTTGCGCTTGTTTTTCCTGTCCTTGGTGTGCGGGTAAAGCGGCACAACAACCCTGGGTTTTTGGGATAACTACTTCACAACCATTGGCAGTTAAAACCCGCACTGTCGCTTCATTTACCGGCGAGAAAAAGAGTCTCTGCACACAACCTAAAACCACTCCCACCCGATAGCGTTTTTCAGTCTGGGAGGGAATAACATCGGCATAGTTTTTAAATAGAGAATTTAGAGTAATTCTGGGTAAAATTGATTCCATGGCCGCTAGACGGGGAAAGAGCATTTTTAAGATACCCGATTTCCTGACTAGGGTTTGTAATCCTAGGGTTTGATATAACCAGAGGAAAGGTAAAAATAATTTGAGACGGACGGGATAGGGAAAGAGATTAAAAATCAGAAAACGAATAATTTTATCTTTAAAACTGCGGGGTTGATTGCGTTCCACCTGCGGACGAACTGCGGCGATTAATTGATCGTATTGTACTCCTGATGGACAGGTACTAACACAGGCTAAACAACCTAAACAAGTATCAAAATGTTGGCTAGTGGTTTCGTCTAAAACCGCTTCTCCTTTGTTGATGGCATTCATCAGATAAATTCTACCCCGGGGAGAGTCCATTTCTTTGCCAATGACTCGATAACTGGGACAGGTAGATAGACAAAAACCACAGTGAACACAACTATCGATTAATTCTTGAGCGGGGGGATTTTTAGGGTCAAATCCTTGATTTTTTTGGTCGATTAATTCTTGAAAGTTAAGGGAATGTTCGGAGGTTTGCATAATTTTTAATTAGATTTTGTTAAGAAAGCGTTCAGGACTAAAAATACCGTGAGGATCGAATTTAGTTTTTAGGGTTTTCATCATGGTGATTGCGTTACCTGTATAACCCCAAGGTTCAATTTTTTCTTTTAGCGATGGAGGTGCGGTTAACACCGTTAGATAATCCTGATTGGCACTGCATAAAGAGCGAATTTTGTCAAGATTTTCCTCCGATTTTAAGATAACTTTACCCACCCCGCTACTAATATTAATCGAGGCTAGTCCGTTAATTTGGTCGATAACTAGAGCTAAACTGCTGGGTAATAATCCTATTTTGCCGAAAAAATTGCCCTCTTGGTCATAATTATCGATTGTTTTTCGGTATCTTTGCCATAGAGAAACTTCTGCCTCATCCCGATAATAATGAGTCTGACAGTCTAACTGTTGTCCTAAATAACTCACCTGTTGCGATTGTTCGCTAATACTTTCGGGAATGCTTTGAAAACGCAGCAGTAAAGCGACTTTTTCCCCTAATCCTAGTGCTTGCGTCATCCCTGGGTTTAGACATTCAGCCACGGTGGGAGTTAAGGCCGATTGCCGCATAACTTGACTCAATTTGCTAATATTTTCGCTATTTCCAGTGATGATTAGGGTTTCTGAGTTAGCAGTTTCGGGATACAGTCGTAGGGTAATCTGATCGATAATCCCTAAAGTGCCGTAGGAACCCGTAAATAGCTTCATCATGTCGTATCCCGCCACATTCTTGACCACACGTCCTCCCGCTTTAGCAATCTCGCCATCGTGACGGATAAAGGAGAATCCTAGGATCAAATCCCGGACTCCACCGTATCTTTGCCGCCATGTTCCCGCATCGGCCGTGGCCATAATCCCGCCAATCGTGGCATTATCGGCATAACTGGGATCAAGAGGAATAAATTGACCGCTAGGAGCCAAAAAAGCCTGTAAATCTGCTAGTTTAAGCCCAGATTCCACGGTTATAGTTAAATCTCCCCTCGCATGGTCAATAATTCGGTTGAGATTTTGGGTACTGACTAAAATATCCGGCGACTCGACTAATCCACCCCAATCTAATTTACTGCCTTGACCGTAGGCCAATAAAGACAGACGATTTTCGTTGGCAAAACGCACTAGACAGACTAAAGCGGCCGTGTTAGCGGGATAAACTAGAATTTCAGGACTTTTGCCCCTAATTGCCCTTGATAATCTTTCTTGTTCCTCTTTTGGCACTTGTGGCCAGGCAATAACCGTCGTGTCGGGGGGTAAAATAGAAGTTATCTGGGCAGCAATCGCAGTCATATTTTACAAAAGAATTGAGGAGTAAGGACTTACTGGCCGCTAATGGCGAAGAATGGGGGTAATGCTGGGGCTAATCAGTAATTTTGGGACTCTATTAATCAGATTACCTTAGTTTGGCTCTCCATCTCCGATGTCGGGCAATTCCAGCCATACTGAAGCAGCAAAAAAGCTCTCTTGCATAAATCAAAAAATTTTCGGCAAATGTAGGGAAAAGGGGAAAGGTTAAAGGGAAAATTATCCTTTTGCCTCTTGCCTCTTGCCTCGTCTTAACAAGCAATTTAAATTACGAACAGCTTAACTGCTGAATTAGCCATACACTCGTGCCATAATGTTAGATTACCTCGATCAGTAAGCCAAGAAGTAATGAGTGTAAATTGGACGAATAGCCGCGCCAAGCGATTAAGTGCCTTACCCCCCTACGTTTTCGCCCGCTTGGATGAATTGAAAGCCTTAGCCCGCAAAGAAGGACTAGATTTAATCGATTTAGGTATGGGCAACCCGGACGGTGCTGCTCCGCGTCCAGTTATCGAAGCGGCCATTCAAGCTTTTGAAACCCCCCAATTTCACGGTTATCCCCCCTTTGAAGGAACCGCCAGTTTCCGAGAAGCGATCGCTAAATGGTATGATCGCTCTTATGGTGTGGAACTCAATCCCGATAACGAAGCTTTACCGCTGCTAGGTTCCAAAGAGGGCCTATCTCACCTTGCCCTAGCTTATGTTAACCCCGGCGATGTGGTCTTGGTTCCCAGTCCCGCCTATCCCGCCCATTTTCGCGGTCCTTTGATTGCTGGGGCGACGCTATACCCGATTATTTTAAAAGCGGAACAGGATTGGCTGATGGATATCGATTCTATCCCCGAAGATGTGGCTAAACAGGCGAAAATCCTCTATTTTAACTATCCCAGTAATCCCACCGCCGCCGTTGCCCCCCGGGAGTTTTTTGAAAAAATCGTTGCTTGGGCCCAGCAATATGAGATTATGCTTGTCCACGATCTCTGTTATGCTGAATTGAGTTTTGATGGTTATCAGCCCACCAGTTTATTAGAAATTCCGGGGGCAAAAGAGATTAGTGTAGAATTTCATACCCTCTCAAAAACCTATAATATGGCTGGGTGGCGCGTCGGTTTTGTCGTGGGCAATTCCGATATTATTCAAGGGTTACGCACCCTGAAAACTAATCTCGATTATGGCATCTTTTCCGTCATCCAAAAAGCGGCCGAAACCGCCCTACAACTGCCCGATGAATACGTCAAACAAGTACAGGAAAGATACCGGCAGCGACGGGATTTTTTAATCAAAGGTTTGGGGCAATTAGGTTGGGATATTCCCCCCTCTAGGGCGACAATGTATCTCTGGATTCCCTGTAGCGTCGGCATGACTTCCACGGATTTCGCCCTCAGCGTCCTGCAAAAAACCGGCGTCGTCGTCACTCCGGGCAATGCTTTTGGAGAGGGAGGGGAAGGTTATGTGCGCGTCAGTTTAATCGCCGATATCCCGCGATTAGGGGAAGCTTTACAGCGCCTCGAAGATGCGGGAGTTCGCTATCAGTAAGGAGAATTTTGGGTGCATTTCATTTTTGTAAATCTACCAATTGGGATTTTTACGGGGAAACTCTCGGCTAAAATCGGGCATCATACTAAATCCGTTGAGTATAGGCTACTTATAAAGAGAGGCACTGATGCAAAACGGAGAATAAATAATCAGTTTTTAATAACCGGATTTAGTATTACTTCCGATTTTATCACTCAATCCAAGCTTTTGGGGGGTTCTACCCCCCAAACCCCCCGTTGGGGACGCAAGCGCGGTCACTGAGCGTGTCGAAGTGCCGTCCCCAAACCCCGGAGCGCATTAGTTTTTCGGTGGGATGCTTACACGCAGCTGCTGATACATTTGTAATCATCTAAGAGTCACTGATAATTGCTGATTGTCGGTATTCCTGCATAAGTGAGATGCACCCAAAATTTTTCCCCTTGATTTGCCCGCAAAATCCCTCTAGGCGCTGACTAAAATTGCGATTATGATGGAATTTTATCGCGGTAGCTTGCCACTTCCATGACCTACAGCTTAAGAATTGCCGATATTCCCGTCAGTGAAAGACCGAGGGAACGTTTAATCAGTGTCGGGGCGAAAAACCTCAGTAACGCCGAATTATTAGCGATTTTACTGGCTACAGGTCAAGGTAAGGGGAAACTCTCGGCGGTGGGTTTAGGACAGCATATTCTCAACGAATTGAGTAAATATCGCCGGGATCCTTTGGACGTTTTGAGGGATATTCACCCCCAGGAATTAACCGCTATTCATGGCATTGGACCGGCTAAGGCCACTACTATTCTAGCGGCGATCGAATTGGGAAAACGGGCTTTTCAACGACGACCGACGGAAAAAATGGTTATCGATAGTCCCGATACCGCTGCCGCTATCCTTGGCCACGAACTAATGTATCAGTCTCAGGAACGTTTCGCCGTTATTTTACTCGATGTCAAAAATCAGTTAATCGCACTCAAAGTGATTACTATCGGCACAGCTACAGAAACACTGGTACATCCGCGAGAAATCTTTCGAGAAGTAGTGAAACAATCAGCTACTAAGTTAATTATCGCCCATAATCACCCCACCGGGTCACTTGTGCCTAGTCAAGACGATATTTTACTCACAGAACAATTATTACAGGGAGCTACCTATCTAGCCATTCCTCTCCTAGATCATTTGATCCTCGGTAATGGCAACTTCCAAAGTCTTCGCCAAATCACGGATCTTTGGGAAAAATATCCCCAAGAAGATTAGACCTCTTGTAAAAATAAAAGATTGTTGTTGGGGTTAGCTGGAAAAGGGAGCGAGTGCGACCGAAATCTGGGTAAAATTTGAGAGATACAATCGGTCAATTGGGCATGGATTATAAAGAAGCGGGCGTGGATGTGGAAGCGGGACGCGCTTTTGTCGAGAAAATTCGCCAAAATGTGGAAAGTACCTTCCGTCCCGAAGTTATCGGCGGTTTAGGCGGTTTTGGCGGCTATTTTCAGCTACCTTCCGGTTATCAGCAACCGGTGTTAGTATCGGGAACTGACGGTGTGGGAACCAAGCTAAAAATTGCCCATAGTCTCAATCGTCATGATACGGTGGGAATTGACCTGGTGGCCATGTGCGTCAACGATGTCCTAACCTCCGGGGCCGAACCTTTATTTTTCTTGGATTATCTGGCCACCGGTAAACTGGAAGCGTCACAGTTAGCGGCGGTGGTATCGGGAATCGCTAGGGCCTGTCGTGATAGTGGTTGTACTCTTTTGGGAGGGGAAACGGCGGAGATGCCGGGGTTTTATTCGGCGGGAGAGTACGATTTAGCCGGTTTTTGCGTCGGTATTGTCGAAAAAAGTCAATTACTCGACGGCAGTAAGGTGCAAATCGGCGATGTGGCTATCGGTTTAGCCAGTAGTGGGGTTCACAGTAACGGTTTTAGTCTTGTTCGTAAGATTATCGACACCCAGGGCTTAAATTGGCAAGATTGCCCCGAAATTTTGGCTGGCTCTAGCTTAGGTGAAGTTTTGTTAACTCCCACTAGACTTTATGTTAAACCTGTGCTAGAACTTTTGCGCTCTGGGTTAGATATTCACGCCATGGCCCACATTACCGGGGGTGGCATCCCGGAAAATTTGCCCCGCTGCTTAGGTAAAGGGCATTCTGTGCAGATTTACCGCAAAAGTTGGCCGGTTTTGCCGATTTTTCACTGGTTAGCCCAGATGGGATCGGTTAATTCCGAAGCCATGTTTAATACTTTTAATATGGGTATCGGTTTTGTGATCATTGTCCCATCGGCTCTGGCGCAATTGACTATTAATCAACTACAATCCTCTGGGATTAATGCCTACCAAATCGGCGAAGTGATTGCTGGTAAGGGGGAAATTGTTGGGCTTGATTAAGCTAAAAAACTCTTTCAGTCAACCCTACTTAGGGTCTGCTGAATAAATCTAAAAACCTTGTTGGATAAGAACTTTAGACTTTTTTCCCATCAAAAAGTGCCAGACATTGGGGTGATCGGGGGGGAAATTTAGGCACTTTTTCCCTGAAAATTAGGTAATTGACCCCCTGAAAATGGGTAAAACCCTACACCCGTTCGGCGGTTCGGCTGAGCTCACCGTCGAAGCCTGAGCTCACGGCCGAAGCCCACACCCCACCCCCACGAAAAACTTTTTGTCGCAAACCCTAAATAATAGACCTCCTGCATGATTAAAAAGTCAGTCAATTCTAGGGGAGAAATCAGCCTATTCCCTGACTTCCCCCAGACTTCTGAGGGACAAAGCTCTAATCCTTAAAATCCTAACGTTTTAAAGGATAAATACCCGGTGGCAACCAAAATCCTTCTGTATAGCCATTCTCCCATTGCATATAAACGTGATCGAAGAAATCGAGGTTTTCAGCATGAAGGTCTTTAATTTGCCATTTAGTCCCATTTATTCCAGTTTCTGCTGGCTCATTCTCTTGACCTGGGTTAGGAAATTGAGTCCGTTTTGCCCCATCTTTGGTGATGAAATAGATATGACCAGACCCGTTCTCCGTTCCTTGGTACTTTCAGCGTGGCGCTGTTGCTCCAATTGCCCCACGAGGTGCTAGGTAATCTTTTTTCAAAAAGTAGAGAAACCCGAGACGACGCAGTTTTTTCTCAACGCCTGTAACTTGAACATTATCAATTAAACAGGGGTCTTGGAAAAGTGCTTTGACGGTGGCTAATCCTAACTTTTCAGCCAGATATTTCATCACACAGGAGACAGAATAAGCACAGGGTGCATGATGAATACCGTATTAATCTTTGTTTTGTTCAACTAATTTCTCTAGTTTCTTATGACCTTCCTCCGTTGCTTCCATAAAGGTTGCTTTTGACTGAAGAATGGGTAGGATTCCTTGTTCAAATAACTGGCATCCTTCGGCATCACTTAACTTGTGATCAGTTGGTAGAGACTGGGCGTGTTCAAGTTTTTTGTAAGCATCTAAAACTAAACCCTCATAAATAGTTTTAGTATAATCTGAGGAATCGGCCACATAAATTATAATGCTGGTTTCTTCTTCATGATTAGTTTGATCATAGCCAAAGGCAGTAATTTTGCGCTTCCCAGGATTCGTGAATCCTGAATAAGTAATCGACCAAGAACCGTCTGCTTTAACCTGATTATTACCTAGGGAATATTTGTCATCTGCTTTTAGTTCTACAGTGACTATTCCAGGATCTACTTTGCCTGTAAAAGTAACAGGTTTTAGACGTTCAAATCGAGCCTGATCAGTAGGATTGATAATTTGTAAGGAAGTCATGGTATTTCTCCTATGAGATTGTTGAAAAATTGACTGTTAGACGAATTGATCACCCAATGAAGGATTAAAAGCGATCGCTTCCAGATCGGTACGATAGATACCAACTTTATGAATTTCCTCTGGTAATCTTGGCCAGATGTGGACTTCACTCTCAAAAGTGCGCCAAAATTGCGGGGTAATTCGGAAGACTCGGTTATTAACAAAAGGAAGTCCAGTAAAATGTTCTTGCATTCTGGCATTAACGCGCCGATTTAAGACCTCAAAGACTTTTTTGACCGTAGCAGGATTATCATATCCGTCGTAATGCTTGAAAGTTATTCCTGTTTGATTTTTTAGCTGATTACAGAAGCTTTTAGGTTCTTCGGATCGTTGAACTTCTTTATAGCCATTAGCAAAAACATCATGAGCAATTGCCTCTAGGTAAAGTTGTCTTTGAGCGGCGGGATTTTTAGCGTAGAAAAGAATTTTTGCCACCGCCAAAGTTGAGCCAACACAATTGCCAAATGTTCCCCAACTACCGAAGGCCAATAAATCATCATAAGGTAACACAGAAGTTACATTCCAAGCCCCATTAAAAAGTCGGCCATCAATGATGACTAATTTAGCGCGTTGCTCGGAAGAATAGTTCTTGTATTTAGCCAGAAAATGCTCATCTAACTTCGCTTGTTCCCTGTCGTCTTTCTGATAATCATTAATACTACCATTTTGACGACGAGTTAAAATAGCTACCTCGAAATCCCAGTCAGTTTCTAATTCCTCTAAACCAACTGCTTGTAATTTTTCAGTCACAAGTTCTCGTGGTGGTCGTCTCCCGTCGTACCACATTTCAGTCTCCTCATTAGAGATGCGGACACGCACTTTAGTTTTAGGAAGAGTTTGAGCGATTCCCATTGCTACTAATTCATCTGCTCCCCAAGTAATTGGCTGTTTGAGAGCCGAGAGATTATACTTATCCAGAAGATTGTCTAATCTCGTTTGCATTGTTTCTCGCACATCTTTGGATGAATGTTTTTGAGAATCTCCCATCGCACAAACGACAGCTGAGATTTTTCGATTTATCGACTGTAATAGACGGATAGATTGTGCGAGTCTCCACAACTCTTTGTCGTGTCTTTCTTTTGCCCAATCTGGATAAGGAGTTGGATCGGGTTGAGGAGGACCGACACCAACAAAAGATTGGACAATAACCGCTTTTTCAAATTGAGAAATACTGGGGAGATAATCTTCGGGATATTGTACCAATCGTTCTGCAATAATGAACGCTGTATCCTTGACCGGAAGCAGTGTAATCAGTTGTCTAACTAAAGAATCTGTTTGTCTTCTTGGACTAAGAACGTAAACAGGACAAATTCTTTCTGAACGGTTGTCTTGTCCATTAGGGGGAATCCCCACTCCTTCTAAATCTTGTTCTGTTGGTCGATGATACACCTTAAATTTAGACTGCTTAATGTCTTGTAATATCTTGGCCACAGGGTCATTACTTTTAATTTCGACATGGGGAATATAAGCGAACCATTTCGTCATCTGATTAACAGGGGTTGTTAATTCTAATTCCCAGTGATTATTGTCGGCAGATTTGTAATTATTAATCTCAAGTTCATCTCCTGCTGTCAAGGAAAATTTTTGAGTAAGATCAGTAATCTGACTGCTATCTAGGGTAGATTGTTTGATAACAGTATTGACTAGAGCTTTCAGTTTTTGGTTAGTCATCATTGATTCTCCTTTTTTTCAATATCAGAGGATTATCTAAGTCTCAAAACTAGCAAAATTTGAGGACATAACCCTAATTAGGGACAGTAAATTGCATAAACTTGGCAGGTATTGCACACTGATTTCCAGAATCCCCACTATTGCCATCAATCAAAATATAGGCTGTTCCATCAACGATCGCTAATCCTTCTGATGACTGGGGTAATTCTCGAAGGATTTCAGGTTTAAGAATCGTATTGGGTTTGAGATACTCAGCCGATAGTTTCCAAAAAACGAAATTATCTTGACCATCTTTCGGCCCGCCAGCAATTCCCCAAATCTGGTTATTATCAAAGGTAATTTCTCTGATTCCCCGTCCCCCTAAATCTAGAAGTGTTGCACCATCGAATTGATAGTTATCCAGATTAGCCATTGATAGTAAAACAGCATAATTCTTAGCGTCTAATGTGACAACGGGAGAACGTAAGCCAATCCAAATCTTGAATTTTTCGAGGGATAAAGGCTCAGGAATGGCTACTGCTCCTTCCGCATTAAAAGCATTGGCTTGTTCACACGCCACTTTATCTCCTAATGATTGATTAGCCTTGGTTTCCGCCTCATCAATAGCACGACTCACGGCACTGATAATCTTGTTAGAATTCACATCTAGACCTTGAAAGAGAACTTTAGAATCGATTTGAGGACTTTGGATCAGTTCACCAATAATTTTTAATTGATTTCCGGCTCTTCGGTAACTGTTATGCAAATAATTAACTTAAAATAAAATTCGATGAGAGAGCCTACGCCCAAAAATAGCTGAAACCCATACAGGAAAAGGTTTAAGGCACAAACTGGTTAATACAAAAAGATAGACAATCGAGTTAAGATTTGATATAATAGCCAAAAACCAGAGTATTTTACTTATGATACTTGACAAATTTTTGAACCTACAAGGAACCTCTATTCAAGGCTATCTACACCTAGAAAATATCGGTATAGTTTGACCAGTCGAATCGAAAAATAAAAAAGCAGTCTGTCCTCGTTGTGGGTTAGAGAGCGATAAACTCCACCAAAATCATCGACATTTAGTCAAAGATTTACCGCTCTCAGGTCAACCAGTGTACCTACAAGTTAATCGTCGTCAATTTAAGTGCGATAATTGTCGAAAACCCTTTAGTGAAGAGTTAGATTTTGTCGCCAAGAAACGAACCTATACGAAAAGACTAGCCGAGAATATACTCGAACAATTAAAAGAAGGAGATATTTTAAATGTTAGCCGAAGAAATGACGTAACGGAAGAAGAGATTCAAAGAATGATAGAGGACATAGCTGAAGAAATTACAGAGACAGACCTATCGAAATTAAAAAGACTAGGAATTGATGAAATCGCTCTAGTCAAAGGACAAAAAAATTACTGTGCGGTTTTAGTAAATTTAGATACGGGAAAACTAATAGCTATTCTAGAGAAGCGAACACAAGAAGAATTGAGGGAAACGCTTACAGGGTGGGGAAAAGAGGTATTAGAGCAAATTGAAGAAGTCAGCATAGACCTTTGGTTGCCCTATAAAAATTTGGTGAAAGAATTGATGCCATCGGCCGAGGTAGTCGCCGATAGATTCCATGTAATGAAACAAATTAATCAAGAGTTAGACGAACAAAGAAAAGCAGAAAAAAGAGCCGTAGAAGCGCAGAAAAATAAAAAACAGGGTTCTTGGGTTTCTGTTATGCAATGGACAGGGGTTATAAGGGATGGAACCCTTATATAGAAAGGCATTTAGTGATTTTTGTCAATTATTTTTGATCTAGAGCGAACTAATCAATTAAGTCTCTTGCCAGATAAGGATTTAGTCGATTTATGCTCCCATATCGAACCATACCAAGTCCCGAAGAGCCAAAAACAGAAAGCGAAAAAAGAAGCGAAGCTAGAAGTTTTAAAGCGAAGTAAATATAGCTTGTTAAAAAATGAAAAAGATTTAACGGAAACCCAAAAAATTAAACTAGAAGCTATCAAAGAAAATTTTCCAAATTTGAAAAAGATGCAGGAATTAAAGGAAGAATTTAGAAAGATTTATGAAACCTCAGAGAATCCGACAGAGGGAATGCTATCCATCTCGGAATGGTTGGCAAAATCCTCCAGTGTTTTTACTAAGAGTTGTCAAACAATCCGAAACTGGTTTGGAGAAATAATTAGTTATTTCGAGCAAAGGACAACAAATGGGGTGGTCGAGGGAATCAACAATAAACTTAAACTAATAAAACGGAGAGCCTATGGCTTTAGAAACTTTCGGAATTTTTGGGTTAGAAGTATGTTGTCTTGGCATCTTGTCTGTTGATTCAGCATAAAGGGTAACGAAGAGCCATAACCCTCTGGTAAACGCCCTAAATCCTTCCGTCCATCCCCATTTGCATCAACTCCATAGCGACCTGTATATTGATAGGAAGGTTCTGTATTAGAGGTGTACCGCTTGACACATTTCTTTCCTGAATTGTCTTTCCAGATCATGAAAGTTACATCATCATAAAGACCTTTCCCTTGATTGACTTTTGTACTGGTTTCCTTCCGGAAAGAGATTAAGTTGCGTTTACGCAATGTTCCGCCATTATGGGTGATAATCTCGGCACAATAATCGTATTGCTCACTTTCCGATAGATTAGAAGCAGGAGGGTTGATTCCCGAACCCATCAGGCGATCAGAGGTTAAACTTTCTAGAACCCAACCGGAACAAGGTGAACTAATACGAATCCATCTCGCACCTTGACTATCCAAACCAGCATCTACGACAGTTAAAGCCGTGTTATTGTCTAATTGACCCACTTTTTCATAGGTAGTTCCAGGTCCAGAGCGCACATTTAAGGGAGGATTGGCATCAGCAGCAAAGACTCGATGCAGCGAGGAAGTTAAAGAAGTAAAGACATAACCTTCCACAGGTTTATCAATGCGGAGCCAATTGTCATCCGTCCCTATCACGTTTAAGGGTGTGCCATTAGTCAGTTCTGTCACCACTGAAAAGTTTGTTCCTGCTCCTGAACGGACTTTTAAGGGCGGATTTGGGTCATTGACAAACACGCAATAGGAAGATTTTGTCAAGTCACGATGAACATAACCTTCAATCGGTTTACTAATTTTCAGCCAATTGCCCTCTTCACCTACAACCGTTAATCGTGTCCCGTTATCTAAACGCCCCACAGGATCATAATTACTTCCTGCACCTTTCCGCACATTTAAAGGCGGATTGGCATCACAGACAAAGACGAATTTTTCGGACTGAGGTGGATTAACGATGGGTGGTTGACTTCCTAAATATTCCTTAACTCCCGCACAAATTTTCTCAACAATTTGCTGATAACCGCCATCTCTCAACCAACGAGCATCTTCATCATTGTCAATGAAGCAACTTTCAAGCAATATGGTGGGCATAGTACAATCATGGGTACAATTCCAGACACGACTATACCAGTCATGGGCAAAGGGCGTTCCAGCGTATTCATAACCCCGTGCTTGTAAAGGCAGTCCTCGGAAGTGTTTATCCATGATTTTGATAAATTTCTCAAATTCTGGACTCCGATTCACATAAAATAACCACCAACCTTTTGCCTGTCGGTTACAAGCATTATGATGCAGACACAAACAAACATTTGCACCACTGTCATTAGCTCGTTGTTGCAAGGTGGAAAGGGAAGCTAATTCATTTTCTTGACGACAGATAATCACTTGATAATTGCCTTCCGCTTCTAAACGGGCTTTAATTTCCACTGCTTCTTTCCAGTTGTAGTCTTTTTCCCGTAAATTTAACGTATGGTTGACTGCCCCTGAATCTGTCCCTCCATGTCCTGGCATAATAGCAACTTTGAAAATCCGTGATGGAGGAGGTTGTTCTCCACCATATTCATCTAGTAAGTTTTGAGCTTCAGGGAAAACATTTTTGACCTTACTGACATAGTTTGGGTCGGTGGCATAGCCCTTTTCCCAAATATATTGTAAATAGCCTTCGGGATCATTATCATAGGCTTCCCATCCCTGATAGGGGGAATTCGGACGACCGATAAACCGCCAATATCCCATTGCGGCCTGTTCTGCGGTTTTCCAATGACACCAATAACAACCATTGGGTTCGCTAGGGGTAACTAACCAAATTTGATGGGTGATTTTTTCGGTGTAATTGTCGTCAATTTTATCTCGCCATTTGAGTCCACCGGGGTTTCCCGCTTCTTGAAAAAGTTTACTCGTACCTCGTGCAGATTCAACGATTGCTTGTGCTAATTGAACAACCCGTAATTTGCGATACCGAGTGGGAATTTGTTCGGTGGTAGCAACGGCACGCACATAATCAGTCCATGAGAAGATCATAATCGTTTCCTCCTATTATTAAACAGTTTCCAAATACTAAAAGTTAGGGAATGTAAATTAATTGATTACTGCTCAAAATTCTTAAGATTTTCCTTTAAGTAAGCCAAGAGAATCTCTAGACGTTTTGCTTCCGCTTCAGTCACTCGTTCACCTTTTTGTTTTAACTCAAAATACCGCTTAGTAGAACTAGCTAAACGAATAGTTTTACCCAATTCTTCTAAAGCATTGAAGTAGGGAATCACAGTATTAGAAGTGGTTAGAGGATAGTTAGTAGTTCTGTGGTAAGCTTCTAATACTTCAGTGGCTAAGTTTTTCTCGATTTGACTGGGGGCTAAAGTAATCCCTTTTTTGATGTTAACTACAATGTAAGGACTGACGGGTTTATTATTAGTTGCAGTCACAATCCCATTCGATCCCATTTTCAAGGTTTCTATCTCAACGGGTTCAAAGAAAAAGGCATAAGCTCCTGTTTGTAAGGGAGCTTCTCCAATCACAGGTCTTTGCTCAACGTTAGCAGGATAAAGACCAAAAGTTGATGTTTTCACTTGGGGTTGAAATCTAGCTTCAAGAACAGTGGCTAGAATATTATTAATGCCCTGTAAGGCTGTACTTCCCAGTGTTGTATAAGGTATTAAACTAGGAAAAGCCGCCCCTACAGTTCCCACAACTTGCTTCAATGAATTGGTAACTTGTTCTAAAGTAGAACGTCCTAATCCTTGACAAAAACTACTAAATGATAAATACAATCGCTGAGATTTTTCATCTTTTTGAAAGTCTTCAATGACAGCAACATTTTCAGCCCAAATATCTGTTACATCTAAAGTCATTCCAGAGATGTGATTAAGATAGTGAACCTTTAAAATAGGGGTTTCTTGATCTCCTAATCCTATCTGACTGACAAGGGCGAAATAGTTATTATCCCACTGTCCTGCTAAATAATCACCTTTGTATTTAGTGTATAGTTGCAGTGAAACTGTATTGATCGAAATAGTAAAATCCTCCGCAGGAGCAATTAAAGCATCATTATCCTTGATATAGGGATCAAGTAATTTTCCCGGTTCGTGAAGAGGAACTCTAGCAATAGTTGTCGTGGTCATTTGATATTCTCCTGATGGCATCAATAATGCAGGTAATACATCTAAGCAATTACTGTTGTCCCGGTGATTAAATCTTTAAACTTTGCTGCAACCTGATTTTCCCACGCCTGAAAAATCAGATCATCTTCAAATAATTTTTGAGGATTAATGGTAGAATTAGGATTGATCAGAACTCCGATATCTCGGTATTCAGGTTGCTCATCTAAAGCGTAAGCTGCTAACTCACTACAAATCCATTTATCAGGACAGTTGAGAGCTTCAGACAGTAATTTTTTGATTTTTTGCCGTGATAAAAGATTGAGTATTTGACCGGGTAAACTTCCAGAAAAGGCATGAGCTAGGATTAGTTTATAGTCATATTTTTTACCTACTTCTGGTTTGAGAATCTCAACAATACGCTCTGCAATCTCGTCAGTTAAATCTTTGGGTTTGCGGAAGAAAATTTGGCAATTAGAAGGTTCAAAATAGGGATACAGAGGATTTTCTTCCACCATATTCGTGCCAGCATTCGCTTCAATACAGGTATTTTCACCCGTAACGATGAGAGCGTGAGTAGCAGAAATATTGCTGATTTTATCCCACTTAGTAAAATAAGCAATCCCCCGACCGACTGGATTTGTTCCGTCATAGGTAAAACCGATGTAACCCTTGTTATAGTTAACTCCGTAAACAGGGTTCAAGGTGACGATTTCAAGTTCGGCTTTTTGTTGTAGTTGAGTAGTCATTTTTTTGCCTCTCAGAACGTAACAAAGGACGTTTTAACTCTGTGCGGAAGTGAAATAGATGAGTTAGACAGCTGGCGTGACTAGGTAAAATTAGGTGCGGTATTTATACTTACTACTCTAGATCGTCTATCAGAATTTACTGTCTTAAAGAGCGCAAATTAACATATTTCTTGAGGTTTCTATATATAAGTTTACAGAATATTGTTGATCTATTTATTACTAAAAAAAGTTGAGTTTGATTGCAAACAATCTTAACACCTAAGCTCGCCAATCTGAACTTTAGCCGATTCTCGATCGCAATTTTGGACCACCCTAACACTTCCCTCTTTTCCCACGAGGATTTTTAGCAAGAAAAATGATCTGTCTGCCTGAGAACAGGCTATAGTGATCATCAAACCCTCAGTGAAAAACTTCCCGTGTCTTCAGTATTCCGCCTTCCTCCCTATTTTTCTCCCGCTCTGCAGCGTCGAGTCATGAGAACTAATAGATTGTATCCCGTTGACGGGCGGGGCGATCGAGGGATTTAATCGCCGTTGCTAATTCCTCGACGGTCAAACAAGTACCGCCCAGAGCCCCGGCCATAGTGGTAATATGTTCCTCCATGAGAGTACCACCGAGATCGTTGCAACCCCAGTTTAAGGCTTCTGTCGCCCCCTGTAAGCCCAATTTTACCCAACTGGGTTGATGATTTTTAATGCTATTGCCCAAATAAATCCGCGCCACTGCTGTTAATTTTAATGTATCAGCTAAAATTGGTTGATCTCGTCCGACTCGATTTCTCAGGGGTTTGGGAGCCGATTGTCCCACAAAAGGCAATAAAATAAATTCGGTGATTTTAGCTGGATAATTATTTTCTAGGGCGATTTCTTGCTGTTTTCTAATTTTTTCAAGGTGCTGCACCTGTTGGCGAGGGGTTTCAATATGACCGCAGAGCATGGTACTGGTGGTATGTAACCCCAAGCGATGAGCAACACCGACTATTTCTAACCAAGTGGCAGCATCGATTTTTTCCGGACAGATTACCCATCTTACCTCATCCACTAACACCTCGGCAGCCGTCCCCGGGAGAGAATTGACTCCTGCTTCTTGCAGGGAAGCGATAACTTTTTCGTAGCTTAAACCGTCTTCCCTAGCGATAAATTGGACTTCTTGAGGCGAAAAAGCGTGTAAATGCAGGTCAGGAAAGGCTTGTTTCAGGTTTTTAACAATTTCTAGGTAATAGTCTAAGGAATTGCCCTTAATCTTGGCTTTTGGGTTTAATCCTCCCTGCATACAAATTTCTGTGGCCCCACGATGGACAGCATCCGTCGCTTTAGCGATAATTTCCTCTAAATTAAGCCAGAATGCTCCCTCTTCATTTTCATCGCGTCTGAATGCACAAAAACTGCAATGCTGCTCACAAATGTTACTAAAATTAATGTTGCGATTGATCACGTAGGTGACGGTATCTCCCACCTGTTGACGACGCAAAAAGTCGGCCGTTTCCCGAATCTGGGCAATTAAACGGTTATCGGTAGTTTCTAGCAAGATAATCGCTTCTTTTGCCGATAAATTTGCCCCTGACCGCGCTTTTGCCAAAATATCGGTTACGGGTGCGGTGATGGAGGAGTTAGTCACGGGAAATAAATATTGAGGGTTGCCGATCCTAATTGTAGAACGAGGTCAGAAGGAACAGTAAAGAAAGAGAGCCGATTTAATCCTTTTTCTGTTCCCCATTCCCTTGTCTGCACGCGGTAATTTCCGGTTGAGAGCCTTTATTGCAGGGTGGTTTGTTTTTCCTGTTCTTTTTGTTGACGTTTTTTCTTTTCTGCTTCTAGAGCATCTTCGATAACCTTGAGCAGCTGATCCATTTTATCGAGATTACCGCGATAAACATCGAGGTCTTTTTGCAGTTTCTCGCTGGAGAGATGCAGAATTTCTGAGAATTTTTGCAAAATTGGTTCGCGTTTTTCTTTTTCCTTGATTATGTCCGGTTGTGCTTCGGCTAAAATAGTGTAAAGACCGATGGCAAACAGGCGACTATACTTAAACTTAGGCGCATTAATCACCGAAACTAGACTATCAGATAACTGATTGTTACCACCTAAAGCAGGGTTTTGCAGTTGGGAAAGCAAGGAATCAATATTAGTTTCTTTGGCAATAGCGATCATATTTTCGGCATCACGACGATAAACTTCGGAATTACCGTTAACCGCTTGGCACAAAGCATTAAAAATATTCGGTTTATCCTCCCCCGGACGATAGCCTTCCATGAACTTCTCGAAAGAAGTAACCACACCAAGGGCATAAATTGGATCATAATGGAAATCTACATTAACGGAGAGCAGGTGCATCTCAACTAATAATTCCTCAACCACGCGCCGATATACCGAATTGATGGGGCGGGTGTGGCGAGTATAAAAATCACGCTTACTATCGGAAACAGTACGAATTTTGTCCACAGAACCAAACTTCATAAAAATTTAACACTGCTCTCATTTTCCCCCTTCTCGTTCCCCCTGACAAGGCCGGTGATCACCAAAGAGCCGCCAGCAGTCAGTCCAGAGAGAGCAAAAGAGCGAGTAAGATGGGGAAATGGGGGAATGGGGAAATGGGGAAATGGGGAAATGGGGAAATGGGGAAATGGGGAAATGGGGAATTTCAACTAAAACCCCAACACCCTAAAACCCTAAAACCCCAACACCCTAACACCCCAACACCCTGACACCCCAACACCCTAACACCCCAACACCCAAAAGCTTTTTCACTTTTCACTTGACTATAAGTAGTAGTGCAAAATTAATTTCCTAGTAAAGATAGGCAAAAGGCAAGAGGCAAAAGGCAAGAGGGGGTTAGATATGTGTAATTAATTTTGCTTAGGTACTTATGGCCAATCAAGACGACAAAATCAAAATTATCACTGATAACCGGCAAGCACGCCATCTCTACGAGATTTTAGAGACTTTTGAAGCGGGGGTGCAGTTGGTGGGGACTGAGGTTAAATCTGTGCGCGCTGGTAAGGTAAACCTGCGGGATGGTTACGTTTTAGTCCGCAATGGTGAAGCGGTGTTAATTAATGTTCATATTTCCCCCTACGAACAGAGTAGCGAATATTTTAATCACGATCCGCGCCGGACGAGAAAATTGTTGATGCACAAAAAGGAAATCAGCAAGCTTATCGGTCAAGTGGAACAGAAAGGCTTAACTCTTGTGCCTTTGAAGATGTATTTTAAAGGTAGTTGGGTAAAAATCAGCATTGGCCTCGGTAGAGGCAAGAAATTACACGATAAACGCGAAGATTTGAAACGTCGTCAGGATCAACGGGATATGGCACGAGCGATGAAGCGTTAACCAAGACACTTATCGGACTGGCAAAGGTCTAGGTAAGAAACGATCAAGTTTTGTTACAGTTGAACTGTATTCGGCCTCTTGCGGCCATCACCATCCCCCTCACCTTGGGTTAAAATTTATGTTAAAACTCTTGACAAAAATAATTAAATATGCTAAGACACCCGCTTTGATTGCTCTATCCTTAGCGGTAGGTGCGGGAATTATTTTACCAAAAATAACTTTAGCCAATGGCAACCCTGGCCTAACAATTTTTAGCGGAGTTGATCGCAAGGATATCTTAGATTATTTCTTGCAATTTGGCGGTCGTCCCAAGCAAATGGATCGTTATAAACTCTATATTCCCCCGAAAAAACTCTCCCAAGGGGCTTCAGCTTTTTTTATTTCCTATCCTGATTATTTTAACGGCCAGTTTGACACCAATAAAATCGAGGTACGCATCAACGGCAAATCTTTACCTTTAAAGGAAGTGATTTGGGATAAGGATAGTCGTGTTATTCAAATTGTCCCCGAACAAGCGATCGATCCCACCAGCAAAGTTGAAATCGTCATGTCTAATGTCAGAAATCCCGAATTAGGCACTTATTACTTTACCTGTGATGTGACTGCCTCTGGCAATATTCCCGTCCGTCTCTACGTCGGTACTTGGATTGTCAGTATTGAACCTTAAAGTATTTATGGGACTTGCGCTTTGATAATGTACCTTTTGGGCGAACGCAGTTCGCCCCTACATCGTGGACAAAATCCGTTACTGTAGGGGCAGCAATTCTCATTTTGAAATAAATAGAGTATTAACCCCGATTTTTGGCATTGAAAATAAAGTACAAAGCAACTATCTGTAGTTTAGACTAAAAAAGTCAGCCGAAAATAATCCAGCTTTATGAAAATAGCTGAAATCAAAAATCTTGAAGCAAAAAGTAGAGTTAGGATGCTTTCTTTTGCGATTTTTTAGGGGGAGAATATCGTTTTTTTACAGTAGGATAGGTATTTCTTTTACTTCGTTTGCGACCTTTTTCCCAGCCAGGAGACTTTCCTCTGGTTTTGGGTGGTTGGGCAGGTGAATCAATCTCCACTAAAAGTGAAAATAGGGATTGTGCCACTCTTTCAGGAGTTAAATTTGTTTGTGGTTTTTGCCAGGGAAGATGATAATCTGTTACTAAATCTTTGGCTAACCAAAGTTGCCAAGTCATCAACGGCATTAAATCACTCCATCTGTCACATTGAACAGCTGTACTCAAAGATGGTAAATTCCAGTGTAATCTTTGCGAGCGCAAAGCGATACCAATGGTCAACTCTAAAACGGCGTGCATATTGTGACCACACTTTTTCTAAAGGCAAAAATGCTTCTCCCACCCAAATTAACCATAAGGGGCGATGGAGCTTGCCGGTTTTTTGAGGATTTAATCGTTCCACTTTAATTAGACTTAATGTTCTGCTTAGAAGCTGTTTTAACTGGACTTCCCCCGTATAAACATACTAGCTATGGCTAAAAGTCTTACAGAGACTGAGTTCAAGTCATATAATACCAATGAACTACTGAACACAAAATCCTGAAGTTCTTACGCAGATAGGGTTTGAGGCAAAAATTTTCAAATTTGACCTTTAGACCATTATAGCTTGTTTTGGGGCAGAAAACCAGCAAAAACATGGCTACAGAGCGCATCCCTTACTCTAGAGATTAATGACACTATCTGTTAAAATCAGGTTAGCGATCACTATACAGCCAACTCTACGGAATCGCTCTACTCCAGATACAGTCAACGGTACAGCGGCTCGACGGCTCGACTGAGCATCGCCGAACGTCCATTTTCAAGGGAAAAATGTACCCAGTAGCCTCTTTTCAATTTTTTCTTAGAAGCGACCTGCAGTAAGGGTTTTGTTAATTTTCTAGTATTTATGTATGGGGGAAGTCCAGATATAAACCGAAGAACCATTCATCATTCATCACTGATGACTGAAAACCGAGACAGTTTTCTGAGGACTTTTTTTACTGGTGGGAACTCGATCGGGGTCATTTTCTTCCCTAGCCACCCGGATTAAGAGGGCAGCTAAAAAGAGACTGGCTAAACTGGAACTGCCGCCATAGCTAAAGAGAGGGAAAGGTAGGCCTGTAGTGGGTAAAGAACCAGTGGCTACACCGATATTTAACAGAGATTGACCGATTAAAATAACCATCGCTCCGATCGCCACTAATTTTTTGATGCGATGACGACATTTAACCGCCACGATCAGGGCGAGAGTAGCGTAGAGAAATAGCATGACTAACAGTAAAATACCGCCAATAAAACCAAATTCCTCGCCAAAGACAGCGAAAATAAAATCCGTATCCGGGAAGGGTAGATAAAATAATTTTTGTTGGGATAAACCGTAACCGCTGCCAGTGGTTCCGCCAGAACCGATGGCCAGTAAACTCTGCACTAATTGATAACCATCACCCCGGGGATCCTGCCAGGGGTCTAGGAAAGATAAAATCCGTTTTCTCTGGTATTCGCGGAAAGTAACACTAACCACGGCCATAGTTACACCGAGTAGAGCGGTGCTGGTCATGTAGGATAAAGGCAGACCAGAGGCAAGAGCGATCAGCCAGAGAGTTATACCACACAGAGCAGTGGTACTCAAGTTAGGTTGTAAGAGAATGCCAGCTAGAATTAGCCCAAAAATGGCGATCCAAGTTAACCGTTGATTAATATTTAAACGGGGCCAACCACCGAAAACGGCCGCCCCTTGCAGGACGAGAAAAGGTTTCATCAATTCCGATGGTTGCAAGAGAATCGGCCCGATTTTAATCCAACGGGTGGCACCATTGATATTAGCTCCCAAACCGGGGATGAGAGTGATCAAAATTAATCCTAAAACTAATAAAATCATCCAGGGTGCGATTTTGAGGAGATTCTTGATCGGCAATCGCACTAGGAAATTAAAGCCAATTAAGCCAATCCAAAGCCAGATTAATTGGCGGATGAAATAGTGTAGTCCGTTATCAAAGCGACTGTCAGCCAGAGCGTAGGAAGCGGAAAAAAGCACCACCAACCCGACTAACAGCCACAAAAAAGTCATCCAGCGCAATAATCGCGCTTCGGCTGACCAGTTTTTCACATCGGGGTCAAAAATAGGGATAATATATTGCCACACGGAGATTTTTCGAGAAGAAGTATCTTGTACAGATTAACCGAGAAGACTAGGCTCGATCGCAGTTTGTTCCACTATCTGGCAGCCAGATGACCGATTAAACCGACGTTTTCACCGTGCCATTCTAGGGTATCACCGATCGCCTGACCGTCATGATAGGCAGCCAAGAGAATTTCCGCCGTTTTCCCCCAAACAATATTACCCTGACGATCAAGGGAAATCATGCCCAGATCCCGACCATTAGTTTGGGATTCGCGCATGGATTTCTCCACGGCAGCGGTGAGGGAAAAACCATCGGTGACGCGAATGACCACCTTAGCGGCTAAACACTCATCGATAATATCTTCCCCGACCCCCGTACAACTTACTCCAGCCTCTGAATTCGCATAATTGCCAGCCGGCATGGCACTGTCACTAACGCGACCGATTCTTTCTAATCCCTTACCCCCGGTAGAAGTTCCGGCGGCGATGTCTCCTTGCTGATCAAGAGCCACTACCCCGATAGTTCCCCGTTGTGCTGAGGAATCGGCGAATAAACGGGCCATTTTGCGATTAAAGTTCGTCTTTCTCTCCTCCATCCATTCTTGAATCCGATAATCGGTTAGGGGATCATAGAGGGGAATTTGTAATTCTCTGGCCAGATCTGCAGCTCCAATTTCCGAGAGAATGCGATCCTCTTGACTTTGGAGAAATTGGGCTAGGCTAATGGGATTCTGTACCCGCGAGACGTTAATGACACCGCTTAAACGCTGGTGACGACCATCCATTAAGGCTGCGCTCATTCGCACCTGACCGTCCGATTGCACCACCGAACCAGTCCCAGCGTTAAATCGCGGTTCATCCTCCAGTAACATACATCCTTTTGTCACCGCCTCTACAGCACTAGCACCATTGTCAAGGAGGTTGTAAATATTCTTCACAATCCCCCGGAGAGAATCGCGCACTGATTCCAAACCACCTTTATCCTCTAGGGAACTCGCTCCCCCATGAATAATTAACTTCGGATTTACTCTGGTCATTATTTTCCTAACATTACATTGTCAATCAGATCTAACCTATCATGTTATCGCTACTGCCTTCTCCAGTGCCGTCTTAACTTGTAGGTAGTTGGACAAGATTAATTACACATATCTAACCCCCTCTTGCCTTTTGCCTCTTGCCTTTTGCCTATCTTTACTAGGAAATTAATTTTGCACGACTACTTAGGTAGTTGGACAAGATTAAATTCACAGTCTCATGGATAGGGAAAAGGGGAAGGGGGAAGCTTACAGATAGGGGAGTAAACTGGTAACTAGGTTTACTAAAATAACACCACCTACACACAATCCTTTAACTCTTCACTCAATTGATAATTTTCCACCCCAACGATCCTGGGGAATAAAAGTCCGCTCTAGATTAATTTTTGCCACGGGTTCTGTGAGGGTAAATTCTCCCGATTCGATCAGTGCTTTTAATTCTAAAGCTGCTTCCCGGGACAGGGAAATACTTGCCAAAGGAGCCACCCTAACACTTTTTCCCTCGATCATAATCCGACCGCTTTTTAGTTTAGCATAAGTGATTAAACCAAAGGTAGGACGGACTCGCCGGGGAATGGAAAAATCCACCACTGGAGCGACAATTTCCTCATCTTTTACCGCACAATGTCGAACAATTTCCTCGCTTAAAATCGGAATCGGTACTGCTACTCCTAACATTAAAGAAGCCCCATAATTTTTGAAATAACAACCCCGCACCCAGCGAGCATTCATTTGTTTAGCATCACCAATTAAGGCTAGAGTGGAAGCGGGTCCAATAGGAGTGCGATTTTGTAGGCGTTTTTGCAGGGGAAAATGTTGGGTTCCTTCCCAGGCAATATAACCGATTCCTCCTCCTAAAAAAAGGCGCGTACCGATGCCTATAGCCTCTAAATCGGGGTCATTTAACAGGGGAGAAATTGCCCCAGGGTTAGAATAAACCGCATTACCTAATCGCGGCTGTAGTGGTCCTAAATAAGTATATAAAGTCCGCTCTCCCCCATTGACTCCGACGATAAAATTCTGGTAGAGATTGCGAGGATTAAAAAGATAAAATTGATTGATGGTATCCTTAGAAATAATCGTTTCAAAAGAAGCGCGAGGATAACAATCGGTGGCCTGTCCGACAGCGCGCAATTGAATCGATTTTCCAGCGATTAAATCCTCAATAATGTGTCCGCCACCCCTTTCGGGATTTTCTCCCTCTAAATTCTCATTTTTGGTTGCTAGATCACTAATAGCGCTGGCTCCTAAATATAAATCCACCGCCCCAAAACCAGCATAAGCAGGAATCCCATCTAACCAACATTGACGAATTTTTATCGGCGGATCCGTCTGACCTAAATTAATAATTGCCCCCGAAGATTCCATCGGTTCAAAAGTTCCCGTACAAACCACATCTACTTGGGAAAAAACTTCCTTAATTCCCATCTCACTCACACGGCTTTTTAATTCCTCTACTGTCCAGACTACAGCCGTTTTTTTAGCAATTTTGTCGTTGATTTCAGCGATTGTTCTCATAATAAAAATTAGCCCGATGGGGGTTAGGGAGCTTTTTGCTGTTGTCAGTCAACAGTTATCAGATGTGAGTTTTCAGTCAGTGGTATTAACTGAGCAGTATTAAATGGCGGTGACATTACTGTCTTTTCACTGATTACTGATTACTGATTACTGTTATAAGATGAAAAAGGGAAAATTTACGATCGAAGCTTTTCTATGACAGTTACACCCGTTCCAACCTCCTTTAATCCTGTTTCTGGTCTAGTTAACCGTATTCTCGGCATAAAACCGCTTTTTGACATCGCTCGCTATCAGGCGCGCAATATGATGATTAAAAGAGCCGAAAAACTAGGCGTACCTTGGCGGGAAACCGTCAAACAATGGCAGCAACGGGATTGGAGTCAGGAACTGCAAGCGGTAGAAAACCCCGATCTCGTCTATCCCGAATACTACGTTTGTTCTTTCCACGCTTACGAAAAGGGCAATTTAGACTGGTTGCCAGCTTTTGAGGTAGAATCTGCCGCCTATGCTGTCCATTCTACCATCTGGCCTGGGGCGGGGATGGACGGCGACCCGCGATTGCGGCGGGAATATCACCGGATATTAAAGGAGCAAATCAAGGCAGAAATTAACGATATTGTCGATTTAGGCTGTAGTGTTGGCATGAGCAGCTTCGCTCTGCAAGATACTTATCCCCAAGCGCGGGTAACTGGGTTAGATCTCTCTCCCTACTATTTAGCCGTTGCCCAATACCAAGCTCAACAAAAACAAAAGACGATTCAATGGCAACACGCAGCCGCAGAAAAAACTCAATTACCCAGTCAGTCCTACGATCTGGTATCTTCGTTTTTAATGTTCCACGAACTACCCCAACAGGCTACTAGAGAAATTTTCGCCGAAGCGCGTCGTTTATTGCGATCGGGGGGTTATTTGACGCTGATGGATATGAATCCGCGCTCGGAAATTTATCGAAAAATGCCCCCTTATGTCCTCACCTTACTCAAGAGTACCGAACCCTATCTCGATCAATATTTTACTCTCGATATCGAACAGGCATTAGTTGAAGCGGGGTTTCAAGCACCGATCATTACCCCCACCAGTCCCCGACACCGGGCTATTGTTGCGCGGGTTTCCGAATCATAATTTTGAGGTAATCAATGAAGATAATTTTTCGTCAAAGCTGGGCAAAGATATTAACTATTGTCCCTCTCTTCCTGTTAATTTTTGTCAGCAAAACCCTTGCCCATCATGCCACGGGAGGACAAACTCCCGATAATTTTTGGAACGGATTTTTATCGGGTTTAGCTCACCCAGTTATTGGTTTAGATCATTTAGCTTTTGTGGTGGCTAGTGGTTTAATTGCTGTGGGGATGGAACAGGGTTTATTAATTCCGATCGCTTTTGCGATCGCCACTTTAATCGGGACGGGGATTCATTTACAGGGAATAAATTTACTTTTTCCTGAAGGAATTATTGCCCTTTCTGTGGTGATTTTTGGCGTGATTTTAACCCTGAAAAAAGGTTTACAAAACCATTCTAATCTCTATACGATCGCTCTGGCAACTTTGGCAATGATCGCGGGAATTTTCCACGGTTATGCCTACGGAGAATCCATTATCGGGGCGCGAGTTGCCACTTTAGTTGCCTATTTAATCGGTTTTACCGTAGTCCAATTAGCGATCGCATCTGGTGCTTTTTTCCTTGGCAGTGTCATCAAGGAAAAATTAACCCAGCAAGCGACTCTAATTAGCAAGTTCATCGGATTGGCAATTATGGCGATCGGTATAACTTTTTTAGTGGGAGTTAAGTAAATTAGTCTCAGTGGGGCTAATTATTAATGGCTCTCTTGAGGTTATGGGATTGAAGAAAGGGCGTACAATATACGCCCCTACCAAACAAATACGGGAGAGGCACTGAATCAAAAATAAGTCAGATAAATCTAACAATAATTATAATTCTTACCCCTACTATTTTTTTAGGTTTCCGAGGGGAAGTAACCAAAGATTTTTTTATAATCAGATGCCAAATATCCCCGGTGGAAAAAACCTAATTCTTCAGCAATTTCATAAACTAATTTTGTCTGATTATTTTGGTTAAGAGATTGATATAAAACATTAAGACGAAGCAATTTAAAATAACTATAAGGAGACATTTGATAGAAGTCTTTAAATATATATTCTAAGGTGCGTTCGCTTACTTCTAAGTATTGACAAATCGTAGAAATACTCAGATCAGAACGCAGATTTTCTCTCATCATTTCTTCTGCTTTTTTGAGGATAGAGGTGCGTCTGATAGTGTTTTTAGGGGTTTTAATATCTTTGGTTGCTGCTAAAGTCAAAAGAAAATCTTTGACAATTTCTTCTTTTAATTTTTGACTGACAAAATTCAATTTTAATACCTTTCTTCTCTCAGATATTTGTTGACGATCTAAATTAAATAGCATTTGATAAAGTTGATGACAAGATTGTTGGAGATGACGAATTTTTTCTTCTGGGCAAATCACGATAGAAGAAATGGAAGAATTTAAAAACTTTTTCGCTTCTGGTAGCTCTAAAGTTTGGCACAATTGTTGCAGATAATCATCATCAACGTAAAGCTGAAAACGATTGGAAAAAGGATGTTGAAAAACGGAAATTTCTGATTTAGGGGGGACAATCCCCAGATAGTTATTTTCTAATGAGTACAAATTTTGAAACAAGACAGGATTCACCTGAAAAGGAATCGCAAAAACCCACATTTTAGAATGGGTTACTCCCTTAACATTCGTTAAACAATTACGTTGCGATAATTCTAACATCACTTTATCGATGATGATCCTTGAAAGATACCCTTCAAAATGATCACCACTGAGTTGTAAAGCATCTAAGTTGACAAATTCTCGATTCTGAAAATAACGAGAAAAGTTGCAAAAATATTCACTTTTAAAGGTTAATTCCTGAGAATTAATTAAAATATTGGTTTTACTGTCAAAAATAAACATCTATGTATAACTCCTTGGTTATTGAGTAAAATTAAACTTTTTTGCCCATCAATTTAAAAACTTGCGTTTTTTGGATCATTTTAGCATAGAGGACTGAGTAGTATGAGTTACAGCAGGGTTGATTGGTTAATTTTGTCCATCAGTGTAGTTCCGTTTAAATCTCTCACTTTTTCCCGTTATCAATTACCAAGTAAATGTCGATGGTTAAAGCATATATGCCATTTAAAGATTGCTCTAGGGTATTGGGTGCAGAAACTCCTCAATTACGTCCCCCAGCATTTTCTGATGACCCACAATATACCACATTTAGCTATACCTATTGTCCAGGGGGATTGGAAATTTCCGATAGCTATATCTATTATCCAGGAGAATCAGAAATTTCCGAAGCTCTTGCTAGGGAAATCCCTACGTTCACGGTTCCCCCGACAAATTATCCAGGGGGATTGGAAATTTCCGATAGCTATATCTATTATCCAGGAGAATCAGAAATTTCCGAAGCTCTTGCTAGGGAAATCCCTACGTTCACGGTTCCCCCGACAAATTATCCAGGGGGATTGGAAATTTCCGAAGCTGTTGTTCCTAACATTAATACTCTTCTCTATGCGATCGAAGCAACTATTGATTTCTCCAAAGCTAAAGGGGACTTACAAGGTGTTCTGATGGCACAGGGTGGATGTTTTGGTGGACATAGTTTCTACATCTATCAGGGAAAACTATGTTATGTCTATAACTGGTTAGGACAACAACAGAAGATCACGTGCAATCTTCCTCGTCTTAGTAGCGAGATGACACTCAAAGTTGAATTTACTAAACCAAAGATAATCACCCCTTGTGATGAAAATTTGGGCGACAGAATAATAGATAATATGAAACTATATATTAATAACATCGAACAAAATGTCGATATTATTAGAGCTTTCTCAAATCATAATTCTAACTTCCTAATTCAATATAAACAAAAGATTCCTAGCGAGTTTCAAGGTGCGATGTTGCGAAGAGTTAGCGTTACTATTGCTAATGATATTAGTTTGATATGTGATACATGATGATCAATTATGATCGATTAAGTACCTAAGCAAAATTAATTATACATCTAAGCCCCCGACATCAGCGTTAATCAAATTACTAGAAAACGGGTTTCTTTAAGAAACCCGTTTTCTGGTTTAAGTATCTAGATGGGCCGGAATATTCAGCGTTAATCAAGAAGACCTCTTTATAAACTTACTAGGCCTGTCCTATGGTAAAAAATTTTATGAGGGTGTAATATTACCAAATGGAGATATTAAAACTAACTGGCAACTGACTCCTTTTATGAACTTCGCCGTCCTTACCAAAAATATACTACATTTTGCTATTAAATCCCCCTCTCTATAGTCCCTAGGCTCTTCTCGGTTCTGTGTGATAAGTTTAACTTACAGAGGATCGATCAATCTTTGTGTCCTTTGTGTCTTTGTGGTTCCTCCCACTCGCTCGCCAGCGGAACTGTATCTTAGAATACATTTTACCCACCAAACCTAAGAGAGTCGTCCCTATCGGATTTACCCTCATAGAGTTCAGCAAAACCTCGAAATTTTTTCTCAAAAAAGCTTGACAAAATCCCTCAACTTAACTTATACTTTCTAGTATAGTAGAAATCCGTGCCTGCCTACGAACAGCTATTTTTCGAGAGAATTAAAGGAGTCAGGGAAAATAAAGACTCCTTAGCTAAGACAGTTTATTGGTGGAATTGGTGCAGTAGGTCGCGAAATTCCTGAAAACTAATCTGGTTATCGCGACCAGTATCGGCCCGTTGTAACATAGCTTCGATTTTCTTGTCTGTCACCCCCGGTTCGATCGCCTGAAGACAAGCTTTTAACTCCTCAAGACTAATTTGTCCCGAACCATCACTATCGAATAGACGGAATCTTTCCAATAAAATCCTCTCCTGTTGCTCACGATCGCTCTGACTACTAAAAGATAGACGATCGAAGACCTGAAAAGCGCGGGCGATATTTTGCCATAATTGATCGGCCGGAGGACGATGGAGAATGGCTTCCTCCTCCTGACCAGTAATTCTGTACTGACGACGCAAAGACTCGACAGTTTCCGTTCCCGCAGCCGGCAATTCCGTCAATAAATGCTTGATCGCTTCCCTAGAACTCTTACCGGTTAACACTTCCAGTAATTCCGATCCCACCTTGTGATCAGGGTCTTTTTTCCATGTCACCAACAAACTTTCTAACAAAGCATCGCGATAACTCTGCAAACGTAACCAATCCTCGCGACTATACTGCTTTTCTGGATCGAGAAGTTCGGCCGATTCCACACCCAACTCTGTTAAAATCGCCTGATGTTCTGCCTCAGTAATCGTCAACTCTAAGCGCATTTGTTGCAGGATTTCGAGGCTGTGGCCGAAGTCAGTATATCCCTCCTCCAAAGTCTCTTTTAACACGGCTTTATAGGCTTTTAAACAGTTCTGGTGCGTGAAATCCGGCAGTATCTTGGCCAACACATACACCTCATCTGCGTCCAAAGTTTCCAGCGATCGCCGATCAAGATATTTAGCCGTATCGAGATTCAGTTTACGCAACTGTTTACGCAATTTTCCTGCGAGTCCTTCCCGTTGGTAACGACTCGGATCCCTTATCCAAGTGCGATATAACCATAAACTACTCAAAACAGCCGCTAAAATACTAGCGAAATAATGCCAAAATTTTGGCAAAAGATTAATAAAAGGACGACCACCGAAAATAAAGAAGAAATTGAAAATCAGAAAAGTTCCGACAGTAAAGACTCGATGACGGATAATTTCGGTTGGTAAGGGTGACTTTTGGCGAATTCTATAGACTTTATAGGCATTTTCAACTTTTTTACCGAGAAAATAACCCAAAAAAGTGCAAATTGCCAAAGTTAAGGGGACAGCTACCAACTTCGGAATCGGAATCTGATTACCCCCAAGATAAAAACCCGGTTTAAAGAGGGCTTCTAGCTGATTTTCGTCGTGCGCCCAAGCTCCAGAGAAATAATAGTCCCAATTGCCAGCATAGAGATAATAATAGATAAAATAGCCAAAAACTAAGCCAAAATAACCGTAATAAAGCCATTGGCGATCGCTTTGAGTAATCCCGTCCCAATAGGCTCTTTCCGCATCGATATCGATACAGGGACTTTGACAGGCAACACAGGCACTTTGTTCGCTACCATCTTCTCGGACAATACGACACATAGATTGAGTAATCCCACTGCGACTGTCTTCGTGAGCGGTACTATTCAGCAACCCCCTCGGTTCACCATAAATCCTTTCAACTGGACTCATGGGACAGAAATAGTTACACCAAGATTTGCCCCCATACCAGTAACCCACAAAGATCGCCGCTAGAATAGTAAAGATTAAAAAGCTACCCAAGACTAAGCGATCGGAATTATAAAAAAGAATCCGTCCGCATAAACCCAAAAATAACAGACTTAATTGTAGATAGAGATAATTCCGAGCTAACCAAGAGTTTTTCGGCACTTTATAGATTTCAGAGCGGACTTTTCCCGATTTATCGGTCTGTTTTTTCTGACGCTGTTTACCCAAAGCACGCGGTATTTGAGAAAGAAAGGATAAAGGACAGATACGCCGCCAGAGTTCGTGACCGAATACTAATAAGATAAAAACACCACTAGGAACCACTATTCCCCAAAAAATCGGCGCACCTAACTGATAGGAGGATTGGGGTAAGCAAACTCCCTGGACTTTAATACAGACATCGGGATCAACTCTCAGGGGACTAGAAAGATTATTATAATCGGTTAATTTTGCTGAAATAGGGTCAAAAAACAGAGAAAATATCAGAATTAACCATGCAATGGTCAGAACCCATCGCAGATAGTGCATCGAGCGTTCGGGAATTTGTGCAAACATATACATATATCTAAGTCAAGTCGTTTTGCTAAATTAATATCCAAGTTTCCAATCGACCATTCGGGAATTTGTGCAGAAATAGATCTGAGTGGTGACTTAGAAGAGACTTTTAAGGGATGTAGGGTTCTGATCCTCGAAATCTTCAGTTTTTCCTTTAATAGTGGCGAAAAACTGTCTTTTTTGATAGACTAATCTTACCGTTTTCTGCACCCGAGGAAATTCCCCTTCCAGCAGCAGAATGCGGCCTTGACAAATTAACAGTGATCTAGTTGGGAAAATTGTCTTAAAATATTATCTACGCTGCTACTATCACTAAACTAGAAAATTAAAGAGCGCATTAGCTTAATCCTTCTCAAAAGTTAAAATTCTATGGCTGAAAGCTTGAACCATAAATCCGAAAAACCTTCTCCCCCTCCCGTCCCCCAAGAAAATCCTTGGCTAGAAGCAGTTAAAACCATTGTCACGGCTGGAATTTTGGCTTTTGGCATCCGCACTTTTGTGGCCGAGGCCCGTTATATTCCCTCTTCTTCCATGGAACCCACTCTCCAGATTAATGATCGCCTAATTATCGAGAAAGTTAGCTATCATTTTCATAAGCCAGAACGGGGTGATATCGTGGTTTTTAGTCCGACAGCCGCTCTCAAAGCTCAAAATTTTCAGGATGCTTTTATTAAACGGGTGATTGGACTGCCGGGGGATAAGGTGGAAGTCAAAAACGGTCTAGTTTACGTCAACGGTAAAGTTCTAGCCGAAAACTATATCGCCGAACAACCTAATTATACTTTCGGACCGAAGACAGTTCCCCCCGATCAATATCTGGTTTTAGGCGATAATCGCAATAATAGTTATGATTCCCACGCTTGGGGCTTCGTTCCTCGGGAAAACTTAATCGGTCGCGCCGTGGTGCGTTTTTGGCCCTTCAATCGTCTGGGAGGACTGGACAACCCCGACGCTGCCACAAATCAGAATTAATGTCAAGAAAATCAATATAAAAATTCCCCCTAGTTTTAGGGGGATTCGAGCATCTATTTGAACATATTACTCACGGAATTGTCCTCATGGATGCGCCATATGGCCTCACCCAGAATCGGGGCAACCGGCAAGACTTTCAGTTGCGGGAAAAAATGTTCTTGTGGGACGGGAATCGTGTTAGTAACGATCACCTCCTCGACTATGCCACTCGATAAACGCTCGATCGCCGGACCAGAAAAAACCGGATGGGTGGCACAAGCATAAACCTGTCGCGCCCCCTTGTCTTTCAGTAACTGCGCCCCTTGAGCGATCGTACCGGCCGTATCGATCATATCATCGACTAAAACCGCCGTTTTATCCTTAACATCGCCGATCAAGTTCATCACTTCCGCCACATTATGGGTTTGCCGGCGTTTATCAATAATTGCTAGGGGTGCATCATCGAGTTTTTTGGCAAAAGCCCGCGCCCTAGCCACCCCACCCACATCGGGAGAAACCACGACGATATCGGGTAATTTTTTACTGAGAAGATAGTCCACCACCACTGGGGAACCATAGACGTGATCGAAGGGAATATCGAAATAACCTTGAATTTGGGCCGAATGCAAATCCATGGCCAACACGCGACTTGCCCCCGCTTCCGTGATCAGATTAGCCACCAGTTTAGCGGCGATCGATTCTCGTCCGGCGGTTTTGCGATCAGCGCGAGCATAACCATAATAGGGAATTACGGCGGTAATTTGTCGGGCAGAAGCACGACGACAGGCATCAATCATGATCAACAATTCCATCAAATGATCGTTGACGGGATGGCAACAGGGTTGAATTAAATAGACATCACAGCCCCGGATCGATTCCTGAATCTGGATGTACAATTCACCATCGGCGAAACGTTTACGAATCATCGGACCCACATCCATGCCCAGATAACGGGCCACCTCTTGGGCAAGAGATACATTAGCGGATCCCGAAAAGAGACGGAGACGATTGCTGTCCGACGCGGCGGGAAACATCGGATGTCGCATCAAAGTAGCAGAATAGCTCACAGCAGATTCTTTACCCTCAAACTCAAGGCACTTTTTTCTATCATCTCAGTTTTGTTGAAAATCTGAGTGGATTTCTTTGTTAGATCTCAATCATAACCAATTACAGATCATTTTCGAGCCGTTGCTGCCCCTTTTAGCGGCAATTGCCATGGCCAAATTGCCGCCAGATTTTGTCAAAACCGATTAACGTTTGGCTAACTTTTTCACCGGTAATTTACGCAGACGGATCGATTTCGGGGTAATTTCTACCAACTCATCTGGTCCGATGTATTCGAGGGCGCGTTCGAGACTCATATCCACGGGGGATTGTAACTGAACCAATTCATCCCCAGTGGCGGAACGATGGTTAGTTAACTGTTTAGTTTTGCAGATATTGATCTCCACGTCTTGGGGCCGGTTACTTTCGCCGATAATCATGTTTTTGTACACTTTTGTCCCCGGAGTAATAAAGAATACCCCCCGGTCCTCGGCGTTTTTGAGGGCGTAGAAAGTGGCGACTCCTTCCTCAAAGGCAGTAATCACACCATTGTAACGGGTGGCTAATTCCCCGGAGAAAGGACGATATTCGAGAAAACTATGGTTCATAATCCCCTCACCGCGACTCAGACGGATAAATTCGCCTCGGAAACCGATTAAACCCCGGGCCGGAATCACGAATTCCAATTGAGTACGGCCATTGCTGCCCGTCTGCATATCCCGCATTTCCCCTTTCCGTTGGCCGAGACGTTCGATACTGGAACCTACCGCTTCTTCGGGTACATCTAAAACGAGGTATTCGTAGGGTTCACAGGGTTGACCGTTAATTTCCCGATAGATAACCTGCGGCTGGGATACTTGGAATTCGTAGCCTTCCCGACGCATGGTTTCGATGAGAATACCTAAATGTAGTTCTCCCCGTCCCGAAACCAGGAATTTCTCGGCAGAATCACTTTCTTCCACCCGCAGAGCGACGTTAGTTTCTAATTCTCGCATCAGACGATCGCGAATTTGCCGCGAGGTGACAAAAGTGCCTTCCTGACCAGCAAAGGGAGAATCGTTCACCGAGAAGGTCATTTGTAGGGTCGGTTCATCGACTTTAATTAGGGGTAAAGCTTGCGGGTCATCGGCTAAAGTTACCGTTTCCCCGATGTTAGCGTCAGCAAAACCAGCCACAGCAACGATATTACCGGCGCTGGACTCGTTTAGTTCCACCCGTTTGAGGCCTTCAAAACCAAGAAGTTTTGTTATTTTCCCCTTGACAATCGCGCCCGTATCCTTTACTAAAGCTGCCTGTTGACCGGCTTTAATTACGCCGTTATGGATGCGGCCGATAACGATGCGTCCTAAGTATTCCGAGTAATCGAGGGTGGTTACTTGCAACTGTAGGGGTTTGTTAACGTCCCCGGCAGGTGGTGGAACGTGGTGTAAAATCGCCTCAAACAGGGGCTGCATATCTTTGTCTTCGTCTTCGAGGCTTTCTTTGGCGAATCCTTGCATCCCGGAAGCGAACAGAGTAGTAAAATCACATTGGTCGTCATCGGCGCCCAGTTCCACAAACAGATCGAAAACTTTGTCCACGGCTAGGTTAGGATCCACGTTAGGGCGATCGATTTTATTAACCACGACAATCGGTCTTAATCCCTTTTCTAGGGCTTTTTTCAGCACAAAACGGGTTTGCGGCATCGGCCCCTCGTTAGCATCGACAATCAGGATACAACCGTCCACCATACCTAAAACCCGTTCCACTTCGCCACCAAAGTCGGCGTGACCGGGAGTATCGACGATGTTAATCAGGGTGTCTTGGTAACGAACGGCGGTGTTTTTGGCCAGAATGGTGATACCGCGTTCTCTTTCGAGGTCATTGGAATCCATGACGCAGGTGGGTACATCTTCCCCTTCTCGAAAGATTCCCGACTGTTTGAGGAGTGCATCGACGAGGGTGGTTTTCCCGTGGTCAACGTGAGCAATGATAGCAACGTTACGGATAGGCAGAGACATAAAATATTGAAGTAGTCTTAGGTTTATTTTTACGGGTAAACATTTCTTAATAATTCTAGCTTAGACTGACCGGCCCCGTTAGCAAATCTTTATTTTTCCTTGATTTCCCATCAGCAAGCTCTACTGATTACTGTTGACAGACTCCCCAAACCCTAGGCAAGTAACCCACCCTCGCAGGAGTCGAGACGATAGAAAAGACGACTGGAGGCGGGGGGTAGGGGTAAATTGAAGCTAGAGTGAAAATCCTCTTGAACTTTGTAGGTTAAGCGGGGGGAAACTTGGCGAACAATTTGCGTCAATAGTTTATCACCGGTTTTTTGGAGAATGGGACGGGGAATTTTATAAATAAACTTGGGAAACTTAACCATAACATCCATACGCAGTTCCCAGGTGACTTGGGTGATAACCGCCGGAATTTCCCTTCCTCGTTGCCGAAAAATTGCCTCGATTTCCTGACTAGGAGAAGATAGGGGCATTTCCTCTAGTTTCATAATCGCCTGATAATCCACTAGATAGCCCAAAAACGGTTGATCGGGAATGGGAACACTGCGAGTATGATAGACTCCATTGACGGGCAGCTCCAGAACCACAGCGATTTTCGGCTCCACTTCATAGCCAAAAGCACCATATTTACCGATGGTGATAATATAACCATTGTCACCGAAGGGCAGAGTTTTCATCGGTTCGGCACAACGACAAAACCAACCTTCGTGAGCGCCCAGATAATCGGCAACCTTATCCTGATTGCTATACATATCCATAGCTCCGGCAAAACGGGTTTGAAAACCGAGAAATTGATTGTCTTCTTTGACTTCTACAGATTTGCGAGCTAGGGAGTTAATGGGGGGACACTGCATGACTTATAAACCTGGCAAATGATAGTGTTAGAAAAATTTGGGGATTAACCGCCAAAGGATCGGGGAAATTTGTAGAATTGAGATTAGTGTAACGTATTGTTAAAAACTATTTGGTCAAGAAGCGATGAAAGCATTTGTAGCAGGAGCCACAGGGGAAACGGGACGGAGAATCGTTGCCCAATTAGTCGAACGTCAGATTCCCGTCCGCGCTTTGGTGAGAAACCGCGAGAAAGCGGCGGAAATTTTGCCCGCAGGGGTGGAAATCGTCGTCGGAGATGTGCAACAGGCGGATAAGTTAGAGGCACTAATCGCTGATTGTAGCGTTTTGTTATGCGCCACGGGAGCCAGACCGAGTTTTAATCCCACGGAACCTTTGTTAGTGGACTACTTGGGAACTAAAAATCTCATCGATGCCGCCAAAAAGAAAGGAATCGAACATTTTGTTCTCGTTACTTCCCTCTGTGTATCGAACTTTTTCCATCCCCTCAATCTATTTTGGTTAATTTTATTCTGGAAAAAACAAGCGGAAGACTATTTAATCAATAGTGGACTAACCTACACGATTGTGCGCCCTGGAGGCCTTAAAAACGAGGATAATCTTAATGCCATTAAAATGTCATCTGCCGATACCCTATCTGAGGGCAATATTCCCCGCTCGAAAGTGGCTTCCGTTTGCGTAGAATCCCTATTTTATCCCGCCGCTAACAATAAAATTCTCGAAATTGTTGCTCCCTCAGATGCGACCAATCTCGATTGGAATCAATTATTTCAAAGTGTCAGCTAATCAGTAATCAGTGATCAGTTATCAGTTATCAGTAATCAGTAAACAGCAAACAGTAATCAGTGAACAGCAAACAGTAATCAGTGAACTGATAACCCAAATGTGAAAACTAAAAACTCATATCTGATAACTGGTAACTGATAACTGGTAACTGATAACTGATAATCCGTTAATCTCTTAACCAGTCAAATAATTGACCGAGGGTAATTTGAAAATTCGTAGCAAAAGCGGGGACGGGTAAAAGAGCATTTTCTGATTCAAAAATAGCGATAGTTCGATCACTAAAATAAACAAAGATAATTTCTTCTTCAGGGTCGATTAACCAACCCATTTGAGTGCCGTGATCCAGACAATAAAGGATATTTTTAACAACTTTAGTCTGATTTTGATCTGGAGAGAGAATTTCAATTAGCCAGTCAGGAGCGATCGCAAAAGTATTTAATACTTTTCCCTCGCCATCGCGGGGAATATTTTCCCAGAGAAAAACTGAAACATCAGGAACTAGAGAACGACTGCCAAAAGTACAACGCAATTCAGGATAAGCACGGGCAATTCGTTGGGGTTTTAGACTGGCGTTAATAGCCGGAACTAAATCACCTTGAATAGTGCTATGTTTACCTTGGGGCATCGGTTTAGGAATAATTTGACCATCAATAAATTCCTTGGCGGGTTTAGTTTCTGGTAATTGCAGAAATTCCCTTAGTGTCAGGGAATTATTAACAGTGACAACCATAAAATTTTTTTATTGATCGTTATGATCGTTAATTTTATCGCAATTTCTCCAAGCAGAGAAGATCAAAAACAGTTATATAAAAATGTCCGTCACATCGCCCGGACAGGGTTGGGTTTGGTGGTAGCGCAGAAATGCTTGGAACTACACGGAGGCTCGATCGAAATTGCTATTATCCCCAGCAATGGAACCACTGTCACGATTCTATTACCGAAAGTGGCCTGAAAATCAATAAATCGGAGCGAGAATCATTCTCAATCAGGGGAAAACTTCTAGGGAAGAAATTAGGAAACACCACCTAGACGGGCATATTCTAAAATTGACTGGCTAAGAGCATCGCGATCATCGCAGGTGAGATAATAATTCCGGCCGCCGATATCATTGAGAAATCGCAGTAGGGCAAGACAAGCGGACTCTATATCTGCCCGGTGTCGGGCAGCCGCTAAAGCTTGTTCGCAGGTGGCATAAACTAGGCGATTGCTAATTCCTTCCCTGCCATCCACTCGCCAACATTGAAAAGAATAACCCTGCATTTCTGCGCTCAATTCAATCTGCCAACCGTGATAGTCAAATCGCGTGTAAATCATCTCAAGCAGCCCCTTTTAGGAGAGGAAAGTCACAGGTTTGACCGCTCTGATTGTCTAGAAGTCCCGCACCTGTCTAACTTTCTAATTTAACGGGTGATTATGGAAACCCTCTGCAAACTTCGTGCAGATTTCATGCAGAAATGATTTTGTCCACTATCTAAAGGCAGATATTACTTTAAGCGATAACCAAGACCATGAACGGTTTCAATAAAGTCTTCCGGCGCGCCCAAGGATTTTAGCTTGTGACGAAGACCGCGAATATGGGAAGTAACGGTTTCCTCGGCCGGAGAATCGTCCAAAGACCAAACTCGCTCAATAATACCCGATCGACTTAAGACCCGGCGCCCATGGGTAACAAGTAATTCTAAGAGAGCGAATTCCTTGGGGGTGAGGGAAAGAAGTTGACCGTTATAACTGGCCTCGTGGGTACTGGGATTTAACTGCAACCCCCCCCAAGATAATAAAACACTGCTGGTACTGCTGCCACGTCGGATCAAGGCCCGAATCCGCGCCATTAATTCGCCCAAATCGAAGGGTTTAGTGACATAATCATCGGCCCCTGCGTCTAATCCGTCGATTTTATCGATTACCGTATCCCTTGCGGTTAATAATAGGACGGGAACGGTGGCATTAGCAGAGACGGGATGATGGGATTCCGCTCGTCGCAGACGTTGACAGAGCAAAGTTCCGCTTAATTTTGGCAGGGTGACATCGAGAACTAAAAGATCATATTTGCCTAATTCTAGCCAATTCCAGCCTTCTTCTCCGTCTCTAGCCACATCAACAACGTATTGTCGCTCGATCAATGCCTCTCGCAAAATCTCGGCTAGTTGCATATCATCTTCTACTACTAAAATTCGCATGGTCTAGAGATGGAGTAAGCTGGAAATAGCGTCGGTTAACTCCTGATGAATTGGCTCAAACAAGGAAAATGGATCGCGGGAGGTTTCGGGCTAACTGTTTTACTGATGGGAACTATTAGCCTAGTTTCCTATCGCAATACCCTCGCCCTGCGTCAGCGCGCTGCCGAGGTGGAAGTTACCTACGAGATTATCGATAATCTCGCTAATCTTTACGCTAACATGGCGGTGGCCGAATCGGGAAGACGGGGTTATATCAAAACTGGCAGCCCCAGTGAATTGGGCCGTCATCGTCGGGCGATCGCTTTGATGCAATCTAACTGGCAACTCTTGGCTAAACAATTAGAAAACGGCACGGATTTCGAGCGGGAAATGGTGACTCAGATCGGGGATTTAATGTATCGGCGAATTGCTCTATTTAATCAATCGATCGCTACCTATAAATCCGATCAATCCGATGATATTTTTCAAGATGCAATCACGGTTAAAAGTGTCGATATCCGGGATAAGTTTCAAAATCTTCTTACCTATTTACAAGCTAGTCAGAAAAGGAATTTAAGAAGTAGCATCGCTAGTTCTAGGGATAGTATCCGCGAAAATTCTCTGTTGGGTTTACTGGGAACTTTTACTAGCTTTGGGATTATTTGCGGAGTTTATTTTTTAGTTTTTTGGCAAGAGAAACGGCGACAAAAAAGTGAGAAAATTCACCAATTATTACTACAAGAAAAAGAAATTTCTGATCTAAAAATTCAGCTTTTTTCTATGATATCCCATGAGTTCCGAACCCCTTTAACTGTGATTCTTTCCGCCTCGCAGTTATTAGAAAATGGCTTAAAAGATGCAGATCAGTCGAGCAGAAAAAACCTATATAGAATCCAGTCTTCTGTCAAGCTAATGAATCAATTCTTAACAGATATTTTGATTTTAACTAGGGCAGAATCTGGCAATCTCAGTTGTCAACTAGAGCCGCTCGATATTGAAGCTTTTTGTTTAAATTTAGTCGAAGATTTTCAATTTATCAATAAAAATAATACACCGATTAAATTTGTCAGTCAGGGATTGATGATTCGTCCCTATCTAGATGAGAAACTGCTCTACTCGATTTTAAGTAATTTACTCTTAAATGCGATTAAATATTCCCCCACGGGAGCAGGGATTAGTTTGATTTTGTGGAAAGATAGCGATCGCATTGTTTTTCAAGTCCGGGATCAAGGGATCGGCATTGCCGAGGAAGATAGAGGTAAAATCTATGAACCCTTTTATCGGGGTCAGAATGTGGAAAATATTATCGGCACGGGATTGGGGTTAGCAGTGGTTAAAAAATGCGTCGAACTCCACCGTGGCGAAATCGCCCTAGATAGCCAAGTGGATAAGGGAACAAGCTTTACCGTCAAACTGCCCATTTCACCCTAGTTTCAGCTTGAGCGGCCTAAAAATTACGAAAAGAATGTAACTTTCTTTCTTCCGAAACAGGACGAAAGCAAAGAAGAATTTTTAAGTAAGTAGTTATAATTAAATTAAGAATAGATTTTGCCTCTGATCCCCCCTGCCCCCCTTGATAAGGGGGGGTGCCGATAGGCGGGGGGATCGGCACCCCCCTTGATAAGGGGGGTGCCGATCCCCCCTGCTCCCCTTGATAAGGGGGGTGTCTGACAACTTTTAACACCTACCTACTTATCTTCTAGATTAATCGATCGCAAGGTCCAATCTCGATCGACCCTGAAACCGCCACCAGTGCCTGATCGCGGCCCGAATTAGTCCAGAATCAACTCACTCCGGGTTGATGGCATCGCAACTTTTAGACAAAAATAGGGCTTTCCCCGTCAAAAAAGCCTATATTTTGGCTATTTACCCCCCGGTTGACCCTTGATTTTTGCAGCAGGTTGACTCTCCTGGGGAACTGGTCACGGTTTCCTGATAGGATAAGGTGACTTGGGATTAACTTATGGTGTTGAAAATATGTCTCTAAAACCTTACATTTCTCGCTTATTAGCTTTGGTTCTCGTCCTTGTCATCGGATTGATGGGTTGTTCCAGTAGTTCGGGGTTAACGGGCAATTATGGACAGGATACCCTGACGGTGATTGAAACTTTAACCACAGCCCTTGATGTGGTCAAAGATGACCCGAATAAAGCGGCAGTTGAGTCGCAAGCAAAGGAACAAATCAACGATTACATCTCCCTCTACCGACGAGATAAAAAATCCGGGGGTTTGCGTTCTTTCACTACTATGCAAACAGCCTTAAACTCTCTAGCTGGTTATTATACCGCCTACGGTTCCCGTCCTGTCCCCGACAAACTCAAACAACGTTTAAAACAAGAATTTAAACAGGTGCAATTCTCTCTCCAGAAAGGAATTTAGATACAGTGATCAGTTATCAGTTATCAGTTATCAGTTATCAGTGCAACTCGACCTAATATTATAAGCTGTACTGAATTTAAACTGCGTCTTGGAAATTTTAGTACAAATGCTCGAACTTCCTCTCCCTACCCCCAACTCCGGCACTCCAGTGCAGTCTTAACGAGTAATTTAGATAGTCAACAGCTGGGTGGGATTGTTAAGTGACCAGTATTAAGTGCGAGTAACAGTGCTGTCTTTTCCCTGATTACTGATGACTGATTACTGTTGGCTGAAATGACTCCTGTAAAAATCAGACTAAATCTGGTTAGACTAGGAATACAAAGCGTATTACAAAAAACTACAAAATTGATTCAAGACGAAACCCTAGAATTATTGGAATGGCCGCGGCTATGTCAACACCTAGCTACTTTTGCAGCGACTAAACTCGGTGCGATTGCGATTCGTCAATTGCCTTTACCAGAAACCAAAGAGGAAAGTTTAAACCTACTCTGCCAAACTAAAGAAGTTTATAGCTTAGAACAAAAATTAGATAGCCGTCTTTCCTTTGATGGCATTAGCGACATCGGCGATGCTCTAGAAAGGGGGCATCTGGGGGGTTTATTATCGGGACAGGAACTTTTAAATATTGCCACGACTTTAGCGGGAGTGCGACGTTTACGGCGTTTAATTGACGAGCAGGAAGATATACCAGTTTTAAAAGAGTTAGTAGCCGAAATTCGCACCTATCCAGAGATAGAACAGGAAATACACCGTTGTATCGATGAAGATGGCCGCATATCCGATCGCGCTAGTCCCCAATTACGGGAAATTCGGGGACAAATGAAGGTGATTAGAGAGCGAATTTACCGAAAATTACAGGATATCATGCAAAAACAGGGTGGTGCTATCCAAGAAGCGGTGATTACCCAAAGAAGCGAACGCTGGGTGATTCCCGTCAAAGCAGCACAAAAAGAGCAAATACCGGGGATAATTCACGATACTTCCAGCACAGGGGCGACTTTTTACATTGAACCTCACTCTATCGTTGACCAAGGCAATCAACTGCGGCAATATCGTCGTCAGGAACAAATCGAAGAAGAAAAAATCCTGCGGCAGTTAAGTAATCTGATCGCCGAAGCTTTTGAAGACTTAGAATATTTACTAGCGATCGCTACTAGGCTCGATCTGGCCACCGCTAGGGCCCGTTACAGTTTATGGTTAGAGGGTAATCCCCCCCGCTTTATCGATGGTTCGGAAACGATTACTTTACGGAATTTGCGTCATCCTTTGCTCTGGTGGCAAAAACACCATGAACAGGGGGGGGAGGTCATACCAATAAATGTGCAGATTACCCCAGAAATTCGCGTTGTTGCCATCACCGGACCAAATACCGGCGGAAAAACCGTTACTTTAAAAACTCTCGGATTAGCGGCTTTAATGGCGAAAGCGGGCCTGTTTATTCCAGCGCGGGAACCGGTGGAGATCCCCTGGTTCGATCAGGTTTTGGCCGATATCGGGGATGAACAGTCTTTGCAACAGAGTTTATCGACTTTTTCGGGTCACATTCGCCGGATTGTCCGCATTTTAGCGGCTTTAAATTCTCGTTCCTTGGTTTTACTCGATGAGGTGGGAGCAGGTACGGATCCGGCCGAGGGAAGTCCTTTAGCGATCGCTATTTTACAATACCTCGCCGATCATAGTTTACTGACGGTGGCTACCACTCACTACGGGGAATTAAAAGCGTTAAAGTATCGAGATTCTCGCTTTGAAAATGCCTCGGTAGAGTTTGATGATCGCACTCTTTCCCCCACTTATCGACTATTATGGGGCATTCCGGGGCGTTCTAATGCTTTAACTATTGCCCAGCGTTTGGGATTAAGTCCCGAAATTGTGGCCGAAGCGAGAAATCATCTGGGAGGGTTATCAGAGGAGATAAATCAAGTAATTGCTGGTTTGGAAGCGCAAAGACGGGAACAGGAGTCAAAAGCTAAGGAGGCTAGTCAATTACTCCAACAAACAGAGAAATTTTATACAGAGGTTTCTACACGGGCTAATTCTCTACAGGAGAGAGAGCGAGAATTAAAGCGTTATCAGGAGCAGGAGATACAAAAGGCTTTATTATCGGCAAAAGCAGAGATTAATGACGTTATTCGCCGGTTGCAAGCGGGAACAAAAACCGGTAGGGATGCCCAAAAAGCCACAGAGGAGTTAACTGCGATCGCAGAAAGGTTATTACCAAAAACAGAAAAAACTAAGGTTAATTATCGTCCGCAAGTGGGGGAAAGGGTACGCTTGCCTAATTTGGGACAAACTGCCGAAGTTTTAGCAATTTCACCGGAATCAGAGGAGATTTCCCTACGTTTCGGGATGATGAAGATGACCCTACCCTTAGACCAGATTGAGTCTTTGGATGGTCAAAAAGTGGAAACTGCGCCAAAACCTGTCAAAAATTTGCCCCAAACTCCCGCAAAACCCCAGGAGACTCCTTTAATTCGTACTGCTAATAATACCGTCGATATTCGCGGTTCCAGGGTGGCAGAGTCAGAAACGGATATCGAACAAGCGATCGTCAGGGCTACCCCATCGGGTATATTATGGATTATTCACGGTAAAGGTACGGGGAAATTGCGTCAAGGTGTTCACGATTTCCTATCCCGTCATCCCCAGGTAAAACGCTTTCAATTAGCACCCCAAAATGAGGGGGGTTCGGGGGTAACTATCGCTTATTTAACTTAGGGTCTGCTGAATAGGTTTTTTGTCGGGTTAGAAGTCAGGAGTCAGGAGTCAGGAGTCAGGAGTCAGGAGATTATTTTTATTTATTCTTCCCATCCCCCCACTTCCCCACTTCCCCACTTCCCCACTTCCCCACTTCCCCACTTCCCCATCACCCCACTTCATGATCCATACTTTGTGCTTTTTGTCAAAAAAACTTTTTTTTTGCAATAAAACTACACAAAAAAAAGATCATCGTTGTGGGTGAAATTGACTAATTTACCTGTCTTAATTAGGATTACCTTCTAGCTGTGGCAAGGGTTTCAACCGTTGCTGCCTAAAAAAGCACAAAACAACCCATTATGAAATTCTATCAAATCGCTGTAACCATTACAATATCGTTGTTAAATAAAAATCTTTCTCAATTAATTCTTAAGAATTTATAAATATTGCGGAATGTTAATTTAAATATTCTCAAGTTTTTGGAGTCAATCAATAATTTTTACTTATCTTTAGCCAACATTGGGTTAGGAGACAGTATTCTCCGAGTCGGGAGTCGGGAGTCGGGAGTCGGGAGATTATTTTTATCCCACTTCATAATTCATAATTCATAATTCATAATTCATAATTCATAATTGCCAAAAAGATTATTTTCTGGAGAATAAAACGTAAAAACAGGGAATAATAAACAGAGTTAACAGAGTTGCTAAAGACAAACCCGAAAAAACGACAATTCCTAAAGGTTGCAGGAATTCTCCCCCCTCTCCTAATCCTAAAGCGAGGGGAAATAAACCTAAAACCGTGGTCACGGTAGTCATTAAAATCGGTCGTAAACGTTGGGGAGCGGCCTTTAAAATAGCTTGTAGTCGAGTAAAACCGAATTCTTGCCGCAATTGATTGGCTAATTCCACCATAATAATCCCGTTATTAACCACAATCCCCACCAATAACACCACCCCGACGATGACAATGGCATTAATCGGGGTTTTGGTCAAATATAGTCCAAAAATTCCCCCCGCTAGGGCCAAAGGAACGGTTAACATAATCACCAAAGGGTCTATGAGCGAGTTATACTGCACGGCCATGACCACAAAGACTAAAAATACCGATAAACCCGCTAATAAACCCAAAGAACCCTGAATTTCTTGATTAGATATGGCGGCAGCACTGGGTAAAATGCTGATACCATCGGGTAAGGGAGTAGAATTTAAAACCGATTGTACCCCCGCGAGTGCGTCACTTAATTTCGCACCCTCGACTAAACTGCCGATAATAATAAAAACTTGACGCTGATTAATTCTCTGGATGACTGCTGGGGTTTTTCCTGCTTCAATACTGGCGATATCGGCTAATTTTAAGTCTTCTTGCCTATTGACAAAAATAGGTATTTGTGAAATGTCACTAATTTTTTGCCGCGAGTTGGGGTCTAATTGCACCCGGATATTGATTAATCTTTCTCCCCGTTGCAGTTGGGTGGGGATCGATCCTTGAATAGCGGTCCGTAGCGTTTGTCCCACTTCCAGGGTACTCAATCCCAAACTATTTAAGCGGGTCCAATCGGGTTTAATCTGGATTTCTGGTTGTCTGGGGTCAGCATCGGCACGAAAACGCGCACTAGGGACTTTTTCATCGAGAATACTGAGGATTTCTTCACCAGCTTGCTCTAAAGTTTTCCCATCGCGTCCCTGTAACATCACATCCACATCGGCACCGACGGAGGGAGAGTTATTAAGAATAATACCGCGCACTTGACCGGGAGTGAGACGCAAACGCACGTTAACGAGGTTTAATTGCTCTAGTGCTTTGCTCATGCGTTCGATATATGCTTCTGTATTAGTGCCTTTTTTGAGATTAATCGTACTAGAAGCGCGCAAAATATTTTCATTGGTAGTTGTGCCAAAAAGAGAACCGCCACTGGTAGTAAAAACGTACTTAGTCTCTGGTTGTGATAATAAAATCTTTTCTACTTCCCCCATCACCTGACGGTTAGTATTTAAATTGGTACCCGGGGGAAATTGAGCAAAAACGTTCACCTGTCCGGTTTGAATACGACTAAAGACTGACCGGGGGATATATTGCCAGAGATAAAAACTACTTCCCCCTAAAATTAAAAAGGCCAGTAGGATAACAGCTATTCTGTAGCGGATGATTTTAGCTAAACAACGACCATAGAGAATAGTTAAACCTTCTAGACGTTGACTAAAGACTTTTAAGAGCCAAAATCGCTGGATACCACTAGAAAACCGCATATTTAACAAACGACTGGCTAACATGGGAACAACGGTTAACGCACACAGCAGAGAAGCAGCCACAGCAAAACTGATAGTGAGGATAATCTCGTTAAATAGCAGGGAGATAAAACCACCCAGTAATAAAAATGGCAGGATAGAGACGAGATTAGTCGCAGTGGAGGCCACTAAAGCAGATTCTACCTCTTGGCTGCTATTCCGGGCAATTTCTAAAAAATCTCGCTTATTTTGGTTTTGATTAACTTTGAGGGCAATATTTTCCAGCATGACAATGGAATTATCCACCACGATACCCACCCCTAGCGCCAATCCTCCCAAACTAAACACATTTATCGATAACCCAAATAACTTCATACAGATGATTGCGACGAGGGTAGAAAGAGGAATCGCTAGGATAATGATAAAAGTCTGTCGCAGAGAACCGAGAAAGACGAATACAGTCAATCCTGCTAAAATTGTCCCCGCTAGTCCCGACGAAACCACGTTATTAACCGCGTTTTGTATAAATACAGACTCATCAGTAGTGGTGACGACTTGCATCCCCCCGGTTATTAACCCGGATTTTTTTAATTCGGCAATGCGTTTTTTGACCCCTTCTACCACAGCAATCGTGTTCGCATTCGGTTGTTTTTGGATGCTAACCCGCACGGCATTTTTTCCATTTAGGGTGACAAAAATTCTTTGTTCTTCTGTCCCATCGATAACTCTGGCCACATCCCGCAGATAGATTTTTTCTTCGGGATTATTACTATCGGTCAGTGCTAAATCTTGGATATCCGCTACGTTTTTAAATTTCCCCACTGCACGGGTTAAAGGTTCCCCAGTTTCTCCCTCTAGTCGTCCCCCTGAGATGTCCTGATTACGTCTTTTTAGGGTGTCTAAAACCTGATTTAATCCCACCCCTAAAGATTGTAATCGCTGCAGGTCAATATTAACTTGAATTTCTTCTCTAACTCCCCCAATCACGTCCACCACTGCAACTCCTCCCACAAACCCTAATTCTCTCCCTAATTCTTCATCAGCAAATAATCTTAAGTCTTTTAGGGGTAGGGTATCAGAAACGAGAGCAAATTCATAGACGGGTAAACGAGAGGGTTCAAATTTGTTTAAGCGCGGTTCCTCAATAATATCGGGTAAATTTTGTCGGACACGATTAAAACTTTCGGTAGCTTCATTTAAAGCAACGTTTAAATCTCCCCCCGGTTGAAAAAATAAATCTACTCGCATCCTTCCCTCGCGAGTTTCTGAATAAACTTGCACTACTCCCTCGGTGGCACTCATTCCTTCTTCTAGGGGTTTAGTTACTTCTTCGAGAATAACTTCCGGGGAAACCCCCGGGACATTCATCCTTAAACTAATGCGAGGATAAGTGATAGAAGGAAGCAAATCTACTTGTAAACGATTTAGAAAAAAAAGACCGATGATGATAACTGCTATAGTTAACATCAATACTCCTATATGACGACGAATTGATAGACCGCTTAGGGAGATGTTTTCTAACATGATTATCTATGGGGGATAGTGAGGATGCAGTCCCGATGTCAAAGTTGGCACCGCCAAGCATGAAAATATGATAGCCTCTAATTAGGGCTAAGACAAAAAGCTTGTTCCCTCAATAGAGCTTTGTCGTCCGAGAGGTATCTGTCAAGAGTCGTGTAGAACATTTACTAATAGAAATAATCCCTTGATAAATGTTGGAGATCTGCTTTTTATGACTGATATTTTTATCAATATATTCTTCATCATAATTAACATTTAGTTAAGTTATAATGAAGATTTATAACATTGTCTTCTGGCCAAAGATTGACGAATTTCGATATTTTGTTGTCCTACGATGTGGTTCTTATCATACCATCAAAAATGGTTCTACACATAATGGCAAGCCGAAACGTCAGTGTGATATAGACACATTTTCAACTCCAACAAACTCCGATACATCTTTAGGATTGTCATCTTTCAAGCGGCTCTTCGTTACTTGGTATAGTTCGATAGGGGGCATAAATCGACTAAATCTTTATATGGCAAGGAGTTTAATTGATTAGTTAGCTTTAGATCAAAAGCAATTGACAAAAATCGTCAAATGCCTTTCTATATAAGGGTTCCATCCCTTATAACCCCTGTCCATTGCATAAGACAAACCGAAGAACCTTTCAAGCAAAGTTCAATCACTTCCCTGATATTCTTCATCAATTCATCAATCGTTTCCCCTTGACTTTAACAACCCCGAAGTTGAGGAACTTGCCCAACATAACACCTATCTTCATCTCGTTCAATGACAACATAAAACTCTCTTTGATGGTTCATGGTTATTAATCCTTAAAGAAATTATCGTTATCCAAGCTTTTATTGGGGATTATTGAAACTTGAAGAAAGAGGTTTGTAGGCGTACGGATTTCCCATAATACCTATAATATCATGTCAAGTCGCCTTTGTCAAGAGAAATTCGGGGTTTCCTCGCCTAACGGAAGATTTTTGATTTTCGCAGAAGATCTAATAAATTTTCATAACTTGATCGCTACAACTATCCAGCCAACAACTACAATAACTCTAGCATCTGTGTCAAAAAAGGCCTATCTATGCAACTTTCGCCCCAAGAAAAAGATAAATTACTCATTTTCACGGCGGCACTGCTCGCCGAAAGACGCAAAAATCGCGGTATTAAGTTAAATTATCCCGAAGCGATCGCCTATATTAGCGCCGCCATTCTCGAAGGTGCTAGGGAAGGTCGTAGCGTCGCTGAATTAATGAGTTACGGTACGACTTTATTAACTCCCGAGGAGGTAATGGAAGGTATCCCAGAAATGATTACGGAAGTACAAATCGAAGCGACTTTTCCCGATGGTACTAAATTAGTTACCGTTCACAATCCCATTCACTAACAGGAGATTTTTAGCAGTTATGATTCCGGGAGAAATTATCACACCATCTGGAGCGATCGAGATTAATGTCGGTCGTGACACCCTGCGTATTTCTGTGGCTAATACAGGTGATCGACCGATTCAAGTGGGTTCCCACTATCATTTTTATGAAGTTAATCAGGCCCTAGAGTTTCAGCGAGAATTAACTAGGGGAACCCATCTGAATATTCCTGCGGGTACATCAGTTCGATTTGAACCGGGAGACACGAAAGAGGTGGAATTAGTTGCCATTGCGGGAAGCGAAGAAATTTATGGCTTTAATGCTTTAATTAATGGTTCTCTCAAAGGCAAGAAAAAGAAAAAGTAAGGCCTTGACAGAAAAATTATCATAGTTTGATCGCTCAATTGTGGTAACATCAAGCCAACGATAACTAATTCTTTCCAAGACTATGACGACGGTAAAAATTGGCATCATTGGCGGCAGTGGTTTGTATAAAATGGATGCTCTCAAGGATGTGCGGGAAGTATCCCTCGATACTCCTTTTGGTTCTCCTTCCGATGCTTTAATTCTGGGGACTTTAGAGGGAACAGAAGTTGCCTTTTTAGCTCGTCATGGCAGAAATCACCATCTTTTACCGACTGAATTACCCTTTCGAGCTAATATTCACGCTCTCAAACAATTAGGGGTTGAATATATTATTTCCGCTTCGGCCGTTGGTTCCCTAAAAGCCGAAGTTAAACCCCTAGATTTAGTTATTCCCGATCAATTTATTGATAGAACCAAAGAGAGAATAGCGACTTTTTTTGGGGAAGGAATTGTTGCCCACGTTGCCTTTGGTGATCCCGTTTGTCCCCAATTAGCAAACATTTTAGGGGATGCCGTCTCTAGTTTAAACCTACCGGAAGTTACCCTGCATCGCGGTGGTACATACATCTGTATGGAGGGGCCGGCTTTTTCTACTAAAGCGGAATCAAATCTCTATAGAAGTTGGGGCGCAACCGTGATCGGTATGACCAATTTAACCGAGGCTAAATTAGCCCGAGAAGCGGAAATTGCCTACGCTACCTTAGCCCTAGTTACCGATTACGATTGTTGGCATCCCGATCATGATCACGTCACTGTAGAAATGGTGATTGAAAATCTCCACCATAACGCTATTAATGCCCAAAAAGTGATCCAAGAAACGGTGCGCCGTCTGGCAGCTAATCCTCCCGTTTCTGCCGCTCATTCTGCCCTTAAATACGCCATTCTTACCCGTCTAGATTCTGTTCCCGTCGCCACTAAAGAAAAATTAGCTCTCTTTTTGAAAAAATATCTTGAAGAAGTAGAGACATAGCCGAGAAAAGTCGCCGCTGAATCTAGAAATGGGTCATTTTTCTCGCTGTGATCCAGACGATCAATTTGACCCAAATTCTAGGTTATCTGTGGCTTAACTAGCTAGATATTCTCTGATGTTAGCTCGGCGTTTTCTCAATTTGGCAATCGCTTCTCGTTCGATCTGACGGACGCGTTCACGACTGATATTGAGTCGCACTCCTATTTTCGCTAAGGTGAGGGGCTGCCCATTATCTAAACCAAAACGCAGACAAATCACTTCTTTTTGTTGGGGGGTAAGGTCTGCCATCAGTTTTTCTAAATCCACCTGGAGGGAAGAATAGGCAGTGTAATCTTCTGGGGAAAGTCCCGTATCTTCCAAGAGTTCCCCTAATTCCGTGTCTTGATTGTCCCCCACCTTTAAGTCAAGGGAAAGGGGTTGACGAGACCTTTCCAAGTAGTCTCGTACCTGTTTAGGAGTTAGGTCTAATTCCTCGGCTAATTCGGCAATGGTGGCGGCGCGTCCTTTATCTTGAGCTAGTTGACGCTGGGCCTTTTTGATTTTATTCAGTTTTTCGGTTATGTGGATAGGCAGACGGATGGTGCGACTTTTTTCTGCGATCGCCCGGGTGATAGCTTGGCGAATCCACCAATAGGCATAGGTTGAAAAGCGATAGCCTTTAGTGGGATCGAATTTTTCCACGCCTCTTTGCATTCCAATGGTTCCCTCTTGAATCAGGTCCAACAGATCTAGATTACGTTTTAGGTATTTTTTAGCGACGGAAACCACTAGACGCAGGTTCGCTTCCACCATCTTGCGTTTGGCGAAATCCCCTGCTCCTAATTCTCGACGCAGTTGTTCTTCACTAATTTCCGCCGCTTCTGACCACTGGCGATCGCTGGGATCGCTGCCGAGTTTAGCTTTTAGGGATTCCTTGATTTTTTCCAGAAAAATTAATCTTTGTACCTGTTTCGCGTAGAGAATTTCTTCCTCATGGCTGAGAAGGGGAACTCGGCCAATTTCTCTGAGATAGGCGCGAACTGGATCGGTGGGGTTTTTCGAGGTTTTCATGAGTGCGCGTCGGTTGAGGGTTGATATTCAGCGATTGATGGCTTTTTTCAGATTGCTTCCCCAGAGTCATTGAAGGAGATGCTATCAGAGTTTCTTCTAGTTTTGTAAAGAGATAAGTGAGTGGTTACTCAAGGATAGAGAGAAATCTAATTGACGATTTAATTGCCTCTATAGTCCTTTTTTGGCTAGATATAGATTTTCTGGGCATAAATGGCAAGTAGTGAGAATCTCAGTTATTTAACTAATGTTACAACAACTATTAAATATTGTAAAGTTTATGAGAGAAAAAATATCCCCGTCAGATAGGCAGCGATGAAGAGGAGGTTTAAGCATCTCCACTCATAGATTACCCAGAGGTTTCCAATCAGGATGCAATCTAGATGACAAATCAGCAATTTTCTCAGATAGCGATTGCAGAATGAGCAACGAGAGAAGTGGGGAAGTGGGGAGAATAAATAAAAATAATCTCCTGACTTGAAAATGATGACCCGACTAAAAAGTGTTATGAACGAGTTGGCCAGTGTCTTCAAGGATAACAGTCAAAATTTTGCCTATTCTAGACCAATTTAAGAGACAACTAGAACAGGCTCAAGAGTAACTTGATAACCAACGTCAGTTCGGGATAAGGGTGGAAAGAAAAAGCGGGGGCTATACTTTGCACGGCTACAACTTGCATTTTTTACTCAAAGACAATAATATCTGGACTTCCCCGTTGACAAAAAGCCATAACCTGTGCTGTAGAAAGGATTAAGAAAATTTCCAGCGCCCCGTTACTGGCTACAAATCAGAGAAACTCCCAATAAATCTAACGCTTTTTGTTGCAGTTGGGTCGGTCGAGTTATCTTAGAAAAACGATAACTTTCCTCCCTAATCGTACATTCCACTGTATTCAAGCAAATCGTCCCCAAGTCTTCCAACAAAGTCCGAAAACTATGCACAGGAAAGTTCTCTTGATTCCGTTTTTTTCTCTCTTTAGACTGAGCGGATTCACTGCGACTCGCTTTAATCACATTCAGAGAACCATCATCAATTTCTTCATCCTCAAATAACAAAGGAGCCAAGGACTGTTTTAAATGCCATTCCACCCATCAAGGTTGACTCCAGAGAAGTTCTTAACACATACACACCATCCAAAGCCATTTCTTGAGCGATTAATTCCAGCTGACGCTGATAAGAAAAGCCTTCTTCTGTTATCTCTAAGTTATAGTATTTATTGACCTTAAACTGATTAAGAACCTTACCGACTCTCAAAGCTATCTTATCTTGACCCTTTAAAGCTCTTTTCTCCCTTTGAGTCGCCTGAACAATCAAATCTAGTTCCTTCTCTGTTGCCTCTAATAATGCCTCTCTTTGTAGTTGATTTTTCTCGGCAATGAAGGGATTCCGACAAGCAATTAATCTTTCGTCGGGATAATCTTCACTCTCAAATTCCACCAAGTTTACCTGCTCAAATAATCCTAATTGAATCACTTCTACCTCAGCCAGTTTCCGAATTTGAGGCTTAGTTAAACCAGTAATATAGTCTAATCCTTCTATGGGTTTTACTAATTCCTTGATTTTCGAGTTGGTTAAAATTCCTCTATCGCTTACCCAGACCACATTCTCAATCCCCCAACCCTTTCTGACTTTCTCAATTTGTCCGCCTAAAGTAGCACCGTCTGAGGTGTTTCCTTCAAAGACTTCTACCGCTATCGGACAACCCTTAGCTGAACATAACAAACCAAAAACTATCTGAGTTTTCCCTTTCTTTTTATCTCGATTATAACCATATTTTCCCAGTTCACAACCATCTCCTTCTAGGTAGGCGTTCGGCGAGACTTCGGCGTGAGACTTCGGCGTGAGCTCAGTCGAACGCTCAGTCGAACGCTCAGCCGAGCCGTAGAAGTGACATCATACAAGACTAATGTTCCTGATTCTAAGTGTTTAAGTGCTAGGTGCTTCTCAATTTTCTCTTGTTTTTCTAATAACCAATCTAAGGCGTTATATAATTCGTCTTCATCGGCTTTCTCTAAGTCTAACAATTGTCCTAAACTCTGACTGCAAGTTTCGCTATTAAACCCTCTCGCTGTGGCTAATTTCGATTTAGGATTGATGATTCTTGCCACAATCATTGCCACCACTAAGTTTCTGATTCGTGAGGATTTTTCACTGATTATTTTATCTAAACCTAATTTTTTAATCGTCTCTAAAATAGCCATCACATGACCATGAGGAAGACTTCTAATCACTTCAAAATGATTGGGAATGCCTTCATTCATGGACAGTGTTGCTCCTTTAAGAGCCAGTTTTAGATTGTCGATAATATCATCGGGTAATTTTGAGAGATTGGCCAGGGTTCTTTTTTTGACTTGATCTCCTTCTCGGTAGGACTCCCGAAGAAGAACAGCGGGGGGGGAATTACGGTTAGGAACTTTTTCTATATACATGGCTATCATTTTAGCAAATAGAGAGAATTCTTGTCCATTAAGAAATGTTAGAAATTACATGGGTATATTGAGAAAAGTTAAGGGGGTTCATCCATTGATGGATAAGGGTTTTCGGCTATTGTGGTATATATGTATGAGGGAAGTTCAGATATATGTATGGGGGAAGTTCAGAAATAAGATTAGTTAGAAAGCAGAAAAAGGGTTTCTCGAAGAAACCCTTTTTCTGTGATCGCCACAAGGAAAAACCCGATAATTCAACCTATTCCCTCGGATCAAAATCTGGCAGCGTCCCCAGCTTGCGAATGGTCACTTTAACATCCATCGACAAAAAGTCATCAGTATCACCAAACCAAGAACCAGAAAGAGGAATGATTTGACCGGGATGACGAGCGATCGCCACTCGAATTAAATCAAAGCCGGCGGTAATTTGATTAGTCGGATCATAATTACGCCAACCGGCCCCCGGTAGATAAACCTGTAACCAAGCATGGGTAGCGCCAGAGCCAGTCATTCCCACTTCACCACCGTCGAGGGCAGCATCGTAGAGATAGCCACTGACAAAACGACAGGCTAAACCCAATCTTCGCAAAGCTTCGATCATCAACCAAGCATAATCGCGACAAGTTCCCGACTTTAGCCGCAGGGTTTCTCCTGGGGATTGAGTTCCTTCACTCTCCCGATATTGATAAGTAAAATTATCTTTGATAGCCGCCATCATTCTTGCCATGGTATCGAGGGTATTATCTTGATCCCCCGCTACAAAACTTTTAGCCCAAGCTGCCAAGCTGCCGTCGGCATCCTCAGCGTGGGGACGCATAAACACCACCAGATCTAACCATTCATCGGGGGTGTACTGGATGGGAATTTCGATCGCCCTTTGAGCAAGGGGAAAATCAGCGATCGCTTTTAAGCCAAAATGTTCCGCCCGTAATCGACAGATAACGATTAATTCTGACGCTGCTTCAGCAAATTCAAGCTCTACCACATTGTTAGATAGGGTATCCATAGTCCAGCGCGTTTTGGCGGCAATATTTGCCTCCACAGAATAACTGATAATTCTTTCACCGTGACCAGCACTAGGCAAAAAAATCGCCCGATGTTCCCCAAAAGTTACTGGTTTACGATAATGATAGGTGGTGATGTGTTCCAAGTCGTAGATGACACTCATCCTGATTATCCTTAATAAAGTAGCTGGTTATAATTAAATTGAAGACGGTTCCCCCCTTGATCCCCCCTTAATCCCCCCTTGATCGCCCCTTAATCCCCCCTTAATAAGGGGGGTGTCTGACAATTTTTAACACCCACCCACTCAGTCACTGATAACTGATAACTGATAACTGAAATGACCTCTGACCCGTTCCTCGATCGAGCTTGGAATACCGAAGACCTAGAACAAGCGCTTCGAGGTGTCGGCACTATTCAAGAAGAACTCAACTATAATCAGGCACGCAATTCTCTGGGCAAACTTCTTGAGCGTCTGGATCTTACCTCGATCGAGAAAATTGGTCTAGAAGCGGAGATTGATCGCCTAGTGGCCGTGCTAGAAAAACTCGATCACTCCCTGATTCAAATTGCCGCTTTTGGTCTGGTGGGCCGGGGAAAATCCTCGATTTTAAATGCTCTAGTTGGCCAAGAAATCTTTACAACCGGTCCTCTACACGGAGTTACCCGCACCATTAAAGGGGTAAATTGGCAGTTAAGCAGCGATGATACTTTCCCCAATCTAGCGCGTCTGACCCTGAACGGCCAGGGTAATGCTCAGGTGCAATTGCTTGATACTCCCGGTATTGATGAGGTAGATGGGCAAACGAGGCAAATTATCGCCTGTCAGGTGGCGCAGCAGGTGGATTTAATCCTTTTTATCATCTCCGGTGATATGACCAAAGTGGAATTTTCCGCCCTGGCCAAGTTGCGGGAAGCGGGAAAACCGATGATTTTGGTCTTTAATAAAATTGATCAGTATCCAGAAGTCGATCGCCTCGCTATCTATGAGAAAATCGCCTCAGAACGTGTAAAAGAATTACTCTCCCCCGATGAGATCGTTATGGTGGCGGCCTCTCCCCTCTTGGCGGAGACGATTAGAGAGCAAGATGGGCGGCTAAAAACGCAACGATTTCGGGGAAAACCCCAGATAGAAGCTCTAAAACTAAAAATTTTGGAAATTCTAGAGCGAGAGGGTAAATCCCTCGTAGCACTCAATTCTATGCTGTATGCCGACGAGGTAAACGAGCAAATTGTCGCCCGCAAAATGGCTATCCGTGATCGCGGCGCTAATCAATTGATTCAAAAAGCAGTGATGATCAAAGCGTCGGCGATCGCTCTTAATCCGGTGACAGTGTTGGATCTGTTGACGGGAGCAGTTATCGATTTAGCCATGATTCTCGCTCTTTCTCGCTTATACGGCATCGATTTAACTCGTCAGGGGGCGATCGCTCTTTTACAAAAAATTGCCCTCAATATGGGGGGTATTAGTGCCAGCGAATTTTTAGCGGTTTTGGGCTTAAGTTCCCTCAAAGGATTGCTTGGCCTCTCGATTCCTGCCACTGGCGGCATTTCTCTCCTTCCCTATACTTCGATCGCCCTGACTCAAGCGGGGGTTGCCGGTGTATCCTGTTATGCGATCGGCCAAGTGACGAAAACCTATCTCGCTAATGGGGCCACTTGGGGACCCGATGGCCCGAAGGCAGTGGTGGCCAGCATTCTCGATTCCCTCGATGAAACCTCGATTCTCAACCGGATTAAGCGGGAATTAGGCTCAAAATTAGGGGGTGGGGGTTAGGGGAATTATCAATTATGAATTAGGAACTGGAGTTTAGACTAAAGGTTGGTAATGATTCGGTAGTAGTGGCGTAGCCCTCTTGCTTACCTGGTATGATAATAAATCCTGTTTTAAAAAGATGATAACAATCAGTCATAAGTTAGCCAATGATAGTTAGGGCTGGCTGAAAAAGCCTGAAATGCCGATAGGAAAAAGGTTTCGACTCAATAAAGTCGAGAAAAAAGGACCAAAAAAAGGTAAAATACACTAAAAGCCAAGCACTTTTTTCCATTCAGTACAGATGTATCGTGTCTTGACCGCAACTCCATCAGAAATCGAATCATTTGAACTGCCCTTTGGCGGAAAACTATCAAATGAAAACCATTGGGTTATTATGGCCAACTTAATTCCCTGGGAAAAATTTGGCTCTTCTCGACTTTGTGTGATAATTTTTGCTTATGGAATCGTGAAATGCTTATCGGGCAACACTTTTAGGACTATTTTGTCGAAGAAACTATCAGTATAGACCTCGTTTCCACACAGAAACCAGAAGAGCCAAAATTTGAAGAAGAGTACGCAAAAAGCTTCTGCGAAAACAAGGGTGCGCACGTCTTACCATTTAGGGTAGCAATGTCCGCATTAATTATTCCTGGACTTCCCCGTTGACAAAAAGCCATAACCTGTGCTGTAGAAAGGATTAAGAAAATTTCCAGCGCCCCGTTACTGGCTACAAATCAGAGAAACTCCCAATAAATCTAACGCTTTTTGTTGCAGTTGGGTCGGTCGAGTTATCTTAGAAAAACGATAACTTCCCTCCCTAATCGTACATTCCACTGTATTCAAGCAAATCGTCCCCAAGTCTTCCAACAAAGTCCGAAAACTATGCACAGGAAAGTTCTCTTGATTCCGTTTTTTTCTCTCTTTAGACTGAGCGGATTCACTGCGACTCGCTTTAATCACATTCAGAGAACCATCATCAATTTCTTCATCCTCAAATAACAAAGGAGCCAAGCACTGTTTTAAATGCCATTCCACATAATAAGCCAACATACATAAAAAGATATGAGCCTTGACTCTATCACCCTTATAATGATAGATAGGACGTACCTTTAAATCAATTGACTTATAACAGCGAAATGCCTCCTCCACTTGAGACAAACTTTTATAAGCTTTAACCGTCGTCGCTGCATCCATCAAGGTTGACTCCAGAGAAATTCTTAACACATACACACCATCCAAAGCCGTTTCTTGAGCGATTAATTCCAGCTGACGCTGATAAGAAAAGCATTCTTCTGTTATCTCTAAGTTATAGTATTTATTGACCTTAAACTGATTAAGAACCTTACCGACTCTCAAAGCTATCTTATCTTGACCCTTTAAAGCTCTTTTCTCCCTTTGAGTCGCCTGAACAATCAAATCTAGTTCCTTCTCTGTTGCCTCTAATAATGCCTCTCTTTGTAGTTGATTTTTCTCGGCAATGAAGGGATTCCGACAAGCAATTAATCTTTCGTCGGGATAATCTTCACTCTCAAATTCCACCAAGTTTACCTGCTCAAATAATCCTAATTGAATCACTTCTACCTCAGCCAGTTTCCGAATTTGAGGCTTAGTTAAACCAGTAATATAGTCTAATCCTTCTATGGGTTTTACTAATTCCTTGATTTTCGAGTTGGTTAAAATTCCTCTATCGCTTACCCAGACCACATTCTCAATCCCCCAACCCTTTCTGACTTTCTCAATTTGTCCGCTTAAAGTAGCACCATCTGAAGTGTTTCCTTCAAATACTTCTACCGCTATCGGACAACCCTTAGCTGAACACAACAAACCAAAAACTATCTGAGTTTTTCCTTTCTTTTTATCTCGGTTATAACCATATTTTCCCAGTTCACAACCATCTCCTTCTAGGTAACTAGAAGTGACATCATACAAGACTAATGTTCCTGATTCTAAGTGTTTAAGTGCTAGGTGCTTCTCAATTTTCTCTTGTTTTTCTAATAACCAATCTAAGGCGTTATATAATTCGTCTTCATCGGCTTTCTCTAAGTCTAACAATTGTCCTAAACTCTGACTGCAAGTTTCGCTATTAAACCCTCTCGCTGTGGCTAATTTCGATTTAGGATTGATGATTCTTGCCACAATCATTGCCACCACTAAGTTTCTGATTCGTGAGGATTTTTCACTGATTATTTTATCTAAACCTAATTTTTTAATCGTCTCTAAAATAGCCATCACATGACCATGAGGAAGACTTCTAATCACTTCAAAATGATTGGGAATGCCTTCATTCATGGACAGTGTTGCTCCTTTAAGAGCCAGTTTTAGATTGTCGATAATATCATCGGGTAATTTTGAGAGATTGGCCAGGGTTCTTTTTTTGACTTGATCTCCTTCTCGGTAGGACTCCCGAAGAAGAACAGCGGGGGGGGAATTACGGTTAGGAACTTTTTCTATATACATGGCTATCATTTTAGCAAATAGAGAGAATTCTTGTCCATTAAGAAATGTTACAAATTACATGGGTATATTGAGAAAAGTTAAGGGGGTGCATCCATTGATGGATAAGGATTTTCGGCTATTATGGTATATATGTATGGGGGAAGTTCAGATATATGTATGAGGGAAGTTCAGCTTGAACGATGTTCAAAGACACATTTTGCGCTTCCTCGGTTCGGCTTGTCAAAAATATTATTTTCTCTGTAGAGGAACTGGTGGAATGTGGGTTTCAAACATCCTCTTAGCTTATCATCTCTTGTTTCCTAGCTCCTGACTTGCTTAATTTTGCTCTTGCCAAAAATAATCGGCGGGTTTTTTGGTTTCTGTTGGTGATAATTGAGGCGCGTCTCCCAAGAAAACCGAGCGCTGGCTGACGCGATCGCCTAATCTTCTTTGGACTCGACTGGGAATACCGTAACCGTAGGCAATATGACCTTTTCCTGCTAGGACGATGATCTGATATTCGGGATGCGCTTGCCAGAATTTAGCGATCGCATCAGCCATGGTTTCATCCCAGAGGACTTGTGCCAGAAAAAAGCGATCGAATCCCTGACTTTTGCCCCCCGTGTGTTGCTGATAAACGGCTAAGATCTGTTGACGATAATCCTCGTTATCCTGGTTTATTTCGCTTTTAGGAGGGATGTGGGTCATTTCTGAGGTTGAGAGGCTTTCTAAGCCCTCCTGTGCCACTTTTCTAGTGATTTCCGTGGGTGTATTTAGGGCGATCGCTGGTAGTTGTTGCGCCTTGGCCAAGCGCAGGATCGGGGCGTAAAATTCCCAATCAAATCCCCAACGTTGGTCGTATTCACTTTTTTCTCTCAACTGATTTTCGCTAATTTTGCCGGCTAAATACTGATCCAAATAGATTTGGTAAGGACGTTGAAACATCTCGAAAGCGATCGCTATTTGGGGATTATTAGCCTGTAAATACTCGATAATAGCTAATTGGGCCTGATGGTCGGCTTGACTATCGTGCCTTTCTCCCAGATAAATAATCTCGGCTGTTTTTAAATCGGCCAGAATTTGTTTTTGGCTATTAGTAAAACTCCAGGCCCGGGGCAGCAAAATAAACAGTAAGCAGAGGGCAAGGAAAACGGGAAAAAAGCGTCGGGAGAATTTCATCTTTTTAAAGGCCTTTTAAGAAACCTATCTTAACCGAAGCCAAGAAAAAAAGGGTGGACAATGCCCACCCGCAAAAATTTTCAGAGAACCTTTTGGGTTTAGTAGGTTTCTACGTGCCAGCGATGTTCTTTTTTCAGTTGTTTCTGATAGACAGACCAATCGGTGCCATTTTTAGCAGCGGCACCACTGATGGCATCGTCGATTCCATCTTCCATCCCTTTCAGTCCGCACATATAAGCGTGGGTTTTGGGACTTTGGAGTAGATTCCAGATTTCGTCAGCGTGTTCGGCTACCCGGTGTTGAATATACATTCTGCCGCCCTGGGGATTTTGCTGTTCCCGACTGATGGCATAGGTGAGACGGAAGTTATCGGGGAATTCCGCCGCTATTTTCTCTAATTCTTCTTGGTAGAGAATATTGGCCGTTTTGGGAACTCCGAAAATCAACCAAGCTAGACCTTTGAATTTATAATCTTCGTGTTGTTCCTTGAACATCCGCCAGAGGAAAGCTCGGAAAGGAGCGATTCCCGTCCCAGTGGCCATCATAATGATAGTGGCATCTTCGTCACTCGGTAGCAGCATTTCCTTACCCACGGGACCGGTAATGGCCACATCAGCACCCACCTCTACATGACAAAGATGGGTGGAACAAACTCCATAAACCGTTTCTTTGGTTTCTGGGTGTTGGTATTCTAACTGACGCACGCAGAGGGATACGGTTTTATCGTCTAATTTATCACCATGACGGGTGGAGGCGATCGAATAGAGTCTCAATTTATGAGGTTTGCCATTAGCATCAGTACCCGGAGGGATAATACCGATACTTTGCCCTTCTAAATAGCGCAAATCGCCCCCAGAAAGGTCAAAGGTGACGTGTTGTACGATGCCGATACCTCCCTCATCAACCAGAGGATAATTCTCGATACATTTGCCGATAAAGGGTTGGTTCGGACGGTAGATATTGACGGGGATATCTGTTTTTTCTTTCGCTTGAGTCATGGCCTTTTTCTTGGTCTGTTCGGGGACGGGCGATGATTGAGCGATTGGCTGTGGTGTGGAGGCACTAGAAACAGTTGCTACGGGGGCAATCCCATTGAAGGGTTTGATGCTGACGATACGACCACCTAAACGGGTAATCCGACGCATTTCTTGATTCATGCGACTGTAGGGAACCGTGAAGAACACGCTTCCACTCTGACGGATTGAATAATCCAAGCTGTCGGTATTGTCGTTTTGATTGAGACCCGCCACTTCGTAAACAAATAAACGGTTTCCCGCTAGTGTACTCGGACTGTACATTAAATATAACTCCCAACTCAAGTCACGATAATCGTTCCATAGTTTAGCCTACCATCGGTACACTACACCTAGGCCTAATTGAGAGTTATCTTAAAAAAACCACAGACATCGCTTTTATCCTTTCTCTGAAAATAGCTCAACTCTCTGGTTAAAATCTGTTACATTTGCAGCATTTTACTTTTTATTAAGATTTATGCTACTTTTCCCCATTTATGCTAAAAATCCCCCTGGTCTGCCTGATGAGGACAAGAGCGGGGGACAGATATTAGCGATAATTATTTTTTGACATCCTCGCCGCCCCAAAAGTGCGGCGATTCCTAAACCTCACGATTTAAGTTTCTGCTTCCACCACCGTCGCATACCACAGTTAAAAAACCATGTACTGTCTTACACAGAGTCCACAGACTTTCGCCCTATTTCAGAAGCCCGATTCCGTGTGTCCCACGGTACGTTGACCGCCTATAGCTTCTTGTACTTGTTGCGCGCGACTTTTTACCCGGCCAAGCTTTTCTGGTCGGAACCCCCTAAGCTGAGTTTTCAAGGCTTCGGCCGTGAGCTCAGGCTTCGACGGTGAGACTTCGGCGTGAGACTTCGGCGTGAGCTCAGTAGTTCGACAGGCTCACTAACACGAACGCTCAGCCGAACCGCCGAACGGTGCTGCGCCGTCCACTTGGTTTTCGAGACTGGCCTTTTAATTCTAACGTAAAGCCAACCTAGAACGGCGGGGTTTCAGACCCAAAATTTCCGATGAACTACTCGGCCGCAGCAGTGTTTAAGGGTTTAATGCTGACGATGCGAGCGCCTAAACTGGTAATCCGACGCATTTCTTGATTCATGCGGCTATAGGGAACGGTTAAAAATACACTGCCACTCTTACGGATAGAATAATCTAGGTTATCAGTCTTGTCATTTTGACTCAAACCGACGACTTCATAGACAAAAAGGCGGTTTTCCTTGGCACTAGAGAGACTTTGCATCGAAATGGCTCCTACATTGATGTTATAGTTCTCTAGTTTAGCCTAGCAGGGAGACTAGCAATCTAGTTAATGGCCGATTTATGGCCGTTTATTCTACCATGACGCTCGATCGCAATTGTCCACAGGCCGCATCGGCCGCTAAACCTCTCGAATAACGGACAGTAACGGCGACTTTTTCCTGTTCTAAAATAGTTTTAAAAGCCTTAATTCTCTTTTCATCAGGCCGTTGATAATCCACCTCTTGAATGGGATTATAGGGGATTAAATTGACATGAGATTGAAACCCTTTTACCAGTTTGACTAATTCCCTTGCGTGTTCGGGTAAATCATTCACTCCCGCTAAAAGAATGTATTCAAATGTCACCCTTCGTCCCGTGATTTGAACGTATTTCTGACAGTCTTGGATCAGATTAGTTAGGTGATAATGGTCGGCACTGGGGATTAATTTAGATCGAACTTGTTGATTAGAAGCATGGAGACTAACAGCAAAAGTTACTTGCAAATTATGTTCGGCTAGTTGCTTGATTTTCTGGGGTAATCCCACGGTAGAAATCGTTAAACAACGCTGACCGATACCCACATCTTGATTGAGGGAATGAATCGCTGTCACCACTTCGGGGATATTTAATAAAGGTTCCCCCATCCCCATAAATACCACATGACTAACTCGCTGTTGAAAATCCTCCTGTACTGTTAACACTTGGTCAACGATTTCATAGGCTTTTAAATTACGAGTAAAACCCCCTTTTCCTGTGGCACAAAAATCACAGGCCATCGGACAACCCACTTGGGAAGAAACACAGACTGTCAATCTTTTTTCACTAGGAATTCCCACTGCTTCGATAATTAAACCATCGTCCAGTTTTAGCAGATATTTACGAGTGCGATCGGGTGCTACACTGCGATAATGTATAAGGGAACGACCGATAGGATAATCCGCCAGCTTGTTGCGCCATTCTTGGGGAAATACGGAAATATCCGCCAAAGAATGCACCCCTTTTTCGTATAGCCATTGGTGTAATTGTTTCCCCCGATAAGCGGGTTGTCCCTGGTCTTTTACCCAGTCAGTGAGTTCCTCTAAAGATTTCCCTAGTAAAGTCATAATTGTTATTGTTGATCGCCCTATCATTCTAACCGATCGATTATCCCTAGTAGCAAAACCGTAACAAAATTGTATTGATTAATTGACATTTTTTCCCTTTGCTCCTTCTCTAGTCTTTGTCAGTCAATTAAATACTTAAGTAGTAGTGCAAAATTAACTTCTTGGTTAGGATAGGCACTCATGCAAGAGGCAAAAGCTTTATCGAAATATGTAATTAATTTTGCTTAGATACTTAAAACTATAACTTAAACTGAGCTTGGGGACAAAAATAAATCTAGTCTTAAGCTTGCTCTTTTTACTTTTCATTTAACCCAACTGTTCAAAGGGAACTGTCAGCGCCATAATGATCGATGGACTTCGATCGAGAACAGAAATTTTATGAGTTGCCAGTCAAAAAAGTCAATAGGGGAAAATAAGAATCTTTTCAGTTGTAAAAGCAATATTTAAGCGAAAATTTATGAAAATCGCTATTTTATCGCAAGATGCTTCTCTTTACTCGACCAAGCGACTGAAAGAAGCAGGAGAAGCTCAAGGCCATGAGGTACGAGTGATCAATTATTTGCGCTGTTACATGAACATCACCTCCCATAAACCCACGGTTGTCTATAATGGTAAACCCTTGGAGAGTTTCGATGCGATTATCCCCCGTATTGCCGCCTCCAAAACCTTCTATGGAACCGCAGTCGTCCGACAATTCGAGGTGATGAATATTTTTACTGCCAACGACTCGCAAGCAATTTCTCGGTCACGGGATAAATTGCGTTGTCTGCAAATCCTCGCTCGGGAAGGGATAGGTTTACCGGTGACGGGAATTGCTCACGCAACTCAAGATATCGATGGTTTAATCGAAACCGTCGGCGGCACCCCTCTAGTGATTAAATTATTAGAAGGAACCCAAGGTATTGGGGTAGTCCTAGCGGAAACAGACCAAGCAGCCAAGTCAGTTATTGAAGCTTTTCGGCAATTAGAGGCTAATATTCTAGTACAAGAGTATATTAAAGAGGCCAGTGGGGCAGATCTGCGCTGTTTTGTCATCGATGGAAAAGTGGTAGCCTCGATGAAGCGACAGGGGGTCGAAGGGGATTTTCGTTCTAATCTTCACCGCGGTGGTAAAGCAGAAAAGATAAAATTAACCCCAGAGGAACGCAGTACAGCGATACGGGCCACTAAAGCCATGGGTTTACGGGTTGCGGGTGTGGACTTATTACGGTCCAATCACGGGCCTGTGGTTATTGAGGTCAATTCCTCTCCAGGTTTAGAAGGAATAGAAGCAGCCACTGGTGTGGATGTGGCCAAAAAAATTATCGATTTTGTCGCTAAAAATGCCACCCTAGTCCTAAATCGCGATCGATATCAATATTAGCTGTCAGCCGTCAGAATTCGGCGTGAGACTTCGGCGTGAGTTCAGTAGTTCGGCGAGGCTCACTCGATCCGCTCACTAACACGAACGCTTTTTCTCCCCATCTCCCCACTTCCCCACACCCTGCTCCCTGCTCGCCTGATGATCACAAAAAAACTTCATCAAGAGGGGAACAACTTCCAGTAAGATGAAAAATGGTCAGTGAAAAAGCTGACCAAAATTTATTGCTGGAAATGGTAACACCGCCCCATTTCCCCAGACCCTAGGGGCTAGAGTCTGGTAAACCAGCGGATAAAAATTGACATCCATGAGTACAGAAATTTTCGATCGAGTTAAAAAAGTTGTTGTGGAACAATTAGAAGTAGAGGATCCGGGTACAGTTACTCCCGAAGCAAGCTTTGCTAATGATCTGAAAGCTGATTCCCTTGATGTGGTCGAGTTAGTGATGGCTTTAGAGGAAGAATTTGATATTGAAATTCCCGACGAAGCGGCCGAACAAATTGACACTGTGGGCAAAGCTGCCGATTATATTAGCGGGAAAGTAGAAGCAACCGCCTAGTTATTGCGGGAAAATTGACAATTTAGAATTAAATATCTGGGGCAAAATCTGCCCTTATTTTTGAACAAACATGACAGAATTGCCATTAAAAAGGGTTGTCATCACGGGGATGGGTGCGATCACTCCCCTCGGCAATAATCTAGCAGACTATTGGACAGGCTTAATCAACGGCAAAAGTGGCATTGGTTTAATTACCCACTTTGATGCCTCCCGTCACGCTTGTCGCATTGCTGGGGAAGTGCGGGATTTTGACCCCCACGACTATGTGGATCGCAAAGAGGCAAAGCGCATGGACCGTTTCGCTCAATTTGCCGTCGCCGCTAGTTTGCAAGCGCTGCAAGATTCTCGGTTAGTTATCGACGCTCTCAATGCCGATGATATAGGTGTACTAATTGGTACGGGCGTAGGTGGCATAAAAGTGCTGGAGGACCAACAGGAAATTTACTTGACAAAAGGTCCGAGCCGGTGTAGTCCCTTCATGATCCCGATGATGATTGCCAATATGGCCGCCGGTTTAACCGCTATCCACACGGGGGCCAAGGGACCGAGTAACTGCACCGTGACCGCTTGTGCTGCCGGTTCCAATGCCATCGGCGATGCTTTTCGTCTAGTGCAAAGGGGTTTTGCCAAAGCGATGATCTGCGGTGGCACAGAAGCGGCCGTTACTCCCCTAGGATTGGCTGGTTTTGCCTCCGCTAAGGCCCTGTCCACCCGCAACGATGACCCCACCCGGGCCAGTCGTCCCTTTGACAAGGATCGGGATGGTTTTGTCATGGGGGAAGGGGCAGGAATCCTGATTATAGAGGAATTAGAAACGGCCTTGGCCCGTGGGGCGCGGATTTACGGTGAAATGATCGGTTATGGTCTGACTTGCGATGCCTATCACATGACAGCTCCAGTTCCCGATGGTCGTGGAGCCACCAGAGCGATCGAATTAGCGATCAAAGATGCCGGTTTGACTCCGGCGGAAATTAGCTATATCAACGCCCACGGCACCAGTACGGGGGCCAATGATCCCACGGAAACCAAGGCGATTAAAAAAGCTTTAGGAGAATCGGCCTACCAAATCCCCGTCAGTTCCACCAAATCGATGACAGGCCACCTTTTAGGCGGTTCTGGCGGCATTGAAGCCGTGGCCACGGTCATGGCGATCGCTAATAACCGGATTCCCCCGACGCTCAATCTGGACAATCCTGACCCCGATTGTGATCTCGATTACGTCCCCTACGAAAGTCGTCAGCAGATAGTTAACGCTGCCCTCTCCAACTCCTTTGGATTTGGTGGCCATAACGTCACCTTAGCTTTTAGAAAATATGCTTGAGTCGATGCCCCTGAAAGAGTAATCTGTGAGTGGCTCCCTCTTTAACTGGGTCTTATTTTTGTAGTTCATTCTAAAAAACATTATGGTTGTCGCCTCTCAATCCCTCGAAGAACTTTGTATTAATGCGGTGCGTTTTTTAGCGGTGGATGCCGTGGAAAAAGCTAAATCCGGACACCCCGGACTGCCGATGGGAGCTGCTCCCATGGCCTTTGTTCTCTGGGATCAATTCCTGCGTTTTAACCCGAAAAACCCCCAATGGGTCAATCGCGATCGTTTTGTTCTCTCCGCCGGTCACGGTTGTATGCTGCAGTACGCTTTGATGTACCTGACGGGATACGATAGCGTTCCCCTCGAGGAGATTAAACAATTCCGGCAGTGGAAATCGAAAACCCCCGGCCACCCCGAAAATTTCGTCACGGAAGGGGTAGAAGTGACCACCGGTCCTCTGGGTCAAGGGATTGCCAATGGTGTGGGTTTGGCCCTAGCAGAAGCCCATTTAGCGGCCCGTTTCAACAAACCGGATGCCAAAATTATCGACCATTACACCTATGTGATTTTGGGTGATGGTTGCAATATGGAGGGGATTTCCGGGGAAGCTTGTTCCTTAGCCGGTCACTGGGGTTTAGGCAAGTTAATCGCCCTCTACGATGATAACCATATCTCGATCGATGGTTCCACCGATATCGCTTTTACCGAAGACGTGAGCAAGCGTTTTGAAGCCTACGGTTGGCACGTTCAGCACGTCGAGAATGGTAACACTGATTTAGATGCCATTGCCAATGCGATCGCAGCTGCCAAAGCTGTCACCGATAAACCCTCGATGATTAAAATCACCACCACCATCGGTTATGGTTCCCCCAATAAGTCTAATACCGCCGATGTTCACGGGGCAGCTTTAGGAGCAACAGAAATCGAGTTAACCCGAAAAGCATTAGGTTGGGAATACGAGCCGTTTGTGGTTCCCGATGAGGTGTTAAATCGTTTCCGGCAAGCAGTGGACAAGGGAACGACGGCAGAAACGGACTGGAATAAGTTATTTAACGAATATCAGGCTAAATATCCCGCAGAAGCGGCTTTATTTGAAGAGTTAACCACCGGTCAACTGCCGGAAGGTTGGGAGCAAGCTTTACCGGTTTATAAACCCGAAGATAAGGCGCTCGCTAGTCGTAAACACTCGGAAATCTGCTTAAATGCCCTTGCGGGGGTTTTACCCGGTTTAATCGGTGGTTCGGCGGATTTAACCCACTCTAACTACACGGAATTAGAGCATTTTGGTAATTTCCAAAAAGGCAGTTATCAGGAGCGTAACGTTCACTTTGGCGTGCGGGAACACGCGATGGGGGCGATTTGTAACGGTATTGCTCTCCATAACACGGGATTGATTCCCTACGGGGCGACTTTCCTGATTTTCACCGACTATATGCGGAATTCTATCCGTTTATCGGCATTGTCAGAAACTCGCGTCATCTGGGTAATGACTCACGATTCCATTGCCCTAGGGGAAGATGGACCGACTCACCAACCCGTGGAACACGTTGCTTCTCTGCGAGCTATTCCTAACCTGTTAGTCATGCGTCCGGGAGATGGTACAGAAACTTCCGGTGCTTATAAAGTAGCGGTGAGCGAAAAGAAACGCCCGACTTTATTGGCTCTCTCCCGTCAAAATCTGCCCAATTTAGCGGGAACTTCCCTTGCGGGTGTGGCTAAAGGTGCTTATGTTATCACCGATTGTGAAGGCACTCCCGATGTCATTCTCATCGGTACGGGGGGCGAGTTATATCTCTGCGATAAAGCGGCTGCGGTGTTAAAAGAGGCAGGAATTAAAGCTCGCGTCGTTTCTATGCCCTGTTGGGAGCTATTCGAGGAACAATCGGCAGAATACAAGGAATCGGTATTGCCGAAAGCAGTGAAAAAACGTCTCGCGGTGGAAGCGGGTTCAACTATGGGTTGGCATCGTTACATCACCGATGAGGGGGATGTGTTGGGGGTTGATACCTTCGGTGCTTCTGCTCCGGGGGGTGTGATTCTAGAGAAGTTTGGTTTTACCGTGGATAACGTGGTAGCGAAGGCAAAAGCGTTGTTAGGTTAATCACCTGAAATCTTAGCTGTAATGAGTCAGAAAAATCTGGCTCATTTTTTTGTTTTTCTATTGTGACTGTCAGTCAGTGGACTAGGGGTCACGTCAGGCAGTTTAATCGAAGCATGGCAAAGGACAATTTAGCTCAATTTGGCAGATGTTTACATAATGCTCGTATTCAAAAGGGTTTATCCCAAGAAAGGTTGGCCGAAGCGGCCAATTTGGATAGAACTTACATCAGTCTTCTTGAACGTGGTAAAAGGAATCCTTCTTTACTATGCTTGATTTCTTTATGTAGAGCATTAAACATAAGTCTTTCGGAGCTTTTTAACACTATGTCTATAAATTGGCTCTTCTCGACTTTGTGTGATAATTTTTGCTTATGGAATCGTGAAATGCTTATCGGGCAACACTTTTAGGACTATTTTGTCGAAGAAACTATCAGTATAGACCTCGTTTCCACACAGAAACCAGAAGAGCCATAAATTCCGATGTAAATACTAATGATGTCAGAAGATTTGATTAAATTGCTTGAGGAGTTTTTACATGATAACGAGCTTGAATGGGAATGGTTTGAAAAAATAGAAAGTTTTTGTAAGAGTTATAGTTTGAATATCAAATATATTACAGAAGTTCTCAATGATCCAAAAGTTATTCCTATGATTCGTGGCAAGTTTTTTGAGTTCACTGTACAAGATGAACTGTCAAAAATACTCTCGAATAATTATTTAGTTACTAATCCTCGCTTAAATCCTCAAGCTGGTTCTCACGATATAGACGTAGCTATTATCAATCAAAAAAACGCCAAAAAATACGATGCTGAATGTAAGTTAGCCAAAAAAGGTAGTTTCCGTCTTCAGGGAGGTATCAGACCTTTTATTGAAGTCAAATGTATGAGATCAAGAACCTTAGGAGACAAAGCGGCAGAACAAAGGTCTAAATTGATAGGAATACCTTCAACAAGCATAAATATTCACAAAGATCAATATATTGAAACAGATTTTGATTTAGTAATTACATCTCTTGCCAATGCTTTTTTTCAGACCAATTTAGAAACAGGACTATTTGTTTGGAAGCCCACACCAAAAGAGCAAATATTTTTAAGCAAAATTAATATTAATAATCAAGAAAAAGCCCTTTTAAAAATGTACGTTGCCAGAAGTAAATATTTAACAGCAAATCAAACCAATAATATCAAGTGTTCTCGCCAGAAATGCCAGGACTACAACTGTAATTTCATCCCTAATTATCCCTTTTCTTTGATGTTAATACGGCTGAACCTCTACAACCATAGCTCCCGATCGAAAAAATAGAGAATTTACTTGATGAAAATTAGCAATCAAGATGCATCTAATAAACTTAATTGTAGAGGTGTGAATCTTGTGGGTTTCTGAAGATCATAATTAGCAATAAATACCTCCTTGCCCTTGCGTCTTTCACTCTGATAACCATGTTCTAATTTTAAACCATTTTTTTGATCATCAGTTCGATTAATAGTGTAATTCCATTCATTATCTTGTAAAGAAATACACCAATCATACATTTCTCTAATTTCGGAGCAATTATCATAAGTCAAAAGAAATTTAAATCGATGTTGATGTTTTTTCAACGTCTTACATAACCTTTCATGATCTTCTAGACTGAAGAAGCAGGAATAGAATTTATTTTGATCTGCTTGAAAGTAAGGAGGATCGACAAATAAAAAGTAATCATCGGGTAATTGATTGATTAAATCTTCAAAATCTAAACAAGATAAATTGACATTTTGCAGTTTTTCCGAAGTGGTTTTTAGGTGAGAAGGCCAGTTTTCAGGACGCATAGAATACTTATCACCATAGCCCCAATAACAATTTTCAAGTTTCATAATTCCTGAGTAGGAAGTTCTATTTAGATAATACCAACGCATGGCTCTTTCTAGGTCATTGGCTGGTTGAAATTCATTTTTATAATAATTGTGTAATTCCTTGGTAGCGTTTAGACCTTTTAATAATTCAATTAGACTATTAAGATGATCTTTGATATGTCGATAACAGTTCATTAATTCCTCATCTTTGTCATTGAGAATATTCTCTGCTACACTTTCCTTGGCAAAGAATATAGATGCTCCCCCCGCAAAAGGTTCACAATACTTATGGTGACTGGGAAGACAAGCTAAGATTAGCGGATCTCTTGGATTTGGTGGGTAAAATGTATTCTAAGATACAGTCCTGCTGGCGAGCGAGTGAAGGGAACCACAAAGACACAAAGGACACAAAGATTGAGCAATCATATAGTAAGTTAAACTTATCACACAGAACCTAGAACAGCCCAAAGGGGAATAAATAATCAGTTATTAATAACTGGATTTAGTATTAATCATAAGTACCTAAGCAAAATTAATTACACATATCTAACCCCCTCTTGCCTTTTGCCTATCTTTACTAGGAAATTAATTTTGCACGACTACTTAGTATTAAAAACGGATTTACTATGATTAGCCTTTTTAAACTTGTTTTCGCAGTTTCAATCCTTGGAAATGCGATCGCCAATAAAAATAGCAGAGTCCAGTAGTTACCCCAAGACTGAGAATTGTTATCCCCGTGGGAATTTCCAACACCCCCGACTCGGTTGCTGATATGTTGTACGATTGTAATAAGAGGATTTTTTTCCTGAAAAATTGTCATATTTGAGGTTTTGATTATGCCTTATACAAACGAAGAAGGTGGACGCTTAAATAATTTCGCCGCTGAACCGAAAGTTTATCAAGCGGATCCCCCGACTAAATCAGAACAACGTAATTATATTTTCTGGGGTGTTGCTGCGATCACACTTGTGGGTGGACTGTTAGCCGTCGCTTTTTACGCATCTCAAGCTGGCTAAAATTTAGTCCCTCGTAGTTGCGATTTAGCCTCGTTCACTCCTCTTTAGGGCTAAAATCACAACTACTCCCCATTTTAGGGCTTTTGACCCTGAATTAATGCCACTGCTGACTGAGACTTAGCCGCAGTCCCCTGTTTACCCTGAGATAACGCTAAACGAGCTGCTGCTTCTAAATCAGCGATCGCTTTTTCCCTGTTTCCCAATTTATAATAGGTCAAACCCCGATTGTGGTACGCTTCGGCAAAATTGGCATTGATTTTCAGACTCTCATCATAGTCCCTTAAAGCCATTTCCTGCTGTCCGGCTCGGTTATAGGCCAAGGCGCGATTATAGAAAATGCTATCCTGTCCTCTGGTTCCCTGTAAACTCAAAGCTTTTGTGTAATCCTCGATCGCTTCTAGGTGTTTACCTAAGTCATCCTTAGCATTACCGCGATAAATAAAGAAATCAGCAAAATTTCCGTTTAAAGCGATCGCTTTTGTGCAATCCTCCACGGCTGCCTCGTATTTTTTCGTCAGATAATGCACATAACAACGATTACCGAGAGCATTAACATAATTGGGGTTGATTGTCAAGGTCTGGGTATAATCTGCGATCGCTCGCTCGTACTGGCCAAGAACTAATTCCGCATAGCCGCGATTATAGTAAGCATCGGCATCCTTCGGTTCTAATTGTAGAGCTTGAGTAAAATCGGCGATCGCCCCTGAGTAATCCCCTGCGGTTAAACGATCCACCCCCCGATTATAAAATTCTACAGCTTTCACGGGGTTAGCGGTAGTTTGAGCGCTTAGGGGAGAGACAGTCAGTAAAAAACTGGCTATAGCGATAATAATTGTCAATTTTTTCTTAATTTTCATAATCCCTTCACCTAAACAATTCAAGGTAAAATTAAACAGCCCTACTTACAGGTCAAAATATCATGATTAAATCTCTTTTGGCGACTTTCCTCCTAATTACCACCCTCCTCTTCACCGGTTGTACAACTCCCATTGCTGGACTGCAAGGATATACCAGTGGCAGCCAAGGCTATCAATTCTTGTATCCTAAGGGGTGGACGCAGGTGGATGTGAAAAAAGTTGCAGGAGTAGATGTGGTTTTTCATGACCTGATCGAAACGAGCGAAAATTTAAGCGTTATTATCAACCCCGTCCCCGACAATAAAACTTTAACAGATTTAGGGACCCCCTCGGAAGTTGGCTATCGTCTCCTGAAAAATAACAGTCTTAACCCCAATCTTGATAAGGAAGTAGAATTAATTCGCTCAGAATCCCATCAAATCGACGGCAAAGATTATTACATCCTCGAATATCAAGTTAAATTAGCGAACGGCCAAGAACGTCATAATCTGGCCAGCGTCACGGTTAATAATAATAAACTCTATTCTTTTAATCTTTCCACTTCCCAAAAACGTTGGACGCAAATTCAAGAACTCTTTGAAACTATCGTTGATTCTTTCTCGGTTAGTTAAATGTCAGAGGATAGGAAATTTTCAGTAAAATGTAGGGTGCGTTAGACGGCAAAAATTCCTGTTTTGACTTAAAGGTAACAATCCGTCGTAACGCACCACTGGCAATAGGCAATAGTAAAACGTAGGGTGCGTTAGACGGCAAAAATTCCTGTTTTGACTTAAAGGTAAAAATCCGTCGTAACGCACCACCTATCATCAACTAGGTAGCCGGTCACAATTAAAGATAAAATACTTACTTAATCAGTAATCAGTAAACAGTGAAAAGACAGTAGGAAACTTCTATTTAATACTGTCACTTAAAACTCAAATCTAATAACTGATAACTGATAACTGATAACTGATAACTGATAACTGATAACTGATAACTGATAACTGATAACTGATAACTGATAACTGATAACTGATAACTGATAACTGATAACTGATAACTGATAACTGATAACTGATAACTGATAACTGATAACTGATAACTGATAACTGATAACTGATAACTGATAACTGATAACTGATAACTGATAACTGATGGTGGGTTACGGCAAATAGATAAATTGATAATTAAGTCTAATAATTTTTCATTGCCTAACCCACCCTACCTAACTTTTATCCTTTTGACTTTTTACTTTAAAACTTATGTCTATTTCTTTGATTCTTGCTTCTGCTTCTCCTGCGCGTAAAAAACTATTACAAATGGTCGGAATCGATCCGATTGTGCGGGTGAGTAACTTTGATGAATCGACAATTAATGCTGATGATACTCTCCATCTTGTCCAAACTTTAGCCCAATGTAAAGCGCAAACGATCGCCCCCCAATTTGATACAGGATTAATTCTTGGTTGTGATTCCGTTTTAGAATTAGCGGGGGAAGTATATGGCAAACCCAAGGATAAATCAGAAGCGATTGATCGTTGGCAAAAAATGCGCGGTCAGGTGGGTACACTCTATACAGGTCATGCTTTAATTGATCGAGTTAATAATCAAACCTTGACTCGTTGTGGGATTACTAAAGTTCACTTTGCCAATATCAGCGATGAAACAATTATTGCCTACGTTGACACCGAAGAACCCCTCAAATGTGCCGGCTGTTTTGCCCTAGAAGGAAAGGGGGGTCTATTCGTGGAAAGATTAGAGGGATGTCATAGTAATGTTATCGGTTTAAGTTTGCCCCTATTTAGGCAGATGTTAACGGATTTTGGCTACCAAATCACTGACTTTTGGTGATTTTTTTGCCGATAATTTGCCCAAATTTATTGGCAAAAGGGCTTGACAAATTCTCGGATTTGTGTTAACCTTTTATTATAATGGGAATCCGTGTCGCCCTGCGAACCCCTCTTTTTTCTATCCGATAGCCCCAAGATTTTTAACCCTTTCCTTTTCACTTTTTCCCGAAAAAACTATGTCTTGCTTGCGCGTGGGAATTGCCGGTCCGGTGGGTTCAGGAAAAACAGCCCTGCTCGATGCCCTGTGTAAAAATTTGCGGGATCAATATCCGATCGCCGTAGTCACCAATGATATTTATACTCAAGAAGATGCCCAATTTTTAGTGAGATCGCAAGCTTTAGCCCCGGAAAGAATCTTAGGAGTAGAAACGGGAGGATGTCCCCATACAGCTATTCGCGAGGATGCCTCAATTAACTTAGTTGCCATGGAACAGTTAGAGAGAAAATTTGCTAACTTAAAGCTAATTTTTCTGGAAAGTGGTGGCGACAACTTAGCGGCAACCTTTAGCCCCGAATTAGTAGATTTAACCATCTATGTGATTGACGTGGCAGCCGGGGATAAAATCCCTCGCAAAGGTGGACCAGGTATCACCAAATCGGATTTATTGGTAATTAATAAAATAGATTTAGCCCCGATGGTGGGGGCAGATTTAGGGGTGATGGATAGAGATGCCAAAAAGATGCGCGGGGATAAACCCTTTATCTTCACCAACTTAAAAACACGGGAAGGATTAGAGCGAGTGATTGCCTTTATCGAAAAGAATTTATAATAACTAAGTAGTCGTGCAAAATAAATTTCCTAGTGAAGAAAGGCAAAAAGGCAAAAGGCAAGAGGCAAGAGGTGGTTAGATATGTGTAATTAATTTTGCTTAGGTACTTATTGCTAGGAATAAAAAAGAGAGCGCCAGAAAAATTTAGGTAAAGCTAACATTCTTTTCCAGCGCCAAGGTTCCTGATAGAGTCGATACAACCACTCTAAATTATTGTCACAGAAAAAGCGAGGGGCGCGGATTTTTGTCCCGGACCAGATATCAAAACTACCCCCCACCCCTACCCAGATAGCTTGGGGACAGAGATATCGATGTTCCCTAATCCAATATTCCTGTCGGGGTACTCCCAAACCAACTAAAATTAACCGCGGTTGTTGATCTTTTAATACCTCAATCCAATCGGACATTTCCTCGGAGGATAGATAACCGTGGTTAGCCAGAATACGGATATTAGGTATCTTTTTTTGCCAATTACTTGCCGCTTTTTCTGTAATCCCCGGTTTACCACCAAAAAAAGCAATAGGAGAACTCTCTCCCTGCATTCCTAACTCAGTAATTAAGGATTCTGATAATTCAATACCGGGGCAGCGGGGTTGTTTTTTGCCCCTTAATTTTAAGTAAATAACAATCCCAGCACCGTCGGGAATAACTAAATCTGCTTCTCGAATAACTTGGGCTACTTTAGCATCATTTTCCCCTAACATTGCCATTTCTGCATTAAGAGTGACAACGTGGGAACCAAAACCTTGATAGGCGCGATCAATTAACCAACGACTGTAGTTATCGAGAAGATGAACCGGTAAACCGAGAACTGAATATTTAGGGGGAGTTTCTAACATAAGTAGGTAGGTGCTAAAAGTTGTCAGACACCCCCCTTATCAAGGGGGGATTAAGGGGGAATCAGGGGTAAAATCTATCTTCAATTTAATTATAAATACTTACTTATAATTCATCTTGATTTAGTTTTTATTTTATCGAGAAATTGGCACAAAATCCACCCCAAAACTAGAACGAGAACCGGGTTGAACTACCACTAATTGCACCGATTGATTGCGATCGCCAGAGGGTAAAAATCGCACTGGATTAGTCGCCCCAGGGACAGAAAAATCACTGCTTCTTAACGCCTGTTGAACTCCCTCTCGGCTAGATTCTGCCTTAATGCCGGCGATTAAAGCCTGGGTAGCGTCATAGGCAGTAGCAGTGCGCCAATTTACGTCTCCTTGCCACAATTGGCGGGAATTATTGACAAAAGGACTATTCGGATTAGCCCCCAAATGCCAAGCGACAGCTACAATCATGCCAAGGGCATTTTTTCCGCCTACATCCAGAGTTTTGGGGCTATAAACGTCATCACCCGCCACAATCGGTAATTTTTGACCATTGGTTTGAACCACCTGCAAAGCCTTATCTAGGGTACCACTATCCCCAAGAAGGGCGATGAGATTTGCTCCCTCCTGTTGAGCTTGTTGGAGGCTTTTAGAAGGGGTAAAAGTGAGGGAAGATAAATCAAATTCACTCACCACTTGACCTCCTCCTAATCCTAAAGCGGTGGTAAATTCAGATTTTAGGGATTGACTATAATTACTTTGGGAATTAAAAAATACCACTGCCTTGACGTTAGGAATTTTTTGCAAGCTAGATTCAGCTAATGCCCGTGCCGCCACAAAATCACTGGGAACAGAACGAAAGATATAGTCACCAAAATTGGAGAGTTTAACTGAGGTACTGATGGGGGAAATCATTACTAATCCCGCTTTTTGATAGATAGCAGCCGCCGCTAAAGAGGTATCACTGCTAGTGTGTCCTACTACTCCTAAAATGCTGTTATCAGCCGCTAATTTTTGGGCAATTTGAGCAGCAATTTCGGGATTATCAGCATCATCAGCAATGAGAACTTTTAAAGGAATGCCATTAATTCCTCCGGTTTGATTGATTTGATTTTGAGATTGGGCAACTCCTCGTAAAACTTCTAGGGCGGTGTTGATATTGCTCCCAATTGGCACGGAAACGGCGATAGTATAGGACTTAGCTTCACCAATACGGGCGTTATTTAAGTAGATGAGAGCTTCGGGATCATTTTGATTAGCTCGCAGGGATTTTTCTAGGAGGTAAACTGCTTGCTGAAAGTCTCCTTTTCCGAGTGCCTGTATAGCAGCTTGTTTGTCAGAAGAAGCCCCTTCAACTATTAATAAGTTTTCCCCTTGACTAAATTTTGCTTGTGCCGATACCGATTTTTGCTCTGGTGATATTTTCTCGATTTCAGAAAGATTGGTTGGGTTATTTTTTCCTTGAAAACGATTGTATAACCACCAACTACCAGCCCCAAAAAATATTAGGGTAATCAGCAGGGATAAAAGCAGGGTAACTGTATCATTTTTCTGGCTCATGGGCTGATCAACTAAGATTAAATTAATGGTTTAATCGAGATTGATAGTTAATAAAAACGCCAATTCAATTCTGAATTGCACCAATATCCGATCTATCTTGATAGAATACCTCATTTGGGTTCTGATAGTCAAGGCATTGTTTAAATGTGTCTTAGCTTATTAGCCATATTTTACCTTTTTGTTTGGGATTGTTCCAGGTGTTTTAATAAAACATTTGAGGATAAAGGACCGTGTAAATGACTCCAGGGTAAAACCTGTTCTAAACGCCATTGTTGATGAACGTAATAATCTAGAGGGGGAATTTGTCCTTTTAGTTCTTTAAAAGCCCGTTTATAACTGCCTAAAGAATCACCGTAGCCACGGGTTAATTCTAACAGGGAAGTTAAGCGGCGATCGCCTCTAGACAATAGCGCTTGAATCACTGACCAATTATAACTTTCTGGGCGAAATTCTATGCCCTGTTTACCTAATTGTTTCTCTAGATATTTTAATCTTTTTTCGGCCATTTTATTAACGCCAAACCACTGAAAAGGAGTATGGGATTTAGGCACAAAGGTGCTGCAACCAAAAGAAATTCGCAGTCCAGAGGCAGCTTTTTTTAATGCTATTAACATTTCTATAGTCGCCGCAATATCTTCAGTTTCTTCTCCCGGTATTCCCACCATACCATAGAGTTTTATCCCTTTTAAACCGCCCGCTTTGGCATTAATGGCAGCTTGGATAATTTCATCATTGGCTAACTTTTTGTTGATAATTTCCCGTAGGCGATCGGAACCACTTTCTACGGCAATAGTAATTGATTTGCTGTCTCTTAGAGATAAAATTCTGGCTAATTTTTCCGTGACAGTATTAGTTCTAACTGAAGCGATCGAGAGTCTAACTCCCTCAAATTTTGGTTGAAAAAGATAATCAAGCAAGGTTTCAAATTCGGGATGTTGGCTGACGGAAGCACCTAATAAACCCAGGCGATCAGTCACTTTTAAACCTTTTTCAATGGCGGGAATTAGGGATTCTAAACTAGCGGTACGAAAGGGTAAAGTTAGATAACTAGCTAAACAAAAACGGCACATTTCTGGACAACTTCGCACCACCTCTACCATATAAATATTCTCCCATGCCGCTTGTTTTGTTACTATCGTAGAAGCTGAAAGGGTATTACTGCGATAGGTTTGTTTACTAACAAAGGTAGGAACATTATTATCTATGGGTAGAATTGCCGTAATCTCACCTTCGGGACTGTCATAATTAACAGTGTATAAACTAGGAACATACACACCCGAAACCTGGGCTAAATGACGGAGTTTTGTCGGGCGATCAGCGTTTCTTACCTCTTGATAGGCATTAATAAAATCAGCAATTAAATTTTCACCATCTCCCAATAAAATTACATCAAAAAAAGCGGCAAAAGGTTCGGGATTAGCGGTTAAAACTGGTCCACCTCCGAAAATTATCGCCTGCTGATCTTGCCGTTGATGACTGTGATAAGGAATTTCTAAAGATTCTAACAGCGAGAGGATATTAACATAGTCTAATTCCCAAGAAAAGGAAAAGCCAACTAATTCGGGATAACGGGGTAAAGATTCTTGAAAATCCGTAAATAAACGACTAACTTGTATATCCGATCGCAGGGCTAAAGTTGCCCAAACAATTTGATAACCTAAACTGGTTATACCCACGGAATACTGATTAGGAAAAGCAAAAATAGTTTTAATGGCATCACTGTGGGGTATTGCGGGAGTAAAGAGAAGTTTCTCGTCTTGTAAGATGGTCATTTCAGTTATCAGTTATCAGTTATCAGTTATCAGTTATCAGTTATCAGTTATCAGTTATCAGTTATCAGTATCTTAAAATCAGAAAGATTTTAACTTTCATACCCTTGCTAGGGGAGACTTGTTACCTCTTGTTTTTAGTCATATATAAGTTTAATTTAATCTGGAGGTGAAGGAGGGGAAAATATCTCAATATACAGTTCTATGATCATATCTCAGGTTATGATGCTGGGGAGTCGGGAGTCAAGAACAAATTTAAGTTATACTTCCTCCCTAGGGATAGCTATTGTATTTACAGGAGATTTTCTCTTATATCCTAGCAATTTTCACAGCTTAACTAGGTGTCGATTTTATTCCTGAGCGCTGCTTTCAAGCAAATCTTGATTTCCTTCACCCCAACCAGAACGAAATCTATGAAGGCTGCATCTCAATTTGGTCGAAATGTCTAGATGACATTTTGGGTACACGCAGTTCGATAAACTCACTGACCACGGTGCGCCACTACTATTGGCGCAATAATATTATTTATTGTAGTGGCGAATTGCATTCGCCCTCTTTGAATCACAAATATGGAATGCAACCTCTATGAATAATCCAGAAGAATACGTTATAATCATGGCGAAAATCCTAGATTTAACCATTCCCGATCGCTATTTAAATTCTGTGGTTGAAAACTGGCAACGCTTGCAAGAAATCGCCAGTTTAGTGACAGAATTTCCCTTAGAGGATGACGGGGAAAGCGCCCTCAGCTTTGAACCATGACTATTTCTGTGTGCAATTTAGCTCGATCGATCCAAAATCGTCAAACTAGAGCCTTAGAAGTTATTAGCCAGACTTTGGCGGAGATAGAGGCAAAAAATCCCCATTTAAATTGCTTCACCGACATTTTACACCCTAGGGCGCTCGCTCAAGCCCAAAAAATCGATCAAGCGATCGCCAATGGTGAACCCGTCGGTGTCTTAGCAGGAGTCCCCTTCGCCGTCAAAAATCTCTGTGATATCAAGGGTATTGTCACCCTTGCCGGTTCCAAAATCAATCGAGATCACCCTGCCGCCGGACAAGATGCGATCGCTATTCAAACCCTAGAAGCAGCCGGGGCAGTTTTGGTGGGGGCGACCAATATGGATGAGTACGCCTACGGTTTTGTCACCGAAAATGTCCATTATGGGGCAACTCCCAACCCCCTCGATCCTAGTCGCGTATCGGGAGGATCCTCCGGCGGTTCCGCCGCTGCCGTTGCCGCTAATTTAGTGCCTCTCGCTCTCGGTTCCGACACTAATGGTTCCGTGAGGGTTCCCGCCGCTTGCTGTGGCGTGGTGGGGCTAAAACCCACCTTTGGGCGCGTATCCCGTCAGGGCTTATTTTTGTTCGTTAGTAGTTTAGACCATCCGGGATTTTTTAGCGGCAATGTGGCGGATATGGCGGCTATTTGGAGTCTTTTTGCCAAAAATAACCTTAAAGCTCCTTTAAGTGGCTTAGAGGGCGTAAAAATAGCCCTTGCCGATGATTATTTTCAGCAGGGAGCCGAACCGGAAGTATTCGAGGCGGTGACAGCGATCGCCGAACGTTTAGGAGTGACCAAAAAAATCACCATTCCCGAAACCGCCCGCGCCAGGGCAGCCGCCTATATAATTACCGCTGCAGAAGGAGCAAATTGGCATTTACCGCGTTTACAGACCAGATTAGAGGATTTTGACCCCGCAACCCGGGATCGCTTCTTGGCAGGGGCATTAATTCCCTCTAGCTGGTATTTACAGGCTCAACGTTTTCGCCGTTGGTATCGCGATCGTCTGCGAGAGATTTTCACCGAAGTCGATATTATCCTCACCCCGACGATTCCCTGTATTGCGCCGCCGTTAGGAGTAGAAAAAATGATTATTGACGGGCAAGAGCTATTAATTAGACCTAATTTAGGCATATTTACCCAACCTTTTTCTTTTATCGGTTTACCTGCCCTTTCTTTGCCGATTAAACGTCCATCCCAGCTACCTTTAGGTTTGCAAATCATCGCCGCTCCCGATCGCGAAGACTTAATCCTAAGGGTAGCCGGGGTTTTAGAAGAAATGCTTGCCTAAGAATCCGCTTCAATCACATCTAACCAAGTGGCGGACGATCGCTCCCAAGTGTCATTTAGGGCAATTTGACGACATCTTTGGCGCTCTTGGGACAAAAGCTGGGGATTTTTCAGTAATTCAACAATTTTCCAGCCTATAGCTTCCTGCGTAGCTGGATCGGTTACTTCCCCCGGCACTTTCACACAGTAGTCTTTTTCTCGAAAAACAGCAAAATCCGTCACCACTGGCAGGCAGCCCACCACTGCTGACTCGCGCACGGAAATACAATCGATCTCACGATAGGTGCAACCGTAGTAATGAATGGCAGAGCGCGCTTTTTCCTCGATTAGTTGACGATAACCGATCATTCCGCGATCAACTACCCCCGCACTAGCTTTAATCAAAGCGATTAAATTATCCCGCCATTCCCTGCGATCGCCAATGCCATCCCGTTGAGTAAAACCATAGTAGAGGTGTAATTCTGCCTCTGGGATTTCCGTCTTGATAATCGGCCAGCCATGCTTTAACATCGACTCCAGGCCGCGATAATAACGAGAGGCATAGACTAGACGATAGGGAAGATACTCACTTTCTGGCACCGTCTCACTTACAGTCAAAAGAGAAGTATCGATACCATTAGGAACAATTGGACATTGATGATCGGGACAGAAATCCAGTAAATCCCTTTGATATCGGCTCTTACAGAAAATTTTGTCGTATCTAGCCAAAATTTCGGGGGTATAGGAGGCTGCCGGAACTTTAATATCTTGCCAATCAAAAAAAATTCGTTCTGCCTTAGTACCAGGACGGCAATAGGTGGGATGACGAGAGATCACCAATGTCTCAAAGTGATCCTGCCAATTCATGCGGTAATAATTAACATAGCGAATACCGTCCTGTTCCCCTTCCATGCCCTCACAATTGCCAAAAATCGTCACTTTATAGCCGCGTTTCGTCCATTCTTGCGCTAAAAAAGCCACCGATGCTTGGGTACCACTGGCCCCCTGTTGCCAAATTTCCGCCGGAAGCATGGGACGATATTTTTCTGTGTAAATAACGATCGATTTTTTTGGCCAACGACGGGAGCTTAAACGTTGTTTAATTTGAAATAGAGAAGGTGCGCTGGCTCGTAGCCATTGTTTGAGATTAGATTGTAGGGATGGAGTAGCTTGTGACACTCTTTTTCTCCAAGATTGAGGAAAAATAGGGGCGATGGGTGATAGAGTCTTAGTTCCTTGAATTTAACTCGATTTCTCGACTCAGTAGAACAATTCGAGCCTATCATATAATGGGTTCAAGTCAAAAATCAATCTTTTTATTGCCAGTTATCGACAGGGAAATTTATGAAAATTGTCATTCCGATCGTGTTTTATCGCAAAGGAGGAGTAGAAAGAGTGATTATCTCTTTAATACCTAGCTTATTAGAATACGTCGAACAAATTATTATCGTTCTTCCTCGTAAGGAAATTGAATATTTTAAGTCTTTGATGCCTGCTTCTGACAAACTCATCTACGAAGATTTTGCTTTTTATTCCCAGAGTTTTGAGACAAAATTAATCTATTTTTATGATCTTATAGCGAATTTTTACAAAATCCTAAGACTGACTTCGATTCATCGTCTTTTCTCTCGTAGAATTGACCTTTTACGCATCGAAGCAAGAATTAATCAGATTATCAAGCGTTACCAAGCTGATCACTGTTTGTATGGAATGACTAATCGGATTTCTCCACCCAATGTCAAGGTTACTTTAAGTGGCATTATTTATGATGTCTTTTGGCAATTTGCTCCCTTAACTTACTCAGAATCCTATCAAGAACCCTACAATGAAGTCTTAAAAGAATGGTTAGATAATGCCGATCTACTGTTCACAATTTCCCAAAAAACTAAAGACGATGTTTTAAAAGTTTTTCCCAATGCTACCTATGCTAGTAAGTTAAAAGCTGTACCTTTAGCGGGATTTGTCGAGCAGTCTCATCCCAAGATTGATTTAGTCAAAATTGAGCTAGTTACTTTTTATTTTCCCTCCTCTTTTGGTATCTACAAAGATCATCTAACTTTACTGAAAGCAGCCATTACACTAGCGAAAAAAGGTTTAAAATTTCAAATAGTTTTTATTGGTAAAGAAACCGATAATCTAGTTAGTGGAAATCTGCAATTGTCTCAACAGTCCAAAACCCAAGAATACCAAGACTATCTCAAAGAATGTACCCAACTTTATCAGGAAAATCAAGAAATTTTCCAGAGTCATATCAAAGGATTAGGTTATCAAGACTATGAAACCTTGCAGTTTTATTATCAAACCTGTTCCTGTGTGGTATTTCCTTCAAAATACGAAGGTTTTGGGTTAGCAATAGCGGAAGCAATTTTACAAGGTATTCCCGTTATCGCTTCCGATTTAGAAGTGTTTCAAGAACAGGTAGAATTATATAATTGTCCCGAAAGAGTGCAATTCTATCCTAGGGGAGATGCGGACAGTTTAGCCAATTGTTTAGAACAATTTATCCTCAATCCAATTCCTCGCTTGTTACCCGAAGATATTCCCAATAAAATTAATCTCTGGACGTGGGAAGATGTGGCGAAAAAATATGTAGAACTACTGAAAGAAAATGCAGGTTACTGATCTCTATATCTACCCGATTAAATCCTGTCGAGGTATTCAATTATCCCAAGCTGAAGTGACTCCTAAAGGTTTACTCTGGGATCGAGAAATGATGTTAGTGGATGGCAAGGGTAAATTTATCACCCAAAGGGAATATCCGCAATTAGCCACCGTTTCTGTCACGATTACAGGAGATAACTTTTCTCTGAAAACATCTCAAGATTCCCTGACTTTTCAGCCTAATTTCACAGGAGAAAAAAGAGCGGTTCAAATCTGGGAATCCCAAACCATAGCCATGGATCAAGGAGATGAAATCGCCGAATGGTTTGAGAAAATTCTCGACATTCCCTGTCGTTTAGTGCGACAATCTCCCGATTATCCACGTCCTGCGAATCCTCGCTATGCAGGGAACGATCATACTCCCGTCAGCTTTACCGATGGTTATCCAATTTTATTAACTAATACTGCTTCTTTAGAGGACTTAAATCAACGTTTAGTTGCACCAGTGCCGATGAATCGTTTTCGGCCTAATATTGTTATTAGTAGCGATCGAGCTTTTAGCGAAAGTAGTTGGCAAAAGATCACAATTGGAGAGATAAATTATGCCCTAGTTAAACCCTGTAGTCGCTGTATTATCACCACCACCGATCAAGAAACAGGTAGGAGAAATCCCCAACAGGAACCTCTAAAAACCTTAAGCACTTTTCGCCGTTTCCCCGGAGGTATCATGTTCGGAGAAAATGTCGTCCCCGAAAAGATAGGTACAATTAAAGTCGGCGATCCTATTACCGTAATCTAGAGATCTAGAGATATGGGGGGATAGAGATATGGGGGAATGGGGAAATGGGGGAATGGGGAAGTGGGGGAATGGGGAAGTGGGGAAGTGGGGAAGTGGGGGAATGGGGAATGGGGGAATGGGGAAGTGGGGAAGTGGGGGAATTTCAACTAAAACCCTAAAACCCTAAAACCCTAAAACCCTAAAACCCCAACACCATCCAACACCCAACCCCCACAAGGTTAAGATAAATAACCATAAGAACAATACTTGACTAGAGACACTGAAACCATGCCCCTTGATACCGCATCGATTTTAGAAGTATTACGTCCCGTTCAAGATCCAGAACTGCAAAAAAGCTTAGTGGAATTGAACATGATCCGCAATGTGGCGATCGATGGCGGAAAAGTTAGCTTTACCCTAGTTTTGACCACTCCCGCCTGTCCTTTACGCGAATTTATCGTGGAAGACTGCCAAAAAGCCGTTAAACAGCTGCCCGGGGTGGAAAGTGTCGCCGTGGATGTAACTGCCGAAACCCCGCAACAAAAAGCTTTACCCGATCGCCAAGGTGTGGAGGGGGTTAAAAATATTATCGCCGTTTCCAGTGGTAAGGGCGGTGTGGGAAAAAGTACCGTGGCTGTCAATATCGCCGTCGCCTTGGCTCATTTAGGGGCAAAAGTGGGGCTATTAGACGCGGACATCTACGGCCCCAACGCGCCGACAATGTTGGGCTTAAATGACGCACAAGTAACCGTACAGGGTGCAAATGGCGAGATATTGGAACCCGCTTTTAACCATGGCATCAAAATGGTTTCCATGGGCTTTTTGATCAACCCCGATCAACCGGTAATCTGGCGCGGTCCGATGTTAAACGGCATTATCCGTCAGTTTCTCTATCAAGTCAACTGGGGCGATTTAGACTATTTAATCGTCGATATGCCTCCCGGTACTGGGGATGCACAATTAACTCTAATTCAATCGGTCCCCCTAGCCGGTGCGGTGATTGTCACCACTCCCCAGACGGTTTCTTTAATTGATGCGCGTCGGGGTTTAAAAATGTTCCAACAGCTAGGGGCGCGGGTTTTGGGTATCGTGGAAAATATGAGTTATTTTATCCCCCCCGATCAGCCTGATCGCTCCTATGATCTATTTGGGTCCGGTGGTGGGGAAAAAACCTCGCAAGAATTGGGCATTCCTTTACTGGGATGTGTGCCTCTGGAAATATCCCTCCGGGAAGGCGGTGATACTGGTGTACCAGTAGTTTTAGGGCAACCAGAATCGGCCTCAGCTAAAGCCCTAATAGCGATCGCTCGTCAGGTGGCGGCGAAAGTATCCGTGGCAGCCTATAGTTAGTCAGTAAATGTAGGGAGAGAAATGGTGAGAAGACAGTCCCTTGTTAGAAGGAAACTAAGCGGTTTTAACGAACAGTTTAGCTTTATTTTCCGGGATATAGCCCAAATTGATTGGCTTTTGTTCGTTTTGGTGACGGGTTTAACCGTTTTCGGTGGTTTAATGATTCGTAGTGCCGAAAGACATACCACGGCTCTCGATTGGTGGCAACACTGGTTATTCGGATGCGTGGGAGTGGCGATCGCTTTATTTCTGGCCCGTTGTCGTTACGAAAGTCTGCTGAAATGGCACTGGTTAACCTATCTTCTCACCAATCTCTCCCTAATCGCGGTAATTATCCTAGGGGTGACGGCGAATGGGGCGCAAAGTTGGATTAATATCGGCAGTTTTAACGTGCAACCGTCGGAATTTGCCAAGGTAGGTTTAATTATCACCCTAGCAGCCCTCCTACATCATCGTCCCGCCGATAATCTTTTTGCGATCGCTCGTGTCTTTTTCGTCACTGCCATCCCTTGGGTATTAATTATGGCGCAGCCGGACCTGGGGACAGGATTAGTTTTTGGTGCAATTACCCTAGGCATGATTTACTGGGCTAATGCGAAACTGCCTTGGATGATTATCCTCTTATCTCCTCTCGCATCGGTTTTTCTGTTTAATTTACTTTTTCCTGCTTGGATTGTTTTAGCAATTATCATCGCTGTACTTGCTTGGTTTACCCTTCCCTACCGTTTTTTATCTACTTTCCTCGTGGTGGCAACTAATCTGGCAGTGGGTAAATTAGGCGAGGTTTTTTGGGGTTTATTAAAAGAATATCAAAAAGATCGTTTAACCCTATTTCTTGACCCAGAAAAGAATCCTTTGGGGGGAGGTTATCAATTAATTCAATCCCGCATTGCCATCGGATCGGGAGAATTATTGGGACGGGGATTACACCAAGGCACCCAAACCCAATTAAATTTTATTCCCGAACAACACACCGATTTTATCTTCTCGGTAGTCGGGGAAGAACTCGGTTTTGTTGGCAGTATTCTAGTTTTAATAGCTTTCTGGTTAGTTTGTTGGCGTTTGTTAGTCATTGCTAATACTGCTAAAGAAAACTTTGGTTCTTTAATAGCGATCGGTGTTCTCTCAATGATCGCTTTTCAGGCAATTCTTAATATTAGCATGACCGTGGGATTAGCCCCGATTACAGGGATTCCTCTACCCTGGTTAAGTTATGGACGTTCATCTTTATTAACCAATTTTATCGCTTTGGGTTTAGTGGAATCCGTGGCTAATTATCGCCCACGTAAGCGTTTGTACTAAGTAGTCGTGCAGAATTAATTTTCTCGTCAAGATCGCAGACAATTATCAGTTATCAGATTCTAGAATTTCGGGGCGATAGTTTATGGAACGCGGTTTATTGTGGACACCTTTATTAATTCTGTTTATTTGGTTGGCTTGGAGTGGTTGGAATGAATACCAAAAAGTGGAAATCTATCGAGAATGGGCGGAAAACTTCGATCGAGCTAAGTATGATATATATTCTGTCTTAGGTCAAAAAGATAGAATTATCACCTGGGGAAAACCAACTCGTAAGGGAGTGATTAATTTACAAACTTTTTCCCTAGAGGAGGTCAAAGAAATCCGTCTGTTAGTTAATAATCAAGTGGTGGATTTAGATGCTCTTCCCCCCCAAGGTTCCCCTTTTCTAGAATTTATTTTTAAGGAGCGATCACCTGAAAAAATTCCCTTTACTGAAGTTGAATTGGCTAGTCAGTGGGCGAAATTTTTACAACAACAAATCTTAATTTAATGCCGATAATTTCTAGCGCAATCTTCCCGATCGCAGGATACCGACAACTAACCATAAACCGATAAAACTAGCTGTAGCAAATAATACGGTACTAATAATAGTTAATTGCCGAGATTGGGCGCTGGCCGTAACAATAGCAGCCCCGATAATTAAGGAGCCAATAATCACACTAAAAGCTAGTCGATTAGCGGAATTATCTAAACTGCGACGGAGATTATCTAATTCCCGAATTTTCAGATTAACATTTAAAGTTTCTGAGGTTAAACCATCTAGTAAAACTTCGATTTGACGAGGAGATTTCAAGGAAAAAGATTTCAAGTCTAAAACTGTTCTTAGGGCAGTTTGTAGGGGAGTGCTACCGATTAACTGTTGTTCAAGAATATTAGTTAATAGCGGTTTAACTTCTTCTAGGATATTAATGTCAGGATTAAATTTTCGGGCAGTTCCTTCTAGATTAGCGAGACTTTTGGCGAATAAACCTAAATTACCCGGGAGTTTAATTCTATTGCGACGGGCAACTTGCAAAAGTTCATAAACTACCTCACTAAAGTTAATTTGATTTAAATTGAGGTTATAATATTTTCGCAACATCCGCTCATAATCTACCTCTAATTGGACTAAAGTAATCGGGACTACTGACTCGGATAGTTTAATAGTTAGTTGACTGCATCTTTTCGCATCTAAGTCAACAATTGCTAATAACAATTCTGTTAAAATTTGTTGAGTTTGCGGGTCTAATCTGCCCACCATACCACAGTCAATTAAAGCTACTCTACCATCATCAAGATAGAAAATATTACCCGGGTGAGGATCGGCATGAAAGAAGCCATCAATATAAATTTGTTGAAAAAATGACCGAAACAAAATCCTAGTTATTTCGGTTTTTCTTTGGGAAATTGCTTGCTCAGTTGGCGGTCTAGAAACATCAGCCTCTAAAATTTGTTTTCCCTCTAACCATTCTAACACTAATAGCCTAGAATTAGTTAAGTGCCAATAAATTTTAGGAATAACTAACTGTTTGGGTTCTGACCAACGACTCTGGGTTAAATTATAGCGTAATTGGTCAGTATAATGACCTTCTTGGGTGAAATCTAATTCCGCATTAACTGCTTTAATAAACTCCTCTGCTAAGTCAACAACGTCGTAACTTTGACCAAATTCTGTTAGGGCAACTAAATCAGCAATTCCCTTAATTAAGGCACTATCTTGGGCGACAATTTTTTCAATCCCCGGACGCAAGACTTTAATCGCTACTTCTTCCCCAGATAATAAAGTTGCCCGATGAATTTGCCCGATCGATCCTGCGGCGATCGGTTGGGTATTAATATACTTAAATACCTGTTCGATCGGTTTTGCTAACTGTTCAGTGATGACTATTTCTATATCCTTCCAAGCAACGGGAGGAACTTGCGCTTGTAGGGCAGTTAAAGCCTCGATATAATTAGCAGGTAGCAGATCGGGACGGGTACTAAGTAACTGTCCCAATTTGACATAAAAAGGACCCAATTCCACGAGGATTTTTTTGAGAACTTCTGGGGTAGGAATCTGGGGATTTTCTGTTTTTCCTAGGGTTAAAACCCCGCGCATATAGTCCCAACCGTTGCCGAGAACTATCTCAAGGATTTCTTTTTGTCTTTGACTGGTTTGGGGGAGTGAGAACACAGTATTATCAGTTATCAGTTATCAGTTATCAGTGGGTAAGTTATCAGTTATTAGTGGGTAAGTTATCAGTGGGTAAGTTAGGTACTTATCGATGGCTGCATCCCACATTTGCAGAAATACCGATAATCAGCAATTATCAGTGACTCTTAAATTATTACAGATATATCAGCAGCTGCGTGTAAGCATCCCACAAAAAAACTAATGCGCGGGGGGTTCGGGGGAGGCGCTTCGTCCCCCGACGGGGGGTTTGGGGGGTAGAACCCCCCAAAAGCTTGGATTGAGCGATAAAACCGAAAGTAACGCCCGATTTTAGTAGAGAGTTTCCCTTAAAAAATCCCAACTTAGTAGATTTACAAAAATGAGATGTACCCCTTTCAGTTATCAGTTATCAGTTATCAGTTATCAGATTTGAGTTTTAAGTGAGCAGTATTAAATAAAAGTTTCCTACTGTCTTTTCTCTGGTTACTGGTTACTGATCACTGATTACTGAAAAAGCTGATGGCTTAGATGTGTAATTAATTTTACTTAGGTACTTATCGATCCTATAAAAATTTCTTTAATTTGGGATCGGTTTGTAATTGCTTGAGAACCTGTTTAATATCTTGGGTACGATCTTTGTGGACAACGAGAGTTGCTTTCCCGTCGCGAACAATTACCAGATCTTTTAAACCAATAGTAACGATCGCTTCTTCCTCATCACTAGCATAGATAATAGCCCCTTCCGTGTCCAAACCGACATGATTGGCCAGTTCGATATTTTTGCCCTTTGCTTCTAGTAATCTTTCCAGAGAATTCCAATCTCCTAGATCATCCCAACCGAAATTAGCGGGTAAAACGTAAGCGAGTTGAGTTTTTTCCATCAAAGCATAATCGATACTTTTTTTCTCTAAATCCTCATAGGCAGCGATGCCCCGATCGCTCAGAGGTTGTAAAATATTATTAGCGTGGGTTTTTAGCTCCTCTAAAACCACTTGTCCCTGAAAGATAAACATTCCGCTATTCCAGCTAAAAAGTCCCGTTTCTAGGAATTTTTCGGCCGTGCTGCGATCAGGTTTTTCCGTAAAACGACTCACTTTATAGACGGGTAAACCATTAAATTCGCCCTGATTTTCTCCCTGTTCGATATAACCGTAACCGGTGGAGGGATAATCGGGTTTAATCCCTAAAGTAACGATCGCTTTTTGGCTGACGGCCACTTCTACGGCCGCTTTTAAAGTGTTAATATAAGCCTCTTGATCACCAATATAATGATCGGCAGGAAAAAAACCGATCGCCACTTCCTTACCATAACGTTTTATCACTTCTAAAGTAGCCCAAGTCACAGCCGGGGCCGTATCCTTGCCCACCGGTTCCACTAATAGGTTACTCTCCGGTAAATCGGGCAGTTGTTCGCGGACTCCATCAGCGATCGCACTAGCGGTAATTACCCAGAGATTTTCCCAACCTGCGCCTAAAGATAATAGACGATCGGCCGTTGCTTGTAAAAGACTGCGACCACTACCATCAAGACAGAGAAACTGTTTCGGACGCGCTAAACGACTGAGGGGCCAAAAACGTTCCCCTTTACCCCCGGCGAGAATGACTGGAACAAGCGACTGATTCATAAAAAATTGACACTTATCGGTTAAGTTGAACCGATTGTATCAGACGGCAGCGAGCGTTTTCCTGACTCAAAGCTAAAAAGCGGGCAAATAACCCGCTTTCTAGCAAAAATAACCGAAATATTGCGATTAGAAATTCATTTCGGCCGCTTGTACTGTTTCCACTTGTTTTTTCTTAATAACTAAGAGGATTTGGCAGAGCATAATACCACCGAGGAATAAGACTAATCCTTTGATCCGGCCGGGATTTTGCAGGACAACTTCCGTCTCTTTTTGACCAAAACCGCCGACATTGGGGTTACTGGTTAAAAATTGTCCCACTTCGATCGCTTGACCTTCCGAGACGATTAACTCAGGACCTGCGGGAATATTTTCCACCACGGGGCCAGCTTGGGAAGCGATGGTCACTTCATAACCACCGGCTTCGGTTTTGCTGATCTGGCTAATTGTACCAGCAGCAGAGGCTTTGAAAGCGTTATTATTGCTAGGTTCACCGGTGGGGTACACTTGACCGCGACCGCGATTGGCCCCTAAATGCACAGCATATTTACCGAAGTGAATAGCCTTATTTTGGCTAGGATCGGGGGCCAGGACGGGGAAAACGATTTCTTTGTATTGATCTCCGGGTAAGGGGCCGACGATAACCACGTTATCTTGACCTTCTTTGTAGGATTGGAAATAGACTCCACCGAGTTTTTCCTGCATTTCTTCGGGAATGCGATCGGGAGGCGCGATTTTAAAACCATCCGGTAGCATTAAGACTGCACCGACGTTTAAACCCCCCTTGGATCCGTCTCCTAACACCTGTTGACTGGCGGGATCATAGGGGATTTTTACTACTGCTTCAAAGACGCTATCAGGTAATACCGAGTGAGGGATTTCAATTTCGGCGGGTTTTTGGGCTAAATGGCAGTTCGCGCAGACAATCCGACCGGTCGCTTCTCTGGGGGTTTCCGGGGCGGTTTGTTGCGCCCAAAAAGGATATGCTTGGGCAGATTGGGGGTTAATGACATCGCTGGTTAGGAGTAGGGAAACGGTAGCGATCGCCACGAGGACAGCTTTCACTAGGGCCTGTCTGTGGACTTGCGGGAAGCTTAAAAAGTTGAATGTTCTCATCTCTATCGGTTAAATAATTCCAAATCTCGTCACATTGAATAATCTAGGACCACCAGGGTTCTTCACCGGTGCGGAAGTCGGTTTCCGTCCAAGTGGAGAAGACGACTTTATCATTATCGGTGACGTTGGCATGGGCGAGGGCTAAGGATAGAGGCGCTGGACCGCGAACTACTTTTCCTTCGGCATTGTACTGGGAACCGTGGCAAGGACACATGAATTTTTCCTCGCTGGCATTCCAAGGCACCACACAACCTAAGTGGGTACAGACGGCGTTAATTCCATAGTTGGCCAGGGTTTTGTCCTCTTGGACGACTAAATAGGTGGGGTCGCCTTTTAAACCTTGGGCTAAGGTGCGATCGCCAGCGTTATGACTGGCCAGAAATTGACTGACAATCACATCATCACCGAGGGCATCTTTAGCGGTGACACCGCCACCCGTACCACCGGCCGAGGGGGGAATAAAATACTTAACAATCGGATACAAAGCCCCCGCTGCTACTCCGGTAATTGTACCAAAGGTCAACAGGTTCATAAATTGACGACGACCCAAATCGGGAACATCTGTACCGGAAACTTGACTCATTGCTCCTTATCTCCAAATGTAAATTTTTGTAAACTAATTCTCATCTAAGGGCGATTTTGTGCATCTCGATCAAGACGAAAACCCAGAGCTTCAAGAAGGTTTACAAGGGCTTTATTAGATTATTACAGATATTGAGTCACGGACAATTGCCACGGTAAAGCTGCCCCAAATGCGATCGCTGTTTTCTCGCTTTTGCCGAGATGAGAAACCGCAAACATCGAAAGAATCTTAAAAAATTCGATCCAATGGAAAAGTTAAGTCCCCATCTACCTTTAACTTAAGTTAGTAGCCAAGAATACAATGATCTCAAGTCATGCCTACCGGCTTGTCCACGGAAAAGTCTTGCGTCAATAGATTACTTAACTCAATTTGTCAAAGCGTGGATTACTTTCAATGCTTGGTATAAAAATTGTTATTTATCTCTATCATCTTTAACTTATGAAATTAGCTGATATTCTCAAAGACTCAAGTTATAAGTTGTCCCAGTTTACGCCGACGGAAATTGAGCAATTAGAGCAGGCAATTACGCTTAAAAAGACGAAAAATGGGGAAGCTCCTTATACAATTTGCTTAGTAAGGAAAAAAGAGATTAAACTTACCCCAGAAGAAGCGATTAGACAATTATATTTAAGGGTTTTAAGCGATCGCTTAAATTATCCTCTCAGTCGCATTCAGGTGGAGTATGGGGTGAATTTTGGCAGAGAGGTAAAACGAGCAGATATTGCGGTGATGGACAAAGATCGTCCGAACACGGTTTATATTTTAGTAGAGGTAAAAAAACCCAAACTCAAGGAAGGAAAAGCACAACTACGTTCCTATTGTAACGGCACTGGTTCGCCGATGGCTGTCTGGACGAACGGCGATCAGATTTCCTATTATCAACGCAAAGATCCCAATTATTTTGAAGATATTCCAGATATCCCTAACTCTAATCAAACCCTAGCAGATATTCTCCAGATTAAGTTCACTTTAGATGATTTAATCGCCAATGATAAGTTAGTCAAAGAAAATAAATCTCTGAAAACGCTAATCGAAGAAATGGAAGATGAGGTATTAGCAAATGCGGGGGTAGATGTCTTTGAGGAATTATTTAAGCTGATTTTTGCCAAGCTCTATGATGAATGGTATTCTGGACAGGGTAATCGACGTTCTACTCGTTCTCTGGAGTTTCGTAATACAGGACAAACAGAAAGCGCATTAAAAACGAAAATTCAGGATCTTTTTGACAAAGCTAAGAAAAAATGGCCAGGGGTATTTAGTGAGGATGCCAAGATTAGTCTCACACCTTCTCACTTATCAGTTTGTGTGTCATCTTTAGAGAATGTGAAGCTATTTAACTCCAATTTGGATGTAATTGATGAAGCATTTGAGTATTTAATCAATCAAAGCAGTAAAGGGGAAAAAGGACAGTTTTTCACCCCTCGTTATGTGATTGATCTGTGTGTAAAAATGCTTAACCCCCAAGAAGATGAATATATGATTGATAGCGCAGCTGGTTCATCGGGTTTTCCAGTACATACGATCTTTCATGTTTGGCGGCAGATTCTAGAGGATGAGGGATTAGAAGTAAGTCATTTATTTTCATTGGAAGAAAAGCCACCCCGTTGTAAGGAATATGTGGAAGAAAAGGTGTTTGCTATTGATTTTGATGAAAAAGCGGTGAGAGTAGCACGAACCCTCAATCTGATTGCTGGAGATGGACAGACAAATGTACTACATTTAAACACCCTAGATTATGAATTATGGGATGAGGTGACGCAACAGGAAGAATGGGATGATGTTTATCATGAAGGTTTCAGACGCTTGAAAAAACTCCGTCCAAAGGGAAGTCCAGACTATAGGGAGTTTCAATTCGATATTTTGATGGCAAATCCACCTTTTGCGGGTGATATCAAAGAACCGCGCATGATTGCTCGTTATGACTTGGCAAAAAAGCCTAACGGTAAATGGGAAACTAAGGTAGGACGCGATATTTTATTTATTGAGCGCAATCTAGACTTTTTGAAACCGGGGGGAAGAATGGCGATTGTTTTACCCCAAGGACGCTTTAATAATTCCTCTGATAAGAATATTCGGGATTTTATTGCCGAAAGATGTCGAATTTTAGCAGTGGTGGGATTACATGGTAATACTTTTAAACCCCATACAGGAACAAAAACCTCGGTGTTATTGGTGCAAAAATGGAATGATGATCCCAAAATAGGCGCACTTTGTCCTCGTCAGGATGATTATAATATCTTTTTTGCGACGATGCAGAAGTCAGGCAAGGATAATTCTGGGGAAAAAGTTTATGTTAAAGTGTCTGATGATTCGGGGGATTTTCTCTTAGATAAACATAATCATTGGATTGTGGATCATGATCTTTTTAATCATGATGGATTAACGGAAGATGGTATCGCTGAGGCGTTTATTGAGTTTGCTAAAAAGGAGAATTTAAGTTTTTTTGACCTTTCCCCTCTGAGTAAGGGGGGAGCTTTTGATCCGGTTAAATATCAGCAGTTAATGGATAGGTTGGAAGCGGTTGAGTTAACTCTCTCTGAAGTTCTCAGCGAAAATGATGTCTTTAGAATTGATAATGACTTCTTTCAAAAAGAGTTTATATTAATTAGCAAAAAATTTAAAAATAATCACAGATTAGAAGAATACACACAATCAATTACATGCGGTCCATTTGGATCGACTATTCAGGACGATACATATCAAGAGACTGGTGTAATAGTAGTTAGACCTTTCAATTTAGTAAATTTCAAGGTTGAGAATACTAATTTAGTTTATATTTCTGAGAGCGACATTGTAGAAAAGAGGTTAAAGCTTTTTCACAAGGGGGCATTGTTATTCTCTAGAGTTGGTGATGTTAGATGTGGTGTTCTTACACAAAATGAAGTAACTATAAGTCCAAATATTATTGCTACTGAATTGAAGGGTGAGAATTATAGTTCTTATTTCCTAAGTGTATTTTTTAACTCAAAATATGGGCTTTTACAGATTATGAGATCAGTCAAAACGGTTGCTCAACCAACAATATCAACGGATACTGTTAGAAACCTAAAATTACCAGAGATAAGTAAACAATTTCAAAATGAGTGTGAAAGACTTTTACTGTCTGCATTTGAGATGGAAACAAAAAGCTGTAATCTTTACCAACAAGCTGAAGATTTACTATTAACAGAACTTGGTTTAAAAGATTGGAAACCCACAGAAGAAAGCATCGCCGTTAAGAGTTTTTCTGAGTCTTTTTTGTCTTCTGGACGCTTAGATGCTGAGTATTATCAACCGAAATTTTATCAAGTAGAGGAAGCTATTCAAAGCTGTAGTTTTCATTCTCAAAGATTAGGTAGTTTGATTGAGCCAATTCAAAACGGTTTTGACTATCGAGAGTACACAGAAGAAGGTACACCTTACATTCGAGTTGGTGATGTTAAAAATGGACAAATTAATTTTGAAAGTGCTGTAAAAATTCCAATGACAATCTCTGATATTGATAAACCAGTAGGTCTGAAAACTGGAGATATTCTGTTTACTCGCAAAGGTAGCTTTGGTAATTCCGCAGTTGTTACCGAATTAGAGTTAAATGCAATTATTAGCAGTGAAATTATGCTTTTGCGTTTGACATCAGTTTTTAAACAAGAAATCTTACCAGAATATGTGAGTCTATTTTTAAATTCAAAATTCGGATACTTACAGGTTGAACGTAGAGTTCATGGCGTAGCTTATTACAGCATTTCTCAACCAGATTTAGCTAATTTACTAATTCCAATGTTGCCAATATCACAACAGCAAAAAATCGTTGAGAAAATCAAGTTATCTTTTGCACTAAAGCAAAAATCCAAACAACTCTTAGAAATTGCTAAAATAGGAGTAGAAAAAGCAATAGAAACCGATGAAGAAACGGCAACAGCTTGGATAAACCAACAACTAGAAAGCTTGGGAGTAAACCTAATCTGATGAACACAAAAATAAATCTACCAATGGAACAAATTAAAGCATTTTGTCAAAAGTGGCAAGTCACCGAATTGGCATTATTTGGTTCAGTTTTACGCGAAGATTTCCGTTCAGATAGCGATATTGATATTTTAATTACCTTTTTCCCAACTGCTAAACGAGGTTTAACCGAAACCCTACAAATGCGCGATGAACTGCAAGCAATTTTCAATCGAAAAGTAGATTTAATTGTGAAAGCAGCACTCAAACGCAGTGATAACTGGCTAAGATGTAGGCTCTTCTAGGTTCTGTGTGATAAGTTTAACTTACAGAGGATCGATCAATCTTTGTGTCCTTTGTGTCCTTTGTGTCTTTGTGGTTCCTTCCACTCGCTCGCCAGAAAGAATGTATCTTAGAATACATCTTGCCCACCAAACCTAAGAGAGCCAGATGTAAAAACATTTTAGAATCAGCACAGATTATATATGCCTCGTGATCAAGAATCTCTAATCGACATTGCTCACGTCGAAGTCTCGCCGAACGTCCTCAAAATCGGCAAAACCCTACACCTCATATCCTACCCCTAGGAAAAACTTTAGACCCTATCTATTGCTGATTTTCCAGATAATTACAGATTTGTTCTAATTTAGCCAGGGCTTTTCCTGACTGTAAAGATTGTTGTGCTTGTTGGAAACCGGTGGGGATATCTGGAGCAATTCCACAGCGCCAAAGATAAAAACCACCGTTAAAAATTGCCGCATCGGTTAATTCATTATTTTCTCCGGCTAATAAACCTTTTAATTTAGCGGTGAGCATTTCCAAAGATTCGAGGGTATAATCCGACGGAAAAAAGCCATAATCGCGAGGATTTAAGAAAAATCGCTGAAAAGAAGGGGGATCGGTGGGGTTTCCTAAACCAATAATCGCCGTCCGATTACAGGCTAAATCACAACTCCCCTCTAATCCTTTCACAGTCGTGAAATGAGAGATATTTCTCAGAGCAAAAGTTTCGCGAAAACGATCTTCGGTGGGGGGGTGAACAAAACCCGATATTTGATGAATATTACCAACAAAAGGTGACCACATTAACTCTACCGTGGCCATAGGCGGACGTTTACCGATTTGCTCCCGATAGGTGATAAAATTCTGTACTAGGGGAAAATGGCGCGGAATATAGAAAAAAGTTAATCCTGTGGTGATTAAACAGTCTTTCACTGCTGCTAAGGATAATTGACTAAAATCTGCTCCTAATTGCTGCCAGATTTCCTTGAGGGAAATACCGTATTTAGTCGGCATTCGATCGCCCCCGTGCAGGACGACAGGAATCCCCGCAGCCGCTAAGATTAAAGTAGTGATCGGAGTAACCGGGGCAGTGCGAGAACGTCCATCGTAGGGATTGCCAAAAATAGTGATCGGATGCTGAAAAGAGGCTGATTCTAGGGTTATTTGCGGGGCAAGCTCGGCGTAGGCATCAAGCATTCCCGCTAACTCATCGCTGGTGGGGCGTTTAATGCGATGGGCAATCAGAAAAGCACCGATTTGGGCAGGGGTTGCCTCTTGGGTTAACATCATCTTGGTGGCCATTGCCGCTTCGGGACGGGTTAGATTTTTGCCCGTATGGGTGCCACTACCGATCGCTTTTAGTAATTCTCGAAAAGTATCGCTCATCTCAAGGAAAAAAATAAAGAGTAAATGGGATTGATTGGGATTTTTAAGGCTGGACAGGGGGATTTTCTAAGCTTTTAACCACACTTTGATTCATTTGCCGCACTAATTGACAAAAATGAGCGATCGGTGGTATCTGTAGGCGATCGCTAGTGGTGACAAGGACTACCTGACGGGTGAGACGATGACTAAATTTACCATTATTAGGATGGGGATTTTCGCCCCTAGGGGAAGCAAGAGCTTGCCCTGAGCCAAGTCGAAGGGGACGAATGGCGAGGGTGGCATCACTACGAGCCTCCATCAGGGCAGATTGAGGCAGAAGAGCAATAATATTACCCTGACGCACCACACCGCGAAAAGCATCAAGGGTGTTTAATTCCATAACAGTTTTCAGGTGGGCATCCTGACGGGAAAACCATTCTTGTACTAATCTTTGCATTCCGTAGCCATCTTTGAAAACCACTTGCGGATAGGGGATTAATTCTGACCATGGCACTTCTTTGTATTGGGCGAGGGGATGATTAGCGGCCATGAGAATTTCGATCGCTTCTTGGTATAGTACCTCGACCACCATCTCTGGGCTAGAGGTGAGAAAACGATTATTCATTACCAACGCCACATCTACTAAACCATCCCGCAGCACTTTTAAAGCGCGATCACTACCTAGGGCTGTAACTCTTAACTGCACTTCTGGGTATTCAGCACAAAATTTTGGCAAAATCGGCGGTAAATAATGGGCGCACACGGAATGAATCGCCGCCACGCACAATTCTGGCTGTTTTCCTGCCTGTAGGTCAGTGATTTCCTCGTGAACATTCATCCATTCTTGACAAATCCGTTTCGCCCGAGGCAGTAATTTCTCCCCGGCAATGGTTAACTTCGCTTGGGCGGTGCGATGGAAAAGAGGCAAACCTAAATCGCTTTCTAGGGATTGAATCTGGCGGCTGATAGTCGATTGGGTGACTCCACACTCGCGCGCGGCTTGACCGAAATTGCCCGTATCGGCTACGGCTAAAAAGGCTTGCAATTGCTCGATCCGCATTCTTTCTGGTTTTAATTACATTCCTTCATGACCTTATGACAATAACGAATTTTATTCTGACTTTTGGTAGAAATTGCTACCGTTTTTTCAGTTATCAGTTATTTTAGCCCTCAGGAGTCAGTCCCGATACTAAAGTTGACACCGCCAAGCATGAAAATATGATAGCCTCCCATTAAGGCTAAAACAAAAAGGTTGTTCCCTCAATAGAGCTTTTTAGCCTGAGAGTCAGTCCTGATGCTAAAGTTGGCACCGCCAAGCATGAAAATATTCTGATTGACGAATTGGCGTTATTTCAGCCTCTATTTTCAAGGCAGAAGGCAGCTTTTATTTATTATCCCCACTTCCCACTTGATAATTCCCACTTCCCTTTAGCTAATACTAAATCCAGTTATTAAAAACTGATTATTTATTCCCCCTTTTGCCTCTTGCCCCTTGCTTTTTGCCTATCCTGATATGTTACCTATACTCAACGGATTTAGTATAATAGTTGCAAACCAGAGACTGTCCACTAGAATGTTAATCAAGTTTGGAGACCACCGCCATGGATGACTTAATTAATGATCCCTCCCCTTATCCCCAAGACCTAGAAATGACACGGACTCCCCCCTGGGGAACAGTGACGGTATTGGAGGAAGGTCTGCGGTATCGCATCAATCGCATTGTCATTAAACCTGGCCATCACATGAGTACCCAAATGCACTACCATCGCAGTGAACACTGGATTGTCGTCTCCGGTACAGCGCGGGTAATCTGTGATGAAAAAGAAACTCTCCTCAAACAAAAAGAATCTACATACGTTCCTATGAATACCCGTCATCGGGTGGAAAACCCCGGTTCTATTCCTCTGGTGATGATCGAGGTACAAAATGGCGAATATTTAGGAGACGATGATATTCACCGTTTTGATGATGCAGAATAGGACAGTTTTCTCCCCTATATACTTTAGTTATTTGCCGAAATCTCGATCGTGGATGAAAAAATTATCCTAGTTACAGGGGCCGCCCGTTCTGGAAAAAGTGAATGGGCTGAATATTTAGCCAAAATCAGCCAAAAACCCGTTATTTATATCGCCACCTCCTCGGTGGATGAAAAAGATCAAGAATGGTGCGATCGCATTGAAAGACACCGGCAGCGACGTTTACCCCAATGGCAAACCCAAGAAATTCCCCGACAATTAAGCGAAACTATTGATAATAGCCCATTTTCTCACTGTTTATTGATCGATTCCCTCGGTACTTGGGTAGCCAATTGTTTAGAAATGTCGGCAGCTGAATGGTCAGAAATCAGCGATCGATTCTTGTATTCCCTCAAAAATGCGGCGGTTGATGTTATTCTGGTAGCGGAAGAAACCGGTTGGGGTGTGGTTCCCGCTTATCCCCTCGGTCGTCTGTTTCGCGATCGTTTAGGCGATCTCTGTCGTAGAATTGGCACAATAGCAGACGCAGTTTATCTAGTTACCGGCGGCCATGCTCTTAATTTAAGTCAATTGGGTCAATCTTTGTCGATAATTGGGCAGTAGAGAAGATGAGCAACGATCATCAGCGTCAAGTGATTGATTTTTATGCCCGTCGTCACGATTACGATAACGATTTTACAGAAGCTCGCGCCCTTAAATTAGTAAATTATCTCTATTTACAAAAAAACCAATCTGTGCTAGACGTGGCAACGGGAACGGGATTTATTGCGGTCGCAATTGCCCCAAAAGTAAAAAGTGTCATCGGGGTTGATTTCACACCGGCAATGATTGCCAGAGCCGAAAAAAAGCTAGAAGCATTAAATATCGAGAATATTGACCTAATTAACGCCGATATAGCTGCCATTGACTTTGCCGAGTCTAGTTTCGATCTGATTACCTGTTCTCTGGCGATTGCACTTTTCCCCGATATCCCGCAAGTGCTGGCAAAATGGTATCAATGGTTAAAAAAAGGCGGTTCGGTCGCTTTTTCCTGTCATAATTTAGAATCCCACTTCCTACCCTTGATCAGTGGTGTTTGTCGCAAACATAGTGGTTTTGAGTTGCCTAATCTGCATACTCCCATCGCCACCCCAGAAAAATGCCATCAATTGCTGGAAAATGCGGGATTTACCAATATATCGGTCAATGTCGAGCAACTAGGTCGATATTTGCCCCTAGAAACCGCCAAAAACTTCTGGTATGGGCAGTATTTTCATCCTCAGCATAACCCTCTTGACCGCCTATCGGCTGCCGAAATTGCGACTCTAGTGAACAATTATCGGCGAGAAATCGAGAAAAATGCCACCGATCAGGGAGTATGGCAAGATGCAACCACTTTTTTTGTCACTGCTAGTAAAAGTTAGAAAAAGATCATGAGTCAAGTTAAAACTATCTCCGGACGAGCTTTACCCTTGCGAGGCAACGATATTGACACCGATCGCATTATTCCAGCTCGTTTTTTGCGTTGTATCACCTTTGAAGGTTTAGGAGAACAAGTGTTCGCCGATGATCGAGCCGCTTTACAGGGAAGTCATCCTTTCGATCTACCCCAGTACCAAGGAGCGAAAATTTTGGTAGTTAATGGTAATTTTGGTTGTGGTTCTTCTCGGGAACACGCACCGCAAGCGATTTTACGTTGGGGAATTCAAGCAATTATCGGGGAAAGTTTCGCCGAAATATTTTTTGGTAATTGTATCGCTAATGGGGTTCCCTGTGTCACTGCTGAGGCAAAAACCATCACCCATTTACAGGATTTAATTGCCGCTAATCCCGAAATTCCCGTCGATCTTTCCTTGACAACCATGACAGTGGAATGGGGGGATTTTGTCGCTACTGTCTCTATGAATGAAGGTTCCCGACAGATGTTAATAGAAGGGGGTTGGGATACCTGCGGACAGCTGTTACAAAATCTCGATCTGATTCAATCTACCGCGCAAAAGTTACCCTATTTAAGTTTCGTCTAGAGAAACAATCTGAGGGTGCGTTAGTAATAGATTAACGTACCCCGGCAGGGATTTTGTTGGAAATGCAGCATCTGTAAATATTTAAAAATCTGCCCTATGACTAATTCTGATAATAATCTCCAAAATATCCAAGAACCGATTTTAAACGCTCCCGAAGATGTGCGAAAAATCATTGATCGCGTTTTAAAATTGGAAAGAGATAAGTTATACCAGCGCAATCCTCGCAATATCAATGATGATGTTTTAACAATTATTAAAGAAGTAATTCAATAATCAGTTATCGGTTATCAGTTATCGGTTTACTGAAAAAACTTCCCCATCATCCCCTCTATATAAATATGAAACTACTATCAATAAAGTTATGTAATTTTCGACAATTTTATGGTAAGACTCCTGAGATACATTTAGCGGCGAGTTCTCGTAATACGACGGTAATTTATGGCAATAATGGGGCAGGAAAAACAACAATTTTAAATGCTTGTACCTGGGTTCTTTATGAAAAATTTACAGCAGCTTTTGCCGAACCAGAGTTATTAGTTAATAAACGGGCAATTACCGAAGTAACCACGGGAACTTCCATAGAATGTTCCGCAGAAGTAAACTTTGAACATGAAAATAAACGCTATCAGGTAAAACGAAAATTTTTCGCCTATCAAGATGTAAATAGTAAAATTAAATACGGTTCAAATAGTTTATATATGCTCTACGCTGGTGATGATGGCAATTGGTACACACCCAATCAACCAGCGGAGGATATTATTAATCAAATTTTACCAGAAAGTTTACACCGTTATTTCTTTTTTGATGGGGAATATATCGATCATCAATTTCGCAGTAGTAGTCAAGGTAAAATCGCCGAGGATACAAAAGAATTATTGGGAGTTAAAGTATTAGATCGAGCGATCGAGCATTTAAGAAAAGCCAAAAAATCTTTACAAGATGATCTTAAAGATTTAGGTGAATCGGATTTAAAAAAGTTACTAAAACAGGAAAGTAAAATTGAGCAGGATTTCGAGAAATTAAAACAGCATCAGCAAGATATTATTAGTCAGTTATCCCAGCAGGAAGAATTAAAAAAAGCCGTGAACAATCGCTTATTAGAGTTAAGTGGTGCCGAAGAATTAAAACAGTTAAAAGAAAAATTAGAACAACAGGAAAGAAATCTGCGACAAGATTTAGTCCGAACTAAAGATAAATTAAAGAAATTAATTTCTCAGCAAGCTTATCAAGTCTTTTTAAAAGAAATTAATCAAAATTTTCAGGAGTTAATCGATCGCCTACGACAACAAGGGGAATTACCCAGTGGTATTAAACAGCAATTTGTCCAACAATTATTAGAGCGGAAAAAATGTATTTGTGGCCAGGAATTACAGGAAAATAGCCAAGCTTATTTACAGGTACAAGACTGGATGAATAAAGCAGGAATGGCCGATGTAGAAGAAGCAGCCATTCGCTTATCTTCCACAGTCAAAGAAATCGATAAAAAAGTCTTAGATTTTTGGCAAGAAGTGGATAATTATCAAGCTAATATTCACCAATGGCGCTTAGAATTATCTTTAGTAGAATCAGAATTAGATGAAGTGCGGGATAAATTTCGTCATTATCCCGATGAAGATATTAAAAATCTGCAATCTCGCTTAGATGCGATCGAGGATTCCCTAAAAGATTTACGCTTGGAACAGGGTAGCAATAAAAATCAACTAGATATCTATGAAAAAGAGTTAGAATCCCTGCAAAAACAGGTACAGAAACAGCAACAAAAAGAGGAAAAATATAATTTAGGACAACGACGTATTTTAGTGACTCAAGAGGCAATTAATCGCATTAGTGAGGTAAGACAGAGGTTAGAAAATCAGTTTCGTTTGTCCTTAGAAAAACGGGTACAGGAAATCTTTAGCTCAATTTCTTTTACTCCCTATATTCCCCGTATTAGTCCCGATTACGAAGTAAGACTATTAGAAAATACTACAGGATTCGCAATTCCCGTGGCAGCTTCCACCGGAGAAAATCAGATTCTCAGTTTATCTTTTATCGGAGGAATTATCGATCGAGTGCGCGAATGGAGTCAGAAAAATACTTTGATGGGAATTGATAGCAGCACTTTTCCTCTGGTGATGGATTCCCCTTTTGGTAGTCTTGATCATATCTATCGTCGGCAAGTTGCGATCGCTATTCCTAAATTAGCTAATCAGTTAATTGTTTTAGTGACAAAAACTCAATGGAGAGGAGAAGTAGAAACCGAGATTTCTCCCTATATTGGTAAAGAATATGTGTTAGTTTATAATTCTCCGAAAGCAGATTGTCAAGAGGACTTAATTAATCTTCATGGTGTTGATTATTCTCTGGTTAAACGCAGTCCTAATAATTTTGAATATACGGAAATTATCGAAGTTAATCGATTTTCCTCCTGACTCTTAAATCGGTGCATCTCACCTTTGCAGAAATACAGACAATCAGCAATTATCAGTCACTTTTAAATTGGTACAAAAATATGAACAATCGCGTATAAGCATCTCACCGAAAAGCTAATGCGCTCCGGGGTTTGGGGGGTAGAACCCCCCAAAGGATTGGATTGAGTGATAAAATCGGAAGTAATGACCAATTTTAGAAGACAGTTTCCCTTTAAAAATACCCAACTCAGTAGATTTACAAAAATCAGATACACCCTTGTTATAATAACTAAATTTTAACTTCTAATAAAACGATCAATTGCTGTGTTCATTACCCCAACACGATTGGATAATTCCACAAGTTCCGTGGTGACAATATTATAATCCCTTAAATATTTCTGGAGATTAGTTCCCTCTTTTTGACGACCAATTTCCACTAACCTTTCCTCTCGCAATTCTTGCAAATGATCGAGGATATTTTCTAAAGTATCTTCGAGGGGAGGTAAGAGAGAAGGAGGATTATTTGCTTGCAAAGCTTGGGTTAATTGCGTCAAAGCTTGGGTTATTTGTTGCGTAAACAGACTTAGATTAGGATGGGGAGGACTACCGCGATATTGTTCCAATTCCGTCAATAAAACTGTCACCCCGCGACCAAAACGAGGAATATAATTACTTAAAGTGATTGCCGGTTCCATTTGTGGAAAAGGTGTGCTAGGATCATCAATTAATCTTTGTAGGGCCGTTTGTATAGCTGTATTTGCTCGTCGAGCTTTATCTCGATAGGAAGATAAACTTGCAGTTTGATAGGATGATTCTCCTAAATAAACTGCCATAACTGACTGAAAATATACTTGATTAGCTTCTAATGCTTTAATGGCAGCGAGGGAAAAACGTTCATCTTCATTAACCCGTAAAAAACCGAAGGAAAGTATAAAAGCTAAAGCACTACCAATTAAAGTATAAACTATTCTGATATACTCTAAATCAATCCCGTCATTGCTCGCATCGAGACGACTGATAATTAAAGCAAAAATTGTGATAAAAAATACTGCCAAACTATAGTGAAATCGCACCAAAGCTAAAGCGATCGCTATAGAAATCACCCCAATAACTTCTAACCAGATCGAATTGTCTATAATTGGCAACAATGCCAAAACAAAAAACGAGCCTAAAATCGTGCCAAACACCCGATTAAAAAAGCGTTGAAAAGTCAAGCTAAAATCTGGTTTTAACACAATAACTAAGGTTAAACCAATCCAAAAACTATGGGTAATTCCTAGCTTATTGTAAATCAAAACTCCTACGGAACTTCCCAAACCCAAGCGTAAACCATGACGAAATAGGGGCGATTCTAGATTAAAATTAGATTTTAATGGTTCCCACCAAGCTTTTTCTTGACCGTACTCTTTTTCTATCCCTTCAAAGTTCCGCTGCCAGGGATTTTTTTTATCTGAAAATTCCTCGCTTTGCCGCAAATGTTGCGCTGTTTCACTGGCTATTTTTAGCTGTTTAAATAATTTTTTTAAACGATTATTTAATTGCGAAATTGCCACATAACTGCTATAATCATCCTCAGCATTTTCTAAAACTTTAGCTTGCAGATTTTTTTGTTGCTCGATCGCCTTGAGTAATAGCTGCAATCGCTCACAATCCGGTCGTTTATTTCTACCCAAAATTAACCCAGCAATATCTTCGCTAATTTCCGCCACCTGCACGAGAATATCTTCTAATAAAATACTCACCGTGGTCAGTTGTGGCAAGGGATGAAGATGAAGCAATTCTCGCAGCGCAATTAAGCTGGTATTAATGCGATCGCTATCTTCAATCAAGACGATTAACAATTCCCGCAGCTCATTCTTTCCCCAACGTCCCCGACGCGTCAAGGTGACAGTTTTCCGCGAACGGAGCAACAGCTGGCGAATTTGGTCAAAATATGGCTCCTCATGAGCATTAGAACGAGAGTGTAAAGGCAAAGAGCGGAGATAGGTGGCGATACCATGAAAATTTTCCGCCGTTACCTGACGTAAAGGCTGATTAGGACGAAAAGGCCAGATAAACAGGGCTAAAAAAATTGTCCATCCCCCTCCCAACACAGCGATTCCGGCCCGTTGTAAAGCGACGACCATATCTCCCGATGGCAAAGAAACGGCAAAAAGCAGCAATAAACTAATTACTACCCCAGCTAACGCCCCATTTTCCCCGTAAACCGTCAAATAACCCGCTAGAAACAACCCACAAAAAACTATCACCACGGTCAATCCTAGCCAAGCACTGGCTAATGTACCGATAATCAAAGCTAGAGCCATCCCAATAGTCGTAGCGACTAGGGTTTTCGCTCTCAGGCAGTAAAGTCCCCCCACATCGGCTAAAATCAAGGTTTGAGCCGCTAAACCGACCATTAACCCCACTTCTGACCGATCTAAAATATCACCGATAATAATCGGCACTGTGATGGCTAATAAAGTCCGAATCCCCCGCTCGATCTCGATATCGCCACTAGGACGCAATAAAAAACCAAATCGCTGAAGTAGCATAAATCCACTGAAAACTTAACTCTTGAACCTGATAACATAGCTACCGATCAATAATTTTAGGGCAGCCAACGGGGTTTAAAACCAGCGTTGAGTTCTTGAGGCAGAATTTTCGGGATGCTATTGGGACTGAACTGATCAGGAAGCGGTAATAACCAGAGACGACCATCGGCAATGCTCGACCCCTCCCCAGTGACTAAATCATTTCCGACTCCAAAGGGTATGGTTGCTAACTGATCAAATAATAAGGCCACGCCATCGGGAGACATACTCATCTGCACGTCACGATAATTAGGTAAGGCCAGCAGAGGGATCATTTTACCCGTTTCTAGCTCAATAATCCCTAAAAATGGTTCTTCTTTCACCTTGCCATCGCTGCCCATAACCAGATCGCTTTTCAGACAGTAAAGGGTTTTTTCCTGTCGCGGTTCAAATTCACAGCTAATAATCGGATTAGCTGTTCTTAGCAGTAGTCTTGACTCTCCCTGATCGTTGAGCAAAAATAGCGATCGCTGATTATCTGGTTCCGATTTCACCATCAGTTTTTGGCGACCATCCCGGGAAAAAGCGAGGATTTTCTCGTAGGTGGGCAAAAATTGTGGTTTTCCTCCTTGGACATCCAAAGGAATCACCGCTACCCCTCCCGTTTGACTGACAACCGCTTTTTTACCGTCGGGAGATAGTAAAAAATTATCCCCTTGTATTCCTAACGGTCGCGATTGTCCATCATCGCTGATTACCCATAAACTGGCATCCCCCGGATTCCCATGATTGATTCTCTGCACGATTAGGGTTTTGCCGTTATCTGAGAGATTAAAGCGCAGGTTTTGATAGGTTTTCGCGTCTAAAAACCTTTCTATACGACCACTAGGCAAATTTTGACTATTTTCGTCATGATTTAAACCCGTAGTAATTGTGTAAAGTTGCTGTTTCGGGGTATCTCGTCCTAAGTCGGAGCGATCAAAGGCCGAGAATAAAATTCTATCTCCCCTCGGATAGATTTGAAAATCCGTGACCACCAGATCCCCAGGGGTAAGGATGGTTTTTTTCAGTTCTGTGACGTTATTTGGCCCCTGAATGATATTACAGACGATTAAACGGCCTCTTTCCTCTTGGTTGACTCCAATATAGGCAAAAGCTCGATCGTGGCTGTAAAATTCCCCGATAAAGTCCTCACCTTGGGCAATGGGTAACTTTACCTGATATTTTTTGCCGTAGATCGGTAATTCCGTCAAGGTATAGGTCAAGCGATCTCCGGCCCAGCTAATTTTACCCCGCAAGGGAGGATTGATCACCAAGCTGGTTTCCACGTCCGAACGGTCAATCGGTCGATTAAAACTTAAAGTAAAATAATTGTCCCTAACGCCGATTTTTCGCCCTTGCCAGCTAAAATTCTCCCCTCGCGTAGGAACTTGATTTCCTTGGATCAAAATCGACGATATTGCGGCAATTAAAGCCAAAATAGTCGCTAATACTAAGCGATCAAACCAAGCTAATCTTTTCATTAGTTATCAATTATCAGTATTCGTTCGTCAGGAGATTGCTTATTTATTCTCCCATCTCCCTTCTCTCTTCTCCCCCCTCTACAATAATTGCTCGCAACCAGAAATACCTTTGGCTTCTATCATACTTTGTGCTTTTTGTCAAAAAAACTTTTTTTTTGCCATAAAACTACATAAAAAAAAGATCATCGTTGTGGGTGAAATTGACTGATTTACCCGTTTTAATCAGAATCACCTTCCAGATGTGGCAAGGGTTTCAACCATTGCTGTCCAAAAAAGCACCAAACAACCCACTGTGAAATTCAGCAAAATCGCTGTAACTATCATAACATCGTTGTTAAATAAAAATCTTTCTCAATTAATTTTTAAGAATTTATAAATATTGCGGAATGTTAATTTAAATATTCTCAAGTGTTTACGGTCAATAAATAATTTTTACTTATCTTTGTCCAAAATTAGGTTAGAAGTCAGTTATCAGTTATCAGTTCACTGAGAAAACTCCCCACTTCCCACTTCATAATTCATAATTCATAATTCATAATTCCCACTCCCCCCACACCCTACACCCCACTTTCTTATCAGCTTTAGTAATGATTGTCATCGGTTTTTTCAATCGAATAAATAAAAACGCTTCCTTTTTGGGAGCGTTTTTTAACTTATCATGAGGACTTAGCAAAATGTGTGCAGAGTTAGAATGCGGATGTTGGATGGGGATCTAGCATCTGTTTATTTTTAACCATCGATCGCCAGCACTGTCAAGGCCATGGGGATAGCATCACCAGAAACTAAATCGAGGGGGGAGTTATCAGCGTTGTGTTCACGCATCACTTCAACCAATGTTAGCGCAGTTGACCACATCCGCCCAAGTTGCGGTCTCGCGTAGCGAGCGCGTTGCGACCGCACGTCCCTGGGAATCGATAATCGATTGGTTAAAGTTGAAACCGTTGAGGTTAAAAGGCATGGTTGAGATATCCATAGCGGTGAACCAGATACCCACCGGCCAAGCTCCCAGGAAGAAGTGTAGGCTGTGGCTATTGTTAAAGGAAGCGTATTGGAAGATTAAGCGTCCAAAGTAACCGTGAGCGGCGACAATATTGTAGGTTTCTTCTTCTTGACCGAATTTGTAACCGTGGTTTTGCGATTCCGATTCGGAAGTTTCCCAGACGAGGTAGGAAGTCACCAAAGAACCGTGCATAGCGGAGAAAAGAGAACCACCGAAAACACCCGCAACACCCAAAATTCGGAATTTTTGGCTTAGAAGTATGTTATCTTGGCATCTTGTATGTTGATTTAGCATAAAGAGTAACGAAGAGCCAGCAAGGCTTTATATAACTGGACTTCCCCCGTATAAACATACTAGCTATGGCTAAAAGTCTTACAGAGCCTGAGTTCAAGCAATGCAATACAAATGAACCACTGAACACAAGATCCTGAAGTTCTTACGCAGATAGGGTTTGAGGCAAAAATTTTCAAATTTGACCTTTAGACCATTATAGCTTGTTTTGGGGCAGAAAACCAGCAAAAACATGGCTACAGAGCGCATCCCTTACTCTAGAGATTAATGACACTATCTGTTAAAATCAGATTAGCGATCACTATACAGCCAACTCTACGGAATCGCTCTACTCCAGATACAGTCAACGGTACAGCGGCTCGACGGCTCGACTGAGCATCGCCGAACGTCTGAGCATCGCCGAACGTCCATTTTCAAGGGAAAAATGTACCCAGTAGCCTCTTTTCAATTTTTTCTTAGAAGCGACCTGCAGTAAGGGTTTTGTTAATTTTCTAGTATTTATGTATGGGGGAAGTCCAGATATAATTGGTCTTCATCGGCTTTCTCTGAGTCTAACAATTGTCCTAAACTCTGACTGCAAGTCTCGCCATTAAATCCTCTGGCTGTGGCTAATTTCGATTTGGGATTGATGATTCTTGCCACAATCATCGCCACTACTAAGTTTCTGATTCGGGGCGTTCGGCGAGACTTCGGCTTATGGTGTGCAGCAAGAGCAAAAACCTATCCGACTGATAGGATCAGAATATCCATCTGCTAAATATTTGGAGAGCATGATGCCAGTTCAATTATCATTGCCTTTGTATCATCAACTTTCTCAACCAGAGGTGATTGAATACTTGACCAGCGATGGGTCAGCGGGCTTATCAGCAGAAGAAGTGGCCAGTCGCTACGAAAAATATGGCCTGAATGAACTGCGATTTAAGCCGGGGAAACCAGCTTGGTTGAGATTTTTGCAGCAATTTCATCAGCCGCTACTCTATATCCTCTTGCTGGCGGGTACTATTAAGGCATTTTTAGGGTCTTGGACGAATGCCTCGGTGATTTGGGGAGTTACCCTGATCAATGCCATTATCGGCTATGTGCAGGAAGCTAAGGCGGAAGGTGCGATTGCTTCCTTGGCCAAAGCCGTAACCACAGAAGCGACGGTGTTGCGAGAGGGACAAACCCTCCGGATTCCATCTCGGGATTTGGTGCCGGGAGATATCGTTTTATTGGCATCGGGGGATAAAGTGCCAGCGGACTTGAGGCTGCTGAAAGTCCGCAATTTGCAGGTGGATGAGTCTGCCTTGACTGGGGAATCCTTGCCCGGGTCAAAAGCGGTCGAACCCTTACCCGGGGATACGCCCCTAGCAGAAAGGACAAACATGGCCTACGCAGGGAGTTTCGTTACCTTTGGACAGGGCAAAGGGATCGTTGTCTCTACGGCCAATGCCACCGAGGTGGGGCAGATTTCCCAGTCGATGGAAAGCCGAGTCAGCCTTAGCACACCCCTGACCCGTAAATTTGCCCAATTTAGCCGCACCCTACTCTACACAATTTTGACCCTAGCAACCTTGACCTTTACCATCGGGTTAGGACGGGGGAAATCTTGGATCGATATGTTTGAAGCTGCCGTTGCCCTGGCAGTGAGTGCGATTCCAGAAGGGCTGCCGGCAGTGGTAACGATTACCTTGGCCATTGGAGTCAACCGCATGGCCCGTCGTCATGCGATTATTCGTAAACTGCCCGCAGTGGAAGCATTGGGGAGTGCGACCGTCATTTGTTCCGACAAAACTGGAACCCTAACGGAAAATCAAATGACTGTACAGTCCATTTATACCGAGGGGCAATATTACGCCGTTAGTGGTGGTGGCTATAGTCCCAAGGGCGAAATTAGTCTGATCACCGATGGCAACCCCAGCAGCCCATTTGCAGAGGAATTACCGCCGGCCCTGGGGGATTGTCTGGTGGCTGGTTTGCTTTGTAATGACTCCGGGCTAAAACAAACGGGAGAAGATTGGTCAGTGGTGGGGGATCCTACGGAAGGGGCGCTGATTGCGGCCGCTGCCAAAGCAGGTCTCAGTCAATTGGGGCTATTGTCTTTAACCCCACGATTGGATGCAATTCCCTTTGAATCTGAGTACCAATACATGGCAACCCTGCATGATGGCATACCTCGTCTGATCTATGTCAAGGGATCGGTTGAGTCCCTGATGCGTCGTTGTTCCCAGATGATCGATCGCTATGGTCAGATGACCGCGCTGAACGTCGAACAGATCGAGCAAGCGGTAGAAAAGATGGCAGAGCAGGGTTTACGGGTGCTTGCCTTCGCCAAAAAAGCAGCCGCGACCCATCAGCATTCTATCGACCATGAGGATATCGAAACAGGCTTGGTGTTTCTGGGATTACAGGGCATGATTGACCCGCCTCGTCCAGAGGCGATCGCTGCCGTTCATGCCTGTCAAAGTGCTGGGATTCGGGTCAAGATGATTACTGGTGATCATCTTGTCACGGCGCGGGCGATTGCGGAACGGATGGGCATTAAAACGGCAACACAAGTCTTAGCATTTGAGGGAAAACAATTAGCGCAAATGGATAATCATCAACTGGCCCAAGCGGTGGTCGATGGATCGGTATTTGCCAGGGTTGCCCCTACCCAAAAACTGCAACTGGTGGAAGTACTTCAGTCTCAAGGAGAAATCGTGGCGATGACGGGCGATGGTGTCAATGATGCGCCGGCTCTCAAGCAGGCCGATATCGGCATTGCCATGGGGAAAGGAGGAACGGAAGTCGCCAGGGAATCTGCTGATATGCTCCTCACTGATGATAACTTTGCCTCGATCAAGGCCGCTGTCGAAGAAGGACGCACCGTTTATCAAAATTTACGCAAAGCGATATCTTTTCTCTTACCTGTCAATGGTGGCGAATCGATGACCATTCTGATCAGTACTTTACTGGCACGAGATTTACCGATCCTATCCCTACAAGTACTCTGGTTGAACATGATCAACTCGGTTACGATGACTGTTCCCCTGGCCTTTGAAGCAAAATCCCCCAGCATTATGCAGTCACCACCACGCAATCCCAATGAACCTTTGATCACCAAAAAACTATTGCGCCGAATTTTGGCTGTTTCATTGTTTAACTGGATTCTAATTTTTGGTATGTTTGAGTGGGCTAAATCGACCACAGGAGATATTGCCGTCGCCCGCACAATGGCAATTCAATCCCTTGTGGCAGCACGGGTTATCTATCTGCTCAGTATCAGCCAATTAGGGATGAGCCTAGGGGACTACCTGCGTCGTCAGTCAACCTCGATTACTAATGCACCGATCCTAATTTTGGGGATTGTGGCTGCTGTTGCCCTACAAATTTTGTTTAGTCAATGGGGGGTGATGAACAGTCTGTTTGCAACGGCGACCCTAACCGGTCATCAATGGCTAATCTGTTTATTGCCGATGCCGCTCATGGTACTTTGGGCAATTTTTGCCAATGTTATCGATCCTCCTCATTGTCACGGGAAATAACTAGGGTTTGCTGAATAAATCTAAAAACTTTGTCGGATAAGACTTTTAGGCTTTTTTCCCCTCAAAAAGTGCCAGCACTTGGAGTGATCGGGGGGAAAATTCCGGGACTTTTTCCCTGAAAATTAGGTAGTTGACCACGGCGGTTCGACAGGCTCACCGTCCACTCGACTGAGCTTCGCCGAACGTCCTGAAAATCGATAAAACCCCACACCCCACACCCTGCCCCCAGGAAAAACTTTTTCAGCAAACCCTAACTAGGGTTTAAGGTTGACCAAGATAACTAACCAGAATTTCTTTAAGAAAATTAAATTTGTTGGCTCTATCTTTTTCTAACTCTGGAGAAAATGGCTGTAGGAAGGAGGAAGGAGCAATCTGAGTTGATTGATGATCTAGAATTCCCTCTGCTAGATAAGAGTTTTGTTCCTTGCTGGCAATTGGGCGAGACTCATCTTCCCTAGACGATAGTTTTTTTGTTGCCCCTGGGACTCTACAACCATAATTTCAAAGGACAGATAAGTATTTTGATAGTTTCAATTATGCCCTTATTTTACCAAAATATCACTGGAGTTGTGCTTAATTTAATAACTTTTGTAATCATTCTCCTTCCCTTACCCTGGATGGGGAGTAGAACCCCACCAAGAGTTAAAGATTGACTGATAAAGCAGCGAGTTTTCCTTGAAAAATCTCAACTGAGTAGATTGATAATTAGGAGATGCACCCGAAAATTATCCCTAAAATGGTGGTAAATAACCCATGGCATTTTTGACTCGATCGAGAGTTTGATTGGCCACCGCTTCTGCTTTGAGACGACCTTGCCGTAAAACTGTGGCTAAATAATCTTTATCCTCTCTAATTTGGGCGTATTTTTCCTGAATAGGTTGCAGAGATTCTATGGTGACTTCTGTTAACATCGGTTTAAATTGTCCCCAACCTAAATCGGCACATTCTCCTGCGACCACCTCTTGATTTTTTCCCGATAAAATGCTATAAAGAGTTAGTAAATTATGGCATTCAGGACGTTCCGGATCATCAAAAGTTAAACCCTTAACTAGATCGGTTTTACAGCGTTTAATTTTCTTGGCAATGACATCGGGACTATCGAGAATATTAATCCGACTCATCTCGGAAGGATCGGATTTAGACATTTTATTCCGGCCATCGGTTAAGCTCATCACCCGCGCTCCTTCCTTGCGGATCATCGGAGCAGGAAGTTTTAAAATTGGTTGTTTCGGTTGCCCAAAAAGATGATTAATTCTAACAGCTATATCGCGGGTTAATTCTAAATGTTGTTTTTGATCTTCTCCCACGGGTACTTTATCGGCATCGTAGAGTAGGATATCGGCAGCCATTAATACGGGATAATCGAGTAAACCTGTGCCAACATTTTCCCCCTGTTTAATTGCTTTTTCTTTAAATTGAATCATATCGGTTAACCAATTTAAAGGGGTGATACAGTTTAACAACCAAGTTAATTCTGTATGAGCTTTAACGTGAGATTGGACAAAGATCGTCGCGTATTCTAAATCAATTCCACAGGCTAAATATAGAGCGGCAATTGCTAAAGTATCCTCCGCAAGAGTAGCGGGATTATGGGGAACGGTGATCGCGTGTAAATCGACCACACAAAAGAAATTATCGTAGTCTTGTTGTCCCTCCACCCAATTGCGGATCGCACCGAGATAATTGCCTAAATGTAAATTGCCAGTTGGTTGCACACCAGATAAGATTCTTTGTTTACCCATAACTCATGCGATCGCTTTTTTTCATGATTTCATTGTATCAGTTTTTGGTGCTAATTTCATCCTAAATCCAATTGGGAAAAATCATTCTCAGATAATAATCCCGCACTGATAGGGGAATGCCTAAATAAATTGGTAGCCAATGGATAAAAGCAAAAATTACCAAAATTATCAGCGAGCGTGAGCAATTTTTATAAATAGGACTGGAACTTTCTAACCCATCAGCTAAGAGCCAAGCTAGAGCAATCAAAGTGAAGCTATAAGCAGCCATATAATGATAGAGAAAGGTACAGCGACTAATTTTTAACCAGGGCAGCAGATTGGCAATATAGTTACAGATAAGATAGGCGGAAATTACTCGCTCTTTTCGGTTAAATAATCGACTAAAAACCACTAGAATCGCTCCCGTAGAAAACCACCACAAAAACGGATTTCCCATAGCGTGAACATCATAAATTTTATCACCCACTCTCTCAAAATAATAAGCCACCGGTCGCCCCATTACTAACCAACTATACCAGGGAGAACAATAGGGATGAACATCAGATTGATTGCCCTTTATTCTCTGATGAAATAACCAAATTTCTTGATGTACTTGCCAAAAATTATATTGATGGTTGACGAAAAGATGCGGTATCCACAGCAAACTATAGGTAACAAGAGGAAAGACAATTAAGGCAATAAAAATTTCCTCTAATCTCAGGTTAGTTGCCTTTGTCCAAAGATGATCTTTTGACTGCTCTTGATTAAATAATTTTATTAACCAAGCAATACCGATAAAAATAAATATTCCCAGTAAAAATCCTAAGCCATTCCATTTGATATTTGCCGCTAAACCGAAACAAACTCCCGATAATAATAGCCAATTGAGTTTCTTATTTTTCTGAAGTGCCAATAAAAAAAATAATTGTCCAGACAAACCGAATAAAATTAAGTAAATATTATTGAGAGCATAGCGGGATTCCACTAAAAATAATCCGTCTAAACTAGCGAGAAAAGTTGTGATTAAAAATACAGTTTTTCTCTGAGTTAATTGATAAGCAATTCCCCCAATAATTAAGGTAATAAAAGAACCAGTCAAAGCATTTAACCAGCGATAACTAAAAGTTGAGCGCAGGGAACCCGTTAAATTATTAATGGTTTCAGGATCGGCAGGAAAATGGGAACCAATCCAGATACTAATAGCAATTAAATATTGACTTAATGGTGGATGAGACTGGAAAAATTCTTTACCAATTAGATATTCATTGCCGTATTTAGCATAATAAACTTCATCAAAAACAAGAGTATTAAACTGACTGAGATTCCAGAATCTTATTCCTAGGGAAAATACAAATATCCCTAGGATAGATAGGTTAAATTTTACTTTAGAATTCATAGAAAGATAATAGTTATGATAACTGGGAATTTTCTGATAAACGCGAGCGAAATTCTTTGACAGCAAGACGGGGATTAGGATGGTTGACGTATTCGGCTAATAATTCTAAATTTAAATCCAGTAATAAAGCACTTTTAGGGATTAAAATATATTCGCCATTCTCTTGCAAAGAATAAATTTTTAACTGATTATCTTGCCAAAACCAAACCTCTTGAGTTCCCAATCTTTGATAAACTTCTAAAACTTTCAGGCTGCCACTGGTTAAGATTATTTCGATCGCCAAATCAGGAAACTCTTTTTCTGTAAATAAACAAAAACATTTGTCTGGTTCTTTTCCCGCTTCTTTTTCCTGTTTTCGCAACGTGGTGGAACCTAATCCCCAGAAATCAATTTCAGCATATTCTAAATAAGCTTCCACCAATCTACCTATATCTTCTTTGCTAACTTCATGACGACGACTAGGAGCCATAATTTCTACCATTCCATCTAAGTAAGTAATGCGATAACTGGAACTATCTTCTAAATGTTTTAAGAGGGTTTCGTACTGTTGCCAATTAACCCCAGAAATAAACATCCTTTGTTCAGGATCATTAGCTTTTAACTCGAAATCTTCTAATCCTTGTAACCGAATCGTAGTCATCATAAAATTAATTACCTCATCTATTTTACTTAATTACTCAGGAAGACTTATTTTGATTTCTTCTGACGTTAATTTTAGCGCGTAAAATCCTAACTTTATAGGGATCGGCATCTTTTCGCCATAGAATCTGATAGCCTTTGATTGTAGCACAATGCTCCTCTAAACATTTTTGCCAACCCTGTAAACGTTCGATCGCTTTTCTATCTTCTAACAATCCCCAATCCTTTTCTAATTGAGTTAAGCGAACCAATTTATCATAGTTAGTATAATCCGCCGTTACTAAAAGCTCTTTTTCGTGTAAAATTGGTGGATTAGGACTATCACGATAATCGCGAAAACTAAAATCAGCGGAACCCAAATATACATCCATGCTAGTGGCTAAAATCGGATGAATTTCTGTATCAAAATTGGGGTAATAGAGATAGGAAATTTTGGGTTGACGAAAGGATAAACGAACAACGTTAGTATTTTCTAACCGTCCAATAGTTTGACTAGCACAACCTTCGTATAAGCGTAATAACATCGGTAATTTTTCCAGAACGCTAATATGAATAGTTAGGGAATAACGGGAAAGTTTGCCTAAAGAACTATTTTCACAAGCACGAGCGATCGCTGGCAGATTTCCCGCACTTATTAACACTTCTTCTGCTAAAGCGCAAGCATTGCGATAACTGCCAAATAAAGCTTTAAAATCGGCACGGGTAGCGGGGGATAATTCCCGTACTTTCGGACAGTGGCTAAATTGACTTAAAGCTAAATAAAGTAAAAGATCGGCGCGTCTTTTGTCGGCAATTATCTCCCATTCTTCCCCTTCTGTTACTTGTAGAATCACTTGAAAAGCGCGTCTAAAAGTGCCAAATTCTGCCTTAATTTCTTCCTCTTGTAATAATTCTCCCGCGACGGGTAAACGTCCCTGCTGGGTGTAAAATTCCATCAGGGGATTTAATAAATCTTCGTAATCTTCAAAGCGTTTGAGATGGGTTTTAATTTTAGGGGTGGTAGCGCGGGAACGACATCTGGATAAACGAAAAGTTTCGGCTTTTTCTTCCTCTCGAAAAACCAGATAAATTCCCAAAGTTATTGGAATAGAATCAACCCCTAAACTGCTATCAATATACTGTTTGAGTTCTTCCTGTTGATAGTATTTTTGAAAAGTATTACGACGGGTTATAATTCCATCTTCATAGGCCATTAACCCCCGTTCACTATCATCAATTAAAATCTGTGCTGAAACGATTAAAACTTGACGGGTTAATTGCCAAGCTTTTAATAAAGCTTCCTGCCGTTCTTCGGCGGATTCAATAACATTAATTACATAGCCTAAATTAACAATATCAGATTCAATTAAAGGACTATCAGGACGATAATAAGGATCCCAACCTTCACTTTGATAACCCTGTTCAGCTATGCGTTCTAGATCACCTCCATAACCACAACCGTAATCAAAAAAAGTGGTTTCAGGAAGAAATAATCCCAGTGCTAATGTTAATCTTATCGGACGAGAAAGAGTTTTGCGAACAAGAGCAGCTTTGTGGCGATCAATTATTATCGATTTTTCCCTTTGTCCCTCTAGATTACAAACTAAATAATCTCCTGCAAAATCAAGGTGATGCTTTCTTAAAAGCCGTTGCCATTCCTGTTTAGTACCGATGGGATAAGAACTATTTAAAAGTCCTAAAGCACTCTCGATTTTTGTGAGATGCTCGAATTCTTCATAAAGAGGATAGTCCCTAGTAACAAAAGTTTCTTTTCGGTGTAAAATGGGCGGATTATCAGCATTTTGATAATTCCATTCACTTAAGATTAATGTCCCCATATCTACCACTAAACTTTTAGTTAAAACCGGGTGAGGTTCCCGATCAAAATCGGGATAAAAAAGATAGGATATTTTCGGTTTATCGGTGCTAAATTTAATTATTGTTGCCTCAGATAAATGCTGATTAATTCTTGCTTGTTGTTCGTAACTCTGGAGAATAGGATCCAGTTGATGTAATGCTTCTCGATGAACATAAAGCGCCCCCGGTAATAGTTTACCGATGGGACTAACTTGACACAGTTGCACGATTAAGACGAAATTCTCAGCCATGGCAATTAATCTGTCTAATAACAAATTCTAGAGACAGAAAAAACTAAATAAATCTAGTTAAATGAACCCGATAGCGCTCTTTTTTGGTCACAGTAACCTCACCCACTTCTAGACGACCTTTTCCCCGAAAAGAAATCAAATCACCAGTTTTAACATTATAACTAGATTGACTGATATCTTTCCAGTTAACTCGCACATCCCCGGCGCTAATTGCCTCGGCCATTTTACTGCGAGAAATGCCAAAACCCGCCGACGCAATCGCATCTAACCGTAAGGAAGCTTCCACGGTATTAATTTCTTTTTTTTGCGGTGGTCTAACTTTTAATTCCGTCAAAGGAATCAGGCTAGTTTTCACTGGAACCGAACGCACTTGTCGCAAATTAGCAGATAAAAAATCTGCCAATTCAGGCACTACAATCGCCTGCGCTCCTCGCTCACCTAAAACAATTATATCGCCGACTTTTTCCCGAACGATACCCGTCCCCAACATCGCCCCTAAAAAATCCCGATGGTTAGCGGTATCAAAAAGAAAATTACCAGCAATATCAAGAGCAGACAGGGGAATATCTGTTACTGTCAAAGGTAGATCAACTCTAGCAATACCCAGGCGCTGTCTTTCTGCTTGGGGATAACCGCCCCATTTTTCCATTGACACATCGGTTAAACGCTGAAAAACCCGTTCTACTTCCGCTAAAACCGCAGGAGAAAGAAAGTCTGTCGTCGTCACTTCCCAAGTCTTAATCGCTTGTTCGGCTTTATCAATAACTTTCGCTATGTCCTCGCGGTTTTCGACACCCTTTAGTAATTCTTCTCTTGGTAACATTGTTTTCTGGTAATTAATCAAAAATTCTTAGGAAAAAATCAAATGACCGATAACTTATTCCTAATAACCGTTCACCGTTCTAGGGCGTATCCTTGCAGATTTTCGGGGTTAAATTGACGCAGGATAAGAGTCGCTTGATTTTTCAGGTTTTCCGAACCCTGCACGATAATAATATATTTTCCCGCACCGAGACGATTACGATAGGGAAGTGCATCGCCACTGCCGGACGATAAACCCACACCACCACCGACGAAAATACTGCCCATCGCCCCCCCAATCGCTCCGGCAATGCCGCCGACGATATGATTCCCCGGTTCTCCGGCCCAATCAAAAGTATGCAATCCTGTAATCAGGTTAAAAAGGTAGCCCCCAGCAAAACCGAAGGGAACTAGCCAAAAAGCCATGAGAGTAGCCCGTTTTTTAGCCTGTTGGAAGGGATCGATCAAACCGAACTCATCAGCACTTTTATAGCCGCGACCGAGAATGGTTACTTGAGATTGGGGAATTCCCGCTTTTTCGAGGGCAACGGCAGCTTCTTCTGCTTCTATGCGATCAGCTAACACGGCAATGAGATAATTCATATTCTCCAACTTTTCAGGCTATCTTCATCTCCTATTGTAAGGATTTTGGGGACTGAAAAGCCGCTCGATCGAGAAAATATGCAGGGAGATGGGAAAAAATTATTTTATTTGGCTTATTTCTGGAAATAATTGACCATAAAGATCAAGGGAGATGGTTATCATCTTGAAAGACATTTTTTTCGCTAAAAAGAAACCCCCATTTTGTCTCAACCTAGAAGGACAGCTACAATCACTACTTTAGACTAATTATCATTATTAACAAGAAGTTTTTTCGGATTATTACCATTGCTATCAGACTGTCAAGCTTGACTTACTTATGTCATTATTTTAATGTTATCCCGGTTCACTCCTGACGTAAAAACTAAAAAATAGGTTAGGGTTCCGGCAATGATAGCGGCTCTCTTATTTTTTGTGTGGTCAGTTTAACTTATATAGTAGTGTTCGATCTTTGTGTCCTCTGTGTCTGGAGTGGTTCGTTCCACTCACTCACCCGTAAGACTATATCTTAGAATACATTTTACCCACCAAACCTAAGAGAGCCTGATAGCTAGTCTTCAGTGAAACCCCAGCAGTTTTTGGGTAGTGGGTAAGAACCCTTCTGCAGCCACTCCAACCAATCCGACTTTAGTTGTGGGTTCTGGAATGGGTTCCCCGCGTTCTTGCAAAACCTCAAGGTAAAATTCAATCGCTTCTTTAATATTTTCCTGAACCTCTTCAAAGGTATCTCCAATACTCACGCAACCGGGCAAGTCGGGAACCATTGCGCCCCAGTTTGTTTCGCCTTGTTCGTAAATGACGGCATACTCTTTCATCGTTTATCCTCCAATTGAGCTTGTTTCCAAATCGATGCTAATGTTCCTTTGGGTATGTCGTCCCCAGACTTGCCAGGAACAACCACGATTCCTGGCTTTGTTTCATGGGCAAAGATACGATGGCTCCCGCGCATTCGGATCCGATACCAACCATCAGCTTCTAATCGTTTGAGTACATCACGAACTTTCAATCATCCCCTCCCTTGTCCCCGCCCATCGGGTACTTGATTGTAGATTATGAAGGGTATTGTGGCTACTTATAATAATGAGACAATTTATCAAATTTTCGGTTCGAGAAATGAGCGAACGGTGAGTCACTAACCGACCTATCTCAACCCTAACAGCATCAGATGGGATAAAAGCTGCCTGCCCCTGGTTTGCTCAAGGATTACTCAGGATACTGACGCGGACTTTTTCACCATTTTGCAAGGGTTTACTACTATTAACGACGAAACGCTCCCCCGGTTCGAGGCCAGTGATAATTTCTACTTGACCGTCGAGCGCTTGACCGAGACGAACGGGACGTTTTTCTACTTGCGAGTTCTCCTCGGAAAGGACGAAAATGGCCGAGGATTCCCCTTGACTGACAATTGCTGTTTCCGGAACAATCACCTGCGCGGCAGAATTATTATTAAACCGCACCCGGGCCAATAATCCCCCTTTAATTAAACCATCCCCATTGGGTAGAGTAATCTCCACAGGAATCCGCCGGGCCGTGCCTTGGCTAAGTGGAAAAATCCTCGTGATGCGACCGGAAAAATTTCTATTACCGAAAGCATCAAGGCTGACATTAACCGTTTGTCCTAAATTAATCGTTTTTAAATCCAATTCTGATAATAACACCACCACCTTGACCTGCTGAAAATCACCAATTTTGAGGACATCATCGCCGATACTGACTAAATCCCCCGGCTCTTTTAGTTTTTCGATAACTATCCCCGTCGCTGGTGATTGAAGAGTAGCGTAGGCCTGACGTTGTTGTTCCTGAGCGATGACCGATTTTTGGGCGGCAATTCTCCCAATAATTGCCGCTACTACCTGCTCCTCCACTTTAATTCTCGATCTTGCGCTATTAACAGCTTTTAAAGCCACTGCTGCCGTAGTTTGGGCTGTTTCGGCCTGTTGCAGGGGAATCGCCCCTTCTAGGGCTAATTTTTGCAGGCGCTCGGCATCATTTTTAGCCTGTTGATATTGCAGTTGTAGGCGCTGCACTTCAATTTCAGCGTTATTGACTTCAATTCTCGCCCGAGCTAATTCGGCTTCTAGGGCCCATAGGGCGGCTTTTTCTTGCCGGACAACGGTGGCAAGGAGACGATCATCAACACGGGCGAGGATTTGCCCTATTTGCACCTCATCTCCCACATCAACGAGAAGATTGAGTAACTGCCCAGTGGCTTGCGATCGCAGAGAAACCACTTTCAAAGGTCGGGTAGTTCCCGTATAATCAAGATTGCGTCCGCTGGTCACTGGTTTAGCTCTGGTGACGTTGACGGTGGTAGTACGGGCTGCTGGTGGCAGTGGTTGGGTTTCGGTCTGGGGAGAACAACTGGTACTGAAGGATAAGATAACCAGAGCGGAAAGGATAATCGGATTCAATCCCATGGCGATAGTCCTAGTAGAAAGCCGCTTTTCAGTCGATGGTCGCTTACTCTTCGTCCCAAGCTTCTACTGCTACCACTTCACTGAGAGGGTCTTGCATGGAGAAACCGAAATCGAGCAACTCTTGCTTCCAGTATGTCCACTCATCTCCGTATAAAAGAGCCAGTTTCCAGATACTATCGCTAGGTTTGACTACTTTTGCATCTATCCACTTGCTAGCCTTGCGTTGAAACTTCACCATCGGGTGAGCTACAGCTTGTTTGGTCATAAATTCAATTGCTATGAAAACTCAGGATTTTGCGCTTCCCGACTAAACTAACTCAAGACTAAAACTTTTGCCCTTACAAAGGATCGAGAAGCGCATTTATTAACTTACTTGTACACCATATCTGTGGTTTTAGGCAAGTCTTTTTGAGCAAAAGTACGGTAATTACTACTATAGATTAGTATAACCGGAAGCCACAATCATGGAACCGATGCCTCGATCGGTGAAAATTTCCAGTAAAAGGGCGTGGGCAAGACGACCATCGATAATATGAGCAGCTTGAACTCCCTGGGCTAGCGATCGCACACAGCAGCCTACTTTGGGAATCATCCCGCCGGCAACGATGCCTTTTTGAATCAACTCCCGGGCCTGTTGGATATCTAATTTAGCCAATAAAGTGGAAGGATCCTGATAATTCTCTAAAATTCCGGCTGTATCGGTCATTAAAATCAGTTTAGCTGCCCCTAAAGCCGCCGCTATTTCTCCGGCTACCGTATCGGCATTGATATTATGAGCTTGGCCAGTTTCATCGGCAGCCACACTGGAAATCACGGGAATATAGCCACTATTGACCAAGGATTCGACGACGCTAGTATCGACACTGCTGACTTCTCCCACAAAACCAATGCCCTCTTTACCCACGGGACGAGCAGTGATCAGATTACCATCCTTACCGCATAATCCTACCGCTTTACCGCCGGCTTGATTGATCAGGGCCACAATTTCTTTATTGACGCGCCCCACCAGCACCATTTCTACCACATCCATGGTGGCGGCATCGGTGACGCGTAAACCGTCTTTAAATTGGGGTTCAATGCCTAATCTATCCAGCCAACTATTGATTTCTGGACCGCCGCCGTGGACAATCACGGGACGAACCCCCACACAGGAGAGAAAAACGATATCTCGCATCACCGTGTCTTTGATATCGCTGTTATTCATGGCCGCACCACCGTATTTAACCACTACAGTACGACCGCGAAATTCTTGTATGTAGGGTAGGGCTTCGCTGAGGATTTTCACCCGTTGGGCATCGTTTTCGTGGGTATTATTGTTCATGGGTTTTTTTACCTGTCTGATTCAGTGATCAGTTTAGCGGTTTCGGGTTTGACAAAAACTGTTCACCTTGAACCGATTGCTAGAAAGTCTTAGAATTACAGAATTTTTCGACGCAACGGACAAAAATCTCGACTCCCATGGCTAACACCGATTCATCAAAATCAAAGCGGGGATGATGATGGGGATAGGCTAATCCTAATTCGGGATTGGCGGATCCCAAGAAGAAATAACAGCCCGGTACTTCCTGTAAAAAGAAGGACATATCTTCCCCTCCCATAGTTTGACATTCGGGAACGATTCCGGCTGGGGTTGCCACCACTTGTGCGGCGATGGAGCGCACTAATTCCGCCATCCGATCATGATTGATTACCGGGGGATACAATTGCCAGTAATCGAATTGATAACTGGCCCCCTGACTTTGACAGATGCCCGCGATAATTTCTTCCATCCGCTGTCGGAAATCAGCAATTCTCATTTTGAAACTATTTTGCGTTGTTTCAGCGATCTAGAGATTCGTTAATAATTATTAACCCCTCTAGGTGCAAGGGTTTTAATGTCATGAAACCTTAAAATGAGAATTGCTGGTCGGAAATAGCCCCCTAACTGGGGATTGAAATAGCGCACCGTCCCACTGAGATTAGCACTATCGGCAATCACGTTTCTAGCGCTTCCCGCCGCTAATTTACCCACAGTCACCACTGCGGCATCGAGGGGGTTAAGGTTGCGAGCGACGATAGTTTGCAAGGCGTTGACGATTTGGGCCGCCACCAGTAGTGAATCGACGGTTTGATGGGGAATTGCCCCGTGGCCGCCCCGGCCTTGAATCTGGAGATCGAAACATTCCACCGCTGCCATTAACGCTCCATTTTTTACGCCTACTGTCCCTAGTGGCAGATTATTCCAGAGATGTAGCCCGATAATTCCCTCCACGTCAGGATTTTTCAGCACTCCGGCTTCGATCATCGGTTTCGCACCCCCCGGCCCCTCTTCGGCGGGTTGGAAAATAATTTTTACGGTCCCCTTGACATAGTGACGGTTTTGTGCTACGTAAACTGCTGTACCGAGGGCGATCGCTGTGTGACCATCGTGACCACAGGCGTGCATTTGGCCCGGATGTTGGGAACGATAGGGGACTTGGTTTTCTTCGGCGATCGGTAGTGCATCCATATCGGCCCGCAGGGCCAAAACTGGCCCCGGTTGACTGCCTTCAATAGTGGCGACAATTCCGGTGCCAGCGATGCCGGTTTGATGGTCAATTCCGTATTTAGTCAGGGTTTGACTGATTAAGGAGGCGGTGAGATATTCTTGAAAACCTAGTTCTGGTTTTTGGTGTATTTGTCGGCGCCAGTGGACTAATTGCGGCTGTAGAGAACGAATAGCAAGGCGAATTTGAGGGCAATTTAAGCTATTAGCAACGGGAAAGGCGGAAATCATCGGGTTCGGACGGCTAGTTTTTTTGGTCACTGGTTTCTAGTTTAACTTCAGGAGGCGGTCGTCAGGAGATAGGGTGATAAGGTTTTGGGCTTCGGCCGTGAGCTCAGGCTTCGACGGTGAGCTCAGCCGAACCGCCGAACGGGTGATAAGGTTTTGGGCTTCGGCCGTGAGCTCAGGCTTCGACGGTGAGACTTCGGCGTGAGCTCAGTCGAACGCTCAGCCGAACCGCCGAACGGGTGATAGGGTTTTGGGCTTCGGCCGTGAGCTCAGGCTTCGACGGTGAGCTCAGCCGAACCGCCGAACGGGTGATAGGGTGATGAGACAGCTTCCCCACTTCATAATTCATAATTCATAATTCATAATTCCCCCTCCCCAATTCCCCACTTCCCCACTTCCCCACTCCCCACTCCCCAATTCATAATTCATAATTCATAATTCATAATTCCCCCTCCCCACACCCCACACCCCTCTTTACAAAACTTCATCCTATTTCAGGACTGGAAAGGGCGATCCTTGGGTAACAGGGGAAGGGAAAGCGGGGAAATATTAAAAAAAACTTAAAATTTTTATCTTGCTGGCCTTTATACCCTTAAAGCCTTGCTCTCTCTGATTTCCCGACGGTGAGAGGCTTTGAGCCATGTCAGGAATTGATGACCAACTCGATCGAGTCATTGTTAAGTGACTGTTACAAAAAGACAGCAAAAAACTTAATAAGATGTAACAAACAAAGTTTCGACAGCAGTGTATAAATTTAATTTGAGGGGCCAAGATAACAGACAAAAGTTAAGCTGGATACTTGTTTAACCTCCTTAGGTGATTTATGAGAGAGCCATGAAGTTTTTTCAGGTTTCTTAAAGTAAATCGCAACAATCGCGGTCAAGGCTCGTCCAGGCTCACCGTGAAATCCCTTAAGAGGGAAAACCTTATTAATTGCAAGCAAATCCCATTTAAATTTAGGAGATTGTCACAATGTTTGACGCATTCACCCGGGTAGTATCCCAAGCTGATGCTCGTGGCGAATATTTAAGCTCTTCCCAACTAGACGCTCTCAGCGCCATGGTTGCCGACAGCAACAAACGGATGGACTCTGTTAACCGGATCACCAGTAACGCTTCCACCATCGTTGCTAACGCCGCTCGTAGCCTGTTCGCTGAACAGCCCCAACTGATCACCCCCGGTGGTAATGCCTACACCAGCCGTCGTATGGCCGCTTGCCTACGCGACATGGAAATCATCTTGCGTTATGTTACCTACGCTACCTTCTCTGGCGACGGCAGTGTTCTCGATGATCGTTGCTTAAATGGTCTTCGCGAAACCTATGTAGCTTTAGGAGTGCCCGGAGCTTCCGTAGCTGCTGGCGTAAGCAAAATGAAAGAAGCTGCTTTGTCCATTGCTAACGATCGCAACGGTGTCACCCTCGGCGATTGCAGTGCTTTGATGTCTGAAATTGCCAGCTACTTCGACCGCGCCGCCGCTGCTGTCGCCTAGTCCCTGGGGCTAGTCTTAATTAAACCGTAGGAAACTTATTGCAAGATTATTGGGAGATACCAAACAATGAAAACCCCCCTTACCGAAGCCGTAGCAGCCGCTGATTCTCAAGGCCGTTTCTTAAGCAGCACCGAAATCCAAGTTGCTTTCGGTCGTTTTCGTCAAGCTTCTGCCAGCCTCACCGCCGCTAAAGCGTTGACCGAAAAAGCCAGTTCTTTGATCTCTGGCGCTGCTCAAGCCGTGTACAACAAGTACCCCTACACCACCCAAATGCAGGGGAATAACTTTGCGGCGGACCAACGCGGTAAAGACAAATGCGCTCGTGACATCGGTTACTACCTCCGCATGGTGACCTACTGCTTAGTTGCTGGTGGAACCGGTCCGATGGACGAGTACCTCATCGCTGGTATCGACGAAATCAACCGCACCTTCGACCTGTCTCCTAGCTGGTACATCGAAGCTCTCAAATATATCAAAGCCAACCATGGTTTAAGTGGCGACCCTGCGGTGGAAGCCAACTCCTATATCGACTACGCTATCAACGCTCTCAGCTAGTCCAATCGAAAAAACTGCTGGTCTGGAAAGACAGGAGGTTGTTAGCAAAAGGGTTAGCAATCACCTGTTCTTCCAGACCTTGTTATATCCATCGTCAAGACGGCCAGATAATCGAACTGATCCTCCCCTAGTTTTGAGGGGTCAGAAAACGATCATTTTTTTGTAGGAGAACTTTAGTGGCAATTACTACCTCAGCTTCCCGTTTAGGGACAACCGCTTTTAGCGAGGTTGCTCCCGTGGAATTACGTCCCGATTGGTCCCGTGACGACGCACAGGCGGTTATTCGCGCCGTCTATCGTCAGGTGCTAGGCAATGACTATATCATGCGTTCCGAGCGCCTTACCAGTGCCGAATCCTTACTCTGCAACGGTTCGATCACCGTGCGGGAATTCGTCCGCGCCGTGGCCAAATCGGAACTGTATAAGAACAAATTCTTCTACGGTAACTTCCAAACCCGCGTCATCGAACTTAATATCAAACATCTTTTAGGTCGCGCTCCCTACGATGAGTCGGAAGTGGTCTATCACCTCGATCTCTATGAAAACAAAGGATTCGAGGCCGATATCGACTCCTACATCGATTCCGCCGAATATACCGAAAACTTCGGCGATAGCATCGTTCCCTACTATCGTGGTTTTGCCACCCAACCCGGTCAAAAAACCGTGGGATTTACCCGGATGTTCCAACTTTATCGCGGTTATGCCAACAGCGATCGCTCTCAGATTGCCGGCAAAACCTCCCGTTTAGCGGTGGAATTAGCTCAAAACGGTGCTTCGGCAGTGGTCGGTCCCTCCGGTGGCAGCGATGGTTGGGCCTATCGTCCCTCTGCTCAACGCAACACCCCCAGTAAAGCTCTGGGTGGTAGTGTGGCCTATGGTGATGTGGGTAAGCTCTATCGCGTGGAAATTGCCGCCATCAGCAAACCGGGTTATCCCCGTGTCCGTCGCAGTAGCAAAGCGATTATCGTCCCCTTTGAACAGTTAAATAACACCCTGCAACAGATCAACCGTCTCGGTGGCAAAGTTGCCAGCATCACCCCCGCTAGTTTGAACTAATTTTCTAGCTTAAGATAATTAAAAGTCTCCCGGGCAGCCGTCAGGTTCACCGGGAGACTTCTTTCTAGGGAACTGGCAGAAATTGACCCTCAGCAGATCGAGCAAACCTGTAGAATGAAAATAATTCCCTCGTTTTAATGCCTGTGACTGTCACTTCGATCGCTTTTGACTCTATCGATACTGCCTTAGCGGAAATCAAAGCCGGACGTGCCATTGTCGTAGTTGATGATGAGAATCGCGAAAATGAAGGAGATCTAATCTGTGCGGCCCAATTTGCCACCCCCGATCTGATTAACTTCATGGCAGTGCAAGCTCGCGGTTTAATCTGTCTGGCAATGACGGGAGAGCGTCTTGATGCTCTCGAATTACCGTTGATGGTGACAAAAAACACCGATAGCAATCAAACCGCTTTTACCGTTAGCATCGATGCTGCCCCCCATTTAGGGGTTAAAACTGGCATTTCGGCAGAAGATCGGGCGAAAACCGTACAAGTTGCCATTAATCCGATCACTCGTCCCGACGATCTCACCCGTCCCGGTCATGTCTTCCCGATTCGTGCTAAGGCCGGTGGAGTCTTAAAACGCGCTGGTCATACGGAGGCAGCTGTGGATCTGGCTCGATTAGCCGGGTTGTATCCGGCGGGAGTTATCTGTGAGATCCAAAATCCCGATGGTTCCATGGCCCGTTTACCGCAACTATTTGAATACGCTCGTCAACATAATTTAAAGTTAATTAGCATTGCCGATCTGATCAGTTATCGCTTAAAGCACGATCGCTTTGTCCATCGGGAAACGGTCTGTAATTTTCCCAGTCAATTCGGCACTTTTCAGCTTTATGCCTACCGAAATTTATTAGATCAAACCGAACACATCGCTATTGTGAAAGGTGATCCCGCTCTCTTTGGCGATCAACCTGTAATGGTACGAATGCACTCAGAATGCCTGACTGGGGATGCTTTGGGATCCTTGCGTTGCGATTGTCGGCAACAGTTACAAAGTGCCTTAAAAATGATTGAAAACAACGGTTTAGGGGTGGTGGTTTACCTGCGACAGGAAGGCCGGGGAATTGGCTTAATTAATAAGCTAAAAGCCTATTCTTTACAGGATATAGGATTAGATACGGTGGAAGCCAACGAAAGGTTAGGATTTCCCGCCGATTTGCGCGATTACGGCATGGGAGCGCAAATGCTCAACGATTTGGGGGTGAGAAATATTCGTTTAATTACCAATAATCCCCGTAAAATTGCCGGATTAAAAGGCTACGGTTTGGAAATAGTCGAGCGAGTACCTTTGCTGATCGAGGCTAATGATTATAATTCCAATTATCTGGCCACAAAAGCGGAAAAGTTAGGACATCTATTCTTACAAACCTATCTAGTCACCATCGCTCTCAGTTGGGGGGAAAATCCGCCGTCAATTTCGCAAAGATATCATCAATTAGAGAAGTTACGGCAGTTAAGTCGCGCTAATCAATTATCTCTCCAAGAAGAAACCCGACCGGTAGCCAATGCCCTTTTTAATCGCGCCCCTTTGATCGTACATTTAGGTTTAGATATTCGTCAGGGTGTCAGCAGTAATTGGTATAAAAATCCTTCCCATCCTTACCTTTTGGTTATTAACAAAATATTAAATGACATTAAAGATTGGTCGGAAATTGAACGCTTAGAATTTTTAATTTCCGACGGAGATGATTCGATGACGGGATTACAAATGAAACTCGATCGTCAAAAAATGTCCGATGAAGATTTCTCACAATTGTCACAATTAGCTACCCAAATTATCTACAGTTTTACTCGTGAGTCAGCCAAAAGTTAGTTTTTTATGACCGTACTTTTGCCTCTTGTCTCTTGCCTGATCTCAACAAGCAATTTAAGTATTTAACAGCGTCACAGTTATAATTAAACAAAGCTAGTATAACGGGGAAAAACTATGACAACTCTCGACATTTTACCGGAAGTTACCTGTCCCCCCACGGATTTATGGAGTGATGAACCACCCTTGGAAAGTGATTTACATCTGCAACAGATCATAATTCTTCTCAGTTGTCTAGAATTATTATGGCAAGAGAAAAACGATTACTATGCTTCCGGTAATCTGACTATCTACTATAACGAAGAACAACTAAAAAAACGTGATTTCTGTGGTCCTGATTTTTTTGTGGTTTTAGATACAGAAAAACGTCCCCGCAAAAGTTGGGTAGTTTGGGGAGAAGGGGGTAAATATCCCAATGTAATCGTCGAGATTCTTTCCGATTCTACGGCCAATATTGACCGCACTAAAAAGAAAATTCTCTATCAAAATACCTTTCGCACTCCTAATTATTTTTGGTTCGATCCTAATACCTTAGAATTGCAAGGATTTAGACTAATTGCGGGACAATATCAGGCTATTCCCACTAATGAAAACGGCTATTTATGGAGTGAACAATTAGAACTATATTTAGGCATTTTTGACCGTAAACTGCGTTATTTTACCGCCGATGGTCAATTGGTTCCCACTCCCCAAGAAGCTGAATTAGAGCAAAGACAAGCAAAGGAACAGATTCTTTTAGAAAGGGACCAGGAACGACAAGCGAAGGAACAGGCTATCCTCGAAAAAGAACAAGCTATCTTGGAGAAGGAAAGATTAGCCCAAAAATTACGAGAATTGGGCATTGATCCCGAAACTATCTGATTGATCAATATCTCCAAGTAGGGTTTGCTGAAAAAGTAGGGGCGAAGCATTCGGGCAATAACCTATCGGTGAAACCGTAGATTTTCTATCCGAATGCTTCGCCCTTACAGAACGCGGGCCGATGAAGACCCAAGGTTTTGAAGCACGATTCTCTCAAAATCTTGCACCTGTTTCGCGAAACAAGACCCTAAAACCCTTACCTCGTCTATATTTCACATTTATTCAGCAAACCCTAGTTAGGTGTTAAAAATTGTCAGTTTCCCCCCTTATTAAGGGGGGATCAAAGACAAAATTTATCTTCTATTTAATAGGTAATTCCTATCCTAGAAATGGTGGTAATTTAACCTTATTTTTCCCGTCTTTCTAAGGCTAATTGTACCAACTTATCAACCAATTTATCAAACTCTAAACCGGTAGCTTTCCAGAGTTGGGGATACATACTAAAATTAGTAAACCCCGGCAGAGTATTAATTTCATTGATCAATACTTCCCCAGTATTTTCTACATAGAAAAAATCTACCCGCGATAATCCCGCAGCATCCACAGCTTTAAATGCTTCTACAGCCATTTCTCGCACTTGATCAGCAATTTTATCAGGAATATTAGCGGGAATCACCATATTTGATCGCCCGTCAGTATATTTAGTTTCATAGTCATAAAAATCACTATCAAAAGTAATTTCTCCCACCAAGGAAGCTTGGGGATTATCATTACCTAAAACCGCACATTCGATCTCCCTTGCGGTTACTCCTGCTTCAACAATAATCCGTCGATCATAACTAGCAGCACTATCTAAAGCAGCCTCTAATTCTTGCTGGTTACGCGCTTTACTAATACCCACCGAAGAACCTAAATTAGCTGGTTTAATAAAACAGGGATAACCTATTTCCTCGGCGATTTGATTGCACAATTGCGAAAAAATACAGGGATTTGACCACACTTGCGAGCGGGTTACGGCCTTATACTTAACTTGGGGTAATCCAGCGGCTGCAAAAGCAGTTTTCATGGCAATTTTATCCATTCCCAAGCATGAACCCAGAACCCCACTACCCACAAAAGCAACCCGCATGAGAGTGAGTAATCCTTGTAAAGTGCCATCTTCTCCATTCGGTCCGTGGAGAATTGGAAACCAAACCTCGATTTCCCTCACTTCCGGGGGAAATTGCCAGATATTGACTTTTATATCACTCTCAATAGCTAGGGGTTGCCCAGAGGTTAAAATTTGTCTAGCAGTTGCTGCCGAATGCCAACAGCCATTTTTATCGATATAGAAGGGGATAACGGCGTATTTGTCAAGATTTTCGGGGTAATTAAAAGCTTGCAGGATCGATCGAGCCGAATTGATAGATACCTCGTGTTCTCCTGATCGACCACCAAATAATAATCCCACCCTGATCTTATCCATGTTATCCTCTCTAGACCCAGCTAGATTCTAAATTAGAGTTCAACTATCATATATACTATGGACGGGGTTGACAATAGTCCCCAATGATTTTACTAAATCCTGTTTAAAAGGTATAGGAGGGCAGCGAGTGCGGGGGCAGCCGGCACTAGAGTGGGTAAAAACAATTCATAACTAGATTTTTACAGTTCGATTGGCAGCCAATCATACTATTAAAAAACGATTGGGAACTACAGCCGGTCTAGAGATTAGGGCAAAACAATGACCAATGAAATTAAAAACTTGACCAAACTGGGCCTTCTTAGGTTTGGTAGGTAAAATGTATTCTAAGATACAGTCCTGCTGGCGAGCGAGTGGAAGGAACCACAGAGACACAAAGGACACAAAGGACACAGAGATCGATCACTACTATATAAGTCAAACTTATCACACAAAGACTAAGAGAGCCTAAACCCTACTTATGATTATTATCAGCTTTTTAAAACAGGATTTGGTCTTACCTGGCAGTGGTTGACAATTATCCCCGGATTTACCAAAAGCGATCGATCTGCTAGATTTTTGATGTTGGATATCTTAGATAGATATGTCTGGTCATAGTAAATGGGCAAATATTAAACGACAAAAAGCCAGGGTTGACGCAAAAAAAGGGCAAACTTTCACCCAGTTATCCCGGGCGATTATCGTGGCTACCCGTAACGGTGTTCCTGATCCGGCGGGCAATTTTCAGCTACGCACGGCGATCGAAAAAGCCAAGGCTGCCGGTATTCCTAATGACAATATCGAAAGAGCGATCGCTAAAGGGGCGGGAACTTGGGAAAATGACTCAGCTTTTGAGGAAATTCGCTACGAGGGTTATGGTCCCGGGGGTGTGGCGATCCTGATCGAAGCACTGACCGATAATCGCAATCGCACCGCGGCGGATCTGCGGGCAGCTTTTAGCAAAAATGGCGGTAATTTAGGTGAAACGGGCTGTGTGGGCTGGATGTTTGACCATAAAGGGGTAATTCGTCTTGAGGGAATTATTGATGAGGATAAGCTTTTAGAAGCTTCCCTAGAGGGTGAGGCCCAATCCTACGAGTTTTTTGACAGTGAGGAGGAAGGTCAAGGGACAGAAGTGTTTACTGAGGTGTTTAACCTGGAGAGATTGAATCGGGTTCTGCAAGAAGTGGGATTTAAGGTCAAAGAAGCAGAATTACGCTGGATTCCCACTAACACCTTAGAAGTGAGCGATCGAGAGCAGGCCCGTCTTTTATTCAAGTTAATCGACACCCTAGAATCCCTCGATGATGTGCAATCGGTAACAGCTAATTTTGATTTAGTCGAGGAATTGATGTTAGTGAACCTGTGAAATTAACGATGGGGATTTTGAGCAACTGGGGGGAGGATTAAGCCTACGCAATTTTCGCAATTGCGTTGATACCAACGCTGATTACGAACCCCACCGGCTAACCCACTTCCATAGGGAATATTTTTGACCAGTGTGGAACTGTTTTGAATACGTTCTCTGCGTCTTTGGATTTCATCATGATCCCAATTTCTGCCAATGAACTCATAATTATAGGGTGGATATGTGATCACACAAGATATACTAGATTCTTCTAGTAAAGTGAAAATTTCTCTACAATCACCGTGCAGAAGTTGCCATCTTTTTGAGATATTCATCGGGAAATATAAAACTCCTGTGTTTCAGAAAATTTATCAAAAGCTTTTAGCAAATCGAAACTTTGTTGGCCCTGCAAAACAGTCCAGCCACCCAGATGACAAGCTTTAATCGCTGCTGGTAAGTTATCCTCTCGCACAATCAGTAAAATAGGTCTAAGTCCTCTTTCCTGTAATAGTTTTCCATACTGTTTAAACTTTTTAAGTGTGCCAGAATCTCCCGAACCAATTCTATATTTAGTATCAATGGCATCTCTACCTAAAATGCAGTCACAAGGTTGATCATCTGCAATCTTTAAAGCTGGTTGATAATCTAAACAATTAGCCTTAAAAACTTCTGTCACCAGACGTTGCCAACACATTCCTAGTTCCCTGCCCCAATACTGACGATTTTCTCTTTTAAAACTAGGAGTAATTCCAAATACCCTCATAAGCGAATCATAATCATCATTTTCTTCTCCATAGATTTTGTCACTAAAAGAACTTTGGTATTGTCTCAAAATTCCCTTGAGCAGGTTTTCTATTTGATCGGGTGGCATCAATAATCCTTTTTGATATAGATAGCTAACTACTGATTATCTCCCCAAATTATCGGTAATCTGTTCAAAGATAATATCACCCCTGGCCAAGGAAAATGAGCGGTTATTTACACAGTCCTTCCATCCTCCCCTTAATATTTTAACAGCCGATCGTCCCTAATCTCTAAATCATTGACTACCCACGGTTTACAATAGTTAAGAACCAACGGCAAGCAAGAATTAACGATGCGGATTTCGATCAACTGGTTACGAGAATTAGTCAAAATTGCCCAATCTCCCCAAGAATTAGCCGAATTATTGACAATTGCGGGAATAGAAGTGGAAGAGATCGAGGATCGCCGAGAATGGGCAAAGGGTGTGGTTATTGGTAAAATTATCGATCGCCAACCCCATCCCAACGCAGATAAATTAAGTGTCTGTCAGGTGGATATCGGTCAGGAAAACCCTAGTACAATTGTCTGTGGTGCGCCCAATGCTAGGGCTGATATTCTAGTTCCTGTGGCTACTTTGGGAACTTATTTACCGAAAATCAATTTAACGATTAAACCGGCTAAATTGCGGGGGGTAAAATCGGAAGGGATGATCTGTTCCCTCGCGGAATTAGGATTAACCAAGGATTCTGAAGGAATCCACATTTTTAGTCAGGAAAATCTCCCTTTAGGTACAGATGTTCGCCCCCTTTTAGGACTCGATGAGGTGATTTTAGATATTTCTCCCACCGCTAACCGTGCCGATGCTTTGAGTATGATCGGAGTTGCACGGGAAGTGGCAGCTTTGACAGGAGGAGAATTAAGCCTACCAAAAGTGAAATTAGGGGAATTTTCCCCTAAAAAAGATTTAACGCTGGAAATATCAGAAAATAAAGCCTGTCCTGCTTATATTGGTACGGTGATCGAGGGGGTAAAAATTGGCCCATCTCCGCTATGGTTGCAACAGCGTTTACAGGCTGCCGGATTGCGATCGATCAATAATGTGGTCGATATTACTAATTATGTCCTCTTGGAGTGGGGACAACCCTTACACGCTTTCGATCGCGATCGTTTACAGAGTTTTGCCGGAGGTAAATCCGTTACTATTGGGGTCCGTTTTGCTGAGGAAGGGGAAAAAATCATTACCCTTGATGGTCAGGAAAGAAGCTTAAAAGAGCTTAATTTATTAATTACTGCCAATAATAAGCCTGTAGCTTTAGCAGGAGTGATGGGAGGTCAAGATACGGAAGTTAACGAGGAAACCGTTAATCTTGTGCTAGAGTCGGCTTTATTCGATCCGATCGCCATCCGTCGTTCCTCAAAAGCGCAGGGTTTACGCAGCGAATCTTCTGGACGCTATGAACGCGGTGTTAATCCCGCCGCTTTGGAATATGCTTGTCAAAGGGCGATCGATTTGATTCTAGAGTTAGCTGGGGGAACTGTCAGCAGTCAGGTTAAAGCTGATTATCGCGCTGATCAGTCCAGTGGTTCGATCGAATTGCGTTTAGAACGTTTGCAGCAAATACTGGGTCAAGTTACCCTAGATGATGGTGCGATCGGTGAAATTCTCGCCGAAGATGTGGAACGGATTTTAGGCAATTTGGGCTGTGAATTGCAGTTAACCTCAAAAAATCCTGTTCTGTGGACTGTAACAGTGCCAGACTACCGTTATCGGGATTTAGAACGGGAAATTGACTTAATTGAAGAAGTGGCGCGACTGTACGGATATGATCGCTTTGTCGATACTTTGCCGGCAAAAACCGCAGCTGGAGGATTATCCTTTGAGGAAACTATACAGCGTCGAGTGCGGGAAGCTTTTCGCGCCGTCGGTTTGACGGAATTAGTCCAGTATTCCCTAGTTAAACCGGAATTAGCGGAAGTTGTCCTCGCTAATCCCCTTTTTGTCGAGTATTCTGCTTTGCGGACTAATCTCCTCGACGGTTTAATCGAAGCGTTTGAGTATAATCAGTCTCAGGGTAACGGTTCCTTAAATGGCTTCGAGATAGGGCGAGTTTTCCGCTTAGAATCGGATAATATCAACGAATACGATGCAATTGCTGGTATTTTTGGCGGTGATTTCTTCCCTGCTGGACGTTGGCTGCGATCGGGTAAAGAGGTGGCCATGACTTGGTACGAAGCAAAAGGCATTTTAGAAGCAGTATTCGATCGCCTTTCGCTGACAGTAAGCTACGAAAAATATGCCGAAGATGCGCGTTTTCATCCCGGACGAACAGCATCTTTATGGATTGGTAAACAACGCCTAGGAATTTTTGGTCAACTACACCCGCAATTGCGTCAGCAAAAGGGATTAATTGAGGCAGTTTATGCCTTTGAAATCCAGTTCCCGATCCTGTTAGCAACTCTTAGTGATAGTGCCAAAATTACCCCGCGTTTACAGGTCTATTCTACCTATCCGGGGGCAGCGCGAGATATCGCCTTCTTTGTTTCTACAGATATACCCGTAGATAGATTGACAAAAACTATCAAAAATGCTGGGGGAACTCTTTTAGAAAAAGTCGAATTATTCGATCGCTATCAGGGGCAGAATGTGCCAGAAAATCATTGTAGTTTGGCCTTTAGTTTAGTCTATCGTGCCAGCGATCGAACTTTAACCGATGAAGATGTGGAACCCTTAATGACAAAAGTGCGAGAAGCTTTAGTTAAACAGTTCCAAGTTTCTTTAAGAAGTTAAATTCAGCGATCAATCATCAGTTATCAGACATCGACTTTATAAGTAGGTAGGCGTTAAAAATTATCAGATGCCCCCCTTATCAAGGGAGATCCCCCCGCCTACCGGCACCCCCCTTATCAAGGGGGGCAGGGGGGATCGAACCTAAAATCCATTGTTAATTTAATTATAACCAGCCATTTATTATCTCAAGAATAATCTCACACATCGCTATCAATATCGCTGATTGCCTCTAATTGTTACCAATCAGTTTGAGAGTTGCTCAAAGTAGGTTAGCTGTTCATATTTCGTCGCTCCGCCACCTTTGAATTGTTAGATAGTAGTGAGGCGATTGCCATATTTTAGTACATCAGATATGATATAAATACATAATGGCTGATCAAAGCAAACCTTTAGCTTGGCTGCATGGTGAGATCAAGACCCCACCTTTCAGTTTAGAAGCACGGATCGAAGCAGGTGTCTTACTCAGGCAACTACAGGAAGGCGAACCTCTTGGTTTGCCACATTCGCGTCCTATGCCAAGTGTAGGCTATCATTGTCATGAGCTACGCATTAGAGACATCGATAAAAATTGGAGGATTATTTATCGAATTGATGAAGATGCAATCTTGATTATTGAGGTGTTTAATAAGACAACAAGAGCAACACCCAAAAGTCTAATTGAGGTTTGTAAGAAACGCTTGAGTAAATACGATACTGATCAGCAGGAATAAGAGGATGGAAGAGACTAAAAAAGGGCTTTTGGAATCAAAAGGCTGGAAAATCGGAACCGTTTCCGACTTTTTAGAGTTAACGCCCGAAGAGATTATCCTTGTTGAAATCAAACTAGCTCTTAGCAAAAGTTTGAAAAGTCAGCGGCAGAAGATAATGACTCAAAGTGAACTGGCCAATAAAATCGGCTCTAGTCAACCTCGGATTGCCAAAGCTGAAAATGGCGATCCGTCAGTTTCACTGGAATTGCTTATCCCATCGCTGTTGGCAACAGGTGCCACTCCTCAAGACATCGGACAAATCATTGCCAGTGTCAAAGGCGTTGCTGAATCAAGACCTGAATGCTAATTTTGTGCATTCTATCCACTAATGTTAGTTATTGTCGTTGATGCGATAAATCCCTGAATTTCCCCAGCATCAATACGCTCAAATAATCTTGCTGCGTTTTCCACAAATAGCTCTCGTTCTTGTAGAAAATCAAGAATGACATTGGTATCAATCAGAACTCCCATTACTGATGCTTCTCGATCAGATAGGTTAAATAATCGGTTGGGGCGTTAGTTTCCCCTGTAGCTGCCGAAATCTCAGAAACACCTCGCAAGCGCAACAGATTTCCCCGCTTGGATTTGAGGTTTGCTTCCCGTTGTTTAGAATGTATGAACAAGGTGAAATCACCCTAGAGGGATTAGCAAGAAAAGCTCCTCTCATTGCCCGTGCTATTGAAAAGCAACAGGAAATCTCTTAAATCCTAGACAAACAAAAAAACATTAGTATTTCGGCATCTAGTCGGGTATTGGCTGTACCATTATTTAATATCAATTTGCTGTAATTCTGGTAAAAGTTCTTTAAATAAAAGCCTAAATCTTTTTATACATATTATTTTAAACATCAATTTTAAAGCATCCCAATTAATTGCATCATAGGGAACCAATTCTAGGACAATTTTTATGTTTAATTTTTTAATACAAATCAAAAGCCAATGCAGGCAAATATAATCTTCTATAACTGACAATTCTGGTAACTTTTCCCGATGTTTAGGATGTACCATGTCATAAATTTTTTGTTTGATTAAAATATTTTTTTTGCATCGCTCTTTTATTGATATATTGCTATGGCAACATCCCGACCATACTCTTTTAAAACATAGACACTTACCGACAAATACAGCATCGCCGTACTTGACAATTTCTATCCATGAGTTAATATCATCATAATTACCGTCAAAGTCTTTATCCCAGCCTCCCGATCGCAAAAATGCTTTTTTTTGAAAAGCAACTTGAACAGGTGTTCCCAAAGGACAGATATCCAAAAGCATACCGTAGTGTATGTCTTCTTGCCGAATACAAAGAGCTAAATTATTAAATTGAACTTGATGTTTATCATCGATAATGTTGCCTATTATATCAATTTTTTTTGCCTGACAAGAGCAAATAACAGCATCAGGAAAATAAACGAGAGATTTGCCGATAATTTCGATACATTCAGGCATAATATAATCATCATCATCAATCAGCTTAATCCATTCTCCTTTGGCAATTTTGACTCCAATATTAACACTTTCTGAATGTCCTAAATTTATCGAGTTGCGATGATATATAACTCGATCACCTAACTGCTTGATATATTCTTCAGTTTGATCAGAAGAAGCATCATCTACAACAATAATTTCACAGTTTATAGTTTGATTGATTGCCGATTCTAATGACCATTTTAAAAATGGTAAGCGATTATATGTTGTTATAACAATACTGAATTTCATGAGCATTTACAATAATATTTAGTTTAGGTAAAATATTTTCTTTTTTTATTATTTGTTAAGCCATGAATCGCTGACAAAATCGACCAGGATATAAGATTGACTCTTTCATCAAAAATAGTAACATCAAAGACATGAAATAATATAGAAGCAAAAAAAGCTGTTAAATAAGTAAATATAATCAATTTTTCTTCTGAGTTATCCAGATTTATTTTGGTTAAAAGTATAATCCCTTTTGCCAATATCCAGCCAACTAAAAAATAGAAAAAAACTGTCCAGGGAATCCCCACTTCAGACAGAAGCATCAGTGTTAAGTTGTGTGAATGTCCTATTACTATCTGAGATTGAGGCTGATAGAGATGTTTAAAACTTCCTAAACCCCATCCTTTCCAAGGTGACTTAAGGGCTAAATGCCAGGAGAATTTCCACAGAGTTATTCGGAGAGTTTCTACATCTCGATTAGGATAAAATTGATCGTTTATTCGAGCCCAAATAAACATTGGAACAATTAATCTAAACCAATCTCTTACTGGAGGATTGCCAAAAGCAGCGATAATAATCGCCCCGCTCACGATTGCTACTGTTAGCAAAATCCATCGCCAGCCTAAATAAATAGCAAAAGCAAGACAAGTTACTAATGTAGTCATCCAACCATTACGAGAATGAGTTAAAATTAGAGCAATAAATGTTAGGGAATTGATGACCAAAAGCAGACTAAGATAAAAAATTTTTTTATCAGTATTCGATTTTCTTAACTCTAGAATTATTAAGCCCAGTCCCAACACCCAAATAATAGTTAGAAAACTTGCTAGAAAATTAGCATGATAAAATAAAGATGACATCCTACCAGAAGGATTGCCCATTGCTCTTAAATACCATCCAGGGATCAATATATTTTGTATTTCTCCTTGTAATCCCCACCAAATTTGTCCAAAGCCTAACACGGTTATAGGAACTGAACCAAAGTATATTATCCTTGCTAATTGTTCTAATGTACTCACTGAGTAAAGTAGTTGGCTGAGTCCAGCAAAAATAATAAAGTAAGGCAAAAAATTTATCAATCCAGAGATGGCAGAAACCCGATCAAAGGCAAAAAGGCTGGTCATTATTAATGAGCCACCTAAGATAGCAAATCCCCAATTAATATATTGAGAAATAATGACTCTATATTTTAATCTAAAAATTATTATAATCGCTGTACAAATAACTAACATTCCCCCTAAGGGGTTGATAGGCAACAGCAAAAAACTAATTTGAGTTAAATACCAAGGAATGTTTAGCTTCAGATCGGGATGTTTTGTTAAAAACATAATGTGTCATCTATTACTTAAATAACTTGCATTGACTCAATATTTCAAGATGCTATCCTTAGAGTATATCAACTCATCATGGTGTTGTCATGGTGTTAAGCTTTTCGACGTTTAAGTTGATCGAGTAATCGATGTCAGCCAAAGGCTTCAAGCATCGACAATCTAAATTTAAATGCGTCTGAGCTTACTGCTGGAATATACATCGTTCGCCGTCCCCAAAACCTCCCCAACTATTTAACCCGCAGTGCTGGTTAAGCTTAAAAACTATCAAATCATCAATTAATGGTTTCCATCATCCTAAGACCGTTTTTTTCTACCGTCAATAGGATATAAAATATGCTTATTTTTTTTTTTTTTTTTTCATCAGGTTTATTCATGAATCAGAGAAAATCAAATTAAATTCGGTGCGGTTAAACCTTGATTTCTACTACCAGCCACCTGATTAACTTGACTCAGAGTCGAGAAAACGGGTTTCTTTAAGAAACCCGTTTTCTCGATCCTATAGTCACATATTTCTTAACATAAAATTTGACAAAAAGAGAAAAGTATTAATTCCAGCAATTCTTTATAATTCTCTAGATGACTGGGAAAACCCGAACCCTAGAGTGATAGAGAAAAGAATTGAGGAATTCAAAAGGCGAACTCGGAGTTAATTGATGAAGTGCGATCGCTTTTCTGATCGGGTGCATTAACACAGTATAATGCGCCTCATTTGTTGTCTATAATTTAAAAGATTGAGATAAGGGCAGTTTGTTGGGTTGATTTTGCGTTAAAATTAAGTTAGATATGTCTTAATTAATAAAACTTAACAAGACAATGAATACTTCGATTACTTTTCAAGAAATTGCCGCCGAAATACAATTATTTGATAATTTTGAACAAAAAGAACAATTTATTTTTGTGGTGGGTGCTTTAGTTTCTCGCATCATCAGTCTTCATAAAGCCGCAGAAATCATGGAAATGGATACAGAAATGTTCTTGAAAATTTTAGAATTAATGAGAATCGATTTTTCTTATCTTACTACAGAAGACATAGATAGAGAAAAAAAATGGTAATCTCTATGAAAATTGTTTTCAATTCTTCCCTTTTAATCTTTTTGTCTCAGTTAGGATTTTTAGAAAAATCCCTAGATTCTAATGATAATTTTTATTTGCCTGCAACCGTACAACAAGAAATTAATGCCAAACAAGATCAATCTTCAGAGACTCTTAATAAGCTGATCAATCAACAGAAATTAATTATCCTAAATATTAAATTAATCTCTCTAGCAAATAGTTTAAATGAACGTTTAGGGAAAGGTGAATCTGATGCCATTACTTTAGGAATAGAATTACAAACTGATTATATCATCCTTGATGACTTTGCAGCAAGAAAAGAAGCACTACACTTAGGCTTAAATGTTAAAGGAACTTTAGCGATTATTCGTAAACTTCTCAAAGAAGGAAAGATAGAAATTGAAAATTTGGAGAGTTTTTATCAAAGACTTAGAGAAATTAACTTTAGAGTCAAGCGTGAGATATTTGAGAGCATTTTTGGAGACTGAGTGTGATACTGAAGGCACTGCGTAGCAGCACGCTTATTTTGTCGGCTGCATTAACAAAGTATAATGCGCCTTATTTATTATTGTGTCTAATCTTTACAAAAACTCAATCTTTTTATACATATATTGAGGTTCTAAACATTCCCAAATTAAGACTAAATCACTGATAATTTTTCCAATTGGCTGACGTTGTTGGCGAGTGTAAATAATGCCACAATGTTCAATACCTGTAGAGGCCAAACTAAGAAAATCATCATCAAAAGTAAAAATGACTCGTTGTTGGGACAAAGCATAAGCTAGTTGTCTTTCATCAGATGCACCAATTAGACCCTCTTCTGGGGATGTTGTGACATCAACTCCCCGCATTCTCAAGCCGTTTGCAATAGCATTACTAACACTTTCATCCAGATGAAATTTAATCTTGACTGGCATTTTCACCCTGTAATATTTTCTCAATTAAAGATGGTTTGTTTCCTTGTAGTTGTTTAGCAAAAGTTTCTCCTGCTTCAATTTGTCGTCTAATTTCTTCTCGATTGTCATGGTAATAGGCCAAGGCCGCATAAACATCTGCTAGGGTGATAGTAGGATGATGATAAATAATTTCATCTGGTGACATTCCCATTCTTTCATGCCAAATTACAATATCTTGAACTTTAATTCGATGTCCAGCAATACGAGGTTTTCCACCACAGATACCAGGAGTGATTTCAATATGTTGTGAGATAACTAAAGATGACATAATTACTTGCCAATAAGATCAATCAATCCTTGTTATTATACCATTTTTTCCCAGTAAGGCAACATCAGTGCGATCGCCGATCTGGTAGATTGGGTTGAGGCACGAAACCCAAGATGATCAACTATTAATTTATTTGGTTGGTGTTGGGTTGCACTTTGTTTAACTACATTTTGGCAATAAAGAGGCGATTAGGGTGGATAAACGGCGAACGCTAATCTTGTAAGCTTTAAACAGTGCTATATAAAAAACTAAACAAACTATAATTAAAATTACTGCAAAAATTTAGAGAGTAAAGAAGGAAATATGACAGAAATAGTTTTTTTAGTGGAAGATGCACCGGAAGGGGGATATACAGCAAGGGCATTAGGCGAGTCTATTTTTACCGAAGCCGATGATTTACAGTCTTTACGAGAAATGGTAAAAGATGCCGTTAATTGTCATTATGATGATAGGGAAAATCGCCCTAAAATTATTCGTTTACATATTGTTAGGGATGAGGTATTTGCGGTATGAAGCTACCCAGAGATTTATCCAGTGATGACTTAATCAAAAAATTGTCTGAGTTAGGTTATGAAGTGAGTCGTCAAACGGGTAGCCATATTAGACTAACTACTTCTGAAAATGGTACACATCAGATTACTATTCCTGCTCATAATCCTGTCAAAATAGGCACTTTAAATAATATTTTGCGTGATGTCGCTCTACATTTTAATCTAAGTAAAGATGAACTATTGAAAAGACTGTTTTAAAATGGCGATCACCTGTAGATTGAGTGCGATCCAAGATGATCAATTATTAATTTATTTGGTTGGTGTTGGGTTGCACTTTGTTTAACTACATTTTGGCAATAAAGAGGTGAACGCTTTTATTTTAATAATCTTTCCTATTTTTCATGACTTCCTATCCACCCCCAAATATAATCTTCACCATCTTTAAAAGCTAAAGCTCTATAATTAATACCAAATCCTGCCGATCAAAATTCTCCAACTTTTTTAAAAGACAAAGAAGGATGGTTTAAGTCACTTTTTAAAAGCTCAAAATTCCTTCTTACTAAAATTTGATTTGTTTTTCCCATTGTTGATCGTCTAACTTATTAATCCAATTTCTTAAATACAAAAATTCATCAAAAGTAAGGCTTTCAATTTCCGCTTGAGTTAATTGTAACTTTGTCATCTTACTATCTTTCCACAACAATAGTTCAAATTTGAGTTTTATATTATCATTTTTTCCGTAAAAATGGAGATTTGTGATCGCATTTGGCAGAATATTAGAAGTGCGATCGCTTTTCTTGTCGGGTGCATTAACAGAGTATAATTCGCCTTATTTCTTGTTATTGATGGATTCCCACCATAACTTTAAATCACTTTCATTAATCTTTTTTTGAAGATATTCAATCTGATCTGAATAGCTGAGATTTTTCATGTCTTCAGCCATTTTTTCTTGACTGGTTTGTTTAAAAGCTAAACAGTCAAAACTTTTTTTAATTGTCGTTGGCTTCATCAATTGTTACCTCTAAAGGAGAAATAATAGTCAAAATCCCATAGCCATTGAGTAAATTAATTTGATTATAGCCTTTCATTTTATCTAGGCGCACAATATGTTTAAAATTCCATGATATGATTGCATCCGCTACATGAGTGGCATCATTAATAGACTTTGATGTAACAACTCCTTCATTGATATAAGCATCCCTTAACTGTAAAACTTCAGCTGTTATCTTAACTACTTCAATAACTCTCTGCGGAATCGATAATAAAATATCTTTAACCGCTTGGGAGGCATTAATTAATTCGCTAACAATGATATCACTCATTAACAAAATAAACTTTTCTTGCTTAATGGCTTCCATCAATTGATTGGACTCTAAGGAAAATTCATCATCTAAACAGCCTCCAATGACTGATGTATCAATATAAACTCTAAGTTTTTTCATAAATGATAGAAAAAGTTTTCTGATCTTAGTTTAACATCAAAAGTGCGATCGCCGCTCTTTTAGAGTGGATTAAGGTAGTGTAATGCAGCTTATTGATAATAGAATTTTTGAAACCTAAAAGTCGAGGGCTTTGGTTTTAAGATTTATCAAGCTTAAAGTACAGTTAACATTAAGTTATAATAATCATTAGCCAACAACAATTATTACTATGTCTTTTGCAGCTAAATATCGAGATCGGATTGTGATTAACCCAGACATTCGCAGTGGCAAACCTTGCATTGTCAATACTCGTATTGCAGTAGCAGATATTTTTGATTATCTAGGAGGAGGGATGACTATTGAAGAAATATTAGATGATTTCCCCGATCTTACCTTAGAAGATATACAAGCCTGTTTTGCATTTGCCGCCGAGCGGGATCGTCGTTTAATGGTTATTCCCTATGAAACTGCTATTTGACGAAAACTTATCACCTAAACTACCTCTGTTACTGGTATCACATTTTCCCGATAGCGCTCATGTTAGAGATTGTAGCCTAAAAGGGTTTCCCGATCAAAGGATTTGGGAATATGCGCGTATCAATGGATTTATAATTGTCTCGAAAGATGCTGATTTTTATCAACGGAGTTTATTGTATGGCCAACCTCCAAAGTTCATCTGGTTGAGGATTGGAAATTGTACCACTCATCATCTAATCAGTCTTATTTTAAAACATAAACAAGCTATTAAGGAATTTAGCGATAACTCTACCGAGTCCGTTTTAGTAATTGCATAATCATATATTATCCTAAGCGATCGCTTTTCTGATCGGGTGCATTAACAAAGTATAATGCACTTTATTTATTGTTTATTGATAAAATGATCCAAAGACGTTAATTTAAAAGATTGAGGTCAGGGAAGTTTGTTAGGTTGGTCTTGTGTTAAAATTAAGTTGGAGTAAATTCTAATCCCCGATTAAAATTTCAACGGAACAATTACCATGAACTTTTATACCGTTATTCTGAGAAAAAGTGCAGATTATTGGGTCTCATTATGTCTTGAAAATGGATTAGTTGGACAAGGAGAAACTCAGGAAAAAGCTATTGAGAAACTAAAAGAAGCGATTGAATCTTTTTGGGAGATTTATCGTGATAAAGCCAATATCTATACCAGTCCTATTCCTATAGACGAACTTCATGAATTTTTAACTGTGGGAGATTCTGAAACTCCCGAAACTTACGAACTCAGAAAAGTTTATGCCTAAAAATATTCCTTCTCTTAAACCCAAAGCACTAATCAAAATTCTTGAAAAAGGAGGCTGTCAATTTTATCGAGAAGGAAAAGGTGATCATCGTTTATATTGTAGAGTATTGTATAATCAACATCGAATCGTTCCTATCGATATAGGTGCAAAAGAAATGTCCCCTGCTTATGTTTTACGAATTTTTAGACAATTTGGTTTTACAGATGAAGAAATAGAACATTTATTAAAATAGATGATTGAATGCGTTTTTTTCAAACGAATAAATTATCTATTCTAGTACGCTTTATTTTAATTTTATTTCCAAAAGCTAAAATAAAGAGATAGCTATCTTTTTAAGGTACATTAACGCGAGAGTAAAACCCTCGATTGCTTGTTATAAATTGATTTAATGATTAATTTTCACCCAGTCATCGCCGATAAATTAACCTGCCTTAAAAACAGGTAAAGTGACTATCACCATTTTGCGTAATTTTTCGCTCTGGTAATGAACTTTTGATTATGAAATGATCCAAAGACGTTAATTTAAAAGATTGAGTTCAGGGGAGTTTATTGGGTTGGTCTTGTGTTAAAATTGGGTTAGGGCTAGTCTGAATCATTTATCCTGTATCATTTAACGGTGGAGAAAACTATGGTAAAAATCTTTAAAGCAATTTTGAAAAATAATACCCTTCAATGGCTTGATGAAACCCCTGAAATCAACTCAGAATATCCTGTTAATGTTTATATTACCTTATTAGAAGAAAATATCATTGGTAAAAATCGATCTAACGGTCAAAAAATGGCCAATGCTTTGAAAAAAATTGCTAACAATAATACTTTTACTGATGTTGATACCCAACAGTGGCAACAACAAAATCGGTGCGATCGCTCTCTTCCTAATCGGGATTAAATCATGTTATTAGATAGCAATATTATTATCTATGCCGCTCAATTAGAAAATGAGTTTCTCCGGGAGTTTATTGCAGAAAATTCTCCTTATGTCTCTGCTTTATCCTATCTGGAAGTTTTAGGCTACCATCGGTTAACTCATCAGGATAAAGTCTATTTTGAAGAATTTTTTAATGCTTCTCAAATCTTACCCATCTCTCAACCTGTAATTAACCAAGCAGTAACTTTAAAACAAATCAGAAAGATGTCCTTAGGAGATGCCATTATTGCGGGAACAGCTTTCGTTTATAATTTAACAATTGTAACTCGCAATATTGATGATTTTAATTTTCTTAGTAAATTAAATCTAATTAGGGTTTGCTGAATAAGTACGGGCGAAGCATTCGGATAGAAAATCTACCTTTTCACCGATAGGTTATTGTCCGAATGCTTCGCCCCTACAGGACGCGGGCCGATGAAGACGCAAGGTTTTGAACGAAGATTCTCTCAAAATCTTTCACCTGATTGTCCAATTGTCAACAGCTTTTGAGATGGTCTCACCCTGTAGAAAATCAAGAATATTTTTTAGGTGGAATAGGAAGATGAAATTTATCGGTAAACTAATAAATTATCATCACCTAAACCACTTTCTAGCCTAATTAATAAGGCCATTTCCAGTTAGTAATCTCGTCCTTATCGATGCCATTGGTAAAAGCATAATCGAGATTTTCGATAATAGCATTTTTCATCCGTTCCTTCACATGACCAGCAGCAGAACCTAATTTCGGCACGCGATCAATGACATCAATTACTAAATGAAAACGATCAACTTGGTTACGAATCGCTAATTCTAGGGGAGTATTAATATTCCCCTCTTCTTTGTAACCGCGCACATGAATACGTTCTTGATTACTGCGACGGTAGGTAAGTTTATGAATCAGCCAAGGATAACCGTGGAAATTAAAAATAATTGGCTTATCAGGGGTAAATAAACTATCAAAATCCCGTTCCGATAAACCGTGAGGGTGTTCACTTTCCGACTGTAATTTAAACAGATCAACCACGTTGATAAAGCGAACTTTTAAGTAAGGGAATTCCTCCCGCAGAATTGCCGTTGCTGCTAAAGATTCTTTAGTGATAATATCCCCACAGCAAGCCATAATTACATCTGGTTCATCGGGATTAGTTCCATCATCATCGTTACTTGCCCAATCCCAAATACCGATACCTTTGGTGCAGTGTTTAATTGCTTCTTCAATGGTCAAGTATTGCAGGTGTTTCTGTTTATCAGCAACGATAATATTAGTGTAATCCTTGCTCTTGAGACAGTGATTAGCCACACTTAATAAACAATTCCCATCGGGGGGAAGATAAACCCGCACCACGTCGGCACTTTTATTGGTTACTAAATCGATAAAACCGGGGTCTTGGTGACTAAAACCATTGTGATCCTGCCGCCAAACTACCGAGGATAATAACAGATTCCAAGAGGAAACAGAAGCACGCCAAGGCACATGATTTTTGCAGATATCGAGCCATTTAGCGTGTTGGTTGAACATGGAATCGATAACATGGGCAAAAGCCTCGTAGGAGTGAAATAAACCGTGACGACCGGATAATAAATAACCCTCCAACCAACCGACTAAAGTATGTTCACTCAGCATCTCCATCACACGACCATCGGGAGATAATTGACTACCATCTAAATCCTCTGGATAGGTATCAGCTAACCAAGCTTTTTTAGTCACTTCATAGAGAGCCGCTAAACGATTAGAAGCAGTTTCATCGGGACCAAAAACGCGAAAATTAGTCATATTATTTCGCATTACATCCCGCAAAAATACCCCCATCACTCCCGTATTTTCCGCTTCCACTTGGCCCGGATGGGTGACATCTACGGCATATTGACGAAAATCGGGCATTTTTAGGTCTTTACGCACCAATCCGCCGTTAGCGTGCGGATTAGCACTCATGCGACGATGACCAATAGGAGCGAGTTCTTTAAATTCCGGCTTAAATTGACCCGTGGTATAGTCAAATAATTCCTCCGGGTTATAGCTTTTCATCCACTCCTCTAATTTTCTCAAGTGGTCGGGGTTTTCATGCATCCCACCCATGGGGACTTGGTGAGCGCGCCAGAATCCTTCTACTTTATGACCATCCACGTTTTTCGGACCCGTCCAACCCTTGGGGGACCGGAGGATAATCATCGGCCAGGGGTAACGTTTAGCCACTCCCGTGCTGCGAGCTTCCTGTTGATAGGAGCGAATCTGATTGATACAGTGTTCTAGGGTAGCGGCCATTTTTTGATGGCAGTGGAGCAGGTCTTCATCTTCCTTACATTCGACGATGTAGGGAGTGTAACCGTAACCAACAAAGAGACTTTCTAACTCGTGGGTCGAAATACGGGAGAGAATGGTGGGATTAGCGATTTTATAACCGTTTAAGTTTAAAATTGGCAGTACCGCACCATCGCGAATCGGGTTAAGGAATTTATTCGAGTGCCATGCGGTAGCAAGGGGACCGGTTTCTGCTTCCCCATCACCCACCACCACGGCCGTAATTAGGTCGGGATTGTCAAAAACAGAACCGTAGGCATGGGAAACACTATAACCCAGTTCGCCGCCCTCATGGATAGAACCGGGGGTTTCGGGAGTGACATGACTACCGATGTGACCGGGAAAAGAAAATTGTTTAAAGAATTTTTGTAATCCTTCCTCGTCTTCACTTTTATCGGGGTAAATTTCCGAATAGGTTCCTTCTAGATAAACCGGACCGAGTACCCCCGGCGCCCCGTGGCCAGGACCTGCCATAAAAATCACATCGAGGTCGTATTTTTTGATTAAACGGTTGAGGTGAACGTAGGTAAAACTTAAGGCCGGACTTGCTCCCCAGTGACCGAGCAAACGATACTTAACGTGTTCGGGTTTAAGATGTTCTTTGAGCAGGGGATTATCGCGCAGATAAATCATACCTACAGCTAAATAGTTACAAGCGCGCCAATAGGCATGGGTTTTGTAGAGTTCGTCTTGAGAAAGGGGATTTTGCTCTGTTAAGGGTCTTTCTGGTGCGGATACCATGAATATTTCTCCAATATCTATGAACGATGAGATTAAGAGAGTTGATAGACAATTTCTCCATCGAGAGGGTTAACCCTCGCTCAGTTTTCAAACTGTAATCAAGAGTCTAACCTTTGGGGGCGCAAAAAACTATTAAAATAAACTATATTTTACTGATCTGGCTTGGCTAATTTATGTCAGTCGGGCGGGGTTTTTAAATAGCTTTTAAAGGAAAATTAATTTCTTCTTAACTTATAGAGCAATAAATTCTCTGAGAACTTTTTTGTCGGGAAGAGCCTAATTAGGCCTTCTCGATGCCAGTGGTGAGGACTACTAGAATAGCAAATTTATTATTTTTTATCTTTAGAACTCCTGCAAAAGTAAGTTTTAGAGCCGCTATCAGGTCAAAATATCTAAAAAATCGGATAAATTTGACATAATCTTAGATTTTATGGATATTATAGTTATCTTTTGTCTCGGAGTCTCGGAGTCTCCTCACCTAACGAAAGATTTTTTATTTTTGCAGGAGAGCTTTTGAAGCACTGAAACTTAAAATCTTTCTATACTTCATCTAGCGATCAACAAAAGCTGATTAGCATATATAGTGATTCTCTAGAGGCCAATCAATTCTCAAATTATTTTTTCTTGATCGTGCCTAAGCTTATCGCAGCTGTAAAGGAGTTTTTTTCATGACAAAAGTAAGAGTCGCTATCAACGGATTCGGTCGTATCGGTCGCCTCGTTTTTAGGGCGGGTATCCAAAATCCTGATTTTGAGTTTGTTGGTATAAATGATCTCGTCCCTCCCGATAATATTGCCTATCTGCTCAAATACGACTCCACCCACGGACGTTTTCAGGGTACGGTAGAAGCGAAAGAAGATGGCATCGTCGTGGATGGTAAGTTTATCCCCTGTTACTCGATTAAAGACCCCGCTCAACTACCCTGGGGTGCAACCGGGGCCGATTATGTGGTCGAGTCCACCGGTTTATTTACCACCGCCGAAGGAGCAGGAAAACACCTAGAAGCAGGGGCCAAACGGGTAGTTATCTCCGCACCCACCAAAGATCCCGACAAAATTCGTACTATTGTACTAGGTGTCAACGACAATGAATACGATCCCGCTAAGGATCTGATCGTCTCTAACGCTAGTTGTACCACCAATTGTTTAGCCCCGATCACCAAAGTTATTAACGATAACTTCGGACTAGCGGAAGGATTAATGACCACAGTACACTCGATGACCGCCACTCAACCCACCGTAGATGGTCCATCGAAAAAAGATTGGCGCGGTGGTCGCGGCGCCGGTCAAAATATTATCCCCTCCTCCACGGGAGCAGCCAAAGCAGTAACCCTAGTTATTCCCTCCCTAAAAGGCAAATTAACCGGTATGGCCTTCCGTGTGCCAACTCCCAACGTTTCGGCGGTGGATTTAACCTTTAAAACCGCAAAAGCCACCAGTTACGAGGAAATTTGCGCCGCTATGAAAGCCGCCAGCGAAGGACCGATGAAAGGTATCCTCGGTTATACCGATGAGGAAGTGGTATCGAGTGACTTTATCACCGACCCCCACTCCAGTATCTTTGATGCTAAAGCTGGCATTCAACTTAATGCCAATTTCTTTAAGGTCGTCTCTTGGTACGATAACGAGTGGGGTTATTCCTGCCGGATGTTAGACCTAATGAAAATGATGGCAGCTAAGGAAGCAACCCTAGTAACAGCCTAAATCAGTTATCAGTTATCAGTTACCAGTAACCAGTGAACAGTGAACAGTAACCAGTAAACAGTAAACAGTGAAAAGACAGCACTGTTAATGCCATTAGACATCTCCAAGAGTGAAACAAAATAGTTCTATGGCTGAAATGGGCTCTTCTGGTTTCTGTGTGGAAACGGGGTCTATACTGATAGTTTCTTCAGCAAAATAGTCCTAAAAGTCTTTCCAGGTAAATATTTCACGATTCTATAAGCAAAAATTATCACACAAAGTCGAGAAGAGCCTGAAATGTATGTCTTTGTCTATTTAATATTGCTCACTTAATAAGTAGGTGGGTGTTAAAAATTGTCAGATACCCCCTTATCAAGGGTGGCAGGGGTATCCCCCCACTTAATACTCAAATCTGATCACTGATAACTGATAACTGATCACTGATAACTGATAAGATGAATCCAAAATTTAAAGATATTACTGCTTGGGAACAGGCACAATTATTAATGCAGCCAGCATTTATTCGGGTGCTGGATAATCTGCGTAAACAGTTAGAAAATTCCCTCTGGAAAGGAACTTATACAGAAATTCAAGATCCCTATCCCAGTTATCTGCTCTGTTTGACTTATCTCGATCGCTCCGTTACTGTAAATATTTGGGAACTTTGTTTTCAAGTCTGTTTTCTCGATTATCCCACCGATGAAGGAGAGAGCGTCACCATCGATACCAGTCTCCTCGATCCCACCGGTGAACTAGATTGGCAGAGTTTGGAAACGAAAACCGAGCGCATTATTAAGCAATTATTCGCTAATTTACCCCAATGAAAGCAGATTTAGACACGATCAAGGCAGAGTATGCCGCTAATTTTCTCAAAGATTACCACAATGATCCCCAACGTTTAGCATCCCAAACAATTTTAATCGATCGCTCCCATTGGGGTTTATTAGAATTAAAAGGCCAGGACCGACTGCGTTTTCTCCACAATCAAACCAGTAACGCGATTGATCGCCTGAAACCGGGTCAGGGTTGTGAGACAATTTTCCTTGACTCTACCGGTCGTACCCTCGATTTTGTCACAGTTTACGCCGGCGATGATTCCCTCCTCATCCTCGTTTCTCCCCAACGTCGTCAATTTTTACTGGAATTGATCGATCGCTATATTTTCCCCTTCGATAAGGTGGAAATTAGCGACTTAACCGATAATTTTGCCATTTTCACCCTAATAGGTACTAAAAGCGGGCAAAAACTGCAAAAAATCGCCATTCCAGAGCAGATTTTAACGGGGGTGCAGCATAGTCATTATCTCCTTTCTGACCCCCCCCTGAGAGTAGCCGTCGGTACCGGCTTAGATCTGCCCGGATATACTTTAATCGTTGCCGCCGCCGAAGCCGGTCCCCTCTGGGAAAATTTAATTAAAAATGGCGTTACTCCCGCCGATGAGCAGGTGTGGGAATACCTGAGAATCCATCAGGGCCGACCGGCAGTCGATCGAGAATTAACCGAAGATTATAACCCTTTAGAGGCCGGTTTATGGCGAGCGATCGTTTTTGATAAGGGCTGTTATATTGGTCAAGAAACTATCGCCCGTCTCAACACCTATAAAGGCGTAAAACAGAGACTTTGGGGCATAAAACTCAGCCAACCCGTCCCCAGCAATACCCCGATTATTTTAGAAGCGCAAAAAGTCGGTTTACTCACCAGTGTGCTGGAGGATTTTGGCTTGGGTTATGTGAAAACAAAAGCGGGAGGAGAGGGTTTAAAAGTACAAATCGGCGAGGCAACAGGAGAATTAATCCCCTTACCCTTCCTCTCTCACGAATACCCCTTTCAGTGAACAGTAATCAGTAAACAGTGATCAGTAATCAGTAATCAGTAATCAGTGACCAATCACTAATCAATGATAACTGATAACTCACATCTTATAAGTAGTTGTGCAAAATTAATTTATTGGTTAGGATAGGCAAAAGGCAGGAGGCAAAAGGCAAAAGCTTTATCGAAATGTGTAATTAATTTTGCTTAGATACTTAACTAATAACTAATAACTAATAACTGATAACTGATAACTGATAACTGATAACTGATAACTGATAACTGATAACTAATAACTGATAACTGATAACTGATAACTGAAAAACCCCTCTAACCCCAGCGACTAGCGATAGGCATTCGCCAACCAGTACCAAAAGCGCGATCGCTAATTTTTAAGCCAGGGGGAGCTTGTTTGCGCTTAAATTCGGCATTTTTAACCAATTTAATCACTTTCTGCACAATTTCAGGCTCAAAACCGGCGGCGATAATTTGTTCGGTGGATTGATGGCGATCAATTAATAGTGCTAAAATAGCATCTAAAATCTCGTAGGGAGGTAAAGAATCTTGATCCTTCTGATTGGGTTTTAATTCAGCACTAGGAGCTTTATTAATCACATTGAGGGGGATAATTTGCCCGTGCCGATTTAACCAGCGACAGAGGGAATAAACACGGGTTTTCGGCACATCAGCAATCACTGCTAAACCACCATTCATATCACCGTAAAGGGTGCAATATCCGACGGCCATTTCTGATTTATTGCCAGTGGATAATAGTAAATGCCCGAATTTATTAGAGAGAGCCATCAATAAATTACCGCGAATGCGTGACTGAAGATTTTCTTCAGCAATACCGAAATCAGTCCCCGCAAAAAGACCATCTAAAAGTTGATCATAAGCGTTCATAATTTCTTTAATTGCTAACTTCTCACTTTTGATACCTAAATTATTAACTAAAGCCACTGCATCGCTAATGGAATGGTCGGAACTATAGGGAGAAGGCATCATCACAGCGAGAACATTTTCTTTACCTAATGCGTCGCTGGCAATAGCGGCAACTAAACTGGAATCAATGCCACCACTCAAGCCAAAAATTACCCGTTTAAAACCGCATTTCTGCACATAATCTCGCACTCCTAAGACTAAAGCTTGATAAATTTCCTCATCTTCATCAACGGGTAAAGGATGAATAATTGCGGGTAACAAATCTTGATTAAACTCGATCAATTCTAGACTAGAAGTAAATGCCTTGGCGCGATAAATCACTTCTCCTTGTCGGTTAAAAGCAACACTGTCACCATCAAAAATTAAATCATCATTACCTCCCACTTGATTGACATAAACTATAGGTAAATTATATCTAGTGGCACTATAGGACAATAAAGATTCTCGCAATTTTTGCTTACCGACACTGTAGGGAGAAGCGGAAAGATTAACGATTAAATCCACTCCTAAACTAGCTAAATCGGCGATGGGATTAACTGCGTATTGACGCTGACCCCAAAATTGTTCATCATTCCAAACATCTTCACAGATAGTTACACCGATTTTTACATTATTTTCTGTTAGTTGAAAATATTGACTTTCTTTCCCAGAAGCAAAGTAACGATCCTCATCAAAAACATCGTAGGTAGGCAATAAACGTTTAGTAAAAATTTGTTTAATTTCTTGACTTTTTAACAAAGCTATGCTATTAAATAACGGCTTTTCTCCCCTGACCGTTGCCGAGGGATTTTTTTCGACAAAACCGACTAAGACAGCTAATTTTTCTGGTAATTGTTGGGACAATAATTGCAATTGTTGAGACATTTTCTCCACAAAACCCAGATTTAACAATAAGTCTCTGGGAGGATAACCACAGAGGGATAATTCTGGGGTTAAAAGTAATTCTGCTCCCTGATTAAATGCCGTTTGAGCAGCCTCTAAAATTCTTTGGGCATTTCCTTCGATATCTCCAACAATGGGATTTAATTGAGCGATAGCAATTCTCATATTTTTTCCTATTTAAACAAAAACTAACGGTTGATCTTTAAAGGGAGCAAAAGCTTTTTCATCAAAGCGATATAAACTAGCCGGACGACCGGCACCACGAGAGACTTTTAAACCCATATCCTTGAGAAATCCTAATTTCAATAGCCGATTTCTGAAGTTAGAATAATCACTAAAATTTTTACCTAAAATTGTCTCATAAAATTGATAAAGATCATTTAAAGTAAATAATTCTGGTAAAACCTCAAAAGCGACGGGACTATACTCTACTTTATTGCGTAATCTTCGCCAGCCATAAGCTAAAATTTGACCGTGATTAAAGGCTAAATCTGGCACTTTATCAATCATATACCAAGTGATATTATAATCCCGTTCGGTGATTAATTTTGCTTCTTCAAACCGCACTAAAGCGAAGTAACTCACCGATAGATAACGTTTCCCAAAACTCTCGGCCGCTGCCGGGGAATCTCCCTCTGGACTGCCAAAAGTATATAACTGTTCCAGATAGAGATTATTGACACTAATTTTCTCAGCTAAAATTCGATAGGCTGCCGTTTCCAGTGATTCCCCATTTCTCACTAAAGTTCCGGGTAAACTCCAGTAATTACTAAAAGGTTCTTCCCGTCGTTTAATCAGAAGCACCAGCAGCCGATTTAATTGGGTATCAACGGAAAAGATCACGTTATCAACTCCCACTTTAAAATCAGCTAGAGATTTATTAGCTAGGGTATTTAGCGGTTTCATGCGTAAAGTTTTTGACCTTCGATATAATCTTTAATCGGTGCAGGAACAGCCTGTTTATCGCCTTTTTCTCGATAATCTGTTGAGGATACAGCCGGAGCAAAGACATCGGCAATCAGACAATCACCCCCTAATGTTTGCAGTTGTTCAATATCATCTTGGTTAATAGGATAACCTGGACGGGGAATCACAAGAATTTTGACTTTTTCTAGTAATTCTTGGCTGCGATACCAGTGCCTAATTTGTCCAGCTAAATCGGAACCAATGACTAGGGTATATTCCTCCTGTTCTCCCCAAATTGCTTGCGCTTTTTCCACACTAATTAAGCTACGTCGATCGCTTAATTCTCGTCGCAGTTGTATATTATCTCTTGGGGTTTGAATGTCCCGGATGAGCAAATTTAACATCCTCAGACGATGTTCGAGACTGGTTTGATGATTTTTAAAGGGATTATCGGCAGCCCAAACCGCAACGATATCGTACTGTTCCGATAACCATTTTAGTATGGCTTGATGACCGGCAGTAGGAGGATCGGCACTGGTTCCAAAAAGGGCAATTTTAAGCATAGGATTCAATTGCTTGCTCACTGAGGGATTAGTTTAAGTCTGCTCAAGCTTGGCAAAAATTAACTTCTCCCCATTATAGTTGATTTTACCAAAATAGGGCAAGAGGATCAGTTATCTCCTGCAAAAGTAAGTTATCGAGCCGCTATCGGGTCAAAATATCTAAAACCCCAGATAAATTTGACATAATCTTAGGTTTTATGAATAGGATAAGTACCTAAGCAAAATTAATTACACATATCTAACCCCCTCTTGCCTTTTGCCTCTTGCCTTTTGCCTATCTTTACTAGGAAATTAATTTTGCACGACTACTTAGTTATCTCTTATCTTTTGTCTGCTACTGAAGATTTTTGATTCTTGCAGGAGATATTATTTTTTATAAAATTGGTGAACTAATTCACAAACGTACTAACCCACAAACAGAAGGAGGCAAACCCATTACGCCGCGCTATGACTCCCGTAACACTTAGCGGCCAAAACCACTGGCTCGATTTCTCCCTTTTGGAGTTTTTCTAGCGGGGTTGCTCCCTCTAAACGAATATCACCCGTGAGCAGAAAGAGCATTTGTGTCCAAGCACCGTCTTCTTTTAAAACGGCTAACACTTGGTCTAAACCAGACAAAACTTTGCCATCAATAAATTGCCAAGCAGGATAAACTAATTCTTCGTTGACAGATAAACCTAAGACCTGATGATTGAGCCTCATAGTTTCTAATTCCAAAGAACTACAGGCTAAAACACTACAAATCTCAGCGCTGGTTAAGGTTCCGCCTTGCTTAGATAGGAACCGTTTCTTCGCTTCTTCGCCTCGTTTAATGGCAGCCTCCAACGCAGAGGCCAAAGCTAAAGGAGATTGTGTTTTTTGTATAGATTCTAACATTTTTAAGCAACCCTACCACCGTCAACAAGGCCTGTATAAAACAAATACAAGTCTCCCTTCAAATGTTTAGTTTCTTGTATCAGCTTACGTTTATCGTCCGAGTAGCCAATAACCTTACCTTTCTCTGGCCAGCCATATTTGTCGCACCCAGTGATCTCTACGACCACCCATTGATCGGGGTAATCGGATGAGACATCGGCTATACTCAAATCTTCTGTTTTGTGGCTAAGTGCTTTCATGGCTAAGGTGGAGGTTGATTTGATCAGGATCTTTGTTTTTGCCTAGTAGTGTTTCGGCTCCTCATGTCAGGAATCCCTAACATTATTAGCTTGACTCAATCTACCCTCATGGGCTACTATGCGGGGATGATAATGATGAGTAAAGGGCCAGCACCCGCGAGGATACTGTCCCTCTCCTAGCTTCGCATCATCGGGATTAACCCTCTCAATTAGCCCACCAGGAGACTTAAAAACCTTATTAGTGGACTCAAGAAGCCAGGAGGTCAATCAATATGAAGAGCTTGCTCACTGTCATGCTCCTAAGCTCCCTTGCTTACGGCGTAGCTGTCGGGAAGATTCATCCCTATGACTACGTTTTTATCTACACCATCAACGAACTAGCAAAACGTCAGGGTGGAGATAATAAAGACGGGAAGCGATAGGTAGAACGTTTATTTAATTCAGGCTGGGCAGTGCGGCAACACTCGACCAGCTTTTTTGTACTGTTTTTTACTATCGCTCTATTTTCTTCAATGGTATCCACAATATAATCACTTACTGTAAGGATATCAACCAACAAATATTGCAAAGTTAAACCAACAATTGTTGTCCATTTAAACCAACAAATATTGCTATCATTAAACAATAATTGTTGGTACTCCATTTCAAAATATGCTAACTAGCTCGAAAATACAGCCATGAAGACGCTCTCGTCAATGCCCCAAAACCTATCCGAAATGTCCCAAAACCTATCCGATGCCGAAAGGCAGGCAAGAAACTGTAATACAGCCATGAAGACGCTCTCGTCAATGCCCCCATCACTGTGTGAAGCCCAAAAGCAGGCAAGAAACTGTGGTTTGGATATACCCAAGCTAGAAGCTTTGTTGGCAGAAATCGAACCCCTATCTGAAAAATACAAAATTATTTTCTATCTGGCGGCTGCAGGTCTTTATTCCGCCGATGATTTGGCTGAAAAGTTCAATCATAGCAGCGGCAAAAATCTAAACGCAGATTTCAACAAAAATCTAGGCTCCCATCTTAAGGATTACCTTGAGTTAGATGACAGTGATCGTCTGGGAATTACTTCCCTAAGAAGGATTCTCTTTAAAAAGGGCTATTGTGTTGACATTAATGACGATGAATTAGTGAGAGTTTTGCCAACACGCTACGCTGAAAATTCTCAATTAGAGCAGTCTTTTACTGTCAGACACAATTAGTGCGGATGAGAAGACCACCTATCAAGGATATTGATTTAAAAATGGAAAACACAGAGTTATTGTGCGAGATACCAACATCGGTCACTAATGGTTTGTTAGCTCAACTAGAAAAGGAACAGGATAGCGATATCCGTGCTGAAATCATAAGGAAATTGGGAGAATATCCTGAGCCTCAAGTGATTAAAAAACTTTGGGATTTGAGAAATAATCTCGAAAGCGAATCTGATGATTTTGTGCAGTACGAAATCAAGCTTAGTTTGCATAAAGTGACTAATCATCCTAATATAAATATTGATTTTTTTCTGGGTAACTTAGAGGTATTCCAATCAAAAGATAACAATTCTCAAGCTCCAAAAGTCTTAATTGACGCTGATCTAATTGAAGAGTTTTTATTACGAAATCAGACGACTCTTAACAGTGAAGCTACTAGGGTTATGGGACTTGTTTTAGAGGGAAAAATTAACCCTTACATTGAGGAACTGGGATTAATACAAATTTGGCATAATATCAAAAATCTGAAATCTAGAGAAGATGCCAATCGTTTGATCATTGAACTTCTGAGTAAGATTAACGTCGGTCAAGTTAACTTGAAAGAAATTGACCTAGAAAAATATCCGAACGTTAATTTAAAAACGGCAATTCAAGTTGAGATTGCCAGAAAGTATAGCCTAGCAGGTATTATCACCATCGCAGATCGAGAATTCATTGCCAGTGGATATCCTTTTGTGGGTTCTCCTTCCTTATTCTTACAGTTTTTAGGGGAAGATACCTCGCCAGCTTCTATCGAAAGAACTCTCAAAAATCTCGGTAAAGCAGCAATGGAAAATGAAAAAGTAAAACTCAATCAGCTTTTAGAAAACGAGCCTCAACAAAACTTATTCTTTGAAGATAATCTTTTGCTTTTTCAAGGCTGGAAAATTGAGTACTTTGAAATTCTTTGTGCTAATAACAATTTAACTGCTGCGACAGTTATCCTATGTAATACAAAAACTCAAAAACGTTACACTGAATCGGCCTTTAAAAAAGGTTCAGTAGATGCACTTTGTACTGCTTTTAACGAGGCTCTAGCTCATTTAGTTGAGGTTAAACATACCCTTAAATCTATCTATTTAGCCAACTTGACACCGGGTCAACAAGGAGCCACAACTGTCAAGGCAGCGGTTGAGTATGATGGTAAAGAAGTTATTACCATCCACACCCATGAAAATATTCTCAAGGCTTATTTTTTCGCCTACGTCAAAGCGATGATTGCCGTTTATGCACCCGATGAATATCACCCCGATATTCATAGCACAAAAGAATTGACATATTTGCACAAAATTGGCGAACGAGATTTTCATGGACTGAATTTCAGCCAAGTCAATTTAATGGATAGTGAAGGCAATCTTTCCGATGCAAAATTGATGGGATGTAACTTCAGTTAGGCTAATCTTTCGGGGGGTAATTTAACTAATGCTGATTTAACAGGAGCCGATTTAAGTCATGCCAATTTGAGCAAAGCTAATTTAACGGGAGCTAACTTGACCGATATTAAATTAGATGAAAATAATCTAACCCTCCTTGATGGCACAATTTTGACTAACACAATTATGCCTGAAATTAACATTGAAATTAGCGGCGAATCCCGTTTAGAAAAGGTTGGTCAACTACTCAAACACATTGATCCTCAAAGTCAATCTCGAATCTTGGCTGTTCACTCCATGACAGATTGCATCTGGTGGGATAATCCCCTTGGTCAAAAATTCTGGGAAGTTAACGAAGAACTAATCAAAAGGGGGATTTCTATTCAACGAGTCTTTATTCTTCCTGAAGTTCCGACTCCAAAGCATTTACAGGTGATTCAGGAACAACTTAACTCTCGCATAGAAGTTGCTTGTATTTGTCAGGAAAAAGCCAAAGATGAAGGCTATCCTTGGGATGATACCAACCTATTGATTAGCGAAAACTTATCTGTTCCCAGAAATTCTTTTACAGCGAGAAGAATTATGAATGGTCAAACAGAATCAGGTTATATTTCCTATCAAACAAGAGTTGTCGAGACAGATAAAAGTATCTTTAACGCTCTATGGGAAAAATCCGAAAAACTCTCTACTCAAGCTAATATTCAGGAACAATTAGCAAACCTAAATACCTGACATTTTCCATCCCCCACATAGGCGACTGGATGACCTAATTTTTTCAATTCGGCAATTGTTTCTAGGGACCCTAGTGGTTTGGGGGGGTAGAACCCCCCAAAAGCTTGGATTGAGTAATAAAATCGAAAGTAACGCCAGATTTCAGCAGTTCAATCAGAAAATGAGAGAATGAACGTTATAACCACCGACCATGTTTCCCAATAAGCTAACCGCACCCTGGGGGGAGATAATGATCGAACCTATAATTGGAGGGTTCTTCGTTACTTGGTATGGTTCGATAGGGTTGCATAAATCGACTAAATCCTTATCTGGCAAAAGATTTAATTGATTAGTTCGCTCTAGATCAAAAACAATTGACAAAAATCGCTAAATGCCTTTCTCTATAAGGGTTCCATCCCTTATAACCCTCGTCCATTGCATAACACAAACCGAAGAGCCTAATAAACTTCATCGTGAGTCCCAATTGACTCTAAAAGAATTGCCTGTTTCTGCTCATATTCAACGAATTTAAAGACAATTCTTAAATCATAGCCCACACTACAAGCATAAGAGTCTTTAAGCTCCCCTTTTAATTTGTGTGTTCTTAATCGAGGTTGAAATGGATCTACGGATAATAAAGCTAAAGTTTCTTGGATATTTTGAACTAAAAAAGCCTGTTTTTTCACAATTTTTCGAGCATTTCTAATAAATATATTCGAGCGTAATAAAACAAAATTCACGAAAGGATTTCCTCCATGATTTGTTCAGGTGTCAGGGGTTGACATTGACCTTGTGCAAATTCCTGTTGAGCTTCTTGAACATCTCTAAACAACTCTGTTCTTTTTTGATCTCGAAGACGATTCTGTAAAATATGAATGAGATTTTCTTGATCTTCAAGGGGAAGTTGCTCGGCTGCTTCTAGAATCTCTGCAAAGGTTGTTTGTATTGCCATTTTCTTAAGGGGCGATCGCTTAAACTATCTAGAATTTACAATCAAGGCTAAAAATAGCGAGAGTTACCGCATAACCATTTATTATATCGACATTTTTTGTCTAGTCAACCCAGAGGACAAAAAACAGAAACTTGACCTATATTCACCGGGTAGAGAATATTATCTAGAAACATTACCGACATTTCCGAGAATGGCCAAGGGTTGCTGATTTTTTTCTTAACCACAAAGACACAAAGGACACAAAGAGAGGAAGTAAGGGATTTTCACTACTCTAAGAGCGCCAAGAGAGCCGTATCATCTAAGGACTAATATGAATTTGACTGAGAATATAACGCAAGCGATCATAATCATCTTTAAGTAAAACACTTAACTGTCTGCCCACATTTACTAACCATTGTCGATCGGCTTGACGCAATTGATACATCTGACGGATAGAAGCGGCTGCCAAAGCTTCCACGGGAGTATTTTTGACCTGTAATAAAATTCGTAAAAAGTCTAATTGTTCACTAAAATAAACCACTTCTAACGACTCACATTGATAAACTGCCTGATGAATTTGTGGGGGCCGGGGAGGAATATATTGATAGATATAACCTCGCCCGGCACCATTGCCATTAAATTGTCCGGGTAAGGTTTCAAAACCGACAATAGTTGCCCGAAATTCCGTTTTTAACATAGCGAAAATCTGCGGCTGTTGTTCCCGCAATTCAGCCAAAGATAACCCCAAAGCTCTAGCGCGATGTACCGAATCGATGGGTGCAGTGGTGGCAAAGGTGACAATCCCAAAAATCTTATTACCCGTTTCTTCATCGTAGGCTTTTACCCAACTACCAAAAGCGGGCATAAAAGGAAAGTTTAACTCCTCTGGTTCCAAACATTGCGCTAAAAACTCGGTCGTCGTCGTCTCGATAACTTCGGCGATATGATCGGGATGGCGGTTATCCGTGGCTAATTGCGGTAAGGGTGGACGCATGGTTATTTTTTGCCTTTAGCGGGGGCAATAATTACTTCTTCTAATTCCGAGAGATTAAAGGTGACTAACTTATCCCAGTTGCCCCCCTCAAAAAGAACGGCCACTTTCCCATCGCTTAAACGCTGGGCTAAACCTTCAAATTTATAGTAGGTATCATCGGGATTGGTGACTCGAACGGTACTACCTGGCAAAATCATAGGATTGACGACGAAATTATAATTACTGTCTCTTAGCTTATCAAAAATTAGTGATCAGGGAGTCGGCTGGCAATAAGATGAAATATGACGGGATTTAGTAAGCTAAACGGCTTTTACTTCGGATCACCGATATAGACTCCAAAAGGGTTATAGCTATTGGATCATGCAGGTTAAGCGCCGTTTAGCTTATCATCCCCAGAGGACAGACTACTGTTCCCCACAAATAGCCTTAACAGTGCCGTCTTTTGACTGTTTGCTGCTCACTGAACAAAGCTCCCCAGTTCTCCAACACTGAATAATAGTAATGATCTCATGCGGCGGTTCGGCGGTTCGACAGGCGTTCGTGTTAGTGAGCTTGTCGAACTACTGAGCGTTCGACAAAAGCTCATGCGGCGGTTCGACAGGCTCACCGTCCGCTCGTGTTAGTGAGCTTGTCGAACTACTGAGCTCGCCGAACGTCCGAAGTCTCGCCGAACGTCCGAAGTCTCACAAAGCCTACCCCCACGAAAAACTTTTTCAGCAAACCCTAAATAAAGATGTTTTGGGTTCTTCGGTTTGTCTTATGCAATGGACGGGGGTTATAAGGGATGGAACCCTTATATACAAAGGCATTTGGCGATTTTTGTCAATTGCTTTTGATCTAAAGCGAACTAATCAATTAAATTCCTTGCCAGATAAGGATTTAGTCGATTTATGCCTCCTATCGAACCATACCAAGTAACGAAGAGCCATGTTTTGACAACCAAATTAAGGCATATCTAAAGAGTTTTGGGTTGAAAGTTAAACTTCATGTTTTCATTCAAAACAAATGTACTAATTAATTTTCTGGAGAAAATAAGTTGGCGACCTATCATAGCACATAATTAATTTGCAAGAGTTCTCATTAAATAGTAAAACATTAAGATTATGACCATATTCTGATTCTGTATCTTCTAAAAATCCACCATAGTCAAGCCTGATATTTCTCGTATTTATACACCAGAAGCTTTTCCGATTGTACATGATTTTTACAGTTTAATTCTTGAATAAGCTAAGACGCATTTAAACCGTTTATTCTTAGATTAGCCGAACCTCCCCCAATCGCTTTACTGTTGCCTTTTGCCTCTTGCCTCTTGCCTCTTGCCTCGTCTCAACAAGCAATTTAAATTAGGAACAGCTTATCACTATATTTAATTTTACATCAATTTGTAAAACAGTGCGATCGCCGATCTTGTAAGGTTCGTTAACAAAATGTAACACAAAAAGTGAGTTTTGGAAAGACTCAAGCTCTAATTACCGTAATTCTATACTGGTTTTCCGTCACCACCACCTCAGTTGATAACCTTTCTTCCATTGGTAAAGCATTTTTCCGTCTATCAAAGATAAATAACCAACCAAAATCTAAACCCAAACGCCCTAAATAAGATTCTAATTGTTCAATTCCATCAGCTTGAGGATTGCGTTTTTTATCCCGCCACACCTTCAATTCAATCCCTAAAATTACATCTTTATACTGCAAACATAAATCCATTCTATCACTACCAATGGCATATTCCCTTTCTAAAACTCCCCCACCATTAACCACACGATGTAAAAAAGCCATTAATACAATATGGGGTGCGATTTCATGATAACCAGTGCTACCTAATAACGGTTCGACCTGTTGTCGCCAAAATTTGAGAAATGCAGTTAATAAAGCATCTAGATTTAATTCACCCTCTGGGGTTAACCAAGTGGGTACAATCATGGGTAAAGATGCCATCGGTGTGACTGTTAACACCCTGGGTAACACTTCTCGATAAATGGGATTAGCAATAGTTAATCCTCCGTATGGGTGCATTTTGCATAATCCTAAATCTATGACAAATTGAATATCATCATTAGGTATATCTCCTAATTCTAAACCTGCTAACATTGGTTCAATAATGGCTTTAATTCTTGGTTCTCTTAACCTTTCCGCTAAACTATCTAAATGAGTATCCTGACGTGCAATTAATATTTCTTTAGCTGTTAAAATGTGTTCTTTAATAATAGCAATACTTCTGTCTTTTACCATTTTTTCTACAATTTCTTTAGCTAAAGCATTAACTAACCAAGGTTGTCCTTGAGTTAAATCATAAGCTGTTTCTATTGCTTCTGGTGTGAAAATTTGCCCAGTTGCTTCTGTATGCTGTTGATATAATTCTCCTACTTCTGTAAGATTAAAATTTCGCATAGTCAGAGAAGCAACTTTTATATTAAAAGGACTGGATGTATTTAATCTATTACTACCTCCCGATGCTACTTTATAATCTCGCACATCTCGTAAACCAATTAAACCTACTGATGAGGGAAAATTTTCTGGACGATTGGGAAAACCATCTCTTAACTGTCGTAAAACTGATATTAATGCTTGGTCTTGTAAAGAATCAATTTCATCTATAAATAATACTAAAGGGCGGTTTAAAGACGTTGCCCAATCTGATAAAAAAGCCTTAATTCTGCTTCCCGGTTGTTCCTGTTGCCATTGTTTAGCAGCTGGTTGTAATTCTTTAGGTAAGCGGATATTTATTGTATTATACCAAGTTCCTAAAATTGCTAATTCTGCGGCAGTAGGATCATGATTAAATGCACTTCCTACTTCTACCGATACCATGACTGCGGCATAATTTCCAGTATCAGTCAGTTGTTTTGCTAGGGATAACATAGCGGTGGTTTTCCACGTTTGTCGTGGTGCGTGAAGGACAAAATAACTACGTTGTTGAATTAGCTCCTCTAAATCTGGTAATCTGACTGTGGGAGAGAGCATATAGTGGATATCGTCTGAACAGGGACCGGCAATATTAAACCACCGAGTCATAGAATTTTGGTAATAAGTAGTCGTGCAAAATTAATTTCCTAGTAAAGATAGGCAAAAGGCAAGAGGCAAAAGGCAAGAGGGGGTTAGATATGTGTAATTAATTTTGCTTAGGTACTTAGGTGAACTCTTTAAGTTTAGACATTTTTTATACTCTTAATACATTATTAAAACCACCAGCTAATGAGAGTTGGTTAATTCGGCAATTAATTGTTCAGGAGTGATAATTCGTGGTGTGACAATGGGGAAATCTTGAGGATTACGGGTAATAATTGCATCTAATTGATTAACTAACGCACTAGAGTATTGAATAGAATCTTCAAAATCCTGAAAATTGGTTGTGAAAGCCATTCTAATTGCAGCCTGATTTACTGTAGCAATTTGACAAAAAGTAAGTATTTCTTGCAAAAACTCAATAGTTAAATCTCGACCTTTTTGTTTACGAATAAGATAATAAAGGTCACTAATAGTTGATGCTGAAATGTAGCCTTCTATTTGTCCCTGTTCAACAAATGCCAAAACTGTCTCGCTATTAGTAAAGTAAGGCTGTCTTTCCAGGGCAATATCTATAATGATGTTGGTATCAAGCAAGACTTTCACAGGTTATGTTTCTCCTTTAAATATTCCCATTTAGCTTGATCTGGATCAAAATCAGGAGATGCAGGTTGGGTTTTCTCAAACCAGTTTTGCAAAACCTTGATTTTAGTTGGTCTTTTTGGTGTTTCTGGTGCTGGTTCAGTGGTTGGGGTTGTGGTATGATCAAGGGTGTCTGTGGCTACCAAAACTACAATTTCCACGTTTCCGGGGGGTAAATTCAGGGGTTCGGTAATCAGCAAGTTACCAGATTGATCAATTTTTCCTTTGAGTTTGTATGCTTGCATGATGTTTTTTATGATAGTCTGTTTTTATATCATATCATAGTGAACAAAATTCACGCTCTAAATTTGGGTTTAAATTATGATAACTACACTCATCGAACGAGAAGCAGAACCAATTTTAATTAGTGACTTAACCTGGAGAGAATTTAAAGCTGTTGAACAGCTAATCGATCGCCCAGGGTTAAGGTTATCTTTTTTAGATGGAGTTTTGGAGATTAGAAAAATGCCAGGGAAAAAACACGAAACTATCAAAAAACGTATTGCTTCCTTAGTAGAAATTTATTTAGAATTTTTGGGATTAGATTTTACTCCTACTGGTTCTGTCACCTTAGAAAATGAATTTGAAAAGGTTAAAAGAGAAGGTGATGAATCCTATGAATTGGGAGCAAATAGAAAACATCCTGATTTAGTGATTGAGGTGGTTGTTAGTAGTGGAGGAATTAATAAACTGGAAGCATACAAACGGTTACAAATTCCTGAAGTTTGGTTTTGGATGAATGATGAGTTATTGTTTTATAGTTTAGGAAATGAGGGTTATGAGGCTGTTAGTAAATCGCAACTTTTACCGAATTTAGATGTAGGTTTATTGATGCGTTGTATTAGTACGGAAAATCATGCTCAAGCACTGCGGGAATTTAGAGGAGGGATAAAAAATATTGAATCAACATAACCATATAAAATGCTGATTTTTTCGCCTATCTAAAGATTATGGGTTAACTTAACAGTTGCAGAATGCCGAGAATTAAATTCTCAATATTCCAGCAAAAGGGAACAAGTTTTTAACCGTTTTATCGCCTCCGTATTATTAGAAGAAAGACGAGCCGGTAATATTCCTGCTTGGCAAGGAATTAGGATTGTAAGAGAAAGAATTTAATAGCGATATGAATCCTTTAAAAGACAGTATTTTTGAGAAAATGCTCTCATTTCATCAACTCAATAACCAATCTAGATGATACTGTAAACATTGCTTGAGGTCGTAGCGTTGCTTGATAGTTTCCCTCGCATTTAAACGCAGATTTTGCCAACCCTGGGGATAATTTAACACTTCATCCACGCGATCGGCTATTTGTTGGGGAGAAAAGAAATCCACTAATAAACCATTTTCCCCATCAGTAATTAATTCTCGCACGGGGGGAGTATCGGAACCAATCACCACGCAACCCATGGCCATAGCCTCTAACATTGACCAAGACAGCACAAAAGGACGGGTAAGATAGATATGGGCCGCCGATGCCTGTAAAACCTGTTTATATTGACCGTAGGGCAGAGAACCGGTAAAATGCACCCGGGATAAATCCAAAGAAAGGCTTTCTAACATCAATTGTTTATAGGTTTTGCCGTCTGGTAGAGTTTTCCCATAAGCGACTCGATCCTCACCGACAATCACCACATGACAGTTAGGCCGACGGGCTAAAATTAGGGAAACAGCCGTCATAAATTGGGGAAAACCGCGATAGGGTTCCATTCCCCGGGTTGCATAGGTGACAATCTCCTTAACACCGGATAAATCTAAACCTATCTCTGGAATCACTAACTGCACATCGGGACGGGGACAGAAATAGTCCGTATCGATGCCATCGTGTAAAACCGTCAGTTTTGAGTGAAATTCCTGGGGAAATTGTTGTTTTTGCCAGATAGTCGGCGATAAACCTCGATCGCAACTGACCAGATCGATGAGGATTGGCGCATTTTTAATTCTAATCCGGGCCTCGGCATCAGCATTAAGGGGATCCGCCGGATCAAAATCAGCATCGGAACCATGGGCATGATAAAACCATTCAAAATAGGCTAAAAACTTAGTTTTCGGGAAAATATCCTTGATAAATAGGCCCGGCCCCCAGCCAGAATGTGCATAGACAATATCGGGATAAAATCCTTGATTTTTCAGTTGTTGGCAAACACCATAAACCGCTTGACCTTGTAAAACCGCACTTTCCAGGGGACGGACATAATGATGGGTTTGGGGAGAAACAGCGCGACTTTCCTTGTAAATAAATTTTTTTACCCCCGCTATCTCTCCCTCTTGCCGGGTAGTGCCGAAAATCACTTGATTTCCGGGGTCTTGAGCCAAAACCGTGCTTAAATGGCGAAATTGGGCGGGAAAATTGGAATGAAGGAATAAAAATTTCATCGCAGATAAACGTTTAGAAAAAGCGATCGCTAATCGTACATTGTCCCTGAAAACGGAGCAGATGATCGCATAATACCAAAGCCATCATCGCTTCCACCATCGGGACGGCCCGGGGTAAAACACAAGGATCATGTCTTCCTTTGGCTGCCAAGGTGGTTTCTTCCCCTCTGCGGGTCACGGTTTTTTGTTCTTTACCGATAGTCGCGGTCGGTTTAAAAGCGATGCGGATAATAATATTTTCACCGTTACTAATTCCCCCTTGGATACCCCCCGAACGATTGCTCGTGGTGCGAATTAACCCGTTATCATCGATAAAATACTCGTCATTGTGTTCGCTGCCGGTTAAGAAGGTTCCCGCGAATCCCGATCCGATTTCAAATCCCTTACTCGCGGGTAAGGACATCATCCCCTTAGCTAAATCGGCTTCTAGCTTATCAAAAACGGGTTCTCCTAGACCTTTCGGCACATTTCTGGCTACACATTCCACCACACCGCCGATCGAGTCTTTATTCAGGCGAATTTGGTCAATCAGGGCGATCATTTTGGCGGCCGTTTCCTCGTTGGGACAACGCACCATATTACTTTCCACCTCGTCGAGGGTGACGGTGTTGGGGTCGATGATTGCCTCAATATCTTTAATTCGCTTCACATAACCGATAATCTCGACATTATAGACAGATTTAAGGATTTTTTTAGCGATCGCTCCTGCGGCCACCCGGCCGATGGTTTCCCGGGCCGAGGATCTGCCTCCTCCTTTCCAGTTGCGAATCCCGTATTTTGCTTCGTAGGTGGCATCCGCGTGGGAAGGTCGGAATTTCTCGGCCATTTCGTTGTAATCTTGCGAGCGAGCATCCTGATTCCGCACTAAAATAGCGATCGGTGTACCGAGGGTTTTACCTTCAAAAACGCCCGAAATTATCTCACAAAGGTCATTTTCCCGACGCGGGGTCACGATTCTGCTTTGTCCCGGTTTGCGACGGTCTAAATCAATTTGAATCTCCTCTTCGGAAATTTCTAAGCGCGGAGGACAACCATCGATAACCACTCCTACCCCACCCCCGTGAGATTCTCCAAAAGTGGAAACCCGAAATAGTCGTCCGAAAGTGTTACCCATAATCTCAATATCTACTAAGCTTCAAGGTTTTATTGTACCTGAGCGGTTATCAGTTATCAGTTATCAGTGATCAGTTATCAGTGATCAGATGTGAGTTTTTAGTGGACAGTCTTAAGTAGAAAATTGCCGTTTTCTTGTCACTGATGCCATTTTTCAAAAGTAATCGCAGAGATGGTTAATTTCCCTTACCCCCACAACCAAAGGGAGAGGGGAGTAAAATGCCGGCTCTCTTATGCTTTGTGTGATAAGTTTAACTTATATAATACCGATCAATCTTTGTGTCCTTTGTGTCTTTGTGGTTCGTTCCATTTGCTCGCCAGCAGAACTGTATTTTAGAATACATTTTACCCACCAAACCCAAGAGAGTAAAATGCCTGCTAGGAATAAAGGAAAATAGTATGATTACTGTTTACTGATCACTGTTCACTGATAACTGAAAGGTCTCCTGCCTTCAGGTTAAGATTCCCAAAAAAAGGCTATTCTTTACCTTATATAGCCTGGCGAAAATTTGATGACTTCCTTGTTGGTTCACACATACCCTTCCCTTGTCAAGGGTATTTTAATTAAACGTTACAAACGCTTTTTTGCCGACATACAACTGGACAACGGAGAATTAATTACGGCCCATTGCGCTAATACCGGACCGATGACAGATGTATGCGTAGAGGGTCAACCGGTTTATCTTTCTCGCAGTGATAACCCGAAGCGAAAATTAGCTTATACCTGGGAGATGATTCAACTGGGGGAAACTTGGGTGGGAGTTAATACCAATCTTCCTAATCAGGTGGTGAAAAATGCCCTGTTGCAAGGAGTTTTTCCCGATTTGGTCAAAAATGACACCGAAGTGCGATCGGAAGTGGCCTACGGTCAAAATAATGGCAGTAGAATTGATTTTCTTTTGACTCATGGCGATAATTCCCTCACCTATATCGAGGTTAAAAATACCACTTGGAATCGGGGAGAAACGGCACTTTTTCCCGATACTGTCACCACGCGAGGACAGAAGCATTTAAACGAATTAATGGCTTTATTGCCCGCAGCGGAAGCGATTATGCTCTACTTTATCAATCGGGGTGATTGTGACCGGTTTGCTCCGGGGGATAGTAAAGATGCTAAATACGGGCAGTTATTGCGTCAAGCAGTGGCTAAAGGAGTCAAGGTTTTACCCTGTCGCTTCCAAGTGACACCCACGGGAATTTATTATTTAGGTTTAGCAGAATTGCAACTGTGAAACCAGTGGTTTAGAGGGGCCAGCAAGTAATACTAAATCCGGTTATTAAAAACTGATGATTTATTCCCCCTTGCCTTTTGCCTGTTGCATGAGTGCCTCTCCTCATAACTAGCCTGTACTCAACGGATTTAGTATAAGCTTTTGACCAAATCCCCTAGACCGCAACTGACCTTGAAAAGCTTAGAGACACAGTTACCTGTGCCTCTAATGGCGATTTTGTCGATACATATTTGGGGTAATTTGTCAAGGTTTTTGATAACTAAATTCCGTGGCGCATTTTCTCTAATTTCTGTTGCACCTGAGCATCGAGAGAATGGAATAAAAAACGCCCTTTGGGACTTTGAGAAGAACTCTGGGATTTTCTCAGACGACGACCGGTTAAATCCACCTCGATTTCCAGACGTTGAGCGGAAATCCACTGGGCCCCATAACCCATAATGGTCATTTTTTGGGCATTATCAGAGGTAGCGACGATAATCCGTCCGATAGCTGGGGCGCGATCGTACCAAAAATCGGCACAGGTTTTCTCAATATAGGTGTCGGCGGTTTGAGCGTGAGCGGTAAAATAAACCGATAAATGGTTAGTGTAGCGTTCTTGGCTGCCGGGGGTATCTTGAAGGTAGGAATCGAAGACGATTTGGGTTTGATAACCCTGATGGTGGGTGTAACCGATTAGGGTTTCAATTAACTTGTCTCGCGCCGGTTCGAGACCGTGGCGATCGCTAATTTTTTTCAGGGACGGCCAAGAGCCGATGACGTTGTAGCCGTCAACCAGCAGAAGGGAACGATCAGAAGAGTTAACCATGGCTTTGAGAGTAATTGGTGTAGCATTAAGGGCAGTTCTAAAAAACAGCATCTTAATGATATTAACAAAAAATTTAAGATTCGACTGCCACACTTGCCAATAATCTCGCTTTTAATTCTAGGGGATTTCCCTGATCCGCTACCTTGCCACCCTCCAACAAAAATGCTCCATCGCTGTAATTCAATTCATCAAGGCGATGCGTCACCCAAAGGGCTGTAATTCCCCGGTTTTTGACCAATTTCTGCACTTGAGAGACTAATTCTAACTGAGTATCCCCATCTAAAAGAGCGGTGGGTTCATCAAAGAGCAAAACCTCGCAATGACGAGCTAAAGCCCCCGCAATGGCGATTCTTTGCTTTTGTCCGCCACTGAGAGCATAGATCGGTCGTTTTTCCATTTCTAATAAATTCACCGCCCCTAGGGATTCCCGCACCCGCGCCCGAATTGCCGGCGTAGATAAACCCTCGGATACCAACCCAAAAGCCACATCTGCTCCCACTGTTGGCATAACTAACTGATGGTCGGGATTTTGAAAAACAAAACCGAGGGGGTTAGGTATCTCTATTTCCCCGCGACTAGGTTTTAATAATCCCGCTAAGAGCCGCAGCAGGGTCGATTTACCGCTGCCATTTGTCCCCAACAACATCCAAAATTCCCCTCTGGGAACTTGCAAAGAGCAGCCATTTAATACTGATTTCCCATTCGGCCAGCTAAACCAGAGATCTTTTACTTTTATAGTCATGAATTATCAGTTATCAGTTATCAGTTATCAGTTATCAGTTAAGTAGGTACGCGTTAAAAGTTGTCAGATCCCCCCGCCTATCGGCGCCCCCCTTATCAAGGGGGGCAGGGGGGATCGAACCTAAAATACATTTTTAATTTAATTATAACCAGCTACTTATCAGTTATCAGTTATCAGTTAAGCTAAGACTTATTTAAACCGCTTATTCTTAATGATCAGCCGAATCTCCTCCAATCCCTTTACTGTTGCCTCTTGCAAGAGTGCCTCTTGCCTCGTCTCAACAAGCAATTTAAATTATAAACAGCTTATCAGTTATCAGTTTTGAGTTTTGAGTTTTGAGTAGAAAGTGTTATGTAGGCGCTTGCCGTTTTCTTGTCACTGATTACTGATTACTGCTCACTGATAACTGATTAAAGAACTATTTTGTGGCTTCAGCGACAAACCCCGGCGCTCTGCCGGTGGAGGCAGCCCCGGATTTTTGTGAAACAATCACCGCACTGATCTGATCGCTTAAAACCGCTACCTTTTTATCGGTTTGCTTTTCGCAGGTTAATTCTAATAATTCGGGATTCGGCGATCGCATAGCGTTAATAATTGTTTGATACAAAGCGTCTGCTGCTGCTTCTTCCTTGCGCTGCACGGAAAGGGGGATGGGCGAGAGTTTCAGGGTAATATCGATCGAATACATAGTTTAGCGTTCCCTTCCAAAAAACAGGTCAAAAACCATTGTATAGCAGGGGTTGGGAAGTCAGTCATCTTGAGGTGAGGCAAGAGTCAACAGGGAAGGGATTGGGGAAGATTCAGCTAATTTTTAAGTGCGAGTGGAGAGTGATTATTCGACCTAATCATAAAATTCGTAACTACCACCTGCCAATTTACAAATATTGACATCGTATTTTTCCACTACATCACCATCAGCAAATTTGGCTTTAAAGTCGTAGTTACAAGTTGTACGCTCATCATTGATATTAATTTCCACCTGCTCTCCAGAGCCTAAAACGTCATCACCTAAAATATCGTTTTCCCAACTTTTAACCCCACTAGGAGAAGCGTAAAATTCTGTCATATTTACCTTGGTTTTATTTTCCAAGGTAAAGGTAATGTCTTCAGCTAAAACTTTTGATGTGCTTCCTAATACACTGGGGATAACTAAACCGGCTACAGTCAGACCCATGAAAAACGCTCTTAGTTGCATAGTTAGTTACAAACCTCTAAAAGTCCAAAGGAATACTTCACAAGTATCTCTTAACAAATAAATGTTTGTCAAGTAAGGATATTTTATATCAGAGTTCTTGCATAATTAATTTTTGAGAGTTAAAAAATGACAAAAACAGGCAGAAAATACCTAAATAGCGCATTTAACTGATTAATGCTTATTCTTAATTCTCCTCACGACCGACTACTGTCCCCTCACCAAACCGAAGATTTTTGATTTTTGCAGGAGGTCTAATGTCTAATCTTCACAGTTGAGCCAATTTTTATCTAATAATTGCGGCTCTTCGGTTTGTGTTATGCAATGGACGGAGGTTATAAGGGATGGAACCCTTATATAGAAAGACGTTTAGCGATTTTTGTCAATTGTTTTTGATCTAGAGCGAATTAATCAATTAAGTCTCTTGCCAGATAAGGATTTAGTCGATTTATGCCCCCCTATCGAACCATACCAAGTAACGAAGAGCCATAATTGCTCTAAAGTGTAAGGACATTCTGGGGAAAAATCGTCAGAAAACCCAGTTTTTTCGTGAACATAATCTAAAGCATCCTGATAGATTATCGGTAATTACTCAGCTAAATAATTATATAAACTTGTCGTTCAATATTTTTTTAATTGAGTGCGAAAACTGATAATTTTTGCTCGCCAGTGATTCCCATTTCGGCTCTTCTCGACTTTGTGTGATAATTTTAGCTTATGGAATCGTGAAATGCTTATCGGGCAACACTTTTAGGACTATTTTGTCGAAAAAACTATCAGTATAGACCTCGTTTCCACACAGAAACCAGAAGAGCCTTTTTTTGGGATTGCAATCTTTCCCGATGAGATAAAAGCAGACCACGGGTGAACTTTTCATAGCACTAAAGCTCTGCAAGAATTATCACTTTAATCGGTGACATTTTCTGTTTCTACTGGTTGAATTTCTGGCATTTCTACTTTAATTAAACTCACTTTAGCACGATAAAGTAGTTTTTCCCCATGACGATAGCCCCGATAACGCACTAGAACAGGTGTACCGATTTCTGCTTGACCATCGATCAATTGATGGATTTGCGGATCATAACTAACATGATCACCGACGCTGTGAATTGGTTGCACTCCCCAGCGCTCTAGTAACTGCATAATCGGTTTAACTAAAGAGAGGATTTTCACCGCTGCTAGGTCAGGATTTTTGCGGGCAACGGCCTCGGCCGTAGGCCATTGCACTAACCAAGATTCGATCGCTTCGATACTTTGACGTTGAAATTCTGCGGCTAATTCGTCTTTTTGCTTGTCTAATTTTTGCTGTAAATTTTGATACTCTTGTTCGAGAATTTTTAATTCCCCTGAATAATCCTCTGTCTTGATCGTCGGAATTTGAAAATGAGCGAGAAGATCGCTAACTGGCAGCTGCAGACCCTTAGCTAACTTCACCAAAGATTCAGAGGATAATTTGGCGATTAAACCATGGCAAACTCTCTGCAATTGCCAAGAAGATAGACCCGATAACTGACTCAATTCTTCCAGATTTTTGCAGCCAATTTCTGCCATTAACTGCTCTAATTTTTGCCGATGATATTTATATAAGGACTCATTCATGGGACTTCTCAGCTTAAGCGATGTGTTTAGCTAAAACGGATTTAGGAGCGCGACGAACTCGACAGAGAATTGTGTCTTTACCGAGACGCTGATGAGCGGCAAAGCGATGGCAACCGGAAAAACCGTAGTAGTTACCATCCACCTCCAAAACATCGATCGGTTCTCGTAATCCCTCCTCAGCGATCGATTGCATCAACTGATTAACTTTTTCGGGATCGGTTTGTCGCGGTAAAGGACGACGAATTTGGGACAGAGGAATGTTTTTAATTTCCATAGTGTCTTCACTATAGCACATTTAGGCTAAACTGAAGATAAGTTAACTCGGTTGCTGATGCACTGGTCTGGCTCGCTACTGGCAGTTTTCTGGCCACAGACAAGATTCTATCACCCAATCCTCTCCTTTTCTGACTATGACTATTCCTCCTATCAATGAAAAAATTATCCGGCAAAATAGCACCAATGCTTCCTATCAGCGCGGTCAATATTATTACGATAGCGGTGCAGTTATTTCTCTTTGGCAACGGGGGCAAAATCTACAAGCTTTAGTGAGTGGTAGTGAGGTTAAACCCTATCGAGTTGCCATAAATTTTAACCAAGAAAACCTTGAGAATGTCTCCTGTTCCTGTCCCTACGATTACGAGGGTTGGTGTAAGCATATTGTGGCGGTTTTATTAACCTGTTCTCGTCAACCAGAATTAATTATCAAAAAAGCCTCTCTAGAGGAGTTATTGACACCGATCGATGAAGGTAAATTAAGAAAATTGCTTAATCATTTAGTGGCTAAACACCCAGAAATTATCGAGACAATTGATAAGTTTTTAGTGCCAGCTACCCCAGTTAATAAAGCGGGAGGGAAGATAACTATTAATGTCAAAGCTTATCGTAATACTGTCCGTAATGAACTGCGGCAATCCCTGCGAGCGATTGAAGAAGATTACTACGAAGAAGATCCAATTTCTGATGAAATTTATGCCCTAGTGGATGAGGCTAAAGATTATTATCAAAAGGGAGAATCAGATAATGCGATCGCTATTTTAGAAGCAATTATTAGCGCCTGTATCGAGGAATGGGATGATTTAGAAGATTACGGTGCTGTTAATGATGATTTAAGTGCTAGAATCGATCGAGTTCTAACTGCAGCAATTTTAAGCAAGGAATTTAATCCCCAAGAAAAGCAAGATTTAAGGGAAAAGATCGAGCAGTGGCAGCATGAATGGAGTGCCGATTTTGAGATGAGTTTAGCAGCCTTACAACAGGGATGGGATGATCCAGTTTTAGAGAAGATTTTACGGGGAGAATCGGCTAATTTTTCAGAAATGTGGTCAGGGAATATCCCCTATTATGCCCAAACATTAACTTCTATTCGCTTAGAAATTTTCGAGCAACAGGAAAAAGATCAGGAGTATTTGAATCTAGCTTTCGCTTCAGGACAAGTGGTAGAATACCTAACTAAGTTAGTCTATCTTGATCGCATTGAGGAAGCGATGGCAGCATCAAAAAACATGATAACTAAAAACGATGAAGCCTTCTTTTTTGCCAAAGCTTTACGGGATGAATCCGCACCAGAATCCGCTCTCATAATTGCCAAGGGTGGTCTAAATTTCCCTGGGAATTATCATTATAAATTAGCTCTCTGGACAAGTGAACTAGCAGAATCTTTAGGGGATATAGATATAGCTTTGGCTGCTAGAATTAAGGCATTTCAAGACCAACCTTCCTTCTCCCATTACCAAAAAATTGAGTCTTTAGCGGGGGAAGATTGGCCCGATTTAAAATTAGATTTGTTAGATTACTTGCGCGAGTTTAGCGGTGGACGTTCCACAGAGGCTAAAATCGATATATTTCTCCACGAAAATTTAGTTAGAGATGCAATTAAAGTCGTTTCTGATAATTCCTATGTGCAGTCTCACCTAATTTGGCGGATAATGGATGCGGCTGCTACCGTCGATCCTAACTGGGTGATCGATCACGCGCGTCCTCCTGCGGAAAAGATACTCGACGAAAAAAAGGCTGATCGCTACGAAGAAGCGATTAAATGGCTGAAAAAAGCTCGTAATGCCTTTTATATGTCGGGAAGACGGGAAGAATGGCAAACTTATCGGGAAAGTTTAATTAAGGAACACGGACGCAAATCGAAATTTATGGGGTTATTTAAACATCAGGATTTACAATGATTTAAGCTTCTAGCCGTCAGTTATCGGCTAAAACCATGCTCTTTTTAGCTTGTAGAGCGGGAATTGTCCTAATCTTAGGCCTAGTGATATTTTGGGGCAAAGTAGAGTATAATGGAAGATTGGTCTAAACTTATCCCCAGACTACTTATACTGAATATTCATTGTCAAAAAATATGACTGAAACTATTCGCTTTTTGATGTGTTCTCCCGATCATTACGATGTGGATTATGTGATTAATCCCTGGATGGAGGGCAACATTCACAAATCTTCCCAGGAAAAAGCTAGGCAACAATGGCAGCAGCTTTATCATATTCTCAAAGATCGGGCGCTCGTGGATTTAGTCCCACCAGAAAAAGGCTGGCCCGACATGGTTTTTACCGCTAATGCAGGTTTAGTTCTGGAAAAAATAGTCGTTCTCAGTCGCTTTTTACACAAAGAAAGACAGGGAGAGGAACCCTATTTTAAACAGTGGTTTGAAGATAACGGTTTTACAGTTCACGAACTGCCCAAAGATTTACCTTTTGAAGGTGCAGGAGACGCATTATTAGATCGGGAAGGACGCTGGTTATGGGCAGGATATGGCTTTAGAACTGAGTTAGATTCTCACCCTTTAATCGCTAAATGGCTCGATATTGAGGTTTTATCCTTACGTTTAATCGATGAACGTTTCTATCACCTTGATACCTGTTTTTGTCCCCTTAGTGGCGGTTATCTACTCTACTATCCTGATGCTTTTGATGCCTATTCTAATCGGTTAATTGAGTTAAAAATTCCCGAAGAAAAACGCATTATCGTTGAAGAAGCAGATGCGGTTAACTTTGCTTGTAATGCTGTGAATATCGGTCAAGTAATCGTCATGAATAAAATTAGTGACGATTTACAACATAAGTTAGCGTCAAAAGGCTTTGAAGTGGTACAAACTCCCCTGACAGAGTTCTTAAAAGCAGGGGGAGCCGCTAAATGTTTAACCCTGCGTACCACAGAACCCTTAATTCCAGACCATCACGCTAATGTCACCATTGAAAGTCGCATTCTCCAGCTAGAAGGTCATCTGCTCGACGCGGGAATTATGAATAAAGCTCTCGATGTTGTGGTGGGAAATGGGGGCAGCTTCAAGGTTTTAAACTTCACCTTAGGGATTGAGCGCCAAAGTACCTCCTCGGCCGAAGTGCGGGTTTCTGCACCCTCTCACGAGGTAATGGAGGAGATCATGGTACAATTGATCGACCTCGGTGCGGCCGCTCGTCCCCAAGAAATCTGTGATGTCAATACCGCAGTGGTGGCACAAGATGGGGTCGCTCCCGATGATTTTTATGTCAGCACCATCTATCCCACGGAAGTGCGGGTTAACTGTGAATGGGTGCGGGTGGAAAATCAACGCATGGATGCAGCCATCGTCGTCACTGAAAGTCCGGAAGGCAAAACGGCAAAATGTACTCTGCTGCGGGATTTAAAAGCTGGCGATCGCGTTATGGTGGGAGTTGAGGGCATCCGTACTATCCGACAGGCGGAATCCAGGGAACAACGCAACAGCACTCAGGAATTTACCTTTATGGGTGCGGGGGTTTCCAGCGAGCGCCGAGTCGAGTTAACCGTCGAGCAGATTGCCTGGGAAATGCGTAAAATTCGCGACCAGGGCGGTAAAGTGGTGGTAACGGCAGGTCCGGTGGTCATTCACACTGGAGGAGCGCAACATCTCTCCCGTTTAATCCGCGATGGTTACGTTCACGCTTTACTGGGGGGAAATGCGATCGCAGTTCACGACATGGAACAGGCGATCATGGGTACTTCTTTAGGGGTGGATATGCAGAAAGGCATCCCGGTGCGCGGTGGCCATCGTCACCACCTCAAGATTATCAACCTCATCCGTCGCCACGGCAGCATCGCTAAAGCTGTATCGGCCGGGGTATTGACAAAAGGCGTAATGTATGAATGCGTCAAGAATAATATCCCCTTCAGTTTGGCCGGTTCAATTCGCGATGATGGTCCGCTTCCGGATACGGAGATGGATTTAATTAAAGCACAGGAAGAATATTCCCGCTTAATTCAAGGTGCAGACATGATTCTCATGCTCTCTAGTATGCTCCATTCCATCGGTGTGGGCAATATGACACCGGCGGGGGTGAAAATGGTCTGTGTTGATATTAACCCGGCCGTGGTGACAAAATTAAGCGATCGAGGTTCCGTAGAATCCGTCGGTATTGTCACCGATGTGGGTTTATTCCTGAGTCTGTTAACCCAACAGTTGGATAAGTTAACCCGTCCCTTGGTAGAAACGGTTTAAAACCAATACTCTAAAACATAAAACTTATGAGCTTTGGGGGTATTTAAACCCCCTTTTTTGGGACTATTAACCCCTATCTCTATAGGTGAGTTAGCAATGGGTAACTAGAATAATAAAGGAGAACCATTGCCGAAAAACGAGAACGCTATGCCAGAAGAAACCATTTGGATTATCACCGCAGAAGATACCCCCGTCACCGTCGATAAAGATGCCAAAGGAAACGACACCTATGACAATCCCTGGGACACGAGGAAAACTATCACCGAAGCTGCGACTCGTGGCGTAAAAGTGAGCATAGAGAAGCTAGAGACAGAACTTTCCCATTTTCTCCAGCTTATCGGCAAAGTCTTCAATCAAGCACAGAAACAGGTCAACCAACAAACCGGTTTTAAACTCGACGAAGTAGAGCTTTGCGTAGAGATTACCGGGGAGGGTGAAGTAAAATTGTTAGGGACGGGGATTAAGACCGGCACTAAAGGCGGATTAACCCTAAAATTCAAGCGAGACGAGAAAAACACACCGACTGCGGACTAATGGCGAACTGGGCATTTATCATCGGCATTACAGCCTATAAACAGGGACACTTTAACAAGCTAGATTGCGCCATCGAAGACGCGAAGGCTATGTTTCGCTATTGTAAAGAAGAAGCCAAGTTTGACGAAGTTTTCCTCTTTACCGATGATTCTGACCCCATTAAAACGCCTAGCGGTACTTTTCTAGAAACGAAACCCACCGCCACAAATTTAAAAATCTTCCTCCATGAATTTTTCGAGTCCCCGCAGTTGGAGACGGGGGATAACTTCTGGTTTTTCTTCAGTGGCCACGGATTACGACATCAGGAACAGGATTACCTCGTTCCCCACGATGGACACTCCCAATTGCTCCCAGATACCACCATTTCTCTCACCTATCTCACCCAACGCTTACGCAAATGCGGCGCGGATAATATCATTCTGTTGTTGGACTCTTGCCGGAACGAGATGCGATTCGGCAATAAATCCGCGGGAGGAAAACCCCAACAGGGAGTGATTACCATCGCTTCCTGTAGTCCGGGGGAAGAATCCTATCAAATTCCCGCTTTGGGAATGAGTTCGTTTACCTACGCGCTTCTGGAGGCTTTGCGAATTGAGGGGGAAAGGAATTGCGCGACAGTGGAGAGACTTTGTAATCATCTATTCCATCGAGTTCCGGAAATCAACCGACAATACAACAAACCCCCGCAGACTCCCCACTCCACCGTCGAACCAAACTACAAGAATCATCTGATTCTGTTACCGAAACAAGCAACTATCACCGATATCGCGTTACTGCGAGAGGAAGCGTTAGATTTAGAAGGTGACGGGAGACTAGAAGAAGCAAAACAGTTAATGAGGCGAGTATTAGCCTTAGACCCCACGAATCCGAAGGTTTTAAAAGTTTATGACCGGATTACCCTGAAACTAGCACAACAACCCGTCCCACCTTCCCCTAAAACGGAACCGATAAATGGCGAGTCGGCGAAAACGATAACAGAAACCCCGAAACCCGCAGCACCGAAACTGGAAGAAATCGAACTTAAAAGTGCCAAAGGAATCGATTATCGGAACTTAGAAGATTTATTAAAACGGCAGCAATGGAAGCAAGCGGACGATGAAACCGCGACAGTGATGCTACAGGCTGCCAATCGAACAAAAGAAGGATGGCTACAGGTAGAGGATATGGATAATTTCCCCTGCGAAGATTTGCGAACCATTGACCAATTATGGGTTAAATATAGTGGCGGTCGCTTCGGGTTTTCCGTGCAGGCGAAAATCTACCGCGAACTCGGTGGGACGCGGCAGTATAATAGAAGAGTTTGGGACGCTTTCGGAGATAGAGTAGGCTGGCGAGTGAATAATAGCTGGATATTCTACAATGATGTTACTTTTGACCTAAAAGCACCCCTAGGACACCTCCCAGGACAGCAAATTTTATTGGGAGGACCTTGGAGGGTAGGAGAGGCTTGTCGTTCTATCTTCTCTCGCGTCGAGACTTGTAAAATGTAACATATAAAGGTTACAGTGCTTAAGGTGGGTTAGAGAAGCGTAACCCACCACCCTCCTATCCTGTAAAATAGGGATAACAAAACTGGCACAATTCTAGGAGAAGATATTTGCCGACTCAAAAACAGAAAGATACCGCTATCTTTATTTGTCAATTGCTGTCTAATCTCTACCAACCGATATACCTATTCCGCTATGATAGCCGACTCAAAATTATTTATATTTTAGCGGGAACCAATGAAGACATCAGCATTTTAATCGATGAACAGGGAAATTGGAACTTTGAATTATGAAAAAATCACCTTCGGAAATGACTAACGCAGAACTCCGTCAGTATCTTTCGGAACATCGAAACGAAGAAGCTATTTTTAGTGAAGCACTAGAAGTATTATTAAGCCGAAAAAAAGACAGTTTTAAATATCCCGCACCTCAAACGATGTCCTATAAAGAAATAGAAACGATTTTCAAGGAAAAATTAAATCAAATAATTGAGGAATAGAAATCGTGTGTTATGCGATTATTATCGAAAAAGCTGAAAATAACTATTCCGCTTATGTTCCCGATTTACCCGGTTGTGTTACTACTGGTAAAACCCTAGAGGAAATCACAGAAAATATGAAAGAAGCAATTCAATTTCATCTGGATGGATTACAAGAGGAAGGGCTGCCAATTCCCCAACCAGCCACCTATTGCCAGTATATCGAAGCGTAACCGATCACCTGCATCCTGTCCGCGACTTTTATCTGTTAACATGGAACTGTAAACATATTACTAATGCTCAAATTCAGAAAAAACTTCTCAATATATGCGCGGATTTCGGCTACAAATTACCGCTAATCTGTACACCTTACGAGTTAATGGGAGAATGAGCTATGTGGGAAGATGAAATACTCGAAGAAATTCATAAAATTAGAGAAGAACACGCCAAGTCTTTCAACTACGATATAAAAGCGATTTGCGCTGATTGGAGGGAGAGACAAGGGAAAAGTGGTAGAAAATTAGTTCGGTTAAATACCGCCCAAAACATGACAAAAAATAGCGAAAATGATACTATTGAGAGAACCAAATGCTAGAAATTAACAAAAGCTATGTATTAGACAAAGATAAAAAGCCGATTGCCGTTCAGATTTCCATTGCTGAATTTGAAAAAATCGAAGAAATCCTAGAGGATTACGGACTAGGAAAACTCATCGAAGAAGTTGAAAATGATCAAATCCTAGACAAAGAAAAAGCCTGGCAATACTGCCCGCATATACTGTAAAATCTATTTTATAGAAGTCTATAAAGAAATTGGCTAAATTACAATATAAATGCCTTATTTAAATCCCAATGCGACAATCCCACCAGCTAAATTAACCCGGTATTTGCTAGTTTTACAACCCAAAGATGATAAATCAGGCTTTCTGGCACAAGCAGGATATAATTTAGACAACTGGCAGGTATTAGAACAAGATTTAAGACGTATTCTTCTCAACGAGGCCACCTTAAATAAACAAACAAAGTTCGGTGATATTTATGAAATTAAAGGACTTTTACAAGGGGTGAACGGGATAAACTTACGAGTCTCTACTTATTGGATTATCGACTCACTTACGAAAGAAACAAGATTTGTGACTTTATTACCAGATTAAAAGAGTTAGACTATGAAATTTGATATGTTTTCCGAAGTTCAATTAACCGAAGATTTGCCAGAATCTAATTTGTCTCGTGGCACTCACGCGATTATCGTGGATTATTGTCCTCGACCCGAAGGCCAAGAGGATGGCTATGTTTTAGAAGTGTTAAATAATCAGGGAAAAGCCTATACAGTTATCGCTGTAGAAGTTTCCAAGATTGAATCAATTCAAAATCTTAAACAGGATGAATTGCAAATTATATAATTCTGTTATTCTTAGTGGATTTAATCCCCCATCCTAGCAATGGCGAAATGGGAGCAATTTTAGAAGTTTTTAACGCTCTCGGTGAGTCAATTTCAGTAGTAACCTTTGGGGTGGTTGGGTTTCGCTTAAACAATCGAATTGAGCCATTTTCGACCCAGTATTGTTTCGCTCAACCCAACCTACAATAATTGCTTATATTAATTTCTGATTAATTGCCAATTCATTGCCGACACAAGAGTTAAAGCGATAACAATTCATTGCTGTATGTAACAATATAAGAGGAGTGCGATCGCTGATCTTGTAGGGTGCGAAAACGCGCGTGTAACGCACCGCTAATGTTTGGGATAAAATGGAGAAGTTTCAATGCGATCAAGTCCAAGTGCGATTGCTCTGAGAAATGATCGAGGTCAAGCATGACAGTGCAATAACTTCGTTACAGAGATAGGATAGTAGAATAGAGGGGGCTACCATACCGCTGCTTCAGGCTTTGATTTAGTCTTGTCGATCAGTTATTATCATGAAAGAAAAAGTGTACTTGGATTCCACGGTTCCGAGTTATTACTTTGATGAGCGTGAAGCTCTAAAAACTTTTACCGAAATCACAAGGAAGTGGTGGTCGGAGATGTCCAGTTATTATGATTTATATATTTCGGATGCCGTGCTTCAAGAACTAACCAACGGAAACTATCCGCGTAAAGCTGAAATTATTCATTTGGTTTCGAGGATTCCTTTACTACCGCCGACTTCTGCTCTTGAACAAGTTGTCGAGTTTTATCTTGCCTATGCCAGCTATTTCGACATTCAATATCTCGTTACTTGGAATTGCAACCACCTAGCGAATGCTAACAAACGGAAGCATATTCGCGTTATCAATGCCCGCCTTGGTTTGTCAACACCTGAAATTGTCACACCACTTGAACTATTCAAAGAGGAGAATAACTTATGATCCACTCAGAGATTTTGCAAGAAAAAGATAAAACTCAAACAAGATTATCGGAGGAATGCACGTCTATCCATGACTATTTAGTTAAGTCTCGCATTGCTGCGGAAAAGGCTGCGGAATCCTACGGGTTTACTCTCAAGTATGCTGAAGAAATTCATAAAATTCGAGAAGAACACACCAAAGCTTTCAACGCCAACACAACAGCCTCTTAGGTTGGCTTGAGCGAAACGCTATAGATTAATTCTGATTAATTGCCAATTCATTGCCAACACAAGAGTTAAAGCGATAATGATTCATGGCTGTATGTAACAATACAGAATAAGTTTATCTCAGGAGTTCCACAGTGATTAAAGAGCTAGACCGTATTACTGTTAATCCACAAATATGTCTTGGACAGCCAACGATTCGAGGAATGCGTATCACTGTGGGATTTGTTCTGAAACTGTTGGCTAGTCAGTTATCTATTCAGGAAGTCTTAGAGGCTTATCCAGAGTTAGAAGAGGAAGATATTCGTCAGGCTATTAATTATGCAGCTTGGGCTGTATCCGATTATATCGTTAGCTTCACTTCGGCATGATTTCTTATTCCGAGGCTCTGCCTTAGAACACCATATCTAAGGCTCTACCTTAAACCAGTATTCAGGTAGAAACTGAAGGGAGCGTTCCCCGGTAGAATATGGGAACGGGATAAAATTGTCAAATCCATATCTTCTCGTGAATCGATTAAAATATAGTTATTAGTTAATATCCATCTCACAACAATTTAAATCATGAAAGGTATTCAGTATATTGTCGATGAAACAGGAGAAAAAACAGCAGTTGTTATCGATCTAAAAGAATGGGGTCAACTGTGGAATGAGTTTTATCAAAATTTACTCGATCGCTATCCGGTAAACGAAGACTGGATAAATCGATCGCCTTTTCGAGAAAAATTAGATCAAGCTCTGACATGGAATGCTAATCATCCACCGCAGTTATCAGATCTAGAATCCCTAGAGAGCAAACTCGAAAATCATGAGTAAGGTTTTACTTGATCTGAACAACCCAATTTTTCAGCGAGATTTATTCAATTTATCCAAAAGTGAAGCATCATCCGCTCTGAAAACTTTCAGGAAAATTTCTCAACTAACTTGGGAGCAGTTATATCAAGATCAAGGATTAAAATGGGAGAAGATTAATTCTAAAAAAGGTCAAAAAGGAGAAAACTTGTACAGTTTTAGAATCACGCAAAAATGTAGAGCAATTGCCGCTAGAGAAGGTGATTATTTACGAATACTTTCTTTACATTCCGATCACGATTCAGCTTATCAATAATAATCTAGAGAACTTTTAGAGGAACTCCAAATGCTAGAAATTACCAAAAGCTATGTATTAGACAAGGATCAAAAGCCGATTGCTGTTCAGACATTGACGACTGTTTTCAGTTTGTTACTCTCAAACCCCGAAAGGATAGATAATTATGGATGTTAGATTATACGATCATGTGGTTCTTTGTCTTGATGTTCCCGAAGACAATCTCAAATCGGGAGATGTGGCAGTATTAGTGGATTTAATCCCCCATCCTAGCAATGGCGAAATGGGAGCAATTTTAGAGGTTTTTAACGCTCTCGGTGAGTCAATTTCAGTAGTTACTGTGCCAATTTCGGCGATTAAACCCCTACAGGCCAATGAAATATTTACCGTCCGCTCTTTAGTGAAAGTTGAATAAGTTAAAATCAAAGAGAATGTCCCTATCGCTGCAATTTTAATTACCGATGAATCTCCTGAAAGATAGTAAAAAAATCCGTTTTATTGACCTCTTTTCTGGTTTGGGAGGGTTTCGATTGGCAATTGAACAAGTTTGTCGCCAAAAAAACTTAGAATCTGATTGTGTCTTTTCCTGTGATATAGATAAAGACGCTCAGGCAATTTATCACGCTAATTTTGGCGCACAACCCCAGGGAGATATTACCGAAATCGCTGCCCTAGATATTCCCAATCATGATATTTTAATGGCGGGATTTCCCTGTCAACCCTTTAGTATTTGTGGTGATTTAAAGGGGTTTGAAGACACCAGAGGCACGCTATTTTTTGAGATTGCTCGCATTTTAAAAGCCAAACAACCCGCAGCATTTATTCTGGAAAATGTCAAGCAATTGCAGGGACATCAACAGGGAAAAACCTTAGAAGTTATTCTCAATACTCTGCAAGATTTAGATTACTATACCGATTATCGGGTTTTGAATGCGCTTAATTTTGGTTTACCGCAAAAACGGGAACGAATTTTTATCGTTGGTTTCCGAGAAACTAGGGGTTTTATCTGGCCAAAACCAGCTTTATCTAGAACAAGTTTAACGGAAATATTAGAGGAAAATGTCTCGGATTTTTATTATGCTTCCGAAAAAATTCAAAAAAGTCGCCTGCTGAAAAGAGAGGGAAAAAAAACTTATAGTGAACCGACTATCTGGCACGAAAATAAAGGAGGAAATGTCAGCGCTTATCCCTATTCCTGTGCCTTGCGAGCAGGAGCATCCTATAATTATTTGTTAGTGGATGGGAAAAGACGTTTAACAGCAAGAGAAATGCTCCGTTTACAAGGTTTTCCCGATGATTATCAAATTGTCGGTAGTTATCAAACTATGCGAAAATTAACCGGTAATAGTGTAGCGATTTCCTGCGTAGCTGCTGTGGTTAATTCTGTAATCGAGTCTTTGTTAGATATTGAGCAAGCATCAACTAATTCATTCTCGTTCAGCGGAAGAGATTCGGGAAAAAGTTGCAAGTTTTCTAGCTACAAGAGGTCTAAATATTCAGCCATCGAAGACAAGGTTAGTAGCCTCGAGAGAAGGATTTGACTTTTTAGGATGGCACTTTGTTGTGCAAGTCAACGGAAAATTTAGAAGTTATCCCTCAGAGGAAAACTTTAAAGCCTTTCGTCAGAAAGTTAAAGCTATCGTCAATCACTCGAATTATGGGGCAAAGATTAAAGCCCAAAAATTAGCTCCAATAGTCAGAGGATGGAGAAACTACCACCGCTATTGTCAACTGAATGGCTCAAGATTCTCATTATGGCAACTTAATTATAAGCTAAGACGCATTTAAACCGCTTATTCTTAGATTAGCTGAACCCCTCCCCAATCCCTTTACTGTTGCCTTTTGCCTCTTGCCTTTTGCCTCGTCTCAACCAGCAATTTAAATTACCAACAGCTTATGACATATAAAGTGTTCTTAAAAGAAAAAAAGGTAACCCGCCAGATGGATGCAAATTTAGTCAAAAAAGCGTTTCCACCTGTGCCATATTCAGAAAACAAGCACATCAACGTTAGAGGAGATTATTCACCTTTTAACGGTGACTTAGTTTACTGGTCTAAGAGACAGTCCAAACTTGACAACGGAGCCACTTCTAGGACTTTAATCCGACAGAAACATACCTGTGGATATTGTGGCTTGAAATTTATTGATGAGGAAAAAATACAACTGCACCACATCAATAGAAATCATTATAACAGTCGAGCTAATAATTTGTTAGCAGTACACGAATCATGCCAAAATTACATCCACAGGTGCAAAAGTGAAAGCTAAGATTATCGGGAGCCGAGTGCGGTGAAAGTCGCACGCTCGGCTCTAAGAGAGAGGTACGGAGGATAATACCTCCCATCGACTCTACCCAAACAGTGAGTTTTAAAAACACTCAAGCTCTAATCACAGTAATTCTATATTTATTTTCCGTCACCACAACTTCAGATGATAACCTTTCTTCCATAGGTAAAGCAACGCCTATCAAAGATAAATAACCAACCAAAATCTAAACCCAAACGTCCTAAATAAGATTCTAATTGTTCAATTCCATCAGCTTGTGGATTGCGTTTTTTATCTCTCCACACCTTCAATTCAATCCCTAAAATTACCTCTTTATACTGCAAACATAAATCCATTATATCACTACCAATGGCATATTCCCTTTCTAAAACTCCCCCACCATTAACCACACGATGTAAAAAAGCCATTAATACAATATGTGGAGCGATTTCATGATAACCAGTGCTACCTAATAACGGTTCGACCTGTTGTCGCCAAAACTTGATAAATGCAGTTAATAAACCATCTATATTTAATTCACCTTTTGCTGTCAACCAACTAGGACTAATTAAAGGTAAACTGTCCTGAGTTCCTTGTACTAAAACGCGTGGAATTACTTCACGATAAATGGGGTTAGAAATAACTAATCCCCCCATCGGATCAAGTCGTAATAATCCTAAATCTATTAAATATTGGCGATCATCTGCTAGGGTATCGGGTAAGGTTTGCCCTGCTAAAATCGGTTCAATAATGTTTTTCACTCGTTTTTCTCTGAGTCTTTCTGCTAAACTATCTAAATGAGTATCCTGACGAGCTATTAATATTTCTTTGGCTGTTAAAATGTGTTCTTTTGTAAGAGTAATACTTCTATCTTTTACCATTTTTCTACAATTTCTTTAGCTAAAGCATTAACTAACCAAGGTTGTCCTTGAGTTAAATCATAAGCTGTTTCTATTGCTTCTGGTGTGAAAATTTGTCCAGTTGCTGCTGTATGCTGTTGATATAATTCTCCCACTTCTGCAAGATTAAAATTTCGCATAGTCAGAGAAGCAACTTTTATATTAAAAGGACTGGATGTATTTAATCTATCACTACCTCCCGATGCTACTTTATAATCTCGCACATCTCGCAAACCAATTAATCCTACTGATGAGGGAAAATTTTCTGGACGATTGGGAAAACCATCTCTTAACTGTCGTAAAACTGATATTAATGTTTGGTCTTGTAAAGAGTCAATTTCATCTATAAATAATACTATGGGACGGTTTAAGGATGTTGCCCAATCTGATAAAAAAGCCTTAATTCTGCTTCCCGGTTGTTCCTGTTGCCATTCTTTTACAGGTGGTTGCAATTCTTTAGGTAAACGAATATTTATTGTATTATACCATGCCCCTAAAATTGCCAATTCTGCGGCACTAGGATCATGATTAAATGCACTTCCTACTTCCACTGATACCATGACTGCGGCATAATTTCCAGTATCAGTAAGTTGTTTTGCTAGGGATAACATAGCGGTGGTTTTCCCTGTTTGTCGTGGTGCGTGAAGGACAAAATAACTACGTTGTTGAATTAGCTCCTCTAAATCTGGTAATCTGACTGTGGGAGAGAGCATAAGTAGTCGTGCAAAATTAATTTCCTAGTAAAGATAGGCAAAAGGCAAGAGGCAAAAGGCAAGAGGGGGTTAGATATGTGTAATTAATTTTGCTTAGGTACTTATAGTGGATATCGTCTTTACAGGGACCGGCAATATTAAACCAGCGAGTCATAGAATTTTGGTAATAGGTGAACTCTTTAAGTTTACACATTTATTTGGAAAAGTTTATTTAAAATAATTAAAATAATACTGCTTGACATAAGGTAACACATAAGTTACTATAACAGTATGCCTATTATAAAAGTTCAAGAATATCTTAAAGAAGATGGTTCGAGTCCTTACCAAGAATGGTTTAATAGTTTGGATGTCCAAGCTGCTGCAAAGGTAACAGTTGCTAAGTCTCGTTTGGAATTAGGCAATACATCAAATGTTAAATGGTTTGATGGAATTGGGGAATATAAGATTGATTGGGGTCCAGGATACCGGATTTATCTAGCTCAAGATGGTAAACAGCTTATAGTATTATTTGGTGGAGGAACAAAGAAAAATCAGCAATCTGATATTAATCGTGCTAAAGAATTATACCAAGAGTACAAAAGACGAAAAAAAGAAATTAGCAAAGAGCAAGCAACTGACAACGATAATAGAGATAAGAGGTAGTTATTATGGCACTAACTAGAGATTTTAAGGAAACTGTTAATGCAAGAGTACAAAGAGATTCTGAATTTACAATTGCTTTACTTGATGAAGCTATTTCTCTTTTCCTAAATGGTGAACCAGAAACAGCAAGATTAATTTTAAGAGATATTGTTAATGCAACTGTAGGTTTTGAACAGTTAGCAATTGAAACCTCTAAACCTAGTAAAAGTTTACAGCGAATGTTATCAGCAAAAGGTAATCCAACGATGGATAATTTGACTGCTATTTTCAATGTTTTGCGAAAAAAACTGAATGTTGATATTCAGGTGAAAACGATGGTTATTTACCATTAAAAATTAGGGATGCCAGAAATTTCTAACAGCATGGAAAATATTAATAGGTGAATCTTAACGATATACGAAAAAACTCTTGACATTATGACCAAATTATGTGTAATACATTTGACTAGATTGTTTGGCGTGATCAACGTAAACTTTTCGTCTAAATAAATAGTTAAGCATCAAGATAACTTATATATAGCGTTTCTGATTCACAAGAGGTACATTCCCGATCCTGAACAGCTTAATCAGCAAAGGTTTAAGTGTGCCGCACAGATGCGAGAACCGCTATATCTCAATTATTCCTTAAGACTGTTTAAATGCAGCACAGCAGTTATCTTTTAGCGACAATGAACAAGGATCAACTTTTAACCGAACCTTTTTTACAATTACCCACCGAAACATCAATACAAGTGATTTGGTTTACGGAATTTTTTGGCACTGGCCATCAAGTCCGCTACGGGGAAAAACTAGAGAAAATAGCACCCGCTCGCACTAGCAAATTAACTAGAGTTAGAGAAGATGCTCAATCGAGAACCCTTGAAGCTTATCAATCTTTAACCGATCGAGAAATCTGGCGACACCAGGCCGAAATTACTGATTTAAATCCCGGGGAAAGGATTCCCTATCAAGTCACCAGTTTTCAAGAAAATACAGCGATTAGAAGTGATATTTATACCCTTACCCCAAGACCAAAAAAAGGAACTAATCTCAAAATTCTGCTCACTTCCGATCATCAATTAATGCCTATGACTGCCGCTAATTTACAAAAAGTTAGCGAAACTATTGGACAGGTAGATGCGGTTTTTTTAGCGGGAGATTTAGTTAATATACCCGATCGAGCTTCCGAATGGTTTGATGATAGTCGCGGTGGGGCATTCTTTCCCTGTTTACAAGGTCGTGCTAATTATCCTCTTACAAAGAATGGTATTCAGACTATTTATAAAGGGGGAGAAATTATTCAAAATGCTCCCTTATTTCCTGCTATTGGTAATCATGAAGTTATGGGCAGATTTTCTACTTCTATAGATTTAAATGAACAGTTTAAAGATGCTATTCCTCAGTTTATTGCTAAAAAACTAGCGGAGGATACAGCAGCAATTAATGAAAAATGGTTAAAAAATCATGCTTTTAACACAGACACCTACGAAGAAATTTTTTCTTTGCCTCAAAATAAATATTATTCTCTAAACTTTGGCGATATTCGTTTAGTGGTTTTATATGTTACTAATATCTGGAGAAATCCCAATTTAGAACCCAATGCAAGGGGAAGATATTACGAAAATCAAAGAGACTTAGATAGACCAGATCGCTGGGGTTATGGTCAGCATATTTTTGAGCCAATTGCCCAGGGTAGTCCTCAGTATCAATGGTTAGAAAAAGAGTTAAATAGTCGAGAATTTCAAGAGGCGAAATATAAGGTAGTTATGTTTCATCATCCTCCCCATACCCTAGGAGTAAATATCGTTCCACCCTACACCGAACCCGTGCCGACAATTCAACGGGATGCCACGGGAACAGTTACATCGGTACGTTATGATTATCCTCAAGAAAATGATTATATTATTCGTGATCTGATTCCTTTATTAGAATCAGCTAAGGTTAATTTGGTTTTTTATGGTCATTCTCATTTATGGAATCGTTTTCTTAGTCCTAAGGGTATGAATTTTCTCGAATCTTCTAACGTTGGTAATAGTTATGGTGCTTATTTAGGTGATAAAAAACGTCCTGTACCTCTCGATAGAAATTATGCGGTCATTGGTAATCCCAATGGATTAGAAGCAATTATCCCGAATATTGCTCCTCTAGTGGATTGGGTTAATCAACCTTTACCCTATATTGCCAGTAATGATCTGACGGTTTTTAGCATTTTAGATACAGAAAAAGGAACCGTGAGCAGTTATCGTTTTGATACTCGTTATCCTGACTCCGAGGTAATTAAATTTGATGAATTTGAGCTTTTTAGCGTCAGTGAAGTATAATAAAATTAAAAGATGCTGGTTAAATAGATTCTCTTAGGGGTAATTGTATGACTACTGTTACTAGCAATGATATTCAAGAATTGAAAGACTTACTCTCGGCAATGCGACAGGAAAACCGCGAGCAGATGATTTCCCTGCGACAGGAAAACCGCGAGCAAATAACTTCCCTGCGACAGGAAAACCGCGAGCAAATAACTTCCCTGCGAGAAGAAACTCGCGAGCAAATGACTTCCCTGCGAGAAGAAACCCGCGAGCAAATAAGTTCCCTGCGAGAAGACACCCGCGAGCAGATGATTTCCCTGCGAGAAGAAACCCGCGAGCAAATTGATACGCTAAAGGAAGATAATCGCCAACAAATAGAAACCCTGAGAGAAGAAAATAACAAGCAATTTATTAACCTACACAAAGAAATCACGGAAGTCAAAATTATCACGGCTAAAATTGAAGGAACAATTCAATCCCAAGCAGTATTAACCCAAAAAATTCCCGATTTAATCGAGAAAGTTGGGGAATTAAAAAACTGGAAACAAATAGCTATTGTCGCTATCACTGCTTTTACCAGTGCCACAATTACTTGGTTTATTCGAGGAGGAAATTTAAAACCTTAAGAAAAAATTTTCCCATAAAAAGCCCCTACTTCTTCATGGAGTAGGGGGTGAAATAAAGAAGATAAAACTGACAACTTACTTAGCTTTACGCGCTAACAATCCTAAACCCATTAATCCTGCATAAATAAAAGCAGAAGTGGTCGGTTCAGGAACTTGAGTCGTACCATCATCAACAAATACAGTGATCGGGATTTGACGCATGGAAACTGAGCCGGCAGACTCAAATGTCAATCCCGTGACAAAAGCGAGAGGATTGGTGGGATCTAAACCCGCACTGGTTTCAATACCACGAACACTGAAACAACGGAGAGGTGAAGCAAAGTTAAAAGTCGTGCCTCCCGTCAAGGTTGTGCCACTGGAAACAAAATCGGTACAGTTCCCACCACTAGAATCTGACCACAATTCATAGAAACCATCACCGATACCCGTGGGTAAAAGCACTGAGGTCATATTCGGACCTGAATCGACGATATAGTTATAACCTACCGCCACATCGGGGTCGATAAAGAAAGGACGGTCGGGTTCAGTGATATTGAAGTCAAACTGAAAACCATCCTCGATAATCACTGGGAGCAAGGGATTGTCAGGGGTACTACCAGGTGTTTCACCGTTGCGGATAGCGAAAGACCATAAACCGGGGGTATCAAGGGAAACGTTACTGATATTGGCTAAGTTTAACACTTCCGATGTGCGCGAACCGGGGAGAGTAAAGAAGTTAATTCCATCCCCCGCATCGAAACCAGCTTGAGCGGGAGTTCCACCTAAACCACCGCTGCCACCACTGGCATCTCCCGTTGTCCATTGCAGTTGTCCGTAACGAAACTCGATGTCGAAATTCCCATCAAGTCCGGTATCAGGCCGATCCCGGAGGACGACTTGGAAAGTATTGAGTAAATCAGTCTGAGAGTTATAATAGCCTACTTGATCCCAAGTTACAACCACTGTACTTTCATTGGGAGAAGCCACATAAACCGCCCCAGTACCGCGGGTATCCACATCACCCCAGTAGGGTGCAATCATCGGTTGGTTGGTAATCGGGAAAGGACTGGGAGTAAATTGACCCAGTGGATTAACAAAAGTTAAATTACCGTTGTTGTTGACGAAGAAAGTGCTGAAATCACTGCCAAAAAAGTCAATATTAAAGGGCAAGTTTCAGCAATTCTCATTTTGAAATAAATAGAGCATTAACCCCGATTTTGGCAGGGAAAATATAGTACGAAGCAACTATTTTCTAGAAGAGGCGAACAATAAAAAAAACAATTGGCTAGACAAATTAAGTATAAATACTCAAGCAATCAAAGAGGTTGGCTGAGAACGAACGGGGTTAAATCAGGAAGATAGTTCTGTTTTTAGAATAGAGAATTCAAGGGAAATAAAAATTTATAATTATTGTCAGCTAAGGTAAAATGGGTGAGATAGAAATCCACTAGCACGTCAAATTATTCCAAGATGGCTCAAAAAGCGGCAACCCTAGAAATTTCGGAATTAATGCAATTTTTACATCAAGAATTAGATGATTTACCCGATGAGAGGAAACCTGGAAATAATAGAAAATATGAGATAAAAGATGCCGTGATGGCTGCATTTTCAGTCTTTTTTACTCAGTCGCCGTCTTTTTTAGACCATCAACGTTTAATGAAAAGCAATAAGGGAAAAGATAATGCTGAAAGTTTATTTTCAATTAAAAAAATTCCTGGGGATAATCAAATAAGAAATTTGTTAGATCCAGTGCCAGCATCTAATATCTCTAGGACTTTTCAAAAAGTCTATGAATGGTTAAAAGAAAAGGGAGTTTTGAAAAAGTTTCTCTACTTAGATGGAGAAATATTAGTGGCGTTAGATGGCACAGAATATTTCTCATCAAAGAAAATTAATTGCCCTCATTGTAACTGTCGTAATCATCGAAATGGAACTACAACTTATTTTCATGGCTGTGTCACACCGATAGTAGTTTCTCCTAAGCAAAAACAAGTAATTAATTTAGAGCCAGAATTCATTAAAAAACAAGATGGACATCAAAAACAAGACTGTGAAAATGCGGCCGTTAAAAGATGGTTAAATAGGAATCATAAAAATAAGTATGGTTATCCTGTAACTCTTTTAGGAGACGACTTATATTCTCACGAACCTGTTTGTGAATTAGCGATAAAACAAGGTTATAATTTTATTTTTGTTTGTTTGGAAACGTCGCATAAAACTTTATATGAATGGCTAGAATTTTTAGAAAAAAGTGGCGAAGTTAGGACCGTTGAAAAGAAACAATGGGATGGACGAAAAAATCTAATTTATCGTTATCGTTATGCTTCTAGAGTTCCCTTAAGAGAGGGGGACTCAAGTCTCGAAGTTAATTGGTGTGAAGTGACTGTTATCAATGAAAAAACCCAGAAAACTATCTACCAAAATAATTGGATAACTAATCATAAAATCACGGAAAATAATGTCGAAGAAATTGTCAAAGCTGGACGTAGCAGATGGAAAGTTGAAAATGAAGGCAATAACGTTCTTAAAAATCACGGTTATAATTTAGAGCATAACTTTGGTCACGGTCAGAATCATTTGTGCGAGTTCTTATTGTCTTTGAATTTACTAGCTTTTTTATTTCATACCGTGTTGGATTTAGTTAATTACACCTATCAAAAGATTCGTGAGCTATTAGTAACTAGGACTTCTTTCTTTAATGATATTCGTACCCTATTAAAATTTATTTGGTTTAAGAATTGGTCGGAATTTTTCTCATTTATTCTAACCGAATATGTCCCATTTAAAAAAGTAAATTCTAGTTAAAAATGTCAATTTTTCGAGAGAAGGAAAGATTATTTTATTCATTGAAAAAACCACAAATTAGGTCAGAATTTCAGCTAAATTTATGAGTTGAGATAAGTTTTTTATGGGCAGATATTTTAAAACTGTCTCTTGAAGCTAATTATGATGATTATCTTGAAAAAAAATGATAATTAGACAGAAGTTCTCTATGTGAACAAGAGAACTTTATCTTCTTTTGTTTTCAAAATGAGAATTGCTGGGCAAGTTTAACTGACTCGAAGATCCATCATCGTTTGGTCCCTGGGATAATTCACCAAAACCAGCGGGTCCGCCAAAACCGTTGAGGATGACACTAGCATCCGCCAGAGACACTTCTGCACTTAGTCCTAAGCTCATTAATCCGACAAAACCAATGGCAAGATTTTGACAAAAATGAGTGAATCCGTTGTTTTTTTGCGTCGAAACTGTCATTTTAGTTAAACTCCAAATATTTGAGGTCGCTAAAGTTACATTTTTGTGATCGAGTTCATGAAGAACAACCGTCATCATAATCCTATCCATCGAACTACCTTATTTTTACGTACGGAGTTAATGTTTCTTAACAATCCCACCTTCCGCACTTCTTAACATTCAATTGATAATTTTTACTAATACATTGCTGACAACCCTTTGTCAGTAAGGATTGTAGCTACAATGATCGATTTTCATAAAGGTGAAGAATTGTAATTTGTTTTCTCAGAAAAAATCAATTATTGAAAATGTTTTCAATAGTAGTTTCTACAATAAAGGTTTTTCGTCAAAACATCTTGGGGAATGTAAAAATATATAAAGGTATATGAAGATGTGCGGAATGTCGGAACAATTCCTAATTGGTGCATTTGCAGAATAATCGGTTTTAGGGGTTCTCCGAAAGCGGTTAAAGAATAGGCAACTTTAGCAGGAATTTCTGGATAAACTTTTCGGTGAATCAGCTGAGAGGGGGACAAGCGAGCTAGAAGGTAGATACGCTTTGCACGGCTAAAACTTGCATTTTTTACTCAAGGACAATAATATAGTTTAAGAGTCATATCGCTCTTCTGGAACTCTGGCAAAAATCTTACAGTCTCTCAACAGGGTGGCATAAATCGACGAGCCAATAATTTCCTCTGGGGATTCTCCTAAGTCAACAATTTTTGATAATACCTCTACCCAATTAATAATACTGATATAACACCCATTAATCAAGGCATTTTCTACAACTTCTGCTCCTGGTTCATCTCTAAGATAAGCTAAAAATGCAGAAGCACCTAACACAGATTTATTCACTTAAATACTCCTGTCTGCGTTCTTGAATAAGTTCATCTACTAAATTTCTATCAGGTGATTTATCTTTTAATAAACCTCTTAATTTTTTAACTTGGTTTTTGAGACTAACTAATTGCAGTGTTCCATTATCTTCCAGAGTTAAAATTAATCTATCTCCAGATTCTAAATTAAGAATTTGTTGGATTTCTTGCGGTAAAGTTAAACGTCCTTATGGTTCAATATCAAGTATGTATTGTTGAGAAAGTGATAAATTAACAACTGTCATAACTTTATATTTTCTTGTTTTCTACCTATTTCTAGTTTAGCAAAATTCTAAAAGTTAATCCTGTAGGGTGCGTTAATGAAATGTAACACAAACAGTGAGTTTTGGAAATACTCAAGCTCTAATTACAGTAATTCTATATTGATTTTCTGTCACCACAACTTCAGTTGATAATCTTTCTTCCATTGGTAAAGCATTTTTCCGTCTATCAAATATAAACAACCAACCAAAATCTAACCCCAAACGTCCCAAATAAGATTCTAATTGTTCAATTCCATCAGCTTGCGGATCGCGTTTTTTATCCCGCCATACTTTTAATTCAATCCCTAAAATTACATCTTTATACTGCAAACATAAATCCATTCTATCACTACCAATGGCATATTCCCTTTCTAAAACTCCCCCACCATTAACCACACGATGTAAAAAAGCCATTAATACAATATGGGGTGCGATTTCATGATAGCTTGTACTACCTAATAATGGTTCGACCTGTTGTCGCCAAAACTTGAGAAATGCTGTTAATAAGGCATCTAGATTTAATTCACCCTCTGGGGTTAACCAAGTGGGTGCAATCATGGGTAAAGATGCCATTGGTGTGACTGTTAACACCCTGGGTAACACTTCTCGATAAATGGGATTAGCAATAGTTAATCCTCCATAAGGGTGCATTTTACATAATCCTAAATCTCTGACAAATTGAATATCATCATTGGGAATATTCCCTAATTCTAAACCTGCTAACATTGGTTCAATAATTGCCTTTATTCTTGGTTCTCTTAACCTTTCCGCTAAACTATCTAAATGAGTATCTTGACGAGCTATTAATATTTCTTTAGCTGTTAAAATGTGTTCTATGGTAATAGCGATATTTCTATCTTTTACCATTTTTTCTACAATTTCTTTAGCTAAAGCATTAACTAACCAAGGTTGTCCTTGAGTTAAATCATAAGCTGTTTCTATTGCTTCTGGTGTGAAAATTTGTCCAGTTGCTGCTGTATGCTGTTGATATAATTCTCCCACTTCTGCAAGATTAAAATTTCGCATAGTCAGAGAAGCAACTTTGATATTAAAAGGACTAGATGTATTTAATCTATCACTACCTCCCGATGCTACTTTATAATCTCTCACATCTCGTAAACCAATTAATCCTACTGATGAGGGAAAATTTTCAGGACGGTTAGGAAAACCATCTCTTAACTGTCGTAAAACTGATATTAATGTTTGGTCTTGTAAAGAATCAATTTCATCTATAAATAATACTATGGGACGATTTATCGATTTTGACCAATCTGATAAAAAAGCCTTAATTCTGCTTCCTGCTTCTTCCTGTTGCCATTCTTTTACAGGTGGTTGCAATTCTTTAGGTAAACGAATATTTATTGTATTATACCATGCCCCTAAAATTGCCAATTCTGCGGCACTAGGATCATGATTAAATGCACTTCCTACTTCCACTGATACCATGACTGCGGCATAGTTTCCAGTATCGGTAAGTTGTTTTGCTAGGGATAACATAGCGGTGGTTTTCCCAGTTTGTCGTGGTGCGTGTAGGACAAAGTAACTATGCTGTTGAATTAGCTCCTCTAAATCTGGTAATCGCACTGTGGGAGAGAGCATATAGTGGATATCGTCTTTACAGGGACCTGCAATATTAAACCAGCGAGTCATAGAATTTTATTATTTAGTGGACATTTTAATTTTAGATGATTTTGGTGGGGTTTGTGATGACAGCAAGGAGGAGGTGATGCTCGGCCATACTTTGTTATGCTTGATTATGATCAATTATTGTTATATAGAGGAATGCTAGGCTGATTTTACGTTTGCTAATAGGTAGTGATACTAAATCTGGTTATTAAAAGTGGCATTTAATATACAAGACTTTGATTCTTGATAGCTTACTGGTATAATACTGGAGCGCACTCGAAACCCGATCGCACTGTGGTGACAGGAGATCAGTTAATTATCAAAATTGAAAATTTAAGCTAATTGTCAAAAATTATGGCTGCTGAAATTATTTGTGTAGGAACGGAATTATTATTAGGGGATATAGTTAATACTAACGCCCAATATTTAGCCCTAGAATTGGCAAAATTAGGTATTCCCCATTATTATCAAACGGTGGTGGGGGATAATGTGGAAAGACTGAAAAAAGCGATCGCAATTGCCCAAGAACGTTCTTCAATTTTAATTTTTACCGGTGGACTGGGACCAACTCCCGACGATTTAACCACAGAAACAATCGCCGATTTTTTTCAAACGCCCCTCAGGGAAGATCAGGATATATTAGCGGAAATCGAGACTAAATTTACGAGTTTAGGGCGAGAAATGCCTCCTAGTAACAGTAAACAGGCTTTAATACCCGTGGGGGCTGATTTTTTGCCAAATCCGACGGGAACCGCCCCCGGCATGATCTGGCAACCACAGACTAACGTGACTATTCTTACTTTCCCCGGAGTACCCTCAGAAATGAAGAGAATGTGGGTAGAAACGGCGATTCCCTACCTAAAAAGTCAAGGATGGGGCAAAGAGAGGATTTATAGTCGTTCTCTCAAATTTCGCGGTATTGGTGAGTCAGCTTTAGCGGAAAAAGTAGCCCATTTATTTGATCTGACTAACCCCACCGTTGCTCCCTATGCTGGTTTAGGCGAAGTTCGTTTACGAATTGCGACGAAAGCCCCTTCTTTACAAGCTGCTTTGCAGGTAATTGAACCAGTAGCGACGGAAATTAAGGAAATCGCTGGATTAGATTATTTTGGCTCTGATGATGATACTTTACCCGCAGTGGTGGGGGAACTTTTGCGGCGACAAAAACAAACTTTGAGTGTGGCGGAATCCTGTACTGGAGGGGGATTAGGGGAAATTATCACCCAAATCGCCGGCAGTTCTGATTATTTTTGGGGTGGGGTTATTTCCTACGATAATCGGGTAAAAGTTGCCCTCTTAGACGTAAATGAGGAGGATTTAAATAATGTCGGGGCTGTCAGTGCCATTGTTGCCCAACAGATGGCCCTAGGGGTGCAAAAACGCCTCGCTACCGATTGGGGGATCAGTATCACGGGTATTGCCGGACCGGGAGGAGGCAGCGAGACAAAACCCGTAGGCCTAGTTTATATCGGTTTAGTCGGTCCTGACGGAAAAGTGACCGTATCTGAGCATCGTTTCGGAGAAAATCGATCTCGCTCGACTATTCGCCAGATTAGTGCCTACACCGCCCTCGATCGCCTACGCCGGAATTTATTAACAATATCTTAAAAAAGAATTGCCAAGAATATATACTCAGACTAAAAAGTTATGTTAAGCTTAACATAAGTACAAGATATAGATTCCCCCGCTCATCAAATTGAACAGCCAAACGATGAAAATTAGCTAAAATTCTCTAGGATCAAGCTGTTGCGGGGATCAATCGACGAAAACTCATAGCTAGTATCTCAAAGGAGCCATTTGGTCAATGGACTATTTAGATGAAGTGATAGAAAAATTGAGAGAATGGGCGCGCAAACTGGTCGAGAGTGTTTTTGGTCCGGAACCCGAACCCGAACCCGAACTAATCCCGATCCCCGTGCGCGATCACAGTCGATAAAGCCACCAGTAAAACAGAATATTGCGACAATATCAGTGCAAACTTACCATGAGTCTGCACTTGATTTTTAGGTGAAGCCGAGTCTAACTTAGAGCAGGCTGAATAAATCTAAAATTTAGACTTTTTGGAAATCAAAAAGTACCAGATATGGGAGTAAGCGGGGGTAAAATTCAGGTAATTTTTCCCTGAAAATTGGGTAAGGTTTGCTGAATAAATCTAAAAACCTTGTTAGATAAGGCTTTTAGACTTTTTTTCCTTCAAAAAGTGCTGACCATTGGAGTGATCGGGGGTAAAATTCTGGGACTTTTTCCCTGAAAATTAGGTAACTGACTACCTCAAAATCGGTAAAACCCCACACCCCACACCCCACACCCCACACCCTGCCCCCACTAGCAACTTTTTGCCGCAAACCCTAGCTTAATTTGGTGACGATTTGGTTATCTAGTAACAATTCTTGACTGAGTAAATCTTCCACATTAATCCGCAGAAAACACTGATCATCAATCCAGAACTGCACTTTAATGCGATCTTTACCCTGGAAACCTAAAGGAGCGAGTTGAGCGATCGACCTGGCCCCCTCGCGATCATTTAAGGGTTGGACGCTAGTTTCTCCATTACCCAGGGAACGAGTGATTAATTTATCACCATCAAAATAGACCTCCATTGCCCCACTTTCTGTGCCTAATTCACCGATAATTAACTCAATGCTAGGTTGATTGTCCACAGAAGCACCTAGGACTAATTCCACGGGTTTTTCCATAGGATAGGGTTGTCCAGAATTAATAATTGGATGCCAAGCGTGGGCATTTTTGCGACGATTCCAGTAACGAATCCCGTAGCTATGATAGAGAAAATCTTTGACTTGATAACCTTGGGCTAATTGTAACGCTCCCAAAGCGATCGCTTCAAAGGGTCGATCCTCTTTAATTTTACTACTATCAAAATACTGTCGCACCCAATCTTTTACCGCCGGAATTTGTACAGTTCCCCCAACTAATAACACCCCATCGATGTCGCTAACTTCAATTCCATTGCGTCTTCCCTGTTGCAAAACTCCCGTCATTAAATCATCTAATTGATTAAAAAAGTTTTGTTGTTGGAGAATATCGGTCAATTGTTCTCGATCTAAACTTAACTCGTAACTCTCGAAATTTTCCTCATCAAAATATACCTCCTCGGCGGTCAATTGGGAAGAAAGTTTAATTTTTAATCTTTCTGCTAGACGAGTAGTCAGGGAAGTTTTCGCTAAAGATTGCTTTTGGGCAAAATAATCGACAATCCAATCATCAATATCTGACCCCCCTAAATTTGTACCTGCTTTAGCTAAAACCCTCGCTAGTTTAGTTTTTTGAGCGGAATTATTGCCTAAAAGTTTTTCTCCCCACTTGAGAATAAAACCTTGATTTTTTTGAGGATTATCTAAATCTAATTGTACCAAAGAAAGATCGAGAGTGCCACCGCCAAAATCTACCACTAAAATCACTTGATCACCCGTGGTTCCATAACCCAAAGCGGCGGCCGTGGGTTCATCAATTAGTCGAATTTGTTCGATTTCCCACCCCTGACAAACATTGCTTAACCAATTGCGGTAACTTTCAAAACTATCGACGGGGACGGTTAAAACTAGAGATTGGGGGGTTTCCAGGGTGGTGTTTTTTAAGTTGTCGATGATACTATCAAGAAACCATTGGCCAACCCTCTCGAAACTGAGGACAGTTTCCTCTAATTCCGGTAAAAATCCTTGAATTTTTGCCCCGATCCCTCGTTTAAAGCGACGAAAAAAACGCGGATCTCGATCGATATCTAAACCCTGATCGCGCACTGCTTGACCAGCAATTACTTGCAGAGGATTGGCTGATTTAATATAGAGTAAACTGGGAATTAGGGGCGGATTGTCGGCTATTTGTTGGCATAACTCCGGTAATTTCACGGTTTCGGCCCTATTTGTCGCCCCATTCCAGCGAGTAATGACGGTATTACTGGTTCCGAAATCAATAGCGTAGAACACGATCGATAGTTTTTAGGTAATTTAGTTAATTATTGGCTATTGTAACCTTTTATTTAGTGAAACCGCCCGATCGAGGTGGAAGTTTCCCCAAAAAATCGGGAATTTGTTCAGCGCAAGCTCAAGAATTCTGTGCAGAAACTTGACAAATAATCTTTAATAGTATATGTAAGTTCCACCTGATCAAAGGACTATGTTAGCAGTTACCACCTCACCCGAAACCCTCTCCTTAGAAATTCCTACGGCGATCGCTCTCTCTATCACCCTTGAACAGTTTGAAGCCCTTGCTGCGGTCAACCGTGACTTAAAATTAGAACGTACAGTCCAAGGAGAATTAATCGTGAATCCCCCGACAGGTGGTGAATCAGGACAGCGTAATTTTAGCTTAACGACTCAACTGGGTCGCTGGTGCGAAGAAAACGAAGCTTTAGGAGTCGGGTTTGACTCTTCCACCGGATTTATACTACCAAATGGGGCGATTCGTTCTCCTGATCTATCTTGGGTGAGTCGAGAACGCTGGGAATCTTTAACCCCTAAGCAGAAAAAGGGATTTATTCCCCTCTGTCCCGATTTTGTGGTGGAATTGCGGTCTGAATCCGATAGTCTTGACAAATTACAGAAAAAACTGCTCGAATATAAGGAAAATGGCGCAAGGTTAGGTTGGTTAATCGATCCCCAGAATCGCCAAGTTGAAATTTATCGTCAAGGAAAGGAAGTGGAAATTTTAGACAATCCCAGTGATTTATCGGGTGAAGACGTTCTACCCAGTTTTAGCTTAAATTTAAAGCTCTGATCTTTTAAACAGAGTCTAAGTCTGAGAAGATTGATTTCTGAAATCTGGATAGATTGTTATCAAGCAGCTAGTACTCTATTGGGTTTGGTGGGTAAAATGTATTCGTGGAAGGAACCACAAAGACACAAAGGACACAAAGATCGATCATTATGGAAGTTAGACTTATCACACAGAACCTAAAAGAGCCTAATTTTTTTTCCCAAAACCCTTGACAAATGACGAGACTTGCTTTAGACTTTTTATATAATGGGAATCCGTGCGCTCATATATATAGGGTTTTTGAGCAGAGATAAGAGAGAAAAAAATAGACTCAAAAATCGGGTTGAGTAGGAAGAGGATAAAGGTATGAAGACGGAAAATTTCTCTCCCCGACAAGCATTAAACAAAGCATTTCTGACGATCTGAATTGTTGTTACGGTGATATCAAATCGGACTGATTTTGGCTCTCTTGGGTTTGGTGGATAAAATGTATTCTAAGATACATTCGTCCTAGCGAGGGAGTGGAAGGAACCACAAAGACACAAAGGACACAAAGATCGATCGCTCCTATATAAGTTAAACTTATCACACAGAACCTAAAAGAGCCTAATTTTTTTTCCCAAAACCCTTGACAAATGACGAGACTTGCTTTAGACTTTTTATATAATGGGAATCCGTGCGCTCATATATATAGGGTTTTTGAGCAGAGATAAGAGAGAAAAAAATAGACTCAAAAATCGGGTTGAGTAGGAAGAGGATATAAGGTATGAAGACAGAAAATTTCTCTCCCCGACAAGCATTAAACAAAGCATTCCTGAGAGTCAAACCGAGTCGTAGTCAGGTGGAGAAGTTTCAAACCCACCTAGAACAACTTTTGGGGAGTATAAACGAGACAGAATCGGAGGAGTTCCATAAAAACCTGCTTGCAGACTTTCTCAAACACAGCTACTACAGTCCCCAACATTTCATCAACACCAAGGGAAGGAATGATTTAGTCATCCATAATGGGAAAGAGTCGCGGGATTCCGTGGGGGTGATACTGGAAGTCAAGAAACCCAGCAATAAAAGCGAGATGCTGCGCAGAGACAAACTCAACTGTAAAGCATTACAGGAATTACTCCTCTACTTCCTACGGGAAAGAATAACCGAGAAAAACCTAGAGATAAAACACCTGATTGCTACCAATATATATGAGTGGTTTATCTTCGATGGGAATGTCTTCGAGAGACTATTCGCACAAAATCAGGAACTTATCAGACAGTTTAATGACTTTGAGACGGGGAGACTAACAGGAAAAACCACCGACTTCTTCTACAAACAGATAGGAGAACCCTTCCTGAACTCCATACTCGATTCCCTGACATACACCCATTTTGACTTGCGGGAATACACCCAAACCATCCGGGAGGACGAACATAACCTCATCAGTCTCTATAAAATCTTTTCTCCCGAACACCTGTTAAAACTCCCCTTTGCGAACGATAGTAACAGTCTCGACAAAAACTTTTATAGTGAACTGCTGCATATCATCGGATTGACAGAGATAAAAGAGGGAGGAAAAAAACTCATCCAACGTCTGCAACCGGCAGCGCGTCAACCCGGTTCGCTGCTAGAGAACGCTATCAGTCAAGTAGAGAGTTTAGATAAAATCTCTCGTTTACCCAATCCCGAAGAATTTGGGGAGACGGAGGAGGAGAGACTATTTAATATCGGTTTAGAGTTGGGGATAACCTGGATAAATAGAATCCTCTTCCTCAAACTATTAGAAGCGCAGATAATTAGGTATCATCGGGGGGATAAATCCCTAGGGTTTCTCAATTTAGGCAAAATTGCCAACTATGACGACTTAAATCGGTTATTTTTCAGCGTCTTAGCCAAAAAACAGACAGAAAGAAGCAAAGACATCCAGAATACCCATACTCAGGTTCCCTATCTCAACAGTTCCCTATTTGAACCGACAGACTTAGAACAATCAACCATAGTCATCAGTAACCTGCGTTCGGAGAATATAGAGATTTTTGCAGGAACAGTCTTAAAGGATAGTCAGGGGAAAAAGCGAACAGGAGAAATCAACGCTTTAGCATACCTATTCGAGTTTCTCAATGCCTACGATTTTAGCAGCGAAGGTGGGGAAGCGATACAGGAAGACAACAAGACTCTTATCAATGCGTCAGTGTTGGGATTAATCTTCGAGAAAATCAACGGATATAAGGATGGTTCCTTTTTCACCCCCGGTTTCATCACTATGTATATGTGTCGGGAAACGATTCGACGCGCAGTGATAGAGAAATTTAACCAGAGTCAGGGATGGAATTGTCAGACAATCGAGGATGTATATAACCGCATCAAAGATAAAACGGCAGCCAATGCTATTATCAATAGTCTCAAAATTTGTGATCCTGCGGTGGGTTCGGGACATTTTCTTGTTTCTGCTTTGAACGAGATAATCGCGATTAAGAGTGAGTTACAGATTTTAGTGGATAAAGAGGGAAAAACTCTCAGGGATTATCGGGTTGAGGTGGTGAACGATGAGTTAATCGTCACCGATGATGACGGTAATCTGTTTGAATATAATCCCCGCAACCGAGAAAGTCAGCGAGTACAGGAGACTTTATTTCAGGAAAAACAGCGTCTGATTGAGGGGTGTCTCTTTGGAGTTGATATCAATCCCAACTCGGTGAAAATCTGTCGGCTGCGTTTATGGATTGAGTTACTCAAGAATGCTTACTACAAAGCAGATAACGAGTTAGAGACGTTACCGAATATCGATATTAATATCAAGGTTGGCAATTCTCTGATTAGTCGCTTTGGGTTATCCAATGATTTACAAGTCTTTTCCCGCAAAAGTCGTTTAAGTATCGAGAGTTATAAGGATGCGGTGAGAGTCTATCGCAACGCAGAGGATAAATCGCAAAAGCGCGAGATGGAGAGATTGATAAGTGAGATTAAGAGTAGTTTTCGTCAGACTTTACAGGGAGATAATCCTCTGAAAAAGCGCTTGCGGGGTTTGGAAACGGATTTATATAGTCTAGAGAATCAAATTTTGTTATTTGAGGAGTCACCCAAGGAAAAGAAAGCGCGGGAAAGGAAGATTAGTCAGTTAAGGAATGAGATTGATAAGTTACGTCCGCAACTAGAGGAGATTGAAAGCGGTAAGATTTATCATAATGCTTTTGAATGGCGCTTCGAGTTCCCCGAAGTTCTAGATGATAAGGGGAATTTTATCGGTTTTGATGTGGTAATTGGCAATCCTCCTTATATAAGTATTGAAGATATAACTTGGGACCATAGAAGATTTTACGAAACCATTTATCAAACGGCTACTGGAAGATTTGACTTGTATTCTCTATTCATTGAGAAAGCAATGCAAATAAAACAGCCGACAGGTGTTTTCACTTACATTATTCCAGGAAAGTTTTTAAACAACAAACAATTTGTTACTGCTCGTAAAATTGTTTGCGATAATCACGGAGTTACGGTTGTAAAAATTGACGAAAAAGTATTTGAAGATGCACAAGTAAATAGTGTAATTGTAGAAAATTATCCCACTACAAAAGCACAATACAAAGCATTTAAAATCACAAGGCAAGAATTGCAACAGCTTTCAGAAACTGAAGTATCAAGTATCTTGAACGATAAGGAGATAATTTTTCGTTTAGAAATAAATACCAAATTTGATAACCTCATTGCTAAAATTGAGGCAGATACACTGAAATTAAAAGAAATTGCAGAAGTGAAAGACGGAATTGTTGCAGGTACAATCAAAGACATTTTGTTTATTGATAAAAAAATAGACAAAGACAGTCACAAACTTTATTTCGGTAAAAACCTTTCAAGATTTTATTTAGGCACAACTGATGTTTGGGTTAATTATAAACCCGAAGAGATGATGAAACAAGAAGTTAAAAGACAAGCGGGTAAAAGATCTGGTCTTTGGATGAGAGATAAAAAAATATTTGAGAGAGATAAAATTATTTACCGCAAAGTTGGGAAAGAACTCATCGCCACATACGCAGAAAAAGGTATTTACTATGAACAAACGATACATAGTTGCCATATCACAGACAAAAGATTTAAAACAAAATATGTTTTAGGACTTTTCAATTCCACCTTGTTCAAGTTCTATTATCAAAAAACAAATTCTCAAGGTGGTGATATTTTTCCACAAGTAAGAATTTCATCGGTAGAAAAGCTACCTATAAAACTTGCAGACAGTAAAACACAAGAAACAATTGAAACTCTTGTTAACCAAATTTTAGCCAAGAAATCAGAAGATAATTCTGCCGACACTAGCGAGTTAGAAAAAGAGATTGACAAAATAGTGTATGAATTGTATGGATTAAGCGAGGAAGAAATCAGGATAATAGAGGGGGAAATAAAATAAATATAAATGTAGTAACGCACCCAAAAGCATCCAAAGGACTGACAAAAATTGTATCCCCCTAAATCCCCCTTTTTAAAGGGGATTTAGGGGGATACAATCGTTCTCATGATAAATTCTGTTTTGAATAGTATGATGAACTCCCAATCGAACTTTAAAAACCTTCTGCTCACTTCCCCATACCTATTACCTAGGATTATTAGTATCCTATAATACCAATGCTTAGGAAACTATAAAGAAAATCCCAAGATTGAGCGAGTACCTTGGCGAAAAACGCTATAATAGAATAAAATGCCTAATTTTTTCGACAAAATTGTTATGATAGTTACCAATAGACAAGAGCTAGAAGAACTGATACAACAGGTAAAAAAAGCTCAACAACAATTTGCCAACTATAACCAAGAACAAGTAGATCTTATCTTCAAAAAAGCCGCATTAGCAGCCAACAACGCGCGCATTCCCCTAGCTAAAATGGCAGTCCAAGAGACAGGGATGGGAGTAATAGAGGATAAAGTGATTAAAAACCATTTTGCCTCAGAAATCATCTACAACAAATATAAACACAGCAAAACCTGCGGCATTATCGAAGAAGATAAATCCTTTGGATTGCAAAAAATCGCCGAACCCGTGGGCATTTTAGCGGGGATCGTACCCACCACAAATCCCACCTCTACAGCCATTTTTAAAGCCCTAATTGCCCTGAAAACCCGCAACGGCATCATTTTTTCCCCCCATCCGCGAGCCAAAGACTGCACCATCGCAGCGGCCAAAATAGTCTTAGAAGCGGCCGTCAAAGCGGGCGCACCGGCCGGTATTATTGGTTGGATAGATCAGCCATCGGTGGAACTTTCCCAAGCATTAATGCAACATCCCAGCATTAATTTAATCCTTGCTACCGGCGGTCCCGGTATGGTAAAAGCGGCCTATTCATCCGGAAGACCTTCCCTAGGAGTAGGTGCCGGCAATACCCCCGCTTTAGTGGACGAAACCGCGCACATAAAAATGGCTGTTTCCTCGATTATTCTCAGTAAAACCTTCGATAACGGCATGATTTGCGCCTCCGAACAATCGGTAATCGTTGTCGATAGCATCTATGAAGAAGTTCGACAGGAATTTATTGATCGCGGGGCCTATCTTCTTTCCCCTGAAGAAAGGGAAAAAGTCGTCGGGATTCTCCTAAAAGATGGTCATATCAACCCCGATATTGTCGGACAACCGGTAGAAAAATTAGCCACCATGGCCGGAATTTCTGTTCCCGAAGATACCCGCTTACTAATCGCAGAAGTGGAAAATATTGGCTTAGAGGAACCATTTTCCTACGAAAAACTCTCGCCAATTTTAGCCATGTACCGAGCGAAAGACTTTGGAGATGGGGTAAAAAAAGCCGAAAAACTGGTCTTATTTGCCGGTCGAGGTCATACGGCCGTGCTTTATACCGCACCCTCCAATCGGGAAAATATTAAGCGCTTTGAAGACAACGTACAAACGGCCCGGGTATTAATTAATACCCCTTCCTCCCAGGGTGCGATTGGTGATATCTATAACTTCCGTCTCGATCCTAGTTTAACCCTCGGTTGTGGCACTTGGGGCGGTAATTCCATCAGCGAAAACGTCGAACCTACCCACCTATTAAATATTAAAACCGTAGCCGAGCGCCGGGAAAATATGCTTTGGTTCCGAGTACCACCAAAAGTATATTTTAAATACGGGTCATTACCCGTTGCTATTCGGGAATTAGCCGGCAAAAAACGGGCTTTTATTGTCACCGATAAACCTCTTTTCGACCTAGGAGTTACCGCACCTTTACAGGAAATTTTAGAAGAAATCGGCATCACGGTTAATATCTTTTATGATGTGGAACCCGATCCTTCCCTAGAAACCGTCGAACGGGGGTTAAATGTTATTAATACCTTCAATCCCGATGTCATTATCGCTATCGGTGGTGGTTCCCCCATGGATGCCGCTAAAATCATGTGGCTACTCTACGAGCATCCAGAGATAGAATTCGAGAGCTTGGCCATGCGTTTTATGGATATCCGCAAACGAGTCTATGAATTGCCCCCTTTAGGCGAAAAAGCTCTGATGGTTTGTATTCCCACCACTTCGGGAACAGGATCAGAAGTGACTCCCTTCGCCGTCGTGACCGATCGCCGTAATAATATTAAGTATCCTTTGGCAGATTATGCTCTAACTCCCAGCATGGCCATTGTCGATCCGGAATTAGTGCTGAATATGCCGAAAAAATTGACAGCCTACGGTGGAATTGACGCTTTAACTCACGCTCTTGAGTCCTACGTCTCGGTTTTAGCCTCAGAATATACTAATGCTCTTGGTCAAGATGCCATCCGACTGCTGTTTAAATACTTGCCCAGTTCCTATCATAACGGAGCTAAAGACCCGAAAGCGCGGGAAAAAGTCCATTATGCGGCGACAATGGCAGGAATGGCCTTCGCTAATGGCTTTTTAGGCATCTGTCACTCCATGGCCCACCAATTAGGGGCAATTTTCCATATTCCCCACGGTCTAGCCAATGCCTTGATGATTTCCCACGTCATCCTCTATAATGCCACCGATGCCCCCTTTAAACAGGCGACTTTCTCTCAGTACAAATATCCTAACGTAAAATGGCGCTATGCCAGGATCGCCCATTCTCTGGGATTGGGGGGAGAAAGCGAGACCGAAAGTGTGGAAAGATTGGTATTAGCGATCGAATGTTTAAAACGGGAAATCGGTATTCCGGCCAGTATTAAAGAGGTAATTCCCGAAACTGAAGCCGAATTTATGGCCAAATTAGACCATTTAGCTGAACAAGCTTTCGATGATCAGTGTACCGGAGCCAATCCCCGTTATCCCCTGATTGAGGACTTAAAAAACCTGTTAATTCAAGCTTATCACGGCAATTTGCCCCTAGAGGTGGCGGTAAATGGTCACGGTGAGGTCAGTCTTGCCGATTTGAAGTTAGATCCGCAACCCTTGAGCTTGTAGAGACAGATTTTGCCTTGGATCCCCCCCACTCCCCTTAATCAGGGGAAGATCCCCCCCACTCCCCTTAATCAGGGGAAGATCCCCCCTACCCCCCTTAATAAGGGGAAGATCCCCCCTACCCCCCTTAATAAGGGGGGTTTTGACAGTTTTTAACACCTACCTACTTAGCTACCACTTAAAAATTATCTTTTTTCCCCCGCAGTCGTGCAAACACTTGTACTGGTTCATTGCTATCCATGGTCATGGCCAAAGCGGGACTATCCCAGCGCAAAAAAGGATTAGTCAGCTTTTCCGTCCCCAAAATTGCCGGAATCGTGGGAAGATCTTCAGTGCGATTTTTCTCCACTTCCCGATAACGCTGCTGCAGAGCAGCATTATTAGGGTCAACTGTCAAGGCAAACTTTAAATTATTTAACGTATATTCATGAGCGCACCAAACCCTAGTCTGGTCAGGTAGCGATCGCAATTTAGTTAAAGAAGCCACCATTTGGCCCGGTGTTCCCTCAAATAAACGACCACAACCCCCAGAAAACAGGGTATCACCACAGAATAACTCGCCGTAATCTCCGGGGTTAGCCGGGGGAAAATAATAGGCAATATGAGCGCGAGTGTGGCCAGGGACAAAGAAAACCTCGGCCCAGCGACCGGCAAATTCCACCCGGTCCCCCTCCTCTAAAAACATTTGCTGCCCCGGAATGCGACCGCGATCCTCCTTTCCCCCATAAACGCAAAGATGGGGATAACGATTAATTAAAGCCTGATTAGCCCCCACATGGTCGCCGTGGTGATGGGTATTAAAAATAGCGACTAAATCCACCTGTAAAGCCTCTAATCGCCTGAAAACGGGTTCAGGTTCCGCTGGATCCACCACGGCTGCAATTTTTTGCGCTCGATCGTAGAGGAGGAAAATATAATTATCAGAAAGGGCGTTAAGACGTTCGATCTCCATGGTAGAATCTTGATGCTCAGGTTTAACTCGATCATATAAGCTGCTCGCGCATTTAAATTGCCGGCTCTTCTAGGTTCTGTATGATAAGTTTGACTTACAATATGATCGACCAATCTTTGTGTCCTTTGTATCTTTGTGGTTCGTTCCACTTCAGCAAACCCTATCTATGGATACTATTCACGTTACAGGAATTCGTGCCTACGGTTACACAGGATATCTAGCCGAAGAACAGGTTTTAGGTCAATGGTTTGAGGTGGATTTATCCCTAGAAGTTGATATCAGCATTGCTGGCAAAAGTGACGCAATTAAAGATACCCTAGATTATCGACAGGCGATCAAAATTGTCAAACACCAGATTGAAACCAGCAAATTTGCCCTAGTGGAAAAATTGGCCACAGTTATCGCTGAGGATATCCTAAAACTCGATCGAGTGCGACAGGTAAGAGTACAATTATCGAAACCCGCCGCCCCAATTCCCCATTTCACTGGTAAAATCACCATCGATATTACTAGATCCCGTTGAGTTTACGGGTATTATCGACTAAACTTCGCGCAAAAGCGTCAAAACGTTGGGAAAGCTTCTCATCAAGGATTTTTCCTTCTTCGTTGAAGACTTTCCACGCTTGTCCTAAGCTAATTTGTTCGGGAATTACCCAAGCATGAACCCAACGGAGAATAATTCTTAAATCATTGAGGGCGTTACTATTGGATTGGCCGCCTAAAACACTGATTAACCCCGCAACCTTTCCCGATAACTCCTCAAAACTCATTAAATCTAGGGCATTCTTCATCACACCACTGACACTGCCATGATATTCCGGTGTCGCCAAAATTAATCCCGCTGCCGATTTAACCGTTTGCTGCATTTTGGCCACATCGGGATAGTCAGAATAGTCATCTCCCCCGTTACAGAAGGGTAAAGAGAGTTTTCTCAGGTCAATTATCTCCGTTTCTACTCCTAACGCCCCTACTCGACTGATAGCAACTTCTAACGCCATCGTACTATAGGATCCGGGGCGTAAACTGCCATTAATACCAACGACTTTGATCATAGAATTTATGCGAACTCATAACGACTACATATAAGCTAACAAAAAAAGAGACAATTGGGGCAAGCTTAGTTAAAAAAATATGTCGATGGGGCGGAGAGAGCGATCGATCTAAGTTTTAATGAGAATAGAAAGATTTATTCCATTTCCCCTGATTGCCATGCCAGAATTTCTCGATTTTCTCAAACATAAATATGCCTATGTGGCTATTGGTGAATTTAAACCGGGGTGTTTTTCCGAGGCCCAAAAACTCTACGAAAAGGCCGTTTCCACCTATTCTACGGGATTCCAGGGGGCTTTTCTGCTGCAAAAACCCGGAACTGACGAAGGAATTGCCGTAATCATCTGGGATAAAATCGATGATATGGAGGCCAATAAAAGCGAAGCCCATGAATTATTGCTGAAATCCATGGCTCCTCTGTTTGTGAAACCGCCTGTCACCGATTTTTACGAAGTGTGTAGCGAGATAGAAGGTTCCCCCATTTAGGAATAATGTTTCTTTTCGGTGGCGATTAATTTGGCGGCTAAAACCCCGCCTAGAAAGCCAAATAAATGTCCTTGCCAAGAAATCCCCGGACGGGAAGGCAAAACGCCCCAAATTGTACCACCGTAGAGTAAAAAAACTAGAATTGACAAGAGTATAGAAGGAATATTTCTCTGGAAATAGCCTCGCAGTAACAAAAAACCTAAATAGCCAAAAATCAAGATACTTGCCCCGATATGGATGGATCCGGGACTAGCAAATAACCAGACTCCTAACCCTCCCACCAGCATAGTTAACCCAGTCACAATAAAAAAGTCACTGGTTTCCTGTAACATCACCAACCAACCGAGAATCAGAAAAGGAACCGTATTAGCAATAAGATGGGGAAAGTCCCCGTGTAGGAAAGGTGCGAAGAGAATACCCCGCAATCCGATGACTTGATGGGGAATAATCCCGAAATAGTCTAAACTGCCCCGAAAAACAAATTGATCTAAAATCTCTAACAGCCAAAAAATCGCCACAAAGGTAGCGAGGATTATTGCTTGGGTTTTTATTTCTTGCCGTGATCCTTGACTCATAAGATTGATGGATGAGTTATTTTTTCCCATTTTGACTCTCCCCCGCTAACCGCTCGCGCGGTGTAGCGGGGGATTCTCGGTTCTTAGGCTTTTAACTAGATCGACTTGGTTTAACCGGTCGATCCCCGTCAAATCGCCTCCGCGAGCGTTTTCTAACACGGTCAGTCCGACCGCGTTTTTTCCCCGGTTCTCGATTACCTTTGCTGATGCCGTGTCTCTCGGTTCAATGTGGCCGCAAGAATCACACCGGTGAACTCTTTCTGATAACGCTTTTTTGCCGGTAATCGCGCCACAATTAGGACACTCTTGCGAAGTTCCGTTTTTATCAACCTTAAGATAATATTTTCCCCGTTTCCAAATAACAAACGGTAGTATCTCATTAATAAAACTACCGATGCCTGAATCCAGAGATTGTTTTCTAACGATCCCTCTAGACCAGGAAACGAAGTTAATATCTTCGACAAAGATATTATCAGCAAGATCACAAAGGTAATGAGCTAGTTTAAAGTGCCAATCTCTACGAGTATTAGACACTTTTTCGTGTAATCTTGCTATCTTCTCCTGAAGTTTTAACCAATTGCTAGAGCCTTTAGTTTTCCGTTTCAAGCGTCTTTGTAGCAATTTAAGCTTACTCTGTACTTTCAACAAAAATCGAGGGGCTTTGATTAAATCTCCTCGTGAAGTAGCGACAAAACTCTCAATCCCCGCGTCGATTCCTAAACAGGTTTTCCCAAATGTCATATCGGGAACTAATTCCGTAGAGTCGATTCCTAAACAGGTTTTCCCAAATGTCATATCGGGAACTAATTCCGTAGATTGGAAGGAAACCGAAACGTAAAATCCCGACGCTTTTTGGATAATTCGAGCTTGTTTAGGCTCGAACCCAGACGGGTACTTTCTGGATTTCCTAATCCGAATTTTTCCCAATTGTGGAAAATTCAAACATCCATCCCCTAGAAAGTTTTTTGACAGCGCGGGGAAAACAAAACTTCGCATCTTTTTCTTGAATCTAGGAAAGCCGAAGCCTTTCGATTTCATCTGGTCAAACGCTTTATCTAAAGTTTTTAAGACTTGCTGTAAGACTTGAGCGTTAACCGTCTTTAATATCGGGTAAACTTTTTTAGCTTCCGTTAGATTTTTGGCTTGAACGAAGTAATTAGGATAGGGTTCATCCGCAGGAATTATGTACTCGGAAACTAACGAACAACGATCCGCAAGACACTTTCGAGAGTTTAACCAATCTTTCCGTTCCGAGAGCGCGTAATTATAAACGCTCTTACAAACATCAAGAATGTGGACGATCTCCCGTTCCTGTTGCCTGTTTACCTTTAGTTTGTACTGGTAGGTAAGCGTTATCACTGTCGTTAGTTTCGTGATGTATAGCTAGATTATAACACTTACTGCCTAATATGTCAACTGATTACAATCATGGATTTCGTTCTGTTTATAGACTTACCGCCCACGTTGTATTCGTCATCAAATACCGACCATTGCTAAGTACCTAGGCAAAATTATTTACACATGACGATCATTGCCCCGTAAGGGTTTTAGCTCGATCGGGCAGGTAATTAATTTTGCATGACTACTTATTAACGATGAAATCTTAGCCCGACTGAAAGAAATCTTTGTATCAACGCTCACAAAATGGGAAAGCGCATTGCTTGATTTCAACGGTGAATCGGATCACGTTCACCGGATTATCGATGACAAGCCTGACATCGCTTTATCCAAACTAATCGCTAACCTTAAAACAGTTAGTAGTCGCTTAATTAGAAAGGAATTTCCAGATTTGGCGGCAAAGTATTTCGACAATAAACCCTATTTTTGGACGGGAGCTTATTTCGTGGCTAGTTGTGGCGGCGTTACCGTCGAACAACTAAAAAAATACGTCGAGAACCAAAAAAACTCCCCAAAAGTGGAAACCCTACCGCGTTAGTTTTATTCTGGTGGCGATTCATCTCGCTCCATTGAGATAGCCACCAGATCAGTTATCAGTGATTCAGTTACCAGTTATCAGGTGTGAGTTTACTGTTTACTGTTTACTGTTTACTGTTTGCTGCGGGACAAAGAGAGGCTAATTGACAGGAAAAACAAGCGGGATTTCTTGCTTTACAAACTGCCCGGCCGTGGTAAATAATACTAATAGAAAAAGTTTCCCAATCTGGTTGAGGTAGTAAAGCCATTAAATCCCGTTCAATTTTCACCGGATCGTTATTAGTAGTTAAACCCAAACGATTACTTAAGCGCTTAACGTGGGTATCTACTGTCACCCCCTCAATAATCGCGTAAGCGTGAGCAAGTACCACATTAGCGGTTTTTCTAGCTACCCCGGGTAAAGTTAATAATTCCGCCATTGTCTTGGGTACTTCCCCCTGAAAATCCTTGAGGATTTTTTGACAAGCACCCTGAATATTTTTAGCTTTATTGCGATAGAATCCCGTGGAACGAATCAGGGTTTCTAACTCCTCTCGCTCGGCAAAAGCTAAGGATTTAGCATCGGGAAAACGGGCGAATAAAGCAGGAGTTACCTTATTTACACGCTCATCAGTGCATTGTGCCGAGAGAATAACTGCCACCAATAACTGCACGGGAGTTTGATAATTTAAGCTACAGGTTGCCTCTGGATATAATCGCTTTAAGTTGCTTAAAATCTCTAGGGCGCGCAGTTGAAGCTTAGTTTTTTTTCGCGGGGCCATCACTGGAATAAATCCTGAAAAACTGCTAGGTTAGCCGTGTCGCGCACGATTAAGAAAACTCCTAATCCTAAGAGTAAAACTAGACCTGTTTGCATGATGTTATCTTGCAGTTTAGTTGGGAGAGGTTTACCTACCAAAGCCTCGATTAATAAAAATACCAACTGACCACCATCAAGAGCAGGTAAAGGCAGAATATTAATCACCGCTAAGTTAATACTAATTAGGGCGGCAAATTGAAAAAGATTACCCGCATCATTACGAGCGATTGCTGCTCCATATTCGACAATTTTAACCGGTCCTGCTACCTGTTGAACACTGTCTTTAAAGTTACTAACTAACTGCCCAAAACCTTGCACGGTTAATAGGGTTAATCGTTGAAATTCACCCGCACCCAAGCTAAAAGCTTGACCAAAACTATCGGCTTTCAGGCGAGTTTCTTCACCGTTAGGAGCCAATCTCACCCCAATTTTACCCTGACCATCACTTCCCAATTCCGGAGTAACGATTAAATCGAGAGTTTCTGTGGGGCGTTTGATGGTTAATTTTAGGGGTTGATCGGGGGAAGATTGAATAATGTCACGGAAGTCAATAATGGCATTCTGAGAAGCACCAAGGGGCTGATCATTGATAGCGAGGACAATATCCCCTGCTTGTATTCCCGCTTGTTTAGCGACGGAATTTTCCGAGGTGAAAACCTCTGGAATAATTACCCCTTCTTGATAGTTAATTTGGGGAAAACCCACCGTAGCGACTTGGGTAACAAGCAAAAAATAGGCAAAAATTAAATTAGCAATTACCCCGGCACTAATGACGATAGCTCGATCGAAAACAGGACGATTGCGTAATAAATCAGGATCGTTATTGGGAATTTGACTATCGGGATCGTCATCGGGAAAACCAACGTAACCCCCTAAAGGAATGGCGCGGAGGGCGTATTCTGTTTCTTTACCTTGATATTTAGCTAAAGCTGGACCAAAACCGATGGAAAAGCGACTAACATGGATAGATTGCCAACGAGCAGCGGCAAAATGACCTAATTCGTGAACGACAATTAATAGGGCAAGTACACCGATCGCTATTAAAACTGACATGATGATCAAATTATAATGATTTAGCCTTTGTTCATTGTAAGCGATCCTCCCGGGCAGATTGCAAAAAATCTCTAGTTATCGCTAATTTTTCGATCATTTATGGTAAAAGAGATCTTAACCGCCTAATTTGACCCGACGGAGAGCGATCGATGCCTTTGAGTGAGCGCGCCCAGCAATTAATCCCAAAAGCGAGAATCATCAGTTTCGCTGATTGGCCCTATCAGCAAGCAGCGATCGCTATTTGGCAACAAGCGGATAATCAAACTCGCTATCTCGACGATAGGGATTTAGATACTATCGTCAATTTAGAGCCTGATTTACTTGTTTCTAGTCAACAAGCTCGAAAACTGCGGGATAATGCTAATTTTATCGTCGATAACGCCCGTCAGACTGTCTTCAGCCAATTTCCTACCATTCTTCAACCCGGGGGCGATCTTTATCCACCCCACCGCGCCGAAGCTTGTTGGCGTGATTTCTGGAACTTTTTACGTTGTATTACCTACGGTGTCGCCGGACAGCAGATTCCCTACACCAGCGCCGAGGGATTGGAAAATATGCGTCTTCTTTACCAAGAATTACAAGTACCATTAGGGGCGATGATTTCGGGGTTAGAAGCTTTAAAAGCATACAGTTTAGCGTATTTTAGAGACTCAGAAAAAACCGCAATTGTTCCCTATTTCGATCACTTAATTACGGTTATGAAAAAGTTTTAAAACTGCGGCATTTAATCTGTGTTAAAATAATTAAGTCAACAGTTAAAAATGCCGCTCACCGAGGTTAAAACCCCGTTGAACCCCTGAAATCATCGGCGTGGGTGGGCCTCTTAGGGCCACCAAAAACCTCGATCGAGTGCCTCGCAGGTCGAGGTAATTTATAAAATAAGGGAGATTCTATGGATGCCAAAGCGAAATTACTGGAATTGATCGCTGGTAGAAATCGCGGACTCCTGGCCACGGAAAGCGACCGCGTGCGGATTTTAGCGGCGATCGAACAATTGGAGGATCACAATCCCCATCCCCATCCCCTCGAAGTTAAACAACTATTAGGGGGTAATTGGCGCTTATTATTTACCAGCAGCCGCAACATTCTGGGAATAGATCGCCTACCTTTTTTTCAATTAGGGCAAATTTATCAATATCTCGACCTGAACAAGGCTAAACTCTACAATATTGCTGAAATTATCGGCGTGCCTTGGCTAGAAGGGGTAGTAATCGTCTCCGCTACCTTTGAACCCACATCCGAGCGTCGGATAATGGTCAAATTTGAGCGCTCGATCCTCGGTCTGCAACGTCTTCTCAATTATCATTCTGCCCAAGAATTTATCGATGCGATCGAGAGTGGCCAAAAATTTCCTCCCCTCGATTTTTCCTTCAATAATCGCCCACAAACCGGTTGGCTCGATATCACCTATCTCGATGAAGATCTCCGCATCGGTCGCGGCAGCGAAGGCAGCGTCTTTATTCTCGCTAGGGAAAAAACCTAACTTACAGAGCTATTCAGGAGACTCCGAGACTCCGAGACAGCTTTTATGTATTCTCCCCACTACCCTACTACCCCACCTCCCCACTTGCTGCTCCCTTGCTCCCCCAGATGAATGCCTCGATCGGTTAGAATCGAAATATGGGAAAAAAATTATTTATTTTCGGGAACCTTTACTGACTTGTCCCGTCCTCAACCTCTGAGTGAGGAGCTTATACCCTTGAGGAAATCCCATGAGTCAATCGATTCCAGCATCTTGGTCACTTGAGTCCAAACAGTCTCAAAACCCCGTGTCCCCTGACAAACTCTCCAACTACGATCTAATTGCACGCTGTCAGGAAGGGTGTCAGCCAGATCGAGCAGCTTTTGCGGAACTGCTGCGGCGCTATCAGGCTCATATTGATAAATTACTCTATCATTTGGCTCCCGATTGGCAAGATCGCGCTGATTTGGCTCAAGAGGTCTGGATTCGCGTCTATCGCAATATTAACCGTCTCCATGAACCCCTCAAGTTTCGCGGTTGGTTAAGTCGCATTGCTACTAATCTTTTTTACGACGAATTGCGGAAACGCAAGCGGGTTAATCACCCCATTTCTCTCGATGCTCCCCGGCGCGTGGAAGATGGCGAAATCGATTGGGATATCGAGTCCGATTACCCCAGTCCCGATGAACATCTCACCACCCACGAATTCTACGATCAATTGCAGGCGGCGATCGCTGGTTTACCAGAAGCTTTTCGGACAACTATTATTCTGCGAGAAATTGAAGGCATGGCCTACGAAGAAATTGCCGAGATGACGGGAGTTTCTTTAGGAACTGTTAAATCTCGCATTGCTCGCGCTCGCGCTAAATTACAATCCGTTTTACAGCCCTATTTTACCGAAGGCTAAAGAAAATTGTGGTGATTCGGCACTAACGGCCGAAGTGAGGAGTCGTTAAAGTTAACTAGCTCCGTGCTGGTGAAAAGTGATTGCATACCGATCGCTTCTGGTCGAGGTCAACCATGAATAATTATCAACCCGAAGACGTTCAATGGATCAAGTCTTTGTTGCGTCACGATGACAGCGATTGCAACTCCGCAACCGAGGATATTTTGTTTTTAGATGAAAATAACGAGGAAGCTCATCGTTTCGATTTAATTAGCGCCTATATTGATAACGAAGTAACGGTAGAGGAAAGAAAGCTAGTTCAGCATTGGTTAGACCATGATGCTGCTGCTAAAAAACTCTATCGGCAGCTCTTGGGATTACAAACTAATTTCAGGCAAATTCCCGTACCGGCTACTATGGCCGGCGACCGATTGGCAGAACAGGTGTTCAGAAAAGTCGATGGTCAGCGTCGTCGGCAATATTATGTTTATGGTGGCGCAATTTTAACGGCTATGGCGATCGCTGTTGGCTCCTACTTCGTCTCGGTACGCAATGATCCCCTCTCCCAAATGGCGAGCAGTCCGAGCAGTATTAGCCAAGAGGGAGACCATTTGATGATTGCTCTTAACCATCCGATTATCGAGATTCCCACAACGGAAGAGCCAAAAGAGAATGGCCAAAGGTAAGTTAGGCAGATTTATCTATCGGTTAGGACAGTGCTTAAATTTCGTCTATTAGAGTGAGGACTTGAGGAGTGTAACGTTTGTGATTAGGTTCATCAAAAAAGCTTTTCGAGATATATCGTTGGGGCGCAATCTCGAATATTACATCACGTTACTTTTTATCCTTCGTCATCCTTGCTCTAGACATATTCAATCTTGCTTCACCTGATGTACTGACAAATATCACACTTGCCGTCTTAGCTTTAGTTGTTTCTACCAGTCTCAGTACAAGGGAAAGTCTTGAAGAACTTTCTAAAAAATTGACAAAAGCTCAAAGCGCAGACGATTTTTTCTGGAACGTTAAGCGTTCTATTGAACCTGACATATCACAAGCAAAGTACATTGGCTTTGGAGGGGTAGTGCTGAGTCGAACTCTTCGTGACTATTCAGTCAGTCTAGAAGAGCGTTTGAGGGTTGGAGCTAAAGTACGAATAATTTTGATGGATCCAGCAAGTACAGCCCCAGATCAAGCAGTGTTACGTAGTAAGGGGGTTAGCAGCCGTCAATTCTATATTGATACGCTGCGTCCTACCCTTGAGAGAGTTGGGATGCTAGCCAATGCTTCTGACAAAATCGAATTAGGGTTACTTCCATACAAACCAGCCTTTGGCATAGTGGTGATCGACCCTGATGAGCCGTATGGACGAATAATCGTTGAAATGTACCCACACCACTCTGATTCGTTTGCCCCTACTTTTGAGTTGCGACCCGATCAAGATCCTCACTGGTATAAACATTTTAGAGAGCAATTTGAGAACTTGTGGAATGGTTGTGGACAAAGGCACTTTTCAGGAGTAGAGGTGCATAAATTAGTCGAAGAGGTGCGAAATGTTTCGAGCAACTAACCAAGCCGTATAATGTGGGATCTGAGGTGGACGATTGCTTCCTCAAATTCGTCTCATGTCAAAGTTTGATACAATTCATTCAGGATTGAGCCTTCTGCGAGGGATGGGGACTATGCGATCAATTGAGCAACTGACTGAGGAAATATTGTCGCTGCCTAGCGAATCAAGAGCATTCCTAGCAGACAAGTTGGTGGAAAGCTTGGAATTCGATACCGACTCAGCAATTCAGGCAGTTTGGGTAACTGAAGCCAAGCGCCGAAGAGATGAGGTGCGAGATGGTTCTATTCAACCAATTCCAGGCGAAGACGCTTTAGCCCAAGTCAGACGGCTGATTGAGCCATGAGGTACGTATTTCATCCTGAAGCGCTGAATGAATACGCTGAAGCAGTTCAATACTACACAGAGCAGAGAGTTGAGGTTGCTCAAGCGTTCATAAACGCGATCGAGGATACAGTTTATCGGATCAGGGAGTCTCCAACCCGTTACGCTGCAATTGATGAAGATGTTCGGCTGTGTATGGCGCGTAAGTTTCCTTACGGTGTTCTCTACACAATTGAGCAAGACTACATTCTGATTTTGGCAGTCATGCATTGCAGTCGTGAGCCTGGATACTGGAAAAATCGCAAGTAATTGAAGTTGCCATCTGCCTAACTTCACCGATCTATTGAAAGAAATGCCAGCATTCTCGTGCGATCGCCCAATCTTCCGCCGTAGCAATTACCATCACTCGTACTTTAGATCTGTCGGTGGCGATATCCTCATCCCGGGGACGAGCGGCATTTTTAGCCAAATCTAACTCTAAACCCAAAAAAGACCAGCCTTGACTGGCTTTTTCCCGTACTAAAGCTGAATTTTCGCCGATTCCTGCCGTAAATACCAAGACATCTAACCCCTCTAGAGAAGCGATCATCGATCCGATTAAACTTTTCAGACGATGAATATACATCTCAAATGCTAATTTTGCCCTCTCGTTCCCTTCGTCCATCGCCGTGGTAATTGCCCGCATATCCCCAGAAATACCCGAAATTCCCTTTAAACCCGATTCTTTATTGAGTAAGCTATTTAAACTATCGGGATTGTATTGATATTCTCGCTCTAGATAAATCAGAATCCCCGGATCGATCGAACCGCTGCGGGTTCCCATCATCAATCCCTCTAGGGGGGTAAATCCCATAGTAGTATCGATACTTTTACCCCCCTTGACTGCCGATAGGGAAGCACCATTACCCAGATGACAGATGACCATTTTCAAGGATTCTAGGGGTTTTCCCAACAATTCGGCGGCCCGTTGCGAGCAGTACTGATGACTGGTGCCATGGAAACCATAGCGACGGATTCCCAGTTCACTCCATTGGTAGGGAATGGGATAAAAAGAAGACTCAGGAGGGATAGAACGATGAAAAGCGGTGTCAAACACTGCTACTTGAGGAACATCGCCGAAAAATTGCTCGATCGCTTCAATTCCTTCTAAATGAGCGGGATTATGACTAGGAGCAAGGGGGATCAGCTTTTTAATCGTTTCTTTGACTTGGGGAGTGATTATGGTTGCCTGGGAATATTCCGTGCCACCATGGACAACTCGATGACCGACTATACTAATTTCGGTGAGGTTGGCTACTACCTTAGTTTCTCCAGTTACTAAGGTATCTAACATCCGAGCAATTCCCGCTGGACGATCCCGACTAGAAAGATTAATTTCCTGTTTAGTTCCCTGAGCTTTGACCGTTAAAACCCCGTAATCAGGGTTAACCGTCCAATCGATCCCCGCTGCCCAAATTGGTTGGGGAGGATGGGAGGGGAAAAAATCTAAATCGTATAAACAACTTTTTTGACTGCTCGATCCCGCATTTAAGACCAGAATTTTCATAAAAAAGCTCAATTAGGAAGTGGGCTATGCCGATCATAATCAAACTCAGGTTAAGCCTAGATAAAATCGCTGACTTTTTGGGTTTTTCTTCCAGAAAATTTTATCTGGCTGCCATCACCCGTCCTTGACTCGGGCAATATTACAAAACTTTATCAAAAAAAAGTCAAAATAGAGCCTCTAGGGTTATAAAATACAAGAATGCCCCTTGTGAAATTGATCCAAGAAGCTACCTCTGATGCAAGTTAAGGCCTTTAAAGTGGATTTAGAGCTAGTTCTCGTCCTTTTCACCAGTGGAATGTCAACATCGCACCACGAATCTCTAGAACGGAATTTTTGCGTATTCTAGATAACCGTGATTACTAGAGGATTTCTTAAGTATGTCAGAGGTTACTGCCGTTACAGATGCCACCTTTAAAGATGAAGTTTTAGATAGTGCCGACCCTGTCCTAGTGGATTTCTGGGCTCCTTGGTGCGGCCCTTGTCGAATGGTGGCTCCCGTTGTCGAGGAAATTGCCAAACAGTTCGAGGGGGAGGTCAAGGTGGTGAAACTCAACACCGACGAAAACCCCAATATCGCTAGTCAGTACGGGATTCGCAGTATTCCCACTCTGATGATCTTCAAAGGAGGTCAAAAAGTCGATATGGTGGTCGGGGCTGTACCTAAAACCACTTTAGCCAATACCTTAACTAAACACCTAGAATCTGATGATCCGCAAAAGGGCTCAAAAAGTTGATCTGGTGGTTGGGGCTGCACCGAAAACTACTTTAGCTAATACCCTAAATAAGCATTTGGGGGTTGACTAGGTTTTCTGGTAACGCATACCGGGTAACTGAGTCACTAGACCCATTAATTCTAATTCCAATAGGATCCCCGCCACTTCTGAGGTGGGGATTTGCGTTTTTTGAACAATAATGTCAAACAACAGGGCATCTCTACTAAATAACTGATACACTTGCACTAATCTGGGTTCTAGATTCGCTGGAGGAGCAGCATTAACGACCTGGGATGTCTCTGGAGGGAGTGAAGGGGAGAGATTAATCGGTGCGGATTGGTCAGTGGTGGGAATTGCTCCCAACATTTCTAATAATTTCTCCTCGGAAACGATAATTTCTGCTCCCTGATGAATCAGTTGTAAACAACCCCTAGCGGCAGCAATATCGGGAGAATTGGGTAAAGCATAGATATCGCCACCGAATTCGTTAGCATAATTAGCTGTGATTAGGGAGCCTGACCTTTCGGGGGCCTCGATAACAATCGTCGCACGACTTAAACCGGCGATAATGCGATTACGACTGGGAAAATGGGCTTTATTCGGCTGAGTTGCGGCAGGATGTTCACTAATGACTAAACCCTGCTTCTGAATGTTCGCGTGTAGCTGCCGATGATGACTAGGATAAACCACATCGACCCCCGTTCCCAAGACGGCAATCGTCCTTCCCCCTGCTTTTAAACAGCTTTGGTGTGCCTCTCCGTCAATTCCTTCGGCCATACCAGAAACAATAGTAAATCCCTGTTGGGCCAAAAGGGTACTTAAGCGCCGCGCCCAACGCCGGCCGTGATCCGTGGGGTTACGAGTACCCACAATGGCGACAGTGGGGATATTTCCCTGATTTTCCCCTAAATTGACCTTTCCTTGATAGTAAAGTAAAGGGGGAGGACTGGGAATTTCCCCGAGAAAGCGGGGATATTCTGGGTCGCTAGGAGTCCAAAAAAGGGGGTTTTTCTGGATGTGTTCGCTGAAAAGGGCTTCTGGGTCAATTTGCGATCGCCCTTCCTGTACCGCTACCATTAACTTTTTGCCAAATCCCGCCACTTCTGCGATCGCACTAGCGGACGCATTCCAGGCCACAGCGACACTGCCAAAATGCTGATAAAGTCGCTTCAGGGAAATTGGCCCCACTCCAGCAATACTTGACCATGCTAACCAATAAACGCGATCGTCTGTCAATTTGAAAAGCTCCTCAGACAAAGTAATATTTTAAGTCGGTTAAACCTGAATGCGGCCAGATGACCCTATTTTATTGTAATCATGCCAGAATCTCTTTCATTAGTTTTTGAGGTCTTGCCGATTGGCATTGAATATATTCCGGTGCAATCTGAGCTTCTGCAATTGGGTTAATTTCAACTGGAATAGCTTAAAAACTATTTATATTAATTGAGTACATGGCTCACTTTTATACAAAAAGTGTTTTAACCAAAATTCTCTAAAGCTTCAAATTGACGTAAGGCCAGACTAGACCCTTGATTCCAGCCTAGTTCAACATAATAGGGGAAAAGTTTCTTAATATTTATATCGGGAAAGAGACGACTATTTCCCCTTTCTTGATAACTATCTTCTATTAACAAATATATTTTTAATTCTTCCCGACGATAAACCCACAATTCGGGTATTTTTAGCAATTGATAAGCCTCTACATCAGTCAGGGAATTAAAATCCACTTCTATAGCTAAATCGGGAGGAGGATCAACAGTTAAATCAATTCTTTCTTTGCCTAAAATTGCCTGTCTATTATCAATATAAAAACAAGTATCTGGTTCTACTCCCGCTTCTCCCGGTATTTTCAAGGTAATCGGATCAAAACATTGCCAGTCTTTACCTTGACGACGGAGGATAATTTTTACTAAATCCCTTAATGTATCAATACGATTGCCATGACTTGGTAGGGGAGACATAAGCCGAATTTCTTGAGTTTTGCGATTAAAATAGAGTTTGGGATAGGTTTTATGGAGACGTAACCTCAGCAATCTTTTGTAATCTTCCCAAGTCTGATACGGAAAAATAACTTGACTGCCCGGAGATAAAGATAAAGTATTTTCGTTGAGAGTAATTAGTAGCATTTTGGTAATTATCCTTGATTTTTTTCTGTGGGATTTAACTAATTTCGCTCTGGCAACCAATGCCTATCAAGCATTTGTTCGAGGGAATATGGACAATTTAGAGGGAAATTGTGCGGAGACATTTCAGTTTTTTGTCCGACAATAAAAACCGCATCTTGATAGATTCTTTCTTGGTTATCTAGGAGATATTTTTCTAGATTGGTGCTTAAGTATCGATTTAGCTGAACTCTAAACGTGGCGATTTCTCCTTGCCAATGTCGATGATTTAATTCAAATTCTTCTGACCAATATTGCCACAGCACAAGATGAATAATTATCTGTCTTAAAAAACTCTCAACTCGATTTTTATCCCGTTTGCTCAAAGCCTCCAACTCCTCGATTAAATGTTGAATATCCAACTCAGCTAGACGATTTGCCTTGAGAAGCTTAATTGTTTCAGTCAACCAGAGATGTTCATCTTGTTCGTAGAGAAATTGTAACTGATTTAGCCAAGTATCTTTTTTCATATTTTTTTGGCTGAGGAGACTTCTAAAACCGCTTTTGGGTAGGCAATGCGTTGATGATGAAATTGTTGCCAAACCTGCACAAAAACCTCGGCAATAATTGGTAATTCCTCTTGACGAATACCACTATCTACTAATTGTTGCTCGCGCCATCGGGCCTGAAAAATCTTTTTGATCATATCCATAGCTTGTTCTGGGGAGGCCTCCTTTAGCGATCGCAAAGCGGCCTCGCTACTATCGGCCAACATAACGATCGCCGTTTCTCGAGATTGGGGAATCGGACCATCGTAGCGAAAGGCCGCCTCATCAACGATTTCTTGAACATTTTGGGCGGATTTTTGCAAAGCTTGCTGATAAAAATAGGAAATTAAGAGATTGCCTTGATGTTCGGGAATAAAATCGCGGACCACTCGCGGTAAACCGTGTCTGCGGGCCATGACTAACCCTTCGCTAACGTGCTTTTTAATAATCTCGGCGCTGACGTAGGGATCATTAATTTCATCGTGTTTATTCGGGCCACCCATTTGATTTTCAATAAAACCGAGGGGATCGTGCATTTTCCCGATATCGTGATAGAGGGTTCCCGTGCGAATTAATTCCACATTACAGTGCAGTTTTCGGGCGGCCGCTTCAGCTAAACAGGCGACAAAAAGGGTATGTTGAAAAGTACCCGGCGCTTCCGTGGCCAAACGTTTGAGCAAACTACAATTAGGATTGGACAACTCCACCAGACGAATGGGAGTCACCACATCGAAACAGCGTTCCAAATAGGGGGATAATCCTAGGGCGATTACCGTCCAAGCTATTCCCGATAGACCATAGACGAGCGCCGTGGGTAGTAGAGTATAGATGATTGTGCTGGCCGTGGCGCTAACGATTAGGTAGGTGAGCAGATAAACACCCCCTTGACTGACTCCGATTCCCATCCCTAGGAGCGATAATTCATCCCGGGAGCGCAATTTTGCCGCTATCATCGCAGCTAATAGTCCCCCAATCGTCCCGGCGATTAAATCAGCGCTGATAGCTTGGATACTGAATAGGGAAAGACCGGCAGTTAAGAGGACTTGGGTGACGGCCAAAGTCGGGCCATAGAAACTGCTGACTAATAAACCCACGGCTGCCAGATTGGTAAAGGGAATATTGGCGATCACTAGGATCGGTGTGGTAAAACTCAGTAAACCCAAGAGCAGAAAATCCCTGTGACGCAGAGGCCGATGGAGACGTTGAGCAACGAGGCAAAAAGTCCCGATCGCGCCGGTGACAAGGATTGCCGTTGATCCTAAACCCATCCAGTTAATGCCCCGTTCGCTTAAACCAAAGCCATCGATGAGAACAAACTGAGCTTGAGTAATTTTTTCGCCTGCTTTAACGATAATTTGACCTGTTTGAGCATTAGACATGACCATATCTACCGCTTCCACCGCTTTAGTGGCTTGTTCTTTGGTGGCCTCTCGATCTTCTATCAGGTTCGTTTGTCCCTCTAGAGCTGCCAGAAGGATATTTTCAGCTAAAAGCTGCTGACGACGGTTTAGGCGATCGCTGCTAATCTGCACAGCGATGGTATCCTGTAGGTGACTGGTGGAAATCCCGGGGGGAATGCCTTGCACCAAAATCCGGCGCCCCGCTTGCAGGACGGCTTTTTCTAGGTTTTGCCATTCTCGATCGCCCATTTGGGCCACTGTGATCAGAGCGGCATATTTGAGTTTATTTAAGCTGGAATGCCGATAATTTTGGCTGGTTTGCTCCTGTATTTGCCGTAACTGCTCCAATCGATCGATAAATTGCTCAAAGTTTCCCTTCGTCACGCGCTGACGATAGGCTTGTATTTCCTGTACTGCATATTCCTGTTCTTTTGTCAAGGGTTTTGCAAAAGATTCTTCATAGTTGAGGCCGCTTTTTAGAGTTGACCATTGAGCGGCAGAAAAGGTGAGCAGCGTTCCCAGTGTGGCGTTAGAAATAGTCCTGCTCAGTAAAATCGAATTTTTTGGCAAAAATGGGCTAATTTGACTTAACTGTCCTAAAGTGTCCCGTAGCGATTGCTCAATCTCGGCAGTGGTTTGGGGGTCTCTTTTCAGTCGGGGAAGCAGTCCGGCCCGAATTTTTTGGCGTTTGAGGTCGGTGGTTTCTTGGTCTTGAAAACTGGCATCTTCGGGAGCGATAATTGTGACTGGAGAAATAGTCCCGACGGCCAATTTCGGCTGATTATAGAAACGATAACCGACCACGCTAGTCAGACAACCGACGGTAAACAGGAAGATTAAGGGTCGTCGCAGTTTACCTAGGGAGTAAGAGCGAGATTTTCGGGCAAAATCAGGAAAAACAGTGAAAGAATGCAGAAAATGATTCATAAATTCCAGCTAAATTCTATAAACTGCGCCACCATGCCCAGAGGAAAAATACCAGCAGCTTGGTTTTTGGTTCCCCTTTTTATTTTAACCCATATTCCGCACTTCACTTTGAAGCATAAAAAACAGCCGGTATTTTCAAAGAAAAAAAAACAGAATAATCAAAAAAATACTCAACCAATCAAGGGTTGAGGAGAAATCATAAAATACCAAATATTTTTTCCGATGCAAGAGTTAAACTAATTCCCAACAATTCCAGGAGTAGTGACTATCCTATAAGCATCAATAGGTTTTGCTGAAAAAGTTCTTCCGCAAAACCCACTTAAAATAAGTGTAAAGGTCTGGAAATAAATCCTAATTCATTGATTAGAATAGCTTTGACCACTGTTCCTGCTGAATTTTTTTCTCGATGGTCGATTCCTAATTTAGAGTTGATTATTTCAACTATTCTTATTACGTCAATTAGCTAGGCTACTATTCCTAAGTGATCTAGGTTGTTAAGTTTTACCTCTGAGATAGGAGACAGTTTTTGTTTCTTTAATAGATTTTTGAGCTTTTTGATTGTCTCATTTTTTTGGGACTAATTATCTGAGTATTTTTACTTATTCTTTCTTGAATGAGTTTATGCTGTTTTAGGCTACATTTTGAAGTGCGGATTGTCGGTTTAACCGAAACAGTAGAATAGTGTTGATTACTGATCACCGAGCGCTAAAAAGACTCCCCAACAGCCATCTCACCCCGGGGAAAATCGCTATAGAATAGAAAAAAAAGAGAATTGCGAGGAAAAAACTCTGTCTTTTAACCCGATTGTCATTCCCTCTTCCCCGGAAAATCCCGCTCGCTATCTAGTGATCATGCTGCACGGTTGGGGTGCGGATGCGATGGATCTGGCCCCCCTTGCATCGATGCTGGATCTGGCTGATTGTCAATTTTTGTTTCCCAATGCTCCTTTTAATCATCCGCAAGTGCCGGGGGGACGCGCCTGGTATGCGTTAGAAACCTCCGATTATCAAGGTTTAGTCGCTAGTCGTCAACAGTTGCACGATTGGATTATTTCCCTAGAAGCAACCACCGGTATTCCCCTAGAGCGGACTTTTTTGACTGGTTTTTCCCAAGGGGGAGCGATGACGCTGGATGTGGGTTTATCCTTACCCTTGGCGGGATTGGGTTCCCTGAGTGGTTATCTGCACAGTGAACCCCATCCCCAAGGTCCACAAAATGTCTTAATTGTTCATGGTAAGCAGGATCCCGTCGTTCCTATTACTGCCGCTCGTCAAGCCAGAGATTTACTGCTTGGTTTGGGGGTTAACGTCGAATATCACGAGTTAAATATGGGCCACGAAATCCCGATTCCGGCGCTGACTATTTTACGCCAATTCCTCCGCAATCGTCTAGAAACAGCATGAATAATGCTCGTCAGCTGGCTTGGCTGATTTTACGCGATATCGATCGCTTTTCCACCTATCCCGATCGCGCTCTTGATCGTCATTTGTCCGCTAGTTCCTTAAATTGTTTTGACAAAGCCTTGACAACGGAGATTGTTTATGGTACAATGCGCCGACAAAGAACTCTGGATGCGCTGCTCGATCGCCTGGGGAAAAAAACCGCGGCCCAGCAACCCCCAGATTTACGGCGAATTCTTCATATTGGTCTTTATCAACTGCGTTATCTCTCCCAGATTCCCCCATCAGCGGCGGTGAATACGGCGGTAGAATTAACTAAAATCAGTCATTTAGGCAAATTAGCGGCGGTGGTTAACGGAATGCTGCGGCAATATCTCCGTTTAACTGCTAATGGCGACGATCCTTTAATTTTGCCAGAAAATACCGCTTCTAGATTGGGCATTCTCCACAGTTTCCCCGATTGGTTGGTGCAATTGTGGTTAGATCGCTTTAGTGTTACGGAAACGGAACAACTGTGTCAATGGTTTAATCGCTCTCCTGACCTCGATATTCGGATTAATCCCCTGAAAACTAGCCGAGAAGCCCTAGAAAATGAGTTAGAATCAGCCAATATAACTTTTAATCATCTTAAATTACCTCTAGCTTGCCGTTTAACCTCTGGTTTAGGCAATATTGAGCGTTTAGAGGGATTTAGAGCCGGAAATTACACCCTACAGGATATTAGCGCCCAATTAGTCACTTATCTCCTCGATCCCCAGCCCGGAGAGACAATTATCGACGCTTGTGCGGCACCGGGGGGAAAAACCACTCATATTGCCGAATTAATGGGCGATCGAGGTAGAATATTAGCCTGTGATCAAACGGCATCCCGTTTACGACAGTTAGAAGCCAATATTAAAAGATTAGACTTAAAAGCGATCGAAATACATCTAGGGGATAGTCGCGATCGTCCCCAGTGGTGTAGCATCGCCGATCGTGTACTAATCGATGCTCCCTGTTCAGGATTGGGAACCCTGCACAAGCGTCCTGATATACGTTGGCGACAAACACCCGAAAATTTACCTGTACTAGCCAAACGACAGGGGGAACTTTTAGCCTCGGCTGCCACTTGGGTAAAACCGAAGGGAATCTTAGTTTATGCCACCTGTACCTTAAATCCGTTAGAAAATGAAAGAGTGATCGAGCAGTTTTTAGCCGCTCATCCCGATTGGAAAATGGCCACTCCCGACTCTAATTCATCTTTCTCAGAATACTATACAGAAACGGGAGCGATCGAAGTGTTACCCCATCGACATAATCAAGACGGTTTTTTTATGGCTAAGTTAGTCAAGGAAGTGTGAGATGAAAAATAAACAATTACTGAAAATTCTCATCGGTGTTGCTTGGATTGATGGTGTGATTCAACCATCAGAAAGAAGTTATTTACGACAGGTAGCTGTGAGGGAAAAACTTGATGATGATCCAGAGATTAAACCACTATTATCGGAACTAAAACCAGTTAAAACCAGTGAATGTTATCGATGGTTGGAGTCCTATTTAGGCGATAATCCTAGTCCAGAAACCTATCAAGATCTACTAGCATCGATTAGCACTTTAATCTATAGCGATGACGACGTGGACGTACAGGAAGCAAAGTTATTAACCAAAGTGCAAAGTTTTGATCCGACTCACGATAGCCATCGTTCAATGTTAGATAAATTAGTGACGGGAATTCAGAAATTGTACCACAGGGCAATTACTGAAAGTAACTAAAGAGGGGCTATCAGTGATAAGCAGGTCAAAAAATTCCCCGACAAAAACTGATAGCTTCTCCCTAGATTTTAGGTAATAACCGTGGGTTGTTCCCGTCCAGTAGATTGACGAATTTGACCGATTTCTTCCGCTAAATCAATTAAGGGTTGTAGGGCCTTTTGGGTGTCGATATCGTGTTTACTTGCGTCCGGTTCATAACTTTCTAGATAAACCCGGAGAGTTGCTCCTTTAGTTCCCGTACCCGATAGACGATAAACAATCCGAGAACCATCGGTAAAACCAATGCGAATACCTTGATTTTTACTGACACTACCATCCACGGGATCCGTGTAGCTAAAATCATCGGCATATTCCACTTCATAGTTACCAAATTTTTGACCCTTAAGGTCTAAAACCAACTGCTGGAGACGTGCCATCATCTCTTTAGCCGGTTCTAAGGCGACCTCTTCATAATCATGACGAGAATAGAAATTACGACCGAATTCTTGCCAATGACTGCGAACAATTTCCTCTACCGATTCCCCTTTAACTGCCAAAATATTTAACCAGAAAAGAACCGCCCATAAACCATCTTTTTCGCGAATATGATTGGAACCCGTGCCGAAACTTTCCTCACCACAAAGGGTTGCTTTCCCCGCATCTAACAAATTACCGAAGAATTTCCAACCGGTGGGAGTTTCATAACAGTCAATTCCCAGTTTAGCCGCTACGCGATCGGCCGCCGCACTGGTGGGCATCGATCGCGCCACTCCCGTGATACCATTTTGATAGCCCGGTACTAGATGAGCGTTAGCAGTTAGTACAGCTAAACTATCACTGGGGGTAACAAAAAAATTCCGACCGAGGATCATATTGCGATCGCCATCGCCATCGGAAGCAGCCCCAAAATCCGGAGCCTCTTGACCAAAGAGAATTTCTACCAGATCATGGGCATAGACTAGGTTAGGGTCGGGATGACCACCACCAAAGTCCTCTAGGGGAATACCATTTAACACTGTACCCTTGGGCGCACCTAAACGCTGTTCAAATAGAGCATAAGCGTAGGGACCCGTCACCGCATGGAGAGAATCCATGCACATTTTAAACTTACCAGAAGTGAGTAGGGCCTGAATGCGATCGAAATCAAAAATCTTTTCCATCATTTTGACGTAGGGAGTAACCGCATCGATCACTTCCACATCCATAGTTCCCAGTTTAAAGGAACCGGGGCGATCGAGGTTAATATCGGCCCCTGAGAGGATGTTATAACTGCTAATCACCTTAGTCTCAGCATAAATTGCATCGGTGATATTTTCCGGGGCTGGTCCGCCGTTAGTAATATTGTACTTAATGCCAAAATCCCCCTCTGGACCGCCGGGGTTATGACTAGCGGAGAGAACAATACCACCAAAAGCGTTATTTTCGCGAATTAACCCAGAAATAGCGGGAGTGGAGACAATACCATCGGTTCCCACGAGGATTCTACCGATACCGTTAGCGGCGGCGATTTTCAGGATAGTTTGAATAGCTTGACGGTTATAATAACGACCATCTCCACCGACAACTAGGGTTTGACCCTCGATACCGTCTAAAGTGTTGAAGATAGCTTGAATAAAATTTTCCAGATAATGGGGTTGTTGAAAAACGGGAACGGATTTTCGTAGTCCGGAAGTCCCCGGTTTTTGGTCACTAAAGGGTTTTGTGGCAACGGTTTCAATCGTCATAGTCTTTTCTTGATGGGCCGACGCAATTCTCAACTTAAGTATATAGCAGTAGGTTGACAGCCAAGAAATCAGGTAAGAAAGACAACAGTTGGGGAGTCCCCTGTCATACTAAATCCTGTTTAAAAAGTCTAGGAGAGTGGGGAGATAGGGAGGTGGGGGGAAGGGAGCAGGGAGAAGGGAAAACAAATAGAAATATTCTCCTGACGACCGACTCCTGATTCCTGAGTAACGCACAGAAAACGGGTTTCTCGGAGAAACCCGTTTTCTACTCATGCAGAAGGCAATAGGGGGAATAAATAATCAGTCTTTAATAACCGAATTTAGTATTAGCCGATAATTTAACCCGATTTGGGGGTAGAAACCCCCAATAATCGCCAATTTTAGCTATAAATCGCTTAATCGACCCCTTCAATCGGTGCAAATCCCTGACGTTGAATATTCTCGCTGATGTGACGAGGTTCGAGGAATTGCAGCAGATAATCGGGACCCCCTGCTTTGGAACCTACCCCCGACATCTTGAAACCCCCGAAGGGTTGACGGGAGACAATCGCACCGGTGATTCCCCGGTTAATATAGAGATTTCCCACTTCAAATTCCTGCATAGCTCGGTTAATATGGGCAGGAGTGCGAGAATATAAGCCACCAGTTAAAGCATAGTCGGTTCCGTTAGCTACGGCTAAAGCTTGCTCGAAATTACTCACTTTGATAATCGCCACCACTGGACCAAAAATCTCCTCCATCGCTATTACCGCATCAGGGGGAACATTCTTAAAGACGGTGGGACTGACGAAGTAACCCACCTCTGGAATTGGCATCTCTAGAGCCAATTCTGCCTCTTTTTTGCCAGTTTCGATATATTCCCGAATTCTTGCTTGAGCTTTCTCGTCGATAACCGGTCCTACTTCCGTACTTGGTAAATCCGTCGGCCCGATATTGAGGGACTTGGTAGCCTCGACAAAGCGATCCACAAAGCTATCATAGACGCTTTCCAGAACGATTATCCGCGAACAGGCCGAACATTTCTGGCCGGTGTAGCCAAAAGCGGACTTAACCGCACCGACAACGGCCTGATCTAAATCGGCACTCTCATCGACAATTAGGGCATTTTTGCCGCCCATTTCGGCGATAACTCGTTTTAGTTGTTTTTGACCCTTTTGCACGATAGAGGCATCTGTATAGATGCGACAGCCCACTTCTCGTGAACCGGTGAAGGCGATTAGGTGAACATCGGGATGGCTAACTAAATGCGCCCCCACCTGGGAACCTTTACCCGGGATATATTGGAAGACTCCGGCAGGAATACCCGCTTCTAGGAGAATCTCGGCAAATTTCGCCGTAATCACCGAAGAAGTCTCGGCCGGTTTCAATAGCGTGCAGTTACCTGCTACTAAAGCTGCCACTGTCATGCCAACTGCGATCGCTAGGGGGAAATTCCAGGGAGAAATCACTAAAGCAATACCCCGGGGTTGGTAGGAATAACGATTATTCTCGCCTGCTACGTCGAAATTATGCCCTAAATCCAGTCTTTCCATCTCGGAGGCGTAATAACGGCAAAAATCGATCGCTTCTGACACTTCTGGATCCGCCTGTTGGATAACTTTGCCCACTTCCAAACAAATCCAGGCCGATAACTCGTGTCGTCGCGCTTCCATCAAATCTGCCGCTTTTCGCAGTATTTCGGCTCTTTTAGCCACTGGGGTGCGTTTCCAAGCAGGAAAAGCCTGTTTAGCCGCTATGATCGCTTTTTCTGCCTGTTCCACCTCAATTAAGCCTACTTTTCCCACTATTTCCTGCGGGTTACAGGGATTAACGGAATTGATTTGAACATTGGTGGCAACGTATTCGCCATTAATTAGGGGTAAATAGGTCTTACCAAGGGAATTTTTGACAAAAGTAAGAGCTTGACTCGCTTTATTTCTTAATTGCTCGTTGGCATAATCTGTATCGGGGGCATTAGGAAAACCGGGGATAATCGGGTTATCATTGCCTAAAACCCGGGGGGCTGCGATTAAATCTTCCACGGGACGATCCTCCAAATTTTGCCGTAGGAAGGAACTATTAGCAGTATTTTCTAATAAACGGCGGATTAGGTAGGCCATACCGGGTAAAAGTTGTCCGTAGGGGGAATAAACCCGCACCCGATGACCCCGCTTCACTAAGGCTTTGGCTAATTGGTCGCCCATGCCGTACAATACCTGCATTTCAAAGCGACGACGGGGAATTTCCAAACTTTCTGCGATTGCACAAGCCAAAGCTTGCGATCGCACGTTATGACTACCGATAGCAGCGTATAAATATTGATGATTTTCCAATAATAACCGCGTCATCCGCTCATAATTGGCATCGGTGGCCGATTTTTCGTTATATACCGGCTGTGGCCAATGATTTTGCCGAGATTTAATCGTTTCCTGATCCCAGTAAGCGCCTTTGACTAGCCGGACAGTCAGGGGATAACCGCGCTGTTTGGCCCAATTAATTAAATCTTGTAAATCTTGGGCAGAATCTCTTAAATATGCCTGTAGGGTGATACCAATATCGGTACGACTGCGAAATTCTTCTTCTAGGAGTAATTCTTTCAGGATAGCCAGGGTGAGGTTTTTATAAACGTACTGTTCCATATCAAAATGGACTGCTACCCCTAACTCCTGAGCGCGTCGCAATAGTAGGCGAATGCGATCGCAAACTTTTTCCTTACTACCAATGGGATCTATGGGATCAAACTGAGAATAAAAGGCAGTTAGCTTGACAGAAACCTGCACTTGTGGTAATAAGTCGCCGTCCGCTTCATCAATTTGGCTAACTTTGTTCCATTTGCTCGCTTCTTGAGCCAAATGGGTCATTAAATCGAGATAACTTTGTAGATAAACTTGGGTTTCTGCTTCAGTAATTACCGCTTCACCGAGGAGATCTATAGTAAAAGCCATTTTTTCCTTCCGCAGACGGGTGACAGTGCGAGTAATTTGCCCTAGGTCTTCCCCAGCGATATACTTACGAGCTAAGGTTTCTACGGATTTACTGATCACACTGGCGGCCGTTTGAGCCGGTAGGGAGTTAGGATCACTAAAGTTGAGGATACTTTTCAGCGCACTGGGCAGTTCTACGGAAGCATCACCGAGGTATTGTTGGAGATGATTAGCGATCTCGGCATTACTGCGTAAAGCGGGTAAACAGTCAATAAAACGGAATAATTGTACTCGTAAATTGGGGTTAGACATGGCCCAATCGAGTAATTTATCATCCCAACGCATTTGATCCTGTAAAGCAGACCAAAGACCTTTTTTTTCGCGAGTTTCGGCTAAAAGTTGTCTAGCGATCTCTTGGGTTTTGGTTTCGTAGTTTTGAGTTGAGTCGATTTGGATAACCACGGTGATTCAAGTAAAAAAAATTATCAACGGGATTCAGCTTTCAGCAAGCTAACGTCAGCCTTCAGCCTAAAATTCAGTTTTTGAGCTTTTTCAGCTTATTGCCGCTCTTAATAGCTCTTTTCTCTGGTTTATATTCTTACCGAAGGACTAATCAAAGCTAATAGCCGATCACTTTTGCTGAACACTCTATTGTACTCGATCGAGCGGGGAGAGGGAATTATGAATTATGAATTATGAATTAGGAAATGGGGAGAATAAATAAAAATAATCTCCTGACTTCAAAGAGGGTGTGGGGTGTGGGGTGTGGGGTGTGGGGTGTGGGGTGTGGGGAAGTGGGGAAGTGGGGAAGTGGGGAAGTGGGGAAGTGGGGAAGTGGGGAAGTGGGGAAGTGGGGAGAATAAATAAAAATAATCTCCTGTCTCCTGATCACTGATTACTGATTACTGATTACTGATTACTGATCACTGATTACTGATACCCTATAGTCCTTGTGTATTGTCGAAGCGTTTACTTATAATAACTTTAAAAAGATTTTCGGGATCATCGGTAGCCCTATGGCAAAAATTGAAACGAGAACAGAACCCATGGTTTTAAACATGGGACCCCATCACCCGTCAATGCACGGAGTTTTGCGCTTAATCGTCACCCTTGACGGGGAAGACGTGATTGACTGTGAACCCGTGATCGGTTATCTTCATCGGGGCATGGAAAAAATTGCCGAAAATCGCACTAATGTCATGTACGTTCCCTACGTTAGTCGATGGGATTACGCCGCAGGGATGTTTAATGAGGCGATTACGGTCAATGCTCCCGAAAAATTAGCCGATATCGCCGTTCCCAAACGAGCGCAATATATCCGGGTGATTATGTTGGAACTCAACCGCATCGCTAACCATTTACTCTGGTTAGGCCCCTTTATGGCGGATGTAGGCGCACAAACTCCCTTTTTCTACATTTTCCGGGAACGGGAGATGATTTATGACCTCTGGGAAGCTGCCACGGGAATGCGGTTAATTAATAATAATTATTTCCGTATTGGTGGTGTGGCGGTGGATTTACCCTACGGATGGGTGGATAAGTGCGAGGATTTCTGTGACTATTTTGACCCCAAAGTGGACGAATACGAGAAATTAATCACTAATAACCCGATTTTCCGCCGTCGTATCGAAGGGGTAGGCTGCATTACCAGAGACGAAGCGATTAATTGGGGTTTATCCGGTCCGATGTTACGCGCTTCTGGGGTGAAATGGGATTTAAGAAAAGTTGACCATTACGAGTGTTACGACGATTTTGACTGGGAAGTGCATTGGGAAACCGCCGGCGATTGTTTTGCTCGTTATCTGGTGCGGATTCGGGAAATGCGCGAATCGGTGAAGATTATCCGGCAAGCACTGAAAGGTTTACCCGGTGGTCCCTACGAAAATCTGGAAGCGAAACGGATGGCAGAAGGGAAAAAATCAGCCTGGAATGATTTTGACTATCAATATATCGCCAAAAAAGTCGCCCCCACTTTTAAGATTCCTAAAGGTGAACATTATGTGCGCTTGGAAAGTGGTAAAGGCGAATTAGGCATCTTTATCGTCGGTAATGATGATGTTTTCCCTTGGCGTTGGAAAATTCGGGCCGCCGATTTTAATAATCTTCAAATTCTGCCCCATATCCTCAAAGGGGTAAAAGTTGCCGATATTATGGCGATTTTAGGCAGTATTGATATTATTATGGGGTCAGTCGATCGCTAAATATCCTTCAGGGTGGGTTATCTTATTAACTCACCCTCGTTTTGGCCTAGTCTTATAAAAAAAGCACATCGGCCTTTATTTCAGGTAATGTGCTTAAGTAGGGAGGCACAATTATTTGTAGGATGGGTTAGCGGTAGCGTAACCCATGCAGGCGTTGGGTTTCATGCTTCAACCCAACCTACGTTCATCTGATATTTAATTCCACCTGAACCTCAGTCATAGGGGGAAGAATCTCGCTTTGGGGAATCTTTAACTCTCCCACCTGAACACCCAAACTAGCCAAGGCAGTTAAAGTGGTGATGATGCGGCAAATCACGTCAATGTCCGCTTTATGTTTTTGCCAGAAATTTTCCTTTTTCATATTTACTCCTTTCGCCTTATGGCTTGTTTTTTGAGGACAAGTTGATTAAAATGCTTTAAGCAAATGCTGGCAAAAGGGGATCAAAAAGTGGATCAGATGGTAGGTTGACGTTTGACGAGATTTATGTTAAGGTCTGGCGAAATCAGATTATCGGATGAAGATGTAGAAACCCTTCGTAAGGCTAAAGATGCTTATAAGGGAAACTATTCTTGTGCTTCGGAGAAAACAGAGCAAATATTAATAGAAGCAAGTCGATGGTTACTTGAGGCATTTCTCGAAGAATACCGTAGTCAAACAGAAACTTCCAGTTATACCATTCCATTAAATGTTTTGAAAGCTTGGATGACAGAATCTCAGCCAAAATCTAGAGCAACTAAAGAGGTTTTAGAACCAAAGGGTAAGAAATTGTACTTACAAAATAAATCTGATTTTAAAGGATTTGAAAATGAGAAGAAAAGCGAGTACAGAATTGAAGATATTAATGATAATTCAATTCATTTAACCTTAGAAGATATTAATGGTTTATTAGATTCGTCTATTTTAAAGGTAATTGGCATATCTGGAGATAGTTTGCGGTTTTGTACTGAAAAAAAATATGGACTAGGAAAAAAAGGGCGAACCGCTAAACAATCTTATATTGTTCAAGCTTATTGCGAAGTATTAGGCCTAGATTTTGAAAGCTTACAATGTTGTCAACTTCATCATCAAAACCCAAAAGATCAACGAACAAATAATGAAAAGATTTATCGTGTTTTGACAAAATTTAATTATACTAATCTAGTAAATTTTACCCGTTCAATAGCTGCTAAACCTTTACGAGAAGGCAGTATTTATATTCCCCCTTGTCCTCATCAATATCGTGTTTTGTGTTTGCGTCGTTTAGAAAAAGAAATCTTGATCACTAATAATTTGCCAGTTAAACCCATTGTTTTTAAATTTCAAGGAGATGGTCAAGAAGAATGGGATAGCTATAGTCTTCATGAACATTTTTTCAATAATTCTGGAGGAATTAAAAATTTAAAAGCTAATAATTTTTGTTTGATTTTTGAAGGAATTGATTGTGCAGACTTTGACCGTTTAAAGGACATTGATTCGTTTTGGCAAAATTTAACCAAAAAAGCTAGTAAAATACAAAATAGTCCCATTCCAGGCTTTTTATTAATGATTTGGTTAGATTATGGAAAAAGTAATGATTGGAGAGATAAGGACAAATTATCAGAATTAAGTCCTATTCACCGCTTACAGATTGACTCTTGCTTTGAACAACGGTCTTTTCAGGAAATTATTCCTACTTTTGCTCAACAACTTCAGTTAGGTTGTGACTTACAGGATGAAACCACAGACTTATTTAAATCTACCTTGCAGAAATTATGGGAAAATAGCAATCAAGGCGACATAGAAAAGACACTGAAAGCTTTTTATCAACAATTTCAAGGACAATTACCGAGGGAAAATAGATGGCTAAACTATCCTTAACTTACACGGGAAAAATTCAACCCAAATCGGATCTTTATTATGAACCGATTCAACAGAAAATTTATCCCTATGACGCAGGTGATGAGTTAATAGAAGTTGTTAACTTGGCTATTGAATTGGGAATGCCTTTGTTACTAGAAGGTGAACCGGGATGTGGCAAAAGTCGTTTAGCTCATGCCTTAGTTTATGAATTTAATTATCGTCAGGAAAGTAATCCTATAAAATATTATGAGTGGATAGTTCAATCTACAAGTAAAGCGGAAGATAGTCTCTATCAATATGATTATATTGGCCGTTTACAAGCTGCTCAAATTAGCGGAATTTTAAGCCAAAAAGAAATAGAAGAATCTTCTTCTGAGCAAAAAAATCCAGCTACTTCAAAGCAAAAAAATCCAGCTACTTCAAAGCAAAAAAATCCAGCTACTTCAAAAGATTGGGTTGATTTACAAGCCTTGGGTAAAGCATTTAAACAAAGTCAAGATAAGCAAGAACAATCGGTAGTATTAATTGATGAAATAGATAAAGCAGATCGAGATTTTCCTAATGATTTACTTTTAGCCATTGAATCTCGTCGTTTTTTCATTAAAGAAACAGGAGCATTAATTCAAGCAAATGATCAAGCTTTTCCTCTGATTATCATTACCAGTAATCAAGAAAAAAACTTACCCAATGCTTTTCTGAGACGTTGCATTTATCACTATATTGAGCTACCCAACCAAGAAAGATTAAGAAAAATATTAACCGAACGGTTTACCGACGCTGAACAAGAGGTTATCATCAAAGCAGTGGACCGTTTTCAGGAAGTGAGAACATCACAAGACGAGACTAAATCTGAAGGGGAAAAAAAAGTTAGCACAAGTGAATTAATAGCCTGGTTTAAATCGTTACTCAAGTACAAACCTGAAGAAATTATCGCCAAATTAAACGAGGACAAATTACCCCACGCTAGTGTTTTACTAAAAAGCCGTACCGATTTACAAGATTATGGAACAAGAGGTTAAAAAAGCCAATGACATCCCCCCTACTTGACCTATTTTATCACCTCAGAGACGAAGAAGGATTTCTGCTGTCTATTGAACAATATTATCGGGTGGAAAATTACCTGATTCAAAAACTCGCCAATGATTCTGATATTGCTATTCAAGAGAATCCCAACTTAGACAATCCTAAAATTAAACTTCTTTGTCAAGCTTTATGGGTTAAATCTCTAGAAGAAAAACAAAAGTTTGATCAGGCCTGGACAGAGATGCTACAATTCCAACCAGAAATAAATACAGAAATAGCCAAAAAAACACCTATTCGCCATCCAGAAGAATCGATTAGCAAAAGCATAAACCCGATGGATGATAGGGAATCTCCCTCATTAGAAATTACCCCTTCTGGGGATACACCAATAGCACCGGAGACTTCATTTCCACAAATTGCCACAGCTATTGAAAAGCGAAAAAAAATCACCTCCCTAGATAATCCTGATTATTATCCTATTGGCATCGCTAAGTTACAAGAAAGTTGGCAGCAACTGCGTCCATTACCTCTAGAAAGTCCTCGACAAACTTGGGATCTAAAAGCCACGGTGATGGCAACGGCTAAACGAGGTTTTTTTGATCAAATAATTTACCAAAAGAAACAACTTTATCGCCGAGAAATTATTATTTTTATTGATTGTTCTGACTCGATGATTCCCTTTGCAGGATTTGGTCGGATAATGAAGCAAACTTGGGCAAATGTTCCCCATTTTTACTTTGATAATCTGATTAGAGACGAGGTTTTACGACAAGAAAACGGTTGGGAAAGTCAATCTTTAACCAAAGTTCTCTCTAACTATTCTCCGGAAGTAACCAGTTGTCTAATTCTTAGTGATGCGGGTGCCGCTAGAAAACGTTATGTAGAAGAGCGCTTGAGCGCAACAGAAACCCTTATCCGACGATTTAGCCGAAGATTTAGCCGAGTCGCATGGTTAAACCCCTTACCCTATCATCGATGGTATGGGACAACTGCGATCGATATTGCTGATTTAGCTGAAGATATACCCAATTTTTCCATGTTTGAACTAACCACAGAGGATTGGGAAAACTTGATAACATGGCTAAAAGAAGAAGCTATCCCACCCCGTCATTTTCAATTTGATCCTAATCAGTTTCAACAAGGGGATAATTGGGATGAGGATGAAGATTTTTTTAGCGCAAAAAGCCGTTTAAGATTATTTGAAGAAGAAAACGAACTAAACACCAGAGAACTAGCGAAACGAGCGGCTTTTCCCCTTAGTTTATCCCCTAATTTACTTTATTATCTGCGTCAACATCAAGATAAAAATAATCAAGCTCCCTGGTATGCGATCGCTGATATTTTACTGTCCAGTTTAGTCCGCAAAATAGATCGAGAACTCTATGAAATGTCTCCCGATGTTCGTAAACTACTATTAGAAAAATTAACCCCAGAGGAACTCAAATCTCTGGCCTATCAGTTACAAACCTATATTCAGGAACAAATCGGTGATTATTGCTCAAAATCCGTTTATTGGCAAAATCAACAATGGTTAGCTCTTGCCTACCTAAAACCCAGTCAAGCAGTCAATGAAATCAAACAGGTACTAGCAGAAGCTATCAAAAATAATAACCGAGTGCGTCTTGTGAGATTAACAGCTTTATTAGAAAATATATCCGCTGCTTTAGCCGATTATGAACCCTTATTATTGCTTAATGAACCGATTGCCGCCTATTCTAGAGGGGATTTAAACCACGTTGGCAATGTCCAAAAACGTTTAATAGACGAAGTAGCCGCTATTGTTCCCTACAATGAAAACCTTTTCCTTTTTACCGCAGAAACGGTATTGGTTAATAAAACAGGCCAAGTTATCGAGAGAAAACCTGTTAAAGCCTATTTTTACGATGAAAACCTTCCGGAAGTTGGCAAGCAGAAAGAAGCTCAAAACTATATCCGCATGATGTATATTCCCCAAGGAGAATTCTGGATGGGAACGGAAGATGAGGAAATCGAAAGACTGGTTAAAAAATTTGATTGGGACAGATATAAAAAGGAAAGACCACAACACCTAGTCAAAGTCCCCGCTTTCTACATGAGTCAAACCCCGATTACCCAGGGCCAGTGGAGAGCGATTGCCGCAACCGCTAAAATAGACATCAACCTAGAGACAAACCCCTCTCGCTTCAAAGGGGATGAGCTACCCGTAGAAAGAGTCAACTGGTATCAAGCAACAGAATTCTGTAAACGACTATCAAGGGAAACAAAACGGGAGTATCGGCTACCGAGTGAGGCAGAATGGGAGTATGCCTGTAGAGCCGGGACAAAAACACCCTTTCATTTTGGGGAAACGATAACGGCAGATTTAGCTAACTATCGAGCTACTGAAACTTATGCCGATGAACCTACAGGAGAATATCGACAACAAACGACTCCCGTGGGACAGTTCCCTCCAAACGCTTTTGGACTGTACGATATGCACGGCAATGTCTGGGAATGGTGCGCCGATACTTGGCACGATAATTATAACGGTGCGCCGACGGATGGCAGTGCTTGGATAAAAAATGGGGATGATAATCGTTCTCCGTTGCGGGGCGGTTCTTGGTACAACTATCCCTATTACTGCCGTTCTGCTTACCGCTACGGCAACTACCGCCGCGACCTCAACTTCTACTACCTCGGTTTTCGGGTGGTGTGCGGTGCTGGGAGGACCCTGTAACCCTTTTTCTCTTTTTTTCCCTTTTTTCCCTCATTCCCTTTTCCGGAATTTTTTGGGGCATACTATAGAACAAGTGTATTAGTTTAGGGGTTATACTAAATCTGGTTATTAGGTGTCGATCCCCCCCTGCTGCCCTTGATAAGGGGGGTGTCTGATAGTTTTTAGTTTCTAACCTTCTTTTTAAGTAAGAGAATTGCCAGATTCTTTCTTTTGCCTTTTGCCTTCAGAAGCTGATAACTGACTGGTATAATGGGGGAGAAAACCAAAAAAAATCGCCCGTCAGAGGCGGGGGTGAAAGGTATCACCCCAGAGAAATAATTAAACGCCGAAAGACTTACCACAACCGCAGGTTTGACTAGCGTTGGGATTAGTGAATTGGAAACCACCGCCGATCATCGCGTTGCTGTAATCTAACATGAGACCGTAGAGATAGAGCAGACTTTTTTTATCAGAGACAATTTTGAAGCCATCGTAATCGAAAACCTCATCTTGGGGGCTAATATTGCTAGGATGCTCAAAATCCATCATATAAGACATTCCGGAACAACCACCTTGACGCACACCCACGCGCAGACATAAATCCTTGCCCTGTTGCTCTTTGAGCATGGTAAGGTGTTTGAGGGCAGCCTGACTGAGTAAAATTCCTTTTCCTTGAATCTGAGTAGCTTGTGTCATCTTTAGCAGGAACTCCTAAACGCAGTTGAAGGGGACATATAAAACTTTACCTTCTCCTACCCATCTTAACGATAGTTGAGAGCTGTTGACTAAATTACTGTTTACTTTTCCCAGCCTCACTGGGGTTATAAGGCAAAAAAGAGCAAAAAACTGGGATTATTAATTAAATAGAGTTTCTATATACGACTGGGTTCTTGAAACAAATCATAGAGCCATTCTCAGCCGATTTTCATCACCCAAACCCGGGAGGATGATCATCAAATCAGGAAAACACTGCCTTGGGGATGCCGAAAAAGCAGCCAGAAAAGAGCAAAAGAAATTCACTTTTCTAAGCGGAGATTAGCGCCGCTGCTATCGGTGCGATAAACCCAAGTTTTTTGCTTATCAGTCAGAATAATTCGCCATCCTTGCACCAGTGCTTGAGTACATAATTCTCCCGGTTTAGCTAATCCTAAACAACCATCGGGCCAGGTTTGTGGTTGTGTTGCTTGAATTTGCAAGCGATTAACGGATATATTGGTTTTCCGACTCAAATCTTGACGGGTAGCGGCGATGACCGAATTGGGTGGCTCAGGAGATGCTAAACTAGGTGTCGCTAAGAGGAGAGAAAGCAGACTCATTAGCATTAAAGTGCCAGTTGCTCCCTGAATAATTCTCGTTTTACCGATTGGTACTTGCTGGCTTTGGCTAAAATTTTTTCTAGATATCATCTTTAGTGCTGCCTCTGTCCGGGGGGTGATAGTCCGAGCAAATCCTCCTGTTTATAACCAGTGTAACCGATACTATGTTCCCGCTCTGGTTTTCGAGCAGCGGCAGCAGTCAACGTCGGTTTTCGTTGTCATCTCCTGAAAACTTCCGTCTTTTTAAGGGGCGATGGCGATTAGAATAGATGAGGATGAACTATCTTAGATGGATGGACTTATGTTATCTTTTTTCCTCCGTTGGTTGATTACCGCCGTCTCTTTATTGATTACAGCGCGAATAGTACCCGGTATAGAAATTAAAGATTTTACCGTGGCTTTGATAGCTGCTGTGGCTTTGGGTTTAATTAATGCTATTATTAGACCCCTGTTGATTCTTTTTACCCTGCCTTTAACTATTTTAACCCTAGGGTTATTTATTTTTGTGGTTAATGCCATTTCCTTTTCTTTAGCCTCCTATTTTATCAGTGGCTTTGAGGTAAAATCATTCTTTGCCGCTTTATTCGGTTCGATCGTGGTTTCGATCATTTCAGGAGTTTTAAATGGTTTTTTTGTTGACTAAAGTGGTCAAAATTCGCTTGTTTAAAACAGCTTGGCTTACTCTGATTGATTAATTTCTGATCTAGAGACGTTGATTATAGCAACGTCTCTCTATTTTTTGGAGATGAGGAAATCTCTACTGATTTACTCTGGCTTTTGTCGTTAAGTAGCTGGTTATAATTAAATTGAAGATGGGTTTTGGAGCAAGTTCAATTACTGTTAAAATAACTGGAATTGTTGAGCTAAGTTTAAATAATCTCAAGTCAGTTTTTCTTGATTCTCCTAAACCTTACACCCTGATGACTAAAAATCGATGAACCAATTAAACTTAGAAGTTGTGGGAAAAAAAGAACGTTTAGACGCTTGGATGGGGTCACAATTGCCCGATTTATCGAGATCGAGGCTGCAAAAACTGATAGAACAGGGATATATACAGTTAAATGGTCAAATTTGCACCAATAAAAATACTAAAGTTGCTCAAGGCGATCGCCTAAAGATTACCATTCCCGACAGTCAACCCCTGCAATTAAGCGCCGAGGCGATCGAGCTTGAGATTCTTTACGAAGACGAATATCTGATTATTATCAATAAACCGGCTGATTTAGTGGTTCATCCGGCCCCCGGCCACGAATCGGGAACCTTAGTCAATGCTTTACTACATCACTGTCCAAATTTAGCCGGAATTGGTGGAATTCAACGCCCCGGTATAGTTCACCGTTTAGATAAGGATACCACGGGTGCGATTGTTATTGCCAAAACCGACCAGGCCCATCAACACCTACAGGCACAATTAAAAACCAAAACTGCCCGCCGGGAATACATGGCCCTCGTCCACGGTGTCCCCAAAAGCGAAACAGGTACAATTGATCTGCCGATCGGTCGTCACCGCAGCGATCGCCAAAAGATGGCTATTATTGCCGTGGAAAAAGGAGGTAGAAATGCTGTCACTCACTGGCAAATCAAGGAAAGACTAGGCAACTACACCTTAATGGAATTTCGCCTAGAAACGGGCAGAACTCATCAAATTCGCGTTCATAGCAGCCACATCGGTCATCCGATTCTTGGGGATCCCCTCTATAGTTCTGGTCGTTCCATCGGAATTAATCTACCAGGGCAATTACTCCACGCCTATCGTTTAATCTTAATACATCCGGTCACGGGGGAGAGCCTAGAAGCGATCGCTCCCTTACCCGCTATTTTCCCGAAAGTTTTAGCTATTTTACGCCAGAGAAACCCCTAACGCACAAATTGCGGCATAATCTCCGCTGCTGTCCATAATCCGTAGATACCGCGACGATGGAGGGAAATCCCCGCTTTCAGATAACCGAAAGCTGGCCCACAGACATTAGCCGCCATACTGGTTTCATCACCTAAAGTGAAGGTATGGGTGGAAATTTTACCTTCAAAAGTCCGCCCCGTGACTTTAACATTGGTACTTAAAGGCTTTTTCGGGTTGCGCGTATCCACCACACCCCCGACGGAAACCCGATCGCGTCCACAAATTCCAGCCAATTCCAGCATAATATCGTCCGCGTGTTCCATATTTTCGAGGCTGAGAATGCCATTGGTTTTATTTAACAGCATTTCCACTTCTGCGTCACTCATCTGGTGGGCTGTTTCTGGATCGTAACCGGGTAAATGGGCGATATCTTCGCGAATAGTGGCACGATAAGCCTCCCAGTTGGCAATTCCCACGCCAAAGGTAATTTTAACGCTATGAATCTCCGCATAACTCTGGGCAGCTAGGGCAGCAGCCGCAGTTAACAGTCCGGGGGTAGCACCGCAGCCGGTCATGTAGGTGATGCCGGCAGCTTCTAGGTCTGCTTGTAGTGCTAAGATTTGTTCCATGGCGCTGGTACGTTTGAGAGCATCGACTAAAACCCCGCGCCAACCTAAGCGAATGAAAGTTTTAGCGATACCGGCCATGAAATTGTTAGGTAAATTTGGTAAGGCGAGAAAATAGCCTTCTACATCGGCAGTTTTGATTAATTCCTCGATACTGTTCTGGCTGAGACTGCCGTAATTTTCCAGATAACCGATCGAACCTCGGTCATGATAAATTTTGTTACAGGTATTGACATCTAGACCGTCTTTGTGGTATGCAAAACCGGCTTTATCGGCGGCGGCAGTCCAAAGCATTTCCTGTTTGGGGGCGAGAATTCTAGCGGCAGCCTGTCCCAAACCACCAAAACCTAAAACACCGATCCGAATGCGATCGCTGGCTATTTGTTTATTCATACTTGTTTTGATTCCTATAGACAAAATTCTATGATCTCGGCGGTCGTGGTTCGCCGTTGCATCTCCTTTATTTTCAATTTATCGCTTCAGGTCGTCTTTTTTGTGTAGTTTTGTTAAATTATGCCTACTAGGTTAAGGTTCGCCCTTGACGATGAAGAAAAGTTACGGGAAACTTACAAAAAATGAAAGTGGTTGGTCGAGATAATATAAAGTTTTGCTAAAATTTTAACCAGATTGCTACGATTAGCAAACTATCGTAAATTAAAACGATAGGGAGCTTTACAAACCCCAGATCACGCCGAGAAGAGCTATGAGCATGGAAAGCCTAGAGTTTATCATCTATCCCGATGGTCGCGTCATGGAAAAGGTGACAGGCATAGTCGGTTCATCTTGTCAAGAGGTGACGGCGGCGATCGAGGCACAACTCGGGCAGCTGATGTCTCAAGAGAAAACCTCGGATTATTACCATCAAACCGTCAGCCAGTCAGAGAAAGTCAGCAACGCAGCCACTTTTAGCGACTGGTAATTTTTCATTTTTCCCAATCCCTTTATTTAAGCCACTGAAAAGCCATGTCACACTTTAGCAATATCAAAACCAAAATCCGCGATCTATCCTACCTAAAAGCCGCCCTCAGCGATATGGGGATGGAATGGAAAGAGGGTTCCCACCCCGTCAAAGGTTATCAAGGTCAAACTTTAAGCGCAGAGGTGGTAATCGAGCAGGATAACAATTACGATATCGGTTTTCGCTGGAATGGTAACGAGTACGAGTTAGTTGCCGATTTGCAATACTGGCAACAACCCCTAACCGTAGAAGGATTTTTAAGAAAAGTAAATCAAGGTTATGCCTACCACACCATTCTGGCAGAAACTGCTAAACAGGGTTTTCAGGTGGCAGCACAGGAAAAAAATACTGATGGTTCCATTCGTCTAGTGGTACAACGTTGGAGCGCCTAATGGCTGATTTTTCTCCCGAACGCTCTGGTTTTGAACCAGAGTTAGGGGGATTCCTAAGAGATTCCCCCGACCGCACTGGTTTTGAACCGGAATTGGGCGGTTTACTGCGCCAGAAAGCGATTTACGTCGATGAGGTCACTTGTATTGGTTGTAAACACTGCGCCCACGTTGCCCCCAATACCTTTTTTATTGAAGGTGAATACGGTCGCTCTCGTGTCTATAATCAGGACGGTGACGAAGAAGAAATTATTCAAGAAGCGATCGAGACTTGTCCGGTTAACTGTATTCACTGGGTTAATTATAATCAGTTGTCATCCCTTGAGGAAGAACGCAAACATCAAGTGATTAAACAGTTAGGTTTTCCTCAGATTCACAAGAAATTTAGCGCCGAAGATTTAGCTCTCTAGGGTGGATAGCTGCAGCCTCATCCACCTATTATTTCCTAGCAGTCATGGCAATCGCTAGAGAAATACCTATAATATCCCTAGGGACGTTTTATAGGGAAAATTTCCAACCATCATCCCCGTCGAGGAGGAAATAATGTCTGATCTTGAAATACTGGAATTGTTTAACACTATAGCCGAAAAGATTCATAGATCGAGATTTTCGGAATATCTTAACCGAGAACGAGAGATTACTTGTAGAATTACTGACGATCAGGTAGAAGTAAAAAAAATCGGGCCCGATGAAGATTCTATATCAGCCGCTATACTGACACTAAGAATGTTCATCCAAAAAAGTGACGTCATTTCTTTCAAAAAGATGGAAGACTTATACTCTAGACTCAATGTGTCTAAAAATCTAAAAGATGAATTCAAGAGCCTTATATCTGAACTCAACGATTATCTTGATCGCCATTCTCCACTCACAATAAACAGCCATGAAATGCGTTTTGAAAAGTTGTCAACTTCAGAACCAAACCCAGACCAGCTTACTAATAGAAAATTAATGGATATATATTTCTATGGAGACTATGCACACTTGGATTCAAACAAAAGGGTTCTGTTCAATAGAATAGATCAAAATACTCTGTTTGCGCTAATGGGGAATCATATATTTGTCACTATAGTTAACAAACTTGTGGAGATTATCGATCGTGCAGTTGAACTGAATAAACAGGCTATTGAGCAATTAAAAGATCAGATATAGTTCGAGCGCCGATCGATCATATCGCGTGTTCCGTAATAAAACCCGACAACTTCGCATAAAATTAACGAGATGGGTGTTAGGTTTTTTGCCTCTACATTCATTAATAGTGCGATTGCGGCTCTGGTAACTATTGTAGAGTAGGAAGCATGAAAAGTAACGCGCCGACTTATCGGATTTTCCTTCGCTATAATAAACCTATCCCTCTCAAATAACCACAAGGATACAAATGCCAGCCATATCCATGTTTTACGGAATTATTATTTATATGTACTTCATGGACAATAAACAACACCATAAACCTCACATTCATGCTAAATATCAAAATTCGGAAGTCATTGTCGCCATTCCAGATGGAGAAATCCTTGAAGGAGCTATTCCTAATGCTAAAATGAAATTACTTTCCGCTTGGATCGAGATTCATCAAGATGAATTGATGGCTAACTGGGAACTCGCTATTTCAGGACAACAACTGTATAAGATTGAACCACTGAGATAAATCATGAATCCTAGAGTTAAAGAAGTTATCCCTTTGCCCAACTATCAATTACAACTCATATTTACTAATGAAGAAAAGAAAATTTATGATTGTTCACCACTGCTCGATTTTGGCATCTTTCAAGAACTTAAAAACAAACAGTATTTTAATCAAGTAAAAATTTTAGATGGTACGGTAACTTGGCCGAACGAACAAGATATCTGTCCGGATACTCTCTATCTTGACTCCATTTCCCAAACCTAGAACAGTTCGATCGAGGAAACCCGACAACTTCGCATAAAATTTAGGAAGCATGAAAAGTAACGCTCCCACTGATCAGATGTTCTTTCGCTACAGCCTTTCTCAGAAAGATGAGGTTAGTTATTGTTGCTAAAATACTTGATGAGTAAGGATTACTCTGTACTTCATCTCTAGGAGAAAGAGTGAGAAATTTTCTACTTACCCGGTGATTGCTGTGGGGAGGGAAAAGTTAGAGGCAATCGGGGCAAAATGATAAGTATTTTATATGCAAATACCTTCAATACTTAAAAATATTTAAATTTACAATTGGTAATATTTATTTTTACTCAAGAATTTATTGAGAATAATTTCTATTTATTTACGAGATAGCAATACTTCCAGCGATTCTGGTATAATTTTGCATTATGCTACGGTAGGTTTTTCTGTGCTTTTTTGGACTCTTTAGGGTCTAGCTTGCCTTGAAACCATTGCTAAATCTAGACTTTCCCTTTTAGCCAAACCAAACACTTGCGCCAATTATCCCTTTTTTCCCTAACAACGTTGATCTAATTTTTGTGTAGTTTTGTTGCAAAGTCAAAATTTTTTTGACAAAATGCCCAAATTATGGTATGGACGAAATGACAAGATTTAGCATCATCTCTGGTTCCAGTGTTTCCTAAAATCAGAGACTTCCTGCCTCACCCTTAAGATAACTGCCAGAGTTGTTTTTTCTTGTATTTGAATTGATAAAAATAAATTTATTTGATGTTGTCTGTGGAGATTTTTGGGGTAAGTAGCTGGTTATAATCTAATTGAAACCACTTAATTAAGTAGCTGGTTATAATTAAATTAAAAATGGATTTTAGGTTCGATCCCCCCTGCCCCCCTTGATAAGGGGGGTGCCGATCCCCCCTTAATCCCCCCTTAATAAGGGGGCATCTGATAATTTTTAACGCCTACCTACTTAGGCAGTATTTTGTTAAGTGAAGAGCCGCTATGTACGTTTTAATTGGTGGGGCGGGAATGATGGGGCTAGGTTTAGCCCAACAGCTTTTAGACTTGGGACACACCGTCGCCATCGTTGATGTGGACCCATTAGCTTGTCGGTTTGCTAGGGAAAAAATCGGTGTCATGGCCTTTGAGGGGAGTGCTGTCAGTACAAAAGTCCTGTTAGAGGCGGGGATTCGACAAGCTAACGCGGTTGTTGCCGCCCTGAGAGACGATGCCATGAATCTAGCCCTAGTCACCTTGTCTAGAAGTTATGGCATTTCCCATATTGTGGTGAGAATGTGCGATCGCGAGTTTCTCGAGGCCTATCGTCTTGCTAGAGCTAGTCACATCATCAGCACGATTGATTTAGCCGTTGTCACCATGGCAAATGCGATCGAATACCCCGAAGTAGAATCGATGATGCACTTTGAACAGGGACAAGTGGAGGTGCTAAAGCTGCCCGTCCCCAAGGATTGTTATGTAGCTGGGCGTACCGTTGCCCAAATCGCTCAAGATGCCAACTTTCCGACCGGTTCGCTGATTATTGGCTATCAGTGTCACCCTTGTGCCAGTTTAGAGATTCCCAACGGCAATACCGTCCTAGAAGCAGACTCAACTATTCTGGTGGTTACTCGTCCGGAATTCGTCAAACCGATGATCGATTACCTCGGCATTCAAACTAATCATCGTCCAACGATAGAAGTTTCTCATCCAAACCTTTAACGTAGGATTGTACCAAGTCTTCTGGTACAATGCGTTTGCGAAGTGCATCGCTCAAGGCTGCTTTCTCAGCGAGGAACAATCGTCGTCGAATGGCATCTAACTGACTGTTGTTAGGCTCCATTTGCCCCGATCGAGACTGATTATAAGCATCCCGCAGCCGCCGTTCCGATACCGCCACTTTTGCCTGATAAGATGCCCACAGTTCTTCGTACACTGCTTTCGGTAAAACGCCGGATTTCAGTAAATTGGCTAACTCATCCTGTGCCGCTTTCGACGCGATCAACTGCAGCTGTAACTGCCCAATCTCCCGTGTTACTGCCGAAACCTGACTAATATTGAGCCTCTTAATTAGCCAAGGTAAGGCTAATCCTTGGATAACCAGAGAAAATAACACAGAGCCAAAGACTAGCTCGATGATCAATTCCCGCCCTGTTAGAGCCAAAGGAATGGCGACCGCTAGGGCCATGGAGAGGGAACCCTTGATGTTGCCCAAAATCAGAATATGTTGCCAGCGTAAGGGGATCGGTCGATCGATCCAGCGAAGTACCGATAGTAAAGAATATACTGACAGAATACGCCCCAATTGATAAGCCAAAATGACCAGCACAATCGATGGCAAGGTTTGCCAGATGGTCAAGGGGTTGATTTCAATGCCAATAAGCAGAAAAATAAAGGTATTGACGATAAAACCAGCATATTCCCAAAAACTGATCAGAGTAATGCGATCGGATGCAGAGGCGCTGCGAGGCAGCCCCAAGTTACCAAAGACAAGTCCGGCAATAACTACCGCTACCGCTCCCGATACACCCAAAAACTGCCCGAGTTGAAAAGCTCCCAAGGCAAGCGCAACCGTAAGCAGCAGGCTACTAAGCGGATCCCGTAAGCGCACATAGATGGGAAGACACAGATAGCCTAGGACAGCGCCCACTAATCCCCCACCCAGAGCAACGATCAACACTTCCTCGATGACTTGTGTGGTGCTGATGGTTCCGGTGGCGTAAATCACCAAGAGCAAATTAAAGGTGACGAGTGCGGCTGCGTCATTAAATAGTGTTTCCCCTTCTACAATAGTCGAGAGCCTAGAGGGAACCCGAATTTCCTTAAAGACGGCAATTATTGAGACAGTATCGGTATTTGCTAGAATCACTCCCACCAATAAGGCGGGAATCCAATCTAGCCCCAGTCCAAATTTTACCAAAACTGCAATAATCGCCGCAGAAAAAACCGAGCCGGGACCTGCGAGCAGTGCGATCGGTTTAAAGGTACTGCGAAGACGGCTGATATCCGTATTAATCGCCGCTTCAAAAATCAGAATCGGCAGAAAAAGGTTAAGCACTAAAAACGGATCTAAGCCAATACGACTACTTAACAGATCGGTAATCGGTAATCCTGCTAAGACTAAACCTGCCACATAGGAAATGCGTAATCGCTGGGTTACTAGGGCAACGGCAGTGGCAATCAGGAGCAGCAGGATCAAGATAAGAACCAGTTCAGGAATGTCTCCCACCGTTTGGCTGTTCACAGCAGAACTGCTATCCAAGGATTTTTGTTGTGCTGCCCAGGCTACTAATAATTCTCCCCTCATCGAAAATTTTGGGTCTGAAACCCCGTCGTTCTAGGTTGGCTTTACTGTTAAATACTAGCGCATTTACAAGATATATTCTAGAATGTGAGGTATAGAAAAAGCCCATCCGTTTCGATTTTACCCCACACCCGAACAAGAGGCGCTATTGCAGCGCACTTTGGTCCCTGTAAGATTGGTTTACAATAAAGCTCTCCATCTCAGAACACAAGCTTGGTAAGTAGTCGTGCAAAATTAATTTCCTAGTAAAGATAGGCAAAAGGCAAGAGGCAAAAGGCAAGAGGGGGTTAGATATGTGTAATTAATTTTGCTTAGGTACTTATGAAAGACAAGAAAGAGTAGGATATGCCCAAACGTCTTCAATGCTAACCGATTGGAAAAAGCAAGAAGAATTAGACTTTCTCAATGAAGTCAGCTGTTTACCTTTATAATAAGGGTTAAGACACCTACAAACAGCTTTTACCAATTTTTTTGCTGGTCGTACTAAGTATCCTAACTTTAAGAAAAAACATCAAGGAGGAAGTGCCAAATTTACCAAATCTGCTTTTGAATTGGCACCTGTTAAAATCCGATGTTAGTGCCAGAAAATCGGATTGGGATCCTCAAAAACCTTGCATTATTCTCTTTATAGTGCATAAATTAGTATAAAAAGAGAGGGCAATAAAGCCTGAAACGACCGACGACCGGCTACTGACTCTGTTCGGACCTTGGTGTGAGCTTTCGTCGAACGCTGATCTCACGGCCGAAGCCTAATCCCACCAACAAAATTTTTGCCGCAAACCCTAAATATGGTAGGGCTACGGTAGCAGTAGCCCCCCATAACACCAGTCAAAATTGCTCTAATTGTGGTCAAAAAGTCCCTAAATCTCTATTTACAAGAACCCATGTTTGTCCCGATTGTGGCTATGTAGAAGATAGAGATATTAATGCCGCTATCAAGTGCGATTCGTTCAGTCGAAACCTAGAAATAGGGGGATGACTGGCTTCTGTTGAGTAACCCTAACTGGGTTGAGTACGCACTTTAATCCTCAGCAGATGACAACTTCATAACCTTGTAAGTGAGGGCTAGTATCCTAGAAACCCCAAGTATTACCTTCCAGACGCAGGAATGAAAGCAAACGCCCTTACGGTAGCGACTAGCCATCAATCCGTAAAGCAGGGAATCGAGCGGAAAAAGCGACTTATAGCCTAAATAAGTCAACCGTAAGCAAGTTCCTATGGATAACGAAAGTTAAGTCATCGTCCGAATTACCGTTACGGCGAAGCAGTGAAATAAGGCTGACACACTGCCAGTACCAAAAGGTCAATAGTATAGGGTGGTATAAGGATTTGTATCGATATACCAAGCGTTACCCAAAAACTCGGTAAAGAGATGACATCCTAAAGGGAACAAACCAAAGGTTATGAGGAACGAAGTAACCCTATTATTACTCTTTAGTAAAGGTCGAAAACTAAGAGCAGTCAGCTAAGACGAAAACTCTGCAATACAGCAGGTAATAGTAGGGAAAGATTGAGTCAAAAGCCAACGCCTATTTGTAACGAATAGGATATGCAGACGGACTCACGATTACATGGAATGAAAAGTTGTAAGTAGTAATGTAAAAGTTATGACCACTGTTCAACAGATGGATAAATGGAAGACTTGGCAAGACATCAATTGGAAAAAGGTTGAACGTCAGGTTTTTAAGTTACAAAAACGAATTTTCAGAGCGTCTAGTTGTGGAGATGTCAAGAAGGTTCACAGACTCCAAAAATTATTGTTAAAGTCCTACAGTGCTAAAGCGTTAGCGGTGCGTAGAGTAACCCAAGACAATCAAGGAAAGAAAACCGCAGGTGTGGATGGAGTTAAATCTCTAACCCCAAAACAACGGTTAACCCTAATGACTGAACTAAACTTGGGAACAAAGGTCAAACCCACACGCCGAGTATGGATTCCCAAACCCAACGGCGAAAAACGACCTTTAGGAATACCTACCATGAAAGACCGTGCCTTACAAGCACTAGCTAAACTGGTACTAGAACCAGAGTGGGAAGCCAAATTCGAGCCTAACAGCTATGGATTTAGAGTAGGACGCTCTTGTCACGATGCTATAGCAGGGATATTCCAAGCCATTAACAAAAAGGCAAAGTATGTTCTTGATGCAGATATAGCTAAATGCTTTGACCGCATTGACCATCAAAAACTGTTAGAAAAACTTAACACCTACCCAACCATGAGGAAACAAATCAAATCATGGTTAAAAGCAGGAGTCATAGACGACAAACAGTTATTCCCAACCTCAGAAGGTACACCGCAAGGCGGAGTGTTATCGCCATTATTGGCAAATATAGCACTTCATGGGTTAGAGGAATTGGTTATGAATCTAGCACCCTCATTTGACATGAAACGCAAAGACGGGACACAAATGAGTGTTAGAGACAAAATAAAATCAGTGACCTTAATCCGATATGCAGACGATTTTGTGGTACTACATGAAAACCTAGGGGTTATTCTCCTAATCAAAAAGGAAATAGAGGGATGGTTACAAAACATCGGACTTGAGTTAAAACCAAGTAAAACAAGAATAGCCCACACACTGAGAGAACATGAAAGCGAACAAGCTGGATTCGACTTTCTAGGGTTTAATATAAGACAATTTCCCGTCGGTAAATACACCTCGGGAAAAGTCAGAGGTAATCTGCTTGGTTTCAAAACAATAATAACCCCTAACAAAGAGAGTCAAATAAGACACTATAGAGAACTTAAACGCATCATAAACACCAGCAAGGGAATCAACCAAGCTGAACTCATTAAAAGGTTAAACCCTGTAATAAGAGGATGGTGCAATTACTTCTCAACAGTGGTTAGTCAGAAAATTTTTGAAAGATTAACCCACATCCTAGGGCATAAACTCATCAAATGGGGGATAAAACGCCATCGAAACAAAGGAAGAAAGTGGATTTCTAAAAGACACTTTCACACAATAGGTGGCAATAACTGGGCTTTCACAACCAGAGAAGAAAATAATCCTCTAAGGTTGTACGAACATAGAGAAACGGAAATCCGACGCTATGTGAAGGTCAAAGGGAACGCCTCACCCTACAATGGAAACCTAGTTTATTGGAGTTCAAGAATGGGGACTCATCCCGAAATGCCAACAGAAATTTCAAAACTGTTGAAAAAGCAAAAAGGGAAATGTACTCACTGTGGACACTTCTTAAGAGATGGGGATTTAATGGAGATAGACCACATCACCCCTAAATCACTAGGGGGGAATAACAGTTACAATAACCTCCAACTTCTTCATCGACATTGCCATGATGAAAAGACAGCCAATGATGGCAGTCTAGGCAACAAATCTGACTGCAATAGTGTCAAGCCAGAACCGCCCATACCAGATAATTACATCTGGGTAAAGGATATGTTGGTAATGACGTAGGAATGACAAACCCCGTGTAGTTGAGGAGCGGAATGACGAGAAATTGTCACGTTCCGTTTTGTAGAGCAGTAGGAGAGGCGACTCTCTTACTGACTTTAATCATCCTTAAAAGGGGACTAAGTACGGTAGGGCATACCGAAACTAATACGCTTGGGGAGAGATTGCCAGCTGTCTTGGGTTTGGTGGATAAAATGTATTCTAAGATACATTCCTCCTAGGGAGGGGGTGAGACGAACCACAAAGACACAAAAATTGAAAGATTGATCGATCCTGTGTAAGTTAAACTTATCACACAGAACCCAGAAGAGCCGATTCCCTCTGGTTTGGCTGGATAAGTCCTGTCAGGTTAAGGAAATTCGATCAACCAAGAATCCCTCGCTTTTAGCGACGGGAGTGTCAAAATTAGTTTTTCAGTAATCAAATCTGGAATTTATGAGCATTTTAGAACTGATAGAAAAAAGACTAGAAGAAAACTTTACGCTCCACGAACAATACCTAAACCCCCAGATGGTTAGGGTACTAAAAACGATCGGCTACGATCGCCACTACGTTAAAGCTGAAGGTGCATACCTATTCGACAATCAGGGAAAAAAGTATCTGGACTTACTGAGTGGTTTTGGTGTTTTCGCTCTCGGACGCAATCACCCCAAGATCGTGCAAGCTTTACAGGAGGTATTGACGGCAGCATTGCCCAATTTAGTCCAATTGGATGCTTCTATCCTAGCGGGATTGCTGGCGGAACGGTTAGCAGCGATCGCACCGACTGGATTAGAACGAGTTTTCTTTGCTAATTCCGGCACAGAAACTGTCGAGGCCGCCATAAAATTCAGCCGCTACGCCACCGGACGCAGCAAAATTGTTTACTGTCAGGGAGGCTACCACGGGTTAACCATGGGGTCCCTTTCCGCCACCGGCGATCCCCATTATCGCCAGGGATTTGGGCCTTTTCTGGCCGATTTTAAGGAAATTCCCTTCGGCGATCTGGCCGCACTCGAAAAAGCTCTAATTAACCAAGACGTAGCGGCTTTTATTACCGAACCGATCCAAGGTCACGGGGTGAGAATTCCCGAACCGAACTATCTCCCGGCGGCGGCTGCCCTTTGTCGTCGTTATGGCACTCTTTTTGTGGCCGATGAAGTGCAGACCGGTTTAGGCCGGACTGGCAAAATTTGGGCTGTGGAACATTGGGGGGTAGAACCGGACATTTTATGCGTTGCCAAGGCTCTTTCGGGCGGTTTTGTGCCAGTGGGAGCGGTTCTCTGTCGTCGCTGGATCTTTGATCGAGTATTCGATCGCATGGATCGTTCTGTGGTTCACGGTAGCACCTTTGGTAAAAATAATCTGGCCATGGCCGCCGGTATTGCCACTTTACAGGTGATTGAGGAGGAAAAATTAGTCGAGCGATCGGCTGCAATCGGTCAACAAATTATCGCAGAACTACAGCCCCTCGTAGATCAGTACGAATGTTTGCAGGAAGTGCGGGGATTGGGTATGATGATGGCTCTGGAATTTGCCGAGCCGAGTAGTTGGTCACTAAAAGCCGCCTGGAAAATGCTAGAAACCGCCAATAAAGGGCTATTTTCCCAGTTAATCGTCGTTCCCCTGTTTACCCGCCATCAAATCCTTTCCCAGGTTTCCGGCCACGGCATGAATATCATTAAGTTTATCCCCCCCCTCACCCTCTCCGATGAGGATTGCCGTTGGATTGTGACCGCCGTTAAAGATGTGGTCGCTGATGCTCACCGCATACCTGGAGCTGCTTGGGAATTCGGCAAAACCTTGGCCAGTCAAGCTGTCCGCCAAAAAACCGCCAAAAAATAGTTAATATGTCCAGTTTGTTTCATCCCCTCTGCGGTAGTAACCTTAGCACTCTCCTTCGTTTATTTTTGACTAATGGCGGCATCGATCGCCCCAATTTAGCCCCAGCAACCCTGGCCCTGGCAGTTACCCTGGCACGACTGCCTTTTTCTACCCTAGAACGGATTTTGATGACAGGGTTTTATGAGCGCCGCGTGCAGATAAAAGCACCCATTTTTATTGTCGGCTATTGGCGCAGTGGCACGACCCATCTGCACAATTTACTCGGTCAATCGGAGCATTTTGGCTATATTTCGCCCCTAGCGGTGGGATTGCCCTGGGATATCCTCGGTATCGTCCGCTTATTTCAACCACTGCTGGAATTAGCTCTACCTAGCGATCGCCATGTGGATAACGTCGCCGTTACTCCCAATTCACCCCAAGAAGACTCGATCGCCCTGGCCAGCATGACCCCCCTTTCCTACTACCATGGTTTATACTTTCCCCAACGTTTTCAGTATCATTTCGATCGAGGGGTTTTTTTTCAAGGCTGCAGCGAGAAAGAAATCGCCAATTGGCAACGTTGGCATACTCATCTATTAAAAAAAGTTTCCATCCATCAAAAAGGCAAACAATTACTACTTAAAAACCCCGTTTATACGGCACACATCGCCAAATTGCGAGCTATCTGGCCCGATGCTAAATTTATTCATATCTACCGCAATCCCTATCTAGTTTTTTCCTCAACCCGCCACTTTTTTACCCGCATCCTACCAGAACTAGCACTACAATCCTATGATAATTTATCTATTGATGTCATCGAGCAGACAATTCTGAAAAGTTATCCCCCAATGCTTAATTCTCTCCTGGGAGATAGTGCCGATTTACCTACCGATAGTTTTGTAGAAATTAGTTTTGAAGATTTAGAAAAAGAACCCCTAGCACAAATTGAGAAAATCTACGATCAACTGCAACTTCCTGACCTAAAAATATCTATGCCTCGCTTTGAGAAATATATCGCCAGTCTGCAAGGATATAAAAAAAATAATTATCCCCCAGACCCAAAAGCGATCGAATTAGTCGAATCTCATTGGCTGCCATTTATTCAACGTTGGAATTATTTTTAGTCATCAGTCATCAGTCATCAATTATCAGTTATAATTCATAATTCATAATTCATAATTCATAATTTAATATGAAATATCTTAAATTTATCTTTCTGGGTTTAGGTTTTGTTTTACTAGGGGTAATTTTACGCCAAACAAATCTGCAAGAAGTTTGGCAACAAATCACCCTAGTTGGTTGGTGGGGAATGACATTAGTAATTATTTTTTACTTCCTAGAATTCCTCACCGATGTTTTTACTTGGCAACTAACTTTTAAAAGTATTCCTATCCAACCTAGATGGACAATTCGCCTATTATTAATTTACATGGTAGGGGCAGCCTTTAATCGCGTAACTCCCTTCGCTTCCTTGGGAGGAGAAGGTTTTAAAGCAGTGATGTTAAAAACTCACTATCAGATTAGCTATAAAGAAACCAGTGCCTCGATTATTTTGACGAAAACGTTAAATACCGCTTCCCTTGTCTTTTTTGCAATTATCGGTTTTTTTCTGCTCCTAGCTTCCCCAAAATTCTCCAATTCTTTTAAAACTTTTACTGGATTAAGTCTTGCTATATTCTCCAGTTGTATCCTGATATTTTTCTTGATTCAGCGATTTCGTTTATCCTCCCGAATAGTTAATCGATTAGGTCATTCTTTTTTAGGCGATCGCCTAGCTAAACCTTTAGAAAATCTTCGCAGTGTCGATGATCGTTTAGGGGAATTTTACCGGAATCTGCCCCTATTTAGAAATGGATTGATCGTCGGGTTTCTCAATTGGCCTCTCGGAGCTTTAGAAATCTATGTTTTAATGCAGTTTCTCCAACATCCGATCAGTTTTGCCGATGCTTGGTTATTTGATTCTGTTGCCCAATTAGTGCGCGCTGGAACCTTTTTTATTCCCGCTAATATCGGTACTTTAGAAGGTTCTTTAGTGCTGCTGGGTGCTTCCTTAACCAGTAGTCTAGAATTAGGTTTAGCGATTTCTGTAATTCGCCGGGTTAAAGATATTCTCTGGATTATATTAGGTTTATTGATCTGGTGGTTATTTTCCCTAAGACCAACTTTACCCGATCGCTCTTCAAAATAATATACAGTTTTTGTCACAAACTAGAGTTTAGACTAAATGTTTACCTAAGCGGCGATCGTTAAACCTGAAGTTTATCCCATAACAAAATGACTCAGCCATCAAAAAATAGCTAAGACTTGTATAAATTAAGTCAAAATTATGTCTAAGTCGAATTACTTGTTCCTTTTTTCTCGGAACTTTTTCTTTTTTTAATCACTGGATATCGATTTGTTGTGTTGCGTTTTTTGTCTTTTTCCTATCCTGGCGATTTTGGCTCTTCGTTACTTGTTATGGTTCGATAAGATGGCATAAATAGACTAAATTTTTATCTGACAGAAGATTTAATTGATTAGTTTGCTCTAGATCAAAAACAATTGACAAAAATCGCCAAATGTCTTTTTTTATAAGGGTTTCATCTTTTATAATCCTGTCCCTTGCATAAGAAAAAACGAAGAGCCTGATTTAATTGCTTTTGTTTTAGATAAAAACTTACCTGTTGATGAAATGGAAGCGGCTAATATAGCTAATGAAATTCTTGTTCATCCCCTAGCGCAAGTTTTTTTAACTATTTCTAATCCCTGACAATAGAGATTAGAATATACTAGAGTAATCGATCTTGCTGGTCAAGAAGAAGGATTAATAGCCATTTATAGAGAGAATTAGTCATGCAAGTTTCTCAGGTTAAAATTGAATATGGAGACTTTCAAACTCCCCCAGAGTTAACCAAAAATATTTGTCAAAAATTATGGCAAATTCATGTTAACCCCGATATGATTATTGAGCCAACTTGTGGTATGGGTAACTTTTTAAAAGCAGCATCACTTACCTTTAAAGAAACTGAAAAAATTCTTAGCTTTGAAATTAATCCTAATTATATCACTCAGATTAATCAAGATCGGCAAATATCCCAAGATCAAAGAATACAAATTGAACAGAAGAATTTTTTTGATTGTGACTGATATTCCCTGACTTAATCATGATCATAAGTTTATCGGTGAATCTACGGAAAATATACCGGACATTGTCCTAAAAACTTGGCAATATTTAGCTAATTATAAAAATGATTTTCTAGGTAGAACAAGCAAAGTTTATCAAAATTAGTCAGACTTTTATATATTTAGTGTCAGTTCTTACAGCTTCTCACCTTTTAAGATTACCATTTTTGAACTTTATAAAAAACTAAATTTTAACCTTATATTACCCTGTCAAAATCAACCAGTTATTTTCGATGATACCTTTTACGTCTTAAGCTTAGATGATTTAGATAGAGATACTGCTCAAAAAACCTTATGACTTATCAATTCTTCTCCGGCAGAGAATTTTATTCCTCCCTGATATTTTGTAATGAAAAACGACCAATAAAACCCCGTGTTTTAAATAGTTTAAATTTATCGGCTTTAGCCGATAAACTTGTTATCCTATAAGTAGGCTTTAATTTTGGCTGCGTTAATCTCGCATCTTACCGAATATTTTATGATCGGGTTTTCATCCTACACAGGAGTTAATAAGTCAATAAATTTGTCTTGATAATTTACAAAACGATTGCAACCTGAAGAAGAAAAATTACGGGTTTTAACTGATAGCGTTTCTAATAAAGATTAAGATATCTTCCATGAATAAGGAAAAATAGTACTAGGGGATTGACTGGCAAGATGGGTGGATTGGGGGATTTATCAGCAATCACTGAGGGGGAGTAGCTGCGGATATCTAATAGCCACCCCTTTTTACTCAAAAGATATGGTATGATGGGAAATTGTGAGTTTTACGAAAGCCGATGAAAACGGAAGAGATTATCAAATCAATCGAAGCCGAGTATCTCAAGAGCGATCTGCCCATTATCCATGTCGGTGACACGATCCGGGTAGGGGTGCGAATCGTCGAAGGAGATAAAGAGCGGATTCAGCCCTACGAGGGCATTGTCATCGCCAAACGCCATGGCGGTATCAACGAAACGATTACAGTACGCAAAGTCTTCCAGGGTGTGGGAGTAGAAAGAGTCTTCCTGCTCCACTCGCCGCGGGTTGCCAGTATTAAGATCATCCGTCGTGGTAAAGTACGCCGGGCGAAACTCTACTACCTGCGCGATCGGGTTGGCAAAGCCACCAGGGTACAAGAACGTTTCGATCGCCCTCTCTAAAAAATTTCCGGCGACAGCCTAACCAAGAAAGTTGCACAATCGCCAACAACTACGCTATAATAAATAAAGGCCTTAAAAAAGCCAAATAGTTTAGCGAATGGGCGCTCTTAGTTCAGTTGGTAGAACGCAGGTCTCCAAAACCTGATGTCGGGGGTTCAAGTCCTCCAGGGCGCGTTTGGTAATCACCAAGCCGATAATTGCAAAGGACATGATCTAAATGTCTGAGGGTTAGTGTGGGTTGTCCGGTGAAAATGATAAGTTAAGGATAGCCTGAGTATCATTTTAAGGAGTAGCGATCGTGGCCAAAAAAGAAACCCTAGAAAAAGACGCGAGCGACAAGAAAGAGGGAAGCTCCTTTCAGGTCAAGGAATTCGTCAATGAAACCAAAGAAGAACTCGCCAAAGTCGTCTGGCCTTCCCGTCAGCAACTTTTGAGCGAATCGGCGGCGGTGATGTTAATGGTGACTTTAGTAGCCACTCTCATCTATCTGATCGATAAATTCTTTGCCTGGGGTGCAGGGAAGGTGTTCCCATGAATCTAGAAGAAGAGCAGTTTCCCGAAGAACTCAATCTTAGCGGCCTACCGAAAAAACCCCGTTGGTATGCCGTGCAGGTGGCTTCCGGTTGTGAGAAACGGGTCAAAGCTAATTTGGAACAGCGCATCCACACCCTCGATGTGGCTGATCGCATTCTACAAGTTCAGATTCCCCAAGCGGCCACCGTCAAAGTCCGCAAGGATGGTTCACGGCAGCACGGTGAGGAAAAAGTCTTCCCCGGTTATGTCCTGATCAGAATGATCATGGATGATGACGCTTGGCAGGTGGTGAAAAACACCCCCCACGTGATCAACTTTGTCGGGGCCGAACAAAAACGCCACTACGGACGCGGCCGCGGTCACGTCACCCCGCTACCCTTGAGTATGTCAGAAGTTGATCGCATCTTCAAACAAGCTCAGATTCAAGAACCCGTCGTCAAAATCAATATGGAAGTTGGCGATCAAATCTTGGTTCTATCCGGTCCATTTAAGGACTTTGAAGGGGAAGTGATCGAAGTTAGTCCCGAGCGCGGCAAACTCAAGGCCCTGCTCTCCATTTTTGGTCGGGATACCCCGGTCGAATTGGAATTTAATCAAGTCGAAAAACAAAACTAAATCATGGCTAAAAAAGTCGTCGCAATTATTAAACTAGCTTTACCTGCTGGTAAGGCTAACCCTGCTCCTCCCGTGGGTCCTGCTTTGGGTCAACACGGGGTGAATATTATGGCGTTTTGTAAAGATTACAACGCTAAAACCGCCGATCAGGCCGGGATGATCATCCCTGTGGAAATCTCCGTTTTTGAGGATCGTAGTTTTACCTTTGTCCTCAAAACTCCCCCCGCTTCCGTTCTCATCCGTAAAGCGGCTGGTGTGGAAAGAGGTTCCAACGAACCTAACAAGAAATTTGTCGCCACCATTACCCGCGACCAATTACGGGAAATCGCTCAGACTAAACTGCCCGATCTTAACGCTAACGACATCGAAGCGGCCATGAATATTGTGGCGGGAACGGCCAGAAATATGGGTGTCAAGATCTCAGACTAAATCTTATTACGGGGAGAAGTTAAGCTTCGTTATTACCCAAGGAGCAACAAATCAGATGGTAAAAAAAGTTTCACGACGTTTGCGAGATGCCCAGGCTAAGGTAGAAAATAAAGCCTACGAGCCATTAGAGGCACTGACATTATTAAAGGAATTAGCGACGGCGAAATTCGACGAAACCGCCGAAGCTCATATTCGTTTAGGTATCGATCCTAAATATACCGACCAACAACTGCGGACAACGGTAAGTTTACCCAAAGGAACCGGACGCACGGTGCGAGTAGCGGTGATTACTCGCGGGGAACAGGTGCAGGAAGCGAACAACGCCGGGGCCGATATCGTTGGTTCAGAAGAATTAATCGAAGAAATCGCCAAGGGGATGATGGATTTCGAGGTGTTAATCGCCACCCCTGATATGATGCCGAAAGTGGCGAAATTAGGTCGTCAACTCGGTCCACGGGGTTTAATGCCCTCACCGAAAGGGGGAACCGTAACCACGGATTTAACGGGAGCAATCTCTGAGTTTAAAGCGGGTAAATTGGAATTCCGGGCCGATCGCACCGGGATCGTTCACGTTCAATTTGGCAAAGCTTCTTTTAGTGCCGAGGATCTGTTAATCAATTTGAAAGCTTTGCAGGAAACGGTGGACAGAAACCGTCCTTCCGGGGCCAAAGGTCGTTACTGGCGTACAGTTTACGTTTCTTCTTCCATGGGGCCATCGATTCAAGTGGATATTAGCACCCTGCGGGATCTGAAATTAGCAGAAGGTTAATGACAGTTATTTTTCTTTGAAAAAGCCTCCAAGGGATTGGGGGCCTTTTTTTGGCTTGATCGCCCGATTGATATAGAATCAAAAGGCTACACTCAAGATTAATTGCTTGAATTATTCTCTTGTATCTGTTCTTAAAGCCAGCGTGTGGATTGTAGATTCCCCTAATACCCGTATTTTAGCCCCTAGTGCGATCGCTCTTGGTAACTTTGATGGTTTGCACCTGGGTCATCAAACCGTCCTACAGCCAATTTTTCAGGATGAACCCGCTTATCCCACCGTTGTTAGTTTTACTCCCCACCCGCGGGAATTTTTTACGGGGGAAAAATGGCAGTTATTAACTCCTCTAGGGGAAAAGGTGGAGGTTTTAGAGAATTTAGGCGTTAAACAATTAGTTTTACTGCCTTTTTCTGCTCAATTAGCTTCCCTGACTCCCTTGGCTTTTATCGAACAGATTTTAGTAGAAAAATTACAGGCTAAATCGATCAGTGTTGGTCAAGATTTCCGCTTCGGTTATCGTCGTCAAGGTACAGCGGAAGATTTATTACAAATCGCCTCTCAATTTAATATTAAAGTCGAGATTGTTGCTTTAAAAAACTGTGGGACGGGTCGAATTAGTAGTTCCCTAATTCGTCAAGCTTTGGCAGCAGGAAACGTTGAGCAAGCCGGACAAATGTTAGGTCGTCCCTATAGTTTAACCGGTCGCGTGGTCATCGGGCAACAGCTAGGCAGACAATTAGGTTTTCATACCGCTAATCTACAGGTTCCTCCCGATAAATTATTGCCGCGATTGGGGGTTTATTGCGGTTGGGTGCATCTCGATGGTTCTCGCTTACCGGCAGTTATGAACATCGGTTATCGTCCCACGATCGAGGGAAAAACTATCAGTGTGGAAATCCATTTATTGGATTGGTCGGGCAATGTATATGATCGCATTTTAACGATGGATTTAGTGCAGTTCCTGCGACCAGAACAGAAATTTAATTCTCTCGATCGATTAAAAAATCAGATCGAGATAGACTGCGATCGCTCTCGGTTAATTTTAACTTCTGTAACCGACAACTACTAATATTTTTGGTATTCTCTTTCCACTTTACCCACCGCTTTCAATAAAGGAGAATCGAGGGAATCGATCCAATCAGCTACTTCTCGCGCTAATCCTAGGGTAACAATGCCTTGAGACGGTGGTAATTGACCAGCTAAAGCCTGACTTTTGATGGTTTTTAGGACAGAAATCAAACCCTCAATCCGAGTCGCTCTTTCTGTTTTCGGCATCTGTTCGGCCACGTTAATAGCTTGGTCAATTGATTGAATTAATTCCCTCATGTTCGTTTCCATAATATTCTAGCGACAGGAAAGAGATGTAACGGTTATTGCTCGTCCCTCTCCCCATTGTATATTGGCATCTCGCGAGTCTTTAATAAAAGTTTGCTGACCACCACCGGGATAACAATCAGCCGGATTCTGGGGGGCGACAATTCCTTGATAAACCGTTGTTCCCGCAGGTAAAGTCACCGATACTACTTTGGTCGCTTGATTGGGAGGATTCCACTTTTGATCGAGGGCTAAATTTCTGATCACCTCCACATTGGTGGTATATTGATCCGTGGTCAGAAAACGACCTTTTTTGCTATTTTCGTCACTATAATAACGGAAAAAAGTCTGGGGTTTTTCTAGGGTAACTGCCTGACATTCACTATTGCGAAAAGTGACGGCAATATCTGGAGGGAGGGGACAGGAAGGAGCCTGATCTTGAGCCAATATTTTCCGAGAATTGAAAGTAAAATTTTCGGGTAAACTATTGGTTAATGTACTGGCTGCGATGCCCAAAACAAGACTAAAAACGAGCGAACTGGCTTTCATCTTCATCGATTAGGAGAAATTCTTCTCGATTTTATCAGACTGAACCGACTTAAAATCTTGATTTCGCCCACGGGCAACAATTCTTAACTAATTTTCTCCCTACTAGCCACCCTAACCCTGATTAGCTCCCTAGGAGAAAATTTCCCGCCCTTGTCTGTCAACTTTCCTCCCTAGTGTGGGCAAATTAGGAAAAGAATCGTTAAGATCAAAAAAACTTAACATTAATCTTCTTGACAAAATACCCTATTTGTGCTATGAGAGACGCTATTGATATTTTGATGGAAAATTTGAGCCAGAGCATCGTTGGCCAAACTGAATCGATTCGCATTGTGCTGGTGGCTTTACTCAGTGGTGGCCACGCTCTCCTGGAAGATGTACCCGGAGTCGGCAAAACTCTGTTAGCGAAATCCTTAGCGCGTTCAATTAACGGTCGTTTCCAACGGGTACAATGCACCCCCGACCTCCTTCCTAGTGATATCACGGGAACGACGATTTGGAACCCCAACAGTCGCGAATTTGAATTTATCCCCGGACCCGCTTTTGCTAACGTCCTCTTGGCCGATGAAATCAACCGGGCCACCCCGCGCACCCAATCGGCACTTCTAGAAGTCATGGAAGAAAAACAAGTTACCGTCGATGGAGAAGCGCGGCCGGTCCCCCAACCTTTCTTTGTGATTGCCACCCAAAATCCGATCGAATATCAAGGCACTTTTCCGCTTCCAGAAGCACAAATGGACCGTTTTGCTGTTTGCCTGAGTTTGGGTTATCCCAGCGCCACAGAAGAATTAAAAATGTTACAAAGACAGCATTCTCAAGAGACGGTTAAATCCCTAGAAGCTTGTATTTCCCTAGAACAGGTGGGAGAATTGCGAAGATTAGTCAGTCTGGTCCGGGTAGCTCCTGCTTTACAGCAATATATCGTCGATTTAGTCCGCGCTACCCGTGATCACGAAGATATTAGTTTAGGAGTCAGTCCCCGGGGTTGTGTGGTTTTGCAAAAAGCAGTTCAAGCTTACGCTTTCCTCGAAGGTCGCGATTATGCTATCCCCGATGATGTTAAGTTGATTACTCCTTACGTCTTCTGCCATCGTCTGATTCCTAGTCACGGTCGTCAAGCTAAAGCGATCGTGGAAAGACTTCTACAATCGGTGGCGATCGAGGATCGTATCTGTGCCTGAACTACTTTGAACCCCTAGAGGAGAGAATTGTCGCGATCAAAAGCTTTAGCAAGGGAATAACAACGACTAGCAATTAAACCCAAAACTAACCACCAGAGGGTACTAACTTGGGGACGATACCAAACCGTATCAAAAAAACCGTGGGCAAGAATTCCAGCCATAGCGGCAATTGCCCCGATTAACCAAAAGCCTTGACTATCCATTTTATCGCGTAAAAGTTTAATTTGATGGATGCCTTGGCCGATAGTTGTAACTAATAACCAGAGGAAACAGGTAAAACCAATAATTCCCGTTTCTACCATGATTTCTAATAGGACAGAATAGGCACTTAAAGCCGTGTATTTTGGCTTCATGAATAGGGGGTAAATTTTCTTAAAAGCATCATTACCTGGTCCGATGCCCAAAAGCGGATAAGTTTGAATCATGCGAATAACTGCATCCCAAACATTAATCCGAAAGTTATTACTACTATCTCCCCGGCCCGCAAAAATACTCATCACCCGAATTCGCAGGGGATCCACCAATAAAATCGCCCCTAAAACCACCACGGCTAAACCCCCTAAAACTAAGGGTAAAAGCCATGTTTGCCAAAATAACGGTAGATAATTTTTGAACCAATAAAATAACAGCAATAAGAAGACAATTCCTAAAACCATCAAACCAATCCAACCGCCACGACTCTCGGTAAAAAATAAACAAGCAGCATTGGCTAAAGTTAGTAAAGCCGCTAAAATTTTCGGTAGCCATCCCTGCCACACAAATAATGCCGCACCGCTAAAAGCAATACCGGGGAATAAATAACTAGCTAATAAATTAGGATTACCGAGATAACTATAAACCCTAGTATCCCCCGCTAATTCTGAAGTGGGATCGTTCCAAGTTGCTAACTGTTCCGCGCCAAAAATTTGCTGACGAATGCCGTAGATGCTGACTACTAAAGCGGTTAAAACTAAAGTAGTCATAATCCAATTTGTTAGGCGTTGTGATCGCATAATTCGGGCAGTAAAAGCAAAAAAGATCAGATTGAGAGTTAATTTAATTAATCCTTCCAAAGCTGCCATTTTAACGGGAGAAAAAGCTGTAGAAACCGTGGCAATTCCCCAGTATAAAAGCACCAAAATGTGAATCGGTGTCACCCCGATTTTGCCTTCATCCACAAGGGTTAACAGTAGCCAATAACCCGCTATTGCTAACAATAAAAAACCGATTTGACTGGTGGAGAAAAACGGCGCAGTGGCGATAAGGAGAGAGATTAACAGCGCACCCATCAGTTCTGTCCACTCCACAAACCGGCTACCCTGTCGCCATTGACTAAAAAGGCCGACGAAACGATGCAGATAGCTATATTTTGACCAAGAAGCGGGGGAAAAGTTCAGTAGGGTGATTTGTTTCCAAAAAGCATTCATAGGGTTTTTAGTTGCGGTTGTCACCATCACACTTTGATTAAGATACCGATTGTATCTTAATTGTTGACTCTTGGGAGCGAAAAGAGTTTCAGTCTGGTGTCTTAGGGTAGCTTTACACAGTTAAAACCTAATAGTATAACCAGTCTAAACATGGGGTGAACGTACAGCTTGACCTAAACGAATTAAGCCTGGGGAACAGTCAAAACGATCGAGATGTACTTCAATAAATGATAGGCGATCGATGTTACCCTGGGCAATCGATAAAGCCTTTTCTAATTCCCCTTCTGTCCTGACTTGACAACTCCAACTTTCCCCGTTAAATACTGCTGGTAATTGGTGATATTGCCACGGTTGTAGATCATTATAAACATTATCCTGAATTACTCGCTCGATCGTGTAACCATCGTTATTAATTAAAAAGATAATTGGATTGAGATGATGACGGATAATTGTCGAAAGTTCTTGGGCAGTCATTTGAAAAGCACCATCCCCCACAAAGACGATAGGACGAGTATTTGGTGCGGCAAAAGCTACTCCTAAACAGGCGGGAATTGAATAACCAATAGAGAGATAAAATGCTTGACCAATAAAGTCAGTTTTTTGAGGCATTAATAAATCAATCGTGGCAATAATTGCGTCCCCCGTATCGGAAATAACAAAAGATTCTTGAGCGATAAAATGATTCATTCGCTCATAGAAACGAGCATTAGTTAATTTTTGCTCTGGCACGGCGATGAATTCTAAATCCTTCAATTCGGCCGCGGGGTTAATCTCTAGTGTTGCCGCTTCTTTGTGACTTAACTTATTAATTAGCCCATCGATAAAATCCCCTAGGAATACTGGTTGGTAAAAGTGATGTTTAATTTTTACTTTCTCGGAATTAGCATTAATCAAATTATTGGGATTTAAATTAGCCGTAAATCCGCCTAAATTCATATCGGACATAATTGCCCCCAAACAGAGGACACAATCGGCATTTTCCACCCGTTGACTAACGTATTCGCGACTTAATGCTCCCACATAAGTGCCGATAAATTGCGGCTGCATTTCTGAAATTGACGACTTACCTAAAATAGTAGTGGCTAAGGGATAACCCGTTACTTCTAAAAGTTTCAGCAACTTATCTTGGAGTTTAAACCGATGAAATTCTACCCCCGCTAAAATAATTGGTTTTTCCGCTTTTTCTAATAAAAAAACCGCCTCTTCAATGGCTTCTTCTAAAGCGGCGGTATCCGTGAGATTATCGGTTAAATAAATTGGATTTTCTGAGGGGATACAGGGACGATAGACCAGATCCCGGGGAATTTCGATATACACAGGACGTTTGTGATGCAAACAAGCTGCTAAAGTTTGATCGATTTGACTGGCTGCTTGGGCAGAATTAGTGAGAATAACCGAGGCAACCGTGGCTTTTTCCATGATTGAAAATTGCAGATTATAATCGCCCGTGGTGTGGTGTAATAATAAATTATCCCGGCGAATCGAGCGATCGGAAGCTCCACTAATTACCACCAGGGGAACGCGTTCAGCGTAAGCACCGACCACAGCATTAACGAGGCTAAATCCCCCGACTCCGTAGGTGACACAGACAGCGCCCATACCTTTGACTCGCGCGTAGGCATCGGCGGCATAACCTGCGTTAAGCTCATTACAGGTGCAAACTAATTCGATCGGACTTTCCACCAAAACATCCATCAAATCGAGGACATAATCCCCCGGCACCCCAAAAATATGATTAACCCCTAAATTATGGAGACGCTGGAATAAATATTCGCCGATGGTGATCATAGCAATTTTCTCGCAAAGATGAGCGGGATATCGGTGCGGAATTTTCCTTACTCACTTTCAGCCAAAATGCCGACCGCTCTTGCTAGGAAAAGACCGACTAACTTAGATAAGTAGCTGGTTATATTCCTCTTGTCTTAATGATTCAGGAATACAAGCTCTTTGAGATTTATTCCGCAAAAGTTGATTATTTTCTCTTGCGTTATGATAATGCCATCTACCTTATTATGTCCATTATTCGGACATTTCTTAACAAAAAGATAGAAAACTTAAAAGAGTCCGAAACGATTGATAGGTATAGTTTTGAAAGAATTAATCCACTGAGAGGTCATCAAAAAAAGTGAAAATGGGCAGCCCAAGGATTATTTCTGTGGAAAACTTATCGAGCCAATGTTGTCCATTGCAACTTTTTTTAAGCTTTTTTTAAGCTTTGCCTCCCCCTAAAGTACGATCATTTTTTTGACAAAACTTAACTTGACGCTGGGCATAAATGCGCTTACACTGATCGGAAAAGTTAGTCATCTACCTTTGGGAATGGCCACGCTGGTTATTCAAAAAAGTTGTGCCGCTAATCAACTGATATAGTACAAATTACCCTGGTTAGTTGTCTTGGGAACTCTGGGAATTTTATCGAGATTCCAAAGATCCAAAAACTAAGCTGCCCTGAATTGAAATTATCTGAGAGATAATCCTTCTCTTGGCCTGTTTTTCCCCGCTTTCCGCTCATTTATTGCCATTTGCTGGTCATGTACAAAAAAATACTCTCTTTAACCCTTTTTCCTTTAGGGATTGCTTCCACTGCCTTGCTGCCAGTTTCATCTGCTCAAGCGGTCACGGTGGCCAGTGATTGGATTGGTGCCGCCACTCAAGGTGTTAGAAATCAACCCCAGGGACCAACCGTAGCTTCTCGGCTCTATGGCATCCTTGGCACTGCTATGTACGATGCTTGGTCAGCCTACAGCAATTCTCATTTTGAAAAAAATCAGATAAAATTCTCTTATTTAAATAGAGAACTTGTGTAGAAGCATGATTTTTTGACAGATAATTATCATCCAAAGCTGGAGATAGACAGGTTTTAAGAACTTTGTCCACGAAAAATCGATTTCAACTCATAAATCTGGATGAAATTCTAACAAAATTTTTAGTTTTTTTATAAACAATTTTCTTTTTCTCCTTCAAGAGTTCTGACATTTTTAACTAGAATTTACTTTTTTAAATGGGACATATTCGGTTAGAATAAATGAGAAAAATTCCGACCAATTCTTAAACCAAATAAATTTTAATAGGGTACGAATATCATTAAAGAAAGAAGTCCTAGTTACTAATAGCTCACGAATCTTTTGATAGGTGTAATTAACTAAATCCAACACGGTATGAAATAAAAAAGCTAGTAAATTCAAAGACAATAAGAACTCGCACAAATGATTCTGACCATGACCAAAGTTATGCTCTAAATTATAACCGTGATTTTTAAGAACGTTATTGCCTTCATTTTCAACTTTCCATCTGCTACGTCCAGCTTTGACAATTTCTTCGACATTATTTTCCGTGATTTTATGATTAGTTATCCAATTATTTTGGTAGATAGTTTTCTGGGTTTTTTCATTAATAACAGTCACTTCACACCAATTAACTTCGAGACTTGAGTCCCCCTCTCTTAAGGGAACTCTAGAAGCATAACGATAACGATAAATTAGATTTTTTCGTCCATCCCATTGTTTCTTTTCAACGGTCCTAACTTCGCCACTTTTTTCTAAAAATTCTAGCCATTCATATAAAGTTTTATGCGACGTTTCCAAACAAACAAAAATAAAATTATAACCTTGTTTTACCGCTAATTTACAGACAGGTTCGTGAGAATATAAGTCGTCTCCTAAAAGAGTTACAGGATAACCATACTTATTTTTATGATTCCTATTTAACCATCTTTTAACGGCCGCATTTTCACAGTCTTGTTTTTGATGTCCATCTTGTTTTTTAATGAATTCTGGCTCTAAATTAATTACTTGTTTTTGCTTAGGAGAAACTACTATCGGTGTGACACAGCCATGAAAATAAGTTGTAGTTCCATTTCGATGATTACGACAGTTACAATGAGGGCAATTAATTTTCTTTGATGAGAAATATTCTGTGCCATCTAACGCCACTAATATTTCTCCATCTAAGTAGAGAAACTTTTTCAAAACTCCCTTTTCTTTTAACCATTCATAGACTTTTTGAAAAGTCCTAGAGATATTAGATGCTGGCACTGGATCTAGCAAATTTCTTATTTGATTATCCCCAGGAATTTTTTTAATTGAAAATAAACTTTCAGCATTATCTTTTCCCTTATTGCTTTTCATTAAACGTTGATGGTCTAAAAAAGACGGCGACTGAGTAAAAAAGACTGAAAATGCAGCCATCACGGCATCTTTTATCTCATATTTTCTATTATTTCCAGGTTTCCTCTCATCGGGTAAATCATCTAATTCTTGATGTAAAAATTGCATTAATTCCGAAATTTCTAGGGTTGCCGCTTTTTGAGCCATCTTGGAATAATTTGACGTGCTGGTGGATTTCTATCTCACCCATTTTACCTTAGCTGACAATAATTATAAATTTTTATTTCCCTTGAATTCCCTATTCTAAAAACAGAACTATCTTCCTGATTTAACCCCGTTCGTTCTCAGCCAACCTCTTTGATTGCTTGAGTATTTATACTTAATTTGTCTAGCCAATTGTTTTTTTTATTGTTCGCCTCTTCTAGAAAATAGTTGCTTCGTACTATATTTTCCTTGCCAAAATCGGGGTTAATGCTCTATTTATTTCAAAATGAGAATTGCTGGTCAGCCTACGAAGCTACCCCCATTAGTACCGTTCTGGGAGATACTTTACAACGTCCTACGAGCGAAAATACTCAAGCCAATAAACAGGAAGCGATTAGTTTTGCGGCCTATCGGGTGTTAACGGAACTGCTACCCACACAAACGGCTAATTTGACTGCTCGGATGAATAGTCTCGGTTACGACCCCAACAATACCAGCACCGATACCACTACGGCAGCCGGAATAGGTAACACCATCGCCGCCACGCTGATGAATGCTCGTCGTAATGATGGTTCTAACCAGTTAAACGGTTACGTTGATACCATCGGTTATAGCACCCCCAACACTCCCACTCAAGTGGTCAATATCGAACTCTGGACTCCAGAGAGTGTTCCCATCGATTCTGGTTCAGCACTACAGAGATATCTCACCCCCCACTGGGGAACGGTGCAATCCTTCTCTTTAACCGATAATGCTCAATATCGTCCCCCTGAAATTATTCGTTTTCTGTCAGATCGCAACGCTTCGGCGGATTTACAGGCGGGAACAATCACCCGGGCTGATGGTACAGTGGTTCCTATTAGTGCAGCTTTAGTGGGAGTAGATATCAATCCCGCTTTCATTCAGCAGGCGGTTGATGTAGTGGAATTCAGCGCCAATCTCACCGACGAACAGAAACTAATCGCCGAATTTTGGGAAGATGGCCCTGGAACCCCCTTCCCTCCGGGTACATGGATGGAGTTCGGGCAAGATATCTCGCAGCGGGATAATAATACTCTCGACGAAGATGTGCAGTTATTCTTCGCCCTCGGTAACGCGGTTATGGACGCGGGGATTGCCACCTGGGAAGCGAAACTATCCTATAATTCTGCCCGTCCCGTGCGCGTGATTCGCGAGTTAGGTCGCTTGGGTTTAATCGGGACTGACAGTAACGGCGATGGAGTCTTTGAAATTAACGCTTGGGGCGGCCCCGGTTTAGGAACGATTACTATTCCCGCTACCCAATTTCTCACCTACCAAAATCCCTTTGGTCCTCCTTCGCCCCCCTTTGCCGAATATACCTCTGGCCATAGTGCCTTTAGTGCCGCCGGGGCGGAAATCCTGCGTCTTTTCACTGGTAGTGATGTCTTTGGTGGTTCTGTCACCTTTGCCCCCGGTACTTCAGCTTTTGAACCGGGCATCACTCCGGGTAGTCCGGTAACTCTCTTTTGGGATACTTTCTCAGAAGCGGCGGATGAAGCCGGTATTTCCCGTCGCTATGGCGGTATTCACTTCCTCGACGGCGATATTCAAGGCAGAATTTTAGGTCGCAGGGTAGGGGGAAGTGTTTGGAACCGCTCTCAATTCTTTATCAACGGTGGCGTTACTACTCCAGAAGCGGATAATGTTCTCGCCCTCTTGACCCTAGGCGGTATTTTCTCCCTAACACGCCTGATAAAAAGCAAAATTAAATAAAAATTCGACATTTTGCTAAATTTCCTAGAGACGTTGCCCCCAACGTCTCTATTTTACTTTCTCCCTAGTCTGCCCATCCCACAAGCCGAAAATAGGGAGATTAGCTCCGATCGCTTGTTATACTTGTCTAGGATAGAAATTACCGCTCCTCACCCCTGACTGTTAATGATTTTTACTGAATTAATTTTGCAAAATTTCGGACCCTACGCCGGTCGTCAAGTGATTAATTTACGTCCTGAAAAAGATAACAATCCCTGTCCGATTATCCTTTTAGGAGGCATGAATGGGGGCGGTAAAACTACTTTAATGGATGCGATTCGTTTGGCTTTGTACGGTGCGCGGGCGAAGTGTTCTACTCGCAATAATTTAAGTTATGCCGAGTTTCTTAGTCAGGCAGTTAATAATCAAGCTTCTCTCATCGATCAAGCGAGAATTGAACTGGCTTTTGAACATCTAGTTAATGAACAATGGCGACAATATCGTATCGTTAGATACTGGACAAAACAGCCTAAAGATGGTAAGGATACCCTCGGTATTTTAGATGAAGATTGGCCCGATCCTGCCTTAGCTAATACTTGGGATGAATATATTGAAACTTTATTACCGTTGGGTATTTCTAACCTGTTTTTATTTGATGGGGAACAGGTAAAAGAATTGGCAGAACAGGATGTACCTCCTGACAGCGTTAAGGATTCGATGCAGACTTTATTAGGGTTAGAATTAGCGGAAAGATTAGCCGTTGATCTGGATATTTTAGCTAGTCGCAAGCGCCGGTTATTAGCAGCAGAAAATGAACTGGCAACTATTGAAGCGATCGAGAAAAAATTAGCCGAGTACCAAGAAGATTTAGAATTGGCTCGGCAAGAGATGGAAACTCAACAAAAAAATTTAGATTTAGTTAGAAATGATTTTGATGCAGTCTCGGATAAATTTCGCATTGATGGCGGCAAAATTGCCGCCGAAAGAAGTCAATTAGAGAGCAGAAAAAAGGAGGTAGATAAAAAGTTAGATAAACAGAGGGAATATTTAGGTCAGTTAGCGGGGGAATTATTACCATTAAAGTTAATTTTCCCTCTCCTAGAAGCGGCTAAAATTCAGGGAGAAAAAGAGCTACAATTTCAATCAGCTAAGGTCGCTCAATCGGTTTTAGAATCAAGAGATAAAAAGTTACTTACTTATTTAGAACAACTGAATTTAACTTTAGAACAATTAGAGAATATTAGGGAGTTTTTAGAGCAAGAAAATCAGTTTTTAGCTGAGGATAACGATTCTTTCGTTACTTCTTACTTAGATTTAGACGAAGAGGCGATCGAGTTATTAAATCGAGTCTTAACCCATCAATTACCGGCACAAATTAACCTCGCTCATCAAGCAATAGAACAATTAAGAAATCTGGAAACTGACTTAGATAATTTAGAGCGAGAATTAGCAGTAGCAGCCTCTCCCGAAGAATACGAAACCCTGAGTAATAACTTAAAAACCGCTCAAAAAAAGTATCTAAATGCTCAAGGGGAATACGAGCAAAGCCACAAAAATTATGAGGAAATCAAAAAGAAAATTGAGAAAACTAAAAAAGAATTATTTGCCTATAGTGAGAAAGCTTTAGAATCCCAAAGTAACGAACATATCGTCAATGCTATTGTCAAAGCACAGCAAACTTTAAAAGTATTTAAAGAACGCTTAACTTTAAAAAAATTAAATAGATTAGAGGGAGAAGTGGCGGAATGTTTTCGTTATTTATTGCATAAGTCCGATCTAGTTCAGAAAATAGCGATCGATGCTGATACTTTTGGTCTATCTCTCTTTGGTCCCGATGGACAAAATGTGCCTAAACACCGTCTTTCTGCTGGAGAAAAACAACTATTAGCGATCGCTTTTTTGTGGGGATTAGCGCGAGTCTCTGGACGAGATTTACCTATCGCTATCGATACACCCCTTGGACGTTTAGATTCTTCCCATCGCCATAATTTAGTTGAACGTTATTTTCCCGCTGCTTCCTCTCAAGTCATCCTCCTTTCTACCGATACAGAAATTGGACAAAATGAGCTACTCTTATTAGAAGAACAGGAAGTAATCGCCCGAAAATACCTGCTAGAATACAATTCCCAACAACGTCAGACAACTATTCACCCCGATCGCTACTTTTGGTAAAATTATGACCGAGATAAATTCCCACAAAATCCTCCTCCAATTAACTTGAAAAATGCTCAGATTTATGCTAGTAGCATCGCTGTGGTTGGTGAGAATCCCTAGGTATTCTTGGAGTGTATCTCGTATTTGCACCTCGGTCTTGGCTTATAATGATTACGGCCGCTTTTTCTCCCCGCTAACACCTCCGGCACTCCTCCTCACGTCATCATCCTATCACCGGATTTACCTATTTTGCCAAAGCTACTTTTTTGCGACCATAATAAACAGCGATAAAAGCGCTGACATACATCCATAAACTATAGACAATTGCAGGAATGGCTAGATCGGGATTATTTAATAAACCGGCTGTGATAGCAATAGCTAAAGTGCCGCTTTGAATACCCACTTCAATCGCGATACAAATTCTTTGGGGAATAGTTAATTGAAATAAACGACCACTGAAAAACCCAATTAGGGAAGCAGTGGTATTTAAAATGATCACTGAGATGCCAGTTTGAGCGATAAATAAAGGTAAACGTTCCCATTCTTTCAGGATTAATAAACAGATAATAACTGCTAGAAAAATTACGGCCAAACGATTAGTTATCGGTTCGAGACTTTTGGCCAATAAAGGGAAATAATGGCGGATAGTCATACCGATGATCATAGGTAAAACTATAATCAAAAATATCTGCCCCATAGTGGAACCAATAGGTAGGGATATGGCGGCACTTTTCCCCATAAAATGCTGGATAGTTAAACTAGCTAAAAAAGGTATTGTAAAAATTGTGATGATGCTACTAAAAGCCGTTAAAGTAACAGAAAGGGCTACATCTCCCTTAGCTAAATAGGTTAAAACATTGGAAGATGGACCACCAGGGCAAATGGCGACAATCATTAAACCGACGGCAATTTCTGGCTGGAGAGGCAAAAGAGAAGCAATAATAAAGCCGATGATCGGTAGGATAATAATTTGATTGACTAAACCGATGAGGACTGCTTTGGGATAACGGGTAATACGCTGAAAATCGGCGACAATCAACCCCAATCCCATGCCTAACATTAAAACGCCTAGGCCAATGGGTAAGAGGATATTAGTAAAAAAGTTGGCTTGCATGGGACAAAAGTGGAAGCGAAGGTAAATTTGGCATCAAGGGACAGGCAAAAATTTACGATGACCTTGGGGGATGGAAAGACATAGAACGAAATTATGGGAAGGTTTTGGCAATCACATCGGTTAGCGAAAATGTGGGGGCAATAGTAAAGGGCTGGGGATAAAAACTAAGACTTAAGAAAGTCTAACATATAGCTTTACAGAACTTTTTAAGCATTTACCAAAGGGTAATTTTCCAAGAAGTGATGTAGGTTCTGGGTTTTCGATATCTGTGACTGAAGGTTCAGCCACCGCTCCGATTTTTTGGTAGTATGCTTCCTGCTAGAAAGTTATGGTTGAGAAAATCTTTGTGTTCTTTGTGTCTTTGTAGTTCTTTCTTGCCCTTTTTGGTCATCTTCACTGCTGCCAGTAATTTACTCCCCCAATGATGATGTCATCGTTACTGGGATTTTCAGTAATTTGCATGACCTTAATTAGCAATCAACTAACAAACGCATACATTATAGCAGATATTAGCCATAAATTACAATTTTTTATCAGAAGGAGGAGTCAATCGCCAACGCACTAAAAAGCTATCAATACTTTCTAAACATTCCAAGTCATCTTTGGGTAAATAAGAATCTTTTGACAAGAAAGAAAAAGCCTGCTGAAACTCTTGACTATCAGCTTGAATCGGACTAGCAAAATGACAAGGAATAACCTGTTTAATCGGCCATTGGCAAATTCTATCAACCCATTGACTAACCTCGTCAGTAGTGCGATTAAGAATCAAAGTTTGCAAAATGGGGGCTACTATTAACCTCCCCTCGCAACGCAAATTTAAAAAAGTCTTTTGCCAATCATCCCCCCATTGAAAAGGGAATAAACCAAAATAGGCTTTTTTACTCTTTTCCTTAGCAGTAAAAGCATCTCTAAACACCTTAATCCAATTGGGAACAGCTAAAACAGGAGGTTGAAAATAAAGAGCAAAAAGACAAATTCTCTGCCAACCCCGACGGCGATTTTCTGGGGTATCCTCCACCAGATCCTTAGCCGTATTTTTAGCGTGAAACAGCAGCGGATAGGGGTCTAATTCTAAAATAGTAGGAGGATTTTCTGGGATAGAAATAATTCCATCGGTTAGCAGCAGAGTTTGAGAGTAGTGATGAAAAAAAGCCACCTCCGAGAAGTATCCCACATTTAGATCAATTGCGGGTAAAATTTCATAACTAAAATCTTTTCCTAAAGGAGTAGTTGCCGAGTCAGCAGGTAAAATTTCCGTTCGTTTTGCCGGTAAACCCAACCAACTCAAAGGTAAATTAAGAGGAAAACTCCATTGATTAGGAGCAACATAAACTATAGCCTTAGGAAAATAACGGGCAAAAGGACCAACAAAAACCTTATGTTCAATCCCAGAAATCGTCGGCAAAATAATATATTTAACTTCCCCTTGTTCACTTTCCAACTCACGCATTAAGCGAATACATTCCAGAGTCGGGGCCACAGGTGCATAAACAAATAAACCCCCAGATGCTAACTTAATTACCGTCATGCGAATCGGCACAACCACATAAAAAATACCCTGCAATTGCTCAAATGTCCAGAGCGTATCTTTCACCACCTCTTGGCGAATTGTCCGTCTTTGACCGTAGGGATAAAGTGGTACAATTGGCCAAAAAGGCCATGATAAATCTTGCGGACTAATTGCGGCTTTTGTCATCGTCTGATTCTATGGCTGAAAATCTCTATTTTAGTTATCATAAACCCTTCTAATCCCCATGACTAATAAACTGCCCATTGATTCTTTGGTCAATACTTGGAATAGTCTCACGGGGGAAGTGATGAAAAGACTTCCCATCGACCAGTTGACTAATACTGTCCTCCAGTGGTTTAGTGTCAGTGATAGTCAAGTGGCGGAAATTTTAGAAAAAGTCCGTCAAGAATTACCCACCACCGAGGCGCTGTTAATCGGTAAACCGCAAACGGGAAAAAGTTCGATTATTCGGGGAATAACGGGAGTTTCGGCGGAAATCGTCGGGCAAGGTTTCCGTCCCCACACCGAAAACACCCAGCGCTACACCTACCCCGCAGAAGATTTACCCCTGTTGATTTTTACCGATACGGTGGGGTTAGGGGATGCCTATCAACACACAGACACAGTAATCGCGGAATTATTGGCAGATTTAGCCGAAAATACGGGACGCGCCCAAGTTTTTATCGTGACGGTAAAAATTGATGATTTTGCCACCGATAGCCTTCTGGAAATTACCAAACAACTGCGGCAGAAATATCCTAAAATCCCCTGTTTACTGGCTGTAACCTGCATTCATCAGCTTTATCCTCCTAATATCGCCGATCATCCCCCTTATCCTCCCGATTTCGAGGATATCAATCGCGCCTATCAAGAAATTAAAGAAACTTTTAAGGATTTATACGACAATTCTGTGCTAATCGATTTTACCCTAGAGGAAGACGGTTACAACCCTGTTTTTTACGGTTTAGAGGCATTTAGAGACAATTTAGCCGATTTATTGCCAAAAGCTGAGGCTAACACCATCCACCAACTTTTAGACCGGGAAACCAGCAATAAATTAGGCCATCTCTATCGGGACGTGGCCCGACGCTATATGTTAGCCTTTTCCGTCATAGCGGCGACCTTGGCGGCGATTCCCTTACCCTTCGCGACTATGCCGGTGTTAACCGCCCTACAAGTGTCAATGGTGGGGGTTTTAGGTAAATTATACGGTCAAGTCTTAACCCCATCTCAAGCCGGTGGAGTCGTCAGTGCGATCGCTGGTGGCTTTTTAGCCCAGGCCATCGGTCGGGAATTGGTGAAATTTATCCCTGGTTTTGGCAGTGTCATCGCCGCTTCTTGGTCCGCAGCCTATACCTGGGCCCTAGGAGAGGGCGCTTGTGTCTATTTTGGCGATTTAATGGGGGGTAAAAAACCCGATCCTAAGAGGATTCAAAGGGTGATGAAAGAGGCTTTTTCTGCCGCGCAAGAAAGATTTAAAAATGTCGCTACGGGAGGAGATAATTGAGCTTATAAATATCAAAAAATTTTCTTTTTTTGACCAGATTATTGTAGTGCTGTAAAGCATATTCTGCATCTGATAAACGCAAATCTACTTCAAGATTGCCGAAAAATTTTCCTGTCATGGTAGTATGTTCCTGAGCTTGAGAGGCGGCCCGTATAACTTTCTCAAGTTTTGAAGATATTATTGAAGCTTTTCTTTGTAATAATTCTAGCCTTGGCTTTTGTATTCCCAAATAAATGTAAATTATGAATGATTGCGAAACGATAGTTATTATAAGAATTGTAATAATTGTAATTATTTTTGTAGAAAATAACCAATAAACACCCATCGTCCAGGCAAATGTTAACAGCAACCATAAAAAATCGAAGTTTCTTTGCTGCCTATCTATTTGTTCGCACATATTAAGAAGCTTCTCAGAGTATTCATTTAACAAAGAGATAATCAGCTTTCTGTCTTCCTCATCAAGAATAGCCATTAGCTTACTTCTCCTAAACGCTCAATGAGATTTGAAAAAGAGACTCGATCGCATTGAGAAAATACCTAAAATTGGCAACTTTTAACCGTTGAACATAACCTTGGGTAGTTGGTATCAGTAACTCATTATCTCCTGACAGAGAGTTTTCCATTACTAATGAAGTAGAGCGATATTCATGAATAAAATTGTTTGCTCCTCGCTGATTACGAATATTTTGGATAAGTTGTTCATAGGCTCCCTCAACATAGTGTTTATTAACCTCTAACCTGTTGTTCCACCATAGATCCTGCTTGGTAACTAAAGTAATTACTATGGTTTTTCTCTGAGAGGGGGACAAGCGAGCTAGAAGGTAGATAGGGCAAGCGATATCGCTCTTTGTCCTTTGATGTAATCCTTCAACCGATAGCTGCTAATTTGCATTAGCTCTTCTATATTTTTTTGGAACATTTGATGTAGCTGGAGCCAATGATAGAGATGTTGACCCACATAAAAACTGCTGTGTCTGCGTTGACCTTTATATCTTTTTTCAGGTCTTGTGACATATTTTTGGATTCCCATATCCTTAATTTTTTTACCTTGCATTGTGGCACTTGTATAGGCGATAGCTATAACAATTATCAGCTTTGATAAGTATTGCGGGGCTAATTGAGAACCTTCTAATACCATTTTTTTTTATTCGCGTCACAACGAATACAGGTTTGGCAAGCATTCGAGCCTGGATGTCTGTCATGGATTTAGAAATTTGGTATTAGATGCGATCTCTGCTTTGGCAGTCGAAATCCAGTGACAAGAGACTGACTTACTTTTTTTCTGCCAGTATCCATTATTACCTTCGATTGCCCAATCGCCAGAGGGAATCGCTGACTATAGAGATTAATGACATTAAGTACCTAAGCAAAATTAATTACACATATCTAACCCCCTCTTGCCTTTTGCCTCTTGCCTTTTGCCTATCTTTACTAGGAAATTAATTTTGCACGACTACTTATCTGTTATAATAAGGTTAGCGATCACTATACAGCCGACTCTTCAGACCCAATCTCTCGCCACAAATCGATAGGGACAATAGCATCGATTATTTCGTCATTTTCATGCGGAAAGACTTCACCCTCAAACCTTCCCGCTCTCCCCTAGCTTTTACAGGGGTATAAAACCCTAAATAGAACAGACTTTTTGTCTGTTCTATCCCTTAGAAGAAAAAAACTTAAACGGTCATGATATCCTTTTCTTTTGTCGTTAATAAATCCTCGATTTTGGCGATAAATTTATCGGTGGATTTCTGCACTTGATCCTGTAAATCCCTGGATTCATCCTCAGAAATCTCGTGACTTTTCTCCTGTTTACGGATAGCATCGATCGCATCCCGGCGAATATTGCGGATCGCTACCTTTCCCTCTTCGGACAATTTTGCCGCTAATTTGACCAAATCCTTGCGGCGATCGCTAGTGAGGGGAGGGATATTCAAACGAATGGTCTGACCGTCATTACTGGGGGTTAAACCCACGTCCGAGAGAGAAATCGCCTTTTCGATCGCCCCCATACTGGTACGATCGAAGGGTTGAATCGCGATCGTAGTTGCGTCGGGAGTGCTAATAGTCGCTAGGGACTTGAGGGGAGTTTCCATGCCATAATACTCCACCACGATCCGATCTAAAAGAGAAGCATTTGCGCGGCCGGTACGAATCGTATTAAAAGCTCTCTGGGTCGATTCGACGGTTTTCTGCATGTGGTCTTGAACTTCAGCTAACTTCACAGAATCCTCCTACCAATGTTCCAACGGGTTCACCTTTGACAGCGCGAACAATATTACCTGCTACCGACAGATCGAAAACGACTATCGGGATATTATTTTCCTTGCACAGAGCGATCGCAGTTCCGTCCATCACCCGCAGATCATGGGTCAGCACATGACCGTAGGTGAGACTTTGAAAGCGTCGCGCATTAGGGTTGTGGGAGGGATCGGAATCATAAACTCCATCCACTTTCGTCGCTTTAAACACCACTTCCGCATCAATTTCGGCAGCGCGCAAGGCTGCCGTGGTATCAGTGGTAAAGAAAGGATTACCCGATCCCGCACCGAAAACCACCACCCGACCTTTTTCCAGATGACGGATTGCCCGCCGGCGGATGTAGGGTTCAGCTAATTCCTGCATCGCAATGGCCGTTAATACCCTAGTCGGTACTTGCGCTCGTTCTAGGGCATCCTGCAAGGTCATAGCGTTCATGACTGTTGCTATCATACCAATATAATCGGCCGTAGCCCGATCCATGCCGGCCGAGGCGGCTTTCACCCCGCGAAAAATATTGCCCCCACCGACCACGATCGCCAATTGGATGCCCTGGTCAACCACTTCGGAGATTTCCTGAGCGATAGCGGAAACCACCATCGGGTCGATCCCATAGCCGAGATTGCCCATCAGGGCCTCCCCACTCAGTTTTAATAATACCCGCTTGTACGCCATGCCCTTACTACCACTCGCTAAAACAAGATCTAGATAATTTTTGTCTCCCCATAAGATAGCAGGTTTTGGCCTTGATTTAAGCTAACCAGTTGACTCTCTCCCAGGACTGACAAGTTAAGATTAATAAATCTTTTCGTTGGGAAATTAGTATTTAGTGATACCTTTATTATTAAGGGAAGCTTAGTTTTATAGAGAATTAATAACCGTGGTCAGCGATCGATTACTATTGATTAACAAAAACAATCAAAAGGCCGCTAACATTGATACCTTTGATTGGGTGTATGGGTTTCAGGATGGAACTCGTCTGATGGGAAGGGTTTGCGGTTACTTAGATCCCGATAGTAATCGTCTTCTCGATCCTGAAAACTGCGGCGCTATCTACCAGAATGCCCAGGGACAAGTCCTGAGTCGTTGGCAAGCTGGAGATTTTATCGCTTTTGAACTAACCACCACTGGGGAAGATATCCTGATCGTGGCTTCTAACGACAATTGTATCGGTAATAGTCTCTGTTTGGTTTCGGGCATTAATCGCAGCTGCGCCCAAGTTACCGATGAAGGAAAATCCCTCGTCCGGGAGGTTTTTCACTACCCTGCTTGGTCTTTGCAGGGCGATCATAGCAGTTCTAAGCCGGCTTTCAGTTGGAATTGTTCCGTATCTCCCTTTTTCCCTTTTGTTTCCCTGCGTTTTAATCTTCAGTCCACCAGCAGCAAAAAATTCTATCGGTGGACGGTTTCCCCCTATTTTCCCTTTTGTCCTCTCTTAGAAGTGGGAGAATCGCTGGCCTGATCATTGTTCTCTATTCGCTGACATTAACGCGAGTTCTTGACCTAATAACCAATTGTCTTAAAACTCGGCCACATCAAAAGGGATAAAGATGTAGGTTGATTCACGAATCAACCGACTAACCACGACGTAGGAATTAACGGGTAATCAAAGGGGTGCATCCCACATTTGCAGAAATACCGACAATTAGCAATGGCTCTTTTGGATTTGGTGGGTAAAATGTATTCAGGCTCTTCGTTACCCTTTATGCTGAATCAACAGACAAGATGCCAAGACAACATACTTCTAACCCAAAAATTCCGAAAGTTTCTAAAGCCATAGCCTCTCCGTTTTATTAGTTTAAGTTTATTGTTGATTCCCTCGACCACCCCATTTGTTGTCCTTTGCTCGAAATAACTAATTATTTCTCCAAACCAGTTTCGGATTGTTTGACAACTCTTAGTAAAAACACTGGAGGATTTTGCCAACCATTCCGAGATGGATAGCATTCCCTCTGTCGGATTCTCTGAGGTTTCATAAATCTTTCTCAATTCTTCCTTTAACTCGTGCATCTTTTTCAAACTTGGGAAATTTTCTTTGATAGCTTCTAGTTTGATTTTTTGGGTTTCCGTTAAATCTTTTTCATTTTTTAACAAGCTATATTTACTTCGCTTTAAAACTTCTAGCTTCGCTTCTTTTTCCGCTTTCTGTTTTTTATTTTTCTGCGCTTCTACGGCTCTTTTTTCTGCTTTTCTTTGTTCGTCTAACTCTTGATTAATTTGTTTCATTACATGGAATCTATCGGCGACTACCTCGGCCGATGGCATCAATTCTTTCACCAAATTTTTATAGGGCAACCAAAGGTCTATGCTGACTTCTTCAATTTGCTCTAACACCTCTTTTCCCCACCCCGTAAGCGTTTCCCTCAATTCTTCTTGTGTTCGCTTCTCTAGAATAGCTATTAGTTTTCTCGTATCTAAATTTACTAAAACTGCACAGTAATTTTTTTGTCCTTTGACTAGAGCGATTTCATCAATTCCTAGTCTTTTTAATTTCGATAGGTCTGTCTCTGTAATTTCTTCAGCTATGTCCTCTATCATTCTTTGAATCTCTTCTTCCGTTACGTCATTTCTTCGGCTAACATTTAAAATATCTCCTGATTTTAATTGTTCGAGTATATTCTCGGCTAGTCTTTTCGTATAGGTTCGTTTCTTGCCGACAAAATCTAACTCTTCGCTAAAGGGTTTCTGACAATTACCGCACTTAAATTGACGACGATTAACTTGTAGGTACACTGGTTGACCTGAGAGCGGTAAATCTTTGACTAAATGTCGATGATTTTGGTGGAGTTTATCGCTCTCTAACCCACAACGAGGACAGACTGCTTTTTTATTTTTCGATTCGACTGGTCAAACTATACCGATATTTTCTAGGTGTAGATAGCCTTGAATAGAGGTTCCTTCTAGGTTCAAAAATTTGTCAAGTATCATAAGTAAAATACTCTGGTTTTTGGCTATTATATCAAATCTTAACTCGATTGTCTATCTTTTTGTATTAACCAGTTTGTGCCTTAAACCTTTTCCTGTATGGGTTTCAGCTATTTTTGGGCGTAGGCTCTCTCATCGAATTTTATTTTAAGTTAATTATTTGCATAACAGTTACCGAAGAGCCTGTATTCACAAGCCACAGTCCTGCTGGTGAGGGAGTGGAGGGAACCACTCCAGACACAGAGATCGATCATATTGTAAGTTAAACTTATCACACAAAGTCGAGGAGAACCCTCAGATGAGCAGTTTCGACGATTACAACAGAACGTAGCGTCCTGTAGGGGCGAAGCATTCGGGCATAACCCATCGCTGAAACCGTAGATTTCCTATCCGAATGCTTCGCCCGTATTTTTTGCCGCAAACCCTATTTATATCAAGCAATATTCAGGTTAAAATAGTAAGGCGATTATTAACAAAGAGGTCAACAGATGCAAAACTTGCGTCAGGTTTCTTTACTAACAAATGGACAAGAGCAAGTCTTAACTATTCCTCCTGAACTTGCCCTATCAAGCACAGAAGTTTTGTTACGCAAAGAAGGTCATCGCTTAATCATTGAGCCGATTTCTTCCGGTTCTCTACTTTCTTTGCTGACTACTTTACCAGACATTACAGACAATTTTCCTGACATAGATGAAGGGTTGCTTCCCCTTGATGACAGCACATTTTAGTACCACCCAATGACCTATCAATATCTTCTTGATACTAACATCCTGTCAAATTTGATCAAGTATCCTCAAGGTCAGGTTTTCCAGCATATTGTCGATGTCGGCGAAGAAAGCGTTTGTACAAGCATCATTGTGGCCTGTGAATTAAGATTTGGAGTGGTTAAGAGTGGCTCGGCTCGGCTCTTCTCGACTTTGTGTGATAATTTTTACTTATAGAACGTGAAATGCTTACTGGCAAAGACTTTTAGGACTATTTTGCTGAAGAAACTATCAGTATAGACCTCGTTTCCACACAGAAACCAGAAGAGCCGTGGCTCCTCCCGTCTAGTGCAGCAACTAGAACGCATTCTTGAGTTCTTGACAGTTTTGCCATTAGAATCAACTGTAGATAAGCACTATGCCGTAATTCGTAAACATTTAGAGCAAGTAGGAACCCCAATTGGTCCAAATGATTTACTAATTGCTGCTCATTCCCTAGCGCTTGATTTGACTCTTGTTACTGCAAATACCCGTGAATTTGAGCGTGTGCCTGCTTTAAAGTTAGAGAATTGGTTGATTGATGACGATAAAATCAGTAGTTAGAGGTAGAGTGTAGGGTGCGTGTTTGCGGCTATCAATTCGGTCAAAAAAACTAAAATTAACAATCCGCCGTAACGCATTACCTTGATCATTCGTGTTGCCTGTATCTCCCCAGTGAGTATAGGCTACATATCAGGACAGGCACTCATGCAAGAGGCAAAACGGAGAATAAATAATCAGTTTTTAATAAGCGGATTTAGTATAATCTCAAATATTTAGGGTTTGCGGCAAAAAGTACGGGCGAAGCATTCGGATAGAAAATCTCTGGTTTCACCGATAGGTTATACTAAATCCGTTGAGTATAGGTAACATATCAGGATAGGCACTCATGCAAGAGGCAAGAGGCAAAAGGGGGAATAAATAATCAGTTTTTAATAACTGGATTTAGTATTATTGCCCGAATGCTTCGCCCCTACAGGACGTGGAACCATGAAGACGCAAGGTTTTGAACGACGATTCTCTCAAAATCTTGCACCTGTTTCACGAGAAAAGCCACAAAACCCTTACCTTGCCTACATTTCACATTTATTCAGCCAGCCCTAAGTAGATCATGAAAATTGACAAATTACTCAAAAACAAACGGGAAAAAATCATTGCTATTGCTGCTAAACACGGCGCAAATAACGTGTGAATTTTTGGTTCTGTTGCACGGGGAGAAGCTGACGAAAAAAGCGATATTGATTTATTAATTGATTATTGTAGCGAACGTCGGAGTCCCTGGTTTCCCTTGCCGTTAATTCGAGAACTGGAAGCCTTGTTAGGCTGCAAAGTTGATATTGTTACCGAACAGGGACTTAAAGATAGAATCAGAGAGCGCGTACTTAAAGAAGCAATACCACTATGAGGGATGATACCGAACGCTTGCGAGATATTTTAGAAGCAATTGAGCGTGTAGAAAAGTAGGCTCGACAGGGAAAAACCGTGTTTGAACAACGGCTAGATGCCAGCGATCTAAGAAACTTAACTATTCATGAATATTTTTGTATTAATCTAGAGATTATTTGGGATATTGTTGAAAATGATATTCCTCCTCTAAAAGGACAAATCGAAGCTATTTTACAGGAATTTATTTGACGAAACCTAACTCAATTACTTAAATGTCGGGTTTCACTATCGTTTAACCCCACCTACTTTATTCTTCGATTTACTTGATAGCTACCAGCAAAAGATAGCCACTGCTAATACTAAGTCCAGTTATTAAAAACTGATTATTTATTCTCCCTTTTGCCTTTTGCCTCTCCTGATATGTAGTCTATACTCAACGGATTTAGTATAATATAATTGACCGACCACTCCTCCAACTCAACAGGATAAAATGGGTTTAGTTTCAGCCAAAATACAACTTAGTAACCCCGTTGATCGTTCCCTATCACCTCTAGAAACCCCAGCCTTGCCTGATACGGGAGCCTTGCATCTCTGCATTCCTGCACATATTCAAATTCAGTTAAAATTAACTGAAATCGATCGCAAAGAGGTAATTTTAGCTGATGGTTCCCGTCAACTGGTTCCCTACGTTGGACCGATCGAAATTCGTTTCAAAAACCGCGTCGGTTTCGTCGGTGCTTTGGTGATGGGGGATCAAGTATTGCTTGGTGCTATCCCAATGGAAGATTTAGACTTAATCGTTATTCCCGCAACTCGGACTATTGATATTAACCCCAATAGTCCTAATGTAGCCACCTCGATCGCTAAATAGATAGACCCCAGAAATTATATCAATTTATCAAAGTTGGGAGAATAATTTGACGAAGTAAAAGCTTTTTCGGTAACTTGTAGCCAATTAAATTATCAATCAGTATCGCTGATTTTTGCCTGCAAGTTTCAATCTCTAATAGGGGTTAAGATTAATTGGAACTTTTGGGGTTCTGGGACTGCGGAGAGGCAAAAGGAGGAATGAATAATCAATTTTTAATAACCAGATTTAGTATAAAAGAAAAAAACCCCATCTTTCTTCAAGATAGGGTCAGGTAAAAATCAAATTAATCTAAACAGTAACAGGTTCTCGATCGAGGGGTTGAACGCGATCGAGCAGGGTCTGCAATTGTTCCCCTTCAATCACCTCTTTACTGAGGATTTCTTGGGCAATTTCTTCGAGCAAATCGCGATTTTGAGCAAGGATATCCAGGGCCTGCTGATGACCATTTTCGACAATCTCTTTAACTTCATTATCGATCGCTTTGGCCGTATCATCGCTCACCAAGCGCCGGGGATTCATCATACCATCTCCCAGAAAACTATTCTGTTGACCTTTTTCGTAGGCTAGGGGACCGAGAGTCTTACTCATACCATAAGTAGTCACCATGCGTTCGGCCAAGTCCGTCGCCCGCTGCAGGTCATTAGCGGCCCCAGTAGTAATACTACCAAAGATTATCTCCTCGGCCGCCCGACCACCCAAAAGAGTAGCAATTTGGTCGCGTAATTCCGTATCATCCATAAGGAAACGGTCTTCCGTGGGCATTTGCAGGGTATAACCGAGGGCTGCCATACCGCGAGGCACGATCGAAATCTTAGCAACTTTACCACCCCCCGGCATAACTGCACCGACGAGAGCGTGACCAACTTCGTGATAAGCGACGATTTTCTTCTCTTTTTCCGAGAGAACCCGGCTTTTCTTCTCTAAACCCGCCACTACCCGCTCGATTGCCTCATTAAAGTCCTCTTGGGCGACAGTGCTGCGTTGATTGCGGGCTGCCAATAAAGCGGCCTCATTGACTAGATTAGCTAAGTCAGCACCAGCAAAACCGGGGGTGCGGGTAGCAATCTGTTTTAAATCTACATCTGAGCCTAATTTTACCTTACCTGCGTAGATTTCGAGGATTTTTAAGCGTCCAGCCAGATCGGGGCGATCAACTAACACTTGGCGATCAAAACGGCCAGGACGTAAAAGGGCGGGATCAAGAGTTTCTGGGCGATTAGTAGCGGCCAGCACGATCACCGTCGCATCACCAGCGTTAAAACCGTCCATTTCCGTCAATAATTGGTTTAAAGTCTGTTCCCGTTCATCGTTACCCCCCATAAAATTACCGTTAGCGCGAGATTTACCGATCGCGTCTAATTCATCGATAAAAATAATACAGGGGGCTTTTTTCTTGGCCTGTTCAAACAGATCTCGCACTCGGGCTGCACCTGCACCGACAAAGAGTTCCACGAATTCCGAACCTGAAATACTAAAGAAAGCAACTCCCGCTTCTCCCGCGACTGCTTTTGCCAGCAGGGTTTTTCCTGTCCCCGGCGGACCGACTAGGAGGACACCCTTGGGAATCCGCGCTCCGATTTGAATGTAACGTTGGGGATATTTGAGAAATTCGACGATTTCGGCCAATTCGGTTTTCGCTTCTTCCACACCGGCCACATCTTTAAAAGTGGTTTTGGTGGTGTCTCCTTCCACATAGACTTTAGCGCGACTTTTGGTAATCGATAAAGCCCCGGCTGGACCACCGCCACCGCTGCGAGCGAGGAAAAATTGCCAAATACCAACAAAAATCAGGGGAGGAATCACCCAACTGAGAACACTACCAATCCAGCCATTTTTTGGCGGTGGTGCGGCGGCGAATTCTACGCCCTTAACTTCTAGACGTTTGGGCAATTCTAGGTCAAAAATCGGTGTAGTGCTGAAAATTCGTCCGTAGTTGCCCTCTTGGTCGTTTTTAAGCTGATAACGAATCTCATTCTGTCCCACGGATACCCTAGCGACGTTGCCATCTTCCACTTGGTCGATAAAAAGACTATAGGGAACTTTGGGGACGCTAGGGCCAAATAATTGCGGAAAAAGGAGGTTAACAATCAGAAATAAGCCGCCCACGGCTAATAAAACATTACCGATCAGGCGGGATTGTGAAGGAGGTTTGCTTTTTATACTCATTGCTGGGCCTGATTGATTAAAATTAGTCTCTATCCTCTCCTCATTGTAGGCTGTTGACTGCTCAAGTTCAGATTGAATCAGGCGGGGGGATTACCGTCGTCTTCGGGCGGTTTTTGCCCTAGTAGAGCCTCTAGACGGGTTTGGGCAAGCTCAAAATCCGGCGCAATCCCTAAAGCTTTTTGATAACAGGCGATCGATGCTTGGCTTTCGCCTAAATTTTCTAGGGTACTGCCGAGATTGTACCAAGCTTGATAAAAATTATCGTCCGCTTCTAGCACCTGTTGCCAACATTCTAAAGCTTCTTGCCAACGTTGCAGTCCGTATAGGGCGCTGCCTCTAGCGTTAATGATTTGGTGATCGTTGGGGGTGATTTCCAGGGCGCGATCATAACTATTTAACGCTTCTTCGTAGTTACCGACCATGGCTAAGGCACTACCCCGATTATGCCAGGCCGAGGCTAATTGGGGATCGATCTTTAAGGCCTGTTCCCAATCAGCGATCGCATTTGACCAATTGCCTAAATTTGCCTGTTCTAAGCCCTGATGAAACCAATCTTCGGCAGTTTCAGGGTTTTTACCTTCCTGGGGGGAAAATTGAGCGATCAGACTATCAATAATGCTTTCTGCGTCCTTATTTTCGATGCCCAATTGTTCGGCGATTTGGCCCGCTAGGGTAGGATCGTTTTGCAGACGGTTAAATAATTGATCGAGGGTGAGGGTTTCTAGTTGGGGATTTTCCGAGTCATCACCGTTAAAATCGCTAGTTTCACCGGAATATAAGAAATTTTCTGGGGGTTGCGGCAGGGAATAACTACCCGGTGCCTCATCGTCGCCGGCGTATTCCCAGATTAAAGTGGCAGTTTCTTTGATGTAGAGTTGATAACCGATCTCGTAGGAAGCTTCACCAATACGTTCAATTCCGGGGAAAGCGCGAGCTAATTCTCCTAAACGGATCATTCTGGTGGCGAGAATTTGGTTAAGGGAAGCGGAGGATTGCAGACGGGTTCCAAAACGCTCTAACCATTCTACCCAATCTTTTTGCCGACCTCGATCGCCCAATTTCTCAAAAAATCTCAGAATTCTGCCTTCGTGCCAACCGTGGGCCACTCCATCGAGTAACTGCATATAGAGAAACTCGTAATCCGTATCGGTTAGGGGAACAGATTTGATCGCTTGTACTCTCCCCTTTCCTCCTTGTCCCCCCAAAAGTCGGGTAAAAAAGTTTTCGATCGCACGCCAAAGTTTTCTTAAAAGTCCCTGCATTCTAATCTCGACACTGGTTTTATTAATCTTGCAAGCATCACCCAATTAGTCTAGCAGTTATCAGTTATTGGAGAATAGGGGTCAGGGTTTGAGGATATCTCTCAGGGATCAGTAAACAGTAATCAGTGAAAATACTCCTCACTTAATACCGCTTACCGATCACCGATAACTTAATTATTGGCCATCACCCAATTAACTAGAGTGCGGACGGGAAAACCAGTGGCCCCGGAATTATTAACGCCATTTTCCTTATCGCACCAGACGGGTCCTGCGATATCTAGGTGGAGCCAGGGAGTATTATTAATGAATTGCTTCAAAAATAAAGCGGCTGTAATGGAACCGCCGGGGCGCGGGCCAGTGTTTTTCATATCGGCAATTGGAGACTTCAGACCCTCGAAATATTTTTCTTCTAGAGGCATTGGCCAGAATTTTTCGCCGGCCAATTTAGCGGCCTCTTGGATTTGATCAGCGAGACTCTCATCGCTACTCCATAAACCGGCGATATCGTCCCCCAACGCGACGACACAGGCCCCGGTTAACGTGGCTAGATCTACAATCGCATCCACCTCTAATTTTTCCGCAAAAACCAAGCCATCGGCCAAGGTTAATCGTCCCTCGGCATCGGTGTTATTGACTTCAATAGTTTTGCCATTAGAAGCGGTTAAAATGTCCCCAGGGTGCATAGCGCGACCACTAATCATATTTTCCGTAGCTGGACAGATAAAGTGTACTTCCACTTCTGGCCGTAATTGAGCGATCGCCTTGGCTGCGCCTAGGGTGGCGGCACCACCCCCCATATCCATTTTCATGGTTTCGATGCCGCTGCCGGCCCCTTTAATATTCAAACCGCCGGAATCAAAGGTTAGACTTTTACCGACGATTGCTAGTTTACGTTTCGGGGTTCCTTGGGGTTTATAGATTAAATGAAGGAATTTTGGGGGAATATCCGAGGCTTTGGCCACTCCTAGGAAAGCTCCCATGCCCAAGCTTTCGCATTCTTCCTGTTCCAGAATTTTGAGACTTAATCCGTATTCGGCGGCAATTTGCCCGGCGGTTTCTGCCATGGTTAGGGGGGTGACGCTGTTAGCAGGAGCATTGACTAATTCTCTGGCCAAAATGACTCCGGAACAGATTTGCTCGGCCTTGGCGATCGCTGATGTTTGCTCTCCTAAACCCAATAACTCGACGGTTTCTAATTTGGCTCCTTTTTCCTCTTTAGTGGACTTGAAGCGGGTATCCTGATGATTGGCCAGCAGCAGCCCTTCTGCGATTGCTCCGGCAGTGGCGGACTGATCGCCAACTACTGGTAAACTGATGGCCAGAGCTTGGCTTTTTTGTTGTTTGGCCAGACGAGCGATGGCAGCGGCCGCTAGACGCAGGGTTTGCAGGTCGAAATCGGCAGTTTTTCCCAATCCCACCAGGATTAATTTGCGAATCAGACCACCACCTAGACGAGTTGCCGCACTGCTGCCTAATTTTCCCTCGAATTCCGTCTCGGAGATGAGATCCCCCAGGTTTCCCCCTAGTTTATCGTTTAATTCTGCCAATTCTCCTGCAATCTCGATGGCTCCTTCTGGTAAACCTAGAGCTAAAGTATCTCCTGTCCAAGTAAGGAGCGAGGTGTCAGTCGATCGAATATCCATTCTTTATCTCGATAATTCTTTGCAAATTGCTTCTATTAATCACTATACTGTAAGCTCTATCAGTTATCATCGATCATCTATTCAGGTTTAGTGGCTCCCTGTCAAGAATCAAGGTCTAGCTTTTGCTAAAATCATTGTCCCTGATTGCTGATGCTGACTGGGGATAACTGCCAAGGGTTCTACTACTTAGAAAAAAATTACCAAGTTTGTGTTGATCACTCAAGGAGAAATTTTTATGGAAATATCTCGTCCTAATCAAGCAGAATTAAGCGCCGAAGAACAACAGGAACTAGAAAAGTTGCGAGCTATTATCGAACAGGCTAGTGTTGATGGCGTGATCACTCAAGGGGAAAGGGAAAGAATCACCCTAGCTATGAGGTCTGATGGTAAAGTGACCCTGGAAGAATTAGAGTTAGTCAGAACTTTAATTACCGAAAAAGTGAGCAAAGGGGAATTAGTTCTGGATTATCTTTAAACTCTGAAAAATCACATAAAAAAAGACGGGGTTTTCACCCCGTCCTATTTGTTAAGAATTATGACAAATCCTTGACTTGTGATACTAATTGTGCTACCACATCTTGAGCGCTACCAAAGAGCATAAAAGTTTTAGGATTGTAGAATAATTCGTTTTCTACCCCGGCAAAACCCGATCGCATACTGCGCTTAATCACGATCGTGTGCTGTGCCTTATCCACGTCGAGAATCGGCATTCCATAAATCGGACTAGCTTTATCGTGACGGGCAGCGGGATTAACCACATCATTTGCCCCAATAATTAACGCCACATCGACGCGCTCAAACTCAGGATTAATATCATCCATATCGTAGAGTTGCGGATAGGGAACATTAGCTTCGGCCAATAATACATTCATGTGTCCTGGCATTCTTCCGGCCACGGGGTGAATAGCATATTTAACCTCAACGCCATTTTTTTCCAACTGTTCAGCCAATTCTCGCACTGCGTGTTGTGCTTGGGCCACTGCCATGCCGTAACCTGGTACAATCACCACAGAACGCGCATAACCGAGCATCATTGCCCCTTCTTCTGAATCGATCGCATGAACCGATTTATCAAGGCTAGAAGTGGCGCTCGCTTCACCTCCGGCACTAGCACCGGTACCAAATGCCCCAAATAGTACACTAGCCAGCGATCGATTCATGGCTTTACACATGATCTGAGTCAGGATAATCCCCGACGCACCCACCAAAGCACCGGCGATGATCAACATACTATTCATCAGGATAAAACCGACTACGCTGGCGGCAAGTCCCGAAAAAGAGTTTAAGAGGGAGATAACTACGGGCATATCGCCGCCGCCGATGGGAAGCACGAATAAAGCCCCGAAAATTAAGGAAAGTCCCACCAAAGTCAGGAAAACATCGATCGAGGTGGGATTAAAAAAGAGATAGACACTACCACCTAAAAAGGTGAGTAGCAAGAGAATGTTAAAGGGTTGCTGGAAAGGAAAAGTTACGGGTGCGCCACTGATTAATTCCTGTAATTTGGCAAAAGCGAGGACACTACCGGTAAAAGTGACACCGCCGATCAATATACCCAAAATAGCGATCAGTATCGAGTCAAAGGCAATATTTTCACCACTTTGCAGTAAACGCCAGTATTCGCCCATGGCAATTAAAGCACTGGCAGCACCGCCTAAACCGTTAAAAATCGCCACCATTTGGGGCATAGCTGTCATCGGGACTTTTTGCGCCGAAACTAAGCCGATAATTGAACCAATCACCAACGCTACGGCGATTAAACCATAACTGAGGATTTCTTGATTGATTAAGGTGGCAATAACGGCGATTAGCATCCCGATGGCAGCCAGAAAATTGCCTTGACGGGCGGTAGCGGGGGAAGATAATTGTTTAAGACCGATGATAAATAAAATGGCGGCGAGTAGATAGGATAACTCGATCCCTGTGATCAGGGCATTATTCATGATTTAGCCTCTTTTTTCTTGAACATTTGCAGCATTCGATCGGTAACGACAAAACCACCGACCACGTTAACCATCGCCAAAATAACGGCAATTAACCCTAAAATTACGGTTAATTGGTGCCAATCCGTGCCTCCGGCGATGAGGAGCGCACCGACAACGGCGATACCTGAAATTGCATTCGCTCCCGACATCAGGGGTGTATGGAGAGTGGGAGGGACTTTATTGATTACCTCGAAACCGACAAAGGAAGCGAGGACAAATACCACTAAAGCGGTTAAAAGTTGGGCAGTCATTGGTTAAGTAAAAATGGGATGGGGTTTGGGGATTGGGGATTGGGGAAGTGGGGAAGTAGGAATTATGAATTATGAAGTGGGGAGAACAAAGCTGACTCCTGACGACCGACTCCTGATAGCTAAAAAGCGGATAACTGTTCACTGAGGGCGGATTTAATGCGTTGGTTGCGGATTTCGCCAGCGTGGGTGACACAGGCACTATCAATGATGTCATCGGCAAAATCGAGGTTTAAACTGCCCTCTTTGCTGACTAAAAGCTGTAGCAGCATTTGCAGGTTTTTGGCGTACATCTGGCTGGCATTGGTGGCCACTGTGGCAGGAAGATTAACGGCTCCAACGATTTTTACCCCATTTTCGATGATTTCTCGTCCCGGTTGGGTGTAGGCGCAATTTCCGCCCTGTTCCGCCGCTAAATCAACGATTACCGCCCCCGCTTTCATGGTGGCGATCATTTCTTTGGTGACTAGCAGCGGGGCCTGTTTCCCCGGTACTTGGGCGGTGGTGATCACCACATCAGCCCGCTTAATTGGTTCGGCTAGGGCTTGACAAATGCGCTCCTGTGTGCTAAGAGAAACCTCTTTGGCGTAACCGTTATCGGCGACGGTATCTTCTTCTAGGGGCATTTCAATAAATTTCGCCCCGACACTCTGCACTTCTTCTTTGACTTGGGGACGAATATCAAAAGCCTCCACCACTGCCCCCAAACGGCGGGCGGTAGCGCAAGCTTGCAATCCGGCAACTCCTGCCCCCAATACCAGCACTTTGGCTGGGGCGATCGTACCGGCGGCGGTAGTCATCATCGGGAACATTTTCGGCAGCTGCACGGCGGCGAGGAGTACCGCTTTGTAACCGGCGAGGTTAGCCTGAGAGGAGAGGGCATCCATACTCTGGGCGCGACTACTGCGGGGAATTAATTCCATGCTCAAAGCGGTGATCCCGCGATCGGCTAATTTGGCAATGCGCCGGGGTTGACGCAGGGGATCGAGAAAGCCGATGAGGATACCACCATTTTTCAGGCGATCGATCTCGCTATCGCTAGGAGGGACGACTTTGAGAATAATATCGGCAGTTTCATAGATATATTCGCTGTTTTCGCTCAGGGCGGCTCCCACGGCACTATAGGCACTATCGGCAAAGTTGGCACTAATTCCCGCCCCATTTTCGACAATTACCTCAAATCCCGCCTTGACTAAACGGGCGACGGTATCCGGCACTAGCGCCACCCGCGCCTCGCCTTGGTCACTTTCTTTGATTACGCCGATTTTCATGGCTGGGTTTCTCCTTAATAAGTCCTTCTCTTGTCTTATGCTATTAGGGTAAGGGTTTCGTTAAATGCGATCAATCCCCTGGGATAATTTCGAGTCAAAATTGCTTTTCACTTCTATCCTAGCTATCCTCACCTTTCTAGCTCTTTTTCGGGCTAAATCTTAGGATTATCTTCAGAATTAAAGGGTTTTGAGCGGCATTGCTTGGGACTTTTTCCTAATAATGAGGTACGAAGTTTTCGTTCTGAGTAATGTCGAAACGGTTAAAAGTAGATGGTCTTAGGTCGTAGATACCAAGTCAGTTTATACTTCATCTTTATAAAAAAGGCTGTAAGCTATTTCTCAATATCCGTTGTTTACCGTCTAGTAACTAGCATTTAATAAATAAAACAATGAAGAATTAATTAAAGAACATATTGATAGTCAATCCCAATGTTATTTTTATGTCAGTCGGATAGACTAAAAACATCAAATGAAAGTAGAGTGTTAAATATGGCGAAAATTGACTGTATTCAATTACCTACTGACTTAAGTGGCAGCTAAACTCTGGATCTGATGGCAGTTTATCTTGGGGGTATTTTACGATTTCTTCTCTATCTATTTTTATAGTCCCGTTCTTACTGTCTTTATTGTGCTTTTTTGGAGTTTTTCGCTCTTTCTCTGAAGACTGATTGTTGGGAAACCCTTTCTTGTTGGCTTTGATGCCTGGCTTAACTTGTTCTCTTTTGAGACGGTTGTTTTCGTTTTTTAACTGTTGATTTTATGCTCGTAATTCTTTAACTTCTGCTTGTAGTTCCTCTCTTAAGTTCAGTAATATTTCTACTGTCCGACCCATTGGTTAGTCTGCAATCCCTTTTGGCTCGATGGTTTGCAGTATATGTTCTCCTGATTTCTTGCTCGAATCTAGTTTTTGCGTCATCTGTCATATTCTATTATATCGCGTGTCCCTTGCTTACTTTTTTTCTCTATTACCCCTACTTATTGAGCGGATACGTTTCTACAATGACAGTTTTTCGTAAAAACATCTTGGGAAATGTAAAAACATATAAAAATATAGGCTCTTTTAGGTTCTGTGTGATAAGTTTAACTTACAATATGATCGATCAATCTTTGTGTCCTCTGTGTCTCCGTGGTTCCTTTCACTCCTGCGCCAGCCAGACTGTATCTTAGAATACATTTTACCCACCAAATCCAAGAGAGCCAAATATATGAAGATTTGCGGAATGTCGGTTGTAAAATAGTATCTTTACTAGACAAAGCTTTCAGGGTGTTTTGGTTGACGACTCAAATAAAATTGCTATAAGTGACGATAAAAGTTTAACTTTACTTTGCGCGATGCTAAATAACAAACTACAACTTCTGTTAACCAGGGTAGGCACATGGGCCGTTGCTGGTCTGATCGGCGGTTTGATCGGCTCTCTGGCTGCGGTACTGCTGACTGAGGCAATTAAACAAACCCTCGGGATTGCCTCAGGCCTAGGCAACGTCTGGCTACTGCTGCTGCCTCTGGTGGGCGTTACCTTAGCAGTGCTAGTCCTGTTTGGACTGGGTAGGGGCCAACCCGTGCAGACCTTAGCTCCCCGGGAGGCCACTGCCTCTGGCCGCTGGAGTTCTCTCATGGACTGGTACTCCTTCCCCCATGACATTGCGCGCGCCGATCTGACCGGTGACGTGGTGAACGCATCTGGCGCGGAAGAGCGCTTCCCCTGGAATCTAGCCCCCTTGCGGGCCCTAGCCATCCTCTCCACTGTTGGACTGGGTGCGCCCATGGGAACAGAATCACCGGCGGCTCATATTGGCGTGGCAACAGGGACCTGGTTGGGTAGTATAAATCCAGCCCTAGGCCAACTGGTGCGGCCCCTGGCCATCGGCGGCGGTGCGGCCAGTGTTTCTGCCCTGATGGGAATCCCTCTGGTGGGCAGCTTCTTTATGTTTGAGTTGAGTCAGCGACGTCAGGTTCCGCTCACCCCGGAGCGGGCAGCGGCGATGTTAGCAGGGGGACTGGTGGGATGGAGAGTCAACGTTGCCTTTAAACTGCAACTAATCCGGCTGGTGGTGCCGCAGGTTGCCCCGACTGACTTCTGGGATGCGGTGGGTGCCACTTTATTGATCGGAGCGATCGCTGGCATGATTACAGCCCTCACTGGGGAGGCGATCTACTGGGCTAGAGGCTTGCGGGACAAGCCCGCCACTCGTCTTCTCATCGGTGGCCTGATGATGCTGTTCTTGGCGATCGTGATCGGGCAGGTGGCGACTCCAGCAGCAGCTTTTGGGCCAGGGAGAGCCGCTATCGACTGGGCTGAAAACATTGAAACAACTCCTTACCATCTGTTGGCAGTAGCTCTGCTCCGGGCTGCGGCCACTACCGCTGCGGTTTTAGCTGGGGGCTGTGGCGGTGTGTTTGTCCCTTTTCTGGCGATCGGCGACCTCAGTGGCCGGGTGTTCGCCACCACCTTTGAAATTTCGGGGGATCTGGCGGGGGCAGCGGGGGCAGCGGCTGGTATTGCTGGCGGCTATCGCCTACCTCTGACCGCCATGGCCATGGTGCTGGGGGTGGGTGGACCGGGGGCAGCCCAGCTAACCTGCCTTGCCACAGTAGTGGTCGCCGCCCTTTCGGGATTGGTGGCCGCACGGGCAGCCAATCAACTCTCCAGTTCCCTCCGCGCAATGTTCCGCTAGAAGTCGCTGTCAGGGGACTAATCTCTTGTCTGGGGTAAATATACTTTACAATACAAAAAGAGACATAAGACTATATCGCCCCCTAACCAAAAAGGAAGGCTTTTAAACCTTCCTTACCATAGGAATTGGTCATTTATTGCCGTTTGCGAGCCAATACACCCAGAGAACCCACCGCTAATAAGTCTAAAAGAGTATCTGGTTCTGGGGTTAGAAATTAACCAGTCCGTTGATGCGGTCTAAGAGCAGGCGCGGATGAAGAAATAAATGGCCATCAGTAGCAGAAAAATATAAAAAGTGATCCGCACCAATTGATCGGGTAATTTCGGTAAAAAACGAGTGGTTACTTGTACACCTAGGGAACCACCGATACCTAAAATAATCCCTTGTAGATAAAGAATATAACCGGCTTGGGCATGAGCGAAACAGGCAGCGATCGAATTGAGTAAAACCACACCTAAACTGGTGACAATGGCGATTTTGATCTTTTCTGCCAAAAAAATCATCTGTAGTGGCACCATGATCGCCCCACCGCCAATTCCGAAAATACCAGCTAGAAATCCGGCGATTCCTCCGGTTAGCAGACGGGCTAGATTAGGATGCAATCTAATGGCAGAAACTGGCTCTTTTTGGCTTAAATTCTGCTTGAGGTTGGTTAAATAGATATTGAACAGTAAAAAACAACCAAAAGCCGCTTCTAGGATGTATTTCGGGCTATATTTAACCAGATAGACTCCGATAAATGCCGTAAAAATCCCGGGTAAACCTAAGAGGAGAACTCGCTGCCATTTGAGGGAACCTAATCGCCAATTTTGGATCGTACCCCCTAGGGAAGTAAAAACGATCGCTAAACTGCTGGTAGCCACCGATTCTCCGTAACTGTAGCCCAAATTTAACAGGATCGCCACGGAGATAGTGCCACCCCCAATACCGAATAAACCCGCTAATAAGCCTGAAAAAACGCCCGTTATCAGTAAAATTAAGTAATTGTCTGCCATTATCTTCGGTTCATGGCCTTGAAGGGTCTGAATTTGCTATTATACATAGGACTTACTGAAAAAGTAAGAGCAAAGCATTTAGATAGAAAATCTACGGTTTCAGCGATAGTTGATGCCCGAATGCTTCGCCCCTACAGGACTGGCACCTGTTTCGCAAAACCAGCTACTAAAACCCTTACCTCGTCTATATTTCACATTTATTCAGCAACTCCTAATTACAGAACCTTTATCCTTGCACTGCTGAGAAACTGACCTATGACTAAAAGAGCTTTACTACTAATTAATCGTCATTCGCGCAAGGGTAAAGAAAACTTTGCTCAAACTGTTGATCTGCTCAATCATTGGGATTTTGAAATTATCAGCGTCCCTTTGAAAAAGGTAGAAGATATACCTTTTTTGCTGGAAAAATATCGCTCTAATATTGATTTAGTTATTGTCGGTGGTGGCGATGGTACTCTTAATGCTATGGCGGATGTGTTGGTAGAAACTCGACTGCCCCTAGGCATTATACCTCTGGGAACAGCTAATGATTTAGCCCGGACTTTAGGGATACCGAATTCTATTGCCGAAGCCTGTCGAATTATTGCCGAAGGTAATTTAAAATATATCGATCTAGGTTGGGTAAATAATAAATACTTTTTCAACGTGGCTAGTTTGGGATTAAGTGTGAAAATTACCCAAAAACTGAGCAAGGGTTTAAAGCGACGTTTGGGAATTTTGGCCTATGCTTGGACAGCCTTACAGGTATTAAGTAAAACCCGTCCTTTTACCGCTATGATCGGTGTTGATGGCCAAAATATCAAAGTTAAAACCCTACAAATAGCGATCGGAAATGGTCGTTATTATGGGGGAGGAATGCCAATCGCTCATGATGCCCAAATCGACGATCAAAGGTTAGATTTATATAGCCTAGAAATTGAACACTGGTGGCAAATTTTCCCGCTTTTATGGACATTACCGCGAGGACAACAGGGTTTATTATCTTGGGTGAGAACTCTTAAGGGGAAAGAAATTCAAATTGAGACTCGTAAACCCCATAGTATCAACACCGATGGCGAAATTACTAGCACTACTCCCGCCATATTTCGAGTTATTCCAGCGGCCATAGGGGTCTATATTCCCCGTCAGGAAACACAATCTTAAAACTAACGAAAAGGAGGAGAATACAATAAACCCCCCTTTGTCCAAAGATTATTTAAACCTCGATCGAGTTGCAGGGGTTTACCGATTTCACGATCATAGATTTCACCGTAATTACCCACCTGTTTTAAGACTCTTTGGGCAAAATCATTGGGTAAACCCATATCTTCGCCTAACTTCTCATCAATACCCAAAAAGCGCCGAATACTGGGGTCTTTGCTATCGGCAAAAGTGCCAATATTTTGGGAGTTAATCCCGAATTCTTCCCCTTGAATTAAACTAAAAATGATCGAGCGGACGGCATTCGACCAAGCGGGATCACCATCGGCCACGGCCGGGGCCAAGGGTTCCTTCGATATTACCACTTCTAATAATTGATGATCCTGCGGTCGGGGAAAAACCGAGCGCCGGGCCACCAATTGGGAGCGATCGGAGGTGACAGCCTGACAGCGCCCCGCCTGATAAGCTGTATATAAGGCCTCCACATCATCGGAAACGATCGGTTTATAACCTTGAACTCCCGCTTTTGCCATGGCATCGGCCAGATTTTGTTCTGTGGTGGTTCCCGATAGCACACAAATGGACTTTCCGCTTAAATCTTCTAATTTCTTAATATTACTGGCTTTTGTGGCCATAATTCCCTGACCATCATAGAAAACCGGGGTGATAAACTCCATCCCCAGAGCGGTATCCCGGTTAATCGTCCAGGTGGTGTTGCGACTGAGAATGTCCACTTCTCCCGTCTGTACGGCAGTAAATCTCTCTTGGGGACTAAGTTTACGATATTCGACTTTGGCGGTATCATCAAAGATAGCTGCGGCAATAGCTCGGCAAATTTGCACATCTAAGCCGGAATATTCGCCCTTTTCATTAACAAAGCTAAACCCCGGCACTTCTCCGTTAATGCCACAAATTAACTTATCGCGATTTTTCACCGTTTGCAAGCGGCCCGCATCGGGACTACTTGCGGTGTTAGAACTAGAATTAGGTTGATTTTCCGTCCCACAGGCAGTAATTAGCAGTAAAAACAGGGACAATGCACAAAAACGCCACTTTAGCATAGATATTCTCTGAAAAATTTTTTTAGTCACTTAATTTTAGCGGAAAGACCAGAGCAAGCTTAACAGTATAGCCACGATCGCACCGATAACCGTATTGATTACATTGACCAATTCATTAGTTAACCACAGAAAGCGGGTTTGTAGGGTAGCGCCGATGAGACTTTCGATATTGGTAGCGATAAATGCCGCAATTACACACCATAACACACCAAGAAGATCGATCGCACCGATAGCCCATGCTAACAGGGAAATCGCCGTGGCTGCCAGCAAACCGGCGAGCGTTCCTTCCAAACTAACAGCACCTTCTGTTCCCCGGGGGACGGATTTAAAATTAGTAATCAGATAAGTAGTTTTACCGTAAGCTTTACCCACCTCACTGGCAGTAGTATCGGCTAATTTGGTGCTAAAACTAGCCACATAAGCGAGTATTAAGAGGTAATCCCAGGGAGAAGCGGCAAAAAGACTGAGGATAGCGCAAATTGCCCCCGCTAAAGCGGAACCCCAGACATTTTCTGGACCGCGTACCCCCGCTCTTTTTTCGGCGATTCCCTCCGCTTCCTTGCGCGCTAAACCGATGCGGGTGACAGTAGAACCGACGAGGAAATAGAATAAAACAATTAGATAACCGCGCCATCCCAAGCTTCCCCAGACAATTACCCCTAAAACCCAAGCATGGAGATAACCCATCCGAGTTAAGAGCTTTTTTGGGGCAATTGCAGCGATTCCGAGGAGGACGGTATTGAGAAGAACAGCGACGAGCCAAGGATTAGTTAACATAGTATCTAGACAAAGTTTACCTCCCCCATTGTATCGATCGAGTCGATGAAAACTAATCAACCCTATCAACCTCTTTTACTGCGAATTCTGCACGGATTAACGGGAATTGTCCTCATTGCCGCCATGGTTACGGCCTATTGGACTTATGATACTTTTGACGGTCGTTGGTTAAAACTGCCCCTACCAGAATATCAAGAAATTGAAAGTATTCATGGCACTTTTGGCCTCTATACTCTGATTATCTTTCCCGTTTTTGCTATCTATGCTTTTCGTCGCGGCAACAAAAGATTAATTCAAAGTGATTCTCTTAACAAATTAACCCAATTTGGTAAGCCGATTTGGTGGTATAGTCTCCATCGTTTAGTCAATACTTTGACTCTTTTTGCCCTAACTTTTGCTTTGTATAGTGGCCGGATGATGGATTCCAAATGGCTACCGGAAGGGGAATTAAATCACTTTTGGTATTATGCCCATTTGCTCAGTTGGTTAATTATGGTAGTATGTCTGGTGCTGCACCTGCTCATGACTGCTAAAGTGGGGGGAGTTCCCCTGTTATTGTCTATCCTTAAATGGGGTTTTCGTGAACAAGATAGCCCGAAATTATGGTTATCTCAATTACGTCAATGGGGGTTAAGTTTGCGTCTAGCCAATACTTTTCAGTGGCTACAATCTCTTAACTTATATAAAGTCTTAGAAATTGTTATTTTATTGGCTATTATAGCAGCTTGGATTATTCCCAAGTTTGACTATTCCTAGCCGATTTCGACAACAACAGCAGCGAAAAGTTTACGGGAGCATCTCATTTATGCAAGTGAGTAATTATACTTATCCATAAAACTGTTTTCTAGCAAGACTTTCAAAATAGCTTGACATAAAAACCTGATTTAGAGATTACAAAGGTGAGATGCTCCCAAGTTTACTATACAAAATCGTCCATAAGCTACTGATTTATCGATCCCGACGAGCGAGAATAATCATCGTCTTTGCTAAGGGAGCAAAATGCCAGAATTACTGTACTTAAAAAACTCAACAGTTGACGACGAGACAATTTCACTACTTCACAACGGGGTCAAACGCCACCTTTTCTGTGGTTGAGGCTCCACTGACTTTTATGCGTCCCTAAGCAAGACCCTTTACAGATATAGCCAGGACATAGTTTGACGAGTCAAGACACGAATTGCGTATTTCAACTGTTCGGAACGACTATTATAGTCTTTTCCCCCAAAATGTCCCGCAATACCAGAAAATTTCGGTTCAACGGGAAACCTTTTACAAACATTAGCCGATTGTGATGCTAAATTAATAGCTTGATAATATTGATGTTCACTATAAAAACAACCCTGCTGATGATTTTTGTGCATCGGCTGCAGGTAACTTTCATAGAAGCATTTGCTAAAGACAAGAAAACGAGTATCTGCATAGGAAGGATTATTTTGTTTGTTCTGTAATTGTTGCCAAATCGGCCATTTAAAATCACATAAACACTCAAAGGGACTTTTAACCCTCTCTAAAATATCGGTCATATTTAGAAGATAAATTCTACCAGTTATCTTGGCAATATAAGAAGACTCTTTGACCAGTGCTGATTTTAAAATTCCCTGCTCTATTAATAGGGTTTCGCCGTAACCTTTGCCAAAATTACGAGGAAAATCATTGGCATCTAGTGAAATAAATTCAATTTGTTTGTTATGGGGATTTTCTTGAGTCGTTTCTTGCAATCGCTCAAGAGGCCAACCAGAATTTTCCACAAATAGTATTTTTTTGATACGAGGATGAAAATTAATATAATACTTCAGGGAATTATAATAATCTTCCTGCCTTTGCTCAGGAACAGTTGGATAGGCTTTCGGCATACCTTTAATATTAATTGTTGCTGTTAAAAGTAAAACTAATTCCTGCTCTAAATTTAACCAACCAGCTTGAAAACCTGTTCGTGATGTATTCATAAGCTATTGTCTGTATTTATTGTGGGTTCTTCTCGAGTTTGTGTGATAATTTTTGCCTAGGGAACGCAAAATGTTTACCGGACAAGACTTTTAAGACTATTTTGGCGTTCGGTGAAGCTCAGTGGAGCCGCGGCGCGGAAGAAACTATCAGTATAGATCTCATAGATCTCGTTTTCACACAGAAACCAGAAGATCGCTATTGTGTGATTAGGGCAGTTTTCATCGGAATGAGGCATGGGCAAGAGACTTAAACTATTTGTTGGCAAAATTTGTCGATAACTCCTTAACGTGAAACGCCCTATAGTTTTGTGATAGTTTTGACAGACCAGAATTTAATATGTCCGTGATCCCAAAGAGCGGTAAAATGATCGTCCATCTTACCCGTAGCCGCTAGGGCCAAATTTTTGAGATAACTATGATAGGGAGTGGATATCAGCGCATATCCTCCGGGTTGCAGCAGATTATAAACGCTCTTAGCATAATCGCGCGGAGCATAGACGTGTTCTACCACTTCCAAACTAATTAGCAGCGGAAAAGTACCAAATTTACTAGCCAGATCATCATAGGCGGAGCCAACGTATAGATCAAGTTCAGGATAGGCTTTTTTTGCCTCTGCTATCCCCGATTCGGAAGGATCGCAGCCACTGACTTGAAATCCTTTTTCTGATAACCAATTAGCGATCGAACCGTTGCCACAACCGAGGTCAAAAATACGCTTTTCAGGAGGAGCAAGATCGGCAAAAATCTGACTTAGAGAGGGGAGCAAATAAGCGTGGGCAGTCCCACAGCAAGAATTTTGATAATGATAATAATCTGACATATCTTAAAATAGTTAGTATATAAGTATTTTTCGTGGTATCACCACTATCGCAGGGTAATACAAAAAGTAACTTTTGTCAAGGGTTTGGTGAAATTTATTCTTACATCCCATTGATAGGATATAGCATAGCATTTTATCAATACATCGCATATGCTATTGTCAATGGACATCCTGCAAAAATTAAAAACCTTCGCTTATGTGAAAATTCTCCGAGCCATTGTTCTCCTAGTCAGAAGTCGTAAACTTACCATTAATAGCTGATCTCTGTTATCAGAAAACCTCAACAATTACCAAAGCGGATCGGAGTATAAATGAACAGTTAAAGAATCTCGATCGCCGGGGATACCAGTAATACAACTACAGATTTGAGTACCATCATCTAATTCTACCTCGCAAGCGTGACAGGAACCCATTAAACAGCCAGTGGGAATGTCAATTCCTGCTTTTTTGGCCACATCTAATAATAGTTCTCCCGTTTCCGCTTCCATGATAATATCATCTGGTAAAAAACGCACTGAAATAGTCATAATTTCTCCTTACAAATGAGCAAAAATAGGTTTAAGATTTAAATGTTCTTCCAATAAATTAGCCATAGTATCGAAGGTTATTTCCCTTTGTTCACTATAGTTAGCAATTCCCGTAGGCAAAGACAATAAACCGCGACGCTGACGCAGATGATTTAGCCAATTTCTTCGCCAAGAACCATTATCAAAGATACCATGTAAATAACAGCCCCAAATTGAGAGAGAATCATTAACAATTCCTAGACTAGCATCCTCCTCGAACATTTTTTGATAACCTGATTCACTTTCCCATTCGCTTATTCCCTGGTGAATTTCGTATCCTGTTACTGGTAAACCCCCTTGGGGATAATTAGATAAAACTTGTCGTTGACGGGTAATTTTTTCGGCAGTAATTACCGTTTTTAAGGGCAGTAAATTTAAGCCAGCTGCCTCACTATCGGGACCTTCTCGATGATCAGGATCCAGGATTAATCGCCCTAACATTTGCAAACCACCACAGATGCCAAAGATAATACCTCCCCTTTGGTGATAGGCTTGTAATTGATTAGCCATACCACTTTGATTAAGAGCAATTAAATCAGCAACAGTGGTTTTAGAACCGGGGATAATTACCCCATCAGGATCACCTAAAGATTCCTGTAATTCTAGATAACGTACATTAACCGTTGCTTCACCACAGAGAGGGTCAAAATCCGTAAAATTAGCGATATGAGGCAGACGAATTACACTGATATTTAGTTCAGCTTTGGGTTTTTGAGCAGGGCGATCAAGTAGACTGAGAGAATCCTCGGCACTTAAAAAGATATCACTATAGGGAAGAACTCCCAACACGGGAATTTTTGTGTAATCTTCTAGCCAAGTAATCCCCGAATCTAAGAGAGATTTTTGTCCGCGAAATTTATTGATCACAATACCTTTAATTAAAGCTCTTTCCTCCGGTTCTAATAATTCTAACGTACCGACGACATGAGCAAAAGCCCCCCCGCGATCAATATCCACCACTAAAATAGTAGCGGCATCGAGATATTTAGCCACCCGCATATTAGTTAAATCCCGATGTTTGAGATTTATTTCCGCCGGACTTCCCGCACCTTCACAGACAACTAGATCAAATTCTGTTGATAATTTAGCTAAAGATTCTTTAATTGCTTGCCAACCTTGCTCAAAATAATTCTGATAATAATCCACTGCCGTGGTGACACCAACAGCCTTACCTTTAATAATCACCTGAGAGGTCATATTTCCCTGGGGTTTTAATAAAATTGGGTTCATTTCTACCCGGGGAATTGTCCCCGCGGCCCATGCTTGTACCGCCTGGGCGTGACCCATTTCTCCCCCTCCGGCGGTAACATAGGCATTAAGGGCCATATTCTGACCTTTAAAGGGTGTTACCTGCCAACCTTTTCGGTTGAATAAACGACATAAAGCGGCAGTTAAAAAAGATTTACCCGCGTGGGAAGTCGTCCCCACTACCATAATTGCTTTCATCTAGTTTTTTTTAATTGAGCATTTTCAGTTAACTGATAACTGATAACTGATAACTGACTCCCAACAGCATTAAAAAGAAAACCAACGTTGCAGAGTATTGAAAAATCTTTGCCAGAAATTGGGTTTAGGGAAAAAGTCCCCTTGGGGTTGCCATTTTTCTATTAATTTCCTCCCCAAAGGAGTGAGACGAAAACTATCGGTTATCCCCTGTCCATCTACTTCGCGCCGCAAAATTCCCACTTTAATCAACCAGAGAAGATAGCTTTCCGCTGCTGCTTCCGTCAGTAGTCTGGAAGTATAACCTTTCTCTAAACCCCCAGCACCCGGAATGCTTAAAAGTGATACACTTTGCTCCAGCATAGCGACGAATAAAGTAAGACGGAAAGGGGAACAACAAAGGGCGCGTTCGGCCCTAGTGATGGTAGCATCAGGATAATTGATGGCGGTAACGGTGGGAGTCGATAGGCTCATAGATTCCGGTCGTTTAGCTATTGATAAACTCATTGTTACATTGATCTGGCCTCAACCCCTATCAACCCCAATCACCGATAAAATAGGGATGAAGTGTTAAGTAGCTTGAGTATTTATGAAGTCTCCCGAACCGTTCGATACTAAATATACCCCAGAAGAAGTGGAAGTGGAAATTGAAACCGACGATTTCCCCCCCGTTGATACCCGGGTTAGTTTCGCAGCCACTGTTGAAAAAGTGAAAACTTGGTACGGCAGCTTGTCCACACCAGCACAGGTGGTTGTGGCAGTGGCGGGGGTTTTTGTGACTTTTTCGATTTTAACGGCAATTTTACGGCTAGTTAGCGCAGTTTTAAGCGCTTTAATCCTCGCAGCTATTTTTTATCTTATCTATCGTTACATCCTCAAACCGAAATTTTAGTCGGCTATGCACATTTTCTGTTCAATGTCAAGAGTTTGGTTGATAAAAAAAACTTATGGAAGAAACAGACACTAGAGATATCTTGAGGGAAAATGCCGCTAAGTTGGGATTGTCCCAGATCCAGCGTCATCTATTTCTCTGCTGCGATCAGACTAAGCCAAAATGTTGTGACAAGCAAGAAGGGTTAGAAGTGTGGGATTATCTAAAGAAGCGGTTAAGTGAATTAGAACTCGATCGCCCCAGCGCCGACCGTCCGGGCTGTATTTTTCGCACTAAAGCCAACTGTTTGCGGGTTTGTAGCCAAGGCCCAATTTTATTAGTGTACCCGGAAGGAGTCTGGTATGGAAGGGTCAACAAGGAAGCGATCGAAAGAATTATCCAAGAACACCTAATCGGGAATCAAATCGTCACCGAAAATGCTTTCCTTTGCCACGATTTACCAGCAATCTCTCTGAACTGTCTAGGAGAAGAAACCGAAACAATAGAGGAAAACAGGGTTAAAACTAGCTGAAACCCTAATTAACTGCACATATCTAACTACCTGTTGCATGAGTGCCTGTCGATCCTTTGGCCGTCTCCATTCCCCCAACCCTGCAGCCCAGAAAAATAGCGATGAAAGAGACCAACAAAGACAATAAACAACTTTTATTAATCGACGATGACCCAAATTTAATACTTTTGGTGAAAGATTATCTAGAGTTTCGTGGTTATAGGGTGATAACCGCAGAAAACGGTCGGGAAGCTCTAGAAATCCTCGAAAGCGGGGCAAATGCTACCAAAGCATCGGAAATACCCGATATCATTATCTGTGATCTGATCATGCCGGAAATGGACGGTTATGCCTTCCTCGAAAAAATTCGTCAGGACAGTCGTTTTAGTGGCATTCCTGTGATTTTTCTCTCCCCTAGTGGTCAAAGTCAGGACAAGACAACAGGTTTAACCAACAGGGCCGATTTTTATATAGTCAAACCCTTTGAACCAGAGAAATTAGTGGCCCTGGTGGAGTCTTCCCTCAAACAAGCGGGCCAGTTGCCGAAACGCATCACCCGCAGCCATTCCGAGTATGTCACCCCTCTTCAGGTTCCAGCTAATGTGGAATTAACCCCAACGGAGTTAAAAGTAGTACAATTGGTCGCCCAGGGACTGGCTAATCGGGAAATCGCAACAAAACTCAATGTTAGTCAACGGACAATCGAAAGTCATGTGTCGAATATGCTCCATAAAACCGGTCTTCATAATCGCACGGAATTGACCCAATGGGCGATCGAAAGTAACAAGCTGTTGACTATCTAGAGCTTGCTGAAAAAGACCTAGGGTAGGGTAGGAGTTTCAGGCTTTGTTGCCCTCCTTTTTTGTACGAGTTCATGTACTGTGATAAGGATAATGTAAGGTTTTTGAATGTCCTAATCCTATTTTCTGGCACTAACATCGGACTTTAACAGGTCAAAAGCCTTATTTTAAAAGGGTTTTACCATTATTCAGCCAGCCCTATTTGGTTATCAAAAATCGGGCTAAAATAGAAAAAACTCATCCTCAGCGACCACGGCGATGGCAGAAGAAACAGCAAAAATCAAGCTTTATCGAAAAACCTATCAACTTCCCCAACTAAATCGCCCCGATTTATTAGTTTTGCAGGATCAGATTCAAGAAAGAGAGCAACTGATTAAAACCGGGAAACGGGTTCGCAATATATGGCTGGGATTGAGTAAAAAAGAAGAACCCCTCAATTTCGAGGAAACTTTTCAAGAATTAGAAAGATTAGTCGGGGACTATAACCAGTTAATCAGATTTCTCGCCGACCATAAGGATGAATACCGGCGGTTTTTCCAGTCACTGACCGAGGAAATCAAGGAGGCCGTGGCGGTTAAATGCCAGAAATTGGCGGAAACAGAGCGAAAACGCCAATCTTTGGAGAATAGCATCGGATCGGCCGAACTCGAACTGCGAGATACCCTGAGACTACAGAAACAGCAGATTTTGCAGACCGTGATTCTCGTTGGTCGCTCTAGCTTGCTTATGCTCAAGAAAATCGACCTAATCGGCGAAAGTATCGAGAAATTAGCTGAAGATCAGGATACACACAAACAGGTTTTCTCGAAAATGACTGGCCAGTTGAACCGTTATAAACAAGTGTATCAGCTGCAGCTGGAGTTAGATAATCTGGAAAAAGAAGCGATCGAAATGTCTCAAGTAGCCATTAATCTAGAACAATACCTAAAACCAATTATCGGACAGTTTCAGGGCTTAATTGATCGAGTAGTGACCATTGACGGGGAACTTTCTCGCAGTGTCAGCGAAGTGGAATCCCTCGTCCAGAACATTCTCAGTTCCGAATTGGCCCTCTCTTTCGGCAGAAACGAGAATCTATCGGCTAGTTTGCTCAATTTCCTCGTCACCAGTGAAGAAAAGCGCGGCCGTTTAGCGATCGCATTAGAGCGAGCCGAGCAGGAAGGATGGCAATGGACGGAAGTAGAAATCCCCAACGAGGAAATCGAACTGGAAACCGCCATTCAACGCATCAATAACCATGTAATCGAGAGAGTCGGGAATTTTACCACCTCTGTAGTCGGTGACTCTCCTATTCCTCCCCTTTCTCAACTAGAGACAGCACTAGGCAATAGAACTTCATTTATCGAAAAATTACCCAATCGAGTAACACTGGAGATGGTGAACTTACCAGCAGGTGAATTTCTTATGGGATCTCCTGACAGCAATTCTGAAAAGCCTCAACACCAAGTTCAAGTCAACAGTTTTGCGATCGGGAAATATCCAGTGACTCAGGCACAATATAAAGCGGTAATGGGAACCAATCCCTCTCATTTTGAAAATAATCCGCAAAATCCAGTGGAAATGGTTAGTTGGAGAGATGCTCGAGCTTTTTGTAAGAAATTAAGTCAAATAACAGGGAAAATCTATCGCCTACCGACGGAAGCGGAATGGGAATATGCTTGTAGAGCGGGGACAACCACGCGCTTTTATTTCGGTGATGATGCCAATCAGTTAGGAGATTACGTTTGGTATAGCGGAAATTCTCAGCAGACAACTCATCCTGTGGGCCAGAAAAAACCCAATGCTTGGGGACTCCATGACATGAGTGGCAATGTTTGGGAGTGGTGCCAAGACGATTGGCATAATAACTATATTGGAGCAACCGAGGATGGATCAGCGTGGCTTATCGATAATGATAATCGCTCTCAATCTCCCAAGTGTCTGCGGGGCGGTTCTTGGTTTGACTACCCTAGTAGCTGTCGTTCTGCTGATCGCAACAGGGGCTATCCCGACTACATCAACGATAGCTTCAGTTTTCGGGTGGTGTGCGGTGCTGGGAGGACTCTGTAACCTTTTTTACCCTTTTTTCAATTTTCCTCTTTTTCCCGCCGCTAGGTGGGTCGATTATTCAGCCAACCCTAGATAAAGAGTGAGAAACAACCTAAACCCTTACCCCAAGAATCGGTACAAGGAAGCTTTTTTCAACATCTGAACCGCAACAATCATGCGTTAGATTTATCGGGTGCTTGCCTGATTTGTACCCTGTAATGGGGCGCTGGAAATTCTCTTAATCCCTGCTGTAGCACAGGTTATGGCCTTTTGTCAACAGGGAAGTCTAGGAATCAGCAATTCTCATTTTGAAACGATTTTGCGTTGTTTCAGCGATCTAGAGATTCGTTAAGAATTATTAACCCCTCTGGGTGCAAGGGTTTTAATGTCATGAAACCTTAAAATGAGAATTGCTGTCTAGGAATAATATTCTTAAGCTAGCCAAAAAACTTGGCTTTATCTTTAACTAATTTTGTCCCGATTCCAGCGGCAATCACTTCGGAGACAATGCTAATTAAACGATAGATAGCAACGGTGACAAGTACGTTAGCGGCGGGAAATTTCTCTGTGTCTAAAAGTGCGATCGCTGTGACCTCAAACACTCCTAATCCTCCCGGCGCTCCGGGGACAACTAAACCCAATAACCAAGCAAAACTAAAGGTTCCTAAGAGGGGTAAAATCTGAGCGGGAGTAATCATTTTTAATACCATCCAAGCTAAAATAAAACCTGCACCGCGCCACAATAAAAATCCGGTTTCACCCAAGAGAGGGACGAGAGGATATCTAGTTAAATAAACAGGTTCTTGAGTAATCTTTTTCTTTTGGCTAAGGATTTTGAGAGGATAATTTAAAAATTTGGGATGAATGCCGATTAAAATCAATCCTAAAACTAATATCTGTATCCCTAGACTGGCGCTAGATTTCATCCAACCTAAACCACTACCAATAACTGCTATGGCTAAGGCTGCACACACCAGCAATAAAAGTTCTAATAAAACGCTTAAACTAGCGGTTCCCCAATCACTTCCTGCTTTATTAATTGCCACAATGCGAGCATAAAAGTGTCCGATATTACCGGGTAGATATTTTCCTAAATTGGTAATCATATAGATCCCAATTCCTGCGGAGGTTTTAATCGGTTGTTGATAGCTTTTGAGTATCCATGTCCACACCCATCCTGCCCAAATTTGAGCGATAACTGTGGTTACAAGTGCCAAGAAAAGAAATAACCAACCGTGATTTTCAATTCTAACTGAGGTGACGTTATCCCAGTTATTTTTAAGATTACTGAGAACAAAAAATAAGGTTCCCCCAATAATCAGCCAACGTAGAAACTTTTTCAGCATTTCATTTTTTCCTTTATTCATTTTCTGGAGGAAACCAATCGAGAGCGAGCAGGTTTTCTAAACTGTAGGGACATTTCTGAGGAAAACTAACTTGATTATCGGTTTTTTCTCTAACATAATTTAAGGTTTTCTGATAAATGCGAGGTAATTCTTGACTGAGATAATTGCGGAGATTAGTAGTTAAATAAGTATCGATCTGGTTTTTGAAATTGACAGTTTCTGAGCGCAAATGACTACGATTATATGTTCTTTCATCTTGCCAAAATTGTAATAATAAACAATGTCTAATAATTTGCTGTAAAAAACTAGCAACACGAAACTTTTTTTCGTTTCCCAAATCTTCTAACTCCTCAATTAAGTTTTCTAAGTCTAGCGATGCAAGATTTTTAGCCTTGAGCAGTTCTATAGTTTCTTCTAACCAAAGATAATCATCAATTTCGTAGAGAGTTTTTAAGTCGGGAATAACAGTCATTTTTTATCTCCTTTATTCGTAAGGTGGTAGCCAATTAGGATCGAGAAGTTCTGCTAAACTGTAGGGACAAGTATCGGGAAAGTTAACTTGATTATCAGTTTTTTGACGAATGTATCGCACTGCATCTTCATAGATATTATCAAACTCTTGCTCCAGATATTTACGAAGATTTGTGGTTAAATAACGTTTTAGTTTATCTTTAAAACTCACTATCTCTGCTTGCCAATGAGCTTGATTATATTCTCTTTCCCTTGTCCAAAATTGTAATAATAAACAATGTCTAATAATTTGCTGTAAAAAACTAGCAACCCGAAACTTTTTTTCGTTTCCCAAATCTTCTAACTCCTCGATTAAGTTTTCTAAATCTAAAGCGTCAAATCTTCTCGCTTTCAAAAGTTCTATAGTTTCTTCTAACCAAAGAGAATCATCAATTTCGTAGAGAGTTTTTAAGTCGGGAATAACAGTCATTTTTATCTCCTTTATTCGTAAGATGGTAGCCAATTAGAATCGAGAAGTTCTTCTAAACTGTAGGGACAAATATCAGGAAAGTTGACTTGATTGTTGGTCTTTTTTCTCACATAACGGAGTGCTTTCTGATAAATATTATCAAATTCTTGTTCTAAATATTTCCGTAAACTTGCCGTTAGGTAGGTATTTAATTGATCTTGAAAATTTACTAGTTCTGCTTGCCAATGACTTTGATTATATTCTCTTTCCCTTGTCCAAAATTGCAGTAACAAAGCATGACGAATAATTTGCTGAAAAAAACTAGCAACACGAAACTTTTTTTCGTTTCCCAAATCTTCTAACTCCTCGATTAAGTTTTCTAAGTCTAAAGCGTCAAATTTTCTCGCTTTCAAAAGTTCGATGGTTTCTTCTAACCAAAGAGAATCATCAATTTCGTAGAGAGTTTTTAAGTCGGGAATAACAGTCATTTTTTATCTACTTTATTCGTAAGGTGGTAGCCAATTAGGATCGAGAAGTTCTTCTAAACTGTAGGGACAAGTATCAGGGAAAATAACTTTATTCTTTGTCTTTTTCCGCACAAAGAAAACTGCATCTTCATAAATACTAGTTAATTCATTTTGTAAATAATTACGAAGATTGGTGGTTAAGCCTCTTTTTAGCTGAATTTGAAAGTTGACTATTTCTAACTCCCAGTGATCCTGATTATATTCTCTTTCCCTTGTCCAAAATTGTAATAATAAACAATGTCTGATAATTTGCTCTAATAAACTGGCAACACGAAACTTTTTTTCGTTTCCCAAGTCTTCTAACTCCTCGATTAAATTATCTAAGTCTAAAGCGTCAAATTTTTTAGCCTTGAGCAGTTCGATAGTTGCTTCTAACCAAAGAGAATCATCAATTTCGTAGAGAGTTTTTAAGTCGGGAATAACAGTCATTTTTTATTTCCCCTAGAATGGGCAATAGTGACCAGTTAAACCGATCACTACAGCTTTTATATACTAGATAATTTTAGCGGAGCGCAGACCGAAAAAGAGACCGAGGGCAATTCCGCTAAAAACGATCAGATAACCCGCTAAAGCGGCAACAGCTAACACAGACATGGTGAAAATCTCCCAAGTAATTTAATCTTTTTTAGCATTGTACCGTTATTCTTGCCCTTCCCCTTCCTCGTCTTCCATATCTTCCCCAAAGCGCTGCTGGGGGGGAATTGCGGCGACAATTGCCTCGATTACCTTGCCGACTGGAACAATTTCTAAGCCCACATCTTCGGGATAAACTTGACCTCTGGGGACAATCGCCCGTTTAAAGCCCAATTTCGCCGCTTCTTTTAATCTTAGTTCCATTTGCGACACTAAGCGCACTTGTCCGCCTAATCCCACTTCCCCGATTAAGACTGTGCGCGGATCCACGACTCGATCGCGAAAACTAGCGACAACAGCGATCGCAACTCCCAGATCCGCCGCCGGTTCTTCCACTCCCAACCCTCCTGCGGAAGCAACATAGGCATCTAATTTCGATAAAGGAATGCCGACGCGCTTTTCTAAAACGGCGAGAATTTGCTGTAATCGGTTGTATTCTATGCCAGTAGTCGATCTTCGCGGGGAAGCATAACTGGTAGGGCTAACTAATGCCTGTAGCTCCACCACAATCGGGCGTGTACCTTCACAGGCTACCACCGTCGCCGTACCCGGGGAAAATTCGTCGCGATTGCCTAAAAATAATTCTGAGGGGTTTTCCACTTCCACCAAACCGTGATCCACCATCTCGAAAATACCGATCTCATGGGTTGCCCCAAAACGGTTTTTCACAGATCTTAAGAGACGATGGGAGGCATAGCGATCGCCTTCAAAATATAACACCGTATCGACCAAATGTTCCAAAACTCGCGGACCGGCGATCGCCCCTTCTTTAGTAACATGACCGACAATCAATAAAGTAATATTCTCCCGTTTTGCCACCTGCATCAAGGCGGAGGTACATTCGCGAACTTGGGCGACAGATCCCGGTGCGGAAGTTAACGCCCCAAAATAAAGAGTTTGAATACTGTCAATTACCGCCACCTGTGGGCGTAAAGATTCTAATTCCCGCAAAATTTCCTCTAAATCGGTTTCTGGCAGAACATAGAGATGATTATCGAGTTCTGCGGTTGATTCAGAGGCTTTGTTCTCCTTGCCATTGCCGTTATTTTCCGACTCCACGGGAACCACTCCCACCCCCAAACGGGCAGCCCGCAGTTTAATCTGTTGTCCCGATTCTTCGGCGGAAACGTAGAGGATGCGCGGTAATCTTTGGGCGAGTTGGTTGGTAACTTGCAGTAAAAGCGTCGATTTGCCGATACCCGGATCGCCACCGATTAGTACAAGAGAACCGGGGACAATGCCGCCACCGAGAACGCGATCGAATTCCCCGTAACCGGAGGGAAAACGTTCCTGTTCATACTGGGTAATTTCCGAGAAGCGCACCGAGATGCGCGGTTGGGGGTTGCGTTGCCCTTTGCCGTTATTTGGGCGACTATTTTGCCATCCTGGGCGATTTCCCGCCGGATTATTGCCACCAGCCATCACTTGTTCTTCTAGCGTCCCGTAGGTGTCACAACTGGGGCATTTTCCCAACCATTGGGGAGATTCCGCCCCACAAGCGCTACAGATATATATTGTTCGCGATTTCGCCATGTTTTTTAAGAAAAGTTGAAGAAAAGCGGTTTGAGGATCAATTCTCTTGTCAAATTTAATTAAGTATGATAGGGGGGAAGGAAGCCACTGAAGTTATTGATAATCGCCATAAAAGAAATAAAATAAGAAATTTAGGCTTAATGATAACGGCCAAAGGATATTCTATAAACAGGAACGCTCGTTATTTAACTTTAAAATTCATCACACTATTTAACTAAGGAGTGTTAAGTCAGTTGGAGAACCAAAAGGAAAAAATTCTCGTTGTTGATGATGAAGCCAGCATCCGTCGTATCTTAGAGACTCGTTTGTCGATGATTGGTTATGAAGTCGTCACCGCCGCCGACGGTGAGGAAGCTTTAGAAACCTTCCGCACCGCTGAACCCGATTTAGTGGTTTTGGATGTGATGATGCCGAAATTAGACGGTTACGGTGTCTGTCAGGAACTCCGCAAAGAATCGGATATTCCTATCATTATGTTAACCGCTTTGGGCGATGTGGCCGATCGAATTACCGGGCTAGAATTGGGGGCGGATGACTATGTAGTTAAACCTTTTTCTCCCAAAGAACTCGAGGCGCGGATTCGTTCGGTGTTGCGTCGGGTGGAGAAAAATGGCGCTCCGGGGATTCCTAGTTCCGGTGTGATTCATATTGGTTCCATTAAAATCGATACTAATAAACGCCAAGTTTATAAGGGGGATGAACGCATCCGTCTGACTGGTATGGAATTTAGTTTACTGGAATTATTGGTCAGTCGCTCGGGAGAAGCTTTTTCCCGTTCGGAAATCCTTCAGGAAGTTTGGGGTTATACCCCCGAACGTCATGTGGATACGCGGGTGGTAGATGTGCATATTTCCCGTTTACGAGCCAAATTAGAGGATGATCCCAGTAATCCTGAGTTAATTCTCACCGCTAGAGGTACAGGCTATCTTTTCCAGCGGATTTTAGAACTAGACGAGGAATAGTTCTCAGCTATGGCACCAGCTGATCCCAATCGTATTTTAAGACTGTTACCCCTGTTCGCCGGCATCGTCGGGGGTACGGTATTAATGTTTAATCGTTTTGCCACTGCCGATTTAACCCCATCGCAAGCGCGTTCCGATGTGATGGGAGTGATTTTGAGTGGGGTTTTAATTTTGGTGGGTTTAATCTGGCAAAGAGTTCAACCCCGCTTACCGGATGCGGTGGAATTAATCGGGCGCGAAGGCCTGGAATTTGCCCCAGATTTGCCAGAATCAGTTAAAATTGAGCTTGCTTGGGCTTCCCATTTACTTTTAACTAACACCGCCACAAAATCTCTGATCGTTTATTATCAGGGAGAAGTTTTATTACGTCGCGGTATCTTAAGCCAGAATTCTGAAGTTAAAGTTAGTAATATTATCAAAAGAGTTTTAGAAACCAGTAAAGCAGTTTATTTAGTTAATTTAAATTTATATCCCGCTAAAATCGAGTTTGACTATTTGCCAGAAAACACCCAAGGACTAATCTGTCAACCCATCGGTAAGGAAGGGGTGTTAATTTTGGCGGCAAATGCACCGCGCAGTTATACTAAACAAGACGAAATTTGGATCGAGGGAATTGCTGATAAATTAGCCAACACTTTCAGTCAGTTTTAGACGATTTTAGTAGGATTTAAGTATTTGATTAAGAGGGGAGTGAGCAATTAGCGTTCTACTTGTAGCTCAGGATTTTAACCGATGACACAAACTGGTGAAACCTTTAACTATTCCCCACTCTCCAAAAAGATATTATCTTTACTGTTCACTGTTCACAGTAAAAACCCCCCTAACCCACCCTGCTGATACGGATATCCCCCTTCCGGCTAATGTAAAGAAAACGTTACAGTAACAAGTAAAGCCCAGTAGCCAGGAAGCCGTCGATCATGTTTGAATACTTTAACCAGAAAGCTATCAAAGCGGTGATGTTCGCTCAAGAGGAAGCCCGTCGTACCGGTCACAGTGTCGTCGGTACAGAGCATTTACTGTTAGGATTGATAGGAGAAGCCACCGCCAGCGCAGCCTTAATTCTCAAGGATTTAAAAGTCACCCTGCACGAAAGTCGCCGCGTGATTGAAGGAATGACTGGCCGCGGCAGCGGTTACAGTCCCGTTAACATCCCTTTTACCCCGAAAGCGAAAAAGATGTTCGAGCAAGCATTTCAGGAAGCTCGACAATTAGGAGAACAGGCGATCGCACCTGAACATCTATTACTTGCTATCACCGCCGATCCCGAATCCCTAGCCGCTAAAATTTTAATTATGCAGGGTGTTGATTTGATCAAACTTCGCGGCCTTTTACTGAAAAACGCAGGGGAAAAAGTCGCTAGTGGTCGCTTCACGGCAAGCAGTGACTATGAAGACCAGAAAAATGCTCCCCAAGGCGGTATTTTAGCCCAATATAGTCGCAATTTAAGCCAAGAGGTCAAAAATGGCAAAATTGACCCTGTAATCGGTAGAGAGCCAGAAATCCAGCGAGTTATCCAAATTTTAGGTCGTCGCACCAAGAATAACCCGATTTTACTCGGTGCGCCGGGGGTGGGGAAAACAGCGATCGCTGAAGGGTTAGCACAACGCATCTATAATGGCGATATTCCCGAACTTTTGCGGGATAAACAGGTAATTGCCCTCGATATGGGGTCTTTACTGGCGGGAACCCGTTTTCGCGGCGATTTTGAGGAACGTTTAAAGGGTATTGTAGAGGAAGTTCGCAAATCGGGCAGTATTATCCTGTTTATCGATGAAATTCACACTCTTGTGGGTGCTGGTAGCATGGGAGGAGCCATGGATGCTTCTAACTTACTTAAACCTGCTTTAGCTCGCGGTGAGTTACAGTGTTTAGGGGCCACCACTCTCGATGAGTATAAACAGCATATTGAGCGAGATGCGGCTCTAGAAAGACGTTTTCAGCCAGTTATGGTGGGAGAGCCGACTAAAGAGCAAGCGATCGAGATTTTACGCGGTTTAAAAGCCACCTACGAGGATTTCCATCAGGTAAAATACGATCAAAAAGCGATCGAAGCTGCCGTTAATCTATCCTCTCGCTATATCAATGATCGCTTTTTACCGGACAAAGCGATCGATCTTCTCGATGAAGCAGGATCGCGCACCCATCTGCGCTATTCCCTACAAAGTAAAAGTCCCGCAGAGGTTAGCGAAGAATCACCCCTAATTAACCCCGAATCTTTAATTCCGGTGGTGGATGCGGAGGAAATCGCCCAAATTGTCGCCGCTTGGACAGGTATTCCCGTTACTCAATTAACTGAAACTGAGTCGGAATCGCTCTTAAATCTGGAATATCAACTGCACGAGCGGATTATTGGTCAACAGGAGGCAGTAAATGCCGTTTCTCGTGCTATTCGTCGAGCGCGAGTAAATTTAAAGAATCCTAACCGTCCGATTGCCTCGTTTATTTTTGCTGGTCCCACGGGAGTGGGTAAAACTGAATTAACGAAAGCCTTAGCTAAGTTACTCTTTGGCTCGGAATCCAGTATGATTCGCCTAGATATGTCGGAATTTATGGAATCCCACACGGTTTCTAAGTTAATTGGTGCGCCTCCCGGATACATCGGTTACAATGAAGGCGGTCAGTTAACGGAAGCAGTGCGTCGTCAACCCTATAAAGTAGTTTTGTTTGACGAAATCGAGAAAGCACATCCCGATGTTTTTAATCTTCTCCTGCAACTGTTAGAAGATGGTCGTTTAACCGATTCCCAAGGTCGTCGGGTGGACTTTAAGAACACCCTAATTATCATGACCTCGAATATTGGCTCAAAAGTCATCGAAAAAGGCGGTAATAGCTTAGGATTCGAGATGGCTGACGATTTTGCTCAATCGCGTTACCAACAGATTTCTAATCGGGTGACGGACGAGTTAAAACAATATTTCCGTCCCGAATTTCTCAACCGTCTCGATGAAATCATTGTTTTCCGACAGTTAACTCGCGAAGAAGTTACCCAGATTGCCGATATTCTGATCGCAGATATAGCCAAACAATTGGCAGAAAAAGGCATTTCTGTGGAAGTTACCGCCGCTTTTAAGGATTTAGTTATCAATGAGGGTTATGATCCTAGCTACGGTGCGCGGCCTTTACGTCGTGCTTTAACTCGACGCTTAGAGGATAGTTTAGCCGAGGCGATGTTATCGGGAAAAGTCAATTCTGGAGACCATGCGCTATTAGATGTAACTGCGGACGGTGTGGTGACAGTCTCTAGTCATCAGCGCTCCGAGCAGAACAATATTCTCTCGCAATTACAGTTACAACCAGTGGGTTAATCCGCTCAAAAATTGCTTTTTTTCGGGGTTGAAAATTTTTCAACCCCGATTTTTATCATCTGGGAAAAATAACTTCTAGGGGAGCGGGAATCATCTCGCTGCGAAAGTCCAGAATCTGAACTAGGATTAAATAGGCAACGGCGATTAAAATCGAAATCGCTCCCGTGATAATAGCGATAATTTTAGCAGAATTCATATAGTTAACCGTTAATTTCCTGAGATTGCGGCAAAAGCTACCGAAATTTATTCTCATCTAGGATTGCGAACCTAAACAATTGAAACTGAAGATATCTTACAGCACAATTCTCTCAGACAGTTGCGAGAAGGGAGTACAAGCTGTCCCTTGAAAATTTGACAGGAGATAGTCCTTGCGGATCAAATGAACTTAGATGTTTGGCTAAGTAAGCTTTTCGGGGCATTTTATCTCCTCGTCTTTAATCTTTTTATTATAACAGGATTTGGTCTAAAAGCCTTATCTAACAGGCTTTTAAGATTTATTCAGCTAGCCCTAGATAACTGATTACTGATTACTGTCGCGGCTGCACGGGAAACCCTTGACGCTGAAGGATTTCCGCCGCGTCTTGTCCGGGTTGATAGTTGATGCCGAGGGTAGAGGTGGCCGTATCTTCGATAATTTTGGGAGTGAGAAGAATAATCACCTCCGAGCGATCGTTGCGATTAGTACGACTGCGGAATAAAGCTCCTAAAATGGGAATATCGCCTAAAACTGGCACTTTTGACTCAGAACTCTGTTGGCGCTCTTGGATAATCCCAGAAAGAATTAAACTCTGTCCATCTCGGAGACGAATTAAACCAGAAGTTAATTCCCGACGAATCAGAGGGGTAAGGGTGTTGATTGTCAGACCACCGCTATTAAATTGAATTGGAGATCCTGGAGAGGCGATGGTAGGGCTAACCGACAGGGAAATAAAGCCGTTATCATCCACCTGATCGACGTTTACCGCTAAAGTTAATCCAGCATCGGCGAGGACGGGAGTAGTGGTGCGTTCGCCACTGAGAGGATCTACACTTGTCTGGACACTTTCTAGCACTTTCTCGGTGAGCTTAACGGTGGCTTGTTGACCTTCCTGCACCACCAGCGAGGGATCAGTGAGAATCTTGGCATTTCCTGTCTGAATTGAGGCTTGCAGGGTCATCAGGAATCTTTGGGGGTATTGGAAGAGGCCGGGTAGTCCAAATTCTACTTCCCCATCTTCTGTTACATCTGTTACACCGGGTTGAAAAGGGTTATTAAATCTTCCAAAATTAGGACGCGCATAGGGAACAACCAGCCCAGTATTTGGGTCTATGATTCTTCCCTGAGTTATATTACTAAAAGGAGCATTCTGAACATCAAAAAAAGGTGCTAGTTCTGCTTCTCCACTCCCCGATATGATATCAAGAATCGGCACAACAGGCTGTGCAAAAGCCCCCGGTCTGCCTACAGTCGAGCTAGTGGGTGGGTTGATATTACCAAAGTTCACGACTGCCGCCCCGTTATCTTGAACAAAGAAACCATCGTTAAAACCGAAGGAAAAACTACTGTTAAAACGGTCTGTATTGAGCAGGTTAACATCGATAACTTTGACATTAACCACTACCTGACGGCGACGGGCATCCAGTTGGGTTAATAAAGAGGTGGCGATCTGGACTTGTCGGGGTTCGCCAATTAAATTAATAGAATTAAGGCGATCATCGGCGGCAATTCTTAAACCGGTTAAAAGTAGGGCGGCTTGTGAGCCTTGTGTGTTTTGGGGTTTAATTGCCTCTAGAGTGGCGGGAACATCTCGGCGACCGACGACTCGTCCGGTGAGGGGATCGACGATATCCTCGGTTTTCGAGACTAAACGCTGATATTCTGCCCCTTGGGTGGCGAGGAAAGTGGCGGCATTGACGGCTTTAACTTGGTTGAGACGCAGGGTGCGGCTAATCAGATTACGAGCGCCTTGGGGTAATTGCGCCCCCACAAAGATGGTTTTGCCCTGACGGTTGGCCTGGAGTCCAGAAATTAACAACACGGCATTAAAAATGTTTTCCACCGATTCGTTAGTAAATTCCAAGGAAACTGTCTGAGAGGTGGCGTTAGTTTCCCCCTGGGCGCTGGTGAAAACGACGTTATAACCGGCATAGTTAGCAAGGGTCATTAACACTTCTCTAGCGGAAGCTTCCCGGAGTAAAACACGAGGTACGGTTATATTACGCTCGAATTTGACCTTTTCAGCACTAGCATCGATGTTAGAGATGGCAATATCTCCCACTGGTGGGGCGACGGCCCGGGGTAGGGTGGGAGCGCTGGGGGTTTGGGGTGCGCCTTGAATAATAATTTCAGGATTGGGGACAAGGGGCGCACTTTGGGCAAGTAGTTTTTCACTGGCTAAAATGCGATCGCTGATTTCCTTTTCTACGGCCGCGCTGGAAGGGACAAGCTGATTTGGCGACTTTTGTAAAGTTTCTTGACTAAACTCTTGCAAAAACTTGCCCTGAGCCAAGTCGAAGGGTTCAACTTTTGATGTAAGAGATTTTAACTCTGAACCATGGAAAAAAATGGGGGTCTCGGCCAAAGCGCTCAGGGGAGCCATCAATAAAAACGAGGCAATTTCGGGGATAAACAGGGCATAACGGGACGGATTCACTTTAACTTCACTCCTCAACGATTACGGGATTCAACGGACAAAAAACGCAATACTCACACCGGATTGAAGACTATTATTGGGAAGGACTAGCGGGGGGTTGACCTTTGGGGGGTGGGGGTGGCGCTAATTTCGCTAATTCGGCGGCACTGAGAGGAATAATTACATTGAGAAGAAAAGTTGTGGTCACGGGTTGATCACTTTGGGGAACGATAGTGGCTTTATTGTTGCCGGTACTAACCACTTTAACCGCCGCTCCCTCCTTTTCCATCTGGGTATTGAGACTGTTGAGCAAAATGAGCGGCTGTAATCTTTCTAAATCTCGAATAACCTCTTGAGTGTTAGTATAGTTCCCTTCGATCTTGACGTTAAAAGTTTGACGTTTGAGCTTATTATTAACTGCGCTACCGAGGGAACCATCGGAGACCACCACTGGTTCTAGTCGTTGGGGTTGGAAACTAATCAGCTTAACATTGCGAGACTTAAAGATATTACTAATATCTAAGAGAATGGTGCTTAAGTCCTTTTCTTTGGCAAAAAGCGAGAGTATTTGCTGTTTAATCGCTTTTTTTTGTTGCAACTGACTCTCAATTTTTTGGAATTGGGCCGGTACAAGACTGCTTTTTTGTTGATCTACCTGTTGTTGTTTGCCAGCTGCATCGTTTTGCAACTGTTGCAAGGTATTATAAGCGGGCATCACCCAGTTAAAAAGCAGATAGAAAGAGCCAAGTAAACCTAGCACAGCGATGGCGATGCCACTATTGCGGGGAGTAAAAGTTATCCCGAAAGCGATAGGATATTCGTCAAATTCCTCTGATTCCCGCTCCTCGAATTCTTCGGTAAAGGTCATGGTTGAATGGCTCCTTGGCGTTTGAGAGTATTAATTCTAGTGATCACCCCGATTGCGCCATTTCGGGCAAGATTAGGTAGTTGTTGGGTAGCGGGAGTATCACTTAATTGGGCAGCGATCACAAATTGAACCGCTTGCGGGAAAGTAACATCAATATTTTTGTACTGATTGTCCACTGTTATGGGTAAATCGGCCAGGGCAGCACTTTCGATCACCGTTTGCCTACCCTGTAGAAAAGGAGAAGCTTGTAGGGTTAAGAGATAATCATTGACTGCTTCGTAATTACTGGCAAAACCACTGATTTTTAAGCGCGTAACCTGATTCGGTTGCTCTTGATTCGGGGCAGCGGGAAACTCCACCTGTTGCACACTGGTTAGCTGGACAGTAGGGGGAGTTTGTTGACGAATTTCTTGAATAATTGCTGACCAAGGCCTAATCTGATTGAAGACATCTACTAGAGCTTTATTGTCTCCTTCTAACGCCGTTAATTGCCCTCTGAGGGTTTCTAGCTTTTTACCTTGGATTTGCAGTTGACCTAATTCCGCGTCCAGTTGCTGAATTAGGGCCTGAGTTTCGCCGGTTTGCCAACCGACGATTAAACCGAGTAATCCCGTCAGCACCAATAATCCGGCCCCCACTCCCACACCAATTAACAGGGGTGTTTGTTTACGTAGGTTAATAACTGTGGAAATCTGATCTGCGGGGGTTCCTTTCCCGGTTTGGGTAAGATGGCGATCCTTAAGAAAATTAACATCAAGACTATACATAATTTTTGTCTCTATATCTCCCGTAATCCTAAACCGAGAACTGTTCCTAATCCCGGTCTTTCGGTATTAGGAATCTCTTGAGTTGTATCTAAATTCAGTGATGCGATGGGATCGATTGCCATGGTGGGGATGCTGAGACGTTGAGTAAAGTATTCGTCTAGTTGCGCTAAACCGCCCCCGGGACCGGCTAAAAGTAATTGGACGATTTCCAGTTCATCACTTTGGTTAAGATAGAAATTAATCGATCGCCGCAATTCATCGGTTAATTCCCCTAAAACCCGCATCAGTGCCGTCATCCCGGCGTTGGTAGAGACTCTAGAAGTGCCCGGATTAGTGCTAAGACTATCAAAGGCAGTAATCGGGATTGTCATCCCCAAAAGAATCTCAGGACTGCGGGAGGTGGGCAAATTCATCGCCCTAGAGAGGGCATTTTGTAGCTGGAAAGTGCCGATGGGGACAGTGCGGGAAAATTGGGGAACGCCGTCCACCACGATGGCAATTTCCGTGTTATCAAATTCTATATCAACAATAACGGCAGCTTCATTGGAACTAAACTGTCGCAAATGCTCGCGAATCGTCCGAATTAGGGCAAAACTATTAATTTCTAGCACATCTACCTGTAATCCTGCCTGTTGGAAGGTTTCCATATAGGCATCGGTAATCTCCCGACGAGTAGCAACTAATAATACTTGTACTTTTTCGATCCCGTCTTCATCCTGAAAGTAGCCCAGTTTTTGGTAGTCGAGATCCACTTCCTCGCGAGGATAGGGAAGGTATAAACTAGCCTCATGATTTAAGACCAGCTCTCGCAATTCCCGCTCGTCCAATTCCGAAGGAATGGGGATAATCCGGATAATTGACTCACGCATCGGCACACCAGTGGCGACTCTTTTGCTGTTAATTTTATTTTCCTTGAGGACTTCTTGGATTAACTCTGCTAAAGCTGGGGAATCGACGATTTTCCCCTCCTCAAAGATGCCTTCTGGGATATCCGATGAACAGTATTTAACTAATTGATAATTTTGTCCCTGTTTGGCGATTTGAGCGACGTTAATGCGCTCTGGGGTAATCTCTAACCCAACACCTTGAGTTTTTTTTGTCAACAGCTTTTTTAAAAAACTTACCATAGATTTTCTTGGGCAGCTCTAAGGGGATTGGTGATGGACAAGGCCAATGGTTTTTCACCTGACTTGATCTAGGGTCGAACAAGGCGGTAAATCAGTGTATAAACGATTATGATTGGGTAAATTACCCAATCAAGGTGAAAATCGAGGAGGAGAGCCGCTATTTCTGCACTAATATTAACCCGATTATCTCTGTATCAGATCGAGGTTAATTTTAACTGGATAGGAGGAGAGGAAGTGCTTAATGATATTGACATTGTACTCAATTTTGCCGAAAAAAACTAAGTCCAAGCCAAAAATTGAGGATTCCCCCCCTTTTTTTTTCCGCTCCACCAGATCAAGTCAGCCCAGCCTAGTTAGAGTACCCAAATATCTCAAGAAAATTGCAATTTTTCTAAGCACTATTTTCTCTTGACTCTGGGAAACCGGCGATCAAATGCTTCTGACGGGCGTGATTTTCCCGTATAATTAGGAGTTTGCACAGTGACAAAAGAAGTTAAGGAGCGATTTTGATGGCACGAATGTACTATGATGAGGATGCCAATTTAGATTTATTAGCGGGAAAAACGATCGCTATTATTGGCTATGGTTCCCAGGGTCATGCCCACGCATTAAATCTCAAGGATAGTGGCGTTAATGTGATTGTTGGTCTATATCCCGGCAGTAAATCGGCCATCAAAGCCAAAGAAGCCGGTATTCCCGTTTATGATGTGGCCGAAGCCGCTAAAATTGCCGACTGGATCATGATCCTCTTACCGGATGAAGTGCAGAAAACGATTTATCTCAACGAAATTGCCCCGAATTTAAGCGCAGGCAAGGTGTTATCTTTTGCCCACGGCTTTAATATTCATTTTGGTCAAGTGGTTCCCCCAGCTAACGTTGATGTGGTTATGGTCGCACCCAAAGGACCGGGCCATCTCGTCCGTCGCACCTACGAACAAGGTCAAGGGGTTCCCTGTTTATTCGCCATCTATCAAGATGCTACTGGCCAAGCACGCGATCGGGCAATGGCCTACGCTAAAGGTATCGGTGGCACTCGGGCCGGGGTTTTGGAAACCACTTTCCGCGAGGAAACAGAAACCGACCTTTTTGGCGAACAGGCAGTATTATGCGGCGGTTTAAGTGCTTTAATCAAAGCTGGCTTTGAAACCCTCGTGGAAGCTGGTTATCAGCCCGAATTAGCCTATTTTGAGTGTTTACACGAGGTAAAACTGATCGTCGATCTGATCGTCGAGGGCGGTTTGGCCAAAATGCGCGATAGTATTTCCAATACAGCCGAGTACGGTGACTACACTCGTGGTCCGCGGGTGGTGACGGAAGCGACTAAGGCCGAAATGCGGAAAATCCTCCGGGAAATTCAATCGGGACAATTTGCCCGAGAGTTCGTCCTCGAAAATCAAGCAGGTAAACCGGGTTTCACCGCTATGCGTCGTCAAGAGGCAGAACATTCGATCGAAGAAGTCGGTCAGGATCTGCGGGCGATGATGAGTTGGCTAAAACGCTAGTTCTCTTTTTTTTCGGTGCGGGGTTGGACGCAACCGGGCAATTCTTGCCGTTGAGTCCGCCCCGACACCCGACCCCCGAAAGGGAAAACTTCCTACCTAATAGATTGCCTCCCGTGATTTGACCAGACCGATCGCCCGTAAACCGGCAATCACACCACCACCGATCACCATACCGACAAAGGAACGAATCAGATTTTCTATGGGAATGATCGGAATTAACGCGATCCAGACTTCTTCGGGCCAGTTAAAAATCGAGTAGGTAATGGCGACGGCCCCTAAATGGGAGAGACCGCTGGCAGTCCATGTCCCGCCAAAAATTCCCACTGCTACTAGAACAAAATTACTACTTTTGAGCCAGTAGCTAAAAAGAGTCCGGGTTGGTAGGATAAATAATAGCAAAGCCGACCAATCGACGAAAGCCCCGGCAATAAAGACTCGTGGCGAAATACCGTTCATGCCGATCGCCCGGTTAGCGTAGATAAACAGGGGAATCAGAAAAATTAACGTTAATCCTAACCACCAATAACGGCGTTTTTTGCCTAAAACCATTGTTCCCGCCACAAAACTGGCTATAATTGCCCCAAAGACTGAAATAGCGGGAATTCCTGCCGTGTAGGGGGCAAGGAAAGCCCCAATTAAGGACCCGATGCCACTAGCGATCGCTCCAGCGATCGGGCCGAGTAACCAACCCAAGAGGGGAAAAACCGCTTGACTGAGGGGCATACTACCGCCGGAAGCGAGGACAATCGAGAAGGGAATAAAAGATAGGGTAGTGACAATGGCCGCTAAGACGACAATATAGGCGATCGGCGCACCATCAATGGCGGCACTACTGACAGCTTCCACTTTGCGTTCTTTACCTTCGGGGATAATATCTAGGGTCATAGTTGCAAGGGTAATTCTAACTTTTCTATCATCCTCTGGTGGCTCTCTTATTCTTTGTGTGATCTTGCGTAGCGAGCGCGTTGCGACCAGTTTAACTTATATAGTAGCGTTCGATCTTTGTGTCCTTTGTGTCTCTGTGGTTCGTTCCATTCATTCGCCCGCAAGACTGTATCTTAGAATACATTTTACCTACCAAACCTGGGATATCTCTCTGGTTTGATCTTCTTCGGGTGATGATTGATTTTTTCCATAACAGCGCACGGTAATGTGATCTAAATCCGTTGAGTATAGGCGACATATTAGGACAGGCACTCATGCAAAAGGGAGAATAAATAATCAGTTTTTAATAACCGGATTTAGGATGACATCCAAAGAGATAAAACTCAAAAACAGTAGTGCCAGCTTTTGGCGGATATAAGCAAAAACTGACACTGTTTATCTACTGACTTTCATATATTTAAGGTCTTTATCTCGGCTGACCTCATTTTAAATCGTCTATAGTATTTACTACTTTTCCATCGTTTCCTCTATACTTAATTATTTTTTAATATTTACTTTTGTGAGGATTGGTCAGGTTTTATTAAGTAATGTTGCGGATGGAAGGAAACACCGAGAATTTGTGATAGCCATACCTCAAAATCGTGGATTGGATAAGCTTGCTCCCCCGTCAAGGGATTTACCATTGGTTTCACCAGAATGGTAAACATTCCCAGACGATTTCCCGCTAAAACATCGGTAAACAAGCGATCGCCAACCATAGCAATTTGTTGGGGGGGAAGACTCATGGCTGCCATCGCTTGCCGGAGTTTGCGTCGAGAGGGTTTCACCGCACCGAGAAGGTAGGGAAGTTGTAAATTATCAGCGATCGCACCGATGCGATTTTCACTGAGATTATTGCTTACCAACCAAATCGGTAGATCAAGACGCAAGGAATCGACCCAACGCTGTAAATCGTCAGAAACCGTCGTTTCTTGCAGGGGAACAAGAGTATCATCCACATCAAGAATCAATCCCTTAATCTGATGCTGATTCAAAATCTCCAGAGTGAGACCGAGAATCGTATCCCCTAAAATTAAATCGGGTTGTAAAATTTTTGCTCTAGTCATTAACTTCTCAAAAATAACTGGCAGCGAGTCGCTCGAACTCAGCTTCCCTCTTTAGTATAAATGAGCGACTGCCCCTGAAAATCTTGCCCGGTCAATCCCTTCACTTGGCCGCTTGAATCACCTGTAAACTGCCACCAGCGTATAATTTTTGTTGACAATCACGAAAACCGATCGCCTGTAAAGATTGGATCAGATCCCGATCGATAAACTGCCAAGCGGTATCGGTTTCAAATAATTGCAAAAATAGGGCTAAAGAAGGCCAAAAAAGCGGGTTAGTGGGTCGATGAAAATCCACGAGGGCAAAAATTCCCCCCGGTCTGAGAACTCGATACACTTCTTTCAGGATTTCCTCTAACTGCTCCGGCTCCATTTCGTGGAGAGCAGCGCTAGTATGAACAAAGGCGAATTCTCCAGCACTAAAGGGCATTTTTTCGGCCAATCCCTCCACATAATGCGCTTGCGGCACCGCTAAACTAGCTCGCTCTAGGGACCGGGGAGAGACATCTAAACCGACACAGCGATCGGATAGGGGGACTAAATAACGGGTGGTTTGACCCGCACCACAACAGAGATCAAGGATAGGGTCATTTTTAGCGATTTTTAAGCCTTCTAGGGCTAATTGCCGAAAACGGGACTCCCCGCCCACTGCTAGGGCAGCCAGACGGGAGATACCATCGTAAAGCCATTGATATTGATAACTGAGGGGACGTAAAATTGTGGCCAAGATCAACCTCCAAAATTTGATTAAGTTCTATACTGTCTGTAATTTGTTTTAACGGTTCCACCGATATATTGTTAAACTTGGTAAAGAATCTGAAAATTTAAAAATTATCTGTTAACACTATGGGTCGCGTTGGGGTTTTATTATTAAATTTGGGTGGGCCGGAGCGGTTAGAGGATGTGCGTCCTTTTCTATTTAACCTTTTTTCTGACCCAGAGATCATCCGTTTACCGATTAAAGGACTACAAAAACCGTTAGCTTGGTTAATATCGACGCTAAGAGCGAGTAAATCCCAAGAAAATTACCGTCAGATCGGTGGTGGTTCCCCTTTACTCAAGATTACGGAAGCACAGGCCACGGCACTGCAACAACGTCTTGCGGAAATGGGCCGCGAAGTGAGCGTTTATATCGGGATGCGTTACTGGAATCCCTTCACTGAAGAAGCGATCGAGCGGATTAAACGGGATCATATCAAAAAATTAGTTATTCTCCCCCTTTATCCCCAATTTTCGATCAGTACCAGTGGTTCCAGTTTTCGTGTGCTGGAGGAAATGTGGCAACAGGATCCCTATCTGCGTTTAACGGAATATACTCTCATCCCTTCTTGGTACGATCATCCCACTTATCTTAGTGCCATGGCGGATCTGATTGTGCGAGAATTAGAGCAGTGTGCTAATCCTGACCAAGTACATATCTTTTTTAGCGCCCATGGTGTCCCCCAAAGTTATGTGGAGGAAGCGGGAGATCCCTATCAAAGGGAAATTGAAGAATGCACTAGGGCGATCATGCGTACGCTCAACCGGCCCAATCAGTACACTTTAGCCTATCAAAGTCGTGTCGGTCCGGTGGAATGGCTAAAACCCTATACTGAAGATGCTTTAAAAGGGTTGGGAGAGCAGGGAATTAAGCATTTATTGATCGTGCCGATTAGCTTTGTCTCGGAACACATTGAAACTCTGCAAGAAATCGATATAGAGTACCGAGAAGTGGCAGAAGAAGCGGGAATTGAACATTTTCAGCGAGTCCCGGCTCTTAACACTCACCCGATGTTTATCGAATCTCTCTCCCAGTTGGTGGTAAGATCCCTAGAGGAAAAACCCACCACTTTCGAGCAAATTACCCATCCGAAAGCGAATATGAAAATGTATCCCCAGGAGCGTTGGGAATGGGGTATGACAACAGCAGCCGAGGTGTGGAATGGCCGATTAGCGATGATCGGTTTTCTGGCAATTATTATCGAATTAATTACTGGTCAAGGACCGTTACATTTTGTTGGTTTATTATAACCTCAAGCTTCCCTGCCATTGCTTTTGATGGTAACTATCAGAATAAGGTTGGGTTTAACTATATTTAACCCAACCATTGGCGATTTTGTCTTCTCTTAGGACATCATATTAGCAGAACGAACATTAACGTTAACTTCTAGTCTGCCATTGCCGAGCATATCTAACCCAGTGACGCTAAACAGATTAGCTTTAATCCCCCTTTCCTGAAAATTAGCCTGTAATTCTTTGATGAGAACCTCTTCCACTTTCCCTTCATCATCTGCTAGAGCTTGGACGATTTTAGCGGCGAAAGAGCCAATTTTTGCGCTTAATATTTCTTCCACATTGGTAATCTCGATAATAACCATTGATTTTTCTTCTTAGTAGAGGACAAAGAGCTTGACAAGCCAATAAGAACAGAATTTGCGAGAAAATAGAGCTGCTCTCATCTTAGGAATCAGTATAACCCGCACTGTTCCCCCCTAAACGTAAATTCCCACCCGGAAGGAGATGACTGCATGATAAACCTAGAGACCCTAGAAGGTTGGTTAAATGCTCCAGTGGAAAATGAGCGACTAGAATTTAAAGAGGCTCAAACTCAATTTGATACAAACAAACTCTTAAAATATTGCGTCGCCCTCTATCAATTATACTAAATCCGTTTAGTAACGCACAGAAAACGGGTTTCTCGGAGAAACCCATTTTCTACTCATGTAAAAGGCTTCGGCCGTGAGCTCAGCGTTCGACCGAGCGTCCGAAGTCTCACGCCAAGGTCCGAACGCCAAAAAGGGGAATAAATAATCAGTCTTTAATAACCAGATTTAGTGTTTATCTCGTTCCCTGGTTCTACCTGAAGAATAGTTTAAGGCAGCTCCTTAAATATTGTCTGTCAAGGCAGAGCCTTGGCACAAGCGAAAGGCATACAAGCAAGCATTTTCGGTTATTGAGGATTTTTTCTTTTTGCGGGTTTTTGTTTGCTGGTAGGGAGTAGGGGAGCGGTTAATTTTTCGTAGAGTTCAAAGAGGTATTCAATACGGTTTAATTCACTGGTGAAAGGTTGGGGACGATAACACAAATCAACGGCTTTGTCAAGTTTTTGGTGAGCTTTGAGCAAGTCGGGAGGCATGGTTAAAGGATCGTATAAATCCGCAAGGCTACTATCAGGATATTTTACCCTAGTATCTAGCACAGCTTGAGCGCAAGTTTCGACGGTTTGTTTTTGTTTGTCGGTGATATTTTCTGGAAAGGGGTAGTTATTATAAACGATGGTGTTTGAATAACGAAAGCGACTTTCTAATCTTCCGCAAACATATTTAACCCATGTCATGTGCATTGCTGAAGTAAGAATACCAAATAAATATAAATCAGCATTTGCAACAAAGAGACAACTATCACTAGCAATATAATCTGGACTAAAGAAACCAAATGGAATATATTTTCTATTCTCTGAAGAATGACGCGGTATTAGGATATAGCTAGTTTTTGGCTGTCTATTTTCTCCGAATAAAGTAGGAAAATTAGAGAGCTTTCTAGTTGACTCTCGGTTGCTTTTCTCTCTAGTTAATTTTACTTGCTCAACTCTCGATGCAATTATTTTTGATTTTTTTAATTCTTGTGGTTGAATATTAGTCAACCATAGACAATAACGATCCTCATTATTTAAAAATTCTTTTGCACTTAATAGGGGCTTTATCCATTTTTGAGAATCAGGTTCATTCTTAACTAATTCTTCTTTCTCAGATTGTGAAAGAATAAGATGACCACCATCATTTGGCATACTTCCAAAGTTTATTTCTGGAACAGATGAAATGGTTTTTCTTCTACTTAAAATTACCAAGTCACTACCCTCGACTAGATAAGGATTAATATTTCTGACCCTTCTTTCTGTTGGTTCACCTTTAATATCAGCATAATCAAAAATACGTTTATTGTCAATATTTTCTAGACCAAAACCAATAATAACACAATGAACTGCGGCGTTTCCTTTGGCTTCATTGCTCCAGCTAAACGTTCGATGGGCAAAATGAATTTTAATTTTATATTTTTGATAAAGCTCTTGCCAAAGAATCCCAACTTGTTCACCCTGAGAAATAGAATTTGTGCTAACTAAAGCGCAACGAATTAAACTGTTTTGAATAAATTCAGCTGCTTTGATATACCATGATGTCACATAATCTAAAACACCTGCTCCTTTAACGTCCCCTAAAACACGATTCATGTCAGCCTTTTGGTCAACATTTTGTAATTGTTTCCCAACAAAAGGAGGATTTCCTAAAATAAAATTGAGCTTCTCTTTTGAGATAACTTCCTCCCAATCAATCCGCAGGGCATTTCCATGAACAATCTTTGCCGCTTTCTTTAATGGTAAACGCACAAAATATTGACCAAAAGTATTACTAACTTTAATATTCATCTGATGATCAATTAACCACATCGCCACTTCTGCCACCCTCACTGCAAACTCATCGTATTCAATACCAGCAAACTGATTAACATCTACCTGAATAATGGTACTAATATCTGTTACTAACTGCCCCGTTTTATCTAATTTATCTAACTCCTGTAATACCAAAATCTCTAAATCGCGTAACTCCCGATAGGTAATAATTAAAAAGTTGCCGCAACCACAGGCAGGATCGAGAAAATATAAATTAGCAATCTTTTTCTGAAATTCTAGTAATTTATTGCGATTGCCTTTAATCTTCTCAAATTCTCTGTGTAAATCATCTAAAAATAAGGGTTTAATCACCTTTTGAATGTTCTTCTCGGAGGTATAATGCGCCCCTAAATTACGTCGCTCTTTTGGATTCATTACCGCTTGAAACATAGAGCCAAAAATAGCAGGGGAAATTTTTCCCCAATCAAAAGCACAAGCTTCTAATAACATGACTCGCATCTTGCTATCAAAAGCCGCCATCGGTAATGACTCCTCAAATAACTTGCCATTTATGTAGGGAAATTGAGTTAAATTTTCATCGAGATTTTTTAATCTTTTTTCTTCTGGTTTATTCAAAACCTGAAAAATAGCATCAATGTGCATCGCCAAATCACTGCCATCTTCTTTGGTATGTAGATCAATATATTCCCAGAAAATCCCCTTATTAAAAATACCCGTATCATCGGCAAATAAACAAAATAATAAACGCACTAGATAAACTTCTAAATCATGCCCCATATAACCAATTTCTTTCAGGCAATCATGAAGTTTTCCCATTAACTCGGCAGCTTGAAGATTGACGGGATCTTCGTCTTTATAAACTCGCTTTTCGTAACCAGCAATAAAATCAAATAAATGAACATTATCAACAAAATTATTTAATTCAAATTCCCATTGATTACCCGAATCTAAATCATATAATTTAAACCGTTGAAAATCCGAGACTAAAATATAACGCGGTAACTCATGTTCCTTTAAATTGGGAAAATAATCCTTAGCCTGTTGTGTGGCTTTTTCTAAATCTTTACCCTTCGATTTATGCTCAACTAAAATCGTTCCTTTCCAAAGTAAATCAATAAAACCCTGTTTATTATCGGCTTTTTTTATCGGTTGCTCAAAACTGGCTACCCTACGCCGTGAAATGCCAAAGACATGAAAAAAATCATTCCAAAAAGATTGAGATTCTGCTTTTTCTGAAGTCTCTCCTTCCCACTCTTTTTGAAAAGCGATGGCGCGATTTTTAATTTCATTCCAACTTAAAGGCATAGTTTTAATTCCTTATCTTTTGCGGGTTTGCTCAAAGATAGTAGAAAATGTTGTAGGGAGCCAGATGCAGTCAGCAAGGGATACAGATAAGTAGCTGGTTATAATTAAATTGAAGATAAATTTTAGGTTCGATCCCCCCTGCCCCCCTTGATAAGGGGGGTGCCGATAGGCGGGGGGATCTCCCCTTGATAAGGGGGGCATCTGATAATTTTTAACGCCTACCTACTTAGTTTCCATTTTAGGTGATTTTTTGGTAAACTACAAGGGAAGCTAGAAATTAGCAACGCCTTGAGAATTTTATTCTCTTAGTTATCAGTGCAGTTATTGACTCCAACGAACACTTATCGCTATGTCCAATACCCTCTACGAACAAGATTTTCAATTGTGGCTCGCAACAACAATTAATCACTTACAGAAGCGGGAATTTGCTGCGCTGGATACTGATAACTTAATTGAGGAGTTAACCGAGTTGGGAAAATCGGAAAAAAGAACTTTAGAAAGTAATTTGATGATTCTTTTGGCTCACTTGCTCAAATTAAAAGTACAGCACGACGCACCGCCATCAATGAAGGATAGCTGGTATTGTTCTATTATTGAGCATCGCCAGCGAATTGAGAAAAACTTACGCAATACTCCTTCTCTGAAATCCTATCTAGAAACTGCTATCCAGGAAGCCTATCTAGATGCTCGTCAAGTGGCAATTAAGGAAGGAAAACTTGCTCAATTTGGTGTTCGGATTCCCCCAGAAAATGATTATCCTCAAATTTGCCCTTTCTTGCCAGAGCAAATCTTAGACGAGAACTTCTATGGCAATTGACTCAGTTTGCCGAATAAGTAAGGCTCTGAGGGCAATCTTTCTCGCTTTCTTGCTTGGGTAGTCCGTGAATGTAATGATCGTGCTGATAGGACAAATCGGAAATTCCTGTATTCATCTGGCACTCTTCTAAGATTTGGTCAAACTCGTCCCAAAAATCATACTCTGGGGATCTGGATTCAAGCTGCTTTATGAGCATTGCGGCAATCCTATTTTGCTCTGATTCGGGGAGTTGTTTGACTTGAGCGATCGCCTCTTCTAATAGCTTTGTCATATCTTTGGAATTGTATAAAACCCTAATAAAGATTATCTCATCATCTCGTTCCCAGGTTCTACCTGGTAACGCTCTTTTCAGGTTCTACCTGAAGAATGCTTTTCAACAACAGTCTTATGGGATGAAAATTCGACCGACTCCCATATAGTTTTCTAGATCAAATAAAATCTCAATCAAGCGGGTAGCACATCTTTGCCGATAACTACTTTCATCAAAGCGATCAGGGTTTCCAATTGTCAGAATTGGCAGGGAAGCGGGTGTGTTTTCTTCACGTATGGTTTGTTCGAGCGAATCAATTCCTTTCATAAGTAGTCGTGCAAAATTAATTTCCTAGTCAAGATAGGCAAAAGGCAAGAGGCAGGAGGCAAGAGGTGGTTAGATATGTGTAATTAATTTTGCTTAGGTACTTATTTCGATTTGCTGTAATTAAAATCATCTGAGTGTTTTGAGCAAATTGCCAAACAACCCGATCACTACTATCCATCGGCAATCCAACATCCTGAAAGGTGAAGAAGCGGATGGGCAAAAGATCAAGCCATCCTTCTGCTGAGAGGGTTCCCCAGAATAAAACAACATCGCCCGTTAAGTTGTAGTCAATCAGGAAGTTCATGATTGAGATTCAATGCGTGCTTTCCACTCTTGAAGCTTCGCACGAATGGTTTCTTGACCAGGCTTAGGGGGCATCGCCGCAATCTTGGCAAATCGCTCACGATTTCGCTCTTCCCAGTATTGACGAATTTCTGTCGCTGTCTGCAAGCATTCTTGATACTCGGCTTCAACCTCAGTACAATGGGTCTCAATGTATGCTAGGGCTGAATCAATCTGTCTATCATTAAGACCAAGTTTTTCACGAATCAGCTTGGGGGGATACTGAGCCTTTAGGTAATCCATAACATCATAAAGGGTAATTCGCGTACCGGCGATTGTCAATCCACGCTCTGTACGAATAACAGCTGATTGCCCGTTGGATACCGGAACCATACTCATAACCTTCTAGAATTTCATTCTATAGCTTATTTTACAGCAAATTCAGTATAGGGTCGAATATGTTCGGGTTTAAAGGCAAGGACAATTTGCTCTTTAGGAATACCGGCGGCTAATAAATCAGTGGCAATACCGTCTTCGGTTCCGTCTCGTTGTATCCAGATTTTACCATTAATAATTTGTAAATGCAGTAAACAGCCATGGACTCTTTCTCGGTTATCCCAACCTTCTAAGAGAATTAGATAGTTATCAGAGTCTTTGTCAATAATGAGGAGGCGGTTTACCTCTCCAGTAGCATAGCGCAAGTTTGCATAATAACGGAGAGATTCAATAATAATTTTTCTCATTTTTTCTAACCTATACATCTTAAAATAACCTCTTCAATTTCGTCAAAAATTAATAATTTTAATCGTTTGTTGTCTAATAAAACTTGACCAATAGGATCTTCAAAAATATCGGCAAAAGCTTGTGCATCATCTCGTTCCCAGGTTCTACCTGAAGCATACATTAAGGCAGAACCTTGGTACAAGCAAGTTAAATTGATTTTATTTATCCATTTTTGCCTTGAGAAATTCTTCTAATTTCTTCATATCTTCTTGACTAGGAGTAAGGGTAAATCTAGTTACACCTGATTCGGTTCGCATTCTATCCATATAAATTCTTAAGGCTTCATCATCTTCTCGATGGGAGAGGACATATTTTCTTAATTCTGGGCGAGACATTTGGTAAAAATCAGGTTGATGATTCATCTTCAAACTCCACATTTCCGTTAGTTAATATGATAAAGCTAAGAGTTTCACCTGCTAGTATATAAATCTCCTTTCTTTTTTAATCATACCGAAATAGATGAATATCGGTATAGAAGTTAGACAGGGTTTGACACATTCTAATGCAAGTAAGCATCTGTTCGGGAGTGGGTATCATTATTGATGGCTTTTTCCTCCAATTTACGAGTTTATACCTGTAATAAGTATAGCATAATACTGGATTGAAACAGCTAATTTAGTGCCTTAGATTTAAGGGAATGCGAGCATCCTGCTCGCTAATTATTCAGGTAGTCTGCTCGCTAGATGTTATATACTAAGCCAGAGCCTTGGCACAAGCAATAACTGTTAACTGTTCACTGATAACTGTATCAGCCTTGACACAAGCAATGAATCAAATTTTTGGCTTCAAATAAACAAGTCGGTTTGTCCAATTCTGTTTGCTTTGTAGATCCCATAAAGCTAAAAGTGAACGAATTAAAAGACCAAAATTGCTGGGAGGAATCGAATGATAATCGATAAAAATAACGCCACTATGACTTTTTTGAGCTCCTCCCCATTCGCACAAAAGTGGGGGAATAGTGTTCTGGTCGTATGTTACTAGGGTTAACTGGGCTTCGGTTGCGGCTTTTAAAACGATTTCATCTGAATCAGCTAAATATCGACCTTCTTGCCAAGTGATTAGGGGAAAAATCAGGATTTCTGGACGTTTACGACTAATTTGTTCGGCAACCGTCGGAGAAATATGTTCATCTAATAAAAAAGATAGCATTTTAGCTATTCCCCACTCACCCACAGGGAATCAGGAGAAACCGTAATTGTTTCCAATTGGGGTAAAAGTCGTTTGAGTGTCGTTTCATTGAGGGTTTGAGCCTGGATGATCGCCTTTTCCACTTCTGACTGATAAGCTTCAGCATAGAGCAAAGCAGAGCGGACCCATTCGCAGGGACGATGAAAATGTGCCGCCGTTTTTTGTTCATCTAGCGCGTAACTTTGAGCAATTTGCATGACTTCCCAGAGAGCCAAACTGGAGTTTTTGAGATAGGGTTGTCGCCCCAAAGGAGACTGGCGAAATTCAATATAGGGGAACTCGCTTTCTCTGAGAGATTCCTCAATTAAAATTGCGCTGGTTTCACTAGGGGTTTTTCCTAATTGACGGGCTAACTGTTTAAGTCGTTCTGCTGTGCGATCGGGAAGTCGGGTACTAATAACTTGAGACATAAATTTTTCAACCTTAAATCACACTGTTTACATTGTAAATTGTCGATTTAGAAATATTCTATGCCAAGCCAGAGCCTTGGCACAAGCAATAAAACCCTAATAACGATTATCTCTTCATCTCGTTCCCAGGTTCTACCTGAAGAATAGTTTAAGGCTCTGCCTTAAATATTGTCTGTCAAGGCAGAGCCTTGGCACAAGCGACAATAAAAGACACACAAGCAAGCATTTTCGGTTATTGAGGATTTTTTCTTTTTGCGGGTTTTTGTTTGCTGGTAGGGAGTAAAGGAGCGGTTAATTTTTCGTAGAGTTCAAAGAGGTATTCAATACGGTTTAATTCACTGGTGAAAGGTTGGGGACGATAACACAAATCAACGGCTTTGTCAAGTTTTTGGTGAGCTTTGAGCAAGTCGGGAGGCATGGTTAAAGGATCGTATAAATCCGCAAGGCTACTATCAGGATATTTTACCCTAGTATCTAGCACAGCTTGAGCGCAGGTTTCGACGGTTTGTTTTTGTTTGTCGGTGATATTTTCTGGAAAGGGGTAGTTATTATAAACAATATCTTTTGAGTAACGATAATCGCTTTTTAATCTGCCACACACATATTTAACCCATGCCATGTGCATTGCTGAAGTAAGAATACCGAATAAATATAAATTTGCATTAGGAATTAATAAAACTTGATCATTACCAATCACATTTTTATTCATAAAACCTATTGGAATATATTTTCTTCTTTCAGATGAAACACGGGGAACAAGTAAATAATTAGTATCAGGTTGTGCTATTTGACAGAATAGAGTAGGTGTCGCCGCAAATTCACGAGTAGCAGCAGCTTTACTTTTTAATCTAAAATTTTTAACCCTATCTACTCTTTTGATGACTTCTGGTAATGTCTTTAATTCCCTGGGAGAAATATCAAGTAACCATAGACAATAGCGACTATAACCATTAATAAATTCTTGCGCTCCTGTATAAGGTCTAATCCATTTTTCTGCCTTCGGCTCTAATTTTAAAAATTCTTCTTTTTCCAGTTCTGTAAAAATAAAATTACCACCATCTCTTGGCATACTACCAAAACGCATTAATGGAACATTAGATAAAGGAAAACTTCGATTAGAAATAATGATGTCACTTCCATCAACTAAATAGGGATTAATATTATTCGACTGAACAACTAATGATTCACCTTGAATATCTTCATAATCAAAGAGGATTTTATTTGTTATATTAAAACTTGCAAAGCCAATAATTATACAGTGAACTGCCGCGTTTCCTTTGGCTTCATTACTCCATTTAAAAGTACGATGGGCAAAATGAATTTTTAACTGATATTTTTGAAAAAGAATATTCCAAAGTAAGGCAACTTGCTCACCTTGAGATATAGAATTTGTGGAAACAAAAGCAACCCTGATTCTATTGCCCTGAATTATTTGAGCAGCCTTAATATACCATGCACACACATAATCTAAAACGCCTATTCCTTTCTCACCGTCGAAAACATAAGCCATATCATTCCTTTGCTCATCGTTCATAATCATCGCACCAACAAAAGGAGGATTTCCTAAAATAAAATTGAGCTTTTCTTTTGAGATAACTTCCTCCCAATCAATCCGCAAGGCATTTCCATGAACAATCTTTGCCGCTTTCTTTAATGGTAAACGCACAAAATATTGACCAAAAGTATTACTAACTTTAATATTCATCTGATGATCAATTAACCACATCGCCACTTCTGCCACCCTCACTGCAAACTCATCGTATTCAATACCAGCAAACTGATTAACATCCACCTGAATAATGGTACTAATATCTGTTACTAACTGCCCCGTTTTATCTAATTTATCTAACTCCTGTAATACCAAAATCTCTAAATCGCGTAACTCCCGATAGGTAATAATTAAAAAGTTGCCACAACCACAGGCAGGATCGAGAAAATATAAATTAGCAATCTTTTTCTGAAATTCTAGTAATTTATTGCGATTGCCTTTAATCTTCTCAAATTCCCTGTGTAAATCATCTAAAAATAAGGGTTTAATCACCTTTTGAATGTTCTTCTCGGAGGTATAATGCGCCCCTAAATTACGTCGCTCTTTTGGATTCATTACCGCTTGAAACATAGAGCCAAAAATAGCAGGGGAAATTTTTCCCCAATCAAAAGCACAAGCTTCTAATAACATGACTCGCATCTTGTTATCAAAAGCCGCCATCGGTAATGACTCCTCAAATAACTTGCCATTTATGTAGGGAAATTGAGTTAAATTCTCATCGAGATTTTTTAATCTTTTTTCTTCTGGTTTATTCAAAACCTGAAAAATAGCATCAATGTGCATCGCCAAATCACTGCCATCTTCTTTGGTATGTAGGTCAATATATTCCCAGAAAATCCCCTTGTTAAAAATACCCGTATCATCGGCAAATAAACAAAATAATAAACGCACTAGATAAACTTCTAAATCATGCCCCATATAACCAATTTCTTTCAGGCAATCATGAAGTTTTCCCATTAACTCGGCAGCTTGGAGATTGACGGGATCTTCGTCTTTATAAACTCGCTTTTCGTAACCAGCAATAAAATCAAATAAATGAACATTATCAACAAAATTATTTAATTCAAATTCCCATTGATTACCCGAATCTAAATCATATAATTTAAACCGTTGAAAATCCGAGACTAAAATATAACGCGGTAACTCATGTTCCTTTAAATTGGGAAAATAATCCTTAGCTTGTTGTGTGGCTTTTTCTAAATCTTTACCCTTCGATTTATGCTCAACTAAAATCGTTCCTTTCCAGAGTAAATCAATAAAACCCTGTTTATTATCTGCTTTTTTGATCGGTTGCTCAAAACTGGCTACCCTACGCCGTGAAATGCCAAAGACATGAAAAAACTCATTCCAAAAAGATTGAGATTCTGCCTTTTCTGAAGTCTCTCCTTCCCACTCTTTTTGAAAAGCGATGGCGCGATTTTTAATTTCATTCCAACTTAAAGGCATGGTTTTAATTCCTTCCCTACCCCCCTAGGAGTCTGGGTAGGGATTTTAGCACATTCGATAATCTTGATTAAGGTCTCTGGTCTTGATTTTGGGGATAACTGGGGAATAGATCTCTGGGGAAATCCTCGGCACTTAAACAGGTTTGTAAAGCTTGGGAGGGGTTATTTTTGTCCACACCACGACTGACAGCGATAACGCATTGGGAAAAGCGACCGGGTAATAAACTTTGACGACAGGAATCTAAAACCTGTTTAGAAATCCCTAATTTATCGGGTTCCTTGGCTGTTTCTGTTTGTTTGAGGGAATTAGTGGCAAACAAGGGGGCAGCGCGATGGATATCGACTACACAGTGACCTAGGTCGATGGGACGACGCACTTGAAAACAAGCTTGCAGGGCCAGATTACCATCGATCGGGGTTTTGGATTTAATCATCACCACACACCGGGATAATTCTTTAGGAATTAATGCCTCTGAACAAGCGCTGGCGGCATCTTCGGGACTGACTCCCGTGCCGACAATCTGACTGATACAGGCACTAAATTGATTATTGTTGCCGAATGCGATCGCTGTTCGGTTCATTTCTACTAAGCCAAGGGAAATAGTAGCGATCGCACTCCAACTAGCAATTTTTTTAATATGGTTTTTCATCGTTTGCTCACACCGAAGATTTTAAGGCTAACTGGCCTTGATTTTAACAGATTCACGGGCAATGGGGGGGAGGAAATTATGAATTATGAATTATGAATTATGAATTATGAAGTGGGGGAATGGGGGAATGGGGGAATGGGGGAATGGGGAGAGGGAATTATGAATTATGAATTATGAATTATGAAGTGGGGAGATGGGGAGATGGGGGAATGGAGAGATGGGGGAATTCGACTAATACCCTAATACCCCAAAACCCCAAAACCCCAAAACCCTAACACCCAACCCCCAAAACCCAAGGGCCAAAATTAGTATTCTGGTACGGTGGAATCGACTTCGCGACTCCAGGCGCTGATACCACCTTTGACGTTAATTCCTTCGATACCTGCCTCTTTGAGGATAGCGAGGGCTTTAGCGGAACGTCCCCCCATCTTACAATGGGCGATAAGACGATAACCGTTGACTAATTCCTTAATTTTGGGAATTGCCGCACCATTTTCGATATCGGGTAGGGGAATTAATACCGAGTTGGGTATCTTAGCGATTTGGTACTCGTTGGGATTACGCACATCGATGAGAACGTAATCATTAGCATTGCTGTCAAGTAGGGTTTTTAACTCCACTACGGTCATTTCTGTCATTTTTTGCTGTTCTGCTGCTTCTTGTGCCTTCGCTTGCGGGATACCGCAGAATTGTTCGTAATCAATTAATTTTTCAATGACGGGACGGATGGGATTCGGACGCAATTTTAACTCGCGGAATTTCATTTCCCAAGCATTGTAAAGCAGTAAACGACCACTAAGGGTATCTGGAGCGCCGAGGATAATTTTAATGGCTTCTGTGGCTTGAATTGTGCCGATTACTCCGGGTAAAACCCCTAAAACGCCGCCTTCCGCACAGGAGGGAACCATCCCCGGTGGTGGCGGTTCGGGATAGAGATCGCGGTAGTTGGGACCGCCTTGGTAGTTAAAAACGGTTGCCTGTCCTTCAAAGCGGAAAATTGAGCCATAGACGTTGGGTTTGTCGAGAAGAACACAAGCATCATTAGTCAGATAACGGGTGGGGAAATTATCGGTCCCGTCGATAACTACATCATAGGGGGCTAAAATGTCAAGGGCATTTTCGGAACTTATGCGGGTTTCGTACAAATCCACCTGACAATAGGGGTTAATTTCCAGAATTCTGTCCTTAGCGGAAACAATTTTCGGTTTACCTACCCAAGAAGTGCCGTGAATAATTTGACGTTGCAGATTGGAACTATCGACGATATCAAAGTCAACAATACCGATTCTACCGATGCCAGCCGCCGCTAGATAGAGTAAAAGCGGGGAACCGAGTCCCCCGGTGCCGATGCAGAGAATACTGGCGGCTTTTAGTTTTTTTTGACCTTCTAAGCCCACTTCGGGCAGAATAATGTGTCGAGAGTAGCGTTGAACCTCCTCTTTGGAAAGTTCGATCGCCGCGAGATTAGGATTTAGCATAGATTGGGTAAATAGTGAAACCTGACTCGATTCGGGCAAGAATTTCGTCTCAGCACGGTTTAGAGACAAAAATCAGGAAGACTTGATCGCTTCCTGTTTTTTCAATTCTTTCTATGATTATGATAGTGTGAGGGTCTGGCTCCCTGTTGTTAATATTATTTAACTTTCCCCTGTTACTTGATCGCGATATTCACTAGCGGAGAGGGTATCAAGCAAGTCCGCATCGGGGTTTTCTACCCGCACTTTTAATAACCAACCCTCCCCGTGGGGATCATCGGCAATTAATTCGGGGGAGTCAATCATCGCTTGATTGCGATCGACTACGGTCCCCGATACGGGGGGAAAAAGATCTTCCACCGCTTTTACCGATTCAATCGTGCCGAAACTACTACCTACTTCCAGCACCTCTCCCAATTCGGGCAATTCTAGAAACACGATATCACCCAATTGATCGACAGCAAAAGCACTAATTCCCAAGGTAGCGATTTCACCTTCGAGTCTGACGTATTCGTGGGTTTCTAGGTATCTCAAATCCTCGGGATATTCCAGTTCCATCGTTTGTCTCTAAATATTTACAGCATCAGTTAGTTTACTAGATCTCTTGGGGAAAATGTTCATCGGGTGGGGATTTTTCATACTAAATCCTGTTTGAAAGGTATAGAGAGTGCGAAGTGGGAGTGGGTTTTTAAAGTTCTTGGGAGCATCAATTATGTTAAATCCCATCTTAGATCCTCGTGGTGGCGAACATCAAACCATAAGAGCCTTTTTTGAGCCAAAAACCATCGCTGTGGTGGGATTTAATCGCCAAAATCCCCAACTCGATCGCACTCTTTTACATAATCTCTATGATAATCCCGGTCAGCACCGCCTTTATCTAGTCAATCCTCACCCCGAAAACTGGCTCGATCTTCCCACCTATAGCAGTTTACCCGATGTCCCGGCAGCGATCGATCTGGTAATTATCACCGCCCCTGCCCCCGAAATTCCCGCTATTATCGCCCAATCTGTCGAAAAAAAGGTTAAATGCGCCCTGATTCTCTCCACTGGTTTTCGGGAAACTGGACAGATAGGGGAAAATTTACTTAGGGAAATTAAAGCGATCGCTGGTCAAAAATTACGCATCATCGGTCCCCATAGCTCAGGAATCTGCAATCTCAGCCAAAATCTTAACGCCACCTTTTCCCCCATCCTGCCGAAAACCGGTTCAATTGCCCTGATTAGTCAAAGTGGTGCGCTCGCTGCTGCCGTGCTTGATTGGAGTTTAAGCGAAAATGTCGGTTTTAGTCACTTCATCTCCCTCGGAGTCCTTTTAGATGTGGATTGGGGCGAATTACTCTATTATTTAGGAGACGATCCCCAAACCAAAAGCATCGTTATCTACTTGGAATCCCTGAATAATGCCCGCTCTTTTCTGTCCTCAGCCCGAGAAGTTGCCCTAAATAAACCAATTATCGCCATTAGTCGCCACAGTACCGACTTTGACCCCACTTCTCTTTCCCATGCTGGCAAATTAACCAGCGATCAGCTAACTCTCTCCGCTGTCTTTGCTCGCTGTGGCATCGTGGAAGTACAAAGACTGGCCGATCTCTTGAATATCACGCAAGTTTTAGCGAAAATTCCCCGATTTCCCCGGGGAAAACGCTTGACAATCATCAGCAATGGTTTTGCTCCCGCTCTTTTAGCGGCCTCGGCTTTACTGGCGGAAGATGGACAACTGGCAACCCTTACCCCGGCAACGATCGGAAAACTAGCGCCTCTTGTTCCTGCGGATATTGTCCCCCAAAATCCCATCGATCTGCGTCGCGGCAGCGATCCCGATAGCTACGCTCGCGCCCTAGAGATCGCTTTAGCGGATGCACATACCGACGCGGTGTTGATGATTCTCTCGCCTCGCTTTAACACCGATCTGCGAGAAATTGCCTGTAGAGTCGCTTTAATTGCTCAAAATAGCAAAAAACCCATTTTAGCAAGTTTGATGGGAGGGGAGGGCATTGCAGAGGGGTTAGCGCTATTAAATCAGCAGGGGATCCCCACCTATCGCTATCCCGATTCGGCGGCCCGGGTGTTTAATTTGCTCTGGAAATATGAAGAGAATCTGCACGGTCTTTATCAAACGCCAATTTTAGCCAATTCTCAGGAAAATAGCTCTGATCGAGTTTTAGTGAGTCAGATTATCGAGCAAGTAGGGGATAGAACAATTCTCAGTGAGCCAGAGTCTTTAGCTATACTGAAAGCTTATGGAATCCCTGTTATTGTCACTGAAATTGCTGAAAGTGCCGCAGAAGCAGTTAATCTCGCCGAATCTCTCGGTTATCCCGTGGTGATGAAACTGCATTCCCAGACGATTATCCATAAAAGTGCGGTGGGTGGGGTACAATTGCCGCTTTTTTCCCCTAGGGCAGTGGTACAAGCATATCAGGCGATCAAAGCTAATGTTAGCGCACAAGTGGGTGGGGAGCATTTTCTCGGGGTGATTATTCAACCGATGTTAGAAATTGATCGAGGATATGAGTTAATTATCGGCTCTAATTACGATGATCAGTGCGGACCGGTGATAATTTTCGGCACTGGTGGTCGTTTAGTCGATATTTTTCAAGATTACGCCACCGCTCTACCTCCTTTAAATACTAATCTCGCTCGCCGACTTTTAGAAAAAACCAAGATTTATCGGGCTTTTCAGGGACTAAATGGGCTTAAATCGCTTAATTTAGCGAATTTGGAGCAAATAATCGTGAGATTTAGTCACCTGGTTAGTGAACAACCTCGCATTAAAACTATCGATATTAATCCCTTTTTTGCCGATTCAGAGCAATTGCTCGCCCTTTCTGCTTCTATCCTTCTTCATCCTCCAACTACTCCCCCAGAAAAGTTATCTCATCCGGCGATTCGTCCCTATCCCGAAAATTATATAGAACCTTGGACGACGAAAAAAGGCTTAAAAGTGCTAATTCGTCCGATTCGGGCAGCAGATGAGCCTTCAGTGCGACAATTTCACCATTATCTCTCGGAAGAAACCATTTATTATCGTTATTTTCACCTTGTCAATCTCGATCGCCAAACCGCTTATGATCGTCTTACCCGCATTTGTTTTATCGACTACGATCGAGTCATGAGCTTAGTGGTGGAGATTAATAACAATCAGACGGAAGAGCGAGAAATTATCGCTATAGGACGCTTAAATAAACTGCACGGCGTTAATGTGGCGGAATTTGACCTATTAGTTAGGGATGACTATCAAGGTCAAGGTATTGGTACTGAGCTACTACAGCGTTTAGTTAATATTGGCAAAAAGGAAGGATTAGAGGGAATCGAAGGGGAAATTTTAAGGGATAACCGCGCTATGCAGATGATAGCGGCTAAAGTGGGGTTTTCTCTCTATAAAACTGCCGATTTTGTCAAAGCTGAACTGAATTTATGAAGTCTTTTGGAATAACTGTTCAGGGGGGGATGTCATACTATTAGGGGTCGAGAAGGTCGTCACCGACCTCCCCTCCCATTCAGAACCGTGCATGAGACTTTCACCTCACACGGCTCCTAGTTTGATTGTTCCTTTGTTAAGGATACAGCTTGACTTCTTTTGGTTGTCCTTGTATTGTCTATATTAACCTCTGATGATGTTAATGTAGATGATTTAAGGCTTCCATCAGTTGCTGATTTATCATCGTGACAGTGGCGGTGTAGTAATTGAAGGTTTTAATATTCATCCTTTCCGCCTAAGCTTAGAGGGTGAATGTGGTCAACTTCAATTAAGTCCGATGAGGTGAAATACTGCCCACATCGGCTACACTTGCCTTGTTGCTTCTTAAGTAGTTTAGCTACTCTCGTAGGTGTGTCAATTGCTTGTCCTCGTCTGGTCGCCCAGTAAGTCCAATGGCTCTTCTAGGTTCTGTGTGATAAGTTTAACTTACATTATGATCGATCTTTGTGTCCTCTGTGTCTTTGTGGTTTCTTCCACTCCCTCGTCAGCAGGACTGTATCTTAGAATACATTTTACCCACCAAATCCAAGAGAGCCGTCCAATTTCCGTCGTAAGGTGAAGCGTCGGGGCGTACTAGGGTATGTCTGACAATTGGTGTCCAATTATGTTTCCATAATTGATAACCATCTTTGGTTTTAAATAACCAAGATTCGTGTCTTTCTTTCCCATTACTGAGTTTAACTGTACCCGGTCTAAAATAATTTCTCAGCTTTTTGTAGTTCGCTTTACCGCATCTTGATACTGTCCATGCCCTTAACATTAACCAGATTGTGTAGTCTAGTTTATTGAAGGTATCTTTAGATACTGCTCCTGAGTAGTAGTTAGCCCAACCTCTAATGATTGGGTTTAATTGTCTAATCAGGGCTGATTGAGGTGCTGTTTTGTGTTTTTTGATTACACCTTTAATCGCTTCTGTGTGGGCTTTAACTGCTTTTTGGCTAGGTTTAATGTGGGTTAGGAATGTTTTAGGTATTCCTTTCGTTATTTTACCTGCTTTGTATTTTCCTGCTGGGTATTGCCTGATATTGAATCCTAGAAAGTCAAAACCGGGTTCTTCCGTTTTCCCATTATATTCAATGGGTTTGATTGTATGACACACTCTGGTTTTTTCTGGTTTGATACTAAATCCGTTGAGTACAGGCTAGTTATGGGGAGAGGCACTCATGCAAGAGGCAAAAGGCAAAGGGGAATAAATAATCAGTTTTTAATAACCAGATTTAGTAAGTACCTAAGCAAAATTAATTACACATATCTAACCCCCTCTTGCCTTTTGCCTCTTGCCTTTTGCCTATCTTTACTAGGAAATTAATTTTGCACGACTACTTATAATACCTTTAGATAAAGGATTTCTCGGCTGGTGAGAGAGAGTCTATCTTTCTCTAAAAAAATGGAGAATCACGTTGGGGAACCCTTTGGTATTTTATCCATGACTACAATGCACAGGAAAGGATTAAGCTGCCATCACTACTACCGAATCACCGCCCGGATTCTCTCAATTTTTTAGGAGCGTGTCAACCGTTATACTCCGGGAGGATGGGCAACTGTGACATAATTCGGGACTAGGTACGGTAAGAGTCGCTAGTGAACCCCGTTAACCTTCGAGACTTCCTTGCTAGACACCATTTCCACCCTATCCCCAAAACTAACAGCGATCGAATCCACAGGAAATCCTCTCCCGAAAGTTGCTACTTGTTCCTCCACCTGTCGTTACTGTCGGTTTTATAAGTTTCAGGGGAGAGGAAATGGCTATTGTCAACGCTTGGGAGTCCCTGTTCACAGTCATTGGCGCGCCTGTCCTTTAAATTGTCCACCTTTCGCCCCTTCCTGGGAAAGATCGGAAAATGGGCAATTTTAAGTAGTTGTCTGGATTTTACCACCTGTATCGAGCAATTTTTCCCCATCCCGCTCCCTGCGAGGATGGGGTTTTAATCGAAACCGATGCTTTCCACTCCACCGCTATCGGGACTGGTGGCAACAAAATAGAGAATTCCTGATCCGAGACAAGCGATCGCTATACTAAAGCAAATAATCCAGACTTGAGCAGGTTCGTAGCTATTATTATCGATCGCTCGCCGGATGAGAAAATACCGGCGCGTGGCGATGACAACGGTTAATAATCCCACCATAGCGAAGACAAAACCCAACAACCAACCTAGTCCTAGAGATAACAAAGATGCCGTCCGTAAACGCAAAATGACCAGACCAAAACCCATCAAAGCGATCGAGGCGCGCATCCAAGACAGATAGGTGCGTTCGTTGGCCGAATGATCTCGCCAGTAATCAGGGTTAAATTTCTGCTTTGTCTTTCGGGATTTAAACAGCATAGAGGAGTTCCTCGCCATGAAGTTCAATAAAATCAAGTATTCTTTCTTCTGGTTTTAATAAATTGTTTTTATCATCTAGTTTTTCGCTTATCTTTAACCAATTCAAGGGACTTAAGCAGATTATCATCCATAAATAGGGGGAGTTTACCGTCCCATCTTTCGATCGCTTTGTTCTGTAAAACTTCTGGACTTAAGGAATCTTGGAGAATGCGATGAGCTGCCGCCTCTCCTTTAGCCAGATTGATTTTTACTTCCGATTCTTTCAAGGCTTTCAGCACCATAAAACCGGCTTTTTTGGCCTCCTGTTCGGCAATTTGTTTGGCTTCCACCGCCTCGGTAAAGCGATCGGAAAAGTTGACATGAACCAAAGAAATATCATCGACACCGATATGATAATTTTTCAGTCTTTCACTCAAACGAATATCCACTTCTCCTTTGACTTCTTCCCGTTTAGTAATTAATTCTTCGGCGGTATATTTAGCCATAACTTCCTTGAGAATTTCCTCCACTGCTGGATCGATCACTCGTTCAATGACAGCCGCTTCATCGCCAATTTGTTGAAAAATATTATTAACTTCTGATGCTAAAATATGCCAATTCAGGGCCACATCTGTAAATACTTCCTGTAGGTCTTTGGAGGAAGCTTCGGCCGCTATCTGTTGTTTTTGGATTCTCACACTTAGTTTTTTTACCGTGTTAACAACGGGAATAATCCCATGAATGCCCTCATTAAGTATTTTCTCCTGTACTTGACCGAAGACCATTAAGACTCCCCTAAATTTCGGCGGCTTTCTTCTTTGAGTTGGTGGCTCCAGGCATTGAACCGGCGAACACCGAATACTGTTGCGACTAGCGTACCGAGAAAAATCGCCAAACGTTCCCAAATCGAGAGAGAGTGATAGAGATAATTCGGCATCTGGAATTCGAGCGGTGCGGAGATGAGAGAGGACATACCTTGTCCTGGAGCATTGACGATAACTTTGGCTTGATGGATGGTGAGCCGATCGGCGGTTGGTTGTGGATAGCTGATCTCGTATTCTCGGAGCGCGGTCAGGAACTCTCGTAATCCTTGGCTCACTTCTTCAGCTGAACGCGGGAATCGGGCAATTCCGCCGGTCTCTTTAGCAATCGCTGTCAATCGAGATCGATCGACGATAAACTCGCGGATATCTTCTCCCCAAGGAAGCTGACAGTAGGTAAGGAGAGTATCCACCGTGAGAGGGCGGCTGTGTAGCTCCTGGGCGCATTGGGCGCGGGCGCGGAGTCGGGTTAGGGATTCGCCGTATCCCATCGTGTGGACGGTGACGTGAGGGGAAAGAGCCAGCAGATCTCGCGTGGACTGAAAGCGTTGTTCTTCCTTGTTTCGATCGGGATCGGCATCGAATCCATCGGTAAATAGGATCACGCCGAGACGGGGAGGCGGACCCCAAGAATTTTGCTGAAAACGTTCAGAAGTGGTCAGAAATTTGACCGCTTCATCGAGGGGTTGATAGAGATTGGTGGAGGCACAGACATCAACATGGGCTAACTCGGAAAGTCGAGTTTTGGTTGTTTTGTAGGGATAGGCTTCTAGATACTTTTGAATTACTGCCTGATTGACTGGATAGCTATGGGCGCAACCTTCCCCACCTTCCCCGAAGGGAACTAGGGCAATTTCTACGGGAAGCTTTTCAGTTTCGATCGTGGTAATAAATTTTTGGATTCCCTTGATCGCTCCCTGGAGTTTGACTTGTTGGGATTCATCCCGATTATTCATACTGCCGCTCATATCTAGCAAAATCACTAAATAGGCGGGATCGGGTTTGACTTGATCGGGTGGGGTTATAGTAATTTTCGGGAGAGTTAGGGGAGTCAATCGATATTTAAATTCGGTTTGATTGGCCGCCGTGGTGAGGACGGTAAAGTTATTCGCTTGTAATCCGGGTACGAGCAGGTCACGATGGTCGCGAACTTGTACTTTTAAAGTCACTCGATCGTGGTCGGTAATGGCGCGGAGAATCTTGACGGAATTCGCTCGGACGGAAGCAGAATCGAAGAAAGTGAACGCGAGGATCGATAGGGGAAAAAGCAGAAGGTTTCTACCAGCTTTTTTAGTTGTCCGGATCGAGAAAGCGATCGCAAAAAATAAATCGGTAATAGCGAGTATTCGTGTTTTCATGATAGAAAGTCAACATTTGATTGTGATATAAGGTTTCCGTGGCATTTTCCGATAACATTCTTCTTTGTATTTGTACTTTATTCTCGACGGGGGTGCTAAGTCTCCATTGTTTTCTCTCTAAACTGAGCTTGGCGGCTATTGCAGGTACATCTGGCAAAAATATATCAGCATCTTCCGCAGAACCGATCTGTAAAGATTGGGAAGTATGGCGAGGTAGCTGGATAGATAATCCTTCTTCAATTTGGGTTTGCTCGAAATTGACAATTCTTAAACAGCGATCGTTAATTTTGGGATAGTTTCCCGATTGGTTATCTTTTCGGGCGCGTCCGAATCCTCTACCGGCTCTCAGTGCGACTTGATAGGTGGGGGTTGTGGAAATGGCGAGCGCCATCCCTAAACCAGCACCGAAAAGGGTGAATCCTAACAGATCTTCATAACCGCCAAGGGGGATTATTGTTCGGAGAAATTCGATCGCTAGGGCGGCAATTAAACCGGCAAGTAATCCGAAAAGGGCAGATTTTATCGGTCGCTCAAAGGTGTTACTTTTCGCACCCTCGGTACTCAGCGATCGCCAAGATAATCCCTCGGCTACACCGGCCCCTAAACCGATTAAACTCCAGCCCACTATGCGAACACTTGCCGGGGGGAATTTTCCCTGGTAAATAATCACAGTTAGCACTGCGGCGATCGCTCCAGCGATTAAACCAGTTTTTAGGGCGATTTTGAGATAACTATTGCGGATTCTTCGATTCGCTTTGTAGTGAATCGGATTACTCAGATAAATGGTCGTTAGGACAAGGGTGACACTTAAACAGATAGTGACGATCGGGAAGAGAATAAACTCGACGTAAAAAGGGAAAGTGCTTCCAGTAATTGTCTTCGATGCGAATTTAAAGAGGTCTAAGATCACTAAGCTCAAGTTCCAGCCGATCAGCGCTGAAATAATGCCCCCCAACAGATAAAAAACAAGTCTCATTTTTTCAATACTCCCTTCCTGATCCAGTTAAACGTTTAGAGACAAAGTATTCCTAGTATTGACTAGAAAGGTTTCCGCCATAGTCTAATGCTGCTAGTGCGTTCGTAGTTGGGGAATTTTCGGTTTTATCGTTGGGTTGCCCTAGCCTCCCCTCAGATTTCTAAATAATAGCATAAGATCCTGTGTCAGGTTCGCCCAAGCTAGGCCGATCAGTCCAGATGAGCGGTGGCTTTCTTGAAGATCGATGAGATGGATTTCGGCTTGGGTGTATATATCTGCGGGAACTTCTCCTTGGCTTACTTGATAAAACAGAGCCGCTAGGCTATAGGCGCGCACTTCGGCGAATAGTCGTGCGAGAAATTCGTATCGTTTTTTAGTAGCATCGGGTAATTTTTTTTGTTGATAGTTTTGTAAAATTTTGTTAAAAAAATGATTGTCTAGTTGACAATCTTCTGGATAGTGGATTTGTATGAGTAGTGATTTAGTATAATATTTTGCGGAGTCATAAAAATAATCTGACCAGAAGCTTTTGGAGCGAATTAATAACCATTGTTTTTCCTTGGGTAGATCGGGAATTTTGCTATTTTTGTATTGCTCCGTTATTAATAGATCATCGATGAGAGCGTATAGTCGCTGTTCGAGGTCGGGATTTTGGTCGAGCGCTTGTTGTTGCATCTCGATGCCCGCGCGCCCAAACTGTTTATTTCCTCTTCGTTGCCGTAGCCAGTCTAGCCAGTTAGCGATTTCTGGAAATGGTTTTAAAATAGCCAGTAATGCTCGATATCTAGCCGCTGTAATATTATGATTTTTAAGCGCAGTTTTATCAACAATAATTTCCCAGTTCCAATGGTCACTGTCAAGACTAGATAAATAACTGGAGAGGGCTTGTAAGTTTCGTTCTAGATCTTTATTTTTCGCTAGATTTAGTAAACATCGTTTGACTTGGATATCACTGGATATATATTCGGAAACCGTCGAGAAGGATTCGGGAACTCGATCAAACCGAATAATTAATTGTTCCTGATCGCTATCCTGGGTGTAAACCAGAGAGAATTGTTCGGGAATCTCTAACTGAGACACTCGAAAAGCCCAATTTAGGGGACTAGAATTGTTCGCTTGTAGAGAGAGGGCTAGGGCATGAAATTCTCGACAATCCTCAAAAGTTATATTGTCTAAATATAATGGAGATCGAGAGTATTTTTTTTCTTGTTCTATTTTTTTGATAGAAATATTCACCGAATCGGTTGAATATTTTTTAAAAAAATCATGGCGATTTAGCCAAGAACTAGAAGCTTTTGGGGGTGTTTTGGGAGATGAAGAGGAGGGTTGTAGTTGAAAGGTGGGAGAACCTTGAGTCATCCACCATTCTAGCAGCGTTCCGATTCCGTCTATTTCGCCATCTTGCGAGGGTTTTTCTAACCAGAAATAGCGGTAGCCGATTAGAGGGCGATCGCTGTCATCTCTTAAGGCTGTTGCCACCGCTAATAGAGCATATTTGCCGATTTCTCTAGAGATTAGGGCGATAGTTTGGGGAGGATAACTATCATTAATTCGACAGGCATGATTATGGACGGCATTCGCAATTTCCGGGGGTACTTCCTGATTTTCTCCGCCGATTTCTCGATCAAATCCTGTACTCACATAGCACTCATGTCTTTTAGACCATTTTGGCTCTAGAAGTTTTCGAGAGAATTGATAAATTTCGCATTGATTCCACATCATTAAGCGTCTATTTATCGGGTTTGAATATTTGATCTAGGCAGGCAGAATAGGCGGTATTTGTCTGAGTTTTGCACTGCTGAAAGGCTTTGTATCGAGGGAGAGCGATCGAGTAATTTTCGCTCTCTTTTAGGATTCTTTCTAGGGTATTGATTGCTGTTTTTATCTGCCGATCTTGAATCATGGGAGCGAGAATCGACCAAGTGTTTTTATCTAAATCCCCTCCTGCTGGCTGAATCTGGTATTGTGTTTTGAACTTAGCGATCGCATCCGATACTTTCTGATCCCAAATCGGAGTGATTTCCCCCTCATACAATTGTAGCGAGTGGAGAAGACTTTTCCCTAGGGCAATTTCTGGGGCGTTGAGGGGAGGATTGGCTGTCACTTGGTTAGCGGTGTAAGTTTTATTTAATTCTACCGGAACTGCTGGTGTCAGTTGTTGAAGGAAGCGATATAAAGGATCTTTGATAATACTTGATCTTTCTCTTAGCCATGCTTCGCGTTGAGTGCTGGTTTTCCACTGGGAAGCGTTGAAATCGGGCATCTTTTCCCGTAACTTCTTTAGGTTGTCTAGATTTTTCGCTTGCAGATCTTGTCGGCGATCGCCAGATTCTAGGAGATTAAAATATAAGTATAGTTCCCGAACGGGATCGGAGGGAATAATGGCCGATTGATTTGCGGAAATCTTCGGAGAAAATACCCGTCCGATCGATTGAACTCCCCACAGGACTCCCACCCCCAACACCGTCCCGACTGCCACACTCAACCCTAGACATTGCCAAGGATATTTTTGCCAAAGAATTAGGGCGATTTTCTTGAGAGAATTGGGACTTTTCTCGGAGGATTGTGGAGGAATGGCGGGGGGTCTTTCTAGGGGAATAATTTCGGGGAGGTTCGTGCAGTTTTCCCAAATTTTATCGGGAACTTTACCCGTAGCGAGTTTATAGAAAAAAGCGGCGATCGGATAGGATTTATTCTTTTCTAGAATCCGTGCGATGCTCTCGTAGGACGAGGGATTTTCGGTGGTTTGTCCTTGCTCACGCTGTTTTAAGTCTTCGAGGATTTTCTCGATAAACTCATCCCTTTCTTGAGGGGGTAATTGTTCTTTTTTGAGATAGGCTCGATCGAGCTTTCTAAACAGATCGTTGGTGTAGATTTCTAGAGATTCTTTCCAGAGTGGGGAGTAGTCGATAAGTAGCCATTGAATTACTTCTTCTGATTTGGGGGAGGGGTTCGATCGCAGTAGGAGAAATAACCGAGCGATGAGTTGATGGAGTCTTGTTTTATTCTTGGCTAATATGGCCGAATTTCTAGAATACAATTGTATCAACTGGTGTTGTCGATCGAGTGCTTTTTTCGCTTCTTGAGTAACGGGTAATTCGGATGGCTGGAAATGAGTCAATAAGGCTGAGGGAAGAAAGCGAGAGAAATCCAGCAATTTTTGAGGTGCGGGAGAGCCTGGCGCTTGTAGGCTATTGAGCCAATCGGAGACGGTAATCGTTAAGTCAGTATGCTGTAAATTGGGATTTAATAGTAGAATCAATGATTTATAAATCTTTTCTTGTTGGGTGTGTTGTCGTTGCTCCAGCCAGGTGCTATCGATCAGCGTTGCCCAATCCCATCGAGTGCTATCGGTTTTTTCTAGTTCTTGAACTAAGATATTTAGGTTTTGATCAATTTCTTTGCCTTCTGAGAGTTCTTTTAATGCTCTTTTTAAACTTTGAATTGATTGAACCTGTACAGGGGAAGTATCTAGTATATCTTGCCCAGTTTTATGGGGAGTTAATGCGGTTGGGATTTTGTTGACATCGGAATTGATCTGACAGTATTCTTGAGTAGTGCAAGCGATTAGGGTAAATTGATTAGGATTTTCTAAAACAGTAACCTTCCACGCCCAAGCGATCGGGCGATTATATTTTTGTTTGAGATATCGAGAAAAAAAATGCAAATGCCAATAACTAGGAATAAAGCTATTGCTAGGAGTAAAAATATGAGGAGTTTGTTGTACTTCTAAAGCAAGTTGCTCAAATTGACGAACTTTATCGAAATCATGAGGACTGTGAAGAATCGCTGAATAATATCCCTGTCCACGATTCTGTTGCTGAATATGTATGATGTCTGAACAAGGCTTTAGCTCGAAACGGGGTCGCTCGTTCTTGTCCCACCATCGGAGGAGCGTTCCCACGGCATCTATTTCTCCATCTAGGGGCTTTTCTAGCCAGAAATAACGATAGCCTACCAGAGGTCGATCACAATCATCTTTTAGGGGAGAGGCTACCGCTAAAACTGCGTATCTATCGATTTCTCGTGCGATGAGGGCAATCTTTCCTTCTGCCGGAGGATAACTATCATTAATCCGAAACCAGTGGTTATGGACTGCATTTTGAATGGGGGTGGGAGGATTCTCATGGGTTCTTAAACCGATTTCTTTGTCGAATCCGCTAGAAACCCACCGATCGCCCTGTCTTTTCGGTTCTAACAATTTCCGAGAAAATTCCTTGATCAAAATGGAATCGCTCATAGTTTTTCTAATCCTCTATGTCTCTGAGTTGGGGATGATCGGTACCCGTGTGTAACCAGTAAATTGGTGCCATTAATCCCAAGGGTCTCCACACTTTTGGGTTATCGATCACTCCAGAAGTCACACCCCCTTCACGGCTAGTAACTTGAACGTTGGCGAGGGGAGAGTCGGGAGAAGCACCTGGCTTCATGCCAAATGCCGAACAAAAAAAATACTTAACAGGACAGGGCCACTCTTTGCCCCAATTTTCTAGTAATTGATAGGTTTTATTAAATTTTAGCCTCATAAATCTGGGGATATCCTGCCGGTGGATTCGCATTTTAGATTGTTCGGCTTTGGTAAAGGCTAAGGCGATACGATACTGGGATAGGTTTTGATTTTTCTTTTCTAGTCGCCACTTTAATTGTTGTTTCAAGGTGGCCAATCCCTGGGCGTACTTTTGATCTTCTGTGAAGAAAGTACCATCGAGTAGGATGAGTAATCCTAGGGCAGAGGCACATTCTTCTAGATACTCTTCGATGTGGGAAGTTTTGCCTTGGGATAGTTTTTCAAATAATTCCCCAGCAAAGTCTTTACAAATTATATCGATCGCTTGTCCCCCTTGCCAAGTGGGCTTCATTTGAATCGAGAGGTTATAAGTGGGAATTTCGCTCGGATTGCTGGCTAGATAGGTAGCCATTAACATGGCATTATTTTCTAGGATATCTTTTGCCATAGCGATTAGTTTAGCCGTATCGTCGTCGCGGGGAATAACTTTCTCGATCGGACTATCGGGTTTCGCGTTCGGCCAGTAGGCCAACGCAGATAGATAGGTGGTTTTACCCGATCGCCTCGGTCCGATGATCCGAAATTCGGTAGGCTGAGAATCGGTGGTTTTTGGGGGTTGTTGACGACTCCACATAATTATTCTTCGAGTCGAATGCCTGTCGCTAACCAGTATAGCGGAGGAATTAATCCGTAGGGATACCAGCGATCGGGTTCTCGTAAATAGGCGTTTTTTTCTTCTGGGGAACCGTCGTCGGGTAAGTAGCAGTTTGGCCGGGGATCAAAATCTCGATCGCGGCGACTTCCCAAAACCCCGAATGCAGAACAGGCAAAGAATTGTAATCGATCGGGGGTTAAAGTTTTGGTGAGATGTTTATAGGTTTCGGGCAATCGTACCTCGAATAAATCCTCGTCGGGATCGAGACGACAGGGCCAGAGTTCTCCCCTTTCACATTTAGCCATGACGACGGCGATCCGGAGTTTTTCAATTTCTGGGTTGCGAATTTCCCGCTCGCGAATTTCCTCGCATAGTTTGGTAAACGCCGGGAGATATAGCGATGTGTCGCGTTCGGGTTCCCAATCGGTCATCATCACCATCCAGCTTACGGTAGTGAATAGGTCATCAACCCAAGGGGTGATTTTTTTCCATTGATGAGGGATGGGAATAAGTTCAAAAAATTCCCCTGGGAAATCTTTGGCAAGGAGTTCTAGTTCGATGCTCGATCGCTTTTTCCCCGGCGGGATTTTGATGAGAAAGTCATAGTCCTTGAGGTTATGAAGTTGATCAGCCTCGAAGGCATCTCCCGCTATCTTTCCTTGATTTTTGAGCGTATCGAGCGCGCGTTTCCGTAGGGCCGTGGCTTCATCATTGCGAGGAATCACCTCTAACTTGGGATATTTTTGTAGTAAACCCGATGGAAGAACGGCTAGGGTGGCAAGATAGGTGGTTTTTCCCGAACTTCTCGCCCCGATCACGCGAATTTCTGTAGAGGCTTTAGGCATTGGCGAAATAAGCTCCTAAATAGACCCAGGGTAATTCTAGTAGAGTGGGATGGTGAATGCTGGTGACGAAAAATTTGGGATTGAGGTAGGGAGGTTGGGAGTTATGTTCGCGGATTATATCATCGGCTAGGGAAAAATAGGTCTCTCGGATATGAGTGTCGTGTTTCCCCCAGAGAAAGGAAGCGTTGGTGTTGTATTGCCAGGTGTTTTTTTCCTCCTCTAGGTTGTGAAATAGATCGGCTTTATGGATAGAGATTAAAATATGTTGTACGCTGGGACAGTGCGATCGCAAGAGAGCGAGACGTTCCTTGAGTTGTTTTTTCCAGGTCTCCGGGTCGAGAATTTCCTCAAATTCGGGAGTATCTTCTATTTCTTGAGTTCGACTTCGATATCGATAGGGAGGCAGCAGGAGTAAAACCGCTTGACTTTGACTGAGAGTGTGTACCAGATCTTGATATTTTTCTGGGTTGCTTTCTTGCCACGCGGGTTTAGACCAGGCTTCCCCAGGGGTATCAATCCACTGAACTCTCACCTCTCTTTCCGAACCGGAAGGAAGGTTAATTCTCAGCAGGAGAGGTTCTTCTTCTTTTTGAGAAGTTCCCGCTAGTTTTTCAATGCTATCATTGGACAGTGTAGCGATTTTACCCCCAGGGCCAGAAGGGATCACTTTAACATTTTCGGTTCCTTTCGATAGGGTAATGACCATACTGGTCTTACCAACACTTTTATTACCAATAATGATTACGTTCATGGGGGTATAGATTTGACGAGATGGAAAAAATCATTGAATTTCTAACGAAATGTGTTTTTCTCATATTGATTTATAAGCCAGATTTTTCTAGATTTTTCTCTCGTTTTCCTGTTAACAACCAATAAATTGGTGATACTAAACCCAATGGCTTCCACTGGGAGGGATCTGCTATACCTTGTCTTCCATAAGCGGAACAAGCGAAATACTCGATCGAACAATTCCAAGAATTATACCATCGATCTAGTACGGATTTTACTTGGGGATAGTTACACTTTACATATTGCCCTAAATTGTTGCGATCATCCCAAGAGTGAGAGAGATCAAATTTAGAAAAGACAACGGCAATACGATAGGATGATAAGCTGGAATCTGTTCTTCTTATTCGCAGGGATTGCTCCAAGAAAACTAATCCTTCAGCATAATAATTATCTTTGTCGGAAGATAGAACATCAATCATTAAGATCACATGATTGACACAAGCTAAATCTTGTAGGTATTCATCAATTAAATCTCGATATTTCTGTGTGTCACAAAAAAATTCAAAGATTTCTCCTGGATAAGGTTTACATACAAAGTCCAATTTCATGGATTTTTTTTTATTCAAAAAGTTCAAATTCATGGATTTATTTTTATTCAAATTGTTTATTTCAATTAATGCATCATAAATAGGCAAAATGCAACAAGACACAACAGGCAAAGGAGAGAGTAGATATCTTTGTAAAAAAAGATCATTTCCTTGTTCTTTTAATCTTACTGATTCATCGTTTCTAGGAACTATATTTATCATTAAATTCGTATTTTTTAAAGCTCGATCTAAGCAAAGAAGAGCCGCTAAAAAAGTTAGCTTTCCCGATGGACGTGGACCGATAAGTCTAATATGTCCGCGAAAATCATCGACATCTAACCTTTCTAATTGATCGAAAATGGGATGAATTTGATTGCTGAATTCAACAATTGTCTCTCCTTGGTGACTTATCGATTGTTCAAATTTATCTAAGGTTTCTTGTGTACTCTTCTGCTCAATATCTTTCAGCTTTTTAGAGAATTTTTGGGAAAGATCTTTGTAAACTTGATTGTAAATTGTTTCACTTAAGCTATTCAGTGTGTTGTTTAATTTCTCTTCCCAAGTCTCTACCCGTCGGCCTTGTTTGATAAACTCATCTCTGGTGACTAAATCAGCGCGGATCTTTTGTAATGTATTGTAGGCTAATTCGGCCACTTGAGCGTTCAGTCGGTTATTTTGCTTTCTAGTCTCCTCTAACTCGGACTGAAGACGATCGATCTCCTGTTGCGCTTGCTTTTGTTGCGATCGCAATTCGTCTGCGGGATAGTTAGGATCAAAGTTGATTACTCCTTTTTTCTCTAGTCTCCACTCTGTCCCGTTTGGCATTCCCGACACCTGAGCGGCCTCTAGTAATACAAAATCCCCGTGTTCAGAAAGTTCGTATCCTTGACAGTCGAATAGAGATTTAACGGTGGCTAGATTAAATTGATTGATGCGTAGGCCGCTTTGGGGCAGTAGCCAGTAATTAGCCTCGACTAGGACTATCCAATAGTTCCCGTTTTTCTGTTCGGCTAGAGATGGCCTGTCCCTATTAGATTGAGAAGGATGAACCGCAACTTTGACCACTTTCGGGGCCAGAACTTTGGGTAGGAAATTATAAATATCCACGATTTCGGCGATCGCAAAATTTAGTTTCGTCATCTGGGTAACTTCTCTTATCACTCCTCATCGTACTCTAGCGCACTAAAAACGTAAAACTCCTCGCTGTTGTAACTGCCAAGTTTGCCCACCCGCTAGGGGATAGACTACCGCAGGACGGATGACGGTATAGCTATCGGAATAATTCGGATCGTAGTTCTGGCAGTCGAATAGATCCTCAACGCTTTTATAGTTATTCTGGTTGATTCTAAAATATTGGCTAGGTACCAAACAATGATAGTTCTCGTCGAGGTAAACTCCATAGATACCCCGACGTTTATTTTTTAGTACAATTGGATCGGTCCCTCCCATCTCGCGATTCGCTAGGCTTTCTTCTGTAGGAGATACTTCGATCAGGGATGAGGAACGAGCATCCTGATCATAATTATCTCCTCCTAGGGAGTGGGAAGAGCTAGATACTGAAGGTGCTGTACTCTGGTAAGTCTGGCTCGCGGGTGGTGCAGAAGGGTTCAAAGTGGTTATGCCAGTTGGTTCTTTTTGTTCCCGAACTTTTGTATCTTTGGTTTTCCAATTGTGTATTTTTAATTCTAAATCGGCAATTCTATCATTAATTTTACGGTTTTCTTGTGTAATTTTTCGCTCGATATATTTAAACTTTTCAGAGAATTTTTGGTAAAGTTCTTTGTAGACCTGATCGTAAATTTTATGATAAATTTGAGTTTCATTTGTACTCAAATTTTGAGTATCAACTTGAGTAGATGAGTTGTCTATATTTTCCTCTGTTAGTTTTCCTGCTGGGTTTGTTCCCCGATTCCAAAACTTTAATACAGAAGATAGGTTTCGTATAGAAAAACTTTGACGCAATTTTTTGCGGGATCTTAACAAAAAAAATCCGCCCGCTAACAATGCTAATATAGCAACGAGAAAAGTGGTATTAGAAGAGGTTTTTTCTTTTTCTAACTGTGCTATTCGATCAGATAATTTTTGTATTTCTGAATCGATGGTAGATTTCGGGCTGGCTTGAGCAGGAGATTTTAAATTTTTAATATTATCTTCTAGTGACTTCTGTTTATCTTGGAGAAATTTTGTAATTTCCTCGACGGTAGTATCTCCAAAGTTACCATAATTATTTTGGGAGATATTTCTTCTTGTAAAAAAATCTAATTGTTTCTGAACATTTTCAATTGCATCTCTTGTCAATCCTGTCTTAAAAGGATTGATTACCTTTTGAGAGATTTCCTCTAAAGAGCTATCGATGTCACCCAAAATTTTCTCAATGGTTGTTTTTTCTTCACCTTGTAACTTCGGTAGCTGATTTTTGCGATACTCTTTTATTTTTGTCTGTAAATTTTCTATCTTTGTACTAACCGCATCGCTCTTAATAATTTCCAGCTTTTCCTTGTCAGTAATCGCTCCCTTGAGGGCATCGAGAAACTTTTGCTGTTCTTTTTTTAACTCATCGAAAGCTTTATCGATATCGCTCTGTAATTGAGGAGATTTCTCGACGGTTGCCGAGGAGGTTTGAGTGCTTACAGAATTAGTCCCTTTCCCGCATCCGACGAGGACAGTAGAAACGAGGAGCAGGGATAGAGCCAATTTAGCATAGCTGATTTTTTTCATAGGATTCACCGATTTTATATATCAGAATTGTAGGATGCCGCGTTCCTCGAATTGCCAAGTTTCCCCTCCGGGTAAAGCGGAAACTCTAGCGGGTTTGAGAAGTTCAAAGTTACCCTCTAGCTGAAGATTTTTACAGTCGAAGAAGTCTTCGATCGCTTTGTAGTTGTGTTGGTTCAGTCTGAGGTTGTTACTCGGTACTAAATATTCTGTGCCGTTTTCTTTGATGATCGAATAATTGCCGCGACGATTTTTCTCGAAGATTACCCCCGAGAAAATACCAATTTCGAGCTTGGTTAAGCTGTCTTCGGTGGCGGTGACGTTGATTGCCTGTTGGGAAAAAGCATCTCGATTGTGATTATATTTTCTTGCTAGATTCGATTCTTCTAGGCTAATCGGGTTCTGAGTTTGTGGAGAGGATTCTAGACAGGTATCGATTGTTTCAGAAAAACCAGATGATGGGTTAGAAACCATTTTTCGATTGGCAAGTTCGTTCACTCGAATATTGTTTTCTAAATCTCCTACTCTATTGCTAATTTTTTCAATTTCTTCTTGAGATCGAGAAAAGTTTTCTTGATTTTTTGTAGCTAACTGTTCTTGATTTTCCTCGATATTTTTAATATTACTATTGATTGATTCTAGTTGTTCTTTTAGAGTTCTATCTGGCTCTAAATGTATGGTTTGTAACTTTTCTTGTAAGGAGTTTTTCAAATCCATAAGCTCGGCTTGCAAAGGGTCGATCAAATCCCTTTTGATTTCATCCACTAAAGACTCTTCATCTTTTGTTTTGCGCTTGTTATATTTATCCTTGAGACTATTTCTCTCTTCCCAAATACCTTTCGCCCAGATAATAATTTTTTGAGAGTCATTATTCAGAGGCCAGTTACATACCGTACAACTCTCTTGCCCTTCGTTATATATAGCATCACAAACCGGACAATTAGACATCATCGTTCTCCCTTAGACTTTTTACTAAGGGGAGTAGAAAAGACCTCGCCGGTATTTTTCCTACTTCCCCTCTGGTTAGCCGTTATTTGCCAGCCCACTCCTTGCCTAAAACGCGGAGGAGTGCCTTTAATCCTAGGATAAAAGGTGGCTCGACGCGGATGTTTTCTGAATCTCCCCGAATGTAAACGAGATTCGTTCTCAGTTCTTTATGGACTTCACGCCAGAGACGATCTTTGTAACTAGACTCCAGTTCGCCATTTTTAAAAGCGGGCATGGGTTTAAGTCCCTGAATGTCGATCTCTTTCACTGCGGTGTTGAACTCGTTTAGAAAAGCGGGAACTTCCTGGAGTTGGGGCATATCGAAGCCGGTGATATTGCCTTCCAACTCCAGATAGTCTTTCCACGTAATTTTTTGACCGTTCACCTCGCAATCCTCCCCGGCGATGACTGGTTCTGGTTTTTTGCTGATAATTCCTCCTAGGGGAGTTCGGTCTAGTACCAGACCACAGGCGACTTCATCCTTGGGACGGGTGCTTAATCGGGTGATCTCGTTGGTGTCCGGGAAACCGGAGGCCTTACTCAGCATCCGACTGAAAAGTTCGTTAACTTCGGAGTGACGATCAAACCGTCCGCCGATCGCCAGCCAGTTCAACAGGCGCGAACCGTTGCCACCGATGTACACGGGGGTGATTTCCGGTCGGCTGTAGCGGTCTTTTTCGTAGAGAACCTGTAACAGAATCCCCACGTAGTAGTATAGTCCCGCCGTACCGATCGCCATCAGTCGGAGTAAACCCTGGAATTGGGGATCTTCTTCAAGAAAGTCTCTTTTCTTGAGTAAGTCATCACCCATGTTACGAAGTAATAAATCAATCTGGTAGTGGAACTCCCCCCCTTTATATCCCTGCCAGTAGCCACCTTCGCTCGCGTCTCTCCCTCCTAATAACTTCTCGGCGAGAAATCCGGGATTGAGTTCCAAGAATTGGGAGAACAGATGTCGCCCGGCTAATTGTACCGAGCATTGATGCACCAGTTGGAAGCGATCGGGGGCCTCCGTCCAGATGGAGATATCCGAAGTTCCTCCCCCTATATCGATACAGGTGCTATTGACGAGGTTGTGATCCTCCTGATCGGCGAAATACTGGGCCGTTGCCACACTTTCCGTGCGGAAATAGGTGAGATTATCCTGTTGCGGGCAAATTTGGCTGATCCCGGTTTTTGCCTGCAACTCTTCGGTTAAATCCTGCCAGTTGCGTGCGTAGCGGGTTTTATCGGCGCGGGAGAAAGCGGAAGGATAGGAGAGAGACCACTGGATTTGTTGGATGCCGTTTTTGGCTGCGAGGGCTGTGACATGAAGGGCTAAATGCTTGAGAAAAAGCCGATTGACGATGATATTTGTCCATTTGAGATCGATTTCGATCCATGGCTCATTCGCGCGCCTGCCGAAGGGACCGAGAAAATAGATCCGACCGTCGTAGATCGGGCGTTCTTTCGCTACGTTATTCGCTTTCCGGGTGGTTAACACGCTACTGAGAGGTAACGGTTTCTCTAAGGGAATGAAGTTTTCGGGAACGAAATACTCGAACAGGGTGGGCAGTCGAGTATCGGACAGTACCTCCGTCACTTTGAGATGCAGACTTTCTAAGGGAAGCGGTTCGGTTATTCCCCGGCGATTGACGTAGATATTGGTAAAAGATGTCCCAAAATCGACCCCCACTTTCCAGGAACCCTCCAGAGCGATCGATGCCGGCGTTTTCAGCAGGATTAGGCCGAGGAAGTTTTTCGATCGATCCCGACATTCGATACAGGAGGGATACTCCTCTAGTCGGGTGAGTTGATAGGAACCCTTGCCATCTTGGAAAATATGCGGTTCTTTGGCGCCGGGCAAATTCACCTGAAAAGTGCGATCAAGCGGATTCGAGGAACCGAGAAATTCCAGATCGTAGTAAAAGGCGTAATATTCCTTCCAACCCTGGGCCCGGAAGTTCGGCCAGATCTCTAAAACCGGAACTTGGGTCAGGGCGTTGTCTTCCTTGATGGGATAGTCTTTAAACACCCGATAATTCTGGGGATTTCTCTCGTCATTGTTCATGCCCGATAGGGGCAGGTCTAGGGATACCCGCAGAACTGGCCCCTCACTCCCGTTGAGCGTACTGAACTGGAGCTTCCGCAGTAACTCTTCGGGGGTAAAGTAGTCCAGGAGGATCGGGTTGAGGGGCAGGAGAGGGGTGATTTCCTGTCCTTTGAACACGATCGACGGAGTGTTATCCGGCAAAAACCCCCCTGGTAGGGCATCTTCCACATCGATAAAGTGAAATTCCGGGGTAAATAGATCCTTGGACTCGATCCACCGGATATCTTTCCAGAGGATTTTCCCAGTCTGTAAATCCTTGAGGATAGATGGAGAGGCGAGGGTTTGATCCTGATAGATCCAGATATCTTGGGGCGATCGATCCCACGAGCGAGCGATTTCTGGATCGATAATCAGGAGAGGGGGAACGAGGCCGCGCTTATTCTCGCTGGCCACGACCCGCACGCAGGATTCTTTCGGTTCGGCTTTGACGGGACGATTGAGGGCGTTTAAAAGGCCTCGATTGAGAGGAACGCCGAAAAATTGGGGATTATTACTTAAACTCAGCCGTTGTTCCGGTTGCCCTCCCAAGCTATTCTGAAATTCCGCTAACAGACCCCGCATGGTATTCTGGGCGATCGCGTCCCCAGTATAGCGATTTAACTCGTTATTGAGGTTCTCCAGCCAACGCCAGAGCAATGCTTTTTCACTGGCATTGAGATAACCTTGCGGCGCTTCCAAACAACGGGTCTGCCGATTCCACCAGGGCAGATTTTCCCACTTGCCGGCTTCGGAGGGAACGACGATCGTACTGGGGGAGGACATTCCCACCGATTTCCCATCCCATAAAAAGACGTAGACATCTTCCCACGGGTTTTTTGCCTCTAGAAGATAAAGGGCTTTACTGGGGGGATTGGGGCGCAGTTCGTAGAGGGCACGGGCGAAGGGATCTTGATGGCGGAGTTGGCCCAGTTCTAGCAGTTGTGCCGAGAGGGGAAAACGCCGCATTTCCGCAAGGGCCAAGGCCGCTAACATTCCTTGCCACTGGTCGATCATCTGCCGATGGATGGGATAGGCCTTGTTGTGAAGAGCCATTTGCATCGACAGGGGACGGGCCCAGATGGTGGGGACGGAACTGACACTTTTTACCTGGCCGGGGGATTTGTAATCGAGACTGGAGGCCACATCGCCAAAGGTTTTAAAGTCTTGCGCGTCCCATTTTCCCGCTTGATCGGAGGGACGGACATCGCTATCGGATTTTAATTTCGGCAGTAATAAAAACATAGACTAAAGGCTATTGCTTACAAAAGGTGTATAGGGCTTTGGCTAATGCGGCGATCCCAGGCTCCGCGGAGTTGTCCGGTTTATAGCTCTGTAGGCTTTGCATCAGAGAGGTGATCGTGTCTCTCGATTTGGTTTTATTGTCGAGAGGGCGATCGAGTACCAGTTCTGCTAACTGTTCTCGTCGGAGGGACTTTTCTGGATCGCCCATCGCTTGGGTGTTGAAGAGTTGGATCTGTTCTCCCTCGATCTGGTGCAGGCGGTACAACCAAGTCAGATAATCCCGACACCAGGCGCTAATCGTCTTCAGTGCTTCCTGTTGTTGGGTGTCACCTAACCGCGTCATCCCTTCTGCCGAGCCTTTATGGGGAAAGAAAGGGCGCGACCAGGGTGTAAGTACCAGGCGATCATCTTTTCTTTTGAGGATGCCGTTGAGTTCGGGTTCAAACTCGGACAGCCAACTGTAGGCGAATCGAGTCCCGTTGACGAGCGCAGGTTGGATTTCCGCTCGATCCGGCAGATCGTCCCAAATCAGCCGACCGATTTGCTCCCGGCCTATTAAAACGACTTTTTCCCCTATTTCGGCGGTATGGAGGAAAAAATACCGCGCGGCGAGGGCGCTATAGAGTTCTAGGAAGTGGGGATCATTGCGCTGGCTATTTTTGCCGACGCTAAATTCCACTTTCGAGAAGTTTTCATTTCCCAGCAGAAAAACCGTATCGAAGGTCTCTCGCGCTTGGGTCACATAATAGCGTAGGGCGGCTTCGGTGTTCAGTAAAAATTGTTCGGAACGGGCGAAAATCCCGTCTGGATCTTCTCCAGGCGGCGGAGTGAACCCGAAATAGGGCAACAGGAACAGACAACCGATCTTGACTCGATCTTTGACCCCGATATTTTTCAGTTTATTGGCCAGTAAACGGGCGATCGTCGGTAGTCCAGAGGCTCCAGTTCCCCCAAACATCGACCCGCAGAGAAACACTTTCGGGGCTTTTCCTGCGCCTGTGTCTGCTTGTATTTGTTTGATCAGCGCTCCCCAGGGTTCTTGATCCAATCGTTCGAGATCCACTTGGCTCATCACCGCCGAACCGATCGCCGGACGACCGCGGAAACCCACGTCTAGCGAGACTTCCTGTTCGTCTTTCGTGTAGAGAACATCGAATAGATTACCGAGAGCGGGTTGATTTTGTTTGAGCGTGTTGTAGTTGAAAAAGGCTTTCAATTCTTTACTGGAATTAACCCCCCCAAAGGGCGACCAGAGATCGAAGGATTCGATCTTAGTTTTCATCCAGGGATGGAGTTGGCTATTATCTTGGTTCTCTTTGCCGACGATCAACTCCTGACATCGGCTGTAGATACTGAGCGCGTTTCTCGATCGCTCTAGATTCCCGTTGGTTTCGTCCGCGTCGATAAAGAGAACTTTTAACGGTTGTTCGGTAAACAGTCCCACCGAGGCGAGTTTCGTGATTGCCTCGATACATTTCGCCCCCGTTCCCCCGATGCCGATCACATACATGGCCATACTGAATTGCCTCCTTTTTTTTCTTAAAATCGATCGATGATATCCCGCAGTTGATGGGATAGGGGTGGTGTGTAGATCAACAGGCCCGGGGTGCTACTGGCAGTCGGTAGCCAAAACAGGATGAGGATATCCAGTACAAAAAAGAGGGCGAGGAGTAAACGCAGTTCTTCGATCGGATTGAAAAACCCGATGGCGAGACCGATACTCAGAATAGGAACGATTCCGAGAAGCCACCACCACAAGCTCCAAGCTCTGAGTTCATCCGGTCGTCTAGCGGCCGATTTCGCCGTCATCACGCACCAGAGAATTGTGCAAGCGATCGACAATCCGAAAACCACCCCCGCCGCCACCATATACGCCCCACTCGCCCAACTCGCTAGGGCCGCTCCCGGATCTTGAACGCTGGGCGACCAAATCGCTCCCGTTCTAAAGATAAAGGGTTGAATCAAGAACATAAGGATCGCCCCCACAACGATAATAGCGATCACACGAATTATTTCACCAGGTTTCATAGTTATCTCTATCTAATGGGATTATTTCCGTACATATTTACTACAGGTTTTAGCCACTTCTGACTCTGAGCGGCTAGGATTAGAATGGTAGTCAACGAGCCAGTCACAACCACTTTTTAATAATTCGTGTAAGGGTTGCACTGAAAATACTTCAATTTTACCCTTATCCCCCTCGACGACAACAGATCTTCCATCGGGACTGAAACTAAATTTATTAACCTTAACAAAATCGCTGGTGAATTCAGCGATTTTTTGCCGCTTAGAATAATCCCATATCTTAATAACTCGATCATCACCCACCGTAGCTAAGTACGAGCGAGCCGAACTCAGCCAGCTTGATGGATTCTCGTTAAATTGACCGAAGCCGATATCTATAATACCTTTTTCGTATTCAGTATCGAGCGGCTCAATGCTTCGACCAGATCGATCGAATAAGTAAATCTTACTCTTTTCGGTTGCCGCTATGGCGATATCCCCGTTCTCATTGATATCCAAACCGCTAACACCTCCCGAGTAGTCATTGTCATGCGCTTCCAATGGCACTTCTTTCGGATCATTCAAATCAGATATATTCCAGAGCTTTACACCTTTTACACCTTCAGTTCCTACAGAAACAAACTGTTGACCATTTGGACTGAAGCTCATGAACTTTACTTCTCCCCCATTAGGATCAGGCATCCTTTGGCTTTCAGTGGGCTTTTTTCCATAATCCCAAAGATAGACCGCACCTTGTTTATCACCTGTAGCAATAATCTTTTTAGAAGGATGAATGGCAATACTTGTAATATTATCCTGTCCAGTAGATATCGAGATGGGATTTTGTACTACTCCTTCTAAATTCAAGAAATCAATAACTCCATCTTTATTGACAGAAACAATTTGCCGATCGCTTTCTGGTGTAAAACCAATTGCTATAGATGGGGATACTTTCTCCTCATCTTTGAAGGGAATTTCCCTTCCTTCGATAGACCATAATTGAACGTTGCCCTTTTCGTCTAAAGTAACAATGGATAGTGTCTTAGGATCGTTTGAATTATTGTCAGAACGCAAGGTTAAGTTTTTAAGCGATACCTCCCCCGTCGAGAAACTTGTTTTTGTTTTAGATTTTGGATAAAAATCCCATAGACGAGCTTGATTTTCTTGGGCGACTGTAATTAGTTTCTTACTTTTAAGATTAAAACTAGCGTTTTCAATTTCCTTGTCTTTAGCTTTTTGCTTTGAGGCATAACCTTTTAAAGCAATTTCTTTGAATATTTCTGGTTTTGGTTCATTTTCCAAATTAATTACAAGAAGTTTGAGTAAATCTTTATTTTCATAAACAACAAATAAGTTGTCTTCAAAAAAATCAACCTTCGTGTATGGATTCTTGTCAGGTTCTTTGTAAATATCCCAATCGTTTAGGTAATTAAGAGAGTTATTTTCTTGCCAGTTCCAAAGCGTAATTTTTCCATTTTTTTCTGCTGTAGCGAGCTTTGTATCCTTTGAATTAAAGCTGATGTCAAAAGGAACTCTTTGTCCGAGTTCTTTTGATATAAGACTTTTTCCTTCTAAAGTTTTTAGCTCTATCGATCCTTTTGTTCCTGCAATCGCAATCGCAATTGTTTGATCTCGTAAATTTAAACTATATACATTCCCATTAGTATCGAAATCTTGTTCTTTATTGCCTGTTTCCAAGTTCCATAGGCACACTTTATCACCACCACCAGTAACTAGGTACTTACCATCTTCAGAGAAACTAAGACTACGGATGCCCTGAGTATCTCGATGACATTTTTTAGTTAGGTCGGAAATCAATGTCAAGTCAGGAATTTGCAAGATTTTTACAGATCCGTTTTCTCCACCAACTGCTAGTTGTTTTCCATCAGGATTAAATTCTAGACTTATAATTTCTTTTGAATTATTATAGTCTCCTCTAAATTTTCCCGATAATTCCCAGAGTCGAATTTTATTATCCTCTCCACCAGTAGCAATTAAATCACCCCCTGGACTAAAACTGACCGCTTTCATTAGGTCTTGAATATTCGGATCGGGGGTAATTCGGTTTTTTTCATGAATTTGAGTAACGATAGTTTGTAGGGCTAATAGAGGAGAGGATGGCAGATTTTCTCTAAGTAGGGGTATCTTATTAAATCGGCTATTATAAATTTGATCCCCTGATGTTATTGCCTTTTCTAAGGCTTCTATTTCTTGATTTTCAAAATTTTTTAAAGCTTCCATTCCTGCTTCTTGCATTTGATTTACATGGATGTAGAAAGTTAATCCAATAAAAAAAATCAATCCTATAGCCACAAATAAAGATAGTAATATTTTTTTACTATTCCAAATTTGACCAGTCCAAAAAAATTGAATCTCTGCCCAAAAATTTATAATTTTTTCACGCCAACTTTCTGTTATTCTGGGTATTACACGTGATAATAAAAAACTGCAAATGCTTGACCAGGAACTCTCGAAAAAAGACAAGACTAATATCGCAAAATCAGCCAATATTTTCAGCCATGATTCAGGCGAATTTTGGGATTCAGGCGAATTTTGGGGTTCAGTCTGATTCGGGGGTTCAGTCGAATTTTGGGATTCAGTCTGATTCGGGGGTTCAGTCAGATTCGGTTTTTCAGGCAGATTTGGGGCAGAGGCGATAAAGTCTTGAAGAAAGATTTCGTAGATTCGATTGTGAATCTTTATCTCATTATTTTCTCTGACCAATAGACCTAAATTAATTAGTTCTTTTAGTTCTTGTTGTTTTGGAGTCCAACGATAAGTGTCGCTGCCTCCTCTTTGTAAAATTTCCTGACAAATATTGACGTACTGACCGTTTCTATTTAGCATCTCACGAATATTGCTCAGATGCTCTGAAATTTTTTGTACTCCCGATATACGTTGTCGAGCAATATTTGCAATACAATTTTGCGCCATTTTTGCCGTAATCCAAGGTAGCATGAAATCATCGGACTCAAAAAATAATAGTAAAAATTCGTTAGTCAGTAGTGGTTGACCGCTTGTCCAATTCAGTATTTCTTGGAGTGCTTGTCCTGACTGTCTAAGTTTACCAACTTTTTCCGAATAAATTCTTTCCGAATCATTTTCAAATTCTGCCCGTTCTGCCCGTCTTCTTAAGTCATCTCGCCATCCGCTTAAGTCCTCAAATATAAAATCGCCAATCTCTATCTTGGTGTTTCGGTCGAAGATACGATCGTACCGGTTATCCTCATTTAGAGAATTATTCTCGCCAAATAATGCAAAAGTAATCCTGTTAAAGTTATTTTGGTTGTTAGCAACTCTGGGATTGCGTTGCTGGTAGCAATAAAGTAGTGTCTCTAGAAAATTGTGAGAAAATGAAGAAAAACAAGATTCTTCATTCAAAAGAAACTCTAGTTCATCGATAAAAATAACAATTCTGTCATCTTGAACTTTTTCTAATAAAATGTTTTCGATAAAATATCGTAAAATTTCGTCATTAGATATGCTAGTAGCAAGCCTAGTCGCTTTATATTCTGGATCGTCCGATAGCTTAGTGCGATTCTGGGTCGTGAACTGTGTCGCTAGATCGTGAATGAATTCCCAATAGAACTCTGTAGGAATGCTAGTTCTAAGTTTACCTTGCTGATTTCTGGACATCCGAAGACTTACGCACTTAACTTCATCATTTTCAAGACGCGAGCGCGTTCTTTCTAGTAAAAAACTTTTTCCAGTTTTTGGAGGACTTAAAACAAGACAATCATCTCCATGCGATAACCTATCATAGAGATCTCGATCTGCTGGCCGCTCTATATACATATCCGTTATCTTTCCCCTTCAACCAATCTATCTCGAAATTAACTGCACACCTATACTTGGCATATTATAGTGCTATTATTACAACACGGGGGATTGTAAAAAAAGTTAACTCCTTCTCATCCTGCCAATTTCGTCGAATCCGTCCTAGTATAGGAGAGAAGGTAGCAGTAGTTCACGAGGAGATCGAATGGTGCGCGCTCGATGGTTAGTAATAACAATAGTCACTTGTTTAGGAATTGTATCTTGCAATACAGCAGAAAAGCCTTTTTCGTGCGTACCTACCCCGATCGAACAGACGGATACTCGCTCAACCCCTCTAGGCATCTCGATTCAAGTGGATGGATCTAGCTCAATGTTGGGCTACGTTAGCGATGCTGGTAGCCTCTATGTGCAAACCCTAAAACTGCTCGACGAAACCCTATCTTTAGTCAGTAAAACTCCTGTTCAATACTATCGTTCGGGAAATGCGCTCACCCGTAGTGATTTTAGAAAAGCCCAACTTCCCACCTTTTATAATGGTACAGATTTTCCCGATGTTTCCGCTCCTATTCAAAATCTAATTGTCGAACCAGGGACAAAAAATTCCCTACAGGTTATCGTTACTGATCTCGATCAAGCATCGGGAGATGTGACACTTCTCACGAGAAAAATTCAAGAAACTTATTTAAACTCAAAGCATCCTGAATACGCCGTAGCGATTTGGGCGATTCAAAGCGAATTTGAAGGAACCGTCTATGTGCAAGAGCAAAACAGGATCAAAAAATTTCCCTTTCCCAACGAGAAATCTAGCAATAAATTTCGTCCATTTTATGTAGTTTTTATTGGTCGTCACAACGACATAACTCAATATTTTGCCAGCCTACAAGAACGCCAAGAGAACATTTTAGCCAATAGCAAAATTGCTATTTTTTCACCCAATCATCTTGTAAAGGAACCATTTTTGTTAGATCGAGAAATTGAAGAAAAACCCGCCGAAGAAAAAGCAGTTTTAGGAGAATGGAATCTATCCTTAAATGGCTTTAGAGTTCAAGCTAAAGACCAGAATAATCAACTCTGGAAAATACCGCAAACTTCTACAGATGCGATTGAGATTTCCGATAGTGTTTCCCTTGATACGATCGAGCATACGGTGGCGATCGATATCCGTTCGATCGAACCCTTACAAACCATCGAGGTTCCCAATAAATTCTCGAACACATTTCAAAACTCAAAAGAAGTTTTAAAAGATGATTCCAATTTACAAAAAGCGATCAAGATATCCAAATGGAATCTCGATTCCCCAGCAGGACAAGCTCCCCGAAAGCTAAATTTTGTCACCACGATCCACCCCGATAAGTTTCCCGAACCAGGAATTTACCTCTTCACGATCGATCTCGTCGCCAAGAATCTACAGGAACAACCTTGGTGGGAAGAGTGGAACTGGCAAATCGGCCGGGATAATCAACAAGATGGCTCGAAAACGAATAATTTACTCCCTTTTCTTCGAGGCCTAAAAACGATCACGGCCAACCTCATGGCCGAAAATCCCCCGAAAATCGGCCGATTCTGTTACGCGATCGAGAAAAATTAGGGTTTCATCACCAGGCCCTAGTAGTCGGTAAAGTTGAAATTGACGGATACAAGTGGGTTAATTTGCTTATTTTACTCCTCCCATTATCCATAATTATTGCTTTGACAGACCTCTAGGGCCGTAGAAGATGCCGTCCGTAAACGCAAAATCACCAGACCAAAACCCATCAAAGCGATCGAGGCACGCATCCAAGACAGATAGGTGCGTTCGTTGGCCGAATGATCTCGCCAGTAATCAGGGTTAAATTTCTGCTTTGTCTTTCGGGATTTAAACAGCATAGAGGAATTCCTCGCCATGAAGTTCAATAAAATCAAGTAAGTACCTAAGCAAAATTAATTACACATATCTAACCCCCTCTTGCCTTTTGCCTCTTGCCTTTTGCCTATCTTTACTAGGAAATTAATTTTGCACGACTACTTATTCTTTCTTCTGGTTTTAATAAATTGTTTTTATCATCTAGTTTTTCGCTTATCTTTAACCAATTCAAGGGACTTGAGCAGATTATCATCCATAAATAGGGGGAGTTTACCGTCCCATCTTTCGATCGCTTTGTTCTGTAAAACTTCTGGACTTAAGGAATCTTGGAGAATGCGATGAGCTGCCGCCTCTCCTTTAGCCAGATTGATTTTTACTTCCGATTCTTTCAATGCTTTCAGTACCATAAAACCGGCTTTTTTGGCTTCCTGTTCGGCAATTTGTTTGGCTTCCACCGCATCGGTAAAGCGATCGGAAAAATTGACATGAACCAAAGAAATATCATCGACACCGATATGATAATTTTTCAGTCTTTCACTCAAACGAATATCCACTTCTCCTTTGACTTCTTCCCGTTTAGTAATTAATTCTTCGGCGGTATATTTAGCCATAACTTCCTTGAGAATTTCCTCCACTGCTGGATCGATCACTCGTTCAATGACAGCCGCTTCATCGCCAATTTGTTGAAAAATATTATTAACTTCTGATGCTAAAATATGCCAATTCAGGGCCACATCTGTAAATGCTTCCTGTAGGTCTTTGGAGGAAGCTTCGGCCGCTATCTGTTGTTTTTGGATTCTCACACTTAGTTTTTTTACCGTGTTAACAACGGGAATAATCCCGTGAATGCCCTCATTAAGTATGTGATCTTGCACCTGTCCAAAAACCATTAAAACCCCTCTTTCTCCCGCATTGACAATCACGAAAGGATTAAAAATAATTGCCAAAATTAATAACAAAAAAAAGATATTACTTGGTCTAGCTAAAAGACGATTTTTAGGCATTCTTGGTTAAGACATTAAAAATAAACGATAGGATCGGCTGTCAATTAAAATATAAATCCCTAGAACAATATAGATAAAAGGACTAATTTTATGTCCATAGTTTGTAACCACTTTAGCTATCCTAGGATGGGTAATCAAAAAATAGGCTAGGAGGCACCAAATCCCCATCATGAGATAAAAAACTATCATGATAATTAAGACGTACATCGGGGAATTATTGGCAAAAAGAGAGGTATAGATACCAATATTATCACCACCATTAGCCACGGTCACGGCAGCAACGTAATAAGTTTGGGAGGGAAAACGAGGAAAAAAGGAGCGATTTTTAGAATAATTAACATCTGATCTTACTTCTTGAATATAATCCTCATTTTCCCTTGACAAAAGTTGTTTAATGCCGATAATTAGAGGGATAAATCCTAATAGACCAATCCATTCTTTAGAAACCAGTAACCCAAATAGTAAACCGAGGGAACTAGCTAGAAGAATCAGGGTAAAACCGAGGTATTGACCAATAATCAGGTGTCGAGGTCGAAAATTAGCATTAAGTCGCGAGAAAAACAACATTAGCACCATCAGATCATCAAGATTTGTGGCTACAAAACTCGTCACGCTAGTAATTAAAAGGGTTACTAACCAATTCATAGATTGAAAAAAGAGATAATCCTTCCCATTCTAAATCTCGTAGTGCCAGATGTCCTCCTCTCGTAAAAGAAGACGATGGACGGGAAGACGTTCCACGGCCCCCTGTTGTTCAAGATGATTAAGTGCGCGGGTAATTGTGACTCTGGTGGTTCCTAATAAGTCAGCGATATCCTGATGAGTTAGACGCACATCAATTAATTGTCCGGTACCGGTTTGTTTACCAAATTGATTGCCTAACCATGACAGTAATTTCACAACCATAACATCAGTACGTTTGTAGCTACGAATAATACTTAGTTCTTGTGCTTGCTGAAGATGAGACAGCAGAATTTCTGCCATTTGATAACTCTCAACTGTGGAAAAGGAAACTGCTTGCACCGGGGTGATGCACTCAACTTGATAGGGATTGACTCTCTCTAGGGTTTTGCCAACAAAATTGCCGGGTCCCCACAATCCCAAGACGATCAGGGTTCCATCTTCTAACCAGGTGGAGGTTTTCACAACTCCACTCTCGATTTTCCAGAAATTAGGGTTTCTCAGGGGCAAAATTGCCCGATTATCAAAGTGCCAGCGATGGGGGGTTGATGGTTGATAGGTAAGCGTCATGATTGGTAATTAATTTTGATTGGGTACTTAGCTAGTCAAAAGCACAATTTCCTCGATAAAGGGGGTTTTTAGACGAGTTAAGGTTTTTTTGATAATTTTGGGGTAAAAACGATAATTACCCCAAAAAAGACTGATTTTATGCCCTTACAAGCCCTATTTATTTCGGGGTGTTAGTCTTCTCCAGTTCCGTGGTGGCCGAGGAGATCAGTTCTTGCCAAGCTCGATCGCTTTCCTGTAGAGTTTGTTTAACCGCGTCGATGGTCTTTTCCACGCGAGTTTTCAGGAAAGGGGAAGCATTGTCTTTGAGTCGTTCGGTGTCGTCGGCTAAGATATCGATCGTCTCCGAGGTATTAACGAGGCTATTTTCTAGGGTAATAAGGTTGTTTTGCACGGTTTCACTGAGTTTAGCTCCGGATTTGGTCAATTTTTTCGTAAATTTACTCACTTTTTCCCCCAGATCGTCAATATTGTCCGCTAAGTCCTCTAGGTTGTCCTGTTGAGCTTCGATAATATTCTTGTCGAGAGAAGGAGCGGCCAGTTGAGCATTTAGGTCATCGATAGCCGATTTTGTCGCTTGGATGGCTTTTTCATAGGCAATTTGGGCATCTTCGAGAATTTTTGGGCTAGAAACCTCATTTTTTTTCTTGACTGGTTCCACCACAGTGCCACCCGTTGCTGTTGTACGGTCGATGACGGCCAACTGTTCGGGGAGTAGCGGCAAGGCGATCGCATTTCCTCTTCCTCCTAGGAGCAAAGTGACAGTTAAGAGGAAAATCAGCAGCCGGAAGACTTGATTTTTGAGGCTTTGAAAGCTCTTATTTCGGTTGATCATGATTTGATTTTCTCCTGTTTAGAAAAATTAGTTACTCTCTCTAAATGCTATCATATAAAATATTTGTATGTTGTTTATATACAGAAAATTTTATAAATAATTTATTATCTTTTTTAACCAATAAATTGCAGACAAAATATACACTTTTTGAGCCAAAAGCCATTACAGAAAAGCTTTTGCTCTCTTAATAAAAATTAATTTTTATCGCTTTTTTTTATTAATGAGACGCTGAACTATCCGATGAGTCTATTTCTTGATTAATCGGAGATATTTTTTTACGACCTTTAATATATTTAGCTAAAGGTTGTTTTTTCTTCAGTCGTTTAATGCCACTGAGGGTGGAGAGAGTGAAAAAAGTTCCCACCAGAACCATCTGCCATAAACCGCAGCCAGAAGCCGCGCCTAATCCTGCCGCTAACCAGATAGTCGCCGCCGAAGTCAAACCTTTCACTTGTACCTTATTTAGTTCCCGATGGGATTGTTGTAGGATGATTCCCGCCCCTAAAAAACCGACACCAGAAGCGACCCCTTGAATAGTACGACTGAGAGCATTAGAAGACGCATAACCCACATCTCCCTCCGCTTGTAGGGGAATCATCACGAACATGGCAGCCCCGAGACTAACGATGATAAAAGTTCTCAATCCAGCCGGACGACCGCCTCGCTGTCGGTTATAACCAATCAGACAGCCGACGGCCATAGCCATACTCAGCCGAAAAATAATCGTTTGCCAATCTGTCGAGTCAAAAAACATTGCTTAACCCATCAAATGAGATAAAAACTTCGCCTAACTAATCAAGGCCTTTTCCAGATCCCGCTTTAAATCGTTCCTATTCTCGATCCCAATCGATAATCCTAGTAAAGCCGGTGTTATAGGTGGAAGTGGAATACATGGCAACCGTTGCCCCATGGCTAGAGTCTGGTTCTTGCCCCCCATGAATCGCCCTCGTTTCAAATTCCATCAATTTACTGTCCTATTAGTCGATATCTTCGAGGTCTTTAAACAGGGCCGTGCTGAGGTAACGTTCTCCGAAACTAGGCTGAATCATGACGATTAATTTATCTTCGTTTTCGGGTCTTTTGCCCACCTGAATTGCCGCCCATAAAGCTGCCCCGGCCGAGATGCCCGATAGTAGTCCCTCCTGACGAGCTAACCGTCGCGCGTAGGCGAAAGCGTCCGTATCATCGACGATAATCACCTCATCGATTAATTCCGGTCGGAAAATTGCCGGAATAAAACCGGCCCCGATGCCTTGGATTTTATGCGGTCCCGGTTGTCCTCCCGATAAGACGGGACTATTAGAGGGTTCAACTGCGATCGCTTGAAATTGGGGACGACGGGGTTTAATGGTTTCGGCAATACCGGTAATGGTTCCCCCGGTTCCCACGCCACCGATAACGATATCTACCAGTCCGTCGGTATCGGCCCAGATTTCTTCGGCGGTGGTTTCTCGGTGAATTTTCGGGTTGGCCGGGTTGCGGAACTGTTGCAAACTATAGGCGTTGGGGGTATTTTCGACTATTTCCTCGGCTCTGGCGATCGCTCCTTTCATGCCTTGGCTACCCGGGGTTAACTCTAATTGCGCCCCGTAAGCTTTTAACATTGCCCGTCGTTCTAAACTCATGGTTTCGGGCATAGTCAGGACTAAGCGATAGCCTTTGGCCGCCGCTACCATGGCCAGGGCGATGCCGGTATTGCCGGAAGTGGGTTCCACCAGAATTGTTTTATCGGGGTGAATTAGTCCGGCGGCTTCCGCGTCCTCCACCATACTGACACCGATGCGATCCTTAACCGAGGCGGCGGGGTTCATACTTTCCAGTTTGACGACGATGCGGGCTTTTACTCCCTCTGCTACTGGGATTCGATTCAGTTGGACTAGGGGAGTCCGTCCTACCAATTGGGTGATGTCTCTTGCGATCGGCATAATCCCACTTGCTTTATACTTGTTGGCTATTTTTGATTATATATGTATTTTAAATGTTTTACAATGCTTTTTAGATTGAAGTGCAGTGCGTCGGCGGGGATAATCCCTGTCGATTTTTTTTGCCTTGCCACTTTTTTTGTATATCGAAGCACAATCGATAAAATTGTCTTGGGAAATTTCCCTCAATTTAGTTAATTATTATTAGTATATAAAAGCAGATTTGTTTAAATATAGCGTTTCCTGTTCGCAATATAGCCGTGTGCAGTCGTATGAGGTACAGTGTCACGAGCTATAAACCATGCTAGGCAAAGCTTGGTTTGTATTTCACTCAAGCGCTTACCGCTATAATGCTTCGATTCATCAAAAAGAAACCCTCGAACCAATTCTTCAAGAAGTCGGTGCTAGACTGGAGTTTTTACCTCCCTATTCTCCCGATTTTTCTCCCATTGAAAACTGTTGGTCGAAAGGGAAAATACTGATTCGTTCTATGTCACCTCGTACCTATGCTGATCTAGAAAAAGCGATAGTTCAAGCCTTTAGTCAGATTACATTGCGAGACATCCATCACTGGTTTACCCATTGTTGCTATTGCGATACCCCTTTTAAAGAGCCTACTGAAACCCGCTATAAAATGAAGCTGAAGTTTTTAGTAACCGGTCAACTGAAAGCAACACGAGCAATTAGTGAAAACTTCGGTATCATCGAAAAAATTGAGATTATAGAACCAACGATTAGTCGATAATTTCCCGATCAATTTTGGGTAAACCCTCATCAAATTTCTGCGAAGTCTCTTGCCTCATCTCAACAGGCAATTTAAATACGCAGTTATCTTAATGGTGAGGTACAAAGTTGCTGCCAGCTAGGGAATCTTTAAGAAATTACCCAAAATCCCTGAGTCTAGATATTGACGGCGCTAGACTCCCAACGTATAGATAAATACTGTTTCTGGAAGCCCATGACTGTGAGCTACGAAAAAATCACCCCACCGACAACAGGCTCGACAATTACTTTTTCTGAGGGAAAACCGCTAGTTCCCGATGATCCGATCATTCCCTTTATTCGTGGTGACGGTACGGGGGTCGATATCTGGCCCGCAACCGAAAAAGTTATCGATGCAGCGATCGCCACAGCCTACGCTGGTCAAAGGAAAATCCATTGGTTTAAAGTCTATGCTGGCGATGAAGCTTGCGAAATCTACGGGACTTATCAATATCTACCCCAAGATACCTTGACAGCGATTAAAGAATATGGTATTGCCATCAAGGGTCCCTTGACCACTCCCATCGGTGGCGGGATTCGTTCCCTGAATGTGGCTTTGCGGCAAATTTTTGACCTTTATGCCTGTGTTCGTCCCTGTCGTTACTATGCGGGAACCCCTTCCCCCCATAAAACCCCGGAAAAACTCGATGTCATCGTCTATCGGGAAAATACCGAGGATATTTATCTCGGCATCGAATGGAAACAAGGCACGGAAATCGCCGATAAACTGATTAATTATCTCAACACGGAACTAATTCCCGCCACTCCCGAACACGGTAAAAAACAAATTCCCCTCGATGCGGGTATCGGGATCAAACCGATTAGTAAGACGGGTTCCCAAAGATTAGTCCGCCGGGCGATCGAACGAGCGCTGACTTTACCGAAACCCAAAAATCAGGTTACGCTTGTCCACAAGGGTAACATTATGAAATACACAGAAGGAGCGTTCCGGGATTGGGGTTACGAATTAGCTAAAAGTGAATTCCGGGATGTGTGCGTTACCGAGATGGAATCATGGATCCTGAGTAATAAGGAGAAAAACCCTGATCTGAGCATCGAAGATAACGCCCGTATGGTGGAACCGGGTTATGATGCCCTCACGGACGAGAAAAAAGCCAAAATCTGCCAAGAAGTGACCAGTGTTCTCGATGCTATCTGGGAAACCCACGGCAATGGGCAGTGGAAAGATAAAATTATGGTTAACGATCGCATTGCCGATAGTATCTTCCAACAGATCCAAACCCGTCCCGATGAATACTCGATCCTCGCTACCATGAACCTGAATGGTGATTATCTCTCCGATGCGGCAGCGGCGATCGTCGGTGGTTTAGGGATGGGACCCGGGGCGAATATTGGCGATACTTGCGCTATTTTTGAGGCAACCCACGGTACAGCCCCTAAACACGCCGGTTTAGACCGAATTAACCCCGGTTCGGTGATTCTTTCGGGGGTGATGATGTTGGAATACATGGGATGGCAAGAAGCGGCCGATTTGATTAAAAAAGGCATCGCAGCGGCGATCGCTAATCGACAAGTTACCTACGATTTAGCGCGTCTGATGGAACCTCCCGTTAATCCTCCCCTGAAATGTTCCGAATTTGCCGATGCAATCATCTCCCATTTTGGGGATTAATTTTCCGGTTAGGGTAGTCTGAAAACTGCCCTATTTTTCGGAAAATCCCCAAAATAACCCCTGCCTCCCTTAATGCAGACGTTTTAAGCGTTCTTGGAGAATTTGGGCTTGTTTTTCGGACTCTGCTAAAGCTTGCTTCGTTTTTTGGATTAAAGCTTCGGGAGCTTTTTTGACAAAGCTAGGTTTATTCAAGCGATCGCTCAAACTCTTGATTTCCCCTTCCACTTTAGCTAAATTTTTCGCTAATTTCCCGGCCAATACCGATATATCAACCAATCCGGACAGGGGGATGAGGATTTCTACCGTAGCGACAACACCAGCGATCGCTTGATTGACTTCCTCGGTTAATTTGGTCGTCAAAATTAAGTTTTCGATCTTGGCCAAGTCCTTTAAGTACACTTGTCCGCGTTGCAAAATAGCTAATTCTTGGCTGTTTTCTGTCTGTAAAATTGCCGTAATCGTTGCCCCCGGTTTAATCCCCGCTTCGGCCCGCAAATTACGCAACACCCGAATACTTTCTATTAATAACTCAAAAGTATTTTCTAAGTCTAGATCGATCAGAGAACTATCAGCTATTGGATAGGTTTCTAAAGCCAAAACCTGCTGATTTTCTTGGGTTAAATTATGCCAAATTTCTTCGGTAATATGGGGCATAAAAGGATGTAATAATTTTAATGTCCCTGCCAAGATAAAAGCCAAAGTTTGCCTTGCTGTAGCACAGGAAACCGATTCTTTATCCTTCCATAAACGAGTTTTCACTAACTCGATATACCAATCACAGAAATCGCCCCAGATAAATTCGTATAGACCTTTTGCCGCTTCTCCCATGCCATAATTTTCTAGATAATCTCTAGTTTTTTGCACTGTTTGATGATAACGAGATAAAATCCAGCGATCGGCTAATTCTAAATTTTCTAAAGCTGGTTCTCCCAATTCTTCTGGGGTTTTTCCCTCCAGATTCATCATCACAAAACGGGAAGCATTCCAAATTTTATTGGCAAAATTTCGGGCCGCTTCTACGGATTCCGATTCATCGGTTTTACGGTTATATTGCAGACTGATATCCTGTCCTGCTCCTGCCACTTCTCGGATTAAGGTATATCGTAAAGCATCGGTTCCATATTTATCAATTAAAATTAGGGGATCGATGCCGTTATTGGCAGATTTAGACATCTTTTTGCCGTTTTCATCCCTAACTAAACCGTGAATATAGACATCTTTAAAGGGCATTTGTCCCGTAAAATACCCCGCCATCATCGTCATTCTGGCCACCCAGAAAAAGATAATATCAAAACCGGTGACGAGGGTTGTGGTGGGATAATAGGTGTCTAGATCAAGGGTTTTTTCTGGCCATCCCATAGTCGAAAATGGCCACAATCCCGAGGAAAACCAAGTATCTAAAACATCGGGGTCTTGTTGAATAATTATATCCTCTCCATACTCCTGTTTGGCCTTAGCTAAAGCGGAGGTTTCATCCTGAGCAACGACGAAGGGAGTATGGTTAGTAATTTCGTTGTTAGTTTCACTGATAATATACCAAGCGGGAATTTGATGACCCCACCACAGTTGTCGAGAAATACACCAATCTTTTAGTTTAACTAACCAATCACGATAAACTTTTGTCCATCTTTCTGGCACAAAACGGGGCGAGTTTTCCTGATCTAAACAGGTTAAAGCTTTTGTGGCTAAAGGTTCAATTTTAACGAACCATTGGGTAGATAAAAGGGGTTCCACGGGAACTTTACCTCGATCGCTATAGGGGACGCTATGGCGATAGGCTTCAATCTTAACTAAAAAACCGTCTTCATCGAGTTTTTTAACGACATTTTTGCGGGCAACAAAACGATCTTGACCTGCGAATATTCCGGCATTTTCGTTTAAACTGCCGTCTAAATTCATGATATTAATAAAGGCTAAATTATGGCGTTTACCCATCTCAAAATCCTTGGGATCGTGGGCCGGCGTAACTTTGACGCAACCGGTACCGAATTGGGGATCCACTAATTCATCGGCAATAATCGGGATTTCTCGCCCCATTATCGGTAAAGTGACGGTTTTGCCGATTAAATGGCGATAACGGGGGTCTTGCGGGTTGACAGCGACACCAGTATCACCGAGCATGGTTTCGGGCCTTGTGGTGGCTACTTGAAGATAACCGCTACCATCGCTAAGAGGATAGCGAAAATACCAGAGATTTCCCTCAATGTCCTTGTTTTCCACCTCTAAATCGGAAACGGCCGACCGGGATTCGGGACACCAGTTAACTAAGTATTGACCGCGATAGATTAATCCGTCCTCATAGAGTTTGATAAAAGCAGTACGAACAGCATGGGAAAGTCCCTCGTCCATGGTGAAACGTTCCCGCGTCCAATCGACGGATACCCCCAAGCGTCGCAGTTGATTAACAATGGTACTACCGGACTCTTCTTTCCATTGCCAAGCGCGTTCGAGGAATTTTTCCCTTCCTAGTTGATAACGGTCGGTTTTTTCGGCTTTTAATTGGCGATCGAGTATAGCTTGTACTGCAATACTAGCGTGATCCGTGCCGGGCAGCCAGAGGGTATTTTTGCCGGTCATACGCTTGTAGCGAACAAGTGTATCAATCAAGGAACTCTCGAAAGCGTGACCCATGTGGAGACTACCGGTAACATTGGGAGGGGGAATGACTATACAGTAGGTTTCGCCGCCTTTTTCGGGGTTGGCTGTAAATATTTCTTGATTTTCCCAATATTGCTGCCATTTCGTTTCTGTGATCTTGGGATCGTATTGCTTCGATAATTCCGAGGTCATGATGGGGGGATTCTACAATTCTTAGTTCTTTGTCAATTGTCCCACATTTGGGAGAAATCAAATTCCTGTTTAGTTGCCGGCTAAAAATTTTCAAGAGTCCTATTAAGATAGCTGTTATCTTTTGCAGGGGTAAACATAGCTAATTTATGGTAACTTTTTTGTATCTCACCAGTATAATAATTGCTATAATCAATTGAGGGACTCAATCAATAAGTGGGTAGGTATTAAAAACTTTCAGATGCCCCCCTTATCAAGGGGGGATTAAGGGGGGATCGAACCTAAAATCCATTTTTAATTTAATTATAACCAGCTACTTAAATTATGACCATAGCCACAGATAAAAGTACCTATAGCTTTGCCGAATATTTACAACTAGAGGAAACGGCAGACTATAAACATGAGTATCAAGATGGGGAAATCGTACCGATGACAGGAGGCACTACCGATCATAATAAAATTGCTCTTAATTTTGCCGCTTATTTAAAATTTGCCCTCAAAGGACAGAAATATAATATTTTTATCGGTGATGTGAAATTATGGATAGCGCAATATCGTCAGGCAACCTATCCCGATGTGATGCTAATTGAGGGTGAACCAATTTATTATGAAACTGGCAAGACAACTGTTACCAATCCCAGATTAATAGTAGAAGTCCTCTCAAAATCAACTCAAAATTATGACCAGGGCGATAAATTTCTCTATTATCGTTCGCTGCCGGAATTTCAAGAATATATTCTGATCAGTCAAAGTCGTCCCTATGTCATGCAGTATAATAAAACTGAGGAAAATAAATGGTTATTAACGGAATACGAGGGCGAAAATGCCCGTTTATCTTTAACTTCTGTCAATTTTGATCTCAGTTTTCAGGAAATTTACGAAGGAGTTACTTTTAATATAATCAATGATTAAACCAGTTGTTTAAACCAGCTTAAATTAACCAAAGAATTAATCAATTATGACCCTAGCCACCGATAAAAGTACCTATAGCTTTGCCGAATATTTACAACTAGAGGAAACGGCAGACTATAAAAATGAGTATCAAGATGGGGAAATCGTACCGATGACAGGAGGCACTACCGATCATAATAAAATTGCAGGTAATTTTTACTTTTATTTACGCCTAAAGTTACCACAGTCTAACTATAAAATATTTATCGGTGATGTGAAATTATGGATAGCGCAATATCGTCAAGCAACCTATCCCGATGTGATGCTAATTGAGGGAGAACCGATTTATTATGAAACTGGTAAGACAACTGTTACCAATCCCAGATTAATAGTAGAAGTCCTCTCAAAATCAACTCAAAATTATGACCAGGGCGATAAATTTCTCTATTATCGTTCGCTGCCGGAATTTCAAGAATATATTCTCATTAGTCAAAGTCGTCCCTATATCATGCAGTATAACAAAACTGAAAAAAATAAATGGTTATTAACGGAATATGAGGGCGAAAATGCCAGTTTATCTTTAACTTATGTCAATTTTACTCTCAGTTTTCAGGAAATTTACGAAGGAGTGATATTTAACGATTTGCCTTGAATTTTCGTTTTTTTGCCAGTATTCTCGCCAAGAAAGTCGAGAAATCGATCTCTATAGGCTCAATTTCGCCGCTAAAGCGATCGCTACCGGGAAAATGCGATGTTCTTGCACTTGAATGCGTTCGTGGAGACTGGCCGCGGTATCATCGGGGAGAATGGGAACCACTGCTTGCATTAAAATCGGTCCACTATCTACCTCCGCGCGAGCAATATGCACAGTACATCCGGTCACTTTTACCCCTGCCGCTAAAGCTTGTTCCACGGCACGCACACCTTTAAAACTGGGTAGTAAACTAGGATGGATATTGATCACGCGATCGGGAAAAGCATCCAGTAAAACCGGGGTGACAATTCGCATCCAGCCCGCCATAATTACCCATTTTACGCCGTATTCTTGGAAAGTTTCGACTATTGCCCGATCGAGTTCTTCTCTGGGTTTAAATTGACGATGATCGAGGAAAATCGCGGGGATATTGTAGTGAGCGGCTTTTTCTTTTACCTTGGCATCGGGATTATTGTAGATGAGGACAGAAATCCGGGCATTTAGCTTTTTTTTTGCGATCGCTGCTGCCAAAACAGCAAAATTGGAACCACTACCAGAAGCCATCACTCCTAAAGAGAGGGTTTCCTCTAGGGGAATATCGGCCAAACTAAGATCGGGAGAAATTAAACTTGGGGAAATTGTCATCATATTTTATAAGCGAGTTCGAGTGCATTGCAAAAGCTATTGAGGCGATTCAGCAAAGCATTATAGTAAGAATAAGCATCATCCCGTTCCTCTTGGAGATAGGCATACAAGGTTAGCTCAGGCTCTGAAGCTAGGTGATTTTTAGGGATATCGAAACCGACTTCCGTTAGGCGCGTCGCTGCGATCGCAACTAGCAACGCCCCAATGGTATTGGACTCCCCATTGTGAAGATCCCTCAGTCCGGGTAAGATGATCTCGGCCCCTGGCAACTCATTGAGATTCATGATTGTTTCTCCTCTGGTGGATATTGAAAACGTTCAATAAAGTTCTCGACTCTGCTTCTCAGCACATCAGGGTTAAGGGAGGGGAATCGAAAAAATCCCCATCCCATCCCCTATCCCCGTTGTTTCAAACCGGTTTCAATAGCGGCAATTACTGTTTCTATGACTTTAACGCGGGCGAAATACTTGTCATTTGCCGCTACAATCGTCCAAGGAGCGACGGGGGTGCTAGTACGAGCTACCATGTGATTAACTGCCACATGGTAGAGGGGCTGTTTTTCTCGATTGCGCCAATCTTCATCGGTGAGTTTATGCTGACGATAGGGGTTAGTTTGGCGCTCGTTGAAGCGATTTAACTGTTCTTCGGGGCTAATATGTAACCAGAATTTGACTAAAACACAGCCTGAATTGGTTAATTGTGCCTCAAATTCGTTAATTTCTTGATATGCCCGTCTCCACTCCATATCTTTAGCGAATCCTTCCACTCTCTCCACCAAAATCCGTCCATACCAACTGCGATCGAATATACCGATAGTTTTGGCCGCGGGTAATTTGCGCCAGAAGCGCCAGAGATAATGATAGCGGTGTTCTTCCTCCGTCGGGGCAGCAAAGGCAATCACTTGATAACTGCGAGGATCGAGGGTATCGGTTAAGCGTTTGATCGCACCTCCCTTACCGGCGGCATCCCACCCTTCAAAGAGGACTAAAACGGGAATATTTGCCTGAAAAATCTCTAATTGCAGTTTTCTTAATTCTACCTGTGCTTGACGCAAACGGATTTTATAGTCTTCTTTTTCCAATTTGGAACTTAAGTCCACTCTCCCCAGATAATCGGGTTCCGTGGGCAGTAATTGGGCTTGGGGTGGTAGATTGACAGGAGGTTCGATCGGTAATTGGCGCTGATCCAAGGCTTGAGCGATCGTACCGACTAATTGGGAGAGAACTTTTACCCGGGCCCAACGTTGACAGTTGCCCTCCACCAATATCCAAGGGGCGGCCCCCGTGCTAGTGTAGGTAATCATTTCCTCGGCTAAACTGGCATACTCATCATAACGTTTGGCCTGCTGCCAATCTTCTGGACGCACGCGCCAAGATTCTAGTTCATTTTCGGCGTATTCTTTGATGCGTGACTTTAATTCCTTTTGACTGAGGTGAATCCAGAATTTAGCGATCGCAACCCGATCATCAAATAATTGTCGCTCAAAGGTGTTGATATCGCGCATGACTAGGGGAATCTGGGAGGAGGGCAATTTGTTTAAGAGTCGATCCTCTAGTAGATGGGTGTACCAACTGTGATAAAAAATGCCGATGCTGCCTTTTGCTGGCAGTTTTTGCCAAAATCGCCACAAAAACGGATAACTTTCCTCTTGGGGGGAAGGGGTTAAAATTGGATGGACGGTAAAACCGCGAGGATCCATATAGTTAACCATTTTTTTGACTAAAGTTCCCTTCCCCGCCGCCGCCCAACCTTCCAAAACCACCACCACGGGTAATTTACATTCCCAACAGGACTGCTGTAGCGATCGCAGTTGTTCCATTAAATCTTTAATTTGTGATTGATAGGTTTCTTTGTCAAGGGAAAGAGATAGATCGAGGGGACTTAACATGATGGTCAACTCAAAGCAAAATTAGGGTATAAAGTTATAGACAAGTCAATTTCAAATAGGTATGATCGCGTGTCTCAAGTTAAACCTACGATTCTCGTTACTGGCGGTGCGGGTTATATTGGTTCCCATGCAGTTCTAGCGCTCAAAAATGCCGGTTATTCCGTCATCGTACTCGATAATTTATCCTACGGTCACGCCGAAATCATTAAGGATATATTAAAAGTTGAGTTAATTGTCGGTGATACTAGGGATCGATCGCTGCTGGATAATTTATTTGCTAGTCGTGATATTGCCGCCGTCATGCACTTTGCCGCTTTTATTGCCGTGGGGGAATCGGTGCAGGAACCAGCCATTTACTATCAAAATAATGTTAGTGGTAGTCTGACTCTTTTGCAAGCGATGATCGCTGCCGATGTGAAGAAATTTGTTTTTTCTTCCACCTGTGCCATTTATGGAATGCCGAAGGAAATTCCGATGACGGAAAGTCACCCTCATCATCCCCTCAGTCCCTATGCTGCCAGTAAGGAAATGGTGGAACAAATTCTTAGGGATTTTGATCCAGCATATGGTTTAAAATCGGTGGCTTTCCGTTATTTTAATGCTTCAGGGGCTGATCCCAGTGGTTTATTAGGGGAAGATCACCAACCGGAAACCCATTTAATTCCCCTAGCTTTATTAACTGCTCTGAAAAAACGAGATTCCCTGTCAATTTTCGGCACAGATTATGATACTCCCGATGGCACTGCTGTGCGGGATTATATCCATGTTAATGATTTGGCCCAGGCTCACGTTTTAGGCTTAGAATATCTCTTAAATGGGGGCGAAAGTAATGTGTTTAATTTGGGCAATGGTAACGGTTTTTCTGTGCGTGAAGTGATTGAAACAGCGAAAGAGGTAACTGGTTTAGATATTCCCGTCATCGAAAGTCCCAGAAGGGCAGGTGATGCCCCCATTTTAATCGGCAGTAGTGATAAAGCTAAACAGGTTCTCGGTTGGCATCCCCAATATGCCGATCTCAAGGTAATAGTTGAACACGCTTGGAATTGGCATCAAAAAAGACACGCTTAACAGTAAAAAACTACTAGAGGCTGATAGTTTACTGCTATAAGCTTCTCTAGAATCCTCTCGAATACAGTGCTATGAATAACAAAATAATCTTAACATTTATAGGCTTGACTTTTTTAGCAAGTTGTGCTGATAGTAAACAGTTTCAATGTCAAAAAATCTATAGGATTGCCAACGAAGTCGCCCAAGAAACCAAATCCTTAACCAAGGTTCAAGGGACAGAAATTGACCAAAAAAGTTGGCTATTAGCCGCCGATAAAATCGAACAGGCTGCGGAAAATATGAAAAAATTAGCAGTGAAGGATCCTGAACTAGATAAATATAAAATCGCTTTCGCTCAAGTCTATGAAGATTATGCCACTGCCACTCGTGAAATAATTCAAGTGATCGAAACTCGCAATAAAAACGGGGCAAAATTGGCACAGGAAAAGGTCAGAAAAGCTGGCAAATTAGAAAAAGAAACTGGCGAAGCTTTTAACACCTATTGTCAAGCACAGTAAAGCAGTTATCAGTTATCAGTTATCAGTTATCAGTTAGAAGGTGTTGGGGTTTTGGGGTATTAGTGGAAATTTCCCCATTTGCCCATTTGCCCATTTCCCCATTTGCCCATTTCCCCATCACCTCACTCCTATACTTTACGGTTTAATTGCATACAAAGTGCCGACATTTTTACTGCGAGGCATTCGGGAAAAGATGATAAAACCGAAGTCTTGCAGATGTTTGACTAAAGCATCGGGACCCTTTTTATGCCATTCCATCATGATAATTTTCATCTGTCCTAATTGACCAGTTGCCGCTAAAGAATCGAGGATTTCGTATTCGGAACCTTCACAATCAATCTTGGCAACAATATCGCTATCGGGATAGTCAGAGGTAATACCTTTAAACACATCGGTACAAGGTTTAATAATTAAATCAGCTGTAGCGGTTCGTTTCGAGGCAAAAGGTTTTAATTGGTTATCAATACCAGAAATACCAACACTACCTTTCACTGTGTAATCGTATTCGACTTGAATAATTTCATCCCGATCGCCGACTCCATAATCAAAAGCTTTAATCTTTTCCGCTAGATTAGGATTGAGGGCAAAATTTCTTAAAGCTTGGTCGTAGGTAGCCTTAAAAGGTTCGTAACTATAGACAGCTTTCACATTAGCTCGATTGGCAAAAAAGAGACTAGCAAAACCCGTATTCATCCCAATATCGATCGCTACACAGGGCTTATCATAGAGGAAATTATATACACCTAAAAGGAAAATTTCATGGGCGATATCTAAATCCTGCCCCGTCTCGATAATTAGCTTAACTCCATCAATCTCGATAATTAATTCCTGTTGCTCATCGATATAAAATTTACAATCGGCTAGAGCTTTTAATGCGTTAGCTTTGTTAAAAACCTTACTACCCAAGAGGAAATCTTGCTTATTTTTGCTTAAACTGATCCCCAAGGGTTTATAAAAAAGTTGACCAGATTTAGCATCATATTCCACATAATTAGGACTAATATTATGCTCTGCCAACTGACTAGACCAGTATTGATCAGCAATATGAGGATAAGTCTTAAATTGCCGATAGCGTTTATGTGCATCTAACAGTTTTTGATAAAGCATTGCTTGTCTAGCCTCAATTCTTGAGGGTTGCTGGGGGTAATTTTATGGACAAGTCTGACAAAGTTTGATAGGCTTGTCAAGAAAATCCCTCGTCTCTGAGCATCAGAAGTCAGGAAGCCCATCTCAGACAAGGTAACACAGACCATCAGGAGTTAACAAGCCTTGAATTACTCTGATTTTATATTTTGGTGGATATTAATCCTTTTTAGCGTTCCTTTCTTAACGGCGCGCTATATAGCGAAGTCCTTCAATCTCTGGCGAGGTGTTTTTGATGGGGTTGGATTAGCGGCACTGTCCCTAATCCTATTTTATTACGCTAGTCGTACCAGTTTCCTCGTTTTCATCGTTTCCCTAGCCTTTAACTACATTATGGTCTGGCTAGTGCTGAAAATAGGCGGCTGGAAGGCGAATCTCCTAGCCACTATCGTTATCGTCATCGATATTCTTGTCCTTGCCTACTTCAAGTATTTCGGCTTTTTTGTCGAGGAAATCATCGGATTATTCGTTTCCCTCCCCCCCAACTGGCAGGAACTTTCCCCAATTCCCGTCCCCAAACAAATCCCACCGGGGGTATCCTTCTATACCTTCCAGATGGTGGCTTTCGTGGTGGACTCTCTACGAGAAAAGAAAAAGAAACCCCTAGCCGTCCTCGATTATGTCAATTTTATCTCCTTTTTCCCGCAAATTGTCGCAGGTCCGATCGAGCGTCGCCGGGATTTATTACCACAAATTGAATCCTTTCGCCTCAAATTTACAGGAGAAAACTTCGAGAAGGGGTTGCGTTGGCTTTCCCTCGGTTTATTTATGAAATTTGTCCTCGCCGATAACCTAGCTCCCTACATCGAATTAGATAAAATGATCGATAATGCTTGGTATATCTGGTTTGAGGCCTTTTTATTCACCCTGAGAATCTATTTTGACTTCGGCGGTTATAGCTTTATTGCTGTTGGTTTAGCCTATTTTGTCGGCATTAGATTGGAATTAAACTTTTTAGCTCCCTACACATCCCAAAGTATTAACGAATTTTGGCGACGTTGGCATATTACCCTCAGCACTTGGTTTCGAGATTATGTGTTTTTACCCCTGATGGGTTCCAATAAAAGTTGGGCGCCTTTTTATCTATTCATTACCTTTACTCTTTCAGGTTTCTGGCACGGTGCAGCTTGGAATTTTATCTTTTGGGGTGCTTACCACGGAGCATTATTATTATTACTGCGTTATCTAGGCCGACCTTTCTATGCTTTCGTCGGAAAATACGTTTCTCAGCCGCAAATTGTCTCCTGGGCTTTAACGCAATTGGCTGTCATTTTTGGTTGTCTCTTTTTCATGGAGATTAACACCAGAAGATTAATCGGCAAAATTCTGGTTATTGCCAATCCTTTCAATTATTCCTTAGCTAATATGGGAGAGATTTTTAGTTCCTATAGTCTCAATCAAGGAGCAGTTTTAAGCGTCGCTTTAGTTCTTGGTATCATTGTTTTAATCCTCGAACATCTGGCTATTGCTCAGAAAAAGTTTGAATATGAACTATTGTTATCGCCTTGGCTGTCTAAAATATTGCTAGGTTTAACTATTCTCCTAGCTTCCACTAATACCGGTGACTTTATTTACTTTGAATTCTGATGAATACTAAATCCTTTAACATTTTCCCCTGGTTAGCTTCTCTGGGAGTCGCTTGGTCCCTCGGCTTTGTTTATAATGTCATCTACGGCGGCGAATTAAGCTGGTTGCGGATGATGTACGAAGAAAAATCAGCGATCGCAGCTAGGATCAAAGGACCGCGGCGTTTAATCGTCACGGCAGGATCGGGGGCGCATTATACCATAAATTCGGAATTAATGGCCAAAGAATTGGGAATTCCGGTGGTTAACTTCGGTTTACAGGGGGACATCGGGTTAAATGTCATTGCTGCTATGATTCTCGAAAAAGCACGTCAAGGGGACGTAATTCTGCTGATTCCTGAATATCTCATGCTCATGGACGAGGACGGTTTTAATCGCGGGGAAGGACTTTGGGGATCCGCACCTTTTAGCGTCGCTATTGGCAAACCGGGGTTAGGTGGAATACCTTTAAAAACCATGATCGAGGATACTTGGTTATTAGGTATTCCGGGGATGCGTGCAGTTACTAAATCCACGGTTGATTTATTCACTAAAGGCAGAATGACGGGTTATCTTTCCGATCCAATTACTAATACAGGTGATCCGACTATAGTTAAGGAAAGAACAGGGAAATGGTGGCAAATGACCTTTGATACTCCTGCTTCTCCTCACTCGATTAAATTGCTTGAAAAACTCAAGAAAGACTTAGAAGCAAAAGGAGCGACTTTAGTGGTTTCTTTGCCCTGGGTTTATGCTAAGAATGATGATAAAACCGTTGCTAATATTCGCAAATCTGCCGAAGAATTAAGTCGGGTTGTGCCAACAATTTACGACCCAAAGGACTTGAATGTTAAGACCGATTCTACCATTTTTGCTGACACTCACTATCATCTTTTGCCTCCAGCAAGAATTATTCGTTCAGAACAATTAGTTTCGGAACTGAAACCCATCCTAAACACAACTGAGAATAAAAATCCATGAATAAACCAATAACTAAGATTTGCATTCTCGGCGGTGGTTTTGGAGGGTTATACACGGCACTCGATCTGAGTCGATTAACAGCAGTAAAATCAGGTCAATGGCAACTAACTTTAGTCGAACCAAAAGACCATTTTCTCTTTACTCCCCTTCTCTATGAACTGATTACAGGAGAATTGCAACGCTGGGAAATTGCCCCCTCCTACCGTCAATTATTAACAGGAACTCAGGTTAATTTAAAACCTCAAAAAGCCAGTAATATTGACTTAAACAATCATCGAGTATATTTAGAAAATGAGGAAGTTATAGATTATGATTACCTCGTTTTAGCGGTGGGAGTGCGGAATCGTTGGCCAGCTATACTGGGGTTAGCTGATTATGGGCTAACTTTTCGGAGTTTAGAGGATGTAGAAAGATTACAAACGGCAATTCATGACTTAGAAACTCAAGGAAAATCCTCAATTGATTTAGCAATTATTGGCGGCGGTCCCAATGGGGTAGAATTAGCCTGTAAGGTGGCTGATCGTTTAGGAAAAAAAGGCAAAGTTCATCTAGTGGAAAGGAATGAGGAAATACTGCAAAACTTCCCTAAATCGGTGCGTATTGCTTCCTGTCGTTCCCTTTTAGCCAAGAATGTTAGTCTCTATTTAAACATGGGATTAAAGGAAGTTACCGCTAATTCCATAACCGTATTTAAAGATAATACAAATGAAGTTATCCCCATTGATTTATTATTGTGGACAGCAGGAACCCAAGCACAGGATTGGATCAATAATTTAGATTGTCAGAAAACAGCACAAGGCAAATTATTAACCCGTTCCAGTTTACAATTAATCGACTATCCCGAAGTTTTTGCCCTTGGGGATCTAGCCGAAATTTATCCTAGTAAACAGGTAATTCCTGCCACAGCACAGGCAGCCTATCAAGCAGCCAGTGTGGTAGCCAAAAATATCTCGGCAGTAATCAGAAAAAAATCGCCCCAACCCTATTATTATCTGCATTTAGGTGATATGTTAACCCTGGGTAAACAATCAGCCCTTGTTTCCAGTTTTGGCATTAATATTACTGGTAGATTGGCTGATATAATGCGTCGCTTTGTCTATATTCTGCGTTTACCCAGCCAACGCCATCAGTTAAAAGTGTTTCAACATTGGGCAAAAAAAATTCTTCTCCGACTCCGTTATTCACAGGTGTTATCTAATACTAAATCCGTTGAGTATAGGCTACATATCAGGAGAGGAAAAAGGCAAAAGGGAGAATAAATAATCAGTTCCAACCAGGTTGTTAGTCCTTACACAATTGGCTACAATAGCCCTACACAAGCTACGAGAGAAAAGTATGCCTGAATTAAAAATTAGCATTAGTGAGGCTGCTCACAAAACGCTGTTAGCACTCGTTGACTCCTCTGGGGATACGCTCCCAACAGTATTAGACAAAGCCATCGAAAATTATCGCAGATATGTTTTTCTAGTTCAAGCGAATGAAGCCTTCGCCGCCTTAAGGAAGAATGAGACTTTATGGCAAGAGGAAATTTCTGAAAGGCAGACATGGGAGCAAACTCTCGCTGATGGAGTAGAAGGGTAGTGGCAGAAATTACCAGAGGAGAAATATGGCTAGCAGACCTTAATCCAGTAAGGGGGCATGAACAGGCTGGTAAGCGTCCATGTTTAGTGATTTCAGCAGACCTGTTTAATCAGGGTGCATCTGGCTTAGTTGTTGTTTTGCCAGTAACTTCTAAAGACAAAGGAATCCCTTTTCACCTAAAAGTGGAACCTCCAGAGGGAGGAGTGAAAATGCCAAGTTTTATCAAGTGCGAGGACGTAAGATCAATATCAGTAGAACGACTTGAGAAGCGATGGGGAACTGTATCCTCAGAAACCCTGGCATTGGTTGAAGACAGACTGAGAATCCTAATGGGACTGTAATGAAGATAGTTTCACCAATTTGCGCTCCAAGCCCAGGTTTTAGTTTGCATTCTTCCACTGTTCCAATGCCCCCTTCGTGTGACTGTACCATTCTGAATTTGATTACGATTAGGCTTGCCCTCGTAACGCGCCGATAGACTAACCAGTGCCTTCGGCATTGCACTTAAACTCACAGCCTCAATAAATGTGCATGGTGCGTTCCCAAAAATCGATCGGTGGAGCAGTAGGAGCCAGATTAGGGAACGCACCCTACAGCGATAGCGTGCTGCTACGCAGTGTCTTCGGCATCGCACTTTTGCAATAGACTAAGAATTTGAGTCAGTCTGCTGCACCGGGGTTGTTATGCTGCGGCTGCCAGGTTCTTCTGAAGATAGCCAAGCTTTGAAAATAGCCCTAACGACGTTACCGTAAGCACTATTATCTAAAATAGTTTCGACAGCAGATACACCACCAGCCCTTACAGCACTGGCTACACGAGACTTTAAAGCAGGAGGAGTCTCATCATTAACATAAGCTACTTTTTCAGTATCAGTAGCAGTAGGGTTTGACTTCTCTAACTGTATTAGAAGTTGCTGAATCTCCTCAGCAGCCTCAGCAAGAGTTTGTTTTCTCTCACCTCCTTGATTTATGTTTCCATTAACGTAATATCCTCCATTAACATAAAATCCTCCTTCTTGAACAACAATCTGATTAAATGTACTTGCCACAGACGAAGATGCGTTTTCTAGAGCTTTTCTAAATGCGTCAAGAGTAGCGATTGTTATTAAGCCCAAAATAACAACTAAAACCTGTTGCAATTCAGTAGCCATATCGACTTTTACCAACACACCAGCTATCACAAGCAGGAGCATTGAAAGATATATTGCAACAAAAATCCTAAGGCGCTTTTCATACTTAAATGTACTGACTACTTCTAGCTTAGGGTCTTGCATCTCTGGCCTCCTCAGATTCCATCTCTTGCTCTTTACCGTTGGATAGAAGCTCATCTGAGTCCTTGAGAAACCCTTTTAATCCATCCAAAAGACTACTTATTTCTCCCAAAGAATAACCTAAAGGTCTAGCTAATCCTAGAATTAAAAATAGTAATCCTGCCAAGGGAACAGCTTGTATAAAATAAATTCCAATACTAACTGAAATAAGACTAGCTACAACTTGTTGACTACGTTGAAACAGGGCTTTTTGTTTCGCTTCTTGAAGTTGAATTTCCGCTGATTTCTCTGCATAGTCAAGTCGTCTAGACGCTATATCCAATTCCTGAACTTTTTGTCTCACTTCTATCAGTCTCTCAAATTCTTCCGCTGTTTTCGCCAGAGCAAACCTTTCACCCAGAATCTCTTTGTAAACTTGGATGTCAGATTGAGCTTCCCGCTTTACGATCGCTCCACTTTGGGATTGATTAGGTGACAAAGTTATCTTTCTCAGTTGCTCTAGCTCTTCACCAGTCATTTTCTACCCCCGCACAGGAAAGCTGCTATCAACAATATCACTAAGTATGATCACTTTTGCTCCAAGTCAAAAACCGAGACACAACATAGAGGTTATCTCCGAGGATTGAGCGGCATAACGGTTTAGTTCACCTGCTTTTACCAATTTTAGCTTATTACCGATCGCTTTATCAAGTCAGGTGCAACGCGGTTGTTAGACTTCAGTTTTTCGGAACTCAATGCTCAACACAACCTTACGGTATTCCCAAGAAAGCTTTGAGGGCGGTTTTATACTTATTCTTCAATCGACTGGAGACTAGACCACCTTGCTGAATCTGAGCCAGAACAGCCGCCGAACAAGATCCTTTTGGAATCGGACTACCAGCAGTAATCAATCCAGCTAGTTGAGTCACATTCATTTCGCGGGCATATTGGTAAGCGATCACAGACTCATGGACTACAAAGTTCGGCACGCCCGAACCTGGCATGAGGACGCAGGTCGCTTCAGAATTAGGTCTGCGGGTAGTGACATTAACAAAGAGGTAGGTACTTTCAGAAGTTTGTGCAATGGCGATATACAGATGTTCACTATTGGGAGGGGTATCCAGTAAAAATGCATCTCCCAGATTGATGGTGATGCTAGCCATTCAAAACCTCATCTAGATAAGCCTCCCGGACAGCCTCTTGCTGAATTTCATCTATTTCCTCGTCGCTCTTACCCACATTTTTTAGGATATCCTCTACCGCAATCGGAATGGCTGAGCCATGAGGATCTTGCCATTCTGGGAGGTCATGAGTCCACTCAGCAACTAGAAAAGGATCAAGATGTCCAAAATTTTGATAAACCTGTTGAATGATTTTCTCTTCCTCCTCACAAAGATCTGCATTTCCTGGATCATTCAACAGGGAAACAAGATGCTCATTGCTAGGAGAAATGAACTTAGACCAGAGAGGTAAAGCATTATCAATGGGTTTCCCCTTGATCAAGTCATAGACACCACTGAGGACAGGACCATAGTCCATAGATACATAATGATCACCAGTAATGGGTTGCTCCATCCGCTTTAGCGCAATACGGTCAGCTATGTAAAGCATCTTAAGCAAGCCTAAATATTTCATAGGCCTACCATGCAGTTTTAAAAGCACCGCTGCGGCTTCAACAGCTTTCTCTGGATGAAACCGAAATTGGATGGGCATAAGCATTCTGGATGAGTGCCTCACATTAGTACAACTTCATTGTAAACCCTCATGCTTTATCAGCCATCAGTGCTTTGACAAAGCATTACAAAAGTCCGATGTCCTGAAGTATAACGGTTGAACTCACCCGCCGTCAGTAGCTTTGGGTACTGGTCAAAGTCTAGCATAAGGTCGGGTGCAGTGATATGTTAGACGAGCTTATATTTAAAAATGCAAAGGGTGAGTGGGGCGCAATCTATAGCGGTCACATCTCGGTTGTAAATTGTCCTCTGCCAAAACGCTTTACCCGCAAGGGTTCCGGCATTGAAGATTTTACAAATCATTTGCGACCGCCATATAAGTTCGGCGATCGTACTTCGTTAGTGTACTCTACATGATCAGCAAGCTAAATTAATACGAGCAACCTCAGACCATCTTTGCCAAATGCGATTAGGAATCCTCAGTGTATATCTTTTTCTGTTTCCCTCACCCTCTCTCCAGAGTTTGTCAGTTCCCAGAATTACTCCATTTCTATCTTCAAAGTCAGCTTTGAAATCTGCTGATAATTCAACGTTTAATAGAGACTGGGCTACTTGAGCTTCTACAGGAGTTGGCACTGGTATCGTCTAATTATTGGAATTAGGTGAACTCTCTGCACAGCAAGGGATACAGCGATTTTGCCCTCAATCAATAAAATTCTTACAGGACAAGGCTTTCAGACTATTTAACCACTAGACTGAACCAGTGCCATTGCTCTTAACCCCTAAACAAAAAAGCTATTAACAGAAATTGTGCCTAATGCGGGAACTGTGCCAGTAAAACCCGTAATATTAACGATAGAATCATTATTTCCGCCCAAAATACTATTTTGGAAGCCAGCAGTACCATTATTAATCACAAGATAAGTCCCAGCAATACCAGCCGTAGTCACTTGCACAAGAGCGGCACTGTTAATTGCTAATGCCTGATTGCCTGCGATCGCTCCGTTGGCATCAGTGAAGACGTTATTAACAACAGTGGTTAAATCAGCGGCGGCACTATTGGTCGCACGACTAAAAGAAGTTGGAGCAGGAGTGGCTAAACCTGTTGAGGTTAGAAGGTCAATTTTATCAGTTCCAATTGCAAAGTCAGTAATGCGATCAACATAAGATTGCCCAAATTGAAAAATAAAGGTATCAGCCCCCGTTCCTCCTGTTAAGTTATCCAATCCGGCCCCACCATTGAGGGTATCGTTCTCTGTTCCACCATTGAGGGTATCATTGCCATCTTGTCCATTTAAAATATCGTTTCCTGCCCCACCATTGAGGGTATCGATGCCTGCCCCACCGTTTAGAGTATCGTTTCCACCCTCCCCATTGAGGACATTGTCAACAGTAGTACCTGTAATTATATTGTTTGAACCATTGCCTGTTCCATCCGTATTAACAAATCCGCCACTAAAAGGAGAATTATAAAGAGTTAAGTTTTCTACATTAGGCGGTAAGATTGTGGTGACTGACGAGCCAAGTGTATCTGTAATGGTTGTCGTTGTTGTAGGAACAGTACCCAACGTTGCATTCGTAGGATTAGATAAAGTAAGAGTAAAGGTCTCATTTAGTTCGTTAACTGAATTATCCAAAATTGGAACCGTAATAGTTTTAGTGGTTTCAGTGGGATTAAAAGTGAGAGTACCAATCGAAGTTGTATAATCGGAGCCAGCTAAAGCCGTTCCATTAGCAGTAGCATACTGAACAGTGATTGTTCGAGTACTGGGGTTGGATAGACTAACCGTATAACTTAAATTTTGTGGGCTAGTCAATCCTTCAACAACTGTTTGACTGCTACTGGTAAAACTAATCGTTGGCCGATCGCTGCTATCATCAATCGTTAAAACAGCCGTAGCTTGGTTGCCGCGAGTTGCACTGACAAGACTCAGATTAATTGTTTCGTTTATTTCATGAAGCGCATCATTAATAATGGGAACAGAGATAGTTTGGCTAGTTTGACCATCAGCAAAGTTGACTATGATAGGTGAGTTATTGTAGTCTGAAGCACTGGCCGTTCCATTGCTGAGGGTTATCGTTGCGGTAACGACTCCTAAACTTCCGCCTGTCCGAATGACGGTAATGGAAGCGTTATTATTTTCTGATGTACTAAAAGTTGCTTGGGAAAAGGACAATGTGCCTGGCTCATTGGGTGCCACAAAAAAAGCGTTGGAGTTGAGATCTAACCCTGTTACACCTTCGATAATAGCGATCAGTTCATCAGGCTCTGCGCCAGGTTTGGCGAGGATGATTCCTGTACCTGTGATACCCGGAATCGGCGAATTTCCTAAGAAATAATTCGTTGTTGGCCCACTCAGTTGAATGCGATCTTCATCGGCGTCGAAGCCCACAATCCGCGCATAGTCAGTTGTCCCCATACTCATGGGATCATCATCGTCATAGAAACTAGTGATAAAGTTACCCAGAATATAGGTGTCTGCTCCTGCTCCACCTTCTAAGCGGTCAATTTCTCCGATACCCGGATTCAAAGAATTACTTACTGCTCCTGCTAGGAGATCGTTGCCTCCACCAGTAGTGATAGCATCGTTCACAACCGTTCCCGTAATTTGAAACCGTTCTATGTTAGTAAATGAGACTGAATCATAACTCATACTAATGGGATCTAAAGTCACTTGATAAACGCCCTCATATTGACCAAGCCCATTACCTAAATCATAGAAACTAAGAGTCTGAATTCCGACCGCAGGCGGAAGCCCATTATGGTTACTAGTAGAATAATCGATGATTAGTAGATCATTGCCATCTCCTCCATTTACCGTATCTCGTCCTCGGAGTGGATTAAATGTGTCATTTCCAGAAGTACCAACAAGAGTTTCATTCCCATTCGTTCCCGTATAATCCTGTTGCTCTACTTGAATCACTTCTCCATTTACTGTAATAAATCCGTGATCATCCTCAGTTTTTAAAGCCTGTAAGATCAAAGCATCCAGACTTTCCCCCGCAACCAGAGCCGCAAAAATTGCCCCCTCATCCCCTGCACTATCTACAGAGTTAATTTGAGCATCTACAAAATGTCCAAACTCTTCTAATATTAGATTTACTAAAGATTGCTGACTTGCTGACGCTAAAAACTGTTCAGACAGATAAATTGTATTCGTGCTGAAGGAATAGGCTCCATTAGCACTACCTAAAACGTTATTACTTACTATTTCAATCTGGGGAAACTGACTAAAATTCTGACTTTGCCATTGAGAACGAAAACTTGCCGCTGTTGCAAAATCATAACTTGACCCAAAGGCTGTCTCCAATAAACTCCAGAAATTTTCTAAATTAGCAAAATTCCCAAGCCAGTCATAAACAGACAAAAGACTAGAAAAAGATGAATTAGACATGATGGTTTACCCTATAAAAAGTTTCAATGATGGTAATTATAAAATTAAATCAACATTTTTAGTCGGAATAAGGTATCATTCTGGGCTGCGAACGACAGAATAGGATTTTGAGCGATAAAGTATTAACTTTTGTAATCGTCTTTCCGAAAAAAGCAGATAAAATGCGATCGCCGCTTATCGTCAGGCAATCAAGCTAAAACCCGATGATGCTACTGCTTACAACGGTCTGGGCATTGCGCTGTCTGACCAGAAGAAACTAGAAGAAGCGATCGCCTCTTTTCGTTGATTGAATTGCTCTTGGCACTGGTATCGTCTAATTATTGGAATTAGGTGAACTCTCTGCACAGCAAGGGATACAGCGATTTTGCCCTCAATCAATAAAATTCTTACAGGACAAAGCTTTCAGACTATTTAACCACTAGACTGAACCAGTGCCGCGTATTTGGCAGCCAAGTATTCAGCGTAGTTGAGAATTTCGGCTTGGAGGGGGGACGGGAGTTTGTCGAGGGTGGCAATCAGTTGGGGAGAAATCATCTGGTTTACCTCTAGGAAGAGTAGGTAGTATAGCAGTTACATCAAAGCCTCAACATACAGATCCCCCTAGTTTTAAAGTGAATGGGATTTTTAAGGATTTCTTGGCTCTCCGGGAATGAGGCTGGTAGTTAGGGAGCTAATTGGCCAGAACCTTTACTGTATCAGCTTTTCTGAGTTAACGTCAAATCGTAATTGTATAACAGGATACAGTCCTCGGCGTAATCCCCAGAGAGCCGATTTCTTCAGTCTAACTAGAGATTATACAGAAACTTTCCGTATAACACTCTCCAGAGTAACGATATAGGTCAACTTCTAGAATATCACTCCATTTAGGCGCGATCGCAAGAAACCTTCCCTATATCAGCCCCAAAAGCCTGTTAGCCAGATGAGCTTACTGCAAACAATCTCCTTTAAGGAGACTGATCACAGAAGCCTTCTAGGGTTCTAGCAAAGATCCTTGTATCTGGCTGCACTTTGTCACAAAATTTCACTATTATTTCGGGTGCAGTGATTTGTTATAAGTACCTAAGCAAAATTAATTACACATATCTAACCCCCTCTTGCCTTTTGCCTCTTGCCTATCTTTACTAGGAAATTAATTTTGCACGACTACTTAGCGGTTTTCAGTGTAATAAAGTATGGTAAATCCCTTGTTATACTAAATCCGTTGAGTAACGCACAGAAAACGGGTTTCTCCGAGAAACCCGTTTTCTACTCATGCAAAAGGCAAAAAGGGGAATAAATAATCAGTCTTTAATAACCAGATTTAGTATTATGCCGCTGCAATCCTTGTTTTCAAATACAAAAACATGAATCTGCCTGTTATTGATGTGCCTCCATATACGCTCGTAGCAATTGATTGATCTGTGTTTGATAGCCACGCCCTTGAGACTTAAACCACTCTAATACATCACTATCAATGGGGAGTGTAACTTGAGTCTTGGCTTTTGTAGCAGGTAAACCCCGCCGCACTACCGTAGAGGCAAACATTTCTGGCGTAATCTCTGGACAATCTGATAAATCAATATCTTCATCGCTCATCGCATCCAATCGTTGCCAATCAGTTTGAGAGTTGCTCGAAGTAGGTTCGTTGTTCATATTTCGTCGCTTTTCTTGCAGAAATAATACGGGTGCAATCCTCACGTTCTGTATGGACAACGGCAATCACTCGCCCTTGCAACAAACCGAATGTGACAAAACGCTGCTCTCCATAACCGTAACGATCGTCCTCAACCGTTACAATATCCCCATCAAACACGGCTGGAACATCGGTAAAATCTATTCCGTGCTTACGAAGATTAGCAAGACGTTTTGCTTCATCCGATTCATATTCCATAACCGAACGACAGCTACAATAACCAATTGTAGTTATAAATTGTCGTTACAGCTATCCATGCCAAGCAATTTTTATCGTCAATGAATGCCCCGCAAGCAACTTCAAGCCACTGTCCTAACCGAGGACTTGCCGCATAACTACATATTACAGGTCAACTTTCTATATAAAACTCTCCAGAGTAACGATATGGGTCAACTTTCTGTATATCTGAACTTCCCCCATACATATATACCATAATAGCCGAAAACCCTTATCCATCAATGGATGCACCCCCTTAACTTTTCTTAATGTACCCATGTAAAAGGTCGATTCCTTGAAGAGTCATCCGCGTACATAAATCTCTCATACTGACGAGGCTTTTATCTAGAGCGAAACCTATCCAACTGGACACGAAGGTAAATGTACTATAGCAATTCTTGGAGCTATGAGGTACAATGGAAAGCAAATAGACAAATAATAGAACTTACCAGCTTCCTATGAGACCCTATTCCGTAGATTTTCGCCAAAAAATTATCGATGTCTGGAAGAAAGAAAAAATTTCCATTCGAGGACTAGCTCAGAGATTTGACGTGGCCAAAAGCTTTATTCAGAAGTTATTGAAGCAACATAAAGAAACAGGAGATATCCGTCCTCGTCCGCAAGGGGGAAGTCCGCCAACCAAGTTAAATAGTGAACAATTGATAATTTTAATAGAAATCATCGAAGCTAACAATGATGCAACTCTCGAAGAATTATCGGACTTACTGTATGAAAAGACACAGGTGAAAGTCAGTAGAGCCACCTTGGGGCGGCTGACGCAAAAACTCAATTATAGTTTCAAAAAAAAACACTACACGCGGCGGAAAAAGAAAGTGACAGGGTACAGCAAAAAAGAGTGGAATACTGGTCAGAAGTTCGGGAAATTGAGGCATCAAAACTAATTTTTATCGATGAATCGGGGGTAAATTTAGCCCTTTTGAGACTCTATGCTAGAGCCTTAATTGGCCAAAGAGCTAGGGGAAGAAAACCACAAAAAAGAGGGAGAAATATTTCAATAATTAGTGCTATAAGCTTAGAAAAAGTTGTCGCATCAGTCAACATATACGGTGCAGTGGATGCGGTAACATTTGAAGGATTTATTCTGAAGGAAGTGCTGCCAAAAATTAAAGAAGGAGACTGTCTGATCATGGATAACGCCAAGATTCATCTCGGAGAAATGGTCAGAGAAATAATCGAACAAGAAAAAGCTAGACTCATCTATTTACCTCCTTATTCTCCCGAATTCTCTCCTATTGAAAACTTTTGGTCAAAAGTCAAAGCGATGTTAAGAAAACTAAAGGCGAGAACTTACAAAGACTTAATAGAAGGGATTGAATTGGCTATGTTAGAAGTTACTCAAAAAGATATTCGCAATTGGTTTACTCACTGTTGCTACTGTACCTCATAAGTCAGAGAATTGCTATAATCGCCCTCTTAGTCATTTTTGGGCAGTGGATTGAGAGTATCTTTTATGAGTTTTGAAAAATTTGTCATCAGGGCAAACTCACTATTGTGAGGGTAATAAGTTGTCTAGATTCTATCTATAATAGCATTTTTTGTCTCGCTTTTCTCAACGTTCAACACTTCTGGGAGGGAAGTTATCGTTTTTCTAAGATAACTCGACCGACCCAACTGCAACAAAAAGCGTTAGATTTATTGGAAGTTTCCCTGATTTGTACCCAGTAACGGGGCGCTGGAAATTCTCTTAATCCCTTCTACAGCACAGGTTATGGCTTTTTGTCAACGGGGAAGTCCAGATATCAAAAATAGTATGATCGCCATCGCTGTAGTAGTCAAGTCAAGTAGGGTGCGTTAGGCAATCCCTTGTTTTCAGGGAAAAAATCAAGGCTCTCTTAGGTTTAGTGGCTAAAATATATTCTAAGATACAGTCCTGCTGGCGAGGGAATGGAAGGAACCAGAGAGACACAGAGGACACAAAGATCGATCGATCATAATGTAAGTTAAACTTATTACATAGAACTTAGAAGAGCCGACTCTTTCGTCTCAACAAGCAATTTAAATTACGAACAGCTTATTAAAGATAAACCTATTATGTCTAAGATTTATCGTCTTGCTCAAGGCCATTTAAATCTATTGGAAACCTGTCCACCGAGATTTCAAAAAGTCTATCTAGAGGAACTTAACACACCAGCTGACCCCGGGCAATTGCAGCGGCAAGAATGGGGCAGTCAGTTTCACTTATTGTTACAGCAGCGGGAATTAGGGATGCCGATCGCGTCTCTATTACGGGAAAATGAACAGTTAGAACATTGTTTAACAGCCTTATTAAAGGCTGCCCCGGCAATTGCCCAAAATCCAGGAGAAGCTAATCGAGAAGCGGAACATTGTCGCAGTTTAACTGTGGGTAATTATTTACTAACGGTTATCTATGATTTAATTTTATTAGAGAGCGATCGAGCGGTAATTTTTGACTGGAAAACCTACTTAAAACCTACTGATGCCGACAAACTAGCCAAAAATTGGCAGACGAGACTTTATCTCTATGTTTTGGGAGAAACTTCTGCTTATCCTCTTGATAGTTTATCGATGACCTATTGGTTTGTGCAGTTGCCCCGCAGCCCCGAACAAATTACTTTTAACTATAATCAGAAACTACACCAACAGACAGGGCGAGATTTACGCCGTTTATTAAAGGAGCTTGATCGTTATCTATCGGCATACCAAAATGATTTAGTTAATTTTCCCCATCGTCCCGATTGTCAGCTTCATTGTCCCTATTATCTTAGACAAGAGCGATCGGAGAAAATAGAGTTACCCTCGATCGAGGATATCCCTGAAATCAATCCTTTTGTCTAATTTTGCCGATGTCGTCAGGAGACAGGAGACTCCCAGACAGGAGATTATTTTTATTTACTCTTCCCACACCCTACACCCCACACCCCACTTCTCCGCTCCCCAGTTGATAATTCATAATTCATAATTGATAATTCCTACACCCCACTTCTCTGCTCCCCACCACCCTATTCTCGATAATTGTTCTTCCCCGCTGCGTTAACCATGGTCGATAATAACAAAAGAAGATCGATCGCTTGCGCTCATGACTGGCAACCACTACCAAACCTTAGAAATCAGCCATAAATCGACCCCTGACGAGATTAAACAGGCCTATCGGCGTTTAGCCAGACAATTCCATCCCGATAGTCAAAACGATAGTGCCAGTCACGATAAAATCGTCGCTATTAACGCCGCCTACGAGATTTTAAGCGATCCGAGGCTAAGAAAGGACTATGATAACCAACTAATCGGCAATTCTCCCCGCAGCCAACGCACGGCCGCAGCCCAAGCAAATTATCATCGTTACAAAGAAGCAGTCCAGGAAGACGAGGCCTTGGTCAAACAGTGGTATAACCAGACCTATAGCCCGATTAATCGCCTGATTGGTCAAATTATCCGGCCTCTCAAAGGTCAGATCGATCACCTATCTGCTGATCCCTTCGATGATCAGTTAATGGCTGTTTTTCAAGACTATCTAGAAACCTGTCGCCAAAATCTCGATCGAGCCAAAACCCTGTTTTCTCAAAGGCCTAACCCTGCCAAAATGGCCAGAGTGGCCGCTTCTCTTTACTACTGTCTCAATCATCTCAGTGATGGACTAGAAGAATTAAAAACCTTTACCCTTAACTACGACGATCACTCTCTCCATACGGGCCAAGAAATGTTCCGCATGGCCCAGCGTTTACAGGTGGAAGCTAAACAGATAGCTAGTCAGTGCCGAAATTAGACTTCTTGTAAAAATCACAAATTGTTGTTAGGGTGAGGCTTCGGCTGTGAACTCAGCGTTCAACTGAGGGTTCGACAAAAGCTCACCACCGAAGTCTCGCCGAACGTCCGATGTCCGAACCGCCGAACGGAGTCAGTAGCCAGTGGTCAGTAGTTAGGAGAATTAAGAATGAATAATAATCGATTAAATGGTCTATTTACAGATTTTATGCAGTTTAATCCTTATTTTTGCCGTTTTTGAACCCTGAAAAATTAATTATGCAAGAGGTTTATTAAATCTCTAGCCATGGGCAAAAAAAAAGACGAAAATAGATCAAGACCAGATTTACCCAATCCTAGCTTAACCCCGATGAGAGACAAACAATCAGAAATTACCAATATATCCACCACTAGAGATTCTGATCTTTATTCCTTACCTCCGGCCGTCCAACGGGCTGCTAATATCCTTTTACGTCAGGGAAGAATCGGTTTTTGGACGCAGATTGTCCTAGGCGTAATTTCAGGGGTTTTATTACTCATTGCTACCGCCAGTTTATTAGGGACGAGACAACGCACTTCTGGTATTGAAATCGGTGTTTTATGTGCCATTGGTGGGGCTTGTTTCTTAGTGGTAGCCATTTTCTTTTCTTCTCGTTACATGAAAATTGCCCGTCAAATGTTGAGGGGTGATGAGGATAGTCGCCCGAAAAAGTCCGATACTATCCAGTTAATCCGTCAGGGTTTAATCGCTAATATTATTGGGATGTTTTTAACTATTTTGGGAGCGCAAGCGTTAGCGGGAATCGTCTTAATTAAATCCCTCAATGTTCCCCAAGGTACTTTTAATGTTGCCTCTAACCCCAGTCAATTTGTTAATTCTGTTGACCTGTTAATTGTGCAGGCTAATACTAATACAATTCTCGCTCACTTTACTGGTATAGTTACCTCTTTGTGGCTTCTTAATCGTATTACTTCTAAATAAATATGACCATGCAACGCACTCGTTTAAGTACGCTGGCTAATGTTACCAGCAGTCGATTTAATAGCTTTTTTAGTAATCCTTGGCGACGGATTTCTCTCCAAATAATTTGTGTTTTATTTGGAGTTTTTTCTGGTCAAGCAATTGTCACCACTGCCGGTCAAACTGCTCAATGGGATGTCACCGGTGCCGGTTTATTGCTGCTGTTTACGGAGGCAATTAGCTGGATTGCTTACCGAAAAAGTTCCCAGGCTAAACCCGCACCAATTCTGCGAGAATCTTTCAATTTACTAAAAATTGGTATTACCTATAGTTTGTTTCTAGAAGCCTTTAAAATTGGCTCTTAAATATTTAATCCTCTCTGCCTTTTTCCTGGCGTTGTCACATAAAGAGATGAGAAGGCAAAATAAATAGAAACTCAATGAAGAGAAGAAAACGATGAAATGTCCAGAATGTAAAAGTGACCACATCAATAAAAATGGTCATCGTGGTCAAAAACAAAACCATATATGTGTAAACTGTGGTCGTCAGTTGGCTCTTCTAGGTTCTGTGTGATAAGTTTAACTTACATAATGATCGATCAATCTTTGTGTCCTTTGTGTCTTTAGTGGTTCGTTCCACTCCCTCGCTAGGAGTAATGTATCCTAGAATACATTTTGCCCAGCAAACCTAAGAGAGTCGTCAGTTCATCCATAGCTATGAAACCAAGGGCTATAGCGATGATGTGAAGCGCACCCGTCTGAAAATGTATGTAAATGGCATGGGATTTCGAGGCATTGAGAGAGTGACGGGAGTCTCACGAATAACTATTATGGATTGGGTTAAACAAGTGGGAAAACTGCCGCCTGATTCCCATAACTCAGAAACGATTCCAGAAGTGGGAGAACTAGATGAATTAGAGACCTTTATTGCAAAAAAAAGAACAAAATCTAGATATGGACAGCTGTTGACCACTTTCGAGATGGAATTCTTGGATGGGTAAGCTGATAGCTAAAAAAACTGATAACTGATAACCCCGGAGAAAATATAATTGTAGCTACCTACCCATTCCAGATTAATTCCTATGGCAGAAGAAACCACCACCCCGGCAACTCCGGCAGCAGAAACAGAAAAACCGGCCAAACCTGCGGCTGCTAAAAAGCCCAAGGAGCCTACCGTCGAAGAAAAACCCTTTGCTGAATTTATTGAGCAGCATTTTCAGCCCGCACTAGCGGCAGCCTTGCAAAAGCTGGGTATAACTGATATTAAGCTATCCTTTAAACAGGATAAAATTCCTGGGCAGGGCTTTTCTAGCTCTCCCTGTTGGCAGTTAACCGGCAACTGGCTCCAGGGAATGCGTCAATTTAGCATTTATTTTCCGGAAGAAGACATCAATGGTAAAAAAGCTTTTTCGCAAGCTGAGGGTGGAGCTCAACCTAGTACTATTGAATCATTTATGATCGATGAAAGGAAAGTTAGTCTTGATTTACTCTTGTTTTACACCCTGCAACGGCTTAACGGTCAAAAGTGGTTGACCAGAAACTAAAATTACTGAGGATTAGCGATCGAGAAGGGGGGTAAAATGAGCATAGATGACCACTGCTTATCGATCGCCAATAGTAATTATGCGTGTATTTGTACTACTTTTTAACGCAGGCACAGAAAACGAAGGTATCCACACGATTCAAATGGGAGCTATCAATAAGGTGTTAATGTTTGAATCGGAAGATGATGCCACCCGTTATGCTCTGCTGTTAGAGGCACAGGATTTTCCGACTCCCACGGTAGAGAAAATTGATTCGGAGGAAGTGGCAGAATTTTGTCGCGGCGCTGGTTATCAAGCGGAAATGATTGAAGCGGGTATGTTGGTGATTCCCCCCGAAAGCAATGCCTCAGAGTTGGATTGGCAAAAAGAGGAAGTCCCCCCCGCTGAGGAGGAGTTCTCCGAGATTCCCGATGCGGAGTTGGACAGCATCCGTCGTCGTCTCGAAGGACTTTTGTAATAAAATTCTTGTAAAAATCGAAAATTGTCCTGCTTGGTTAGGAGAAAGGAGACAGGCTTCGGCCGTGAGCTCAGCGTTCGACTGAGCGTTCGACAAAAGCTCACGCCGAAGTCCGAACAGAGACAGTATTCAGGAGTTAGAAGTAATCTACTCCCGTTAAAGCGTCAGCTTAACGGGAGCTTTCTATAACCCTGAACTTATCGGGCAAGCCAATACATTCGGATTTCTGGGTTGGATTACACTGACTCCCCAAAAGTCTAATCATCTGGCTACCGTTTGCGTCTGCGTCACCGCTCCAACCACAAGCCTTATTGCTACACTTAAACGATTTCCCGCTTCTAATTCCGATATGTAGGCAACAATGACAAGTTTGAAAGATATATCATGGATTAACCGCGATGACCTCAACTCCTTCTTTAATGCCTTTGTATTCGAGAAATTGTCGAAGCTGATAAAAAGTCCAAGAGTTAGACCGCCTTCTTTCGGTCTTAAAACCGAAAAGTTCGAGCGTCGCAATCGAAACTTGTCGGAGCAAAGTTCTTGACCTTCTTCCCCTTCTGTTTTGCTGTCAAACGATTAGCCGCCACCCGACCGCAAGCTCTGACAACGTGGTTAGCCGTCAATCCGAACCGATCCTTAACGTCCTGATAGCAGACAGCTTGAATCGAGTTCCGGTTAGTCAGCCAGGGATTGACGTTCTCGTTAATCCAGTTACAAGCTGACGCAAAAACCGAACAGATATCGGACAACAATTTTTGCTGTTCGCTACCCACTTGAAGCTTGACTACTAGAGTCATACTAAATCCGTTGAGTACAGGCTAGTTATGAGGAGAGGCAAAAGGCAGAAGGGAATAAATAATCAGTTTTTAATAACCAGATTTAGTATCGGGACTTGTTCTACGGTTCCAGAAAACTCACCAAGGTGAAGCATCACATATTGAGCGTTGATGCGCTAGGCACGCTTTGTACTGGTCAACATTCCTCCCCCGCTAACCAGATGGGTCTAACAGAGGGAGAATGCCGACATTTAAGGTGAGTTTTTGTACACTTGTATTAGTATGATTTTTGAGCCTCAAGGAGACAAGAAGGCCCAAGGACTGGTTACAATCAAGGATGAATAATTTTTCGATCGATGTCATCTAAAAATAATCATGCGTCTCTTACACACCATGCTCCGGGTCAATAACTTGCAGGAATCTCTACAATTTTACTGCGATGTTCTAGGAATGAAGTTACTGCGCCAGAAAGACTATCCTAATGGTCAATTTACTCTGGCTTTTGTCGGTTATGGCGATGAGGCTAATCATGCTGTCATCGAACTGACCTATAATTGGGGAGTTGATCGCTACGAAGTCGGTAACGCTTACGGTCATATTGCCCTAGGCGTGGATGATATCTATAGCACCTGTGAGAAAATTAAAGGTCTTGGTGGCAATGTTACCAGGGAACCAGGCCCGATGAAACACGGTTCTACGGTGATTGCTTTCGTGGAAGATCCTAATGGCTACAAGATCGAGTTAATTCAACTGGGAACCCAAGCTGCTGCCGTGGCTACGGCTTAAATTTATTATCGTCAAAAGCTTATGTCTGTTGAAATTGAACGGAAGTTTCTGGTTAAAGGGGATCACTGGCGCTCGCTGGCGACCAGCAAGTTGTATCGTCAAGGATATATTCCTACCCAAGAGGGATTGACAACTGTGCGAGTTCGTGTGGTTGGAGAGCGGGGTTATTTAACCATTAAAGGTAAGACTGAGGGCATTAGTCGCCAAGAATTCGAGTATGCAATTCCCCTAGAAGATGCGGAGATCATGTTAGAAAACCTCTGTAAGAAACCTTTAATTGAAAAGATTCGTCATCGCATTTCTCTGGATAATTTAACTTGGGAAGTTGATGAATTTTTGGGGGATAATCAAGGTTTGATTATGGCTGAAATTGAGTTAGAACAAGAGGATCAAGTCATTACTATTCCTGATTGGATCGGCGAAGAAGTCACGGGAGATGAGCGATACTACAATAGCAATTTACAGAAATTTCCCTATAAAATGTGGTGATTGTAGTATTAATTTACTCCCAGTTTAACTCTGGGTAGATACGGCTTTTTCGGCTTCGTTTAGCTTATTCGTTACCCGTCGGAGAACGCCATTAATAAAGCGATAACCTTCATCATCAGAATAACGTTTGGCTAATTCGATCGCCTCATTAATTGCTACTTTTTGAGGTATATCGAGATAGAGCATTTCTGCCACGGCAATTTGCAGGATATCCCGATCGATTCTTGGTAAACGATGCAGTTGCCAATCCACTAAAGCGCTGGTTAATTCCTGTTCAATTTCCGCACGACGACGATAGACTGTACCGATTAATTCTAGGGCATATTCCCGCACTTCGTACTGACTAGATAACTGGACAATTTCGGGAAAATCTATCACGGTTCCTAAACGATTAATGGCATTATGGGTAAGAGAAATTGCTTCTTTTACCATAGTTTGGGCGCTTTTTAGATTTGTTGCCTTAGTATCACTAGCGAGAATCCGTTCATTACCACGACTAATTTCAGCAGCAGCGGTTTCTAGGGTTTCTTGAATTTCTAGGGTTAAGGTTCTAACTGCGACTAAAATTAAATCGTTTAAAGTTTGCTGTTCTAGGTTTTCAGGATTGCCTTTAATCTGACTTAAACTCAAAAGGGCAAGTTCTCGAGCAATGCGACGGGGTTGTTGACGGGGAGGCATATAAATTTAGAAGGAGAGGAAAGAAAATTATACAACTTTATCGATCGCTATTCGGTTTGGTTAATTTTTCTCGGCGATCAATTTTTGACTAACTTCTATTCTAGCATAAAAGCTGCCAAGATTTAACTTTTCAAGTTTTAATTAGACAAAAGACAATATCTATCTTGAATCTCCCCTAATTTAGTCTCAGCTTCTTGAGCATTAATGGCTAATTGGGCAAACTCTAGAAAGCGTTTTAATTCCTTGCGTAATAAATTCCTTTCTACTTCCCAGGTTTCTCGATCTAAGGTGGGTGGCATAACGATCATATCAAATAAAGTCGCCTGTTTTTTATCAGGATGGGGGCGCAATATTCGCCCGCGACGCTGAATAAATTGGCGAGGATTACCACTACTAGCCAGAATAACTGCGTTTTGAATTGAGGGCAGATCTACTCCTTCATCTAAACATCTAATTGCCACTAATCCTTGCAGATAACCCTCCTCAAATTGTTGGCGAATTTTTTCTCGTTCTTCTAGGGAAGTTTCTGCGGTGTAGGTAGCAACTCGATAACCTAATTGATTGCCCAATAAATGAGTAACAGCCTCTACCTGACGACGATAATTAGCCGTATAATTTTCTACATAACCATCCCCACAATAAAATAAGGTATGATCCGTATCTAAACGCTCTTGCATTAGTTGTTGTAAAGCCTGTAATTTATTACTCGCTGAGCCAATTAATCGCGATCTTTGCATTAACAGTGCTGTTAAATTTTCATTGCCATTTAAATTACTATTTTTCTGCAAAGTCCAGCCAATTTTCTGGGTCAATTTTGCGTATAATAAAGCTTCATTATCGGTTAATTCAACCAAGATTGGATAATAAAAATAATTGACTAAAGCACCTTTACTAATAGCATCAGCTAGGGTAAATTCTGGTTGTAGAATTTGTCCAAAATAATCAAGAATAGCGTCGGTTCCTTCCTCATCAAAATATCTTTCAGGAGTGGCAGATAAAGCCAATCTTAGACCTAAAGAACGAGGTAATAACTCTTCTAATCGGGGGGAACCTAAATTATGGGCTTCATCACCAACGATTAAAGTTTTATCGGGAAAAAATTTGATTTGTGATTGAAACCCCTCGCTAATAAAAGTTGAGTTAGTAGTTAAAATAGTGACAAATTTTTGATTACCCGCTTGCACATTATATAATTCTGTGGATAGTTGACTTTGCCATGTATGGACACTTTCGTAGGCTAAAATCGGTTTAAGATTAAATTTTTCCGCTTCTCGTTGCCATTGATTGACTAGGTGACAATAGGGACAAATTACTAATAATACTTGCAGTTCAATCGCTTCGTAAAGTTCCATGGCAATAGCTAAAGCAGTAATAGTTTTACCGCTGCCAGTGGCCATTTTTAAAGTTCCTCGTCCCCGATTACGAAACCAACTGATAATCGCTGTATTTTGGTAGTCTCTCAATTCTAAATTGGGAGGAATTCTAGGAATACCCGAGGGATTAACTCGATAGAATCCTCGCAATTCAGCAACTTGCTTGATTTTGCGGGAACTGAGAAAATCTCTAGTTATTTTTTCCCAATCTATCCAGCAACTATTCATAGGACCTCTTGTAAAAATCAAAAATTGTTGTTAGGGTTAGAAGTCAGTAGTCAGAAGATTGTTTTTATTTATGGCGTTGTTCAAAACCTTGCGTTTTCATCGGCCCGCGTCTTGTAGGGGTGAAGCATTCGGCCAATAACCTATCGGTGAAACCGGAGATTTTCTATCCGAATGCTTCGTCCGTACTTTTTCAGCAAACCCTAAATAGTTTTGGTATAGATTTAAAAATAGCATAAAGCCAAAAATTTTAAAGCTCAAGGTTGCTACCTATAGAATGGGGATGGACTAAAAAGACCATCCCACAACTATCAAACCACTCTTAACTGTTATCCTAGAAACCTAGGGAACGATTAGGATAATTTACCTGGTCGCTACTTCTTCTTTTTGGGGAGTGTTTTGCCGAAGTTTTTCTTGATCTTGGCGACGTTTTTTAGCATAAAGTTGGATTGTCACTGCCATTAATACCACTAAAGCTACAATTAACCAAGTGGTCAAATCGAGGGGTAATTGATTCTTAAATACTGCCAAAAGGACAATAACTACCAATAACAGGGTTGGTGCTTCATTTAAGGCCCGAAATTGCTGTCCCGTCCAATTACATTCCCCTTTTTCTAGCTTTTTCATGATGCGACCACAGTAGAAATGATAGAGCAGTAAAAGAGCCACAAAGGATAATTTAATATGTAACCATCCCGATTTTAAAATTTCCGGTTCTGTGGAGATTAAACCGATCGCCATGGCCACGGTGACAATCATCCCCGGTGTGGTAATGATATTGTAGAGTCGCTTCTCCATGATCTCGTATTGTGCTTTCAGAATAGCTTGTGCGGGTTCCGTTTCTGTTGCTGCCTCCGCATGATAGACAAACAAACGTACTAAATAAAATAGTCCCGCAAACCAAACAACTACCCCAATCAGATGAAATGCTTTAAACCAATAGTAAGCCATAGTCTATATTGTGATGTGAGTCCCGAATTAATTAGTCTAAGAGTTATCCATACTTTCCCAGACTATCCCTATACAAAAGTTTAGACGGAAAATAGAAGTTGGGGAGCAGGAATTATGAATTATGAATTATGAATTATGGCTCTTCGTTACTTGGTATGGTTCTATAGGAGGCATAAATCGACTAAATCCTTTAAATCCTTATCTGGCAAGAGATTTAATTGATCAGTTCGCTCTAGATCAAAAATAATTGACAAAAATCGCTAAATGCTTCTCTATATAAGGGTTCCATCCCTTATAGCCCCCGTCCATTGCATAACACAAACCGAAAAGCCTGAATTATGAAGTGGGGGGTAGGGAGAAGGGAAGTGGGAAGTGGGAAGTGGGGGAATTTCAACTAAAACCCTAAACCCCTAAATCCCCAAAACCCTAAACCCCTAAATCCCCCCGCAACGCGCACGCAGTGACCACCCTATCTCCTGACTACTGACTTCTAACCCAATGTGGGAAAAGATAAGCAAAAATTATTCATTGACTCCAAAAACTTGAGAATATTTAAATTAACATTCCGCAATATTTACAAATTCTTAAGAATTTATTGAGAAAGATTTTTATTTAACAACGATGTTACGCTGGTTACAGCGATTTGATAGAATTTCATAGTGGGTTGTTCTATGCTTTTTTTGGCAGCAACGATTGAAACCCTTACCAAACCTAGAAGGTGATCCTAATTAAGACAGGTAAATGAGTCAATTTGACCCACAACGATGATCTTTTTTTTGTGTAGTTTTATTGCAAAAAAAAAGTTTTTTTGACAAAAAGCACAAAGTGTGAATTGTGAATTATGAATTATGAATTATGCTGACAGGGGGACAAGACATCTCAAAGCGTTGTCCACAAAGGTTTTTAGGCTCCTCAGTTACAAATAGATACATCCCTTTCAGCCAAAAAGCTAACGAGAGAATCAGGGATTTGGGCGAGCTTATTAGAAATCTTTATCAACAATGGGGGGTGATCTGCATAGAACTTTTTCGCTCGAACACCCCAAAAAGCTTATGCTGTAAGGAGTTCAGCCAGCTTGTCCCCCTGTCAGTGAATTATGAATTATGAATTATGAAGTGGGGAGTGGGAAGAATAAATAAAAATAATCTCCTGACGACCGACTCCTGACTCCCATCTCCTATCTCCTGACGACGGATAGCTAATTATCTAAGAGCAAAGGTCGCAGAAAACCGCCATAATTCTCGTCATCTGTACCGATAAAGACTTCTACTTCACCTCTAGGAGATTCTCTGGTGGTCAGCGCCTCCACTTTGGAACCGTCGATTTCTGCAATTTTTTGGGGATTAGGGGCAAGAATTAGGTGATTATCAGCTGTAACTTGACCAATACGATAAACAGCACTTCTAAACACCCCCGCATTATCTGGATCGTAAGCAGAAGCTATGTAGATATTACCTTGCTTATCTACGGCTAAATCAGAGATGAGGCGAATGTTTTTACCACTACCAAAAGGACTCCGAAAAGTTACCGACTGAAATTCCCCGAATTTTAAGGGATTGAACGAGATATCCGTCCAGCGAATCTTTGTACTCTCTTGACCATCAGCCCGTTCCGCGTAGATAAATAGATAACGATCGCCTTGCCGACTAACAGCGATCGCCTCTACATTTTCCACTGCAATCGGCCAGTTTATTTGCTCAACTATCTTGACTTTTTGCTGGCTGTATGCTGCTAAAAATAGTCTTTGAAAAGGTTTTTTCTCGCCACTTTCAGCCAACAGAAATAAATTAGTTTCTGGGATATGAGTAATACTTTCGAGATCGTTGCTCAATCCCTCTGGATTTGGCCAATCTACCCTTAAAACCTGCCATAATAGCGGTTTTTCCTGGGTAGGCAGCTGTAAAAGACTCAGCCTTGGTTGAGATGGATCACTTTTTTTGCCCTTATTTTTGGCATCGTGAACCCCTAGAAAAATATCTGCTTCTACCCAAGCTAAACCACTGAGATCTGGGAGATAAGTCTCCAGTCGTCTCGATTCTTGAGCAAAAGAGACCTGCACGGTCGAAAAAAAGAAAAATAGGACTAAAATCCCCGAAAAAACAGTTTTCAATCGGTCATTCTCCCTAAAAAATACTCTAAGTAGTCGTGCAAAATTAATTTCCTAGTGAAGATAGGCAAGAGGCAAGAGGCAAGAGCGGGGTTAGATATGTGTAATTAATTTTGCTTAGGTACTTATTGCACCTTTTGCCCCTATTGCCTCTCCTGATATGTAGCCTATACTCGCGGTCGCTGACGATGGTTCTATCATATCTGGCAAAAAATTGATTTGAAAATGCCCCGATGAAAGTGAATCAGTCGGTCGAACCCGCATTTCTAGAGGCAGAAACCAGCCAAAAAGCCACAAAACCAGAGGTAAGAACCACGAGAATAATTAACCCGACCACTAACCAAATATTTTTAGGTAATTGCTGTCTTGAAGCAGTGACGCTGATAGGAGGGGTGACTGAGACTTCTTCCTTAACCCGCAGCGAAGGAGAAGAGGGTGTAACCAGACGAGGACGAACTGGGATCAGGAAGGAGGGTTCCTCGATAGGATTTCTCTCGAAACCCTGTACCACTTTTTTTAATCGTCTTCCCTGAGCAACTACTGTCTCGATTTCCTGACGTAATTGCCGATTACTCTTGACAAGTCGCTGGTTTTGTGATTGTAGAAATTCCACCCGTGCTTGGGTAGTCTGCAATTCTTTGACTAATTCTCGATAGACCGAGAGGGGAACCGAGGGGCGACCGGTGCAACTCTGGGGTACTTGGGGGGAAATACGCGACGTAGTGGTCATGAAGTGACTAATTTAGGGCTTTTAAGGGGTAAAAATGACCCACCGGACCTGTTCCTTGACCGATAGCGAGGGAATGATCGAGGGCGTTAGTAACGTAATCCTTAGCTTTTTTCACCGCTATTTTCAGTTCATCACCCAAAGCGAGGTTAGCTGCGATCGCCGCCGACAGGGTACAACCAGTCCCGTGAGTATTAGTGGTTTCGACGCTTCTGGTCTTAAAAGTTTCCCATTTCTCCCCATCAAAGCAGATATCAACCCCACGCAGCCGTCCTTTCATGGCTCCCCCCTTCACTAATACTGGTGTGGCCGACTTCTGGAAAATAATTGCAGCGGCCGCTTTCATCGTCTCAAAATCATTGATCTCAATGCCACTTAAAAGCTGTGCTTCGTAACGATTAGGGGTAATAATCGAAGCCAGAGGAATTAAACTATCAAAAAGACTATCTATAGCCCGATCATCAATTAATTTGGCTCCTACCCGCGAAACCATAACCGGATCCACCACTAAACTGGTCAAACACCAACGCTCAATCGCCTCGGCCACTGCTTCAATAATCTCGCTACTAAACAGCATTCCCGTCTTAACCGCTGACACAGATAGATCCCTGACCACGGTATCGATTTGGGCCGTTACCATTTCTGGACTTAAGGACTCGACGCGCTCGACCCCTAGGGTATTTTGGGCGGTAACACAGGTAAGGGCGCTGGTGCCGTGAACTCGGTGGAAGGCGAAGGTTTTCAAATCCGCTTGAATTCCGGCACCGCCACCACTATCGGAACCGGCGATGGTGAGGGCAATGGCAGTCATAGGAGGTTAGCGATCAAAAGGACGACGACGTTGGAGAAATTCCGGGATATCTAATCCCGCCGGTTTTGGTGGTTCGGGAGTGGGTGCCGGACTGGGTGCGGGGGTATTGATCACCACCTTGCTACTGGTGGGACGAGAGGGGGATTCCCCGGAAAAACCGGTGGCAATGACGGTAATTCTGACTTCTCCCTGCATTTTCTCGTCAATTACTGCCCCAAAGATGATATTAGCGTTAGGATCCACCACTTCATAGATAATTTCGGCGGCGGCATTGACTTCGTGTAGGGTTAGATCTTGACCACCGGTAATGTTAAAGACCACACCTTTCGCCCCTTCGATCGAGGATTCCAGTAACGGTGAGGAAATAGCGGCGACCGCCCCTTCCTTAGCCCGAGATTTTCCCGAACCGATGCCGATGCCCATTAGGGCCGAACCCGCATCGGCCATCACTGCCCGCACATCGGCGAAATCCACATTCACCAGACCGGGGATAGTGATAATATCCGAGATACCCTGTACCCCTTGCCGCAGCACATCATCAGCGACGCGAAAAGCCTCCTGTAGGGGAGTTTCGGCGGGTATTACCTGTAATAACTGGTTATTGGGGATAATGATCAGGGTATCGACCCGACTTTGTAAACCCCCCACCCCCTCATCGGCCTGATTAGTGCGACGACGACCCTCGAAGGTAAAGGGACGAGTGACAACGCCCACGGTCAAACAGCCGATTTCTTTGGCAATTTCGGCCACAATTGGAGCGGCCCCCGTTCCCGTGCCGCCCCCCATGCCGGCGGTAATAAAGACTAGATCGGTTCCTTCCAATGCCTGGGCGATTTCATCCCGAGATTCTTCTGCCGCTTTTTGTCCGATCGCCGGATTACCCCCTGCCCCTAGACCGCGGGTTAGTTTTGTCCCGATTTGTAACCTCTGGGGGGCGGAGGAGTGGGCCAGGGCTTGGGCATCGGTGTTAATTGCCCAAAATTCGATTCCAGTTACGCCGCTGGCGATCATGCGGTTAACGGCGTTACAGCCCCCACCGCCGACCCCGATCACCTTGATCTTGGCGACATTGCTCGGCACGATGCGATTACTACGACTTTCTTCTCGGGGTGTCATCTGTGATTCATGGGGATGAGTAAGTAATACACCAGTATTATTCTGGGAGTAATGATTATCTTCGCTCATCGCTGAACTGGCATAATCGTTACTGTTCGGATTAGGGTAGATGGAAACAATTTCATTAATCGATGTCATTGGAATTGGAACACTCTTAGTACAAGATTCTGTTATTGATTTGATTAATCAGAGGGGCACTGTTAACACTATCACTAATATTATGTTGGTTCCAGTATCTACAGTATCAGTTTCTTGTTCATAAAATCATAATTTGGTTTTTTTGCCAATAGCTAAAGGGAATAATTACATTTATTTACTGATCAATTCCAGTTAATCCCTACCAGTTGCCGTTACTTTGGCAACCCTAGGGGCTGGCTGCGGTTTTAACTGTACAGTGGGAGCATCGGGATTGCTTAGGTCAATGTAGAGAATTCGCGCTAGAGGTATCTTGGATGACAATGGCCGTGATTGTACGAGAGCGGTTAATTTTTCGGGCAATCTATCTTTATAAAAACCTAAATAGACCTGTCCTAGCTCAGTTTTTAGTACAAGATTACTAGGATTGCGCCAATCGATGGCGATAACTTTAATCGATAAGTTATCAATTAAGGGATAAATTTTTTGCCACTGTTGTTGATATTGTCGGTCGTAACCAAGCACTTCTAGGCTAGGTAATTGGGTTTTAGTCAGAGTTCGACCATAATAGTTTTGAGGAATTATCGTTCCGGTGGCATCTAAAAAGCCTTGCTGTTGATGGGAACGCCAACGGGCAACAGGTTTTCTTTCTTGAATAGAAACAATCACTTTCGGGGGTAATAATTGCCGCTCGATCTTAACGTCGGCAATAGCGGGAATAGCCGCTAATTTTTCTTGCAATTGATGGGTAGGTAATTCCCAGAGAGATAGAGGATAGCTTAATTTCAGCCGAGCGCGAATCGACTCGGGGGACATTAATTCCGTGCCTGCGATTTCCACCTGTCCGGCCTTGGTAATTGTCCAATAGGGTGAAGTCATCCCCCAAGCTAATCCCGTCGCTAAACCACTAACCACCAGAAAGCGACCTAGAGCTTGCCATACCTTTGATCGCCTTTGGTGGCGCAGGGTTTGTCGTTTTTGTTCCAGGGAGAGGGATGAAAGAATTTGATCGCTCATAGGGGAAATCCGGGACAGTTTTGCTGTTATCTTAGGTCGCGAGGTGGGCTGCTGACAACTCGATCGCTACTCAAGTAATCAGTTTGACAAAGAAAGAGATAATAAATGTTATAACAGTAGTAGTCTATAGGCGTTCTTTTGTCTGTCTCCAGTAAACCTAAACGCTCCTTTTTGCCAAGATATTTCGACGGTCAGCCAGAAAGAGCGTTCCGGCAAGAACAGCCTAATTTATCCGAAAATTACCTATGGTTATCAACAAACGCGGACTTGTTCTCGGTGCTACAGCAGTGGTCCTGTCTACCGTCGCCGTCACGGGGGCGGGATTCCGTCTCTCCCAAAGTCAAGCTTTTTTTCAGGAAAGTCCCAAGGAAACCGTTGATGAGGTTTGGCAGATCATCAACCGCACTTATTTAGATGGCACTTTTAATCAATCGGACTGGAACGCCATCCGCAATCAGTATTTAAATCGTTCCTACAAAAATCAAGAGGAAGCATACACCGCTATCCGCGAGATGTTGAAAACTCTCAATGATCCCTATACCCGTTTTATGGATCCCAAAGAGTTTAACAATATGAAGATCGATACATCGGGAGAGTTGACTGGGGTAGGGATTCAACTGACCAAAGATGAGACAACCAAGCAGTTAGTCGTGGTTTCACCCATTGAAGACACTCCCGCTTCTAAAGCTGGTGTGCTGCCCAAAGATGTGATTATCTCTATCGATGGTAAATCTACCGAAGGTATGGAACTCGAGCAAGCGGTGAGCATGATCCGCGGCAAAGTGGGGACAAGTGTTAAGATCACCATTCAACGGGGTGAGGAGAAGAAAGAATTGACTCTTACCCGGGCGAAAATTGAAATTCACCCAGTGCGCTCCCACACGGAAAACACCCCGATCGGTAAAGTCGGTTATATCCGTCTCAATCAATTTAGCGCCCAAGCTAGTGGCGATATGAGTCAAGCGATTCGCGAATTGGAAGCTGAACAGGTGAAGGGTTATATTCTCGATCTGCGTTCTAACCCCGGCGGTTTACTCTACGCCAGCATCGAAATCGCTCGGATGTGGATACCCGATGGTTTAATTGTCTCTACGGTCGATCGCAAAGGGGTGACGGAACGTCAACGGGCCAACAATCAAGCTTTGACTAATAAACCCCTAGTTGTTCTCGTCGATGGTGGTTCCGCTAGTGCCAGTGAAATTCTCTCCGGAGCTTTACAGGATCATGAGCGGGCGGTTATTGTCGGTACGAAAACCTTTGGTAAGGGATTAGTGCAATCGGTACGCAGTCTCAGTGATGGTTCGGGATTAGCGGTGACGATTGCCAAGTATCTCACCCCCGACGGACGGGACATCAATAAAGATGGTATTCATCCGGATGTGGAGTCGGAACTGAGCGAGGAAGATCGCAAAAATCTTCAACAGGAACGGGATCGGGTGGGAACCTTCCAGGATCCTCAATTCAAGAAAGCTTTTGAAATCTTGGAAAAAGAAATCACTGAAGGCAAGAAAACGCCCACCAATACCGCTAAACAATAGGTTGACATTTGCCCGCTCGAATTAAACCCACCCGACGGGCGATCGCTTCTCCCCGCTCGGCAAAAGGACCCCAGTATTGACCATTAACTGGGGTTTTTCCGTTTTCTAGGGCTATAATCTGACAAATTCCCGTATTTTCCTGGACAATGTACCAGTTTTGTGCGGTATTATCCATAGATTTTTCTCCTTAATCCCTCTATTCCCTTTTTTATAGCATCTCTCAATCCCTAAGCAAAAAATTTTTATCAACTTCTTGACAAAACCGGGGAGATAAATGCTAATATTAAAAAGGTCTGTCCAATGGGGATTAGCCAAGCGGTAAGGCAGCGGGTTTTGGTCCCGCCATTTCCTAGGTTCGAATCCTAGATCCCCAGTTTAAAATTTCTTATCCCCGATGCGCCAATGATTGAGAATATCCTCGATCAAAGCTTCCTTTAGCCAAATGCGACCGATAAGAGTCAGGGGAACCGCCAGAAATAGCCCTAAAAAGCCAAAAATCGAGGCGAAAAACAACTGGGCCAACAGGGTAAAAGCGGGTAGGAGCTTGAGCGACCGCACTGTTAAAATGGGCAACGGTGGATGATGGTCGAAATATTGAATTAACAGATAAATACTGCTGTAGAGTAGTAAAACTGCCCAGGGTTGCCAGGGAGCTTCCAGAAGGGCGATAGAAAAGGGTAAAATCGTACTTAAAACCGGCCCGAGGTTGGGGATAAAGGTGAGAAATCCTGCCAGAATAGATTGGGAAAAAGCGAGGGGAATGCCGATCAAGGATAGACCTAGACAACTGCCCAAGGTCATAATCAACATATGACAGAAAATTCCTTTTAGCCAAGCTTTTAAATCTTGATCGCACTGTTCTAGTATCGATCGTACTCTAGGACGGTAGAAAGCGGGAAATAAACGCAGAAAACAACGGTGGTAAGCGGCAGGATCGGCGAGAATCATCAAGCTCAGGGCAACAATTAGCAGTAAGCTGAGGATAATGCCGAAAGTACCGTAAAAAATGCTCAAACCCCGGCCAGCAATTTGGTTAATTAGGGGTTGTAATTGAGCCAGCAGCGTTTTAAAGTCTGGGAAGACAGTGGCCAGACTAGGATCGAGATAATCCTCAAAACTATGGACTTGTCCCCAGAGTCTTTCTATAGCTTGGGGAAGTAAACTAAATAATTGGCGAAATTGTTGGACTAAAGCGGGTATAATCCCCACAAAAATACCGATAATACCAATAAAAAAGCTTAAAAGCGTGATAATTAGGGCGTGGGAACGCTTGAGGTGATGACGCTGCCACCAAGTCACAGCCAAATTTAAAATCTGAGCCAGAAGAATCGCCATCAATGATAATAAGAGAATCTGTCGAATCTGCCAGAGAATCAACAGACAAAAGACTAACAGGACTAAACCGAGGCTGCTGCCAAAAGTCATGATGAGTAAGGAGAAAAATTTCTAATCAGTTGTTGTCCGTCTCCAGAGGGCAAAAACCGTGAGCAGAAAAGGAGCAAAAACCAGAATTAAAGTGTTAAGAGGACTGGGAGCGATCGATAATAAAGGGGCTAGATATTTAATTCCCAGGGAAATCAAAGCCGATATCAAGATTATTTTGATAATAAAGCCGCTCATAGATCAATGTTTAGGTGGCATAAGCACTATCTTATCCCTGAAGAGGTTAAAAATTGGTCAAAATGTGGAAGTCATCTCCCATTAGTTTTATTAATACTAGAGCGAAGGGGTTAGATTTTTGGGGCGAGGTCGGTTCAGAGGGAACGGGAAAGTGTGAGACAATAGAGGAGAAAGGCTCAGTCGAGTAACTAGAGATTTTCATTGCTAGGATTAAAGACTTAATGTCAAGATAAATCTTGAGAGCAAATAAGATTTACCCTGTTCACCACCCCTATCGTGCCGCCAATAGTTACCGTGATCACTTTAACTCTTTTACATCCCAATCAAGCCACGCCCTTACAACATTGGCAATTTGACAATGACCAATCAACTATTCTCATTGGCAGGGCGCTGGATAATCATGTAGTTCTTTATAGTGCTGTGGTTTCGAGGCGGCACTTAGAAATCCGCCAGAATGATCGCGGTCATTGGGAATTGGAAAATTTAGGGACAAATGGGACGTTTCTCAATGGCAAACCGATCGAGAAAACTGTCATCGTTGATGGTATGGTGGTTCGTTTAGCCGCCTCTGGCCCGCAAATTCAAATTCGTCTCATCCCTGAGCATGAACAACCCCAATTAGTCTTCAAACCCCTAGAGGTTCCTTTGGTGGGCAACCAAACTCAGCCGGAAAATGATACGATCGTCACCTAGACAATATTAAATTTTTATAAAGTTTTTTCAATTTCCCTAACGAAATGTAAAAATAGATACAGAATAAGAAATAAAGTCTTCTGACTTGCTGTCCCTAAATAGAGACGACAAGAGAGATTAAAGTCAATTGAAAGCATTGCAGGGAGTCAGTGATATGACGTTAGCCTATCGAGGAGTTAAGTACGAAAGGGATTCGCTCCCCTTGGAGATGAAAACCGGAGATATCGGGGGTAAATACCGAGGTCAGGACTGGAATCACCATTATCCTCGTCATATGATCCAATTAGAGCCGAAACTGCATCGTCAGTATCGTGGAGTTGCCTACAGCACTCGTCCTCATCTTGCTGGACAAGTCACCCCAAACATTTGTCCGTTGCCCGTTGTCAAACCCCCTGTTGTTGTCCAAGAGGAAACCCTTTCTAGCATCCATCTGAACAATATTCGTCATCGTCTGGAACGTCGTTTACAAATCGCTCAAGAGAGTGGTGACGAAACCCTCGTTAATCTCTTGAAAAAAGAATCCCAAGACTTAGCCTTAAACTGCTAGATTAGCAGTTTTTCCCCACTTTCCCCTCGGTTCTGCCGGGGGGAATGTTTTTGGGACTAAAAATGCCACCCACAGGAATTATAATTACATAACTTTAACTCAGGCTCTATAAGACTTTTAGCTATAGCCAGTACGGACACACCTAGAAGCTAAGTTATAGAGTTGCCGAAAATTCGGCTCTCTTGGGTTCGGTGAGTGAAATGTATTCTAAAATACATTCTTCCTGGCGAGTGAGTGCAAGGAACCACAGAGACACAGAGGACAAAAAGATTGATCGATCCTCTGTAAGTTAAACTGGCTCTTCTGGTTTCTGTATGGAAACGAGGTCTATACTGATAGTTTCTTCAGCAAAATAGTCCTAAAAGTCTTTGCCAGTCAGCATTTCACTCTTTATAAGTAAAAATTATCACACAAAGTCGAGAAGAGCCGTTAAACTTATCACACAGAACCTAGAAGAGCCAAAATTCGTCCTAATAGTTCTTTGAATTTTCCTACACTTTTAAAGAATTATTTTGCTTTTCTGTCTTTTAATGTTTGCTAATATCAGTGATGGTAACAAAACAAAAATCGTTCAATGGACGATAGTTTGGGATACTGTTATTTCTGATCACGCTCCCAAAAGTCATGGCTGGGATAATATTATGTATGTCGCTAAAGGTCAAAATCTGACAACAAATAATCCTCAATATGTAGTGGCGATTACAGCGACAAATCCCAAGTCTGTATTTGACTGGTTACAGGAGGATGTTGATACCCATAATATGGTTCTCTGGTCTGGCACAAACCCAGAACAAGGTCATATTTCTGAGGGGACAAATACGGGATAAAAATTTTGCAAGGAATGAAAAATTCCAGCAATTTTATCCCTCTTATAATTCCTGACTCAGGAAATACAAAAACAGCCCAAATAACCAAGATCACCATCGGAAAATCTAAACTAGGAAATAAACACCATGAAATTAGAAGACATCATTCAACAAAACCTCGTTAAACCTATTGATTACTTAGCTGGAGACTCGGAACTTTGCCGAGAAGTTCAGACCCGTTTGCAAGTTCTCGGATTACTTCCTGCTAATGGTGTTGATGGCATTTATGGACCCCAAACAAAACAAGCCTTTGAGCAATTCAAACAAAAAATCAAAGAAGACGAATTGGATACCTTGGGAGCATCTTCGGCGAAACTTTTACTAGAACTTAAAGAATTACCAGGGGGTAATAATTTAATCTCCAAAGCTCAAGCCGAATCTATCTATGGTAATGTCATTAGCGATGGACAATTAGCAGATCTCAATTCTTGCTTAAATCGCTTTGAAATTAACACTCACCCCCGAATGTGTCATTTTTTAAGCCAAACTGCCCATGAAAGTGGAGGCTTGAAATGGATGAAAGAACTCGGTAGCGGTGAGGAGTATAACGGACGGAAAGACCTGGGAAATATTTATCCAGGAGATGGTCCCAAATATAAGGGAGCAGGCGTTATTCAACTAACGGGACGCAGTAACTATCAAGCTTTTGCGAATTATATTCATGATCCGAAAGTGATGGATGGAGTTGATTATGTTAGTACCACCTATCCTTTTACCAGTGGCGGTTTTTGGTGGCATAATAATAACATGAATGCTCTTTGTGATCGCGGTGCAACGGTGGAAGAAATCACCCGACGAGTGAATGGTGGTCTTAACGGACTAGCTGATCGTCAAGCTTACTACGAAAAAGCGATCAAAGTTTTTCCTGTTTAGCAATGCTCGTCCTACAGCGGCAGCAATTCTCATTTTAAGGTTTCATGACATTAAAACCCTTGCACCTAGAGGGGTTAATAATTCTTAACGAATCTCTAGATCGCTGAAACAACGCAAAATCGTTTCAAAATGAGAATTGCTGAATAGCGCGTCCTCGTCTTTTCCATTTCAGGTTTAGCTGATCGATTAGGTCTGGTGGCAATGAAAGCCAACCATTAAAACCTGTATCAACGACCGCATCTTGCGCGTAAATATTTCCTTCAGAGTCACATATCGAAAGTGAAATAATCGCCTCAAAATCCGCGTTAACGATTCCTGCGATCATACTAATCTCTTTGTACGTCCACCAAATCCAGCAATTCTCATTTTAAGGTTTCATGACATTAAAACCCTTGCACCTAGAGGGGTTAATAATTCTTAACGAATCTCTAGATCGCTGAAACAACGCAAAATCGTTTCAAAATGAGAATTGCTGCACCAAATCGGCGAACATAGCGAGAACCGACTCGAACAATCCAGATTTGAGCATCTGGGTGACGGGCTTCGAGTCTATTGCAAGCAGGTATTTCACGCGCATCAATTTCAAAGTCGCCAGTTTCAAGGTCAATTGCTACAATTTTGCCCTGATTACCCAATTCGACTTGTGGACGTATTTGAGTTTGATAAATCAGATCGCCACGTTGGGCAAATTCTTCTTTGCTATAGCGGGGTTGATGGATTGTCATTGGCTTGACCCTGTGGCAACTTTTGCCCTCTATTTTAACCTAAACATCGGGAATCTTCGCTAACATTCCCCAACTGGTCCCACAAGAGCGGCATCGCACTTAAACCCACAGCTTTAATCAATGGGCATGGTGCGTTCCCCAAAATTGATCGCTGGATCAGTGGGACTTGCATTAGGGAACGCACCCTACAAGATCAGCGATCGCACTGGCAGTTCAGTATCATTTGTGTGAGCGTCACCCCGTCCTATGCCATCATCAAAGGGAGTAATACGGTGTTTGGAAACCTCTTTGTGGAATTCCACCCGTGTTATTCTTGCTCCGGTGCAAGGAAATTTATCGTCTCCTCACTTACCAAGAAATCCACTTTCATAAGTTTGTGAAACATCAACTGCTAATCGTTCAGCCATAATAAACCTCCTTTTTTGCTGTAACTTTTCCGTATATCACGCCCAAAAGCGTGTTAGCCAGATTAGCCTACTGCTAGTGGAGCGGTAGGAGCCACATTAGGGAACGCACCCTACAAGATTGCGATCGCTCTGAAGAGAAATTTTTAGCAATGTTAAGCTAATCATTTGCCAAATGTACACCAGAAAATTGACAATCATTTTTGATTAGATTGGCACTCGACTGCGCTCGCTTTACAAAAGTAATTGCAGTTTCTAGATTTTTGTCACCATTAATATCATCAACTCCTGAATTTACGTCCACTCCGTAAGGATGAACATACTCTATTGCTCGTTCAACATTTTCAATTGTTAGACCTCCTGCTAAAATAACATCACATGGTTTAATTGATTGGACGATTTCACGACTAATTCTCCAGTCATGAGTCTTACCGGTACCACCTATTCGTGAATCTGTCTTGGTATCAAGTAATATTGCATCAAAAAAAGTCGAATAGTCTTGAGCCATTTTTATACTATTTCTCCCGGTAACATGAACTGCTTTAATAAGCTTTACATAAACAAGTTTGTCCCTAATAATATTAACTTCTTTTTCAGAAATATTATCTTGTAATTGTATTGAAGATGTGGGAATATGCTCATAAACATCTAATATTTGATTAGCAAACATAAAATGAGTAACTAGTACAACATCTACGAAAACAGGGATTTTCTTTAAAATCTGAGATGCATTCGTAAGACTAACTTCGTCTTCAGAGGCATAGTTTATACCATGTATCAGTCCTATCGCATCAGCCCCAGAGTGGCATGATATGAGAGCATCTGATAGAGTTCGATTACCGCAGATTTTGACTCTAATAGACATTTCAAATCCTAATTTAATCTAAGTCTAAATTTTAGTGATTTTTTTGATGAATTCAATTAATACATCAGGAGGAATCAGACGACTTAAGAAAGCTATCATAATCCCACTAAAAATGAAAGTGTAAAAAAGCATTGTTGCTGGTAGGGCTTTGACTGTAACAAAATAAAAGCAGGCAATATTGACCAATATCATATACATGAAAAATCCAATTTTAATAAAATTGGTAGATAAAGCAGTCACTTCCTTATAGTCATCGTATACCATTTTTGTTATATCTTCTTTTATTAGCAAATCAGCATCTATTTTTAATGAAATATCTTCTGTCGCTGCATAGATAAAGTTATTCATCTTGTCAAAATCTGGTTCAAAATTAGTTCTTGAGTTCATATCTTTAGTTTCATGAAAATAATAGTGAGCAGCACCAGCAATGATTGCATCGCCAACTCCTTTTCCTTTTGGTTTTTTCAATTGAAAATAAGAAGAACTTCCGTCCTTTGTCAAAATAAGATAACCTCTATTATTATCATGTATTAAAAAACACTCAACTAAGAATTTTTTACACACACTAGCAATACAATCTTGGTTAGCACTATTTCTCCCGTTAAATACAGAAACTAAATCTTCACATTCACCATTTAAAATAATACCTACTTCTTTGGCATAGTTTACTAAACTAATAAATTCATCCATGTTACATGAAAAAATACTAATTATAAAGTTATGGGAATTATCTGGCTGCTTATAATTGGGTTGCTTAGTTATTCTTATTAGTCTTTTACACTTGTATTCGGAAACACCTTCAACGAATAATAAAGTTTTTGTTTCCAAACATTTATTAGAAATATCACATAAATGTTTTGAATGTAAATTACAGTCAGCAATCACAATAGAAGTTTCTTTACTAATTGCCTCTTTTATCTTATCTGTAATTCTTTTACTCAGATTATCATTTATCTTATTTGTCTCTAGTGAAGTTTGAGTAACCGCACTTTCAATCTTTTTTTCATCTTTGTTATACATTCCGACGAAGCAACCCTCTTTAATAGCATTATCTTTAATGCAATATGTGTCGTCAATATCAAACTTTTTTAAGACTTTTAGCATACTCTTGCCTCTTAATGTATTAGGATTGACGGTGGTTAAAAACCGGATTTTATATTCTTTATCTGGTAGAGTGGCAATCCTATAGGCGATAATAAGACCAGTTCCTCCTAGTGAAAAATTAACTTCACCTTCCTTGTCTAACTCTGAATAGGAATAAGAATCTGATTGTTCTTCCCCCGATCCGTATTGTGCAATTATGTCTATATGACTTGCACCGATAACTAAAATTTCTTTACCGTTTGACATAACTTTATTTTCCTTGATTTATAACGGGTATTTTGAAAACTGACACCATCGTAACACAGAAAGCCAGTTAAGTATTATCAAAGTTCTCATCAACCAGAAGCTTAATCATTCTTGCTGCGCTGCTTTACGCGCAAGAAAGCGATCTCGCAATCCCTGGGGGTCAAATCTCTCTTGATTGATTACCCGAATCTCCTGTGCTTGCTGTTGTCGCTGTTGCAAGTAGGATTCTACTTCCGATTGGTGCTTGAGGTAAAAAGCGATCGTGGCGTAAACGTCAGCTAGATTTAGTGATGGGTAACGATTAACGATTTCCGCTGCTGTCGCACCCTGATGAAATAAGGTCATAAGCATTTTCGTCGCCGTGCCTAGAATTTTATTGTCTAGTACAGCATCGCTACCATAGCATGATCGATTTAACTTGACTAGGAATGGATAAAGGCAAATAATCGATTAATCGATCGAGATCAAGACTCAATGTCTGATAACTTGTTATTGGTGGGGTAGGGAATCACCTAAGTCACCCTGTTGAACTATTGATTGTCATTAAAAATGTTTAAGCGATCGCTTTTCTTGACCCTGTTAATTTTATCCCTTAGTTGTACGCTGCTTTTTAGTGCTTGTCATCAACAAACAGCTAATAATCCCCCAGCAACGACCAATAATAATTCAGAAACTTTAAAACTTTTATATTGGCAAGCACCGACGATTTTAAATCCCCATCTCTCCACGGGATTTAAAGACTCAGAAGCGAGTCGCATTACCTTAGAACCTTTGGCTAGTTTCGATGAAAAAGGGGAATTAGTTCCTTTTTTAGCGGCGGAAATTCCTACTATTGAAAATGGGGGAGTTGCCCAGGATGGTAAATCGGTGACATGGAAGCTAAAAAAAGATATTAAATGGTCGGATGGTACTCCTTTTACTGCCAAAGATGTCATCGCTACCTATAATTTTATTACCAATCCAAAAACTGGTTCTACTAGCGCTGGCGATTATGAAATAGTTAAAAGTGTGGAAGCGATCAATCCCCATACAGTTAAAATAACTTTTAAGCAAGTTAATCCCGCTTGGTCATTAGTTTTTGTGGGAACAGAAGGGATGATTTTACCCGCTCATCTCTATGAAAAGTATAGCAATGAAACAGCACGCCAGGCCCCTGCTAATTTATTACCGGTGGGAACTGGCCCCTATAAAGTGGTAGAATTTAAACCGGGAGATACGGCGGTTTATGAACCAAATTCTTTCTTTCGAGAAGCAGATAAATTAGGTTTTCAAAGAATAGAATTAAAAGGAGGAGGTGATGCCACTTCTGCGGCACGAGCGGTTTTACAGACACAGGAGGCGGATTATGCCTATAATTTGCAAGTAGAGGCTAAGGTTTTAAGTGATTTAGAAAAAGCGGGTCGGGGTCAGTTAATATCTAGTTTCGGTTCTTTGATTGAACGAGTTTTATTTAATTTGAGTGATCCTAATCAAGCTACTCCTGAAGGTGAGAGGTCTAGTATTAAGTTTCCCCATCCTTTTTTGAGTGATGTAAAAGTAAGAGAAGCTTTATCTTTAGCCGTTGATAGAGATACTATTGCCACGCAACTTTATGGTATTACTGGGAAAACAACTCCTAATTTTATCGTGATGCCATCGGAATATAATTCGCCCAATACTAGCTATGAATTTAATCTAGAAAAGGCTAACAAATTACTAGATGATGCGGGATGGAAAGATAGTAATGGTGATGGCACTAGGGATAAAAATGGGGTAGAAATGAAATTAGTTTTTCAAACTACCGTCAATCCTCTTCGTCAGAAAACCCAAGAAATTATCAAACAAAGTTTACAAGCGATCGGGGTAGGAGTAGAATTAAAAACTGTTGATGCCAGTATTTTCTTTTCTAGCGATCCTGCTAACGATGACACGGTAGAAAAGTTTTATGCTGACCTACAAATGTACACTACCGGTAATAATAGTCCCGATCCGAAAGCCTATTTTAAAACCTTTACCTGTAGCGAAATTCCCCAAAAAGCTGATGGTTGGGCCGGGGATAATTATGCTCGTTATTGTAATCCTGAATACGATAAATTATGGCAAGCTTTTAGTCAAGAATTAAACCCAGAAAAACGGCGAGAAATAGCGATTAAAATGAATGATATGTTAATTAATGATTTTGTAATTATTCCCCTGGTTCATCGTGCCGATGTGGTGGCAATTAGCAATAGTTTGTCGGGGTTTGAATTAACTCCCTGGGATAGAAATACTTGGAACATCAAGGACTGGAAGCGTAGTAAATAAATGCTCAAATATTTTCTGAAAAGATTATTATTTTCGATTCCCACTCTTTTAGCTATTAGTATGGTGGTTTTTGGCATCTTGGCCCTAGCGCCGGGGGATCCGATGGGGGAATTTGCCGCTAATCCTGCTATTACGGAAGCGGTGCGAGAAAATATTCGCAAAAGTCTCGGATTAGATCAACCCCTTCCCGTGCGTTATGTCAAGTGGTTGTTAGCATTTCTTCAAGGAGATATGGGCTATTCTTTCACCAGTCGCAGCCCAGTTTTTACCCTAATTTGGCAGCGTTTACCCACAACTCTCTGGATTGTGGGTAGTGCCTATATGTTCGGGGTTTTAATCGCTTTTCCTTTGGGTATAATTTCAGCAGTCAAGCGCTATTCTTGGTTAGACAAAATTATATCTACTTTTTCGATGCTTGGTTTTTCTTTACCCACCTTTGTGACGGGATTGTTATTAATTATTATCTTTAGTGTGCAGTTAAACTGGCTACCATCTTTTTATAACAGTACCCTAAAAATCAGTGATTTTAATAGTTTGGTCGAGCAGGTGAAACAGTCAATTATGCCTGTAACTGTATTAAGCTTATATCAAGGAGCGATGTTGATGCGTTTCGTGCGTTCTTCCGTAACCGAAGAAATTCACCAAGAGTACGTTAAAACTGCCTTAGCGAAGGGACTAACTAATTTTTCTGTCCTAACTAAGCATATAGTTCGCAATGCTTTAATCCCCGTTGTCACCCTGATTGCTCTTGATATTCCCTCAATTTTTACTGGAGCTTTAGTCACAGAACAAGTGTTTCGTGTGCCGGGTATCGGTGCTTTATTAATCGATTCTATTTCCCGCAGTGATACCCCCGTAGTGATGGCGATTACCTTTATCTATGGGATTTTAATTGTTATCTTTAACTTAATTGCCGATTTAACCTATAGTTGGCTCGATCCGCGAGTCAGATATTAACTATGAACATCACAAAATCCTTACACACGGCGATTTTAGTCACGGAGCTAGAAAAAGCCATTAACTTTTACGAAAATGTTCTAGGATTGACTAGAATTGATCGCCCTTTTCAATACGATGGGGTTTGGTATCAAGTGGGAGATTATCAAATTCATTTAATTGTCGATAGCAATTACCAAAACTACCGTCCCAATCCCGAAAAATGGGGACGTAATCCTCATCTTGCCTTCGCTATTGATGACGTGACAGCCATGGGTAACTATCTAGAAAGTCAAGGTTATACAATTCAAATGAGTGCCTCGGGTAGAAAGGCATTATTTGTCAGTGATCCCGATGGTAATATCCTAGAAATGAGCCAAATTTAGCCTGAAAAATTCCCCAATATGTTAGACCAATTACAGACCCAACTCTATCACCTTGAACAATACGCCGATCGCTTAGTGACTTCCCAACTAACTCACCTTAGTTTTGTCAGTATTGCCGTGATTTTTCTAGCCGGTTTACTCACCAGTCTTACCCCCTGTATGCTGTCGATGTTGCCGATTACCGTCGCTTATATCGGGGGTTACGAAAATCAAGGCCGTTTAGCGGCTTTTTGGCAGTCCACATGGTTTTCCCTAGGATTAGCCACCACCTTAGCGGGATTGGGACTAATTGCCGCTACTTTAGGCAAAGTCTATGGACAGGTGGGGATCGGTTTACCAATTATCGTCAGTGCGATCGCTATTTTGATGGGGTTAAACCTCTTGGAATTATTACCCCTGCGCTTCCCTTCCCTTGGCGCTACCGATTGGATTACCGGCGATTTTCCGCCGATTTTGCGGTCCTATCTTCTCGGTTTAACATTTGGTTTAATCGCTTCTCCCTGTAGTACACCAGTTCTGGCAACTCTATTGGCATGGGTGGCAAATACGGGGGATTTAAGCTTAGGAGGGGGATTATTGTTATCCTACACTGGCGGTTATGTTTTACCCCTAATTATCGTCGGTTCTTTTACTGCCTCGCTGAAAAGCTTTCTTTCCCTGCGTCAATGGTCCGGGTGGATTAATCCTGTCAGTGGGGTTTTATTAATCGGTTTTGGAGTTTTTTCTTTATTATCCCGTCTGCTGTGATGGTGGAGAGTTATGATAGATAATTGGCTAGAATTGCAAAACTTTTAACTATGACTATATCGGAAACTTCCTCAAATTTAAAGAATACACTGGTCCGATGGGGACGGAAATTTATCCAGACTATTGCCGATCTACGATTGGCAATTATCCTCTTACTTTTAATCGCTATTTTTAGCATTTCTGGGACAGTAATCGAACAGGGACAATCCCTATCTTTTTACCAAGCTAATTATCCTGAGAAACCGGCTTTATTTGGCTTTCTGACTTGGAAAGTTTTATTACTATTGGGATTAAATCATGTTTATAGCACTTGGTGGTATCTATCATTATTAATTCTCTTTGGTTCCAGTTTAACCGCTTGCACTTTCCGACGACAATTACCCGCTTTAAAGGCGGCCAGAAACTGGCAATTTTATCAACAATCTCGCCAATTTCAAAAACTAGCTTTAAGTGCTGAATTAGAAACTGGTTCCCTAGAATCCCTCACCCCCCTATTAGAAAAAAAAGGCTACAAAGTTTTTCTAGAAAATAACAGTCTTTACGCGCGTAAAGGTCTGATTGGTAAAATCGGTCCGATTATCGTTCATGCAGCCATGTTAATTATTTTAGCAGGGTCGATCTGGGGAGCGTTAACGGGGTTTTTCGCTCAAGAAATGGTAGCTAGTGGCGATAGTTTTCAGGTTAAAAATATTATTGAAGCTGGACCCTTATCTAAAAATTCTCTCCCTAAGGATTGGGGGATTAAAGTTAATCGTTTTTGGATTGATTATAGTCCTAAAGGTGATATAGAACAATTTTATTCTGATTTGTCGGTGATCGATAATCAAGGACAGGAGATTGATCGCAAAACTATTCAAGTTAACCAACCTTTGCACCATAAAGGGGTGACTTTTTATCAAACCAGTTGGGGAATTGCCGGGGTAAAAGTACAGGTGAATAATAGTCCGATCCTACAGCTACCGATGGCTAGTTTAGACACCAAAGGTAATGGACAAATCTGGGGAACTTGGATTCCGACTAAAACCGATCTTAGTGAGGGAGTTTCTCTTTTAACCAGAGATTTACAAGGTACGGTAATTGTCTATGATGCTAAGGGAGATTTAACCTCTGCTGTACGAGAAGGAATGACAATTCCTATCAATGGAGTTAATCTAAAAATAGTCGAATTAGTGGGCAGTACAGGGTTACAAATTAAGGCAGATCCGGGAGTGCCTATCGTCTATTTAGGTTTTGCTTTATTGATGATGGGAGTGGTAATGAGTTACTTTTCCCATTCGCAAATTTGGGCTTTACAATCAGGCGATCGCTTTTATATTGGTGGTAAAACTAATCGCGCTCAAGTCAGTTTTGAACGGGAAATAATTGATACTATCGAAATGTTAAAGTTAAAGTAGAATTGACGTTAATTTGGTGTCGTTTCCCGATGAAAAGTTCTGTTTATCTATCTTTTGCCTTTTGCCTACCCTAACCAAGAACTTAATTTTGTTCAATTACTTATATGCCAGAATTGCCAGAAGTAGAAACGGTGCGTCGCGGATTAAATCAAGTTACCCAGGGCAAAAAAATTATCGGTGGGGAAGTATTATTACAGCGTACCCTAGCCTATCCTAATTGTGAGGCAACTTTTCTGCAAGGAATTGCTCAGACTACGATTACCAATTGGCAGCGCCGAGGCAAATATCTCCTCGCCAATTTAGATAATGGTAGCAGTATCGGGGTTCATCTGCGTATGACCGGACAATTGCTCTGGGTAAAAGATACCACTCCCCTGCCGATTCATACGCGCTTACGCTTCTTTTTTGCCAATCAACAAGAATTGCGCTTCGTCGATACCCGCACTTTCGGGAAAATTTGGTGGATTGCCGCCGATAAAACCCCAGAAAGCGTGATTACTGCTCTCAAAAAACTGGGATTGGAACCCTTTGATCGCAATTTTACCCCCGATTACCTCTATAGTCACTGTCAAAAAAGTCGTCGTCCGATTAAAACTTTTCTCCTCGATCAAAATGTGGTGGCAGGAATTGGTAATATCTACGCGGATGAAGTTCTTTTTAAAAGTGGTATCCATCCCCAAACTGCCGCTAATCTCTTAAAAATTGAGCAAATAGACTTATTGACAAAAAACATTATTTCTGTACTGGAAACAGCGATCGCTGAAGGCGGCACCAGTTTTAGCGATTTTCTCCACGTTACGGGAGTTAATGGCAATTATGGGGCGATGGCCTGGGTTTATGGTCGTACTGGCGAAAATTGTCGCCTTTGCGGTGCAACTATTGCCAGAATTAAATTAAGTGGACGCTCCTCTCATTTTTGTCCCCAATGTCAAGTCTCAAGGGAATTATGAATTATGAATTATGAATTGGGAAGTGGGGAAGTGGGGAAGTGGGGAAATTGAACTAAAACCCCAAAACCCCAAAACCCCAAAACCCGTCTCCCGTCTCCTGTCTCCTGTCTCCTGTCTCCTGCGTCCTCGATTCTGCTGTAAGCTAATGGCTAGATGGTCAGGTCACGGAAATCGATGCAAAGTTCACTGAAAAGGATTATCATCGGTGCGAGTTTTTTTCTCGCTACGGTAGTCGGAGCAACTATCGGTTATATGGCCTACGGTTGGAGTTTTCTAGATGCCGTTTATATGGTGATTATCACCATATTTGGGGTAGGTTTCGGGGAAGTTAAACCGATTAACACTCCCAGTCTGAGAGCTTTTACCATGTTAGTTATCATCTGTGGGACTACCTCGGCCGTTTATGTGGTGGGAGGGTTTTTTCAGATGCTCACCGAGGGAGAAATTAACAAAGCCTTTAGCGATCGCCGGATGAATAAAGAGATGGAATCCCTAGAAAATCACGTCATAATCTGCGGTTTTGGGCGTATAGGACGCATCCTAACGACTAAATTGGCAAAAACAGCCCAATCCTTTATTATCGTCGATAATAACCCCGATCGCATTAGATTAGCTCAGGAAAAAGGTTACATAACTCTTAATGGTAACGCCACCGATGAAAGTATTCTCCAAAAAGCTGGCATCGACAAAGCGCGAGTTTTAGCGACGGTGTTGCCCGATGATGCCTTAAATGTCTTCATCACTTTAACCGCAAGAGAACTCAGTCCGCAACTATACATAATCGCTAGGGGAGAATATCCCAGCACCGAGAAAAAATTAAAACTAGCTGGAGCCGATCAAGTGGTTTTACCTGCTACCATTGGAGCAGAGAGAATGGCCCATTTAATCACCCATCCAGCCGCGATTGATTTTTTACAGGAAGATGAAGGTAGGCGCAATCTTAACGAATTATTAGCCGATATCGACCTGCAATTTGAAGAATACTCGATTTTAAGCGATTCGCCTTTTTTGGGACAACCCATCAGTCAGATGGAAGTGCGGGGACAGGGTGCTTTTATTATCGTTGCTATCCGTCAATTTGATGGTCGTGTCATCACCCATCCCGACAATTCCAGCATTCTACAGCAAGGCGATACGGTGATTTTATTAGGTCATCGGGGCGATGTTCCCAATTTTGCCCGTCGTTATGCTCTGCGTCGAGAAATGCGCTATCGGGGGTCTTCTTGGTAGGATATTGACCCAGAAAAAAGTTGAGCTTTTCGGGAATTAATTTCCCTGCGGATAGAGATAATACTAATACTAAATCTGGTTATTAAAAACTGATTATTTATTCCCCCTTTTGCCTCTTGCCCCTCCTCATAACTAGCCTGTACTCAACGGATTTAGTATAACTCACTAATTAGGGTTTGCTGATCGGTTTCCCTAGGCGATCGAGTTCTTGATCTTCACCTGTTCGGATGGAAGATAGATCGATCGCTTGCGCTTAAGGAATTCGATTTGATCGCAGGTCTCTGGGTGCATACACCCGTACGTCCCCTGAGAGGAGATAATCCAGAAAAGTCTTGGCGATCACCGATAGTTTTTTATCCTTGGGATGAACCACATACCAATGGCGTTGGATGGGAAAATCTTCCACGTCAAGGATGGTAAATTCCCCATTGGGAGGATCTAAATTTAAGACGTGCTGAGACAGAACTGAAATTCCTAACCCACCGGCGACCGCTTGTTTAATGGCTTCATTATTGCCGATTTCCAAACGCACAGATAGGGTGATGCCATGGTCGAGAAAAATTTGCTGTACTGCCCGTCTAATTCCCGATCCCATTTCCCGCATAATAAAAGGTTCCCCTTGCAGTCGTTTAATTGGAATTTTTTTCTGTCCCGCTAGGGGGTGATCTTTGCGAGCAATAACCACGAGGGGATTTTCCAGAAACGGTTGAATCTCCAGGTTTAGCTCTTGGGGGGGTTCGCTTAAAATATATAGATCATCAACATTATTGATCATCCTTGTTTCTAGGTCTTGGTGATTGGTCAATTCTAAGGACACATCCACCCCTTGGTACTGTTGACAAAAAGGACCTAGTATCTGAGGGATTAAATATTGGGCTGTGGATACCGCCGCTAAACGCAGTTTACCCTGTTTAATGCCCTTGATATCGGCGATCGCCATCTCAAAGTTATCAAGATCCTTGAGGACTGCTTGACAGGTGACTAATAAACTGCGTCCGGCCTCGGTTAAATACAAACGTTTGCCTATCTGTTCAAATAAGGGTAAACCCACGGATTTAGTCAGTTGTTTCATCTGAGTAGAAACGGTGGGTTGGGTGATCGATAGTTCTTCAGCAGCCCTGGTAAAACTGCCATGACGAGCGGTCGCTTCAAAGACAATCAGTTGATGTAAAGTGGCGTGAATCAAGAGAGGCCTCTAGAGAGCTACACTTCTGTTACTGCCTTGAGGAGCTTTGCTAAACAGAAGCAGGAATGGAGGGGAACGAGTGAAAACCTCCCCACCCCGCTTATATCATAGGTTTAAATCAATACTTTTGTAAAGATATATCGATTCAAACTCAATTTACAAAAATTTGCTTGTCAAGATATCCGTTCTAGTATAGATTTATAACAATCGATCTTTAAAAACCATAAAGTTTTGTCTATCAAGGCTGGTCTGTCAACCGCCGGCTTTGTTGTGGCAAAAAATCCTTTGCTCAGTTGGATTCTCATGGAAATAACCAATCGTATTCATTTTGACAATTTGCGGGGTGATATCTTCGGTGGTCTAACAGCTGCCATCGTTTATCACCCTCTAGCTCTCGCCTTCGGGGTAGCTTCTGGGACGGCGATCGGGGCCAGTTCAACCGCCAAAAATCCCGAATTAGGCTTACCTGCGGACTTGACACTGTCCAAAGTTCTGCCCGCAACAGGTTTGCTTAAGGGGTAAAGAGCCTTACTCTTACTCTCTTTCAGCTTTTGAAGGTTCATTTAGTCCGTTTATATTCAATACTCCTCATCAGGGGAGGCTTAAGGAGGTATTCGTGGATTTTTTCTCATTGTTTGTCATGGACTTTATCCAGCAGTTGCAGTCGCCAACGCTGGCCTTTTTGATTGGTGGGATGATCATTGCCGCTCTCGGTAGTGAATTGGTCATCCCAGAGTCGATTTGTACGATCATCGTCTTCATGCTGCTGACCAAAATCGGTCTGACCGGCGGGATTGCCATCCGCAATTCCAACCTGACGGAAATGGTATTACCCATGATCTTTGCCGTCATAGTAGGGATTCTGGTGGTCTTCATCGCCCGCTATACCTTGGCCAATCTGCCCAAGGTGAAGGTGGTGGATGCGATCGCGACTGGGGGGTTATTTGGAGCCGTGAGTGGCTCGACTATGGCAGCCGGTCTGACGGTACTAGAAGAACAAAAGATCCCCTACGAGGCCTGGGCCGGCGCACTCTATCCTTTTATGGATATCCCGGCGCTGGTAACGGCGATCGTGGTGGCTAACATTTATCTTAACAAGAAGAAGCAGAAAGAAGCAGCCTACGACCAAGAGTCTTTTAGCAAGCAGCCGGTGGCGGCCGGGGATTATTCCGATCAGCAGGATTATCCCAGCAGTCGGCAGGAATATCTCAGCCTACAGCAGCCAGCGGATAATCGGGTCAAGATTTGGCCGATCATTGAAGAAAGCCTTCGCGGACCTGCCCTATCGGCCATGTTATTAGGTCTGGCTTTGGGCATCTTCACCCAGCCGGAAACTGTCTATAAAAGCTTCTACGATCCCCTCTTTCGCGGCTTGCTTTCGATCTTGATGCTGGTCATGGGGATGGAGGCTTGGTCAAGGGTGGGTGAACTGCGTAAGGTGGCCCAGTGGTATGTCGTCTATAGCGTCCTAGCACCCTTTGTGCATGGTCTAATCGCCTTCGGTCTCGGCATGGTTGCCCACTACGCCACTGGGTTCAGTTGGGGCGGTGTCGTGGTTCTGGCCGTCATCGCTTCCTCTAGTTCCGACATCTCCGGGCCGCCCACGTTGCGGGCCGGTATCCCCTCGGCTAATCCCTCCGCCTATATAGGCGCGTCCACGGCCATCGGTACGCCCGTAGCGATCGGCTTATGTATCCCGTTCTTCCTTGGTCTCGCCCAGGCCCTCAGCGGCGGCTAGGATTGTGGTCGGTGGGCGCTCCCTTGACGGGGCTTACCAAGCAAATAAATGTACATATTTTTTAAGGAGATAATCAACATGGCTAAACCAGCCAAAAAGCTCGTCATCGTCACAGAAAAGATTTTGCTGAAAAAAGTCGCCAAGATCATCGAAGAATGCGGGGCGACCGGTTACACGGTGATGGATACTGGCGGTAAAGGCAGTCGCAACGTGCGCTCGTCGGGACAACCCCACGTTTCCGAAACCGACAGTAATGTTAAGTTCGAGATACTTACCCCCGATCGAATTATGGCCCAAAATATTGCCAAGCAGGTTGCCGATCAGTTTTTCCTCAATTTTGCGGGCATGATCTATCTCTGTGATGCGGAGGTTCTGTACGGACAGAGTTTCTGTGGACCAGAGGGCTGTGAAATCTAGACAACTAAGCTTGTCTTGATCTGGGCCACCCCATCCTCAGCCTGACTGTCCTTGAGCGGTGGCCCTTTTTCCTATCCCCCAGTTTTATGACCACCTGAAATCTTTAACCCTCATCCCTTTAAACTGATGATTTTGTCCCCTATTCTGCCTCCTTCGATCGGGGAGATAGCAGCCCCCATGACTCCGCTCCCCTTGCTTGCCACCGTTGTGGCCGAGGATTCACCGATTATTCTCTCTGGCGTATTGCTGACACTGGTGGTGATTTATCTGGCCAGCAAGCTCGGCGCAGAGGCCGCCCGACGATTGGATTTTCCTCCCGTACTGGGAGAACTGGTGGCCGGTGTGATTGTCGGCGTTTCGGCCCTGCATCTGCTCATCTTTCCCGAAGGGGGACTATCGGCCTCGGACTCGCTGATTATGACGGTACTGCAAGGTTTAAATCAATTGGCCCCGGCTGCCGTGGACCGAATCTTTGAGTCCCAAAGTGAAGTGATTTCGGTTCTAGCTGAAATCGGTGTGATTATTCTGCTGTTTGAAATTGGCCTAGAATCCGACCTGCGACAACTCAAGGAAGTGGGAATTCAAGCCACGGTGGTGGCCTGTGTGGGGGTTGCGGCACCTTTTGCGGCAGGTACAGCCGGGTTAATGCTCGTCTTTCATGTGGCGGCTATCCCGGCGATTTTTGCGGGGGCAGCCTTAACGGCAACCAGTATCGGTATTACCTCGAAAGTTTTATCAGAGTTAGGTCAACTCAAATCCAAAGAAGGGCAAATTATTGTCGGTGCGGCGGTGATCGATGATGTCCTTGGTATTATTGTTCTGGCTGTGGTGGCTAGTTTAGCCAAAACCGGTGAGATTGATGTGACCAATGTTATTTATCTGATTGTCAGCGCTACGGCCTTTTTGATCGGATCAATTTTGTTGGGAGGTGTTTTTAACAAAAGTTTTGTGGCGATCGTGGAGCGGCTGAAAACTCGGGGAAATATTGTTATTCCCGCATTTGTCTTCGCTTTCTTTATGGCATTTTTAGGCAATGCTATTCATCTGGAAGCGATTTTAGGGGCCTTTGCTGCGGGTTTGGTGCTTGATGAAACTGATACCCGCAACGAGTTGGATGAGTTAATTAAACCGATCGCCGATTTGCTTGTACCGATTTTCTTTGTGACGGTGGGAGCGCGTGCCGATCTCGGTGTGTTAAACCCAACGGTGCCAGAGAATCGGGCCGGACTTTTGATCGCTGTCTTTTTGATGGTTGTGGCGATTATCGGTAAACTGGTGACAGGCTGGGCAGTTTTTGGCATATCCGGCATCAATCGCCTCGCCATCGGTGTGGGTATGATTCCCCGGGGTGAGGTGGGTTTAGTTTTTGCTGGGATTGGTTCGGCCAGCGGAATTTTGGATAAGCCTTTGGAGGTGTCGATTATTATTATGGTAATCTTGACGACTTTCCTGGCCCCTCCCTTCCTCAGAATCGCTTTTGGTAAGACGGAAGCTGTTCCCGAAACCCTAGCAAGCAAGGATTCGGCTAATCCTATTCCTTAATTTTGCGGGTAAAATCTGATTTTTTAGACGAGGCTGAAGCATTTTCAGCCTTTTTTGTCATTTATCACTAATACTAAATCTGGTTATTAAAAACTGATTATTTATTCCCCTTTGCCTTTTGCCTCTCCTGATATGTTATACTAAATCCTGTTATAATAAAACAAGTAAAGACGAGGAAATAAAATGCCCAAGAAAGCTTACTTAGCCGAACATCTGAGTTCAGAGGAACTGAAAGATAGATACAGAAACAGTCAAGACTCAGTGGAAACAAGAAGATGGCACTTATTGTGGAAAATATCCTTAGGATGGACAATCAAAAATGCGGCGGTAGCTGTGGGGTTAGATTATCAATATAGTTTTAGAATTCTCAAGAAATATAATGAATTAGGAGAAGAAGGAGTTAAAAATCTCAAGAAAAAAAGTGCAGAACATCGGAGAGGAAAAGAACCTTTATTGAAGGAAGAACAATTTCAAAAATTAAAAGAAGAACTGAAAGAACGTCCTGCGGATGGAGGAATTTGGACAGGACCGAAGGTAGCCAGATGGATAGAAAAGGAAACGGGGCGAGAAAAAGTTTGGAATCAAAGAGGATGGGATTACCTAAAAAAGTCGAGATATTCTTGTCAAAAACCCAGGGCAAAACATAAAAAGGGAGACCCAGTTGAACAAGAAAAATTCAAGCAAAACTTACCAGTAAAAGTTCAAGAATTAAGAAATAAATTTCCCAATTCTCAAGTAGAAGTCTGATTCTTTGACGAACATCGAGTTGGCTTAAAACCAATCATTAGAAAAGTCTGGGCTCCAATAGGAGAAAGGCCTTCTGCGCTAGTGCATCATCGTTATTAAGGTTATATGTTTACGGGTTTGTTGAGCCAAAAACAGGAAAAATACTCTGGTATTTAATCCCAAGAGTTAATCATCAATGGTTAAGTTTAGTCTATCAATCTTTTGCAAAAGATGTCGGGTTATCAGCAGAAAAAATTGTCCTATTAGTACAAGATAATGCTGGGTGGCATAGAAGTGAAAAACTTGAAGTTCCTAATGGAATCATGCTCGATTTTCTACCAGCTTATTCGCCAGAACTACAGCCAGCCGAGAGATTGTGGTCTCTAGTAGATGAACCTCTGGTTAATGAGTATTTTGAAACAATTGAAGAAATAGAAGAAATTCTGATAACTCGTTGTCAGTATCTCGAAACAATGACTAATGAAATTAAAAACTTGACTAACTATCATTGGCTAACTTATGACTGATTGTTATCATCTTTTTAAAACAGGATTTAGTATCATACTACGCTCGTCTATTAGCAGTACGCAAAGTAACCCAAGACAATCAAGGAAAGAAAACAGCAGGTGTCGATGGAATGATAGCAATATCCCCAGAACAAAGGCTAAATCTAACCGAAGAAATCAAAGGAACACTGAAAGCAAAACCGTTAAGAAGGGTGTGGATTCCTAAACCAGGTAGGGATGAAAAACGTCCATTAGGAATACCAACCATCAAAGACAGGGCTAGACAAGCGTTGATTAAATCGGCACTCGAACCAGAATGGGAATCAAAAATGGAAGGAACCAGCTACGGTTTTCGACCCGGAAAGTCTGCCCATGACGCAATATCAAAGATATACATTACCATTAATCAAGGTAGTTACTTTGTATTAGATGCCGATATTGCCAAATGTTTCGACCGAATTAATCAGGTTCTTCCGAACTTACAATGTAGAAAATTCCCCAAGCTCCCTCTCTGTCCAGCAATGCTCTAAAGTTGATAAATATCAATCTAACAAAAACTCAAAGCTTTACTATACAAGCTTTACAAGCATAAGTTGTTAATAGTTTTACATAACAGGTTCGGTAGAGCCATTAATCACGACCTTTTACTGTCCAAAATTCATTGTCCAAATTCCCTGAAAAGAGATATTAAACAATGGCTCAAAGCAGGAGTATTGGATAACGGCGTATTTGAAAAAATAGAAACAGGGACACCACAAGGAGGGGTAATAAGTCCACTACTAGCCAACATCGCACTGGATGGAATGGCAAGATTAATTGAAACACTATTCCCCAAAAAGAAAAATAGGAATCAAGCTGTTTTAATAAGATACGCCGATGACTTCGTAGTGATTTCACCATCACTCGAAATCATCGAACAGTGCCAAACTGCCATTTCTGAATGGCTAAAGCCTATTGGATTAGAACTCAAACCAGAAAAAACTAGAGTGTGTCATACAATCAAACCCATTGAATATAATGGGAAAACGGAAGAACCCGGTTTTGACTTTCTAGGATTCAATATCAGGCAATACCCAGCCGGAAAATACAAAGCAGGTAAAATAACGAAAGGAATACCTAAAACATTCCTAACCCACATTAAACCTAGCCAAAAAGCAGTTAAAGCCCACACAGAAGTGATAAAAGGTGTAATCAAAAAACACAAAACAGCACCTCAATCAGCCCTGATTAGACAATTAAACCCAATCATTAGAGGTTGGGCTAACTACTACTCAGGAGCAGTATCTAAAGATACCTTCAATAAACTAGACTACACAATCTGGTTAATGTTAAGGGCATGGACAGTATCAAGATGCGGTAAAGCGAATTACAAAAAGCTGAGAAATTATTTTAGACCGGGTACAGTTAAACTCAGTAATGGGAAAGAAAGACACGAATCTTGGTTATTTAAAACCAAAGATGGTTATCAATTATGGAAACATAATTGGACACCAATTGTCAGACATACCCTAGTACGCGCCGACGCTTCACCCTACGACGGAAATTGGACTTACTGGGCGACCAGAAGAGGACAAGCAATTGACACACCTACGAGAGTAGCCAAACTACTTAAGAAGCAACAAGGCAAGTGTAACCGATGTGGACAATATTTCACCCCATCGGATTTAATTGAAGTTGACCACATTCACCCTCTAAGCTTAGGCGGAAAGGATGAATATTAAAACCTTCAATTACTACACCGCCACTGTCACGATGATAAATCGGCAACTGATGGAAGCCTTAAATCATCTACATTAACATCATCAGAGGTTAATATAGACAATACAAGGACAACCAAAAGAAGTCAAGCTGTATCCTTAACAAAGGAACAATCAAACTAGGAGCCGTGTGAGGTGAAAGTCTCATGCACGGTTCTGAATGGGAGGGGAGGTCGGTGACGACCTTCTCGACCCCTAATAGTATTACTCCTTGTCATGACGAAGATGCGATCGCTAACGTGACAACTAGGCAGTTAAAGTATTTAACCAATTGATTAAATCTTCAACCTTAGAGAAATCGAATAAAGCTTCTCCTAATACTTCAACATCATCAATACTTAACTGCATGATTTGAGTTTCCAATGAAGGATTAATCTCCCCTAACTTGCGTTTAAGTTGACGAAGAATCAATGTCTTTTCCCGTTCAATACCTTGTTCAATACCTTGTTCGATACCTTGACGCATCCAACTGGTGGTAATTTGCATAACTCCCTCCTGTACGGGTTGACTAAATGTGCTAATCTCTTCTTGAAATTGTCTCTCTTCCACCGGATTTAGATTGAGATATGTATCAATAAATCCAGAAATTAATTGAATTCTCGCCGCATCTAACCTTAAAGTAATTAACAAGCGCAGACATTCCGCTTTTACCTTGGCTCGCTCTTTCTGGGCAATGTTCATCTTAGCCATCAAAGCTGAAGCAACTGGATTCGGTTGATTGAGAAAATCTCGCCAATTTAATCGATTTAACTGCACTACTTGATAGTTAAATTCTAATACCTTAAAATCGGGAAAATCGACTACATATTGACTAATCGCTTCTCTTTTTGGCTTTGAATAAGAAAAAATTACAATCGGATAAATCGGTAGGACAAATTTCTCATGAAAGCGAGCAAAATAAGTAAACATTCGCCGATTAAACCACTTGCGGGAACTTTCCTGTGCCTCTACATGAATCAGAAAAAAAGATTCCTTTCCTCGAAACCTAACTTGTGCGACTAAATCGCTTTCATACCTTTCTCCTTCCGTGACATCGGTAAATACTTCTTTGTCTAAAAAAGTAATCGAGTCCCTATCTAAATAATCCATCAATTGAGGAAAAAATAACTCGATAAATTCGACAAAAAAGGTGGAGATTAACTCCTTAAATAAGCGATCATGGTCAATATTGTTAGTCATGTAATATCATCTTAACGAATCTGAGCGATGAATGACTACTATTCTCTATTGTATTCTGAAAAGTCGGTTTTGGCAACGGATTATTATGATCTCACCCCCTTAACCTACAAGGAAAGGGGGATGCTTCCCGCAAAAAACCCCACAGAAAACGGGTTTCTTGAAGAAACCCGTTTTCTCGAGAAAAAAAACTGGAGCGAGCGCTTTTCGCCACCCCAGTGCTGTCACGGAATTCAATTCTGTATCTAAATTAACACATTATTGGTAGCAAGCATGATTAAGGAAATTGGAAATTTTTCCGAAAGGGGGTTCCAAAGGCTGTAACCTTGACTGACAGGGGATTTCGAGTCTGATAAGGCCAAAGTTTTGGGAGTCTATCCTCGAAAATTAAACTTCGGCGCGGAGATGTTCCCCCAGATGAACGGTTTTCACCCATTTTAAACGTTTAGGACGCAAAGCCATCCGCAGGCTGACACTGGGAATAATAATAAACCAGTGCATCATATAAATCATGCCGCGAATGGTTTGAGCAAGGATGTCCAAACCGAGAGCAAAAGTCAATTTTTTACCCGTATTAACTCGGATTAATCCTGTCACCATCCCCCAGACAGAAAGGGAAAGAGCCAAACCAGTTAAAGGAGTTAAAATCGGAGCTTGATGCTGGGTAATAGTGATTAAAAGATCGGGAATAGCGGCCGCAGGTAAGATATATTGAACGATCAAAAAAGCAATTAAATCAAACTTTTTCGGCCAAGGCATGGGAGACTTTAAAATCGCTTTCCAATAGTCGAGATAACGCTGAAAACCACCTTCGGCCCAACGATTGCGCTGATGCCATAAAGCGAGCGCAGTTGTCACCCCTTCTTCCGCTACTGCGGGAAAATTTAAGACATTAATTTTCCAATTATCGATATGGAGACGAATAGTTAAATCAAGATCGTCGGTGATCGTTTGTTCATTCCAACCCCCGCAACGATTTAAGGCACTACGACGGACAAATTGACCATTTCCGCGCAATTCTCCGATCCCTCCCACTGCGATCCGTTGCTGTTGAAAACAGCTATCAAAGATCATTTCCACCGCTTGTCCTTTTGTCCAGAAGTTTTCGGCGGCATTGGCGATCGCTTTTCGCACCTGTACCGCACCCACTTCTCGATCGTCGAACATTGGGACCACATGACGCAGTAAATCGGAGGATAATCCCGCATCCGCATCGAATACGCCGATAATTTCCCCATTAGTCAGGGATAAAACCTGATTCAAGGCGCCAGATTTGCCACCTCCGGCATTAGCAGCACGATGGAGAATTTGTAATTGGGGATATTCTAAAGCAAGGCGATCGAGAATTGCACCGGTGTTATCGGTGCTATAGTCATCGACGATCCAAACTTCTAACTTATCTTGGGGATAGTCTAGATGACAGAGATAATTAACCAGTTTCGTGATTACGGTTTCTTCATTTTTGGCCGCTACTAAGAGGGAAACCCTGGGGACAGAGGCTAAATCCTGATCTAGCAAAGGAATTGGTGGCGTTTCTGGTTTCGTGAACAGCAGCCGCAAAGCTTGCCCCGATAGTACTATAGTTAGGGCGATAATTGCCCAATATCCCCAACTCAGCCAATGAAGTCCGATAATTATTGTCCAGATCGCCATGAGGCTAAAAGCCGCTTTCTGTCTGCGTCCCGATCGGCCTTGAAAAATTTCGCTCCTAAATTCGTCCTCCTCATCTTCGGGATCGGACCAGTCAGATAGGAGGGAACCAATCGGGTCTAATTCTTCGTTATCATCCTCTCGCGACCAATAATTTTCTGCCATAATCGACTCAGGTTAAGTAACTGTTCAAATAGAAGCTTATTTCTTGCTTTATCTTACCGAAAATTGTTAAAATTTTTAACAGAATCTTAAGTTTTTTCGGGAAAGAAACCCCAGTTTTTCAGGCTATTGGTTCTTTTTACCCGATAAATGCGCTTTTTCGGTTAAGATTGCTTTGTTTACATTCGTTGAGAAAATTTAACATTTATCCCCTATGTCAAACCTGCTCCTCTGTGTCGGACTGATTTGTGGCTCAATTATTTGGGTGGAGATCGTGCGTGATTGCTATCATGCTCTAGCCCACCATTGGCAGCCCCTTTATCGTCTGCACGTCTGGCATCATCGGGTTTTTCGTCCCGATCTGTCGGTAATGAGCGAGGAAATTTATCGTCGGGCCCACTGGTACAATGATGTACCGGAGGCCTTGGTGATGTTGGCTGCCAGTGTTTTACCTGTACTATTGGCCTACTCTTGGGGGTTCGATCGCCCTTGGTTGGGTTGGTTAGGTTCCCTTTATACTTTGGCTTTTCTCAGTACGGCGATCGGTCGAGGTTTAGGTATCGCCAATTTGGACGAATTAACCGATTTAACCCATCGTCCGGGACAATTTGAGAGTTTACCGGCTCAATGGCGCGTTAATCGTACTTACCACTGGCGACACCATTTTGATAACCAAAAGGCTTATTATTGTGGAACTTTCACCTTTATGGATAAATTGATGGGGACGGCACTTTCTCTCAAGGGTAAAACGATCGCCATTACCGGAGCGAATGGAACTTTAGGGCGATCGCTGTTAAAGTACCTACAACTGAAGGGAGCCAAGGTGATCGCGCTCACTTCTGGGGAAAATGCGATCGCTATTGAAATTAACGGCGAATCAGTACCTGTAAAAACCGTAAAATGGCAAATCGGTGAAGAAACGCAACTTGAGAACCTATTTAAGTCTGTAGATATACTGATTTTAAATCATGGCGTTAATGTCCACGGCCAAAGAACCCCAGAAGCGATCGAATTAGCCTACCAAGTGAATACTTTTTCCGTCTGGCGTTTAATGGAATTATTCTTTAAAACTGTCCGCACTAACGAGCAAATTGCTCGCAAGGAAGTCTGGGTGAATACCTCGGAAGCGGAGGTTAATCCTGCCTTTAGTCCCCTCTACGAACTCAGTAAACGAGCGATCGGTGATATGATTACCCTGCGTCGTTTAGATGCTCCCTGTGTGGTAAGAAAGCTAATTCTTGGCCCTTTTAAGAGTAATTTAAATCCTGTGGGTATTATGTCCGCCGATTGGGTGGCTAAACAGATTATCAAGGCGGTACAAAGGGATAGCCGCAATATTATTATTACTATTAATCCCTTGACTTTTATCACCTTTCCAATTAAGGAATTCTCTGTTTCTACCTACTTAAAACTATTTACTCGTTCCCCCAAAAATCAGGAAAACCCCTAACTAGGGTTTGCTGAAAAAGCTTTTCCCGGGGGCAGGGTGTGGGGTGTGGGGTTTTATCGATTTTCAGGAGGTCAATTAAGTAGGGAGGAACAATTATTTGTAGGATGGGTTAGCGGTAGCGTAACCCATGCGGGCGTTGGGTTTCATGCTTCAACCCAACCTACGTTCATCTTATATTTAATTCCACCCACGCACTTACATAATTTTCAGGGAAAAAGTACCTGAATTTTCCCCCCGATCACTCCCATATCTGGTACTTTTTGATTGACAAAAGGTCTAAAAGTGTTACCTAACAAGGTTTTTAGATTTATTCAGCAATCCCTAACTATTTATCCTTAATCGGGGATCAAGACTATTTTTCCGCTCACTCTTTCCGATTCACTATAATTATGAGCTTCTATCACCTGGGAAAAAGTATAGGTGCGATCGATTCTAACAGTTAATTTTCCCGATTCGATCGCTTCTTTGAGAAATTGCCAGTCAGACGCTTGTGCTTGAGCAAAAAATATCAGTTTCCCTTTTTGGGGCAACCAAGAAGTGAGATAATTTAAAAGGATAATTCTGGGATTTGGTAGGGTGGTTATATAAGTGCCTTGGGGTTTTAAAAGCTGACGACAGTGCCAAAAAGAAGACTTAGCCACAGCATCGAAGATTATATCATATTTCTGCTCAGTTTTTCTCCAATCTTCTTGGGTATAATCTATAACTTTATCTGCTCCTAAAGAGGTGACATAATCGATATTTTTACTACTACAAACTCCATCTACTTCTGCGGAGAAAATTTTTCCTATCTGCACAGCAAAACTACCCACTCCTCCCGATGCACCATTAACTAAAATCCGATTTCCTGCTTGAATATTGCCAAAATTGCGCAAGACTTGCAAAGCGGTAGAAGCAGCCAAAGGAGTGGCAGCAGCTTCAATAAAACTCTGATTATGCGGTTTTTTAACTAATAGGGAAGCGGGAATAATTGCATATTCAGCATAGGTTCTACCAGGTAATTGATTGAGAAAACCAAAAACCTCATCTCCGTTCTGAAATTGTTCCACCTGACTGCCTTTTTCAACGATAATTCCCCCATAATCAAAACCTAATTGCAGGGGAAATTTATTACCTGTGGCTATTTTGAGCATTCCCCGACGAATCTTCCAATCAATCGGATTAATTCCCGCTGCCATAATCTTAATTAAGACTTCTTTTCCTTGGGGAATTGGCTTTTCTATGTCTGTGTATTGGAGAACATTACTATCGCCATAGCGATTAATGATAATAGCTTTCATAATTAAGAAAAAAGTTGATAAAATAGTAAGGGAGCAAAAGTGATGACCAAGAGAACAAAAATCCAAACTCGTCCCGCTAAAAGATTATAATCTTGACCTAATCTTGACCAAGAGTGACCGACGATAAAATGGCCGAACAGAAACTCAAAACCTACTGTTAATACTAACCAAATTAAACCGATGGTAATTGCTTGACCGGACGATTCTAGACCCCAAAAATAGACAAGAGTGCCAATATAAAGACTAAAAAAGAGAATTCCTGTCAGGGTAGAAATTTGATGAGCGCGTAATTCATCGAGATATTTTCCGTAGGTGCTTTCCCTGAGAATACCGTTACTAATTCCTATTACGATCATCGGGAGCCATAGGACAATGTAGCGACTAATCATAGCTGTGGGTTTAGAACTCGCTCTAATTGGATTATACACTTTAGCTGTAGGCAAATCTCTCAAGGCAAGAGAAAAAGACAAAAATTGCATTTATCCCATTAATTGACCATTTTTCTAGTTATGGCTTTTCTCATAAAGATGAAGTATGATCAGATCGGGGAGCGTCTCGGAGTCTCCTCAAAACGAAAACCTCATACCTCACCATTAAAATAACTGCCATAAGTGAGGACAGGGGTGACAGTGGGGTAAATTGTTAATTTTTTTGGGGATTTAGCTACATTATCCGAAAAATGTCACACTAGAGGTAGGGGATCGTCAGCGATCCAGGGTATTGCTGGCAGCCGGTGGGAAAAAAGATTAACTTCAACCCTGACGTTAAGTAGTCGTGCAAAATTAATTTCCTAGTAAAGATAGGCAAAAGGCAAGAGGCAAAAGGCAAGAGGGGGTTAGATATGTGTAATTAATTTTGCTTAGGTACTTATCTACTATCGAGGAGGCTAATTCTATGGATAATACGGAAACAATCTCAGTCGATCGGGATACCAACAAACTCTATAATAAAATTCTCGTGGCTGTGGATTATCAAGATCCCACTCCAGAGGTTTTGAATGCGGCTATTCTCTTAGCGAAAACCTACGCTAGTGAGTTGCGAATTGTTTATAGTCTGTCTAAACCTTTGACACCCTACACGGAAACTTTTATTTATGGTAATCTGATCGGTTATGGTGGTGGTTATCCCCCCGATATGATCGCCTTAGAACAACAAATCACCGAAGAAATGCAAGGGGAATTACAAGCTTGGTTAAACGGTTTAGTCGATCGAGCTAAGGAAGATAATATCACGGCCAAGGCTGATTATTATATCGGTGATCCGGGACAGAAAATTTGTCAAGTTGCCCAGCAGGAAGGGATAGATTTAATTATTGTTGGTCGTCACGGTCGATCGGGTTTATCTGAGTTAATCTTAGGTAGTGTCAGTAATTATGTGGTACATCATGCTCCCTGTTCAGTTTTGGTGATACACATCACTCATTAATTAGAAAGGGTTGAAATCCATTTTTTGCTGTCCATTGAATTGCACCATCTCTCCCGGTCCAGTAAGTCTTAATCCGGGCTTTTCTCAGTTGATTTCTGGCATTGCGGGAGAGATTATTAGTGACAGCGATCGCTGTTTGCGGTCGAATTGACTCTAACCATTGTTTATCTAGATTGCTTCCCTGCCATAATAACACTAGGGGGCTAAATTTTTGGGATAAGTTAACGGGAATTTTCGGGTTGATAATCCATAGCCAAGATTGATTTTTTACCTGAAATTTAAATAAATTTTTCTCGATCAATTGTCCAGTAATTTCGCCAAAATTAAATTTTTCTAACTGGGATAAAGTAATAGTTTTTTTGATTGGTATGTCCTCACTGATAGTTGAGAATTGCGCCGAATTATTGACGGTTATTGCTCCTTGTATTTGATTAATTCCCTCCTGTCGCAAAAAAGGCAAAACTGTATAACGTGCTGTTGCGGGTTCCTCCCCATTAATTAAGAGAGTATTTCCTCGATTTTGAATAATTATTACTGGTTGCGATTTGGTGGCTAAAACTGTCACCTGAGTTAAAGTAAAATGTTGATAAATAATCGGTATTAAAATTAAAGTGAGGATAAATAAACCGACTAAATGCCACCGTTGACGCAACCAGAGATTGCAGCAGATTAAGGTAAGGCAAATATAAATAATTAACATCACTCCTAAAGATAATTTACCCGTGGAGTAGGTACTAAAAGGAAGCAGACTAAAAAAGTTGGTAATTTGCAGTAATAACTTTAGAGGGTAATAGAGAATACTAGCGCCGATACTGCCCAAAGGGGGATAAATTAAGCCTAAAAAAGCAGTAAAAACTCCTCCTAAACTAATTAGGGTAACTAGGGGAGTTGTGATAATATTAATGGGGATATTATAAAGAGCGATCGAGTTAAATGTAAACATTAATAAAGGCATAGTCCAGAGAGTAGCAGCTAGACTAATAGCTACAGGTTCAGCGATTAAATTAGGGAAATAGTCAATTTTATTTTTCAGTAAGGGAACGGTAATAATTAATCCCAAAGTCGCCAAAAAACTTAACTGAAATCCTAAATCCCAAATCCAGAGAGGTTGCCATAATAATAGAATTGTAGCCGCTAGTAACAGGGAACCTAAACTATTAACTTGTCGATTATAAAGCAGCCCGATTAATGCCCCAATTCCCATCAAAATCGCCCGCATAACTGAAGGTTGTAACCCTGTTAAAGTGCCATAAATCATTAAGATAGTAACGGCAATAATAAACTGTTTTTTAGGGGATAAATTGCGAGTAATAGTTAAAACAAACCCCAACAAAATAGACACATGAAAGCCAGAAGCTGCTAAAATGTGAGCCAATCCAGTTTTAATAAATAAATCGGTGATTTTTGCTGGTAAATTAACCGCTTGTCGTCCGAGGGTAATCGAACTTAATAAAGTCCCTTTTTCTTGGCCTAGTCCTTGAATTTGTGCCTCAACAATGCGCTGACGAATCTGCCAAACTCCCCAAGTCGGTGACTTTTTATTGATAATTATTTCCCCTTTTAAACCAGCAAAAGCACCCCGACGCGCTAGATAATTAGCAAAGTCAAAAGCACTAGGATTATTGGCACGACGGGGACGATAAAGTAATCCTTTAATTGTTATTTCTTGTCCGGGATAAACCTGATTTTTTGCTAGATTGGGTAGAGTAACGTAGAGTTTACCCTCGGATTTTTTTGTGGGTAAATTCCTAATGCTAAATTCCTTTACTTCTAACCAAAATTGTAAATTTTCTCGGCGATTGAGACGAATTTCTGATATAATATTACCCGTGATTTTAATAGAGTTAACTACATTATTTTTTAAAAGATTACTGATATCATTTGCGCTGGGGTAAGGAGTGCGAATTTCCAGATAAACAACGGCAAAGATAGCTATTAATCCCGCTATCAGCCAAATTTTTTTCGGGGGACTTTGCCACCAAAAACGACGGATAAAAGTTGTGGTTAACAGGGTAATTAGACTAATAATAACAATTCTAATTACCACTTCCTGCCATCGGTTTAACTGGGGACTAAAATCTAGCAGACCTGTAGATAATAATCCCAGAATATAGGCTAAACCAAGAATAACGCTATTAGGGCGATTCATAGAAATTTTTGTCGTCAAATAATTTCAGAATTAGCGGCAATTATTTTTACCTAATATCAGCGAAAATCGAGATTAAAAAGTAACTTAGCATAAACACTATGGGGATCATTAAATGTAGGTAACTTCAATAATTCCTGCTGAAAATTTTGCCATTCCTGCGTCAAAGGGTAATTATTTTTAGTGAGAGGAGGAAGATAGGTTTGCAAGAAATTAGAAAAAAGTTCTTCTTGCCAACTTTGCGATCGAGGATATTCTTTAATACTCCAATCATCCCCTAATTTAGCTGTTTTGGCTGCGTATTGTACTGCCGCTTCTAGACCACCGATTTGATCAACTAAACCAATTTTAACCGCATCTTTTCCCGTCCACACGCGACCTTGGGCCACAGGTCTAACCTTGTCTGGGGATAATTTTCGCCCCTGGGCCACCGTCTCGATAAATAAATCATAAAACTGATTAACTGCCCCTTGATAAATTTCTAATTCTTGGGGATTTTTCGGTCTGGTAATAGTAGATATATCGGCCAATTTTCCAGTTTTAACCGTATCCCAATCGATGCCATTATTATTAGCAATCTTCTGAATATTTAACAATAATCCAAACACACCAATCGAACCAGTAATTGTATCATTATCGGCAAAAATTCTTTGACCCCCCATGGCGATCCAATAACCCCCAGAAGCTGCCACATCACCCATAGAAATAATTACTGGTTTTTTCGCATCTAAACGCTTAATTTCCCGTAGAATTACCTCAGAAGCGGTGGCACTTCCCCCCGGACTATTAATTCTCAAAACTACCGCTTTCACCGCCTCCTTCCCCTGTAATTTTCGCAGTTCCTTCGCCAATTTATCCCCACCAATTTCGCCTCTATCTCCCTGACCTTCTACGATTGTCCCTTCTGCATAAACTATCGCTATTTGATTGCTACTATCTTCGTCCTCATCAAGAGAACTAGCATAATTAGCTAAAGAAATCTGCGAGAAAGAGCTAGAATCTTCCTCTTGATTAGTTTGATTTTTTGCTTCTCCTGTCAACTCTTTTGCTAAAGCAATTACTCGATCTAAATAGGCCACTTCATCAACAAAACCCGCCTTTTTCGCCGTGGTTGCTTCCAGAATACCTTGAGTATCAGAAATAGTTTGCACCTGTTGGGGGGTTAAATTGCGACTTTTGGCCACTGTGGAACTATAATTAGACCAAATTGTATCGAGTAGGGTTTGCAGCTGCTGACGATTCTGGATACTTAAATCCTGACGCGTATAGGGTTCAACTGCACCCTTAAAAGAACCCACTTTCACCACTTGTACCCCCACACCATACTTTTCTAGTGCATCGGCAAAAAAGGTTTGCTGACTACTTAAACCATTAATTTCCATTCTCCCGACGGGATTAATAATCACCTTTTCAGCAACGGAAGCGAGATAATATTCCTTCTCCGTCCATTCCATATCGTAGGCGATAATTTTTTTACCCGATTGACGAAATTTTGCCAAAGCTTGCCGCACTTCCGTCAGGGTAGCATAGCCATATTCACCGATATTGTCGCGACCATAGAGTAACAGACCGACAATATTATCATCCAGGGCGGCCTTTTCGATCGCCGCTATCACCTGTCGCAAATTTAAAGTGGTCGCACTCTCACCGGTCAAACTATCGGCTAAACTAGAACTAGGAGGAGCATCGCTGATATTGGTGGCTAAGTTAAAAACTAAGACTGATTTTTCCTTAACTGAGGAGCTATCGCTAGAAATAAGCAAGGAAAGCAGTAAAAATGCCAATCCCCCCACACCTAAAGACGAAAACACCAATAATCCCAATAAAGTTCCCAAGCAACTAGCGAAGGTTTGTTTAAAAAACTGTCCCATCGGTTTTCATCTGCTACTAATTATCCTGTTTCCTATTGTAGGGATTCCCCGCCCAGAAACAAGTTTTTTTGTTAGCAAACAAATGTACTAAAAATCTTGGGGATAGTGATTGGAGTTGTGAGGTATCATTTCAGTTATCAGTTATCAGTGACTATCACCGGTCGTCGGTAGCTTGAAATCAGCAAGATTTGAATTTTCATCCCCTTGAAAGGGGAGGCCTGTTACCTCTTGTTCTTGGTCAAGGGATCGGCTAAGATTGTGATAGACAATTTCCAGTCAAAGAGATGAATCAATTAAATTGAAGATAGATTCTGTCTTTGATCCCCCCTTCCCCCCTTGATAAGGGGGATGTCTGGCAATTTTTAACACCTACCTACTTAAAAGAGATGAATCAATTAAAACCCAAACTCGTCAATTATCCGGATTGGGATCGAAAAGAACAAATTAAACGAAATCGTTCGGCTTTGGCTATCTTAGAACAAAGACGACAAAAACGGTCACAAATAACCGATGAGCAAGACCAAGAAATTTCCCAGTGTTTGCTCAATTTTCAGACCGCGATTGATAATGCTCGTCCTTTGGGTTCAAAGCTTTATAGCCAAGGATGATTGTCTTTATCGATTCGGGGGTTTTGGGTTTATTAACTCATCCTAAAAAAGCGGGTAAATCAGCTGAATGCGAAGACTGGCTTTATTCACTTTTGTCTAAAGGCGTTTATGTAGTTAGTTCCGATATCTGTGATTATGAAGTCAGAAGAAGCCTATTATTAGAATCGGTCAAAAAAAATTCCTTTAATAGCCTAGATAATCTTAATGAATTACGCAATGTGATTGATTTTTTAAATTTAGATACCGATGTGATGTTAGCATCGTCACAAATTTGGGTAGAAACTCGAAAGATTGGCAAACAAACGGCTGATAATTACAATATTGACGTAGATATTATTATTCTTGCTCATTGGCAGTTATTAAAAAAACAATATCCGAGTCGTTATCTAGTCATCGCTACTACTAATGTCAAACATTTTCAGGGATTTGCAGAAGCTTTAAATTGGCAAGATATTAACCTATAAAAGCTTTCAGCTTGATCATTTTTTCACTTTAACTACTTAATCTTATGCAGTTTATTGATCGCGCCGAAATAGAAGTGGAAGGGGGTAAGGGAGGTGATGGAATTGTCGCTTTCCGTCGGGAAAAATACGTCCCCGCAGGCGGTCCGGCCGGAGGGAATGGGGGAAAAGGTGGTTCGGTGATTTTTGTGGCGACTCAGAACCTGCAAACCCTGCTAGATTTCCAGTATAGTCGCTATTTTAAGGCCGATGACGGTAAACGGGGCGGTCCGAACAACTGCACCGGAGCCAACGGTAGCGATCGCATTATTAAAGTTCCCTGTGGTACAGTGGTTTACGATCTCGATAGCGAGGAAATTATCGGCGATTTGGTCACTCCCGAACAGACTTTAATCGTCGCTGCCGGGGGAAAAGGAGGATTAGGCAACCGCCACTTTTTAAGCAATAATAACCGCGCACCCGAATACGCTTTACCCGGTTTAGACGGAGAAAAACGTCATTTACGCCTAGAATTGAAGTTATTAGCGGAAGTGGGACTGATCGGGCTGCCCAATGCGGGAAAATCCACCCTAATCTCGGCCGTTTCCTCTGCTCGTCCCAAAATCGCCGATTATCCCTTTACGACTCTTATCCCTAACTTGGGAGTGGTACGCAAACCCACAGGAGACGGGACAGTATTCGCCGATATTCCAGGATTAATCGAGGGAGCGCACCGAGGAATCGGCCTAGGACACGAATTTTTACGCCATATCGAACGCACACGCCTGTTAATTCATCTTGTCTCCTTGACAGCAGAAGACCCGATCGCCGATTATCAAATTATCCAAGGGGAATTAGCCGCCTATGGTCGAGGCTTAGAAAAGCGATCGCAAATACTGGTTTTCAACAAAATTGATGCTGTGGACGAGGAAACGATAGATAACTATCAAAAGCAGTTTGCTAAAATAACCAATGCCGAGATTTTGACTATTTCCGCCGTAACAGGAGCCGGATTAACCACTCTACTCGCCAAAGTTTGGCAGCAATTAGAGCAACTGGAGAGGGTCGAGGATGAAACCCCTTCCCTGTTTTCCTAAAATCGCTCGTTAGTTGTTGAGCTGCCGGGGTGCGGGTGGTCGTCGATTACTCGGTCTTCTTTCCGTACCTTCAAAGTTACCATTAGAACGACGGGTGCGGCGCTGTTCGCCTTCATTTTCGGCCGCATAGACTTCTAGATAAAGAGAGCGACCCGCACTCGCGGCCGCCATTTCTAGGGTAGTTCTAATCGCCTGTAAATTGCGTCCTCCCCGGCCGTAAACTTTGCCTTTATCGGCATCATCGAAGGCTACACGCACCCAAAGACGTTCATTTTCCTTACAGCGCTCGATATCCAATCTCAGACTGGCTGGATCTTCCAAAAACGGCTCGATCATAAATTTCACCAGTTCGAGATAATTGGGGGTACTAGGCATTGATTTTCTCGAAAATTTTCTGTTTGGTGAGAATGCCGCGCACGGTGTCCGTCGGTTGCGCTCCTTGTTGTAAGCGTCGGATGATTCCTTCTTCATCCAGACGCACTTCATCGGTGCGGGGATTGTAGAATCCTAACTCCTCTAGGGGACGACCATCGCGACGACTGGTGCTAACGGCCGCAACGATACGATAACTGGCTTCGCGTTTTTTACCAAAGCGTTTTAGACGTAATTTGATCATAGCTACTCAAAAATTCTTCTTTCCGATTCTAACTCATCCCGGCGGTATTTCCACAAGTGGCGATCGAGGAAAGGGTCGGCAGCCATTGGATATTATTGAAAATAACGCCGAAAACGAGGGTCTAAATGGTCTTTTTTGCGGCGATTACAGCATAAACAAAGGGTTTGCAGGTTACTAATGTCGTTACTGCCACCTAAAGCCAAGGGAATTATATGATCTATGGAAAGTTGGGCTAATTTTTCGGGTTTACCGCAACTCTGACATTGATAATTATCCCTTTGATAAACATATTTTCTCACTTCGATCGGAATCGGTATTCTCGGAGTTTTTGCCATATTACCTAATTAGGTTTTCAGGAATTGAAGTTAGTTTTTTCTGTATTTTCTCGCAACATTTGCCGAATTTCCTCTAGGGGTGATTCTGGTTCCAGTGGGCTATTTTCGGGAATAAATTCTAGAGTAATTTTTATTTGACGAGTTTCATTGAAATGCTCAAATCCCTGTTTTTGTAATTCCTGCAGAAATTCGTCATCATAATCTGGACGTTCAGGTGTTTTTTTAGGCAGTTTTTCTAAAACACTAGAAAAAGTACATTCTCCATAAGTTTTAACTTTTCCTGTTCTCCAGTCTTTCTCCCCCCGTATTAATAATTTACAATTCTTCCCTTCACTCGGATAATGAACCCATTCAATTTTATTAATTTGACCAAATAGAGAAGACCTATCTTGCATATCTGTTCGTAGTCTTCCATGGGAAGTATATTTGCCGATATAGTTTAAAAAATCTGCTTGGATTTTTTCCCTAAATTTTCTCACTAAAATAACTTCTTCATCTTCAAACATCAATACACTATTATCATCTTCGATAATGATTTTCCGAGAGTTGTTAAAAGTATCAAAATTCATTTTTTTGCTCCTTAATGACTCAAAGACAAATTACTCGTACTCAACTAAACTAGCATAGTTATTACCCTCGGTAAACTTGCCAGCGATAGTTATCTTTCCTGAACCAACTTTAACATTACCGAAAAATAAATTACCTGACTTAGTTAAAGGAGTCCAGTTACCCGATGATTGATCGATGATAACCACAGCTAAAGCATTGGGTACTTCTATTTTAAAATTTGCCAATTGATTCTTAGTTAATTTGGCTATTGTGGGACTATAAAGATAGGCATTATTTTCTTCAAAAGTAGCAAAGGTTTTCGGGATAGGGACACCCCTAGCATTGCTGGTAATTCGATAGGATAAAGCATGATTAAAGTTATTTTGATCGGATTTATTTTTAGAGAAAACCATCAAATCATAAGTGCCAGTTTGGGGAAAGGAAACTTGAATTATTGCTTGTCCATTGACTCTTTGAATTAAGGGTAAATGGCTATTGATAGGTAAATTATTTTGTTGCAATTGAGCAGAAATCTGGGTGTGATTAGGAACTTGTAAAATAACTTCTGTCATTCCTGAAGACTGGATATCATAACTCTTGTGATTGACTAATTTTATACCATCTCGAAAAAATTGTGATGTCACAATCGGCCAAGAATCAAATTGTGGTTTTCTATAAACTTTCGGGAATAATTGCCACTGGGTTTGTTCGGGAAAATGACTATAAATTAATTGTGCGGGTGGAGTAGCAAAATAATGAGGATTAAATTGCCGTTGAAATTGATTGTTATTGACTACTCCCGCACCCCAAGTTGCATCAATTAGATACCAAGCATTATTAATTCTCACAGTATTCCAAGCATGGTTAGCATCACTATAATTACCCACTAGATAGCCTAATCCTTTTGCATAACCGATAACAACTGCTGATTTTAATCCCATTTTTTCTGCTAAAGCTTGATAAAGATTGGCATAACCTGAACAGACAGCTAAACGATTTTTGAGGACAGTATAAGGACTAGCATCAACGTAATTACCCCTTAAAAAACTTGCCACATCGTAGGTAATATTATGGGTGATCCAAACGTAAATAATGCGGGCTTTTTCCGCTTCTGTTTTGGTATATTTAGATAGAATTGTTGCTAATTCTGATAGAGAATTTCCTTGGTAATTGATGCTGCGAGCTAGACGATCAATATTTTGATAATTTCCCTGTCTAACTTGGGGATTATTCCCTGGAATAATTGGCTGAGAAAGTTGCAGATTATTAGTATTATAAATTAAGTCATTTGCCGGTTTAAATGATTGAAAATTACTGAGCAGTTGAGAACTTTGGTTTTTAAATGCCATCCCAACGGACATTAAAACTAAAAAGATGAAAATCCCTGGAATTGTCCTTCCCGATGGCCGATTCTTGCGGCGGCGATAATTTCTTTTATATGCCATGGTTGCTGCTAATAAAAAGTAAAGATTGCCAGTCTTAGTCTGCTCTGCTCCTATTATCTCTCAAAGCTAACTATTTTTTTGTGATTTTTTTGTGATCTTAATCACTGACAATTACAATATTAATCTAGCTAAAGTAATAAGTGTGTTAGTTTTAGCTAACACACCCAAAATTAAGATTAGATTTTTTACCCTTCTCTAACCGTAAACTTTCCCATAATACTCTTGATATTCTTTGGATAACAAAGGTTGCCACCAATCCCGATGATCGAGATACCATTGAATGGTTTTTCTTAATCCTCCCTCTACCGTTTCTTGGGGTTGCCAACCTAATTCAGTGCGAATTTTACTGGCATCAATAGCATACCGGCGATCATGTCCGGGGCGATCCTTGACAAAAGTAATTAAATTCTGAGCAGGTTTCACGGGTAAATCGGGAGCTAATTCATCCATTAAATCACATAACATCCTGACTAAATCGATATTTTTTACCTCATTATTTCCGCCAATATTATAGGTTTCTCCCGTTTTTCCCTTGTGAATAACTGTATCTAAAGCTTGACAATGATCCCGCACATATAACCAATCTCGAACATTTTGACCATCACCATAAACGGGTAAAGGTTTACCTAAAAGAATATTAATACACATCAAAGGAATTAATTTTTCAGGAAAATGATAGGAACCATAATTATTAGAGCAATTAGTAATAATTGTCGGCATTCCGTAGGTATGAAAATAAGCTCTCGCTAGATGATCACTCCCCGCTTTTGAGGCAGAATAGGGACTATTAGGAGCATAGGGAGTAGTTTCGGTAAAAGCTGGATCATCTACTCCTAAACTGCCATAAACCTCATCGGTGGAAACGTGCAGAAAACGATAGTTATCGGGTTGGTGATTACTTAACCAATGTTGCCGAAAACTTTCTAATAGAGTAAAAGTTCCCACCACATTAGTTTGCACAAAAGCCCCAGGACCAAGAATCGATCGATCCACATGGGATTCGGCGGCAAAATGGGCAACCGTATCGATATTTTCACTGGCAAATAATTCATTAACTAAAGCTTGATCGCAGATATCCCCTTGCAGAAAACGGAAATTCTTTCTATCTTTCAGTGTCCCTAAATTATTCAAATTGCCCGCATAGGTAAGAGCATCGAGAACAATGACACGATCCTCAGGATAATTCTCGCACCAATGATGAACAAAATTCGAGCCGATAAATCCTGCTCCACCAGTAATTACTATGCTTCTAGCTTGATTTTCTGTCGCCATGGCCACCTCTAGCAAAAGTTCGCTACTTATTCTAGGCTTTTTTGCTTCACACTTCTTCATCAAAAGTGATCCGATCGGAGTGATAATCTGGCGGTTCAACGTGAATTAAAATTCTCACAGGGCTAAATTGTTGACTTAATCTTGCTTCTACCGCTTCCGTGATTGCGTGAGCAGTTTCCACATCTTCAGCGGAGACAATTAGGTGCATTTCTATAAATACCTGTCTTCCCACCACTCCCCGAGACGCGATCGCATGACAATTAAGCACCCCCGGCACCTCCAGGACAATTTCATGAATCACTTCAGGAGCGATCGCCATTTCATCCACTAACAAAGGTAAATTTTCCTTGAGAACTTTCCAACCACTGCTAAACACCAAAAAAGCAACAGGAAAGGACAAAATCACATCTAACCATTGTAATTGGGAAATATTAGCCGTATTACCCACCCAAACCCCGACTAAACCCAATAAAACTGTAATTGTCACCCATACATCACTCATGGTATGACGAGCATCGGCAATCAAAATCACACTACCGACACGCTGCCCCACGGATCTTTCATAATAGGTGACAAAAATATTCACCCCTAAAACGATAATTAATAGCCATAATTCTGGACCGGCAATCTCGACGGGTTTTCCGCCTTTGATAATACGCATGATCGCCCCTTGCAAGATTTCAAAACAGGCAATCCCCAAAAATGCAGCGATCGCTAAAGCTCCAATCGCTTCGTATTTCAGATGTCCGTAGGGATGATCTCGATCGGGATAGGGAGAGGAAAACCGCATCGCTATCAGTCCCAAGACATTATTAGCACTATCGGTGACACTATGGAGAGCATCCGCTTGCAGACTCAAAGAACTAATTCTCAAACCCACCCCCGCTTTGATCGCCATAACCAACATATTCAGCAGCAGGGTGATCCAGAGAACTTTTTGGACAGTAGCCCGATTATCTTTTAAAACAGCCACAGGATTATCAGTTATCAGTTATCAGTCATCCGGTAAATTTCAACTAAACCCCTAAAAACCCAACTATTTGATGGTTTAAAAACGGCAAAAATAAGGATTAAATTGCATAAAATCCGTAAATAGCCCATTTAATTGATTATTGTTCATTTTTAATTCTCCTGACTACTGACTACTTAACTCCTAACCCTAACAACAATTTTTGATTTTTACAAGAGGTCTAGTCATCAACAATTGATCAACTCCCGAAATAATAGACTACCATCGGTCAAATTGAGCAGCGGATCGGCAGCCCGTTCGGGATGAGGCATCATTCCTAGCACATTTCCTGCTTTATTGGTAATTCCTGCAATATTATTTAACGATCCGTTAGGATTACCAGACTCATTTACCTCTCCTGTGGGAGTACAATAACGAAAGAGAATTTGTCCGTTATCCTCTAGAGATTTTAACGTATCTTCGGCGGCATAATAACGCCCTTCTCCGTGAGCAATCGGCAAATTAAGCACCTGTTGCGGTTGATAACCCCGCGTCCAAACAGATTGATTATTTTCCACTTTTACCAGCACTCGATCGCAGATAAAATGTAAATCGCGATTACGAATTAAGGCACCGGGTAGCAGCCCGATTTCCGTTAATACCTGAAAACCGTTACAGATGCCTAAAACTAATTTACCTTTTTCGGCTTCTTCTCGGACAGTTTTCATCGCCGGCGAAAAACGAGCGATCGCACCACAGCGCAAATAATCACCGTAACTAAATCCCCCCGGTACCACAATCACATCCACATCCCCTAAATCCGTCTCTTGATGCCAAATATAGCGGGTAGGTTGCTGAAAAATCCCCTCCGTCACCATCGCCACATCTCGATCGCAATTCGATCCAGGGAAAACAATAATCCCAAACTTCATAATTTTTAACTTGGTTAATTCATTGTGCAGAAAGCTCTCATCAGATGGGTGTTGGGGTATTGGGTGAATTTCCCCATTTCCCCATTTTCCCATTTTCCCATTTCCCCATTTTCCCATTTCCCCATTTCCCCATTTCCCCATTTCCCCATTTCCCCATGTCCCCATTTCCCCATGTCCCCATTTCCCCATGTCCCCATTTCCCCATGTCCCCATTTCCCCATGTCCCCATTTCCCCATGTCCCCATTTCCCCATGTCCCCATTTCCCCATTTCCCCATTTCCCCATTTCCCCATTTCCCCATGTCCCCATTTCCCCATTTCCCCATTCCCCCATTTCCCTATCCCCTAATCTCTATCCCCTATCTCCTGACAATGCAAATCAAAGCGATAATTTTCAATCACAGGATTAGCCAATAGTTGATCGCACATTTGATCCAATTGCGCGCGAGCGCTGGTTTCATCCGCTGCTGTTACGGTAAGCTCAATATACTTACCAATTCGCACCCCGGCCACAGTATCATAACCTAATTGCTTTAGTCCCGACTCTACCGCCGTACCCGCCGGATCGAGAACCGAAGGACGCAGGGTAACATAAATAAAGCACTGATAATTTTTTGACATAGAATTAATTTTGATCGCTGACCTTTTTGATATGAAATCCCAACGCACCCGATCGCAAGAGCGCATTATCCACTTACTCAAAACCTTAAATCGGGCAGTATCCGCTCAGGAATTGTTTGTGGAACTCCGTCAGCGTGACCAAAATATGGGGTTAGCCACTGTTTACCGCGCCCTAGAATCCCTAAAGCTACAGGGTGCAGTGCAGGTGAGAACCCTAGTCACAGGAGAATCCCTCTACAGTTCCGTTCAGCAGGATCAACACCATCTTACCTGTATTCATTGCGGTCGGTCTATCGTCTTTAATGAGTGTCCCGTTCACGAATTGGAAGAAAAACTCGAAAAATCCCACCAATTCAAGGTTTATTACCATACTCTCGAATTTTTTGGACTTTGCGATCACTGTCAACCCGGTTAAGTGTGGGATGTACTAAATTGAAACTGCCGATCAGGAAAATTTTAGTACAAATGCTCGGACTGGCAACTTCAGTGCTGTCCTACAGGGATTCAACTATTATTTGTCCTTGGGCTGTTTTCAGGGGGATTAACTCCGGTTGACTGTATGGATGATGACTGTTCAGGGGGGATAACAAGGGGAAAAAGGGCTGATGTAAACTAATTAATTGAGCGAGAGTTTTTTTGAGATGGGTACGGGGAACGATCGCATCGACAAACCCGTGTTTTAACAAGTATTCCGATGTTTGGAAACCTTCCGGCAATTTCTCCCGCAAAGTCTGTTCAATTACCCGCTTCCCCGCAAAACCGATAGTAGCCTTCGGTTCGGCGATAATAATATCTCCCAACATGGCAAAACTGGCCGTGACTCCTCCCGTGGTGGGATTAGTCAAGACGGGAATATAAAGTAACTTTGCTTCCCGGTGCCGGTTAAGAGCGCCAGAAATCTTGGCCATCTGCATTAAACTTAACATTCCCTCCTGCATTCTCGCCCCACCAGAAGCGCAGATAATCACCAGGGGTAAACTTTCATCGGTAGCGCGTTCCGTCAAACGACAGAGTTTTTCTCCCACCACCGATCCCATACTACCTCCCATAAAACGGAAGTCCATCACCCCTAAAGCTAAGGGTAAACCATCGATTGTCCCCATTCCCGTCTGGACAGCATCCGTCAGACCAGTTTTTTCTTGGGTTTCTCGGATGCGATCGCTATAACTTTTTCGATCGCGAAATTTGAGGGGATCCGTCGGTCGAATCTGTTCATCAAGGCAATTCCAAGTATTAGCATCCACTAACTGGCGAATTCTTTCTTCACTTTCCACCCGATTATGATGACCGCAATCGAGACACACCAGTTGATTAGCTAATAAATCCTTCGTATAGGCCAAAACGCCGCAATTTGGGCATTTTGTCCATAAACCATCGGCTATTTCTCGTTCCTGTTGTTGTTGAACCTTGGGTTCTGTTTTTTGGCGATTTGCAAACCAATCAAATAGAGACATAGTTTAAAATAAAGACAATTTATAGACTTTCCTCTAGAGGACTTAATAACAAAAGTGCTATCCAGCGATCTTGGGGACGGACTTGTAGAGCAGCCTGATGACCTTGGCCGCAATAAATACCAGGGCCAATAGCGATAACGCGACTGGGGATGTCGTGAGCTTTGAGCATTTCCTGTAGCCAATCTGCTTCCCAACGACTCGGGGTTGTTCTGACGGTGATCCAAGACACGGAAGACTATTGTATCAAGATTTAATTACAGGATAACTTTTTTACAACAAAGGGAAAAAAATGGTTTGATAGACTGAGATGATCTTATCACTCCAAAATACACTCATCAGAGCGCCGAGGGCAAGACATGGACCGAAGGGTATAGCTTGTTTTTTTGCCATTTTACCCAGAAAAATGCCCGTCATCCCGATCGCCGCCCCAATAGCGCAGGCCAGAAAAGCGGTGACTAATAATGCTTGCCATCCTAACCAAGCACCGATCATGGCCGCTAATTTCGCATCTCCTCCCCCCATGGCCTGTTGTCCGAGAGCAAAACTCCCCCCCCACCGGATCAGATCAAATAACCAGACTCCTAAAACCGCACTAGCGATCGCTGAAAAAAGATAGATAACACTTTGATTATTTTGCCAACCTAAAAGAGTTTGGAAAACTATCCCTAAAACTAATCCCGATTGGGTGAGGGAGTTAGGCAGCGTCATCGTGTCAAAATCAATCAAAGCTAAAGCTAATAACCAACTGAGGAGAATCCAATAGCCGAGGGTCTGCCAAGAAAAGCTAAAATCTTCTAAAACCAGACAAAATAATAAACCAGTAAAAGTTTCGATCGCTGGATAACGGACAGAAATCGGGGTTTTGCACCAGCGACAGCGACCCCCTAGCCATAACCAGCCAAAAACGGGTATATTCTCGCTTTTCCCCAACCTGTGGTGACATTTCGGACAGTGGGAAGGGGGATAAACTAGAGATATCCCCTGGGGCAATCTATAGATGACCACGTTTAAAAAACTGCCCACCGAGGCACCAAAAGCGAAGACAAAGGTAAAAGTAGCTAGATGAAAGAGGGTTTCCATCCTTACACTGGCAGATAATTGATTAGTTTGTCATCGCCTATTATAGGGGATAAAGATGCCACTATCTCCCCTCTTAAGCATCCAGTAATAATACTTCAGGCTCATCCCTAAAGGTGAATTTTCTTCGGGGCATTTTTAGTGGATAATTAGCGGGGATAACCCTACATAATGGGGGGCAAAACCCCACTATCACCCCCAAGTGGAACCTGACACAATTAAATTATCCCAGTGAACGAGGACAAATTAATGAAACCGATTGTTGAATCTTTTTACAACTGGTACAGCAGCAAAATCAGTCACCCTAAATATCGTTGGATTATCATTCTGGGAACTATGGTTTATCTGTTTAGTCCCCTCGATATTTCTCCTGACGTTTTCCCGATTATTGGTTGGATTGATGATGGGATTGTCCTCACCCTTTTAACCACGGAATTATCACGATTAGTTCTTGATTATCGCAATCGCCGTCCGGGGAGAGTAAATAATCAAACTGAAGTTTCTTCCCCAACCAATACCGTTGATACCGATGCCGTAGAAGTCAAAAGTTAGAACTCTGAAGTCTCAATTTTGACTTCTGAATTCAGGAGATTGCTGTTATTTACTCTCCCCCCGCAACGCACACTAAGTGGTCTCCCCACTTCCCACTCCCCACTTCCTAATTCATAATTCATAATTCCCTAAACTGAAATCAAAGAACTATCGACGCTGGCTAAAAGTGTTTGCACCTCCTCATCGCTGGTTTGGGAAAAGTCCTCGTACCAAAGAGAAATTGATCTCAATTCGTAGGGTTTATGTAAGCAAATTACTCGATCGACTAATTTTTCTAATTGATCACAGACTTCCGGTGGCGCAACAGGAACAGCAATAATAATAGCAGCAGGATTTCCAGATTTAAGGGTCAGAATCGCCGCTTTAATCGTTGCTCCCGTAGCGATCCCATCATCTACTAGAATAATCGTTTTTCCCGTCAAGACCGGAAAGGGTCGCTCACCTCGATACAAGCGATCCCGTCGCTCTAATTCGAGCATTTCTTCCTTTGCTACCCGTTCCATCATCGCCTCCGATAGGTGCAAGTCTTCAACGATACTTTCATTGATTACCCGCACCCCATTCTGACCGATTGCCCCAAAAGCTAACTCTTTTCGCTCCAGTACACCTAATTTTCGCACTAAACACATATCCAGGGGTAAATGTAACCTTTGGGCAATTTCAAAGGCGATCGGAACCCCACCCCGAGGCAAAGCCAAAACTAGCACCCCAGCACTATTGGTATATTCTGTCAAGTAACTAGCTAATAGTCTCCCAGCCGATCGCCGATCTTTGAACAGATAAGTCATAATGCCCTCCTAGGAGTTAATCCCCGTGGGGATCCCTGGTTTCCCCTGCCTTTATTCTATATTTCTGCGCTCATCTCTAGCGGAAATATTAAGAAATTTAGCGAAGGCTTGACATTTTTTCAGCTAACCGCAGTTTTTCCAGACCAGAGATCGGCTAAAATCTTAGGCAAAAGGGTTTTGTAAAGTTAGGTAACAAAGATGAATCAAAGTTTAAGTGATGCGCTAGAGCCGATCGCTGCTGCCTTTCGCAGTCTCGGAACTCCCGAACCGATCGTTCATTGGGGACATCCAGTCATGATGGGGATTGTGGTTTTAGTTATGGGTAGTTATACTGCCTATGCTGGTTGGCAAAGCCGTTTAAGCCAAGATGGGGAAGTAGTAGCCAAAAATCGGGCTGATCACCGCAAACTCGCCCCTTGGCTGTTTTTATTTATCGCTCTCGGTTACACCGGTGGTGTTTTATCCCTAGTCATGCAGAAACATCTAATCCTTGAAAGCAGCCATTTCTGGACGGGATCGATCGCGATTGGCTTATTAGCTTTCAATGGATTATTATCCCTCACTGGCTTCGCTGGCGGGAAAAAAGAACTTTTCCGGACTGTTCACGCCTATATCGGCAGTATTGCCCTAATTTTACTGCTAGTTCACGGTGTTTTTGGTCTTCAGTTAGGATTATCTCTCTAGTTGGTTTATTCATGGCTTCGGGTGGGCTAATTCCCACCCAGAAATTTTTCACCACAGAAGACCGGGGCCAAGGCCCATAATTGAAGAAATCATGACTTTAAGCGCTATTGTAGGGATTCTGCGTTTAGAATTAACAGGTAATTCGCCAAGAAGGTATCGTCACGCAACGAGGAGATAGATATTTTGAAGAAAGTAGAAGCGATTATCCGACCCTTTAAACTGGAAGAGGTGAAAATCGCCCTAGTTAACGCGGGCATCGTCGGCATGACTGTCTCCGAAGTTAGAGGTTTCGGTCGTCAGAAAGGTCAATCGGAACGTTATCGCGGTTCCGAGTACACCGTCGAATTTCTCCAAAAACTCAAGATCGAGATCGTCGTCGAAGATAAGCAAGTCGATATGGTCGTCGATAAGCTGATTTCGGCAGCCCGTACCGGTGAAATCGGAGACGGTAAAATCTTCATCTCCCCCGTGGAACAGATCGTCCGCATCCGTACCGGAGAAAAAGACCTGCAAGCGATTTAACCTCCAAACAAGGGATGATAGTACAATGCTGTCATCCCCCTCCCCATTGAAAGTAATCCCCATCAAGCAGTGTAACCTAATTTGATATCGACCACCGACGACCGATTCCCCCAAAGAAAAACTTTGTGCCTCACCATTAAGATAAATACTATAATTGCAATCTACTGAATATCAGTTTAAGCCTTGCTATGAAAGAGTTTTGCAAATTTTTTGGCTAAAAAAGTACCAGAAACCTGAAGGGGTGACAAGCAGATTGAAAGTGAGACAGGGTGTGGGGGGTAGGGAAAACCCTTGAGACTTTCCCCGCAATGAAAACGAGAGAATTAAGTTAATCAATTTGAAGGGTGACAGCGAGGAGATTTTCCCAGAACCCCACAGCCTAGACCCTGCACCCAGCCTAGACTTCAACCTCCAGACTAGATAGGATCATTGCCGGTGACTAAAAAAAACCTTGCCTAAAAAGTCACAAGTGTTATATAATGTTTGATCGTGGCCAAAATCGGTCTTAGGTGGTGCTAAAGGCACTGCCCAGCAGAACCGCCTTGGTCGCTCGGTCTTCGCCGGGATACTGAAGATAAACCCTTTAAGTCCCCAAGAAACAAAGACCAGCAACAATCTAGGCAGAACCAGCAACCCTGTCTAGTCCTACTTACGAATTTAACGGGATGCCAGCTTAAATAACTCGAAAAAAGTCATTCAAGTTGGGCAGGCTGATAAAGCGGGAAAGATTTTTCTCGCTCCTATAGCCACGGCCACGTTATTTTTGATTGTCGTCTAGTAAAGATAAAGAGAACAATCCGTGTCTATCGGTATCCTCGGTACAAAACTGGGCATGACCCAAATCTTCGACAACAAAACGGGAGTCGCCATTCCCGTCACCGTCGTTCAAGCCGGTCCCTGTCCCGTCACCCAAGTCAAAACGAAAAAAACCGACGGTTATGAATCCATTCAAGTGGGATACAAAACCGTCAAAGAAAAAGCCCTCAACAAACCGCTACTCGGCCATTTAGCCAAAGCCGGTGTCTCCCCCCTGCGGCATTTAATCGAATACCGCCTCGAGGACGCATCCGCCTACACTTTAGGCCAAGAAATTACCGCCGCTATCTTCCAAGAAGGCGATTTAGTCGATGTGGCTGGAACCACCATCGGACGAGGTTTCTCTGGCTATCAAAAACGCCATAACTTCAAACGCGGTAACATGACCCACGGTTCCAAAAACCACCGTCTCCCCGGTTCCACCGGTGCCGGTACCACCCCCGGCCGCGTTTTCCCGGGTAAGAGAATGGCCGGACAATACGGATCAACCCAAGTGACCATCCGCAAACTGTCCGTAGTCAAAATCGATAGCGAACGCAACCTAATCCTGATCAAAGGAGCCGTCCCGGGCAAACCAGGAACCCTGTTAAACATCACCCCCGCCAAGAAATTTGGTAAATAGGGCAAGGAAAGATTAAAGCCATGGTTAACTACACAGTCAAAAATTGGCAAGGGGAAGAAGCGGGAACAGGCACCCTGGAACTGAAAACCGCTAAACCCGAAACCGCCAAACACCTAATTCACCGCGTCGTCGTCAGCCATCTAGCGGCGGCCCGTCAAGGTAACGCCTCCACCAAAACCCGCTCGGAAGTGCGCGGCGGTGGTCGCAAACCCTGGCGGCAAAAAGGCACCGGTCGGGCCAGAGCCGGTTCGATCCGTTCTCCCCTCTGGCGTGGTGGCGGTGTCATCTTCGGACCAAAACCGAGAGATTTTGAGGTTAAGGTCAATCGCAAAGAGAAAAGATTAGCCCTGAGAACCGCTTTGATCAGCCAGGCCGATAACTTTATCGTGGTTGAAAGCTTCGCCGAACAATTCTCCCAACCCAAAACCAAAGAACTCACCGCTGCCTTAAGTCGCTGGGGAGCCAGTCCAGAGGAAAAAATTCTGCTGATTTTGACGGAAATTCCCGAAAATGTCTATTTATCGGGACGTAATATCTGCAATCTCAAAATTATTCGCGCCGATAGTCTCAACGTCTATGATGTCATCCTAGCCGATCGAGTTATCGCCACCGCCGCAGCCCTAGCTAAAATTGAGGAGGTCTATGGTGCTTAAAACTGAAGCCAGACAACTCGCCGATCTGATCCTAAAGCCGATCGTCACCGAGAAAGCCACCCTGCTCCTAGAACAAAATAAATACGTCTTCGATGTCGCATTGAAAGCGACTAAGCCGGAAATTCAAGCGGCGATCGAATTGTTGTTTGACGTAAAAGTAACGAAAGTGAACACCAGCCGCCCCTCTCGTCAGAAAAAACGCGTCGGCCGTTTCCTCGGTTACAAACCCCAATACAAACGCGCGATCGTGACCCTAGCAGCTGGCGACTCGATCGCCCTCTATCCCGACGTATAACCACCAAGAAACCCGATAACGGAAAACTAAACTATGGGTATTCGTTCTTTTAGACCTTTAACCCCCGGGACAAGGCAGGCGGCCATCTCCGACTTTAAGGAGATCACCAAAACCGAACCGGAAAAGTCCCTAACTCATCGCAAACACAGCAAACAAGGGCGTAATAATCGCGGTGTCGTTACCAGTCGTCACCGGGGCGGCGGCCATAAGCGCCTTTACCGGATTATCGATTTTCGTCGCGATAAACGGGATATTCCCGCCACAGTAGCGGCGATCGAGTACGATCCTAACCGTAACGCCCGCATTGCCCTGCTTTTCTACAAAGACGGGGAAAAACGCTACATCATCGCCCCCGCCGGTTTAGGCGTTGGTGATACCGTCATCGCCGGAGAAAACGCTCCTTTTGAGGTTGGTAATGCCCTACCCTTAAGTCGCATCCCCCTAGGGACAGAAGTTCATAACATCGAACTCGTTCCTGGTCGCGGTGGTCAAATGGTGCGGGCTGCTGGTGGTTTCGCCCAAGTGGTCGCCAAAGAAGGCGATTACGTTACCATCCGCCTCCCCTCCAAAGAAGTACGCATGATCCGGCGTGAATGCTACGCCACCATCGGAAAAGTCGGTAACGCCGAAGCGAGAAATATTAGTCTCGGTAAAGCCGGTCGTACCCGTCACCGCGGTCAACGCCCCCATGTTCGGGGTAGCGTCATGAACCCAGTGGATCACCCGCATGGAGGTGGAGAGGGTCGCGCTCCGATCGGACGTTCCGGCCCGATGACTCCCTGGGGTAAACCCGCCCTCGGTCGCAAAACTCGCAACAAGAAAAAACGCAGTAGCGATCTGATCGTGCGCCGTCGTAACCAGGGTTAGAAATTATTACTTTACTTTTGACTGAAAATTATGGGTCGTTCACTGAAAAAGGGGCCATTTGTCGCCGGCCACCTGATGGAAAAAATCGAAAAACTCAACGCCCAGGGCAGTAAACAAGTGATTAAAACTTGGTCCCGGGCCTCGACCATCATTCCCGATATGGTCGGTCACACGATCGCCGTTCACAACGGCAAACAGCACGTTCCCGTCTATGTTTCCGAGCAGATGGTCGGTCATAAACTCGGTGAATTCGCTCCCACCCGCACCTTCCGCGGCCACGCCAAGAGCGACAAAAAAGCAGGACGGAAATAAATCAGCCGCTACTCCCTCAGTCGTCAGCTAGATAGTGGCCTCTGAGCAAGGCCGAAGAGTCGTGACCATAAATCACCAAGTTAGCTAATTTTCAAAAAATAAAAGCTGATAGCTGATGACTGATAACTGATAACTGATAACTGATAACTGAAATGACCATCGATACCTCTAACGAAGTCAAAGCGATCGCCCGCTATATTCGGATGTCACCCCTGAAAGTCAGACGGGTACTCGATCAGATCCGCGGTCGCTCCTATCGGGAAGCCCTAATTATTCTCGAATTTATGCCCTACCGGGCCTGTGATCCGATTCTGAAAGTCCTGCGTTCCGCCGTTGCCAACGCCGAAAATAACGAAGGACTCGATCCCGCCACTTTAGTGGTTAGCCAAGCCTTTGCCGATGGCGGTCCAACCCTAAAACGTTTTCGACCCCGGGCCCAAGGCCGCGCCTACCAAATTCGCAAACCCACCTGTCATATCACCGTCGCCGTCGCTCCCAGCAACAAAGACTAATCACCTTAACTAAAAAAACCACAATGGGACAAAAAATCCATCCCCTCGGTTTTCGTCTCGGCGTTATCAAAGATCACAAATCTTGCTGGTATGCCGACGCGAAACGTTACCCCGAATTAGTGCAAGAAGATCGCCGCATTCGTAATTACGTCGAAAAAAACCTCGCTAATGCCGGTATCGCCGATATTCGCATCGAACGGAAGGCCGATCAAGTAGATATCTCCATCCACACCGCTCGCCCTGGGGTCGTCGTCGGTCGTGGTGGCACGGGAATCGAACAGCTGCGCCTAGGTTTACAAAAAACCCTCGGTGGCCAGCGTCAAATTCGCATTAACGTCATCGAAGTGGCTCGCGTTGATGCCGATGCCAATCTGATCGCCGAATACATCGCCCAACAACTAGAAAGACGGGTTTCCTTCCGTCGTGTAGTCCGGCAAGCTATCCAACGGGCGCAAAGGGCCGAAGTCAAAGGGATCAAAATTCAAGTTAGCGGTCGTCTCAACGGGGCAGAAATCGCTCGGACTGAATGGGTACGGGAAGGACGAGTTCCCCTCCATACCCTGCGGGCCGATATCGATTACTCCTATAAAACCGCCAGCACCATCTACGGGATTCTAGGCGTGAAAGTTTGGATATTTAAGGGCGAAATTATCCCCGGCCAAGAAGAAATTGCCGCCGCCGTTCCCGCTCAAGCACCGCGCCGTCAACAGCGTCGCCGTCAACAGTTTGAAGATCGCTCTAGCGAAGGCTGATCCCTAATATTTATCAGTGGTAAATAGCTCATGTTAAGTCCCAAAAGAACAAAATTCCGCAAACAACAGCGCGGACGGATGCGCGGGCTGGCCACCGGCGGAAATACGATTAATTTCGGCGATTTCGCCCTGCAAGCCACCGAACCCTGTTGGATTACTTCCCGTCAAATCGAAGCCGCCAGACGGGCAATGACCCGTTATATCCGTCGGGGTGGCAAAATCTGGATCCGCGTTTTTCCCGATAAACCCGTCACCCAACGAGCCGCAGAAACTCGGATGGGTTCCGGGAAAGGTTCCCCCGAATTCTGGGTGGCCGTGGTTAAACCGGGGTTCATTATGTTTGAGATTGCCGGGGTAGCTGAACCGGTAGCCCGGGAAGCAATGCGTCTAGCCGCCCAAAAATTACCGATTAAGACCAAATTTATCACTCGCGAGGAGGATTTTGTCTAATGGCTCTGCCGAAAATCGCCGAAGTGAGGAAGATGAGCGATGACGACATCGCCGACGCTATCCTCGATGCCAAAAAGAAACTGTTTGAATTGCGTTTGCAACAGGCCACCCGCCGCTTGGAAAAAACCCACGAATTCAAACACACCCGCCACCGTCTTGGCCAATTATTGACCGTAGAACGGGAGCGCCAACTAGCCCAGTCCACCCCGGAGGCATAACCCGTTATGGCAGTTAAAGAAAGAGTTGGGGTAGTGGTCAGCGACAAAATGGATAAAACCGTAGTGGTAGCCATTGAAAACCGCTCTCCTCACCCCAAATACGGCAAAATCGTCGTGAAAACCCAGAAATTTAAGGCTCACGACGCAGAGAATCAAGCCAAACAAGGCGATCGAGTTCGTATTCGTGAAACCCGCCCCCTCAGTAAAACCAAACGTTGGGAAGTGGCGGAAATATTAACCGATAGTTAAATTTCACCTAGGTAAAAACCGTGATTCAACAACAAACCTACTTAAATGTCGCTGACAATAGCGGGGCGCGGAAACTAATGTGTCTGCGGGTGCTGGGAACAGGTAACTGTACCTACGGTGGCATCGGTGACAAAATTATCGCCGTGGTTAAGGATGCTATCCCCAATATGCCCGTGAAAAAATCCGATGTGGTCACTGCGGTGATTGTGCGAACCCGTCAAACCGTCCGTCGCGATAGTGGCATGAGCATCCGTTTTGATGATAACGCCGCCGTGATTATTAATAATGACGGTAATCCCAAAGGTACTAGGGTTTTTGGTCCAGTCGCCCGGGAATTGCGCGATAAAAACTACACCAAAATTGTTTCTTTAGCCCCAGAAGTTCTCTGATCAAAGTCAAAATTATCAAGGCAATCGGAGGTCAAAAAAATGAGTAAGAAAAACATTCAAACCCCGCCCCAAAGGCAAAAAATGCACGTTAAAAAAGGGGATGTTGTGCAAGTAATCGCCGGTTCCGATAAGGGCAAAGTGGGCGAAATTTTACGCGCTTTACCCCAAGAAAGTACCGTGGTGGTCAAGGGAGTTAATATCCGCACCAAACATACTAAACCCCAACAGGAAGGAGAATCGGGTCAAATTCTTACCTACGAAGCACCGATTCACAGTTCCAAAGTGATGATTTATTCCGAGAAGAAAAAAATCGCCAGTCGGGTGGGTTATACCTTTACCGAAGACGGTCGGAAAGTGCGGATACTGAAGAAAACTGGCGAAATTATTGATTAGTTTCCCATCAATTCTAGTTCCTGACCAAGCCCAGGAAAAGTAAGCAGAAAAACTATGAGCCAAAAACTAAAAACCACCTATCAAGAAACCATTGTTCCGAAACTGAAAGAACAATTTGGTTATACCAATATCCATCAAGTACCTAAAGTTATCAAAATTACTGTTAACCGCGGTCTTGGGGAAGCTTCACAAAATGCCAAAGCTTTGGAGTCCTCCAAGGAGGAACTGTCCACCATCACCGGACAACAACCGGTAGTGACTAGAGCGAAAAAAGCGATCGCTGGCTTCAAAATTCGCGAAGGAATGCCCGTGGGTGTCATGGTGACACTGCGCGGCGATCGAATGTACGCTTTTTTAGACCGTCTAATTAATCTGGCCTTACCACGTATTCGCGACTTTCGCGGTATCAGTGGTAACAGTTTTGATGGTCGTGGTAACTACAGTTTAGGCATTCGTGAACAGTTGATCTTCCCTGAAATTGAATACGACAAAATCGATCAAATTCGCGGGATGGACATCTCAATCATCACCACCGCTAAAAACGATGAAGAAGGACGCGCCCTCCTCAAAGAGATGGGAATGCCCTTTAGATAAATCAATCAAGAGAAAAGTAAACAGTGACCAGTAAATAAGTGATCAGTGAACAGTAAACAGTGAACAGTAAACAGTAAACAGTGATTCAGTCAAAAGACAGCAGGAAACTGCTATTTAATACTACTCACTTAATACTCAAATCTGATAACTGACCACTGATAACTGATAACTGACCACTGATAACTGATAACTGACCACTGATGTTGATCCCAATTTAGGAGAAAAACAGGTAATTCATGTCTGCTAACGATACCATCTCGGATATGCTGACCCGCATCCGTAACGCTTGCGCGGTTCGGCAGACCACTACTCAAATTCCCACCACGCGGATGACGCGCAGTATTGCTCAAGTTCTCAAGAACGAAGGCTTTATTGCTGACTTTGAGGAAGTGGGTGAGGGGATTAAATCTCAATTAGTTCTTTCCCTCAAATATAAAGGCAAAAACCGTCAACCGATCATTACTACCCTCACCAGAGTCAGTAAACCGGGCCTGCGAGTTTATTCCAACAGTAAAGACTTACCGCGCGTCCTCGGTGGCATTGGCATCGCCATTGTTTCCACCTCTAAAGGCATTATGACCGATCGCGAAGCGCGTAAACAAAACGTTGGCGGCGAAGTCCTTTGCTACATCTGGTAAACAAGGATAAGCTATCAGCCGTCAGCCTTTCCAAGTTTAAACCTGATAGCTGACCCACTGATAACTCTTCCCTGATAACTGATAACTGATAACTGATAACTGTTATGTCTCGTATTGGCAAACGCCCGATTCCTATTCCCAATAAAGTCACCGTCGATATCGATGGTGCTACCGTGACGGTGAAAGGGCCCAAAGGAACTCTCCAGAGAACCCTACCCACCGCCGTCACCATCAATAAAGATGGCGAAACCATCCTCGTTACCCGTCAAGACGATTCCCGTACCGCCAGAGAACGCCACGGACTCTGTAGAACTCTAGTAGCCAACATGGTGGAAGGAGTCGCTACTGGCTTTCAAAAACGCCTCGATATCCAAGGGGTGGGCTACCGCGCCCAGGCGCAGGGTAGTAAATTAGTTCTTAATGTTGGTTACAGTAAACCCGTGGAAATGGAGATGCCCGATGGTGTTTCCGTAGCTGTAGAAAATAATACCCAAGTTATCGTCAGTGGCATCGACAAAGAAGCCGTCGGTAACACCGCAGCTAAAATCCGCGAAGTTCGTCCCCCCGAACCTTATAAAGGAAAAGGGATTCGCTATCTTGGTGAAGTCGTCCGTCGCAAAGTTGGTAAAGCTGGCGGTAAAGGCGGTAAAGGAGGTAAAAAATAAACCATGAAACTTAGTCGCAAAGAATCAGTCCGTCGTCGTCACCAGCGTGTGCGTCGCAAAATTAATGGCACTGCTGAACGGCCCCGTTTATCCGTATTTCGTTCTAATAACCACATCTACGCCCAAATTATCGACGACGTGGCCCAACATACCCTCGCGGCCGCTTCTACCCTAGAGGCCACCTTGCGCGGGGAATTAGAGTCCACCGCTACCCAAGAAGCTTCGGCTGCCGTGGGTAAACTGGTGGCTCAACGGGCCCTAGAAAGAGGCATTGAACAAGTGGTTTTTGATCGCGGTGGCAATCTCTATCACGGTCGCGTCAAAGCCTTAGCAGAAGCGGCTCGGTCAGCCGGCTTAAACTTCTAAAATATCCTTTCAACACTGATAAAACTATGGCAAAACGTCGCAAAGGCAACCGCGAAAAAGAAAAAGAAACCACTTGGCAAGAGCGGGTCATCCAGATCCGCCGGGTTAGTAAAGTGGTTAAGGGTGGTAAAAAACTCAGCTTCCGGGCTATCGTCGTGGTCGGTAATGAAAACGGCCAGGTGGGAGTGGGAGTCGGCAAAGCAGGGGATGTTATCGGGGCCGTCCGTAAAGGTGTGGCCGATGGTAAAAAACAACTAATTGAAGTCTCCTTAACTAAGGCTAGTTCTATCACTCACCTCACCCGAGGCGCTTCCGGTGGCGCTCAGGTGCTTATGCGTCCAGCTGCTCCGGGAACTGGGGTTATTGCTGGGGGTGCTGTCCGTACCGTTTTGGAATTAGCTGGGGTGAAAAATATCCTCGCTAAACAACTCGGTAGCGATAACCCGCTCAATAACGCTAGAGCCGCTGTTAACGCTTTGGAAACCCTCCGCACTTTCTCGGAAGTGGCTAAGGATCGAGGCGTATCTGTAGAACATTTGTACACCTAAAGAAATCACCATGAAACTCCACGAAATCGCCCCCCAACCGGGGTCAACTAAACGTCGTCGTCGTGTGGGACGGGGTATCTCAGCCGGCCAGGGTGCTAGTTGCGGTCTGGGAATGCGCGGACAAAAATCTCGCTCTGGGACAGGGACTCGCCCCGGTTTTGAGGGGGGACAAATGCCCCTCTATCGTCGGGTGCCGAAATTAAAGCATTTTCCTTTGGTTAACCCCCGTCAATACACAATCGTTAATCTGAAAAAATTAGCTTCTTTACCCGCTAATACGGAAGTTACCCTGGAAAGTCTCCTAAAAGCTAACATTCTCACCAGTAACGACGGCCCTTTAAAAGTTCTGGGTGATGGTGAAATTACCGTTCCCCTCAAGTTTAAGGCCGCTGCTTTTAGCAATAGTGCTAAAGAGAAAATTACCGCCGCTCAAGGTACTTGGGAAGAAATTTAACGGAGACAGGAGACAGGAGGCAAAAGGCAAAAGGCAAAAGGCAAAGGGCAGCTTTGTTCTCCCCACACCCTACACCCCACACCCAATTCCCAAGACCTGATTGCTATATCATAAGAAACACAGGGGAAATCTTAAAAAAATCGCCAAAGTTTTCCCCCTCGATTACTTTTTCCCATAAAAAAACTGCACTAGAGGTAACTGTTAATGGTCGTCAGTCGTGATAAGGCTCCCACGGCACAGGAAACGTTTATGCAAATGGCACAAGCGGCCGGTTTACGCGGTCGCTTGTTGATTACATTGGGTTTACTGGTTCTGCTGCGTTTTGGGATGTTTGTACCGATACCCGGTTTAGATCGGGCAAGATTAGCAGAAATTATTCAAGGTAACGCCGCTTTGGGAATCCTTGACCTGTTTACCGGGGGAGGATTATCGACGTTAGGGATTTTTGCCCTCGGCATTCTTCCCTATATCAACGCCTCAATTATCGTGCAACTGCTCACCGCTGCCCTTCCTTCTTTGGAAGATTTACAGAAAAATGAAGGAGAGGCAGGACGGCGAAAAATTGCCCAAATTACCCGTTATATTGCCTTTGGTTGGTCAATTATTCAAAGTATCGGTATTACTCTAGGTTTATTGGTGGCTAACGGCGTTGTGGCCGGAACTTTACCCTCGATCGCCGCTACTGTTCTCGCTTTAGTGGCTGGTTCTATGTTCGTAATGTGGATTTCGGAACTGATTACGGAACGTGGTCTGGGAAATGGGGCATCTTTGCTGATTTTTGTCAACATTGTTGCCGTTTTACCAAAAACCCTCGGTGATACGATTACTTTTGCTCAACAGGGTGGCCGACAAGCGATCGCTCAAGTGGTGATTCTCTTGCTGGTTTTCTTGGTGATGATTATCGGCATTGTTTTTGTTCAGGAGGGAACCCGTCGGATTCCTATCGTTTCTGCCCGTCGTCAGGTGGGTCGTCGTCTCTATCGGGAGAGAACCAGTTATCTACCCCTACGACTCAATCAGGGGGGCGTGATGCCGATTATTTTTGCCTCCGCAGTGTTGGTGCTACCTTTCCAATTGGTGCAAGCTTTACCCACGGATAACCCGGTCGGTCAGGTTTTAGTTCAGTTGGTTAATGCTCTGCGTCCCGATAGTTGGGGTTATGTGGCTTTTTATAGCTTACTAATTCTCGGTTTTAGTTTCTTCTACGCTTCCCTGATCGTTAACCCCAAGGATATGTCCCAAAACCTGAAAAAAATGGGGACCAGTATTCCGGGGATTCGACCGGGGACCGCTACTACTAATTATCTGGAAGGGGTGCTGAATCGTCTCACCCTTTTGGGCGCTGTCTTTTTAAGTTTGGTGGCTACGATTCCGACTTTGGTAGAAAGCGCTACCGGTGTCACCACTTTTCGCGGTTTGGGGGCAACTTCTCTGTTAATTCTGGTGGGGGTGGCGATCGATACGGCGAAACAAATTCAAACCTATGTCATGTCTCAACGCTATGAGGACATGATTAAACGGTAGTTAGATAGTCAGCCAGTGACCTTTTAGCGGTTGCTGGTTATTTTTTCCCTTAAAACCCTATATTTAATCCATGAGCAAACGGATCGGTGTGATATTTTTGGGACCGCCCGGATCGGGAAAAGGGACCCAAGCGGCAAAATTAGCGGAATCTCTAACGATTCCCCATATTTCTACTGGTGAAATTTTACGTCAAGCAATTACAGAGAAGACAGAACTTGGTCAGCAAGCACAAGCTTATGTGGAAAAGGGGGAATTAGTCCCCGATGAGTTGTTATTAGGTTTAATTCAGGAACGTTTAAAACAGCCTGACAGTGCTAAGGGTTGGATTCTTGATGGTTTTCCCCGCACGGTGGCACAGGCGAGCTTTTTAGACGCATTACTGGAAGAATTGGCCGATAGCCACACATTTGTGCTTAATTTGGCTGTACCAGATACGGTCTTAATTGAGCGTCTCATGCAACGGGGTCGTCAAGATGATACTAAAGAAACGATCGCCCGTCGCCTACAGGTTTATATCGACCAAACTGCCCCCGTTTTAGATTATTACGGTCAAAAGGGGACTCTTAACCATATCGACGGTAATCAACCGATGGACGCAGTTACTGCCGCTCTAACAGCAGTTGTGACTCCTGTTTAAAGTTTCTCTCAGATCATCAATTCAGTCATCAGTAATCAGTCATCAGTGATCAGTTATCAGTAATCAGTGATCAGTAGGTTGGGTTGAAGCATGAAACCCAACGCCCGCATAGTTTACGCTACCGCTAACCCATCCTACAAATAATTGTGCCTCCCTACTTATACTAAATCCAGTTATTAAAAACTGATTATTTATTCCCTCTTTTGCCTCTTGCATGAGTGCCTGAGTAGAAAACGGGTTTCTCGGAGAAACCCGTTTTCTGTGCGTTACTCAACGGATTTAGTATTATAAGTTTTTTATATCAAACAGCCGTTAATAGTTGAGAATATTTAAATTTATATTTCGCAATATTTGTCTTTTCTTAAGAATTTATTGAAAAAATTCTCATTTGTTTACGAGGTTGCAATACTTCCAGCGATTATGGTATAATTTCGCAGTATGAGATGATGGGTTTTTCTGTGCTTTTTAGGGTTTTATCTGTCTGGTAATCCTGAAAACCCTTGCTAAATCTACACTCACCTATTTGGGAACAGCAATCAATGGCAGTTAAAGAGCCTTTTAAAACCCAACCCGTTGATCAATTAATTGTGTAGTTTTGTTGCAAAGAGAAAGTTTTTTTGACAAAAAGAACAAAGTGTGCTGCCAGTGGATTTAAAATAAACTCAATTGTCCTTCTTGTTTTAAGCGCCAGTTATCATCACCAACTCTCTGAGCAATATCTTCGAGGACGCTTAGAATCGTCTGATTTTCGGGAGTTGTGCCATTTTTTAACAGAGGTAATATATTAAAAACAATATCATCAAAACTAGAGCTTTTATTATCTCTTTCCATCCTTCTCAAATAGCTAATCAAATAGTATTTAATTCTCAATTTAACATCGATTTTTGATTTAAACTTACTATCTTTTTTGATGGTATATAGTTCAGTCTTTTCGTCATAATCAAAATTATCTAACAAAATTGGAGTCAAGTCTGAATACTCCTTTGCTAGTAAATCTAAAAACCCTAATTCCAAACCTTTAATAATCAATTCATCGTTAATTTGTTCTAAGGTTGCCCCATCATTTTTAGCAATAATTCCTTCAACAGTTTGCATGACAATCTCGGTGATATCCATGCCTAAGTTAGCTTTCATTACTGCTTTAGGAGTAGGAACTTTCCGAAAATTAATAATTAACTGTCCTGATAAAACTGTAAAGGGATTTTGCCGCTTTTTAAAGCTAGTTTGGCCATTTTTTTGTGGCACTGCTCCCACATATTCAAATCCGCAACTTTCTGCGGTATCTAAAATTAAATGCCAAAACTCAGGATCTTTGTGAGCAAAGACAAAGGATAACCATCGCTCAAATTTCAAAACTCGATACATTTCTCGAATACTTTGGGCAATTAATTGATTATATTCCTGTTTACTTTTTTGGATTGTTCCACCTTCAATAGCTTCTAATTGATAGTCCTTTTCCGTCACTTCTAAATCTAACCAAGCATTCCACATTATTGATAAATCTAAGTAGGGAATTTTTTTTCCGTAGGGAGGATCGGTATAAATATAATCAACGCTTTCATTTTCAATAAAACTTAAGTCTGTCGCTGTTCCTTTAACAATTTTGGCATAGTTGATGGTATTTTTATTAATAAAATACGTCATCTCCTTTTTAGCAGCAACTATCTTTTTAAATCTCAATTCAAAGTAAGTAAAAATATCAATTTCTACAGGTTGAGGTGCTATGCGATAACGGTAATATCTAAATATAGCAGTGTCACCCTGTCCAGCTGCAGGTCTTTGATTATTGTTATGATAAGTTAAATTAGCTTTAGTTAATAAGCCAGAAAACATTAACAATAAAGACTCTCTAATATTCTCGTTTAGTTCTTGTTTAATCAAATGTTTTAATAAACTTAGTCGAGCTAATTGTTTGTTACTAAATAACTGTTCAACAGTAGCCACATCAGAACCTTTAGGCAGTTTCAATCCTTCGGGATAGGGATAGGTATTGAGTGCCTTTGTTATTTCCTCTTTGGTTTGGGGTTCTCGCTCTTGGTAGGCTAATTTAACTCGTTCAAAAGCTTGACTTAAATCATCAAAATCAACGGGACTAATTAAAGAATTAACAAGAAAAATAGCCAGAGGATTAATATCAATACTAATCCCTTGACGGTTATTCATTAAAGCTTCAATTGCCGTCACTCCACTACCCCCAAAAGGATCAAGAATGACATCCCCCGGTTGACTAAAGTTTTTAATATATTCTGCCACCACATTCCATGCTTGTTTAGTAAAATATCCATGCACACCAAAATGTCTTTTAGCTTGTTGTTTTTTTACCTCAATTGGTTCTAACAAGGGACGACTTGAGTAGTCAAAAGTTTTGCGACTGATTGGGGAATGGTTTTGATAGGTAAAACTTTTCCCCACTTGAAATCTATCTGGCGCTAAATACTGGGTCAACTCTTGCCAACTATCGGCAATTTCATCAAGGGAAAAATATAAGATAGGTGTACTGGTATCGAGGGTCTTAAATAAACTAAATTCTAGGCCATTACAAAGAGCAAAATAATTGCTTCTGATTTCAGGATGAGTCGCATAACTATAGACCTGTTCTACTGAATCACCTTCGTAGATATTTTCCGTTGGTTTTTTAGCCTCTAATACCCAAGCATAACTTTGATTAACTTTGAGAACATAGTCAGGAATTAAATTTATCGGACGTTTTTTACTGCCAACCTTTAAAAAGGAATGCCGTAGGGTTTTACTTCTTTCGATATTATCCTCTTGGTAGCCCAAACTTGTTAAAAGAGGTAAAATAATCACTTCTCTAACGCTGTCTTCCTTAAAGTTAGGGTTATTTTTAATTGCCTGAAAATCAATGGTAGAAAAAATATGATTCATTGGTTAGCACTGTTTGTGATAGTTTCGATAAATCTTCCTTACTTAGGGGCAAATCAGACTGATTAAGTTTGAATACTTACCATTAACCTGCCGTGAAGTTAGGTAAGCTAAGACGCATCTTAACCGCCTATTCTTAAGATTAGCCGAATCTCCCCCAATCCTTTTACTGTTGCCTCTTGCCTCGTCTCAACAAGCAATTTAAATGCTTGACAGCTTATAGGTTTTTTGAAAAGTGAAAAGGATACACTTGGCACATCGCCACCCTGCTTCGCTTTCCGATGGGTATTTCCCGTGTTATATTTTGTTAATATCATAAATTAGCGAACTGTTATCTATCTTTGTTATTAGAAATTGCTATCATTCGTCTGTCTTTAATCACTTTAGGTGTTCTTTTAGCCCTTGCCCTTTTCCTTGAGGCTATTTTAAGAATTGTCTTGGGGTTCGGTAATCCGCTTATTTACAAAGCCGATGCTGAAATTGGCTATCTTTTGGCTCCTAATCAACAAACTCGCCGGTTTTCCAATCTTATCGCCGTTAATCAGTATTCGATGCGCAGCGAGCCGATTACACCCCAACGGCCTCCGGAGACGACAAGAATAATGTTAATCGGTGATTCGATCGCTAATGGCTCCTGGTGGACGGATCAAAAAGAGATCATTTCTGCTTTAATCGCCAAAAATTTAAGAAAGAATCTGAGGGGTTCGGTGGAAGTTCTCAATGCTTCGGCTAATTCTTGGGGACCGCGCAATCAATTGGCCTATCTGCGACGTTTTGGCACCTTTGAATCCCAGGTGATTGTGTTATTAATGAATACTGATGATCTGTTCGCTTTAGCTCCTAGTTCGACGGTGGTGGGACGAGAAATTAATTATCCCGCTCGTCGGCCGGCTTTAGCGTTAATTGAGTTGTACGATCGATATTTTAAGCGTTATCCTCCGCTGCCACCGGTGCGAGAAGGGGGCGATCGAGTGGGTAATAATTTAACCGCTCTTGCCCAAATTCAGGAGCTTGCTCAGGCTAATCAAGCAGGTTTAATTATCGCTATTACCCCCCTGATTCGTGAAGCTCAAAAACAGGGGCGAGATTATGAATTAAAGGCCCGTCAAAGACTAGCGGATTTCACCGGCAACCAGCAGATTTTTTATCTAGATTTTCTGCCCATTTTTCAGGCCAATCCTAATCCTGATTCTCTCTATCGCGATAATATTCATCTCAGCCGAGACGGTAACGAGTTAATCAGTCAAAAACTGGCCGAGGCAATCAAAAAGGTCTTTTAATTAGGGTTGCTGAATCAGTTATCAGTTATCAGTTATCAGTTATCAGATGTGAGGTTTCAGTTATCAGATGTGAGGTTTCAGTTCACATTTTTATCAATTATCAGTTCACTATTTACTGATTACTGTTTACTATTTACTGATTACTGTTCACTGTTTACTGTTCACTGAAAATACTCCCCACTCCCCAATTCATAATTCATAATTCCCTAACAACCATACCAAAGCTTTTCTATCTGTTTTGCTAGGGCTAATAACTTAGAGCGATCGCTTGTATCCCTTAAGAGGGTGACATGGCCTAATTTTCGACCGGGACGAGATTTTTTACCGTACCAAAAAACGTGAGCGTCTGGAATTGCTGCTAAAACTGCTCTTTTTTCGGCATAATCACCGTCACTATCCTCAAAACCCAATAGATTAACCATAACTGCCCCGGCAGATTTTAAGTCCGTGGCTCCGAGGGGCAAATTAGCTACTGCTTGCAGTTGTAGGGCAAATTGGGAGGTAAGACAGGCAGAAAGGCTGTAATGACCCGAATTATGGGTACGGGGAGCGATTTCATTAATCAATACCTCTCCCTGGGGAGTGACAAATAACTCTATCCCGAAAACACCCACCGCCGACAAACTACTTAACAGATGATGGGCGATAGGTTCGGTTTGAGCGTGTAAAGATTGGTTAAGAGCGGCGGGAGCGATTACCCAGTGACAGACTTGCTCCTCTTGATGGGTTTCCACCACGGGATAGGTGACGATTTCCCCGGTTAATCCCCTAGCGGCAACGATGGCTAATTCTCGCTCATAGGGAATATAAGCTTCTAACATCAAGTCGAGACGCTCTAATTGCGGCTTTTTGGCGTTTAATTCTTCAGGAGTGCGGATAATAAAGGTTCCTTGACCATCATAACCGTGTCGTCGCGCTTTCAGCACTAGCGGAAAAGGATAATTTTCTAGTTGGGATAAATTATCTGTCGCCCAAAAATCAGGCACAGGCAACCCTAGGGAGCGTAAATAACATCTTTGCTCGTATTTATCCAATAGGGGGCGCAGATTTGCCAAACTAGGATAGAATTTCACTCCTGTGGCCGCTAATTCTTCTAGGGCATCTAAATTAACAAACTCATTTTCAAAAGTGATCAGATCACAATGTTGAGCTAGTTTTTTTGTGCCTTCCACGTCGGCTATTTCCGCAAAGACAACCCCGTCAGCTAAAGCAACGGCGGGATCGTCGGGGTGTGGTGTTTGTACAATTAGAGAAATGCCTAATTTCTTGGCTTCCTGTGCCATCATCCATGCTAATTGTCCACCACCAATAACACCAACCCTTGTTTGCATCATTGATCACATCCTAAAGATTCCGGGGTAGAGACGCCGGTTTTTGAGTTGACACCCTCGGCTCTTTCACAGAGATTTTTGATTTGTTGAGCGTCAAGCACGGCAAAACTAAAATCAGCACCGTTGATATTTACCCCCTCGAAAATGGTGCGCAGCATAATTGCTTCGGCAAAAATGGCATCGCTTAAATCGGAATTTTTAAAGGTACTCAGATAGGCTAACCCATTGGTTAAGTCCGCTCCATGAAAGTTGCCTTCGATGATAGAGGCTCCGTTAAACACTGCCCCGCGCAAATCGGCAGAGCTAAAGTTAGAATCTTGCAGATTAACGTTAGTAAATTGGGCAGATTGCAAATTTTGTCCCGAAAAATCCTTTCCTGTCAGATTCTGGTTTTCATAACTGGCATTGGCTCCTGTGACAGCAGCAGAACTGGCTGCTAAGGCATTGACAGGAGATAGGATAAATAGTAGGGCAAAAAAAGCGATCGCTAATCGAAAGATAGTCTTCATTGGCGGCAAATTCCATCAGTGGGCATTCTTGATTTTATAGCATTGACACTCCTAGGCCTAAAGGCGTGAGGATTCTCGAAGCTCATCACTGCGCTTTCTGGTTTCCCTTACTCGCGTCTTACACGATTATGTCTGAACCGAGATTACTAGAATATCAGTTGCTATCTAGTTTCCCTTTTTGTGGTTCACTCTCCAAGCGTTTTCCTATTTCAAGGAAAATTCGGATCTGCCCTACCCTATCTGTCTTACGACAAAAGTTTTTATTCGATTCATTCAGTCTTTTTGAAGACTTACTGCCCTGTTTAAAGAGTTTTCGGTGGCTCTTGTCTATCTATTCTTCCCTCAAAAGTGCTGCACTGTTTCAGCAGAATTTTCACGATGTGCGACGGCATTGCAACCTGAAGACTTTAATATTGTATCACCAAGTCCCCCTAGAAGGGGGAGGCTTTAAACCCAAATTTTTGGTAAGCCATCAGCTTTTCGCTGGCCGCTAGAAATTGCTGGCACACAAACCTTTATAATAGCTGTCTGAGCTTATACTGTCATGCAATTTGGTCTAAACAAAAATATTTAAGCCACAGGCCCTCAGCTTTCAGTTAAATAAGGTAAAAGACAAAAGTTAGTTAATTTTCTCTCTCCTGACTTCTATTTCTAAGGACGATTTCTGATTTATACAAGAGGTTTGATGGATACACCGCAACTTTTATTCAATGGTTTAGCCGTCGGTAGTATTATTGCTCTGGCTGCTGTCGGGTTAACCCTTACCTGTGGCATTTTGCGTCTGTCTAATTTTGCCCACGGCGATTTTATGACTTTGGGTGCTTACATAACTTGGCTGGTAAATGCTCAAGGGATTAATCTCTGGTTAGCCATGCCGGTGGGGGCAGCGGTGACAGCTATTGCCATGCTCATTGCCGAGAGATTATTATGGAAACCCATGCGCGATCGACGGGCTGACTCTACCACTTTAATTATTATTTCGATCGGTTTGGCTTTATTTCTTCGCAATGGTATTTTAATGATTTGGGGCGGTAGTAATCAACGCTACGATCTGCCTGTGATGACCGCTACAGAAATTTTTGGTATTAAAGTAGCTTTCGATCGCTTGTTAGTCATTGGTTTGGCAATTATAGTTATTATTGCCCTCCATTTTTTATTACAAAAAACTAAGATTGGTAAGGCGATGCGCGCCGTAGCTGACAGCAACGATTTAGCTAGAGTAACCGGAATTAACGTCGAATGGGTTGTCTTCTGGACATGGATAATTACGGGGGTTTTAACTGCTTTAGCCGGAGGTATGTTCGGTTTAATTACCGGGGGAGTACGTCCCAATATGGGCTGGTTTTTAATCTTACCAATGTTTGCGGCCGTTATTTTAGGTGGTATTGGTAATCCCTACGGAGCGATTGCTGGGGCTTTAATTATTGGTGTTGCTCAAGAAATTAGTGTTCCCTTAATTGGTTCTGATTATAAATTAGCCGTGGCTTTATTAATTATGATCTTGCTGTTATTATTCCGTCCCCAAGGTTTATTTAAAGGCACGGTTTAACAGTTATCAGTTATCAGTTATCAGATGTAAGTTTTAAGTTTTAAGTTTTAAGTTATTTATCTTCATCTTTATCCCTGTTTACTGTTTACTGTTTACTGTTTACTGATTACTGTTCACTGATTACTGAAAAGCCCAATCTTTAATCCTGAATATATTCTTCCCCGGTGATTAAAGCGTATTCAGCGCGGGTAAATTCTCGACCTAAATAAGCAGCATGATCGAACATAGTAATGGGACAAGGTTGGGTTTCTTCGATTACTTTGACGGCTAATTCTTTGGCAGTCCTAGCGGTGTAAATAGACTCAGGATTGCGATCAAGTTTTTGCCTAACACCGATAACTTTTCCCGTTTCTGGATCGACGGCTAAACCTTTTTCGTTGATGATATTGCTATAATGTTTGGCACAGATTAACCCAGCTTCTCGGTCTAGATAAATAATAAAATATCCTGCGGGATCGAGAGCGATCGGACGTTTAGAAAGTTGATCATCAATAGCGATGATTTTGGATTTTAATTCGCTCATTTTCTTGACAAAATTACTTAAATATGGAGTTTTCTGTTTATTTTTTACAGTTTGAAAAAAATCCCTCAAGCAAAAAGAGGTCTTTCCAGACCTCTTTTTTTTAAGTTCCAGTTGCCGTCAATTACAGTAAACCTGTATTAGTCCCGGGCTTGCCAGTAGCCAACTGCACTTTGACAATTTTGCCGCCCATTTTCATGATGCGTTGTTGCTCACGAAACCAATTATCGTAGGGAACGAGTTTGGTGAAATAGGTATTTTGTAATTCCCGTTGTGTCCGAATGCGGCTTTGGCTGGGAACACAAGCGGTGATTTTGAACATCCGCATGGATTGACTTCTCCTAATCGCTGAAAAACTTGTCGCTCAAACTAACGAAGGCTTTTTCCTAAAATAACAAAGGTCGGGAGTCAAGAATCAATACTAGCTCGTCAAAACCTATCTTGGACAGATTCAGCCTTTAAAGACCTAGCACTCATCCTCGGCTTCCCGAACCCTATTTTGTCCGAGTTCGTTACTTCTAGCTTAAGCCAGAGCTAATGTAGTCGAAGTAAATCCCCATTTCTTTACCCGCGTCAGCACCAACTAAACTAGCGGTGACTTCTTTCATCGCTTGGATAGCTTGAACGGTGGAGGAGATGGGTACACCTAAAGAGTTGTAGGTTTCTTTCAGTCCGTTGAGAACGCGCTCATCGAGGATAGAAGGATCTCCAGCTAACATAGCGTAGGTAGCATAACGGAGATAGTAGTCGAGGTCACGGATACAAGCGGCGTAACGACGGGTGGTGTACATATTGCCACCGGGACGGGTTACGTCAGAGTATAACAGGGACTTAGCCACGGCTTCTTTAACAATGCCGGCAGCGTTGGCACTAATGACACTAGCGGCGCGCACGCGCAGTTCACCGGTGGCGAAGTAGCTTTTCAGTTTGCCGAGAGCAGAAGTGTCAAGGTATTTGCCTTGAACGTCAGAAGAGTTGATAACAGAAGTAATTGCGTCTTGCATGGTGGTTCTTCCTTGGGTTTTGCTTAATCTTAAGAGGTTTACGAGGGGTGTGTCTAGAACAATTCACAAAGGAGTTATTCTACGACATAGAGCCGATCACGTAATCGAAGTAGGAAGAAGCTTCAGAAGCATCGTCAGAAGACATAAGACCGGTAGCAACTTCTTTCATTTCGCGAACGCTTTGAGCTACGGCACCGATGTCGGTTCCCAAGGATTTGTACATTTCACGCACACCGACCAAACCGATTTCTTCAATCGGGGTGACATCACCAGCAACTACTCCGTAGGTGATTAAACGTAGGTAGTAGTCCATGTCACGCAGACAGGTGGCGGTCATTTCTTCGCCGTAAGCGTTGCCACCGGGGGAAACGATGTCAGGACGTTTTTGAAATAAGCGATCACCAGCTTGTTTGACGATGGTTTCGCGAGCGCCAGTCAGGGTTTCAGCGATGCGTAAACGAGCGGCACCACTGGTAACGAAGGCTTTAATTCTGTCTAATTCGCCAGGGCTGAGGTAACGAGCTTCAGCATCAGCATTCACGATCGATTTCGTGACGATACTCATTGATGGATTCCTCCCAACTAAGTGAGATTAATAAACTTAATCTGACATTTTATAGCAGTTGTGGTCACTACGCTCAAGTTGTCTCGTTTCCGCCTTGGCATCTCAAGACTTCCTTAGCTAGAGCGACCTAACGCAACTATTCTGCGGCATCTGGTTCACCTTCTCACTATTTTCGTAATACTTTTTAACATTTGCCCTCAGAGGGGAGAGCCGGGGTGGGGAGTGCTTTGTCACTGATTCAGTAAAAAGTAAACAGTAATCATTGAACCCACATTCCGCACCCTAAAGTGTCACATTGAAAATTTTATCCAAATCGTCAAAACGATTGCTGGCTCTGAATTACAGGCTAATTTGTTTGTCTAGCAGATGCACAATTAGCCCTAAAAATCTGGTAGCTCTGATACCAAATTAATGAGATAAACTCTCATTAAGCTGGCGATCGCTGACTAGAGTGTGACACTTCATAATTCTTAGTAATCGCTAAAAGTCTTACTATACAAGGGCTAGAGCAACTTTTGATTTCAACGACTAGGGTGCGGAATGTGGGATTGAACATCAATCTAATATGATCTCAAGACTAAAAGTCTCTATAGTTAAGGAATCTAGCCAAATAAAAAATGATTTCAATTGCCTGATATTTTCTAAGTAAAATTGAATTAGCAACGATAGATATACATTTTAACCATCGAACTAATTAGCTAGTACACAAACCCTAAGTAGGCTGTGATTGGGTTATAATTTTTGGAGATATCTAGTAAACTGAAAAACTCTTATCTGATCTCTGACCACACCAAGAAATTTTTTTAGTCAACCCTAATTATTCGCTAAAGAGATAATTACTGCGATCGCTAACTGGCCAATCTTGATTTTCTCCACCGATAATTAAACGTTTAATATCGACAAAATCCTTACTTAATTGGGTCAAGGCATTGATTAAAATATCTAAAGCAATAAGATCGCTAGTACCGAGATCAAACCAACAACGTCCCCAAGTACCTAAGTATTCAAAATCGGTCATATTGTGCATCGGTGACATGAAGGCATTTTCGGCCATATCTGGATCGTATTCCATATAACTAATATCGATTCCCACCTCCTGTACCTGTAGGTTTTCGGCATTGAAAGCTCCTAATTTACCCAAATAAAACCAAGAGGCAAAAACTTCTTCTACATACTGCTGTTCCATATTCGAGGGAACTGTCGAAAATTCCAGCCAAAACCAGACATCAAAAGGATTAAATTCGCGAAATTGTACTTCCATATTTTTTAGAGGAGACTCGGAGACGGGAGATGGGAATTATGAATTATGAATTATGAATTGGGGAGAAGGGAGTATTTTAAGTGAACAGTGAACAGTAATCAGTGAAAAGACAGTAGGAAACTTTTATTTAATACTGCTCACTTAAAACTGAAATCTGATCACTGATAACTTACCCACTGATAACTGATAACTGATAACTGATTACTGATTACTATGCTGTAATTTCCAGAGAAAACTAGCGAGGAGATTGGTGATAATATGAGCGAGAATTGGGATTAATAAATTACCGGTGATGATGACGGTATAAGCGAGGGCAAAACCGACAACAGTTGCCCAGATAACATAGGGCCATTGTTGGGAACCGCTAAAATGGAGGATACCAAAAATTAGACTAGAAACGGTTAGACCAAAGATATTTAATCCTAAAGCTGGCAAAATCACCCCGCGAAATAATAATTCTTCACTTAACCCCGGCAGTAATCCAACCCAAATTAAATCGGGCCATGCTAAAGGTTTAATGACTAATTCTAAGTAAGCGTTAGCACTATGGCGATAAGTGGGCCAAAAACGATAGAGAAGCCCACTAATTCCACTAATTGCCCCCGCTAAGGCTAATCCGAACAGGAAATCTGGGAGAGTCCAGCGAATGGCGGGAATAGCGATCGCACCGAAATATTGCCAGACTTTGGCGACTACCAGCAAGATAATCGCCGTTACCGCCATAATGGTGAGGACTTGTGTGCGTGTCAGGGGATCAAATTCGGAATTAGGGGAATTAGTCACAGATTCTCGGATAAACAGCGTAAAGAGTTGAAATTAGGGCGAAGAGATGGGAGGCTAACCCCGGCCCGTTGACAAACGATCGCACCGATCGCCTCTGTATATGAGTGTACCCTAATTGCTTTCACCCCCAGAGGTTCCGGGGCCACCTTCATTCTCGTACTATTTTCCTGCACAGCAATCAGTACGGTTTTTTCTTGACAAAAACTTAAAACTGTGCTAGAGCCACAGGCACTGGCGGGAACGATCAGCGCGTCCACCTCCCGGCCCCAAATAGCATCGGGACCGGGCCGCTTGACCAATTGAGGGGCGCGACTTAAACCCACCAAAACGCAGGGTAAAAAAGTATAACCGATTTCTTCGGCCGCGGCCTTGGGGGAAAGTTGCGGATCGAGGGGCAGCGGAATTAAAGCGGGAGCGTGGGCCGCCGGTATTTGGAATTGTCGGACTACCAGATGGGAAATCACTGCTTCGGCCCCGGCAAGGGGATCCACCCCCTGACCATGGCGATAATTAGCCAGGGCAATGCTATCGGGATCGTCGGGAAAACGGGCAACAATGGCGATCGCTTCTGCCCGGCCTTGCTTAATCAGTTTTTCTGCCCCCCGCAGCAAGCTGTCGGGATTGCCAATTGTTCCCCAACTGGCCCCGGAGGCTGCCTCTCGCAACTGCACATTTAAGGGGGCATCGGTGATGACGTAATCGGTGAGATCTAAGCCTAGGGTAGCCCGGACAGCATCGGCAGCCTGAAGGTGTCTTTGCAAGAGGTCAAATTCAATGGCGCGATCGAATAGTAATCCGATGCGATTTTGATGGACGGGACTTAATCCCCAATCCCCCCGGGCAAAACGATCTAAAGCGTAACCCTCCACATAATAGGTGTTGTCCAGAGGCCAGTACAGTTGTGCGCCGTTGAGGACATTGGGATGGGTAATTAGGCGATCGCAAACTTCGGCGATCGCTCTGGCCACGGGAATGCCATCCCCAGCATAACCGCCAATCGCTGCCCCGATGCCGGTGGGAATAATTAGTACGGCGGTATAGGGACGAGAATTCACGAGACAGTGGTGACAATCGCTTCGACTTTGACTTGATTATTCTCGGTATCCACTTCTGTGATTGCCCAACGCAAGGGTTCACCGCGTTTGGCTAATTCTTTTTCGATTTCTTGCTGCAGTTGTTGCGGGGTTTCCTGTAGGTCGATTTCGGCACTAATAAAGTGAGTGGTCATGGGGATGGTCTAGGATAGTTATCCCCTCAGTTTATCAAGATTTTGCCCTCTTGCGCTGACTTATACAATCCTTATACTAAATCTGGTTATTAAAGACTGATTATTTATTCCCCTTTTTGACTTTTGCATGAGCAGAAAACGGGTTTCTCCGAGAAACCCGTTTTCTGTGCGTTACTCAACGGATTTAGTATTGTAGAAACCCCTTAAGCTATCCTGCACACTTTTCTCTTTTCGTCAAATTTTATGTTAGGAAAGATGTGACTAATAGAGAGACCACATTGAGTTTACTTGTACTAACTTGCTCGGCAATTTTCCAGCCATTGTTCTAAATCTTGTGGTGACTGAAAATCTAACAAAGCTTCTCCCAAGTTTTCTAACTGTTCTAGGTCAAGACTGCGAATATTGGGCAGTAATTCGGGAGAAATGTCCCCTACACGCCGATTTAATAGACGTAAAACTAGGTTAGCTTCTCCCTCTTGTCGTCCCTCTTGTCGTCCCTCTTGTAAACCTTCCGACCAGATTTCTTGATAGATAACGGATTCTTTCATGATGTCTTTCCTCAATAATCGTTGAATGATGTCTTTCTCTAATACTAACCCGGCTAGAATTGCGGTAGATGCAGCCAGATTACTTTGTTCTCTACTATCGCTGATTTGCTCGATTTCTTGGGCAATTTGCCGCAGTAAGTTTTCTTGTTTCTCAGCTTGAGCGAGTATGGCAAAAGGAAACAGTCCGGGAGCCTTTAATAGGGGTTCCGAGGGTTGTTCCCAAAGTCTAATCACTTCAAATTGATGAGAGGTTTTCCCTTGTTTATAATCATTCTGTCGGACTTTGGGGGATTCACTTTTCCTTAGATAAATAACCACTTGATGGATAGGTTTATGGGGATAGCGTCGATAGAGTCTGGTGGCATAATCTAGCATTCTATAGGGAATATCTTCTTTAGGGTCGGTTTGGAACTCGATATGTAAGATTAATTCTTCCGACTCTAAAAAGATTAAAGTATCGGCTCTAATTGGTTCTAGGGATAATTCCGAGGGTTTAATTTCTGTTAATTCTAAGGGTTTACCCAGTAACCAAGTGGCTAAGTCTCTCGAATATTCAAGGGCGATAAATTTACAGGTAGAATCATACATTTTTAATTCAATTCTAGGTTAAGCCTGATCTATATTTTAACAAAATTATCACCCTATCCCAAAAAATAACAAAAACAGGTTTATTCGGGGAAGGGTATATCTAAACTCATTTGTTGTCCTTGGGTTTCCCTTTGTTTTTCGGCAGCTTTCAGGACTTCAAAGGTGAGGATAACATCGAGACGTTTTTTCTGTTCAAGGATTTCTTGTACTGTCACAATCTCAATTTTATCGACACTTTGACTCATGTAACGACCGCGATAAATTCCCGCAGATTTGGCTGTTTGGATCATATCTTTGCTGGGGAGTTTCAAGGTGATAAATATACCCAGGGCCGCCCCTTGTAGTGTCATAGTTCCCTGTAGATCTCTGATGTCTCCCGATTTGATATTACCGGATTTTACTTGAAAAATAATTTTCTCCCGGTTGTCTTTATCTCCCTGAAAATAGGCAATAGCATCGATTCCTTTATCTGCCCCTTTTTTGTCATTAATCACAGCCCGGTTATTACTATAGGTTAAAACTGCCCATTTCTCAAATTCTTTGCGGGTACGATCATCGGGTTTAGTGGCTAATGCCTTGGCTGATTCTAGATCTTTGGGAATACCATTTAGTTCAATTTTATCTAAAACATTTTTACCAAAGGAGTCCTCTAATCGCTTTAACATTAAGCTAATACTCTGATAGGTTATATCAATTCCAATCCAGTTTCTTTCTAATCTCTCTGCTACAGCGATAGTCGTTCCACACCCACAATAGGCATCTAAAATTACATCTCCTTTATTACTACTTGCTTTGATTATCCTTTCTAACAATGCCTCTGGTTTTTGCGTGGGATAACCCAGACGTTCTCTATCTTCTCTATTAAGAGTTTCAATGTCTGTCCAATAATCCTCAGCAATTTTTCCTTCATCTAAATAATATCTATAAACTTTATTGGTTTGACTATCCTTTTTTTCTTGATATTGTCTGCCATCAGAATCTGTTCCAACTTTCATGTGAGAATTTTGTTTTCTAGGAATTGTCGCACCTTTTTGATTAAATGTATGTTCTTTATTGCTTTTTGTATAAAATAAGATTACGTCGTGCTTTTTACCAAATCTGTTTTTAGATTTTCCGCCAATTGAATAACACCAAATAATCTCATTTTGAAATTCTCCTTTCTGAGAGCAAAAAATAGTGTCTAAAACTATTTTTAAATAATGACTAGCAGTAGGATCACAGTGAAGATAAAAGCTACCAGTAGATTTTAAAACTCGATGGACTTCCACAATCCTCAGAGTCATACTCACCAGATAAGCGAGAAGACTACCTTTACCCAAAACTTTGGTTAAACCGTCAATTAAATCGATAGTCTGACTGGTAAATTTACCCTGATAGTTACTTTGAATTTCTTCTAAAGCTTCGTTAGCGTGATTATCCCATGTCCAGGTATCCACAAACGCTTGTGCTTGTGCTTGATCTTCCTTGCCTAAGTTGTTATAAATTTGGTTGTAATTACGTTTAGAATTAAAGGGTGGATCGATATAACAAAGATCGATCGATTCATCTTTGATATATTTCCGCAGCACTTCTAGGTTATCACCGTAGTATAGTTTATTGACCATAGAGATTAAGGGGATTGACTGCATTCTCAATTGTATTATTATTCCCCCTTAAAGAGGGCGAATGCAATTCGCCCCTACAATAATATAATTGTACTAATTAGAAGAAGCGCATCGTGGTCAGTGAGTTGATCGAACTGTCCGCGCCCAAAATTTAACCTAGTGTCAGCAGAAGTCCCTCTCCTAAACCTTCCGACTATAATTAAGATTAGGCTTTCCCCTAGAGATTATGATCGCGGTTCCCAACTACATCAGTCCCCAAGAATATCTCGCTATCGAGCGCCAGAGCCAGATCCGTCATGAATACCGACGTGGTTTGGTTTACGCGATGGCCGGTGGTACGGATAATCACGATCGCATTGCCTTCAATTTTCTCAAAGTCATTGACGAACATTTCGGCGACTCTACAGACTGTCGGTTTTACTCGGGTAATGTCAAGGTTAACTATCAAGATCAGTTTTATTACTATCCCGATGCTTTTGTTACCTGCGATCCTCGCGATCGCCAAGATCGTTATCTGAAACGCTATCCGAAACTGATCGCGGAAGTGCTTTCCCCCAGTACGATTGCTTTTGACAAGGGCGAAAAATTCCAAGATTATCAACAGATAGAAACTTTAGAAGAATATGTATTAATTTCCCAAGAAATCCAGCGCGTGGAATGCCGTCGTCGTAATTCTCTGGGGATATGGGAAACGACTATTTACGAGACAGGCGATCTCGTGATCCTGTCAAGTATTAACCTAGAGTTAGCGATCGCCGATCTCTACCGGGGAATAGATTAAAATGCGAACTACTCTCAAGGGAGTTGAGAGCTTGCTGCTTCCATGGGAATGGATAGACAGCATTTAGTTTACTTGTACTAACTAGTTCGGCAATTTTCCAGCCATTGTTCTAAATCTTGTGGTGACTGAAAATCTAACAAAGCTTCTCCCAAGTTTTCTAACTGTTCTAGGTCAAGACTGCGAATATTGGGCAGTAATTCGGGAGAAATGTCCCCTACACGCCGATTTAATAGACGTAAAACTAGGTTAGCTTCTCCCTCTTGTCGTCCCTCTTGTCGTCCCTCTTGTAAACCTTCCGACCAGATTTCTTGATAGATAACGGATTCTTTCATGATGTCTTTCCTCAATAATCGTTGAATGATGTCTTTCTCTAATACTAACCCAGCTAGAATTGCGGTAGATGCGGCCAGATTACTTTGTTCTCGACTATCGCTGATTTGCTCGATTTCTTGGGCAATTTGCCGCAGTAGGTTTTCTTGTTTCTCAGCTTGAGCGAGTATGGCAAAGGGAAACGGCGTTGTCAAATTGAAAGATGATCCGAATCAGCTCGGAACTCAAATTACTTTGACTTGCCCTGAGCCAAGTCGAAGGATAGCAAGGATTGCATTGCATTTTTCCTATTCTGATCTGACAACGCCACAATTTTTGATTTTTACAAGAGGTCTATTGTTGAGACTCTGTTTGATTTCTTTGAGAATTTCCTCTAAGGAATAGGTGATGGTAAGCTGTACTGAATTTAAGCTGCGATGTGCAACTAAAAACGACAGAATCAGGGTTCCAGAGGATACTTTCATCTCTGCTGATTTCTGAAAGCCTTGTAAATCAAGACTAAAACTATAGTTGCACAAGGGGTTAATTCATAATTCATAATTCATAATTCATAATTAACGGATGGGTTTAGCTAAATCACCGATTTTAAAACCATTACCGGTAATGATGCGACCGACGCTAGATTGACCATCAGCTTCGACAATTTCGAGAGTGCCAATCGGTTGAGTAATCTGACGAATAACCTTACCCGTTTGGGGATCCTTGACCGTTTGAGTCGTCCGTTCGATGGAAATGCGTAAACCGACACGATAACCCTCTCCCGTACCTTTATTGAGAATTACCTGATTTCCTGCCACAGCAGCCACTAAAGCGGTGACAGTCGGGAGCGAGCGAGGTGTAGCGGCGATTTGGTCAGCTTTATTGTTGAGATTATTCACCACCTGTGCTACTGCCTTATCAGTGGCAATACTGAGTAATTTCCCTTCGTTGGAGGTTTGGGAACCACCTCCAACCCCTAAAACCACGGTTGAACCATCGGATTGATTGGCAGTACCATCTCCCTGAGCGGTGGTAATAATTTCGGCCGTGGTGGTATTAATTGCTCGGACATTTAACTTGACAAAAGCATCGGTTTCTGTCTTAGCAGTGCTAAAAATAATAAACGAGCCACCAGATTGTTTTTTTTGTAAATCGAATTGGGTAATCGAACCGATAATTACCACATCTACCCCCAAAATTTGCCCGATTTGAGCAGCGGTAGCCGCATCTACCCGTCCCGAAGCCCCAAAATTCTGTTCCCTGAGGACAGCATCAATGCGACTGCGCTCAATGACTGTATAGCGACCACTTTCCACCAATTTATTGACGAGAATATCACTGACACCACTGGCCCCACCATTGAGAAATGTTAACCACTGGGGATTACTGAGACCGCTATAATCGAAGTCTAAAACTGCTACGCGCACCTTTTCGCTTTTTTGGGCTAAGAGTAATGGTAAACTGTTAGAGGTAGCTTGGGAGAAAGCCGGTGCGTTGAAGCTAAAACCCAAACTAGAAGCGACTCCCACAAGGGTAATCAGAGCAGAAAAACCACGGATACTATCTCGATCGAACATGATAAGGGGTTCTCCAGTCATATTAGGATATAGATCATAATACATCTGAAAATTGCTCTAACTATCGAGAGTGGTTAAGAGCGAGGATTTTGAATGGCAGTAATTAAACCTCTCACCTCCTCGGTTCCCTCGGAAGCTTCAAAGGAAGTGGGAAATTTACCCTTAGCAATCATCCGCAATCCCAAGGGGGCAATACTTAATAAACCCTGTAAATCGCGCCAATAATTGCCCAGCACATAGAGGCCGAATTTGCGTTCATCCACCCATCCCCCTGCTTTGACTAATTCTACTAAAACTTTCCGGTGACGAATGGGACGACTACTATCGTCCGACTTGCGAGCGAGTATTTCCTGTTTAATTTTACCAATCTGATCCATGGGAGCCACTTCCATAGGACAAACCGCATTACAGAAATAGCAACGCGTACAACCCCAAACCCCTGCGGTGCCTTGGTTATAAAGTTCTAGGCGACTTTCCTGATTACCATCGCGGGAATCTGCTAGGGTGCGCTGCGCTTTTGCTAAAGCGTGGGGACCGACAAAATCAGGATTGACTTGCTTGGCGTTACATTCCGAATAACAGGCGCCGCACATAATGCAGTTACCCATCTGATTGAGATTGGCTCTTTCTTCTGGAGTTTGCAGAAATTCTCGTTCGGGAATGGTGCGCGCTTGACTACTGATATAAGGTTCAACCTTTTCTAAATCGTCCCAAAACGGCTGCATATTGACGATTAAATCCCGAATAATCGGTAAATTCCCCAGAGGGGCGATCGTGATTTCGGGAATTTCTCCGGCATCTTTTTGGCTACAATGGTTTAATTCACTGGCGATATTTTGTTGACAAGCCAAGGCCGAACGACCGTTAATTTTCATCGCACAGCTGCCACAAATTGTATTGCGGCAATTTTTACGAAAGGCCAAAGTTCCATCAAGTTCCCATTTGATGCGATTAAGGCAGTCGAGAATTGTATTTCCCGCCTCCACCTCTAGGGTAAAATTTTCTAGGTAAGGGGTGTCGTTGGGTTGTTGACGCAGAATTTTAAAATAAACTTCCATACTCGGCACGGGGATGAGGGACTCCTAATACTCAGGATAATCGATGTTAACGGGCCAAGAGGGAGCTAGTAATGGTAATTAATCCTTAAGATTTTCCCCGGCCGGTTGAGCCAAGGGGTGGGTATCTAGGCCTAATGATAGATGGGCAAGTCGCTCGAAAACAGTTTAATCACCCTGGATTTACTGCTCTGGGTCATTAGTTTTTTGCCAACTCCAACCACAAGTATAGTTTCTCAATTCCTTGCTAGGTATAGCTTAAACGGTTTTTTCTCCTCACTTTCTCCCCCCTGTTTTCCTCGCACCCGACCAAAAATTGCCCGAGTCTTGGCCAAAAATTTCCTCTCCCCCACAAGGTTTACACTTACTACCTAGTCCGGGGTCTTCTTAGCACGATTGTCATCACCGAACCATCAGTTTTAAAAAATTTATTATTCCCCTCTAGACATTTTTGGCAAGATTTTTGGTATGATTAATTTGTCAGTGTAAGCTTAATTGACAGTCAGTAAAAAATCAAGGAACATTAAAAAGTACCATGAGTGACATCTCTCCTACTCCCCTAACCGGGAAAGCTCTACTACAAAAAGTCAAAGAGTTATCCCACTTACCCCGTCGCGAAACGGCAAAACGTTGTGGTTACTACTCCCAAAGTAAAGATGGCCAAGTTCGGGTTAATTTAACCGACTTTTACGATGCTGTTTTAGGTGCAAAAGGGGTTCCTCTAGATCCCGACGGTGCTAAAGATGGCCGCGGCCGCGAACCTACTTTCCGGGTTAGTGTCCACAAAAATGGTCAAATCGTCATCGGTTCTACCTATACCGAACAAATGAACTTGCAGCCCGGCGATGAGTTTGAAATCAAGCTTGGTTACAAGCACATCCACCTCAAACAAACGGAATCAGAAGAACTGGCAGAAGCTTAAACAGGTTACGGAGTGGGGATAAGGACAAAAAAAATCGGCAGTCAAAAGGGCTAGTTTTGACAAGACCGACCAAAAAGACAATATAGATTCTTATCCCTAATTCTAACCCCTGACCGCCCCTTTCATCAACTTGAGGGGGTTTCCCTAAGCACTTTTTCTTCTTTTTCGCAACCCCCTAGAGATAGATTTTTGTTGGAGCTAGGCTTTCCCAGAGCAAAGTTCCACAGTTATCCTATGCCTAGGGGGTTTGTTTTATGGGTGTTAGGGGTAGGAGGTAGGGGGTAGGGAAATGGGGAAATGGGGGGATAGGGAAATTTCAACTAAAACCCCAAAACCCCAAAACCCCAAAACCTCAAAACCTCAAAACCCACACTCCTCTCCCCACTTCATAATTCATAATTTATAATTCCCGCCCCTAGCACCTAATTGACAATGGACATAGCTGCCTTAATAAAAATTATTATTTTCCTTTTGGTCTGGTTAATTCTCTGGCTGCCGATTGCCATTGGTTTAGGGAGTCGTTTGGGATGGCAACCGCTGCAAGGGACAAAACCTGAGCAGAAATTGCCCCTAGTGGCCTCTCTTTACGTTTTGGCTCCCTTAGTCATCTGGGGGTTATTGAAGATAGAGGGGAGCAGCCTCCATAATTACGGATTAATTTGGTCATTTTCCCTATTTATCTCCCTAACCAAAGGATTAATCTTGGCAGTGGTGGGATTAGGGATAATTTTTTTTCTAGAGGGGATTTTGGCCTGGGTACATTGGCAGCCCAAAAACCTAACTCGTGCTTTTGCCTTGAGTTTACCCCTGTTGATAGTGGCCCTCTGGGTGGGTATTACCGAGGAATTAATCTTTCGGGGCATCTTTTTGAGCCAATTAAGCCAAGAATACGGTTTTTGGGTGGCGGGAGCCATTTCTAGCCTAATTTTTGCCCTGCTGCATCTGCTTTGGGAACGTCAGCAAACGCTGCCGCAACTACCCGGTTTATTTCTGATGGGGATGGTTCTGGTCTGGGCGCGGGCGATCGATCATGGTAGTTTAGGATTAGCTTGGGGACTTCATAGCGGTTGGGTGTGGGGATTGGCCTTGCTAGACAGTGCCGAATTGATGTCTTACAGCGATTCTGGGTTAGTTTGGGTTAAAGGTATCTATAACCAACCTTTAGCGGGTTTAGCGGGTATTCTTTGCCTCTTGGGGACAGCTTGGGGGTTAAACTTGTTTCAGTAGCCAAAAGCCGGTAAAAGTGCGGCCAGAATCATCCGGTTGTATCAGGAGAAAGTGCAAACCTTGGCTTTCCTGTTTGGTTGCTTGATAAATATTGGCGGCCCGGGCCACTTCTTCATCTTCGTAGGTTAGAAAAATCCAACGCTCATTTAGACCCGATTCCAAGACTAAACCGCCCGATCGCCCCCTTTCTGTGGGAATATGATCGATAAATACTGGGTTAATTTCCTCTAACCAACGAGCGATGGCAAGAGATTTTTTACCACCAGTAATAACCACACCGGGGATCATGAGAGTGGAGGCTAAACCTAATTTTAAAGGAGAAAAGGCCTCTGGTAGGGAAAGAATCGGTATTCTGCGATCGCCAAAAAAGTTAACTAAATCAAGGGCGGGAAAACGAGCAAAACGCCACTCTTGACCTAAAAATTGGTCTGGTAGGGGTTGCGGTGGAGGAGAGTCGATATTGATGGGGATTTGCCGTAATTCTAGCTGTTTTTTCAGGGCGTTAACGTGACGGGTTAACTCAATTTTGATCTGTAAATTTTGACCAGCGAGGAGAAATAAATTGGCGCATTGGGGGCGAAAAACTTGGATAATTTCTGGGGGGGAGACTTGACAAGCTTGCTGTAACTGTTGAGTTAACCAGTCACTATTAGCTTGGGATTGGGGACAGGAATTTTCATAGATAAGATGACCAAGAGAATCGGAAATTAACAATTGCCAGACTGTCCCAAGAGGAGAAGAAGATGAAGATTTATAAAAATCCGCTTGCAAAATAGTCATAATTCAGTAACAAGCCACCAGTAAAAAGTCAAAAAATGGTCAGGAGTAGAGGTCAACTAAAAATTTTACCCTACCAAGACTTTAAAAATCTAGGAGCGAGACAAAAAAGGCTATATACTAGGGAAAGCTATAGCAAAAAATATCGAGACAATGGAAGAGAATTGGCTAGAAATTGGGACAATAGTAGCACCCCAGGGACTGGAGGGAGAATTGCGAGTTTTATCGGTATCAGATTTTCCCGAACGTTTTCAGAAAAGAGGTATTAGGGGAATACAAGGACCCCAAGGGGGAGAAATCCGAGAAATTACCCTGCTTAGGGGACGTGAGCTACCGGGCAAAAATGTTTATATTATCAAGTTAGAGGGGGTTGAAAATCGGGAACAGGCCGAAGCTTTGCGCGGACATAAATTATGGGCGAATAAACTAGAAAAACCTCGCCTAAAAGCGGATGAATATCATGTTAGTGAGCTAGTAAACTTGGAGGTTTATCATCACCTGACAGGAGAAAAAATCGGAGTTGTAGTAGATATTTTGTGGGCGGGTAATGACATTTTAGCAGTGCAACTAGAAGCAAATCTCGCCTCCGTCAAGAAAAAAAGTCCATCCTCCGACTCAGAGGACCGGGCCCTGGTTCCCTTTGTCAAAGAAATTGTTCCACTGGTGGATCTGAAAGCGGCACGCATCGAGATCTCGCCACCACCGGGGTTATTGGAGATCAATTTATCCTAGGCTGATTCTTGATGGCGGATTTCGACAAAGATAAGGTGACAATGGAACAGTAAGGATTAGCTGCTGTTTTGGCTAACTTTAAGAATACCTAGTCATCGTTACGGACTGCTACCGTGACAATTTTTGATTTTGAGAGGAGGTCCACTTTTGTCACGGAAATGGGTAATCTCAAAAGGAAAGACAGATATTATTTTGATGAAAGGCTATGGGTATCAGCATCCTGAGAATCTGGGCGATCGCAGCTAATGGTTTTCGCGAGGTTATTCGCGATCGCATTCTTTACTTTATCGGGTTTTTTGCCTTGTTGATGGCCTTCGCTTGGCGTTTATTACCAGAAATTGCGGTGGGAACCCATGAGAAAATCTTTCTTGACTTGGGATTAGCCGCTATCGGGTTATTAGGGGTAATTGTCGCGATTTTTGTGGGTACAGGACTAATCAATCGGGAAATTGACAAGAAAACTATTTTAGTTTTGATTCCCAAACCCCTGAGTCGGGCCGAATTTATCCTCGGTAAACACTTGGGTTTGTCCGGGGTTTTAGCGGTGATGTTGGGGGTAATGTTGGTGATTTACCTGCTGATGTTGCTGGGGATGAAAGTATCTTTTCAAGCTTTACCCCTGATTGTCTCGGTTTTCTATCTCGGTTTGGAATTAATTCTGATCGCAGCCGTGGCGATCGCTTTTGGGGTATTTACCAGTTCGATTTTAGCCACGCTAATGACTTTTGGGGTCTATCTAATGGGTCACATCAGCAAAGATCTGATCCAATTGGGTATAATCAGCAAAAATCCCAATATTCTCGCTATCACCAAAAATATTTATCTAATTCTCCCAGATTTGGAGAGATTGAATTTTAGAAACGAGGCCGTTTATGGTTTGCTGCCTAGTGCTGATGTTCTAATCGGTAATGCCCTCTACAGTCTCGTTTATACTGGTCTATTATTGGGTATCTCCATCCTCATCTTTTCACGACGACAATTTTAAATGGGGTTGCCGAATGTCATCGCCATCGATTAGTTTATAGAGATGATTAGCCATGAAATTAAAGGCACAACTGCATATTTTAAGTCGAGAAGCGGTCAATTACGGACTGGCAACCGTGGTCATGGAAGAAGCGGTTAATCCCGTCCTTGCAGCTTTTGCTAGACAGTTAAAACATTTACAATACTATGTAGTTCAGAATAGCCAAGGTGATTGGTTACTAACCACCTTAGCTCATCGGCAGCAGCCTCAGCAAGAAAAAAGGGTGATCTATGCCTTTGCTACGGAAAAAATGGCTATATCTGCCGAAAATACTGCTAATTCACCCCTATCAACGCTCCTAATTCCCGTAACCCATCTTTTATTCCAATTATTTGCCGTAGAAAAAGTAGATAGTATTATTTTTCTGGAAAATGCACACACCGCTCAAACAGGAAAAGAAATCTCCCGGACCCAATTAAAGGCTAATATTGAAAAACAACTGCAAAAACTAGGGAAAATTCCTGCCAATCTTGCTTAATTAGTTATCCTTAATCAAGGCGAATTAGATGTCGCCACCAGACTTTTTAAGCTGGCAACTTGAGTCTAGCCTAATCAGGGAGATTATTTAGAGCCGATTGTATAAACAAGCACCTGAGCCAAACGGCTAGGAGCATATCGGTTACTATAGAAAGTGTCTATTTTCTCAAAACCGACCTATGCTGCGAGAAGCTCTTAAGAAAGAATTAGATAAACTAAACGATGATCAACTGAAAAAGATTGCTGATTTCATAGCCGACCTTGAGTTTCAGTCTGAACAAGTCCCATCGTCCGTTCCGCTTTGGCAAAGAGCAACACCATCCCAGAGAGCTAGGGAATTGCGTGAATGGGTGTTACAACTTCCCAAAGATAGTCCGAGTCTAGGAGATGAAGCCTTTAGTCGCGATAGTATTTACGAATGATGACGAGATATTTACTTGACACTAATATTGTTATGCGATTGTGCAATTCTTCCGACCTACAGCATAAGCTGGCAACCAATGCAGTTTCTCGTCTGCTCATGCAATCAGATGAATGTTTCCTGGCGACACAAGTAATAATTGAGTTTTGGGTTGTTGCCACCAGACCAACTCAAGTCAATGGTTTGGGTTGGTCTGTAGAACAAACCAGAAGCATGATAGATCAACTTCTCGCGCGTTTTCCAGTCTTGGCAGAATCTCGGCAGATTTTTACAAATTGGCTGAACTTAGTCACAACTAACAGGGTGATGGGTAAACGCACTCATGATGTTCGTCTCGTTGCGGCTATGCTTGCCAATGAAATTACACATCTGTTGACCTTTAATCCCAGTGATTTTGCGGGTAAGTAGTCGTGCAAAATTAATTTCCTAGTAAAGATAGGCAAAAGGCAAGAGGCAAAAGGCAAGAGGGGGTTAGATATGTGTAATTAATTTTGCTTAGGTACTTATATCAAGTATTACAATAACTCATCCACAAGATTTGAACCCGTTTGATACTAATGAGCCATAGTGTTGGCGAGCGCCGCATAACTCAATCGTTATCAATAGGGAAAAGTTAATTATCTGCAATGGCCTTTTTTACTCGCACTCACATTACCATGACTGAGCCAACCCGATTAAACTATCACGATACCTATTCTTGTCCCGTCTGTCGCCATGGTAAAATCGCCACTTTACCACTCATGGAAGCCTATGCTTGTAACTTTTGTCAACACATTTTTACTGCTAATTTAGAACAACAGGTTTTAAAAATGGCCGATAGTCAATTACCCTTAACTTGGTATTGGAATGGTAAGTATTGGCAGGGTTTACCGAGAGAAGGAATGGAGATAGCAGGTTTTTACTTAATTATCGGTTTAGGATTTGTGATTTTTCCCACAGCAATTGTGACTACGGGGGCCTATCTTTTTCCTCCAGTCGAGGGGAGTCCTCTGTCATGGGTGCCTCTATTTTGGTCGATTTTAACCTTTATTTGCCATGCTATTTGTTTACTCTGGTTAATTATCGAATATTATCAGTTTCCCGTTAATATGTATCTACGGGCTTTGTCCCGTCGTTGGCAAAATTCTTTTGTTACCCGATTATTATCCTAGGGGTTATTTAATCCTAGAAAGGGGAGATGGGAATTATGAATTATGAATTATGAATTATGAATTATGAATTAGGGGAGTGAGGATAAAAAATCTGATAACTGATAACTGATAACTGAACTCTAAATTATCCCTAAAGGACAAAATTGACCTGATAATTCTAGTTTATTGTTTTGCAGCAGATATAAACCGTACTCAATTCCTTCTACTACTGCTTGATAGGAAGCTTCCAAAATATTACTAGACACTCCCACAGTAGTCCATCTTTGTTGACCGTTACTGGACTCGATTAAAACCCTAGTTTTCGCTGCCGTCCCCGAACCACTATCGAGGATTCTCACTTTATAATCGGTCAGGTGAAAGTTAGCAATTTTGGGATAGAATTTGACTAAAGCCTTTCTTAAAGCCAGATCTAAAGCAGCCACTGGTCCGTTACCCTCGGCCACTTCTAATAAATCTTCCTCTTTTACCCGTACTTTAATTGTTGCGATCGCATTACCACTATCCCGGAGCATATCACAATAAACTTGGAATCCTTTTAATTCAAAAAGATGGCTTCTTTGTCCCAAAGCTTCCCGCATTAATAACTCAAAACTAGCTTCCGCTGCTTCAAATTGATAACCCTGACTTTCCAAGATTTTTAAACGTTCCAATATTTGGCGACAGGTGGGATCATCTTTATTTAAATCGATGCCAAAACTACGCGCTTTCGCTAACACATTACTTAATCCCGATTGGTCAGAAATGACGATGCGGCGCTGATTACCGATCGCTTCTGGATTAATATGTTCGTAGGTGAGGGGATTTTTCGCCACCGCAGAAACGTGAATTCCGCCTTTATGGGCAAAAGCGGAACGTCCGACGAAGGGAGCATGATCATCTGGGGCTAAATTGACCATTTCGCTGATTTTTCGGCTAGTTCCCGTCAATCGACCTAATTGATTTTCTTCTAGGCAAGAAAAGCCCATTTTTAACTGAAGATTGGGAATTAAAGTACATAAATTGGCATTGCCGCAGCGTTCCCCATAACCGTTAATTGTGCCTTGAATCATGCGTGCGCCCTCGTTAACTGCCGCTAAGGAGTTGGCTACGGCGGTTCCTGCGTCATTATGGGCATGAATGCCTAATTTAGTCCCATTTTCATCATCGGGATCGATGCCCAATTGCTCCCGCATTTTCTCCACAATAGGCGCGATTTCTTGGGGTAAAGTGCCACCGTTGGTATCACAGAAAACTAACCATTCGGCCCCGGCATCCCTGGCGGTTTTCAGGGTTAAAAGGGCGTATTCGGGGTTATTTTTGTAACCATCAAACCAATGTTCGGCATCATAAATGACTCGTCTTCCCTGACAGCGTAGATACTCGATCGTATCTCCTATCATGGCTAAATTCTCCTCCAAACTGGTTTTTAAGCCCTCTGTGACGTGCAGATCCCAAGATTTGCCGAAAATTGTCACCCAACGGGTTCTAGCGGCGAGAATGGCGGTTAACATCCGATCTTCCCGGGCCTCGATCTGGGGGCGACGAGTGGAACAAAAAGCGACTAATTCCGCTTGTTTTAGGGGTTCTTCGTGCATTTTCCAGAAAAATTGACCGTCTCTTGGGTTTGCGCCTGGCCAACCGCCTTCGATAAAAGGAATACCCATCCGATCTAATTCCCTGGCGATTTTAATTTTATCTTCGAGGGAGAGGGAAATACCTTCTCGCTGGGCCCCGTCCCGGAGAGTAGTGTCATAGACCCAAATGCGTTTACCATTGTTCATAGAAATAGTCAATAGATGTTAATATTAATTAATAACTGTAGCAAGGTTAAAATAACGTCCCTAATGCCTAGAATAACAGTTTACGGTCAAACAATCACCTGCGATCGAGGTGCAAATCTCCGTCGCATATTATTAAAACATGACATTTCTTTGTATAATGGCGGTTCCAAGTTAATCAATTGTCGCGGCATCGGCAGCTGTGGGACCTGTGCGGTGGCAATTGTGGGCGAAGTTTCTGCTATCAATTGGCAGGAAAAAGCGCGTCTTTCTTTACCTCCCCATAACCCCGATAATAACCGTCGTCTTGCTTGTCAAGTCAAAGTTTTTGGTGATATCGAAGTGACTAAATACGATGGTTTTTGGGGACAAGGAGAGTCAGTGATCAATGAGCAGTGATCACTTTTGAGTTATCAGTGAGCAGTATTAAGTATTAAAGTGTTAAAGTATTAAGTGGCAAGTTCGGAGCCTTCTTTTCACTGATTACTGTTTACTGATTACTCTGAGTCCATCTCATATCTGGGACTTTCTCTCACATATAGGTGAGCAGCAGAAGTCATTAAAAGAGGGCGAATGCAATTCGCCCCTACAATGATGTTATTGCGCCCAAAATGTCCTATAGATATTTCTACAAAATTGAGATGCACCCGTTTACTGTTTACTGATTAAGGTTATCAAATGAACGAGACAACAACTTTTCGGATATCACCAATAATTCGGGTAACTTTATTAAGTTTATATGTGGCGTTAACCATCCCTTTACCCTTTTTAGCAAAAGTCACTAATTCCCCCGTTAATCCCAATTTTCTTTGGGTAGGAATTAGCTTAGGATTAATCGCTTTATACGGAGCTTTAAGTGAAAGAGTGATTTTATCAGAGACAGGGATACAAGTTACATATCCCCAATGGTTTCCCGCTTTTCTTCGCTCTGGTTGGTGGTTAAATTGGACAGATATAAAAGAACTTAAATGTCGCAGTACAGGACAGGGTGGTTTAGTTTATTATTTCCTTGATCGATCTGCGGAAAAAGCCTATTTATTGCCGATGCGAGTAGTGGGATTTAATCGCATGGTCAAAATAATCGAGGAAAAAACCAACTTGGATATGACTGATATTCGCCCCCTTTCTCAGCCTTGGATGTATGGAATTCTTTTTACTCTCACCCTATTTTTATTATTAGTCGATGCTTGGACTATTGCTACGGCGAGAACTATTATTCCCTAATAAATTCGGCTCAAAACGTAATCTACTAGCTCGATTAACACATCTTTGGAGGGAGAAGAAGCTAAACAGTCAAGGTGTTTTAAGGCGCTTTGACCGTATTGATTGGCTAACTCTTTTGAGCGAGGAATACCTTGGCTAGAGTGAATTAAATCAAGAGCTTTTTCGATGTCTCCTTCCTGACTAAATTCCCGTTCGATCAACACTTCTATATAGGGATTTTCCTCCATGGCAAAGAGAGCGGGAGCGGTGATATTACCACTGATCAAATCGGAGCCAGAGGGTTTTCCTAATACTTCCGTGGGGGAGGTAAAATCGAGAATATCATCGACGATTTGAAAAGCTAATCCTAAATTGCGACCATAATTATATAAATGATGATTAACTTCAGCCGATTGCTCGCTTAATACTCCAGCTGCTTTGGCACTGTTGGCAATTAAAGAAGCAGTTTTGTAGTAACTTTTTTCTAGATAAGCTTCCAGGGAGATACTGGTATCAAAGCGATTAATTCCCTGTTGAATTTCCCCTTCAGCAAAATCGCGAATCACTTCTGAGAGCAATTTTACCACTTCTAAATTATCTAAATTAGCTAGATACCAAGAGGATTGAGCGAAGAGAAAATCCCCCGCTAAAACCGCCACGCGATTGTCAAATAAACTGTTAACGGTGGGAACACTGCGCCGCAATTCTGCCTCATCTACCACATCATCATGGACAAGACTGGCAGTGTGAATCATCTCCGTGATTTCCGCTAATCGACGATGACGGGGAGTGATATCCCGGTCTAACATGGTAGCGCGAGATACCAGCAACACGATCGCTGGCCGAACGCGTTTACCACCGGCCTCGAACAAATGTTCTGCTGCCGCTGCTAAAATGGGATGACGAGCGCCGACGAGGTTTTTTAAGTTATCGGTCAAAAGACGGAGATCATCGTCAACGGGTGCGAATAAAGAAGTTGTTGGGATCATTGGTTAGCCGATTGGCGAGATAGTTACGAAAGTTTACATATCCTTACATTTATTTTAACTTAATGTCAGCAGAAGTCCCCCGACTTTAGCGGTGGAATCAATGCTGACTTGGTGTATAGACAATTCCCGCAAGCTGTGTCATCATAAAGACTTCGACAGGCTCACTAACACGAACGTTCATCCAGACGGCTGAAAGGGTTTAGGGTTTTAGCGATTTTCATCTGGTCAATTAACTAATTTTCAGGGAAAAAGTACCTGAATTTTCCCCCCGGTCACTCCCATATCTGGTAATTTTTGATTTTCACAAGGTCTAAAAGTCTTACCCAATAAAGTTTTTAGATTTATTTGACCAACCCTAAATATCAAAAATCAGGTCTTACGGATACTTACTTATACTGAGGAAAGCTGAAGCTTGTCCTGAGAGAAGCGGAAGGTTATTGACGTTCGGTGGGACCTCTAGGAACTAGCGATACTGACTATAGGGGGGACATAAGGACAAAAGCTGGGTGTTAGTCCGTCTTGAGGCAATCCCCGGTGAAATAGGAAGCTCTCAACAACCCTGAGAGCAGTTCACTTCGGGATAACCTTCCATAAAGTTTTCTTAATCTATATAATTAGAATAATGCCGCCTAATTTATCTGGATTAACCATGCCTTGGCCACGCATTGTCAGCGCCATTTTTGCTATTGCCTTCGCACTGGGAATTATTATCGTTGGGGGTTGGTATTTCACCCTTGCCATCGGTGTTATCGTCTTTTTGGGACAATTAGAGTATTTTCGCTTAGTTCGCGCTAAAGGCATTGAACCGGCTGCTAAAACCACTCTCGTAGTTTCGCAATTATTACTACTGACGGCAACGATGGCAGCCCCTCTCACCGATGCTATGTTTCCCCTTGCTGGGGCGTTAATTTGTTTTTATCTGCTCTTTCAGCCTAAAATGGCGACAATTGCCGATATTTCCACCTCAATTCTCGGTCTGTTTTACGGTGGTTACTTACCTAGTTATTGGATTCGTTTAAGGGTCGGTTTTTCTCCTGAAAGTAGTCCCGTGGCCATGGCCAGTAACTTACCTCTGATGGGATATTGGCCGGAATCTTGGATGGAACCGAAATTATTTCCGGCCGCTTTGACGGTGACTTTTCTAGCTTTCGGTTGCATTTGGGCCGCCGATATCGGAGCCTATATCATGGGAAAATGGTTAGGTAAAACCAGTTTATCGCTGATTAGTCCTAAAAAAACCGTGGAAGGTTCCTTTTTTGGCATTTTAGGCAGTATAGCGATCGCTGAGTTGGGTGCTTGGTATTTAGATTGGCCCTATTGGCAGCTGACGGGCTTAATTTTGGGCTTATTAATTGGTATTGTCAGTTTATTGGGTGATTTAACCGAGTCGATGATGAAACGAGATGCTGGGGTCAAGGATTCTGGGCAGTTAATCCCCGGTCACGGTGGGATACTCGATCGCACCGATAGTTATGTGTTCACTGCTCCCCTAGTATATTATTTCGTCACTTTACTGCTGCCCTTGTTGCGTTAGTAGTTTGTTTCTTCTCCAGTGCTAAATTCAAGCTTAAACCCAAATTTGCGATTATGTCAGCAGTCGTCCATCCCCGGGGTAAAGTTTATCTTCTCGGTGCGGGAATCGGCCAGAGCAGTTTTCTTACCCTGCAAGCGCGAGCAGTTTTAGCCAAGGCCGAGGTTTTGCTGTATGATGCCCTAGTGGATAGCCAAATCTTCTCCCTAGTGCCGAAAACCTGTGTTTTAGTCGATGTGGGCAAACGGGGGGGACAACCCGGGGCCGAGCAGAATCAGATTAATCGCATACTCGTTAATTATTGTCAAGAGGGAAAACGAGTTGTTCGGCTTAAAAGTGGTGATCCGGGGGTTTTTGGGCGAGTATATCCCGAAATGTTGGCCTTAAAGCAGGCTGACTGCGATTTTGAACTGATAACTGGTATTTCCTCCGCTTTAGCCGCTCCTTTATTGGCCGGAATTCCCCTGACCGAAAAGGATATTAGTCGCTGTTTTGCGGTCTTGAGCGCTCACGATCCCGAGTCTCTCGATTGGTCAGCTTTAGCTAAAATTGATACACTGGTACTATTAATGGCTGGTCAGTCTTTAGGGCAAATTATCGAGAAATTATGCGAAAATGGGCGAAATATTCACGAATCGATCGCTATTATCCGTCAGGCGGGACGCAAGGATCAACAAATTTGGCGCGGGACTTTACAAAATATTCTCGCTCAAACCGCCGGGCTGTCCCTCTCACCTTCTATTATGGTCATTGGTCAAGTTGTGGATCTGGCGATTATGTCCTCTCCCCTACCCCTAGGAGGTAAAACTATTGTTATTACCCGTGCCGCCGAGCAAACAAGTCAATTTAGCGAAATTTTGCAAAATCAAGGTGCAGAAGTCCTAGAAATGCCTGCTTTAGAGATTCGTCCCCCCGACCGTTGGCAAGGTTTAGACGATGCCATCGGTAAGTTAAAAGAGTTTGATTGGCTGATTTTAACATCTGCCAATGCTGTTAATTTTTTCTTTGATCGGTTGACATTTTGGGGAAAAGATGCTAGAGCTTTAGCGACCATAAAAATCGCCGTAGTGGGCAAAAAAACCAGCCAAGTTTTACACTCACGGGGATTAAAAGCGGATTTTATCCCGGGGGATTTTGTCGCTGATGCCTTGGTAAACGAGTTTCCCGACCCGATTAGGGGGCAAAAATTCCTTTTTCCTCGCGTGGAAACGGGAGGGAGAGAAATATTAGTTAAGGAATTAACGGCCAAAGCTGGTCAAGTGACGGAAGTGGCCGCATATTATTCCGGATGTCCCGCACGCATGGATAGGGGCATCTGGGAAGCCTTTCGAGATGGGAAAGTCGATATAGTCACCTTTGCTAGTTCCAAAACCGTCCAGAATTTTTATCGGTTATTGGAACAAGAAACGGCAGAATTATCGGTTAATTCCCTATTAGAAAAAGTTTGTCTGGCTTCTATCGGTCCGCAAACTTCAAAAACCTGTCAAGAGTTATTTGGTCGTGTTGATATCGAGGCGCGAGAATATACCCTAGAAGGATTGACTAGCGCTTTAATCGAGTGGAATATAACCTAAAAAACCGACCGACAAGAGATAATTCCTGTCAGTCAGTCGATGATAATAGGCCGAATTTTACTCAGCTTTATTTCTTAGCGGGGGCAGCCTTAACGAGTTCCAATTCACCTTCAGCGAAGTTATTGGTATTCAGTCCACTGGCACTACCACTAAAACCGTTGTAGTTAACAGTATCAAAACGAACGATAACGGGATAGAGGATACCACTTTTATCAACACTGGCGACAGTTCCTACATCGTTGTACCAGTAAGACTCTTTACGTTTGATTCTAACTTTGGCTCCGCGTTCGATTCCAGGCATAGGTGTTGTTTTTTTTTAGGGTTTAGTTAACAGGTTACAATCAGAGCGAGTTTGCTGAAAGGGTTTTTACTTTAAGTTTTATTGCAAATCTTGCCACTCTGTTTCGACAAAATGCCCCGAACGTCCCCACAGGTCTGCCTTTGGGGCAATGTTAACGATTGTTAAGTTAAAGGGAATGGCCGTAGTCAGGTATTTTTGGGCCGACATTCCCACATCCGGCCCGATTTGAAAAGCGGTGGCGGTGGCCAAACCTAAGCCTAATAACTGAGAAATCGGACCTCTGGGGAAGATGAGATGAGTTCCTAAGACTAAGCCGGCGGTTAAGGCTAAAGTTACCGATAAATTGGTGCCACAACGCGGATGTAATGCCAATTGCCCCTCGCCATTTTTGAGACGATGGAGAGCCTGTTTGGCCGCAATCCGTAGTTCATTTGTATTAATATGCCCGTAGAGATAAAAACCTCTATCGGTGGACAGTCCCCCCAGGGCCTCGTTATCCGCTGGGGAATGGTCAAAAGGCGATTGACGACGGGCAGCCATTTCGCTTAATACCCAGACGGTGGCGTGTTCCAAGGCGTGAACCTGTCGCAGGGTGAGCAATTCTTTGAAACCAGGGATAAAGCCGATTTGTGCCAGTAAATCGCTGTCTTGCCGGGGCGAGGGGTTAAACCAGTCAAAAGAGGGGTTAGAAGGGCTACTAGAGGTCATAAAGTTGCGGTAGGACGAGTTTTTTCGGGGAATGTGAGGGTGCTATTCGACAAAAAGGGGACAATCTGACCACGGGGGAACTGCTGCTAGTTGTTGTTTTAGGGTAAGAAGCGAAAGGATTTCAGTTATCTCGATTGCTGGTTTTGGTCATAGAAACTATGGTCAATTAGCTGTCTAAATAGGCGTTAATGATAGCAAGAGCTACTAAGGGAGCAGTTATTGTTCTCAAAATGCGTTTTCCCAGTGATACAGGCACAAAATCAGCAGCGAGCGCTTGTTCTATTTCTGTCTCCGTCCATCCCCCTTCCGGTCCGATGGCCATGGTTATCTCGGTTGATGTTTGCAATTGAGCAAGTAGCGGGGCCACTGTTCTACGGGTAACACCAATATAACAAGTTGTCTGTGGGTTAGCTCCCCGCTTAAGGATGGCTAAAAATGGCTGTGGTTCTTCGATAATGGGAATAATCTGTCTTTCTGATTGTTCTACAGCTTCTCGGGCAATTTTTCGCCAACGGTCAATTTTTTGAGGACTAGGATTGACTAAACCGCGTTCTGTCAGCAGCGGGATAATCCGATAAACTCCTAATTCGGTGGCAGCGCGAACGATATCATCAAAGCCATTTTTGGGAATTGCTACCATTAAATTCACTTGTACTGGTAGTTCGCTAGTTTCGTTTATCACTTCTAAAAGATGGGCCGAATTATCAATTATTTCCGCTAACCATGCTTGTCCTTGTCCATTGAGGGCAATAAAACGTTCATGGGATTTTAAACGAACAACTTTTTTAAGATAATGACTTTGTTCGGATGTTAGGGCAATTAACCCGTTTTCTAGGGTGTTAAAATCAAGAATAAGACGGTAATACAAGGCGGTTTAGTCTATATTGATATTGTGTTCAGAATCACTGTCAGCTATCTATTTTAGCTTTTATGGTGTTTTTGTATAGGGTAAATTAGCCTAAAACCTTGATCATTAAGAAATACGGGAATCGATTAATGAATTTACTAGGCATCGTTTTATACTCTTTTATGGGAGTGCTTTTGTTGGGGTTAGCTGTAGCTATCTGGTGGTTAGTCGATACCGTATCTTTATCCCCCACTAAACCGAAAAGAGCTACTTCTAAAAATAATCGTCAAAATTTGCCAACCAGTCAGCAGCAACTTTTCTGCTTAGAAAGAGAACTTTTAACCCTCGTGAATGGAGATAAAGCTTTAGCGAGTCGATTGCTTTTAAGTATTAGATTAAGAAATCCCCAACGTAGTAAAAGCTGGTGTTATGAAAAAGTGATTTATGACTTAAAACGAGATCGAGGAGGAATTTAAATTGCCACTACAACAGTTAGACCTATTAGAAGAATACCGTAGTGATCGCCATAATCTCATAGCCGATTTTTATCTACCTTGTTTAGCACAATCTACCCTCTATTGTCGAGCAGTCGGCTTTTTTTCTAGTTCTTCCCTTGTCTCTCTAGCCAAAGGATTAACCGCTTTAATTCGCGGAGGTGGAAAAATGCGTTTAATTGCTTCTCCCTATCTCTCGAAAGAGGATATAGAGGCGATTACTCAGGGATTAAAGCAAAGGGAAGAAGTGATTACTAAATCTTTGTTATCAGTTCTAGAAATTGACTTAGACGAAATTACTAAAAATCGTTTTGCCTGTTTAGCGTGGCTATTAAGTCAAGGAGTCTTAGAAATTAAATTAGCTATTCCCAAAAACTTAGTTAATTTTGGCTTATATCATGAAAAGTTAGGCCTATTTATTGATGCTTTTGAAAATGCGATCGCTTTTACTGGTTCTGCGAATGAAAGTCACAGCAGTTTACAGGATAATTTCGAGTGTATCGATGTTTTTCGCTCTTGGCAATCTCAGGAACAGCTAAGAGTCCAGAGAAAAATTGATAATTTTGAAAAACTCTGGCACAATCAAACTCCCCATCTAGATATTTGGGATTTTCCCGCAGCAGCAGCCCAATCTCTCTTAAAATTTCGTCCTGATTTTCCACCCACTACCGAACCCGATAGCAGTAGCAAAAAAACTTTTAAAGTTGCCGCCGATACCAGCAAATATCAGTTATCCTCTCCCCTAAAAATAACACCCCAGCCCCGTCAAATTGAGGCAATAAGTGCATGGAAACAAGCCAAATATCAGGGGATACTTGCCATGGCAACAGGAGCGGGAAAAACGATTACAGCCCTGGCTGCCGCTAGTGGTTTATCAAGGTTAGAATTAATTGTTATCGGTGTACCTACTAAAGAATTAGTCCAGCAGTGGGTGAAAGAATTAAACTGTCGAACTACCTATGCTTTTCCTGTGGTAGCGATGGGTAATTCTCGTGCTTGGCGTGAGGTTTTATTTCGCAAATTACGGTTAATTAATCATCAAGAATTGCCCTCTCAGAGATATCCTGTAATTGTGGTGGGAACCTATGGAGAGTTGGCTAAAAATACCATTAGTGATTTAATTACTGATGCGGGAGGTTTGCCAAAAGAATCTTTATTAATTGCCGATGAAGTTCACGCTACTGGTGCGGGAGTTTATCAGCGTCTTTTACGCGATGATTTTAGTTATCGTTTGGGTTTATCAGCAACTCCTTTGCGTGCCTACGATGAACTCGGTACGGAAAAAGTTTTAGATTATTTTGGGGGAATTGTCTATGAATACGGGTTAGAGTTAGCTATTCAGCAGGGTATTTTGTGCGAGTACGATTATCACGTTTATGTCACCTATCTCGCAGAAGAAGAACAGGAAAAATATCGTCAGTTAACTGCAAAAATTGCTCGCTTATTTACTCAAGAAGACAGTAAAGCAGTGAATTGTTTATTAATTCAACGGGCGCAATTAATTAAAGCAGCGGGGGCAAAATTAACTATAATTGATCGTATTCTGGCTGAACACACCTTAGAACAAACATTAATTTATTGTGCCGATATTGCCCAAGCAACTGCTATTAGTACCCGATTGGCGCGTCAGGGAAAAAGAGTCGCTCGCTATAGTTCCTTAGACAGCGATCGAGTTATGTTATTATCACAGTTATCTTCGGGAAATCTTGACGCATTAGTGGCGGTAAAATGTCTCGATGAGGGAGTTGATATCCCACAAGTCAGTCAGGGAATTATCCTCGCTGCTGATGCTTCTCCTCGTCAATTTATTCAACGTCGCGGCAGAATTCTCCGGGCAGCCGTGGCAAAGAAGAAAGCGACTTTAATCGATGTCTTGGTGGTTCCCCCTTGGGGCGATGGTGAGGTAAAATTAATTGCATCGGAGATCAAAAGAGTTATTGATTTTGCCCGGGCAGCCAGCAATCAAGCTACAGTTATTAACAGATTAGTCCAAGAATTAAGTTACTATGGTCTTACCTACTCAGATCTGTTATAAAATTTCTCGTCATCAAGGTATCTCTTGGCCAATAGGAATTAAGACTTGACAATCCCCACTACCCAACCCACAAAAAATTCATGGACATAACTGCTAAAATTAAAGAACTGGCACAAAAATATGAAATACCTCCCCAACTTCTGGAGGAAGCCAGGGCTTTAGAAGTAGAAAAAATTACTCTACAAAATCGGCGGCTATCACCTAAAATTGTCGAACTTATCGAAAAATATACCGACTCCTCACAATAAATAAACTCTATGACTTTGAGACTGAAACAAATTCGCTTAACTAATTGGAAATGTTATCCTAGTCAAAATATTACTTTTAACCTGCATCCCGACAGAAAAATTCAGATTATCTTCGGTAATAATGGCCACGGTAAAACTTCTCTGATGACAGGGATTTTATGGTGTCTCTATGGTGGAGATATTGTACCTAAAGAGACTCTGAAAACCTATTTTTATCGAGGTAAGGATGATTCTTCACCAGCAATAGAAATGCGGGTAGAATTAAATTTTACTAGAAACGAGAAAAATTACTTTATCAGTCGCACAGCGAAATTAAAAGATAATGGGATCACTTCTTATCCCAGCGTAGAGGAAGCATTATTTTATGAAGATGGAACCATAAAAGCAAGTAACTCTAGGGAATATATCGAAGCATTGCTTCCTAAATCTATTCGAGATTTTTTCTGTTTTGATGGCTTAAAAATTGAACAATATACCCAGATAACTCAAACTAAAGAAGCAAAAGAAGCAATTGAAAAAGTTTTGGGTATCCCGGAATTAAGAAATCTGCGCGATGATACAGAAAAAGCCTTACAAGAATTAGAAAAACGTTTAAATAAAGCAGAGGGAACCAGTCAGAAATTTACAGATAAGCTGCAACAATTGCGAGAATTAGAAGAAGAAATTGATCTGCAACAAGGTCAGCGTAAAAATGCTAAAGATGAGGAAAAAAATGCTCAAATTATCCATCATGATGCTCAAGAAAAAGCCGCTCAGATTGAAAGTTTGCGAGAAAAATTAGAGGAAATTCATAACTTAGAGAAAAGGCGTATCGGTTTACAAACTCAGTTAAATAACCTACAAAAGTCTATCGATTCTTGGTTAAAAAAAGCTGCGATACCTTTGCTGATTAACTTTGTGCAGGAAATGGCTGACGATTTGCAAGTTACTAGCTTAAAAAGCACTTATAAAACTAATTCTACAGCAGTTTTAAAAGCAATACTTGACGATGAAAGCTGTCTATGTGGTCGTTGTTTAGATCAAAATTCTCGTGACTTTATCCTGCAACAAATTGCCGAACTAGAGTCCTTAGAAGTGGACAACGCCACCAGAATAGAAAAAGACCAACTTAGAATTGATTTACAGGGAATTATCCGAGATAATGCCAAATTTAGCAACTATAGTCAATTGCTTTTACAAAGAGATCTTTTAGAAGAAGAAATCGAAGAAATTAATCAACATATTAAACAGCTAAAACAGGAAACCACGGGAATAAATCAAGAATCAGCTAATGATATTTGGCGAAAAGTTGGCGAATCTGGTAAAAATGTTGAGAGGATACAAGAAAAGATCGAACGCTTGCAAAAGGACATTGAAATCAAAGAAAAGCAATTAGAAAATTTACGCAAAGAAGTGGAAGTTTTAGCTAGTGAAAATCAAACCACATTGATGTTATCTAATCAGGTTAAAATGGCCAGAGGTTTAAAAAATGCCACTAACGAATTAATCGAATGGAATATCGATAATTCCCAAAAAATGATTAATCAAGTAACCAGCGATCGCTATTTACAAGTAACCAACAAACCAGAGGAATATAGAGGAGTAGAAATTACTCCCGAATACACTTTAGGAATCCGTACCATCACAGGAAAATTATTAAATCCCGATGTCTTAAGTGCGGGAGAAAAGGAAGCTTTAGCTTTTGCTTTTATCACTGGTTTAAATCAAATAACCGATACCTGTGTCCCCCTAATTATGGATACACCTTTTGGCCATTTAGACGAAGAACATCGAAAAAATATTATTAACTCTCTCCCTAATTTAAACTCCCAAGTGATTATTTTAGCCACCGATCGCGATCTTCCCGATCCACTTTTAAATCTGCTGCTTCCCTACACTACTGATATATTCAAAATACACCGTTTGGCTGCCGATGAAGATGCTTCCGTGATTGAAGTGATGGAGAATTACTAATGCAGAGAATCGATCCCAGTTTGAAGATTTATGCCTCGGAAACTTCCAGAAATTATCTACAGGTACTAAAAGATAATAAAACCTTTGAGCGCATGGTAGATGCCTATTTATTCGCGGCTGCTTTTGCTATTAAAGAAGACTTCAGTATCTACGGAATCAATCTCAGCAATCGACAAGATTTAATTACTATTAGTCAAATCGAGCCAGAAGTTATTTTAGCTTTAACCGCAGGAATTTATATTATCTGTAAAAAGAATTCTTATGCTCAACCTAGCGATGGCAAAGAAATTTTAGATAAGATCTGTCAATACGCAGAAGTGGGATTAAGGGAATTAAAAGAACGCTGGCAAGGCAAAGTCAGCAATCAAATTCAAGCTGATATTGAGAGAATTATCAATAATCTCTAAAATTCTCCCTATCTAACTATCTTTTTTAGCGATAACGACAAATTAGACTCTTTCCACACTACCAAAAAAGACGGGTTCCACGCGAATAGCAACGATACTAGCTGGACGCAAAACCATATATTCCCCTTGGATATTTCTGATCGGAACATTGATAAAATCGAGGGAATCAGCTTTGGGAACTAATTCGTTACTGTACCACTTTTGAAATTCTTGAATAGTCAAAAAGCGGACTTCCTCGCAATGTCCACTGCTTAAGAACAAATGTACTGCATATTCATCAGCTTTTCTACTCATTTTTTTAACTAATCAGATTGAATTTTTGTAATAAAGTTGCCATTAAAGGCGGAAAAGTGAGACGTAATTCGCTAATATCTGAGAAAATTAATTTTTGGTAGCTTGGCAGGTCAAAAGCTAGTTTACCCTTTAATTCTGCTCGATTCTGATAGGTTAGCAGAATTTGTCCGCCCTGTTTACAAGCGATCGCATAACCTAATTCTACACCCACTAGGGGACTGGGCAGTAATTCCGTTTCCTGTTGGCTAATCGCCGTAGCATCAGCAATAAATAATAAACTTTTGCGAATTTTGCGTAATTGACTATCACTCAATCTGGTGACATTGCCCTCGGTTCGAGGCGTTTCTTCGATATTTAAGGGCAAACGGGAGCGTTTATTAAGATTTTCGACGGTTTCGGTCAAAACTGTTTTTAAAGCGGTGCTAGAGTCCTTAAATTGGCTTTGGGAGCTAAAATAAATGACGGGATCCAGCCAAGTGCTGAGGTCTTGTTTAGTAAAGTAAATTTCTTGGGAAATCAGGTCAATATTCGAGATGACGTAACCACCGCTACCTTCGAGGTAAAATTCCACCCTTTCCCCTTCTAGATAGCGTTGGAACCAGACAGAACCCTGTATCGTCAGACTATCATCGAGAAAATCGGCTCTTAAACCCGATTTTAAGAGACTATTGCGACTTAAGCGCAAGTCGTGGGGACGTTTGACAACCTCGCGGATAGGTTCGTATTTGTCCAGATACCAAGCTTTTAGAGCGATGATGGCCATAGGTGTGGCGATTAAAGACACTCTCCTATTTTAGCAGTAAGCACCGATATCCTCTCCACATTCATCGGCCAGGTAAGAAAGAGCGCGAAATCTTAACATCATCAGGTTTTCGTAGAGGGGATTTAGCTTGCAAAGGGGCGGAATCTCTAGAATTGTCCAGCTAAATAGGGTAATTTTCCGAGCAAAGGGACATTGAGCCGGAATTAGGCGACAAATCCTGTGGGCTAGTTCAGGTGTATTGATGTCTAAACGATCGATTCGTTGCCGCAGGGGTTGCCATAAATCCCATTTTGGTTCTGGTGAAGGATTTTTCCGATTGCCTTTCGACCAAGGGGCGATCCAATTAGAGACAATTATTTTATTTGTGGTATAATCTGATACATCAGCATCGGCCATAGCTTTATCTTCAATTGATTGACTCATAAGGTTCTATCTAAGATTACGACAGGGCAAATACCGTTTCCCGAAAATCCCCTGGGACGTTCGGATAGTTGGCCGCTTTAACGATAACATCTCTGGGATAAAATTGCTCGTTAAGACTGCACAGGAACGCGGGGGCTACGGGGAGGAAATTTGAACTTTTGTACTGGTTTCCGATCTCCGAGTTATCACCTGACAGCTAATAGACAACAGACGACAATAAAATAACGTCATGAGTCAGTTTAACTAGATTAATCTCTAAGCTTCCCCCAAAGATATTGGCTCTGATTAAAGCTATTTCTAGGTTAGCAAAAACTCAGGTTTTTTCACCTCAGCATAGTACACTTTTTCTGGGTATAAAATATCACCCGCTTTTGTCAAAGATACGCAATCCAAGCTGTGGGGTGTGGGGTGTGGAGTGTGGGAATTATGAATTATGAATTATGAATTATGAATTATGAATTATGAATTATGAATTATGAATTATGAATTATGAATTATGAATTATGAATTATGAATTATGAATTATGAATTATGAATTATGAATTATGAATTATGAATTATGAATTATGAATTATGAATTATGAATTATGAATTATGAATTATGAATTATGAATTATGAATTATGAATTATGAATTATGAATTATGAATTATGAATTATGAATTATGAATTATGAATTATGAATTATGAATTATGAATTATGAATTATGAATTATGAATTATGAATTATGAATTATGAATTATGAATTATGAATTATGAATTATGAATTATGAATTATGAATTATGAATTATGAATTATGAATTATGAATTATGAATTATGAATTATGAATTATGAATTATGAATTATGAATTATGAATTATGAATTATGAATTATGAATTATGAATTATGAATTATGAATTATGAATTATGAATTATGAATTATGAATTATGAATTATGAATTATGAATTATGAATTATGAATTATGAATTATGAATTATGAATTATGAATTATGAATTATGAATTATGAATTATGAATTATGAATTATGAATTATGAATTATGAATTATGAATTATGAATTATGAATTATGAATTATGAATTATGAATTATGAATTATGAATTATGAATTATGAATTATGAATTATGAATTATGAATTATGAATTATGAATTATGAATTATGAATTATGAATTATGAATTATGAATTATGAATTATGAATTATGAATTATGAATTATGAATTATGAATTATGAATTATGAATTATGAATTATGAATTATGAATTATGAATTATGAATTATGAATTATGAATTATGAATTATGAATTATGAATTATGAATTATGAATTATGAATTATGAATTATGAATTATGAATTATGAATTATGAATTATGAATTATGAATTATGAATTATGAATTATGAATTATGAATTATGAATTATGAATTATGAATTATGAATTATGAATTATGAATTATGAATTATGAATTATGAATTATGAATTATGAATTATGAATTATGAATTATGAATTATGAATTATGAATTATGAATTATGAATTATGAATTATGAATTATGAATTATGAATTATGAATTATGAATTATGAATTGGATAGTTTTTTGCTGATAACTGATAACTGATAACTTTCCACTGATAACTGATAACTGATAACTGATAACTGATAACTGATAACTGATTTACATTCTTTCCAAAACGGGTATTCCCAAGAGATATAAGCCTAATTTTAGGGTTCTTGCCGTTAAATCACACAAAACTAAACGAGAGTTTTTAATCGGTTCTGCTGCTTTCAGAACGGGACAATTCTCGTAGAAACGATTATACTTTTTACTGAGTTCATAAAGATAATCGCATAAACGATTGGGTAATAAATCCTCTTCCACGGCACTAATTACTTCTGGCAGTTGCAGTAATTGTTTAGCCAGAATTAATTCGCTTTCATCCTTGAGAATTAGCGGTGAATTGGCACTTAAATCCTGAAAATTAATACCACCTTCGCGACTGATACTCTGGACCCTAGCGTAAGCGTACAGCATATAGGGGGCGGTGTTGCCTTGTAGATTGAGCATTTTGTCGTAACTGAAAACGTAGTTACTATTGCGATTTTGGCTGAGATCGGCGTATTTAACGGCACTTAAACCGACAGTTTCGGCAGTCTTAGCGATAAAATCGCTGGTTTCTTCTCTTTCCTCGCTTGCTAGTCTTTTTTCTAAGTCAGCTAGGGAACAGGCGATCGCTTGATCAAGTAATTCTTGTAATTTTACCGTCTCCCCGGAACGAGTTTTTAATTTTTTCCCATCTTCCCCTAAAACTAACCCAAAAGCGACGTGAACTACTGCTACATTATCGGGTAAAAATCCCGCTTTTTTAGCCACCTGAAATACTTGGGCAAAATGGTTAGCTTGTCCAGCATCGGTAACATAAATTATTCTTTCGGCCTTATCTTGACGCACTCGATAACAAATTGCCGCTAAATCGGTGGTAGCGTAATTATAACCGCCGTCGGATTTCTTGACAATTAGGGGCAGAGGATCCCCCTCTTTGTTGGTAAAACCATCGAGAAAGACGCATAAAGCACCATTGTCTTCTGTTAGTAATCCCTGTTGATCTAATTCTCTGATTACTGCCTCAAGGTAGGGATTATAAAAAGATTCCCCCCTTTCCGTCAGTTTTATATCGAGAATATCATAGATTTTCTGAAATTCCCGTCGTGATTGTTGACAAAGTAACTGCCATGCTTGACGACTTTCAGGATCACCCGACTGTAATTTTACTACGGCTTGACGGGCAGTTTCTTTAAAGTTTTCGTCTTCATCAAAACGAATTTTAGCCTTTTTATAAAAGCTAACTAAATCCCCTAAATCAAGAGCATCTGCTTGGGTTAAAGCGCTAGGATAAGCTTCTTGTAGATAAGTGATTAACATTCCGAATTGAGTACCCCAATCCCCGACGTGATTAAGACGAATTACTTGATGATGACGAAATTCTAAAATCCGAGCGATACAATCACCAATTATAGTTGATCGCAAGTGACCGACGTGCATTTCTTTGGCAATATTGGGACTGGAAAAATCGACAATAATTTTTTGACTGGGGTTAGCGGTGGCAACTCCTAAACGGTTGTCAGTAATTAGGTCTTTTAATTGGGTTTCTAGATAACTGGGTTTAAGGGTAAGATTGATAAAACCAGGTCCAGCAATTTCGGGGGTTTGACAGAGATCATCTATCTCTAGATTTTTTAGTAAAGTTGTCGCTACTTCCCGGTGTTTTTGTTTTAATTCTTTGGCTAAAGAGAGGGAAATATTACATTGATAATCGCCAAAACGGGGGTTACTAGCGGCTACAATTAGAGGATCGGTAGCGGCGAATTTTTCCCCAAAGGATTTAACTAGGGATTGGGAAAAACGCTCTTTTATTTGTTGGATAATGGCAGTCATAGAGAGAATTTAGCAGTTAGGGATTAGACAAAAATTGAGAAGGAATCAATTAGCTTTCTAGCAGTAACTAGATTGTGGGTTGAATTAGCTACTAAAGAGACCGATTGATCGTATTCTTTCAAGACTTTTTTGATGATATTTTGTGGTGTATTCATTATAGTTTCGAGCCAACGAGATTAACAATCCAGATAACTTGGGTTATTGACCGTCTTACTTTATCATAATCTGAAGGCGAATCCAATGCAGCTGGCTGCTGGGAAACCAGCAATTCTCATTTTAAGGTTTCATGACATTAAAACCCTTGCACCTAGAGGGGTTAATAATTCTTAACGAATCTCTAGATCGCTGAAACAACGCAAAATCGTTTCAAAATGAGAATTGCTGCTGGGAAACATTTGCTTTAATATAGTAAGTAAGCTTTACCAATAGTACAACCATGTTAGCCAGTTATATTGATCAAGCGATGGCATTAGCTCGATACGAAATCATCGAAGAAGATGGCACTTATTGGGGTGAAATTCCACCCCTTCAGGGAGTTTGGGCAAATCACGCCAATCTAGAAGATTGCCGGCAAGAATTGCGCGAAGCTTTAAGCGATTGGATTGCTTTACGTCTGTGTTTAGGTTTGCCGATTCCAGTGTTAGCAGGAATAGATCTTAATGTTCTTCCTCAACCCATGTCTTCAATTTAAGATATGCCTAAATTAACCGCCGTATCATGGCTTAATCTAGTTCAAAGATTACGAGAACTTGGGTTTGAAGGTCCCTACGCCGGGGGTAAACACCCTCAAATGCGTCGGGATAATTTAACGATAATTATCCCCAATCCCCATCAAGGTGAAATAGGGTTAGGACTGTTAAAACGCATTCTCAATCAAGCGGGTATTACCAGACAAGAATGGCTGGGAAAATAGCAGAGAAAACACCGTATTTAACCTAAGTAGTCATGCAAAATAAATTTCCTAGTGAAGACAGGCAAGAGGCAATAGGCAAGAGGCAAAAGCTTTATCGAAATGTGTAATTAATTTTGCTTAGGTACTTACTGCTTAACCAATAAAACCACGGCATAAACTGCGATACCTTCTTTTCGTCCCACCGGTCCCAATTGTTCGTTAGTAGTGGCTTTAATTCCCACTTGTTCCGGATTAATATTAAGAGTTGCTGCTAACTTTGTTCGCATCGCATTAAGGTGGGGTTTCATTTTCGGTTTTTCGGCAACAATTACCGAATCAATATTATTAATCTGCCAACCTTTATCGATAATTAATTGATTAACTTGTTCTAATAATTTTAAACTATTCGCTCCTTGCCATTGTGGGTCTGTGGGGGGAAAATAATGACCGATATCGCCTAAACTAAGCGCCCCCAGCATGGCATCCATGATAGCATGGGTTAAGACATCGGCATCACTGTGACCCAATAAACCGACAGTATGGGCAATTTCTACTCCTCCTAAAATTAAAGGTCTTCCTGTTACCAATCGGTGGATATCATAGCCGTTACCAATACGAATATTCATAAAGTAGTACCCTTGCAGTTATATTAATTATCTTATCGTAAAAGGGAACAGGAAACGGGGAAATATTTTCCCTCACTTGTCCTTATTAGCTAATTAGCTAGGAAGGATGAACTATTCTGCTGAAGTTTTTTGCAGTGCAATGAAAGCTTATACTAAATTGATTTTTGATAGTATCATTAACTGCCAATCCAACTTTAAAAACCCACTTGCCACTTGCCACTTCCCACTTCCCACTCTATACTTGTTAAATAAGATTTAGTATAACTCGATCGCTGTTAAAATTGCGGTAGAATCAGGAGAGGGTTGGGTTTCATGCTTCAAACCAACCTACGTTCTTTTTCAATAAGATTTATAGCGTTTTTCAGTCTGCTAAGGTACAAAAGTTATGGGTTTTAGGCACTTATGCAAAAGGGAAGAAAAATAGGTGTACCTTACTAGCTTAGGAAACGCTATAGTTAAACACCGAATTTTGAACAATTATGCAACAATTTATTCAACAGTTAAAAATCGATTTATCCTTGACAGTGATCTAGCAGTTTCATCATTTACTTTCCTAAATATACTTAGCTAATCATCGCCAATAAACCTTGATAAAAAATCTGAAAACTAGGAGAACAATTATGAGCAGGAGTCATAAATTGAGAAATTTCTCGGGCTGCTTTCACTTTTTCTAAACCTCCTCGATGATACCCAGCTTTTTGAAGTATCTTTTCTAAGTTTTCCCAAGTTCCGCCCGTAATTTCATCGGGTTTTCTGTATTTTGCTTGCTGTCCCACATTAGTAGAAACTTTGGGATAGGCTGAGACTATAGCCTGAATATCACCAAAAAACCAAGCTTCTAGTTCTTCTATAGCAATTCTATTTAACACCTGAAATGTTTTTTTATCTTCACTAATCGTTTTGGTGATCAGTCCTGTTTGTTGGGCAATATTTTCTAACTTTTCTTTGAGCATTTGACAATCTTCATTGTCTCTATCTACAAGAATAATGATTCGATAATCATCGGGTATCCAGCATTGATAGCCTTTTAATCGCTCCGGTAGTTTTTTGATTAAATCGGATTTACCTCGAAAGGCATGAATTTTATAGGTGACATTCTCAAATAATATTTTAGGTAAAATTCGATTTAAACATTCTTGGGTAGAAAATTCTTCAACTAAAAATTCAATATGCACTTTTTCCCTCCTTTGCTATTAAACTTAAATGCTAGGATTACCCACATCAAAATAGTCCTCCATCCATAATTGACCCAACAAAGCACCATTTTGAATAAATTCCTTAACTCCTTGCATTGCTGAAGTACGTTTAGCTTGAGTAAAACCATTTTCATCTCGATAAAGTACCCAAACCTCATCTGGTTTCAAACCATCTACAAAAAAGGGAGAATGAGTTGTTACCATTAATTGTGTACTTGCGGTCGCTGCCCGACATTCTTCTGCTAATTCAGGTAATAAACGGGGATGAAGATGATTTTCTGGTTCTTCTATTCCCAGTACTTGCGGAGGGCTTGGATCGTATAATATAGTTAAATAAGCCAACATTTTTAAAGTGCCATCGGAGGCAAATTTGGAAAGAATTGGCTCTTGAAAAGGTGCGTCTTTAATTTGAAGTAAAAGCTGTCCATTCGGCATAATAGATGCTTCGACTTTTTCTAATCTAGGAATTCGACGAGAAAGGGTTTGTAAAATAGATTCTAATCGTTGAGGATGATCTTCTTTTAAATATTGAATAACATTAGGTAAATTGTCACCAGTTGGCGATAATCTTTCTTGCGCTCCTGCTTCTGGTTGAGTGCGAGTATTATCTGCGGTTAAGTAGGAAAGATACCAACTTGTGATAAAACGACGCAAAGCACTAACCCGGGGATGTTTGGCCAATTGTCCGAGGGTACTAACAGCTAAAAATTCTGGGGAGTCTAATCGTTCATAAATTCGTTCATCTTCTTCTTGGGGATTTTCTCCACTAATCACTATTCCTTCCCCTTCTTTAAAGTTTAAAAAGCGATAAGGTTTGCCCCTCGCTCCTTGTCTCCACTGTAACCATTCTTCGGCAACATAAGGGCGATTGTTAGCTTCATTAATAGCCAAATGATAGGTAATTAAAGGTGATGGAAATTTTTCTCGATATTTTAATTCGATAATGATGTAACCTTCTTGTCCTCTGGTTCTTAATTCTTTAAATCTTCCCCGTTTGTCCCAAGCTTTTTTTAAACCAACAGTAAAACATTCAGAGAGGAAAGCAAAGACATCAAATATGGTAGATTTTCCGCTCCCATTAGGACCGAGAAAAACGGTTAAAGGAGCAATGCTTTTTAATTCTAAGTCCTGTAAAGCTCGGTAATTTTGTACGCGCAGATTTTCGATTCGAGGTATAGAGTTTTTAGACATTGATTGTTGCTCTCTGCTGCTTTTAGCTCGTCTTGTCCCAGATTAGCTGTTAATTTTCCCAGTTCCCGCAAAAAACTGGTCAATTTTTAGTAATCTCGCTCTTCTGGACTGGTTATAGCAAATTAGCTCTCCTGATTCTACCGCAATTTTAACAGCGATCGAGTTATACTAAATCTTATTTAACAAGAACGTAGGTTGGGCTTCGGCCGTGAGCTTTTGCCGAACGGTTGAAGCATGAAACCCAACGCTCTCCCGATTCTACCGCACTCCGAGTTTTTTCTTGGGGATAATCTCCTAACTCCTGACTATCCACTGCCGATTCCCGCAAAGGATAGCTATCTATTCTATCAGATTGAGAAGATATTACTTATGATAACACTTGTGACTATATTTTTCACTGCCTTGCTGGCAGTTACGGATTTTACTTACCAAATTTTGATTCATTTTCCCATACAAATCCTCAATTCTTTGGGGTCGTTGCTGTCCTATGGAGTAATCGGACTGATAATTTTAGTCCTAGTGTGGATTGTGGGTGACTGATTTCTCAGGGAAAAAAAAATGAGAGAATCAGCCTTAGCCAATTCTCCCCAATTTAAACAAACTTTTAGTTTTTACTATTCACTAGCCACTGCTTGGGGTTGTCCTTGCGGTTGGAATTGGAACAGGGAATAAACCACGTTACGACGGATATCAATCATCATTTCTAAAAACATCTCGTAGCCTTCCTGTTTATACTCAATTAGTGGGTCTTTTTGACCATAACCGCGTAAACCAATTGACTCGCGTAAAGCTTCCATAGCTTGCAGGTGTTCACGCCATAACATATCGATTTGTTGCAGGATAAAATAACGTTCGGCATCACGCATTAAACCAGGACGAATACTATCCACTTGATGTTCTTTAATTTCGTAGGCTTTGCGAACTTCTTCGTGTAGGAACATCTTGATATCATTAACACTCATATCCTCGATATCCTTAGCGGTAGTATCTGCCAAGAGATGGACGAATTCCTGAGATTTACTAATCAGTTTTTCTAAATCCCATTCTTCCGCTGGCAGTTCGGGATTCACATAAGCCGTGACGATTTCATCCATGGTTTTTTCGGCGTATTGCAGCACCTGTTCTTTTAAGTCCATCCCCTCCAAAACCCGACGACGTTCAGCATAAATAGCACGCCGTTGATTATTCATCACCTCGTCGTATTCAAACACCTGTTTCCGGGCATCATAATAGAAGGTTTCCACTTTTCTTTGCGCTCCTTCCAGGGAACGAGTTAACATTCCCGATTCAATGGGCATATCTTCTTCTACCCGGAAGGCATCCATTAAACCCGCCACACGGTCGCCCCCAAAAATCCGCAATAAATTGTCTTCTAGGCTTAAAAAGAAGCGTGTGGAACCGGGGTCGCCCTGTCTGCCCGCCCGGCCTCGCAATTGGTTGTCAATACGGCGGGATTCGTGGCGTTCCGTCCCGATAACGTGCAGTCCGCCCCTTTCTACTACCTCATCGTGTTCTTTACCTGTGTAATCTTCATAACTTTTGCGAATTAATTTATAGACTTCCCGTAACTTTTGAATAACCGGGTCATCCGTGGGAGCTTTTTCAGCCGCGATGGCGATTTTTTCTTCCACTTCTAATTCCGGTAAACTTTGAGTTCCGTGGGTATCAACGGCAAATTTAACCGCTTCTTTCAGGGTATTTTCTACCTCTTTCGGTAACTCGGTGGGAAAAATTTCTGCTGAGGCACGCCAGTTTTTTTTCTTTTTATCCGGAGCGAATCCTTGGGGGCGATTGCGTTCTCCTAAACTGGGTAAACTAAAGGCCAAATTGTCATCTTCGGGCATAACTAATTTGGGCATTAAATACTCGCGAATTTTCAATCGGGCCATATAGTCGGAGTTACCACCGAGGATGATATCGGTTCCCCGTCCTGCCATGTTTGTGGCAATAGTTACGGCTCCGGCCCGGCCTGCTTGGGCGACGATTTCCGATTCCCTTTCCACGTTTTCTGGACGAGCATTAAGTAAGTTATGGGGAATCTTTCTTCCCTGTAATAACAGCGAAAGCACTTCTGATTTTTCCACACTGGTAGTACCAACTAAAACCGGGCGACCCTGTTCGTGCATTTGTTGACATTCTTCGGCGACGGCGTTCCATTTTGCCTGTTCATTTTTATAGACCACATCGGCTAAATCTTGCCGACGAGAAACGCGGTTAGTGGGAATAATTGTTACTTGCAGGTTATAGACTTTTTCTAGTTCCGTTTCTTCGGTTTTGGCCGTCCCGGTCATGCCGGATAATTTCGGATAGAGTAGGAAAAAGTTTTGATAGGTAATCGTGGCTAAGGTTTGGGTTTCCTGTTGAATTTCTACCCCTTCCTTAGCCTCCACTGCCTGATGTAAACCATCACCCCAACGTCGGCCCGGTAATACCCGTCCGGTGAATTCATCAACAATAACAATTTCACCACTGCGAACGATATAGTTAACGTCTTTTTTCTGGAGTTCTTTGGCACGAATAGCGTTAGAAATATAGTGCGCCCAGGGATTTTCTTGGTCGTATAAATCGGTGACTTCTAATAGTTCTTCCGCTTTTTTAAAGCCTTCATCGGTCATTAAAACGTTACGGTCTTTTTCGTTAACTTCGTAGTCTCCCGGTCCGTCTTCTACTTCTTGGCGTACTAATTGCTTGGCGATTTCGGCGGCGAGAATATATTTTTCTGTGGGCCGATCGATCGCTCCTGATATAATTAATGGAGTTCTCGCTTCATCAATAAGAATGGAGTCCACCTCGTCGATAACGCAGTAGTTAAAGGGTCTTTGGACAACTTCCCCCATCACTGTGGCCATGTTATCGCGCAGATAATCAAAGCCGAGTTCGCTGTTAGTAGTGTAGGTGATGTCACAGGCATAATTTTTCTTTCTTTCTTCTGGACTCATGCCGGCTTGAATTAGTCCCACACTTAACCCTAAAAAGCGATGTACCTGCCCCATCCATTCCGCGTCACGACGGGCGAGATAATCGTTAACGGTGACGACGTGAACCCCTTTTCCGGTCAATCCATTCAAATAAGCGGGGAGTGTGGCAACCAGGGTTTTTCCTTCCCCGGTTTTCATCTCGGCGATTTGTCCTTTGTGCAGTACCATTCCCCCCAATAACTGCACGTCAAAGTGACGCATCCCTAAGACTCGGATTCCCGCTTCCCGGACAATGGCGAAAGCTTCGGGGAGGATTTCCTCGAGAATCTCCTCTCTTTCGTCATAATTTCTCGCTTTGTCTAATCTTTCCTTAAATTCGCTGGTTTTGCCCCTTAATTCCTCATCGGACAGGTTTTTAATGTCTTCTTCCAGCAGGTTGATTTCGGTGACGAGGGGCTGAAATTTTTTAATTTTGCGGGCGTTGGGATCTCCGAGTAGGGCTTTTAACATAGCAGTTTTTATTCTCTCGCTTCGATTGGCTCTTGATCTGTGGTGTTAACAATTGTATCACTCTGGTTGGGAGTAGAGAATCATTTATCGCTGAAAAGGGACTCTTGCCAGTGGGCAAAAATTAAGTTAATCTTCTCTCACCGGTGGCTTAACTAAAGGGGAAACCACCATATTTATTGATAATTATATCTATAGTTTCCATAATTGCGATCGATTCTCCCAAAATGGAGATAATTTGTTGATAATGTTCTAGGTCATCGTAGCTAAGGTGGCGACCTTTGCGGTCTTTTAGCCACTTCTGACACACTTGATAACCGCCGATATAAAAGTTCCAAATTTGGGGCGGAATCCCCGCAAAATACTGGTCAGAATTAATCGAAATTTGTTGTTTATTTTCGTTATATTTCACCTGTTCGACCAGATTAGAACCCGCCACGGGATAGCTACTAATTTCTTTTCCCGTTGCTTTCATCAGGTGTAAATGTACTAATCTGTCACCTTTTTTGACTAATTCCCAGAATAATTCTTGATTACTGGTGAGAGGAACGCGAGGAAAGTCTATTTTTAAAAATTCGGCGTAACGTTGGCGATATTGGGGAGAGTGAAAGACCGCATAAATATAGTTAAAAATGTCTTCTGGTCCAAAGGTTTTCTTTTCGTCTCCTTTGCCATCACTGATAAATTCTAATTCAAGTTTTGCCGAAAGTTTGTTAATAAATTCTGGCGCTAGATTGGGACGGCGACCATTTGGCGAGTTGGTTGGTTCTGTTTCAAATAGGGTTGGGGTATTGGTTGGGTAAAGATAGAGGGGAAAAATATTAACTCCACCTCTTCTAAAAATATTAGTATCAATGGCATTCTCAAAAACAGTAATCAAGGCCCATTCAGGATCATTAACCGCAATTCCTTGACGACCTATACCTATACCAATGTTATTCTTATTCATCGTATGCTGAATTATTTCATGCCTCAACCGATTTACTAAAGCATCATGATGATAATAAGGTCTAATATCAAGAGGTCTATATAAACATTGAGTGAAATAAGATTGCCAATTAGATTCAGATGTAAAAGATTTTCTCTTTTGATTTAAATTCCAATCTAAACTGTCTTCCAACTTATATTTATTTTTTATTTCTGAATCATTTATAAGTGTATTTCTAAAGTCATTGATTCGCTCGATTAATTTAGCTTTATCAAAATCATAGACAAAGTGATCTCTATGGGTTTTGATACCAGAACCGTTTGTCAACATGATTGTATCAAGTTCCCAATATTTTTGATATTCATCAGATGAGACTTTGCTCTGAGGATTAAATAGGTAAAAATCTGATTTGGGATTTATAATTTCCCATTCAGTTGAACTAATATCATTTTCATCTAACCAATAATACTTACCCCCAACTAACTCCTTATGCTCTTTAACCTCTCTAACACCCCACAAATCAGCATGATAAACCTGCGCTAAATCTTGCTGACTATCTTGATACTTAATAAAAAACGCAATCGCTACACCTTGCTGAATATCAAACACATTTTGTTCAGGTGAACCATCGGGACAAACTTCTTTTTTCTTGCTATTCCCATGCAAATCTAAAACATAAATCTCATCAAAAGTCTGCATCAAATTTTGACGCATTCCCCGAAAAGTGGGATTATCCAAATAACCATGATTTGTAATTAACGCCACAACTCCATAACCAGTTTCCGCTACCCGATACTGAGCAAAGCGAATAAACTTCACATAATCATCTAATAAACCTTTAGGGTTTCTCTCTCCCAATGGTTTTCCATCTAATTGATAATAATCCTTAACCAAATTCACAATCCAAGGGTCAGTATTCATCGACTGATAGGAATAGGGTGGATTGCCTAAAATCACCATAACTGGCATTTCTTGCTTAACATCTTTTGCCGCGGCTGCTTCATCGCGAATACGATTTAAAAAACCATCAGCAGGGGGAATTTGAAAAGCTTCCTGTAGGGTGTTAGTGAGATAGATTCCCAAGCGTTCATCGGCACTAAAATCATAGCCTAATTCCTGAAGTTGTAAACCTAATTTCATGTGTGCTACGGTGTAGGGAGCCATCAGTAATTCAAACCCAAAGAGACGGGGTAATAAATGTTTACTGACATAACTAGACCACATCCCTTTCTGTTGACGAAAACTATCATAGATATGGTCGATAACAGAGTGTAAAAAAGTGCCAGTTCCCACAGCAGGATCGAGGATTAAAACCTGGTGAACTTCCTGAGTTTCTTGGCTATTATTAGGATTTTTAATCGTAATTTTTTTGGCATCGGCCAAACCTTTAGGAATCTGAAACTTATTTTTTAGAATATAGTCCACACTGCGAACCATGTAAGAAACCACGGGTTCAGGGGTATAATAAACCCCCCTAGACTCACGCATTTTACTATCGTATTCGGCTAAAAAAGTCTCATAAAAGTGAACTACAGGATCCTGCTTGCGCGTGCGTTTTCCAAAGCTGCCGAGAATCCCCTCCATATCCGTTTGTTGTAAAATATAGCGTTTCTGATTCACAAGAGGTACATTCACGATTGTGAACAGCTTAATCAGCAAAGGTTTAAGTGTGCCGCACAGATGCGAGAACCGCTATAGTCGCTAGAGTATCCACGGCCCAAGTAATCCGCTCATCTAATTCTGTACCAGCAATTTGATGAAAAATTCCCCGCAAAAAAGGGTTAGTTTTCGGTAGTCGAAATCCCGCCGTTTCCCTGGAAAAAGAACTTATTTGATCCGTATTACAGCGCGCTGCAAATAAACCATAACAGATTGTTTGTGCATACATATCCGCAAACTGCGCTTCATTGAGATCACTAATTAAAACTCGTTGAAAAGATTGCAATTGTTGCCGCAACATTCCCCCACAATCTTGATCTTTTAAAGCTTGGCCGATTGCGTCTCTAATTAACTGCGCTAAAGCGGCCATTTTTTTGGCTAATTCTCGCGGTGTTGTGATCTGAATAACTTTTGAGAGGAAAAACTGACAGAACAATTGTTCTACTTGTAAAATACCCTGGGAATCAGGTTTAATTTGCTTTTTTTGATTAAGACTTGCCACGGCAGCTGATAGACGCAATTCTCCCGATACATACCAACGAAATTCTAAATGATCGGTGATAATTAAATTACCCAAAGCCTGTAAATAACGTTTTATTTGGGGAGTATTTTCAACCTTTTTGAGAGAAGTTCCGATATCTTTTGCTTCCAGATGGCCAACTTCTACCATACCCTGATTAATCACAAAATCCGGAGCGCCACAAGCAATCCTTTTGGGTTCATTGAGAGCTTGTAGGTTATTATTTAGGGATTCAATTAATTTTTTTAAAGCAGGACGATAACTGTGTTCTGTGGCGTTACCCTGTTGATAAATTCCCGCGATTTCCTCTAGATATTTTGGCAGTGAGTTACTCATTATCGTTGCGACATACAAACGTTCTCCTATAGATAAAATATAACCTCATTTGGCCCCAATGTCCACTGAGATGCCCTCATCCTACTTTATCCCTATCCTCAAGGATATCAAAATCAGCTAAAATGAGATAATCAATAGGCGATAATCTCATCCCAAAAACTTCACCAAAATATTAACGATGGTCAAAGTATCATCTCCCTTATCTCTGGAGCATCTCTACAATGTTCCCACCTACACTATAGCCGATACTGCGCGCTATCTCCATATTCCTTTACCCACTCTGAGAACGTGGGTACGAGGACGCACCTACCCGACAAAAAAAGGACAAAAAGAGTTTTTACCCCTCATTCAACGGCCTAATCCGAATATTCCGCAACTTTCCTTTACTAACTTAGTGGAAGCGCACGTTTTAAGAGTTATTCGCACCGTTCATAATATCCCTCTCGATAAAGTTAGACTTGCCCTAGACTATATTAGTGAACAATTTAACACCGATCATCCTCTGGTTCAAAAACAATTTAGTACCGATGGAATTGACCTTTTTATCGAACAATTTGAACATTTAATTAATGCCTCCCGTTCGGGACAATTGACGATGAAACAAGTCTTAAATAATCTCTTAACTCGTATTGAATGGGATGAACAAGATATCGCCACACGGCTTTTTCCCACTATCGACATAAATGGGCAAGACTTCAGCGATAAAGTCCTCAAGATAGACCCTAATATTTCCTTCGGAAAACCCGTGATCACAGGAACAGGAATTCCCACTAAAATTGTCACAGAACTTTATGACGTGGGGGACTCTATAGAAGATATTGCCAATGATTATAATTGTCAACCTTGGCAAATTGAAAAAGCGATTTTATTCGAGTCCAATTGGCAAGCGGCATGACCTATCAATACACCTATTTTATCGACCGCGCTTTAGGAAAATCTATCGGTGAAGCTTTGCAAGAAATAGGGGTTAAAATTGAATTTCATCATGCCCATTTTGCCCCAGATGCACCGGATACGGAGTGGCTACCTATTGTTAGTCAAAGAGGATGGATAGTATTAACTAAAGATGTAAACATTGGTAGAAATATTTTAGAAGTTCAACAGATAGCCCGTTATCAGGCTCAAGTATTTGTTCTAGTTTCTGGTAACTTACCTCGTCAAACCATGATTAATATTTTTGTCGAAACAATCGATAAAATTGAAAAAATAACCCAAGGTAATCAAGCCCCTTTTATCGCCAAAATATACCAAAATTTTCAAGTAAAATTGTGGAAAAATAAAAATGAATTAACTAGAATACTAGAAACTATTTAAAACCTATTCTTAATCCCCCCACTTGCTGTTAAATTTATCTCCGTTCACTTCACCCAGGGGGAAGGGAGGACTTCTGGCGAGATTTGAGTTAAACTAGAAAGGTTGACTATTGACAAACATCGATCGCACAGGAGTAAATTATGTCTAGAGTCTGTACTATGACGGGGAAAAAGGCCAATAACGCCTATGCGGTGTCCCACTCCCACCGTCGCACCAAAAAATTACAAGAAGCTAACCTACAATGGAAAAGAGTTTGGTGGTCGGAAGGCAACCCCTATTGTTATCCCCTAGATTGACGATAATAAATTTTGGACAGTAATTTGTCCTGAAAAAAGCTCGTGTTGAACACGAGCTAAATTAACTAACTTCAAGGACTAACTAACCACCGACCTTAACTACTGGTTTAAAACTAGGAACAACCAGTTCACTATCCTGTTTAGTCAGCTTATTGTATAAGCGTTCCGTATTGGGGAAATTAGCGGCCGGTAGAGTTGGGAAACGACGATAGGGAACCGTATCTTCACCAAATAATTGTAGGTACTCCATGCTATTAACCATGGCACCAATAAAGGCCTTTAATCCCTGAGTTGCCAGAATTTGGTTATATTTCTGGATTTCCTTTTGATTCAAGGGAGCGCGACCTAAGAAGTGCTTAGTTCCCAATTCAATTACTTTCGTATTCGGATAGGGAGCATAGAATTCTTTCAGGTAAAGATCCGAACCACCTAAACCCTCAATAAACTCTTTCACCGTGATCTCAGCATTGCTTAATTTACTCTCTAAAGCGGTAAATTCGGCATTGATGATATAGGGTTCGAGATCCCGTTCAAAAATCTGACGATAGGCAGCACGAACAGTATTTTGTACGGCAACTTTATCGAGATTAGTTAACAGTTTAAAGACCTTAGTTTGTTCCCGTTGAACCGTGACACCTTGACCGACACGAGATTGAATATCCGGTTCAGTGCGAATCGAGACCGAAGGTGTACCCAATTCAATAAAGCGCGGGGTTTCCTCTTTATCAACTCTTTGGCCGATATCTTCGCGGAGATTACCCAAACGCACCATCCGTAACTGCATCCCTTGGGGAGTTAGATAGCGCTCGTAGGGAACCGTATCTTCGCCAAAAGCTTCTGTATATTCAGGACTATCGATCAGAGCATCGATTAAAGCATAGAAGCCTTTTTTCGAGCAGATATCGAAGTATTGATTCATTTCCTGACGACCGTAGGTGGGACGACCGAGCAGACGACGGTGAATATATTCGATCGCTTTCACCACATAGAGAGGAGTCCAGTAGATTTTCCGGAAAGTCTCGGATTTAGCTAGGGTTTTGATAAACTCGCGCAGAGTAATATCGCCATTTTCTAACTTAATCTCGGCCACGGATAAACGCTGACCTTCGTAGGGCATTCGACCGAAAACCTGACGATAAGCCGCTAAAATCACTCTTTGGGTGGAACTTTCGCCAAATTTAACGCTCACCCCATTGCTAGAACCGGGTAACTCGTTATTGAGACGGAAAACTTTCGGTCCCAAAGTACCGGGGAATTCACCTCGGGCGCCGGGGTTGCTATTTTGGTTATTAGTGGCCGGTCCGCGGTGGATGAGGATACGTTTGCTATCTTTACCGAAGGGAGCGGGACTAGAACTAGGTTCGCGGGTTTCTTTCGGGAAAATTGCCCCAAATTGGATTTCTAGGGGGTCATTTCCAGAACCGTAAACGTGCTGATCCGGTAAGGGGCGATCGTATTTAGCAAAGGTGGTGATAAATTGGGGAACTTTGCGGAAAGGTGCGCTGTAGTTAAACAGGTCAATCTGCATCCCCCAGTTACGACATTCCTGTGCTTCTGCACCCAAACCTCGGAGATAGGGAACGGTTTCTTCGCCGAAATAGTCGGAATACTCCTGAGAATCGACTAAAGCATCGATTAACGCCCCTAAACCGCCGCTAGAGACGATCGAGAAGTATTTCTGCACTTCTTCCCGGGAAGAGGGACCGCGACCGAGGAAATGACGGAAAGCTAATTCCAGGGCGCGACTATTGATAAAAGGTTCAAAGAACTGTTTACGATAGAGAGGCGATTTACCGAGACGACGGACAAATTCTTTCATCGAGATGTCGCCGTTTTTCACCTTCGATTCTAGGTCAGAAATGGACTGACTATAGGCTCGGGTGATGTCCCGTTCAAAAATTTGTCTGTAGGCTGCCTTGATAATCGAAGATTTTTCCGACTCCGATAAACCGGTTTTCATGACAAACTTTTGTCGTTTTTCAGCCCCATTGTAGTAGCTTTGGGGAAGACTTAAACCCTGTTGGTCACTACTGGGACGCTGACGCAGTTTATTAGAGGGGGTGGGGGCTTTTAATTCCCCTAGTAGGATATTGAAATAGTCACTGATTAAAGTGACCGCATCCTTGTCTCTTTGGAAATACTCGATCGAAGCGGCCCGCATTTCCTGTAGGGCCACGATGGTGGCATCAATAGAACAGGCATTTTCGAGAACTTCCCTTAAACCGCGGGTATTAACGATCAGGATACTGGTATCACCAGCCACGATCGCATAGGTAATATAACGCAGGAACCAGGATAAATCCCGGAGGGACTTCTGCATATTGCTCGGACCGTAACGAGAGACGTTAATCGGTCGGAATCCGGGGGGAATCGGGCCGCTAGAGGCGAAAATCCCTTTTAAACCACCGAGGAAGCCACCACCGCCACCAGAACCGCTTTCAGCGTAGGTAACGGTTCCTAATTTCATCCCTTCTTGGACGTTGATTACTTTACCCGCACCCACCAGGGCCAATTCTTCCACGGGGGGTTTTTCTAGGTAGGCCATGGGTGAACCACCGGTAAAAATCCGGTTAGCTGCCCGCGAGACGATCAGATCGGAGTTCCGGGTGAGCGTTTGGGCAATATCTAAACGCTTGCTCCCCGATTGGAAGTAGGCGATCAGTTCGTTGAGTTCGGGTTTATCGAGAAAGCGGTCTTGTTGTTCTGCTTGGGTAATGGCAGATACTGGGACGGTTTGATAGAGTTGGGGACGCGCTAAGGAGCTGCCACCGCTTGCCTTAAGACTCATTGGATTTTAACTATCTCCCTTGACGATGTGCTGAGTTCTCCAATCGTGGAGGCGATCGGTCTTAAAACCAGATGTTTAAAAATTTAATCAGCATCTAGATTAAAACTTTTTGCGCTTCCTGAGATAGTTTATTAAGAATTGTATAGATTTTTTTCGCTCAAGTGGCCGATTGGTCTATTCTGACACCCCACCGGTATGGGAGGCTAACCAGTCCAAATAGGTCTGAGAACCCGCCACAATCGGTAAAGCGATGATTTCTGGGACGGCATAGCTATGAAGTTCCTGTATCTTCTCCGATAACTGCTCAAACTGCTTTAAATCGGTTTTGATTACTAATTGCCATTCGCTCTCGTTTTCAATCTGTCCTTGCCAACGATAAATGGAACGCATCGGGTAAATACTGACACAAGCGGCCAGGCGATCGTTAAGTAAGGCGATCGCTAAGTTTTCCGCTGCCGTTTCGCTGGCCGTTGTCACCAGCACCACTCCAAAACCTGTTAATTTTTCAGTCATAAGTAGTCGTGCAAAATAAATTTCCTAGTGAAGATAGGCACTAATGCAATAGGCAACAGGCAAAAGGCAAAAGGAGGAATAGATAATCAGTCTTTAATAACCGGATTTAGTATGATAACCGATAACTGATCACTGAATTTAGGTGATCACTTTTTCTAAAGCGGCCAGATCGGGAATACACAGAGATTCCTGCTCTCGTTGAATCAGGCCTTTTTTCTGCAATTTAGTCAAGGAGCGGGTTACGGTTTCCCGGGCCAAGCCACTAATACCACTCAATTCCCGGTGAGGTAAATTAGGAATTATCGTACCCTGGCTGTTTTTTTGTCCTTGACCTTCGGCCAAAAAGAGTAAAGTATCAGCGACTTTGGAGAGACTATCGGCCTCGCGCAAACGTAAACGCCGGTTAAGTTGACGTAAACGCTTGGCCATCAATTGAGCAAGACGAATTCCCGCTAAAGGTTCCGATTTGAGCAGATTAACAAAATCTTGGGCGGGAATACTGCTAATTGTAGCCGCAGTTAGGGTGATAGCATCAGTAGAGCGGGGAGATTCTTCTAAAGCGGCCATTTCTCCCACTATTTCCCCTTTACCGACGATATTTAGGGTAACTTCTTTGCCTTCCATATTGTAAGTACGAATTTTCACCCAACCATCCAAAATAAAGTAAACCGAACCTCCCCAATCATTTTCTAATAAAATCGCCCGATTAGCAGGATGGTTAAGGGTCACAGCATGAGCAGTAACTTTATTGAGGGTTTCAGGCGATAACCCCACCAATAAAGTGGCAGTATCCAATAATTTTTGAATCTCTGCTGATTTTTCCGCAGGATAGCGTTTTTCTTCCATGGTTTAATACTTAAATTTTGTTCGTTTTAGGCGGGTGATTCTACAATATACAGTTGTGGGTATTTTTATTTATCTATCCAGTGACCAATAAACAGGATTTTTCCTCCCTACTAACCGAGATCGATCAGATTCTTTCTGGGGTGATTTCATCTCTAGTTCACCCGCAGGAAGTTACTTCCGAGACAATTATCGCCACTCGTCAACATTTAGAATCGGCCAGAGTGATGCTTTCTCCCTTATTATTGCCTGATCAAACCCCGGAAGTTGCCCGTTGGTCTCTGGGAATGGAGGTACAACCACCAGGGGTAAAAATCGTCTTTTTTCGGGAAAGCCAAGGATTAATCGATTTGTATCCTCTTTCTTGGAGTCTGGCAACGGGAACAAGCGATCGCTTACCCTGCTCCCAGGTGGACGAATATCTAATTAGTTGGCTATCTAATCGGGATTTTAGCGCCGATTCTTGGCTCTGGGAAGCCCTAGAACGATTAGAAGCTATTGTTATCAGTGATGACGGGGAAACCTGCACGGATGACCTAAAAAAAGCCCTTCTCAGAGCGCAACTAATACCCCCCGATCGCCTCTCTAGTCTAGAAACAGCGATCGCTACTGCTCTGGCCTATATTCCCACTAGCAGCCAACCCCAACCCCAAACCCTACTGGTGATCGAAGGGAAACGAGAAATCACCACTTTAGCAATAGTGGAAGTCCCACCGCAAACTTGCTCTTTATCCCGTCAAGCGATCGCTATGAGTCATTTTAACTACGGGGAAAACACCTACGAACAGGCCATACTCTCTCAGTTAATTTATCCTCTCTGGCGTTCTTTTTTGCCTCTTTCCCTTTCCGATCTCACCGATACTAATCCCTTAAAAAAATCTTTACTGGCAGCCGCCAAATTAACTAAATTAATCCTGCAAGAAGAAAGCGAATTTACTTCCTCTCTAGCTGGTCATACTTGGACGGTCAGTCGCAGCGATCTAAGTAGGAAGATAATATTACCATATCTAGATAATTTAAAACAAAAAGTTAATGATTTGTTAGAAAAACAGCAAAAAAGTCTTGAAGATATCGATCGAATAATTTTTAGCGGTAATTTTTTCTTAACTATTTGGCCCTATTTTCTAACAGAAATACAGCAAGAATTTGCTGATTGTAATCTAGAGTCCCCCAGTCTTGCTCCCCTCGACTTAGCTCAGGGCAAGCTGAGCCAAGTCGAAGGGCAAGAAAACTTCTCACCAGCAATCTTAGGTTTAGGTCGTCTCTGCTTATTTTCTGCTCTTAGAGGTGAGAAGGTCAATAATGCTAAAAAAAATCAACCTCAGCAGTAAAACTCAGATACTGGGTAATGATTTGGTAGTAGTGGCGTAGCCCTCTTGCTTATCTGAGCGTTCGACAAAAGCTCACGCCGAAGTTTCACGCCGAAGCCTAACCCCACCAACAAACTTTTTCAGCAACCCCTATCTAAAGAGTTTTGAGTTAAAAGTAAAACTTCAGGTTTTTATTGAGAACAAATGCACTAATTAACTATTTTTTTCGATAATTCCTGATTTTCCTGTAAAATTCTGGGTTCATCGCCTTAATCTAGCTGACAGGTGACTTAACCCTAACAGCAATTTAAGCTAATCCTTTCTCAGCTAACCATTGAGGATTATATAAACGAGATTGATAACGGGCCCCACCATCACAAAGAACAGTAACAATGGTGTGGCCTGGTCCCATTTGTTTTGCTAAAGCGACGGCCGCACCGACATTAATCCCCACAGAACCCCCCATAAATAAACCATCTTTTCGTAATAGTTGATAAACAACTTTGATGGCAGTGGGATCATCAATTTGAATGGCATCATCTATGGGAGCATCTTCCATATTAGCCGTAATACGACTATTCCCAATCCCTTCGGTAATTGAACTACCTTCCAGAATAATTGTCCCGGTTTTCACATAACTATATAAACCGCTACCCATCGGATCCGCCACCACGCAACGCACCTGGGGATTTTGGTCTTTTAAAAACATCGCCACCCCCGCGTAGGTTCCCCCGGTTCCCGTGGCAGCCACCCAAGCATCAATTTTACCGTCGGTTTGTTCCCAGATTTCCCGGCCGGTGGTTTCGTAGTGAGCGCGACGATTTGCCAGATTATCGAATTGATTGGCCCAGATAGCATTTTCCATCTCCCTGGCCAATCTCCCCGATAATTTAACGTAATTATTGGCATCTCGGTAGGGAACGGCGGGAACAGTACGCACTTGGGCACCAAGGGTTCTTAATAAGTCGATTTTCTCTTGGGATTGGGTATCGGGAATGACAATCAGGCATTTATAACCTTTAGCATTGCAGATATGGGCCAAACCGATGCCAGTATTGCCGGCCGTTCCTTCGACAACGGTTCCCCCGGGTTGGAGAGTACCGGCTTTTTCCGCTTCTTGGATAATATATAAAGCGGCGCGATCTTTGACCGAACCACCGGGGTTAAGAAATTCGGCCTTACCGAGAATCTCGCAGCCGGTTTCCTCGCTAAAACTGTTGAGACGAATTAGGGGAGTATTACCCACCGCGTCGACGAAACCATTTTTAATATCCATAATCTCTTATTTTTCGTGCTGTTCGTAGGCTGAGAGGATTTTTTGTATTAAGGGATGACGCACCCCATCGGCCCGCGATAGGTAACAAAAAGCGATCCCTTCTACTGATTTTAGGATTTTTTGAGCCGCAATTAACCCCGATTCTTGTTGTTGCGGTAAATCGGTTTAAGTGACATCTCCAGTTACTACCAGGTGTGAACCGAATCCCAAGCGCATTAAGATCATCAATGCGATCGCAATGACCTTAAGGAACGCTCCCTACGGCGATAGCGATCGCACTTAGACTGACAGCTGCAATCAATGTGCATGGTGCGTTCCCCAAAATCGATCGCTGGAGCAGCAGGACTTGCATTAGGGAACGCACCCTAGGACTGATTTATACATTGTTTTTCTTTGTCAGTTAAATCAATGTATTCAGTCTGTGTTCGTTTATTCTTGATTAGTATTCTAAAATAAGGACATTTCCCATTTACTGATAAATCTTTATCATCATTCCCTTTCCTGAATTTAATTATTTCAAATTGGTCGGGATTGAATTTATGTAAAAATGTTATTGGTACACCCATAACACCCTTGAAGTCTAAGGGAATGTCTTGGGTTTTATTGACATTAATTCCATCATAATTGTCATATTTTGGATATTCAGCTTCATTGCCAAAATATCTTTTTGTGAGAGCCATATCTTCGTGCCGTTTTGATGTGTCTAAGTTGGTTAACCATAAACAATTATTTGGAGAAACTATTCTATTTCCAGAATTGTCAATACGAGCTTCTGTTCCATAAAGTTCATATTGTTCGGGAACAATGAAACCAGAAATACCTCTACCAAGATTTATTCCTAACCACGCTTTGTTTTCTTTAATTAGTTTGAAAATTTCTTTATAGGTTATTGCATTAATATTGCCAATTATCAAAAACTTTTTGTCGTATTTAACTAATTGACCTACATATTCTCTGAATAATGAAAATGGGGGATTAGTCACAACAACATCGGACTTTTTTAATAGTTCAATACTTTCAGGACTACGAAAATCCCCATCTCCATTAAAGTAAACAATGTCAGGGGAAATAGGTTTATTTTTTTCTCTCTCTGTACCTGTATATTCAAAGAAAAAACCCTTTTCATCTTCTTCTGTATTAAATAAATCTCTCACTTGTTCTCGATAACAAGATGTTATTATTTTTTTTAGACCTAACTTTTTGAAGTTTGCAGCAAAATACTTAAAAAAGTTACTAATTCGGGGGTCATCGCAATTGCAATAAACTACTTTATTTTCAAAATGACTTTTATAATGTTGCAACTCACTTTCTATATCTGAAAGTTGTGTATAAAACTCGTCACTTTTTAGTTTTTTAGCATTTTGCAATAATTTATTTGTCGCATTTCTTACCATGTTCAACCTTTTTTGATTTAATAAATCTTTTGTTTTTATTTACTTTTGGTTATCTGATTAAATATTTCACTGCCTAATACTTGAAGAGAGGTTTTAGGAATTTCAAGCATAATATCAAACATTTTTTTGATAAGTAGGGAGGCACAATTATTTCTAGGACGGGTTAGCGGTAGCGTAACATGATCGGGGGTTGGGTTTCATGCTTCTAACTTCACAGTTTCCATCAATGTGCATGATGCGTTCCCCAAAAGCGATCGCTGCAGTAGTAGGACTTGCATTAGGGAACGCACCCTACAGCGAGCGATAGCGATCTACGGCGATAGCTGCAACAGGTCTATAAAATCCGAACCAGCAGCACTCTTGATGGGGAATTTGTTAATTTTAAGCTCGCGAACAATATCTGGAAGCCGGTGTATGATTATTCCATGCTCGGCAATTAGCTCTACTTCCTGCTCAGATTTGACGTTATTTATGACTAGCTCCGAAGACCACTCACCGCTCCACAGAATTTCCATAAGGGAGCGCTTTTTGGTAGCGTGGAATTTCCCCTCAACCCACTCGGCGACACCTTCCACGAGTTCCTCGGGCGAACGTGCTGCGCTATTCGCAGCCCGACCAGTCTTTCGCGCAGCTTTGGGAACCTTGGAGATGTAGCTGACTGGCCTCATCGACGCCTGGACCTCTACATGACGGCAGACAGGACTTTCGCCTGATCTGAACTTCACCGCAACCAAATCAATTTCATTAACGCCAAGACGGATACCACGTATGGTGAAGTAACCCTGCCTATTCAGCCATTCTTCAACTATTTCTTCGGCCAAAAGGGCCATAGCATTACCTCGTCATAGACACACAACTGCATATTATACAGAAACTTTCTGTCTAACAGTCCTGAGAGTAACGATAGGTGGAAATTTTCTGCATACTACCCCATTTTAGCTCAATTGCTGGAACTTTTTCCCATATCATAGCCAAGAGCATATTAGCCAGATTAAACAACGTCTTTTAAGTGGATTCCTAACAGCAAGCTGAAATAAAATAGACTTTTCGGGAAGTGTAGCACTAAGTCTTCAATCCACCCGACAATTAACTAATTTTCGGGGAAAAAGTGTCTAAATTTTGCCACCCGATCGCTACCGTGGCTGGCACTTTTTGAGGACAAAAAAGCCTAAAAGTCCTATCCCACAAGATTTTTAGCTCTATTCAGCCAAGCCTATTTATTGGTGTACTTGCAAATGAAGGACATAATGACCTAAAATCAGGTTATCTGACCATAATTCGTACTCTAGACGCAAATATTCGGGGAAATTATTCCCCTCTAATTGGAGACTACGGGTATAGTTGCGGACGCGAAAAGCGTAACTCGGTTGAGGACTTTCGGCATTTAACCAGTAGCGACTGACACCAAAAACCCCTTGCTCCCAAAAATGACGATAGGCGAATTTTCCCTGGCCCTGCATGGTCATAATTACCCGATTGGCCGAAATTTCTAGCCAAATTAATTTATTTTGATTATTTTTGGGTTGAAGTGTCTCTATTTCTGAGAGAGCGACTGGTGGTTGATTGAGGAGAAGATGAAACCGGTGGCGATCCTTTTGGTAGAGGGTAGCGGAAGTGTCTAAAGTGGAGAGGATGGGTAGATCTGTCGAGAGCAGACAGAAGGAAACGGGACGGCGGTGATGGGCAAGCATAGACTAGACTTAATGGTGTCCTTATCTCCACAATAGTTGATTCTCCGCCCACCGCTACCGGCACCGGAAATTTTTTGAGAAAAAATCCAGAAAACACTTGCATTATTGAGGGACTTATGATTATAATTGTTAATTGTGAGTAGCTTTCCTCGGTAGCTCAGTGGTAGAGCGGTCGGCTGTTAACCGATTGGTCGTAGGTTCGAATCCCACCCGGGGAGTTCATCAAAAATAGTAGCGGCAATAGTTTTTTATTGCCGCTTTTTGATGTTTTTAACTAAGCTGTTGACTATCTAAATTACTCGTTGAGACTGTCTATGAGATGGGAGCGGGGGTTGGGAAAATGGGGAATTTCAACTAAAACCCCAAAACCCTAAAACCCCAACACCTATCTCCTATATCTTATCTCCTGATACTAAATCCAGTTATTAAAAACTGATTATTTATTCTCCATTTTGCATGAGTGCATGAGTAGAAAACGGGTTTCTCGGAGAAACCCGTTTTCTGTGGGACTACCTAGAGAATTTCTGCGATCGCATTTTCTGGACCGACTAGGGAAATGTAGGGATTTTGAAAATATTTACTGGCTACCGATCGCGCTTGTTCGGGAGTAATCTGATTAATAGAATCCAGGAAAGTGCGATCAAATTCAATCCCCAAACCTAAGCTTTCATACCAACCGTATAACTGAGCGATTTCGGCGTTAGTTTGTTTACCGAGAGCATATTGACCCAATAACTTATTTTTAGCTGACTGTAACTCCTCCTCACTCAAAGTTACTTTATATAACCTTTCTGCTTCCTGACGCAATCCCGACACTGCGATCGCTGTGTTTTGGGGTGCAGTTCCCATATAAATGACAAATTGGGAAGAATCGAGACGGGTGGGATAAAAAGCAGAAACATCGTAGGCTAATCCCCGTTTTTCTCGCAATTCCACGAATAAACGACTAGATAAGCCATTTCCCAGATAGGTACTCAATAATTTTAAAACGGCATAATCATCCTCTTGTACAGAAGAGCCGGGGTATCCTAACATAACGATCGCCTGTTGACTAGCTTGGACGGTAGTTAAACAGGTGGGCTGAAAATCAAAAGCGGCGGGGGGTAAACTAGATAAAGGAAGATCGGGAATTGACCAACTGCCAAAAATTTCCGTCACTGCTTTTACTGCTTGCTCTAGGGTAATACGGCCAGAAAGACTAATCACGAGGTTATCGGGACGGAAAAAGCGACTATGATAGGCGAGAAGGTCATCCCGTTGCAACTGCGAAACCGTTGCCTCCGTACCCAATAAAGACATACCATAGGGATGATCCGGGTACATAGCGGCGCGTAATTGATTAAAAGCTACATTAAAAGGCTGTTCCAATTGAGAGCGAATGCTTTGACGGGTGAGATTTTTCTCTAATTCGATTTCTGGGGGTGGAAAACTGGGAAAACGAATAATTTCCGCCGCTAGACGCAATATATCTAGAAAATCCTTGGTAACGGTCTTTAAACTAACCACAAAATAATCGGTCCCCGTGTCCGCACTTAAACCGGCCCCCGTGGACTCAACTCGATCAGCAATTTCTAGGGAAGATAACTTTTCTGTACCTTTGGTGAGCAGCACGGCCAACAGACGAAATAAACCCGCTTTTTCGGTTTTTTCCCAACGAGTACCCGCATTTTTGAGAAAAATCCTCCCTGCAACTAACTCCACGGCCGTATTTTCCACCACTAAAAGGGTGATGCCATTTTCTAAGGTTAAGCGGTGAATGGGGGAAGCGGACATCGTTTATTCATGGGGTTGCATTATTGTAATAGCATATCGCTCTGGGGAGAGATACTGGCGAGCGAGACGCTGGAGATCTGACGGTTGCAAACTTTGGATAACTTGGGGATAGATCGTTGCTAGGTCGGCAGCTCTCAGGGTTTGATAATATCCATAGAGTCCGGCTAATTGGCCTGGGGTTTCTGTGGAGAAAATGTAATCGTTAGCTAATAACTGTTGAGTGCGGTGTAATTCTGCGGGGGTGACGGGATGATCGTGCAGATGTTGGAGATGTTCACAGATAATAGCTTCAATTGTCCCAATTTGTGAGCTAGATAGCCAAGCGCCGATGGTAAAGAGACTGGAATCTCGTTGCAGGGAAAAATTACTGTTAATATCGAGGACGATTTGCGCTTCTTCCCGCAGCTGTCGCACTAACCGCGAACAGCGTCCCCCAGCAAGAATTACCGAAAGCACGTCTAATCCAAAGGCATCTTCTAGGCGATCGCATCCTGGTCCAGTCCATCCCATCAAGAGACGAGAATGTTCTAGATGGGGTAAATATACTTGGGAGCGACGAATTTCGATCAGGGGGGGTTCGGCAGCCACTGGATTCGCTGGGGATTCCGAGGGGACGGGAAATTCCCGAAAAGATTGCCGGATAATTTCTAAAGCTGCTTGGGGTTCAATTCCCCCGATAATCGCCACACACATATTTTCTGGTTGATAATAGGTGCGATGGAAACAGCGCATTTGATTGGGGGTTAATTGCTCTAAACGGGGTTGATCGCCTAAAATAGAGCGTCCGTAGGGATGGTTTTGATAGATACTTCCGCAGAGGGTTTGGTAGGCAATCCAATCGGGATCATCATAACAGGCCCGTAATTCTTCTAAGACTACATCTTTTTCCCGATAGAATTCTTCATCGTCAATCTCAGCATGGAGGAGAATTTCGGCCAGATGGGGTAGGGTATGTTCAATTTGATCCGCACTGGTGGTGAGATAGAAGTGCGCGTAATCGTGACTGGTGGCAGCGTTGGTCATTCCGCCACAATTTTCGATTAAATAGTCGAAGAGTCCGGGGGGAAGTTTTTTCGTCCCCTTAAAGATCATGTGTTCGAGAAAATGGGCCATACCTAACCATGGATCGGGTTCAGCGACCGCACCTGCTTTCACCCACACATCTACTACCACCACAGGAGTCACGGGTAAGTACTGATGAATTACGGTTAAGCCGTGATCTAATTGCCATACCTGAGCGGGAAAAGAACTTGTTTGACACTGCGCTATCGACTTGATCAATGTCCGTTAACCAGATTTTTTGTTAAATTCTATACATAGGTTATATTATCTCTTGCCTGCTCAACCATATAAAAAACTTGTGTCATGATTTCTAGATAATTCCCCCGAATATCAACTATCTTGAAGCCATCGAGAGACTCCGAGACAGGAGACTCCGAGATAGGAGTCAGTAGTCAGGAGACAGAAGATTATTTTGTTTATTCTCCCCACACCCCACACCCCAATTCATAATTCATAATTCATAATTCCCCCCCCACTTCCCCACTTCCCCACTTCCCCACTTCCCCACTTCCCTACTTCCCCACTTCCCACACCCCAATTCATAATTTCCACTAACTAAATGACTGAGCAAGATGCTGACTGGATAGGGTTGATGATCGGCAATTCTCGCCTACATTGGGGGTATTTTCGCGGTCAAACCCTGTTAGCTTGTCTCGATACTCCTCACCTGAGGGAACCCCTAAGTAATGAATTTTTGCAACAAATTTTCCCTAAACTCTTGACAAATAAATGTAACTGTGCATTGATTGTCGCATCCGTGGTTCCTAGCCAAAGAGAATTATGGGCAAATTATGGCAATTTACGGATAATTACTTTAAAAGATATTCCTTTACTGGATTTATATCCAACATTCGGCATCGATCGAGCTTTAGCTGTCTTAGGTGCGGGGAAAAAATACGGATTTCCCTGTTTAGTCATCGATGCGGGAACAGCTTTAACTTTTACGGGAGTGGATAGGGATAAAAAGCTAGTGGGGGGGGCAATTTTACCCGGGTTAAAGGTGCAATTAGCCAGTTTAAGGGAACGGACGGCAGCCTTACCAGAGGTGTCCTTATCGGCAAGATTACCGCAGATGTGGGCAAAAGAAACAGCAGAAGGGATAAGAAGTGGGATAATTTATACAATTTTGGCGGGAATAGAAAAATTCAGTCTGGAATGGTTAAATTTATCTCCAGAGAGCAGGATAATTTTAACAGGGGGAGATGGGGACTTAATTAGGGATTACTGGCAAGAAAACGCCATTACATCGCTCCTAGTGGATAAGACGATCATTTTTGAGGGAATTGCCGCAGTTAAGGGAATCTCCTCCTGTTTAATTGACAAAGGCGAACCTATCTAGTAAAGTCGGGTAAAGTTTTCTCAACTTGGGAAATTTCTCAACAACTAGGCAAAAAATTCAGGATATAGTTATGGCGATCGTTCTAGTAACCGGTTCTGCTGGTTTAATCGGTTCCGAATCAGTCAGGTTTTTTTGTGATCGGGGTTATACTGTCGTCGGTATCGATAATAATATGCGTCAGGTATTTTTTGGCGAAGACGCTTCAACGGAGTGGAATCGAGCCAAATTATCCCAAGATTACGGGGATAAATACATTCACCACGCTGTAGATATTCGCGACCATGAAGCTATTGCAGCTATATTTAAAACCTATAGTCATGATATATCCTTAATTATCCACACGGCGGCGCAACCTTCCCACGATTGGGCAGCTAAGGATCCCTATATGGATTTTAGTGTCAATGCTAACGGAACTTTAGTTTTATTAGAAAATACTCGTCAACACTGTCCCCAAGCAGTATTTATTTTTTGTTCCACTAATAAAGTTTACGGGGATAGACCGAATGAATTGCCTTTAGTAGAAAAAGAATTACGTTGGGAAATCTCGGAAAGTCATCCTTATTTTGCTCAAGGTATTGACGAGTTGATGAGTATTGATGCTTGTAAACATTCTTTGTTCGGTGCCTCAAAAGTAGCGGCGGATGTATTAGTACAGGAATACGGGCGTTATTTTGAGATGAAAACTGCCTCTTTTCGTGGCGGTTGTTTAACCGGTCCTAGTCATTCGGGAACCCAATTACACGGGTTTTTATCCTACTTAATGAAATGTACGATGATTGGCAAAGAATACAGTATTTATGGGTATAAGGGTAAGCAGGTACGCGATAATATTCATAGTTACGATCTCGTCAATGCTTTCTATCATTTTTATCAGGCCCCGCGAGTGGCAGAAGTTTATAATATTGGTGGTAGTCGCTTTAGTAATTGTTCCATGTTAGAAGCTATTCAAGAATGTGAAGCGATTGCGGCTAAAAAGTTAAACTGGCAGTATGTAGAGACTAATCGTATTGGTGATCATATCTGGTGGATTTCTGATGTGAGTAAGTTTAAAAATCATTATCCTGATTGGCAGTTAACCTACACAGTAACAGATATTCTCAAAGAAATTTTTAGTCAAAACGTTAGCCGTTGGTTATAGTAGAGCATTAGATTACTATGTCAAAACTATCTGGGTCTGTGCGTATATGGGGTTAAAAAACTGGAGATGGTCAAATATGCTTGCTTCTAAATCATGGACTGAGAAAATATTGTTTTTAATTTTTGCAGTTTGCTTAATCCATAGTTTTTGGGGGATTAGCGGCGGCTGGAATAATCCTTTGATAGATGTCCACGCTTTTCGTCAAACTCAAACGGCCATCTCGGTCTTTTATTTACTCAAAGGTAGTCCTTGGTTAGCCTATGAAACCCCTGTTTTAGGAGTGCCTTGGTCAATTCCAATGGAGTTTCCCCTCTATCAAGGAATAGTTGCAATTTTAGTTAAGCTTTTTCAGACTCCCATTGACCAAACTGGTAGATTTGTGAGTGCTTTTTTCTTTTATTTAAGTTTGATTCCTATATATGTAATCCTATCTTATTTACAAGTAGCACGAGCTTTCCGTTGGCTGTTTTTGAGTTTATTTTTAGCCAGTCCTCTTTATCTGTTTTGGGCGCGAACATTCATGATTGAATCAACCGCCCTATTTTTCTCTTTAGCTTACCTGGCCTGTATTGCGGTTTATTTTCGCTATAAATCGCCAATTATTGCCTTACTAGCCTGTCTTTGTGGAATCGCTGCCAGTCTGACTAAAGTAACGACTATGGCTGGATTTTTAATTTTAGCTTCTGTCTGGATAGGTGCTAATTGGTTTAAGAAAGAGTCATCTCGTAACTTAGCGAGAGATTTATTGATACCGGTCGTTGTTTTTATAATCATACCCTTCCTTATAGCCAAAATTTGGGTTAACTTTACCGATGCCCAAAAGCTACTCAATCCCATGGCAGCAGATTTTATCACCTCGAAAGCTTTGAGAGATTGGAACTTTGGAACTATCGCTCAAAAATTATCTCGGTCACAGTGGAGAAATTATCTAACTAGGACTCTAAATGACGTTTTTGGCGGATTGATAATCAGCGTTATGGCTTTAGTAATATTACCAATTTTCACCTCAAAAAAGTTACTAAGTTATGGCTTAAGTTTACTATTTATATTGACAGTTGCCATTTTTACCAATTTGCATTTTGTTCATAACTATTATCCCTATGCTAATGCTATCTTTCTCCTCGGTGCTTCTGGATTTACCATCATGGGATTAATAGAGAAACAACGGAAAATTTGGCAGTCTGTAGGCTGGTTTTTCCTAGCTTTAATTTTGTTATCACAACTGCAATTTTATCGAGCTTTCTGGCATCCTAAAACAAAATTTTATAGTATCAATTACTTAGAAATTGCCTCTCAAGTCCAAACTGTTACTTCTCCTGAAGGTGTTTTGTTAATCTACGGAGATTATTGGAGTTCATTGATACCCTACTATAGTCAACGTCGTGCCTTAATGATTCATAATCAAGCAAGTGAGGAAGAATCAAAAAATGCTCTCTATAAGTTATCAAGAGCTAATTATCAAGTTGAGGCGATAGTTTTTTGCCGCAAAACAAGAGAAAACCGAGAAGATAAAAAATATTTAAATAGCCTGTATAATCCTAATGACAAGCCCGTTTTTTCTAACAAACGTTGTGATATATACATAACAAGACACGGTAAATAAGAGATAATCATCTGTAATTTATATTGAGTTGAGTTCCTTATGTTAACTAAAATCTACAACAATAAAATTTTCCGATTTCTCATCGCTGGAGGAGTGGCATTTCTAATTAACCTGTCCCTAATTTACTGGTTTATCTATGACTTGGGATTTACTACTCCTTGGCTCAAAAATGTGGCCAACGTTATCTCTATAGAAATATCTTTAATTGCTAGTTTCTTTATCTATAGAATCTGGGTGTGGACTGGAGGAGATTGGACAATCAGAGATGTGATTTTGATACAACTTCCTCTCTATCATCTCTCGGCAGGTTTAGCAGTTTTACTGCGAGTTTTCTTGATATTTCCCTTCTTAAACTGGTTAGGAATTAGCCCCGGAGTTAACACAATGATTGGGGTTTTAGTGGGAGCTAGTATTAATTATGTTGCCAGTGATAGCCTAATTTTTAAACCTAAGAATAAGACTAATGAGACAGAAATGTACTATCCCGAAGGATTAGCACCAGCTTTCCAGATGGACGGTTACTCTCACCCACGTCAATCAAGGGATAACTATGCAGTAAAAACCTTATCAATAGTTATTCCTGCTTACAACGAAGAAGATTGCATCGAAAGCACAACTCACTTAATATCTGAACGTTTAGAAGAGGATAAAATTGATTATGAAATCCTAGTGGTTAATGACAATAGCAAAGATAACACCGAAGCAGTTCTGCAAAAAATCAACCAAGAAAATCCCCGTATTCGCTACATCAATAACTATTATCCCAATGGTTTTGGTTTTGCGGTGCGCTGTGGATTAGAAAATTTTAGCGGTGATGCAGTGGCAGTAGTAATGGCAGATAATTCCGACTCTCCTGATAACATGGTGGACTATTATTATAAACTGCAAGAAGGCTACGATTGCGTTTTTGGTTCTCGTTTTATCAAGGGAGGAAAAGTTATTGATTATCCCATACACAAGTTAATCGTTAATCGTTTGGCTAATCTATTTATTCAAGTTTTATTTGGGCTAAAATTTAATGATACTACTAATGCCTTTAAAATCTATCGGAAGGAGGTTATCGAAGGAATCTCACCTCTACTGTCTCACCATTTTAATTTAACAGTAGAGATGCCCTTAAAAGCAATCGTGCGAGGATATTCCTACACGACAATTCCCATCACTTGGCGCAATCGTACCACGGGGGTTTCCAAGTTAAAACTCAAAGAAATGGGCAGTCGTTATTTATTTATAGTTCTCTCTATCTGGTTAGAAAAACACCTTTCTAGAGGCGACTATAAGCGCAAACAGAAAAAGAATCAAGTCGGTTGATAATTATTATCTAGAGGGGGATTTTTGATGACTAGACAAGTGTTAATTACTGGTGGTGCGGGTTTTGTGGGCAGTTCTTTAGGTTTAGGATTAGCCCAACGTTATCCCGATTGGAAAATTATCGCCTTAGATAACTTAAAACGTCGCGGTTCCGAGTTGAATATTCCCCGTCTTAAACAGGCGGGAATTGAATTTGTTCATGGAGATGTCAGAAATGCGGAAGACTTAGAAGCATCCGCTTTGCCAGTGGATTTAATCCTAGAATGTTCGGCAGAACCTTCCGTTTTAGCTGGTTATACTTCCCCTGGCTATGTTTTGCAAACAAACTTAATTGGAACGATTAACTGTTTAGAATTAGCTAGACAAACCCAAGCAGATTTTATTTTTCTCTCCACCAGCAGAGTTTATCCCATCGCCTATCTTAATCAATTAAACTATACAGAAACAGATACTCGTTTTCAGTTATCTGAACAGCAAGATTTACCCGGGGTTTCTGCTTTTGGTATCAGTGAACAATTTCCCCTAGATTTGCCCCGTTCTCTCTACGGTTCCACTAAGTTAGCATCAGAATTGATTATTAATGAATATGGGGATGCCTACGGATTAAGAACTTTAATTAATCGTTGTGGAGTTTTAACCGGTCCTTGGCAGATGGGAAAAGTTGATCAGGGAGTTTTTGCCCTTTGGGTAGCTAATCATTACTTTCATAAGTCCTTAAAATATATCGGTTACGGGGGTACGGGGAAACAGGTTAGAGATTTTCTTCATGTAGCTGATTTACTCGATTTAATCGATATTCAGATTGCTAATTTAGAACAATTCAAAGGGCAGACTTTTAATGTGGGGGGTGGGAAAGATTTTTCTTTGTCCCTTTATGAAACTACAAAACTATGTCAAGAAATCACGGGCAATAGTATAATGATTGAGGCAGTTCCCGAAAATCGCACTGGAGATATGCCAATTTTTATCACTGATTCTCGCAAAATCAGTTCTATAACTGCATGGCAACCCCAGCGAGACGGTAGAAAATTAATCCAAGATATTTTTGATTGGATTCATAATCACGAAAAGGAATTAAAAGGTATTTTTTAAAGAAAAATTCTGGAAATAAAGCTATGCAAATCCCCAAAATACTTACTTCAAAAACAATTGTTTTTAATTTAATTATTAGTCTAACTCTGACTTACTTATTTTTGGCATTTTTGCCGACGATACACTTAATAAATCCTGGATTAGATGCTTCTTGGTCTTACGGAATTAGTCAAGCAGCCAAGGAAAAGTTAGTTTTTGGAAAAGAGATAGTTTTTACCTATGGTCCTCTGGGATATTTAACTCAAGGAGCTGCTTTATCTAGCAATTTTAAGCAAATTATACTTTTCAGATTTGCAGTTCATTTTGTCCTATTAGGATTATTGATTTTAAGGATTATAAAGTTACAAAAAAATAGTCTTAAAGTATTGATATTAATTAATTTTATTTTTATATTTGTTCTAGGAATTCATTACAGCAATACTATAGGATTTACTACAGATTATCAAATATTTTCTATATTTTTACTGGCTTTAAGTTTTGAGAAATTTTTTGTAAAATATTTACAAGTAAATTCTATTATAGTAGGTATGTTTACTGGGTTAGCTATTTTAACTAAGTTAACCTTGGGAATTTATATAGCGGGTACTTTTTATCTCTTTTTATTTTCCAGCTTTTACCTAGCCTATAGAAAACAAAAACTAAAGAATTTGAGTAAATATATTCAATGCCTGTTTAACTTTACTTTAATCGCTATTTCCGTTGCTAGTATTTTTTTATATTCTGGGCAATCAATAACAGTTTTAACACAACTATTGGTTAATTTTATAATTTCTGGAATAGTAGCTTTTGTTATTGATAAAATTTTGAATAAAACAAGGCTGACAACATTTTTAAAAAAATTATTACCTTATCTAGTTTTTTATCTGTTTTATACAACTTCATTAATTCAAAGTTTTTCATCAAATAACTTTCCTTCTTTATATGAATATATACTCAATTCTTGGCAAATATCTTCAGGTTATTCCAGTGCCATGAGTCTTACAGGTTCTAAGAGAGCATTTATATCCTTGATCAGAGATATAAATGCTCTCTTAGCAATATTATGTTGTGCAGTGATAATAAATCTGCTGTTTCGTCTGTACAATAGTGGTTCAACCAGCCTAAGTATTGCCCTGCTATTTCCTCTATTTTTAGGATTTAAGCACGGATTTGTTCGTCAGGATTCCCATGTAGTGCTGTTCTGTATTATTGTCTTGCTAATTATCTCATTGTACTTGATCAAAATTGACGATAATCCAGTTAAAAATAAACCAAAATTATACATTACCTACTTAATCTTATTACTATCTTGTGTCGTTATTTCAACTCTTAGAAATTATCAATTTAGTAAACTCAATCCTGCCAAAGTAGCCAATAACATAAATATTGTTGTTTTACTGCTCGATAACAATAAATTTCAAGCAGAGGTTCAAAGGATTACGAGCGAAAATTTAGTTAAGTTAAATAATCGACTAAAACTTCCCGATTCTGTGCTGGAAAAAGTGCAAGGTAAAACTATTGATATAATTCCCTGGGAATTTTCACTTATTCCGGGCAATCAGCTTAATTGGAAACCGCGGCCGATTATTCAATCCTATTCTGCTTATACAGAAAAACTGGATAAACTAAATTATCAAAGCTTATCTCAATCTCCCAGAGATTATCTGATTTATCACTTTCAATCTATTGATGACAGACATCCTTTTTTTGATGAACCTAAAGCCTTTTCCTATGTGGTTTGTAATTATCAACTTGACTCGGTAAATTCGCCCTTCCAAGTCCCCGCAATCAAAACCAACTTTTATCTTCTAGAAAAACAAAAAGTCAGTCGTTGCAGTCCAACCCCTCTAGGAGAGACTACTAACATTACTTGGGATCAAGTCTATGAATTACCTACTCGTAATAGTAGGATTACTCGTGTTCAAGTTAAATTTGAATATTCTTGGTTGGGTAAAATAGTCAAACAACTCTTTAGAATCCCTCCCGTAATAATTAACGTTAATTATCTCGATGGAACTCAAGGCAATTTTCGCTTTGTTCAAGATAATTCAGCTAATGGAGTTATTCTTAGTCACTTACCAAGAAATGATCAGGAATTAATGGCATTTTTTCAAGGAAAATTACCACCACAAGTCAAATCTTTTAGCTTTTCTGTCAGTAATCCTCTGCTATTCTCCCCAGAAATAAAGGTAACACCTCTTTGGGAAGTTGACACTGGTTCATGACTTTTTCCGAAAATCGCACTGGAGATATGCCAATTTTTATCACTGATTCTGGCAAAATCAGTTCTATAACCAGATGGCAACCCCAGCGAGACGGTAAAAAATTAATCCAAGATATTTTTGATTGGATTCACCCCGATGAAAAGGAATTAAACGGTATTTTTTAACTGAACAATTATGCAGAAAACATCTCTCAAATCACCTGTAGTCGTCAAGGGAATACTAATTATCATTACCGCTTACTTTTTTTTGGCAAATTTGCCTATTATTGATTGGCTAGAAATTGGTTTAGATGCTTCTTGGGCTTTTGCCATTAGTGATGCTGCCCATAAACAGTTAATTTTTGGCCAAGATATTATCTTCACCTATGGACCCCTAGGCTATCTGGTTCATGGCACATCTTTAAACCACAACTTTTCCCAAATTATCTATTTTCGCTGGTTGATACACCTTTGTCTATTAGCGGTGGTTATTCTCAGATTATTATTTATTAAAAGCTATAGCAATCAAATAGTTTTTGTGCTGTCAATTATTTTTGCTACTCTAGTAGGAAATCCCTACAACAGTATCGGCTTTACCGTTGATTATCAGATGATATTTATCCTCCTGATACTAATGTCTTTTGATAACTTTTTTCAAAAGTACATCAACTATTTAGCTATAGCTATTGGCATGATCACTGGGTTCTCTATACTCACGAAACTAACTTTAGGAATTTATCTAGCGGGCAGCCTGTTTATCTACATAATCGTTAATATTGTTCGGGGATATTTTCAGAAGTCATCATCGATAGTTATAAAAAATATTATCGCCAGTATCAACTTAACTTTAACCATTCCTTCCATCGCCTTTATTTTTCTCCATCCAGCGTCTTATAACCGAGCCTTTATCCACATTATAGTTAATCTTTGCATTGCTGGAGGAGTGGCTTTAACTCTCTGGTTTATCGTCAGATCTGCCCGCCTATCGGCACCGCCCTTATTAAGGGATGCAGGGGGGATCAAAGGCAAAATCTATCTTCTATTTAATCAGAATCACTTACTTAACTTGTTACCTCTGTTAGTATTTTATGGGCTTTATGGGTTACTTCTCCTCCAAACAATTAATCTAAATAGTTTTCCCTCTCTCATGGGATATTTAAGCAATTCTTGGCAAATTTCTTCTGGTTATTCTACTGCGATGAGTATTGTAGGAAATTACCCACATTTACTAATTGCTTTGCTCTGCTTTGCCTTAAGTTTGCTTTTAATGTCGCTGGCAATTATGGATCAAAAAATTAGTCTGGCTATTGCCTATATTTTTCCTGTGTTTTTATCATTTAAGCATGGATTCGTTAGGCAAGATGCTCACGTTGTTGTTTTTACACTTGTGGTTATTCTCTTAGCTTCTCTCTATACAACAATTATTAAAAAATCTCGGTTTAAGAAAATTGCTTATTGTGCTTGGGGAATAATTTTTTTGGGATGTATTATTATTACCTCTAGTCCTAATTGGACTATATTGGAAAATGCTCGCCAGTGGAGTAATTTCAGTCCCGATAGAGTGGCTAATAATATTGGGGTTGTCATTTCCTCTATGCTTAATCCCACAGAATTAAAAATGCGAGGTGAAAGGAGTACAACTAAAAATTTACAAGTCATTGCTACCGCTACCAAAATACCCGATTCTGTGCTGGAAAAAGTGCAAGGTAAAACTATTGATATAATTCCCTGGGAATTTTCACTTATTCCGGGCAATCAGCTTAATTGGAAACCGCGGCCGATTATTCAATCCTATTCTGCTTATACAGAAAAACTGGATGAACTAAATTATCAAAGCTTATCTCAATCTCCCAGAGATTATCTGATTTATCACTTTCAAGCTATTGATGGCAGACATCCTTTTTTTGATGAACCTAAAGCCTTTTCCTATGTGGTTTGTAATTATCAACTTGACTCGGTAAATTCGCCCTTCCAAGTCCCCGCAATCAAAACCAACTTTTATCTTCTAGAAAAACAAAAAGTCAGTCGTTGCAGTCCAACCCCTCTAGGAGAGACTACTAACATTACTTGGGATCAAGTCTATGAATTACCTACTCGTAATAGTAGGATTACTCGTGTTCAAGTTAAATTTGAATATTCTTGGTTGGGTAAAATAGTCAAACAACTCTTTAGAATCCCTCCCGTAATAATTAACGTTAATTATCTCGATGGAACTCAAGGCAATTTTCGCTTTGTTCAAGATAATTCAGCTAATGGAGTTATTCTTAGTCACTTACCAAGAAATGATCAGGAATTAATGGCATTTTTTCAAGGAAAATTACCACCACAAGTCAAATCTTTTAGCTTTTCTGTCAGTAATCCTCTGCTATTCTCCCCAGAAATAAAGGTAACACCTCTTTGGGAAGTTGACACTGGTTCATGACTTTTTCCGAAAATCGCACTGGAGATATGCCAATTTTTATCACTGATTCTGGCAAAATCAGTTCTATAACCAGATGGCAACCCCAGCGAGACGGTAAAAAATTAATCCAAGATATTTTTGATTGGATTCACCCCGATGAAAAGGAATGGCTCTTCTAGGTTCTGTGTGATAAGTTTAACTTACAATATGATCGCTCAATCTTTGTGTCCTTTGTGTCTTTGTGGTTTCTTTCACTCGCTCGCCAGCGGGACTGTATCTTAGAATACATTTTGCCCACCAAACCTAAGAGAGCCAAGGAATTAAACGGTATTTTTTAACTGAACAATTATGCAGAAAACATCTCTCAAATCATACTAAATCTAGTTATTAAAAACTGATTATTTATTCCCCCTTTTGCCTCTTGCATGAGTGCCTATCGGCTATTCTGGTTTATGTGTGGAAACGAAGCCTATGCTGATAGTTTCTTCGGCAAAATAGTCGTAAAAGTCCTTCTCAGTCAACATTTCACGATTCCATAAGCAAAAATTATCACACAAAGTCGAGAAGAGCCGCCTATCCTGATAGGTTACCTATACTCAACGGATTTAGTATCACAAGTAAAGGTTTTTCTTTTGTCAGGGTGAATCTCTTGAAAAAGTTTTTCAGTGACTCTCTTGATTTCCGATGCGGTTTTGTTTTTGGCTAATCCTGCTACTAAAAATTTTGAGGCTTTCTCCATATATGTAACGAGAACTCCTAGATGATTGCCTCCAATCATTGTGTCACTTTCCCAATGACCGATTTCGGTTTTCTGGTCAGCAATTGCTGGTCGCTCGCTAATATCTAAACGCATTGGAATCCCTCCACGCTTACTTTTTGCTCCATTTTGACTCCTTCTTTTTCCTTGTCCTTGACGTAGGTATTCTTGATATTTTCCACAGTCAAGGGTAGTTTTGATAGATCATTTGATAGATGGTTTCATGACTGAGCTATTCTTGACCAGCTTTTTTCAGATGACCTGCTATTTGTTCGGGACTATGATAATTTTTCAATCCTTATTTCACCAACTCTAAGGCCGACTCGCTGACATTTTTAAAGGGTTGTTTGGCATTTTTTCGGCACGTCTCGCTTTCAGCTTGTGCTATGTTAGGTAGATAGCAGCTGAGAAAACTTTGATTCCTTCTTAATTCTCGTGATATCGTGCTTTGATGACATCCGAGCCAGACGGCCATTTGCCGTTGAGATAAATTCCCCTCTTGACTAAGAAGGGGAGAAAGCATGGAGAGGTGAGAAATAAGAGTTTGTCTTCCTTCTAACTCCTTTCCTTCACCCCTAACTCTTTGATGGGGAACTGACATGAGCAATACTACCAAAAAGGTTCGGATACCTACACTATCGAGAAAGCGAGGTTGTTTTGCACTATAGAGATAACGAAGGAACTGATAGGGGTGGGTATCACCTAAAAACCGAGTACAGTTCCGATTCTAGAAATCACTATAGTTGTATCGGAGCAGCACAAAGATTATGGGAAAAGTAGTTGGAATTGACTTAGGGACGACTAACTCCTGCGTTGCGGTTATGGAAGGGGGCAAACCCACCGTTATCGCCAACGCCGAAGGGTTTAGAACCACGCCCTCAGTCGTCGCCTACGCCAAAAATGGCGAGCGCCTAGTAGGACAAATCGCCAAACGTCAAGCGGTAATGAACCCGCAAAATACTTTTTATTCCGTCAAACGCTTCATCGGCCGGAAATTCAACGAAGTTACCAACGAAGCCACAGAAGTATCCTACAAAACTCTCCAGGACGGCAACGGCAACGTTAAATTAGACTGTCCCGCCCAGGGCAAACAATTCGCCCCCGAAGAAATTTCCGCCCAGGTACTGCGGAAACTGGTGGAAGATGCCAGTAAATACCTCGGCGAAACCGTTACCCAAGCAGTCATCACCGTACCCGCTTATTTTAATGACTCCCAACGTCAAGCCACCAAAGATGCCGGAAGAATTGCCGGGATTGAAGTTCTCCGCATTATCAACGAACCCACCGCCGCCTCTCTTGCCTACGGATTAGACAAAAAAGCTAACGAAACCATTCTCGTTTTTGACTTGGGTGGGGGAACCTTTGACGTATCGGTTCTAGAAGTCGGTGATGGTGTCTTTGAAGTTCTTGCCACCTCTGGAGATACTCATCTTGGTGGTGATGACTTCGATAAAAAAATCGTTGATTACTTAGCCGGAGAATTCAAAAAAGTTGAAGGAATAGATCTCCGTCAAGATAAACAGGCTCTGCAACGTCTCACAGAAGCGGCAGAAAAAGCCAAAATTGAGCTTTCTAGCGTTACCCAAGCGGAAATTAACCTGCCCTTCATCACCGCTACTGCCGAAGGGCCAAAACACCTAGATACCACGTTAACCAGAGCTAAATTTGAGGAAATTTGCGCCGATTTAATAGATCGCTGTCGGATTCCCGTCGAAAACGCCATCCGTGATGCCAAAATCAATAAATCTGCCCTCGATGAAGTGGTTCTCGTCGGTGGTTCAACCCGGATTCCCGCCGTCCAGGAATTAGTTAAAAAAGTTCTGGGCAAAGATCCTAACCAAAGCGTTAACCCCGATGAAGTGGTAGCCGTAGGCGCTGCTATTCAAGGTGGTGTCCTCGCCGGTGAAGTCAAAGATATTCTTCTGCTGGATGTTTCGCCCTTGTCTTTGGGTGTGGAAACCCTCGGCGGTGTGATGACGCGGATTATTACCCGCAACACCACTATTCCCACCAAAAAATCGGAAGTTTTCTCCACAGCAGTAGATGGACAAACTAACGTGGAAATCCACGTCCTGCAAGGGGAACGGGAAATGGCCAAAGATAACAAGAGTTTGGGAACTTTCCGACTCGATGGCATCCCTCCTGCTCCTCGTGGTGTGCCTCAAATTGAAGTGGTTTTCGACATCGATGCTAACGGTATTTTAAATGTCACCGCTAAGGATAAAGGTACAGGAAAAGAACAATCGATCAGCATCACCGGCGCTTCTACCTTGCCCCAAAATGAAGTGGAACGTATGGTTAATGAGGCAGAATCGAACGCCTCGGCCGATAAAGAACGTCGTGAACGCATTGAACGTAAAAATCAAGCTGATTCCTTGGTTTATCAAGCAGAGAAGCAGTTAGCCGAGTTGGGCGATAAGGTTCCTCTATCCGAGAAAAATAAAGCCCTAGCGTTGGTTAAAGATCTGAAAGAGGCGATCGCCCAAGAGGATGATGGTAAGATCAAAACCATCTTACCGGAATTACAACAAGCCCTCTACGCGATCGGTAGCAGTATGTATCAGCAAGGAGTCCCTAGTAATCCCACTGGTGGCAATGATGATAATGGCCCCTCTGGTGGTGCTGGTGGTGGCGATGATGTCATCGATGCGGAATTCTCCGACGCTAAATAAAAATTAAGTTCTTAGCTTCGGGAAGGACACAAGGTAACTTGTGTCCTTTTTTTGTTGCAGCTTTCTTAAAGATAAGTCTGTCACCGAAAATTAGGACTAAACTTAGGTAGGGCTTGCTGAATAAATCTAAAAACCTTGTTGGATAAGACTTTTAGACTTTTTTTCCCTCAAAAAGTGCCAGCCATTGCGGGGATCGGGGGCAAAATCCCTGGACTTTTTCCCTGAAAATTAGGCAACTGACTACCTCAAAATCGGTAAAACCCCACACCCCACACCCCACACCCTGCCCCCAGGAAAAGCTTTTTCAGCAAACCCTAAGTAAACCATCTTGGAGGACTAAGATTAAGAAAATGGAAATTTACCAATTTAGCGAACGCCAGACAATTATTATTGCTATTCTAGTCCTCTATCTCGGTAAGTATTTAAGCAAAAATATCAAATTTCTACAATATTATAACATTCCTGATGCCGTTGCTGGTGGTGTCTTGGCTTCCTTATTTTTCGGTCTATTTTTTGCTGTTTTTAAATGGCAAATTGAATTTAGCCTTAATGTTCGGGATGCCCTGTTAATCGTTTTTTTTACTACTATCGGTCTGTCCTCAAAACTAAAAACCCTGCTGCAAGGGGGGAAACCCTTGCTAATTTTATTGATAACTGCCGTGGTTTATCTCATTCTACAAAATTTAGCCGGTCTAGGAGTGGCAAAAGTGATGGGATTAGATTTACCCATCGGTTTGATTGCTGGTTCCGTTTCTTTGAGTGGGGGTCACGGGACTGCCATTGCTTGGGCTCCTATTTTTCGTGATAATTATGACATCGTCAAAGCATCAGAAATTGGTGTAGCTAGTGCTACTTTTGGGCTAGTTTTAGGGGGAATTATTGGCGGACCGGTGGCTCGATGGTTAATTACGAGAAATCGACTGCGAGCCAATAATCAAGACCAAGATTTAACGGTGGGAATTAAACAAAGCCAGAGGAATGTTAATATCGATTACAATACAATGCTCCATTCAATCTTGGTGATTGGTTTAACTATCGGTTTGGGTATTCAGATTAACTACTGGGTAACTACCCTCGGTTTAAAATTACCAGATTTTGTCAGCTGTTTATTGGCAGGAATTATCCTGACTAATACCGTACCTTTGCTATTGAAACGCTTTCCTTGGCCTGCTAATACGCCCTCTTTAGCCTTAATTTCTGATGTTAGTCTCGGTTTGTTCCTATCTATGTCCTTGATGAGTTTACAATTATGGACATTGATTGATTTGGCCGGACCGATTGCTATCCTGTTATTAGTGCAGTTCTCACTCAGTATTATTTATACTGTTTTATTGGTCTTTCCCTTAATGGGAAAAAACTATCATGCTTCAGTAGTTTGCGCCGGTTATTTGGGTTTAACTCTAGGGGCAACTCCCACAGCGATCGCCAATATGACCGCGGTGACGGAACATTTTGGCGCTTCTCCCCAGGCATTTATTATTGTTCCTTTGGTGGGGGCATTTTTTATTGATTTGTTTAATGCTTTTATCATCCAGCAATTTTTAAATTTTCTGACTTAAAAATTTTCGCCAAATCAAGTAATTATTAAAGAAAGTTGACTAATCTTTTTCGACAAGATTGGCAAAAGCTTGCAGTAAAATCGGAATAATACGGCCAGGGTAAGAGCATTTCAATTAGGCTTGACAAAAGGCTTTTAGCACAGCCATTATATAGTTATTATCCATGGCCGCCCGTTTACTTTTTTGTGCTAGACTACGTCGGTAAGTCGATTCTTGGTTAAGAGCGTTAAGTGCTAGTCGTCTCAAGAATGCTCCCATAAGGAAACGGGGTTAACAGGGAGCATCTCACCTTTTGTAACCCCTAAATTAAGCTTTATGTCAAGCTATTGAAAACCTTGCTAGAAACCAGTTTTAGGGACAAGTATAATTACTCACTGGCATAAATGAGATGCTCTCTAGGTTATTAGCTTGTCCCCCTGTCAGATGCGATAGTTAATCAATTATTTTGCTTAACTATTTTCGTTTTCGTGATAAAGTTTAAAGAGAGGCCTTAGCAATTTATGATTATGCCAGAATCAGAGTCCCCTATTAATTCAAGAAATTTCTATTTTCGTAAACTTTGTGCCTTGCTAGAACACAAATCTATTTTGCAACAATTACAGTCTATTCACCCAGAAGAGTTACAAGGACAGATAGAAGAGTTACCCCAGCAAATAGCTAGTTCCTCTGATCGCGTTAATCTAGGAGAGGCTCAAGGCACTAATATTAATAGCGTGAAACATCCCATCAGTGGACAAACTCGAAATATTACTTCACAAGACTCACGACCAGAAATTCCCGCAGAGATTACCTCAGAAACAGATATAGAAAAACTATTTTGGTGGTTTTGGCGATTTTATCCCGAACTCATCCGACAAAACCAGAATGATTTTTTCCTCTATCCTGCTCACAGCATCCTTCCTGATTGTCCCCTACATAGCTACAAAAGTACCGTTTCCGCTCTAGTTGGGGCGATGTATCCCGAACATTGGCAAGAAGGAGGTAAATCCCAACATCCCTATCTTTTTCTCTTTACCTTCTCCCCAGTACAAGAATTTATTAAAGCATCCCGAAAATTTGTCGATTTTTGGGCAGGTTCCTATCTACTGCATTATCTCAGTGTTAAACTCTGTTGGTATATTGCCGAAACTTATGGGTCTGATGCTGTGATTACTCCTTCTCTTTGGAGTCAAGAAATTATCGATGCTTTAATTGTTAAAAAATATCCAGATTTTGCAGCTAATTTTGCTTCTTTTCAAGACGGAACATCTCCAGTTGGTAGATTTGATAATGGCATCTCTACAAGTTTAAGTACGGCTGGATTTCCTAATGTGATTATGGCTTTAGTTCCTGGTAAAGAAGCAGCTAGAGAATTGGGAGAGAAATTAAAAAAATGTTTAATAGAAGAATGGTCAGAGATTGCCAAAAAAGTTAGGGAAGATATCAAAAAACGAACCCTAGAGTTTCTTAAAGATACTAAAAATCAGCAGAAAATAGATGAAATATTATTAAAAGAGTTTTTAAGCGAACAAGAAATATGTAAACGAGATTTAAAAAAATGGCAGATAGGACATCATGGTAGTTGTTGGGAGTGGAATAAACTCTGGGAAGCACAAATAGAGAAAACTTGGGAAACTTACTGGACTGCAATGCCTCTAGGCAATCCAGACCAGCCCTTAACTATTAATCCTACAGAGGAAAATTATCAGCAATGGAAACAATCGCAAAATGCGATCGCCCCTTCTCATTTAGCTGAATCTCTACCTACAACAGCCGAAGAAAACCTTTACGAACAGATAAATACTGGTACTTGGTGGGGGGCATTACAAGCTCGTTTGGGACAGTCTATTCAAGCCGTAAAAAATACTCGCACTTGGGCAATTCCTACAGCACCTGGGGAACGTTCCACTTTATCGGGTCAGTTTAGCGCAGTCCATCCCCAATTACATTATCACGGGCAGTTTAAAAATGGAGGTGGACTTTCGGCGCGATCAATGCGTCTATTTTGGCGATTAATGGCTGAAGTTTATCCAGGGTTATTTAATGGCTCAGAAAAATTGAATGCGATCGAATTAACAAAACGCATGGCTTGGCGATATGGGGGAGTTGCTGAATCTTTGGGAATTAATCTAGGGCAAGAAGATGATACTAACTACGATAATTTAATTCGTTTTCCTAATTTAAGTTCTATTGCTGCTGCAAGATTTGCTTACGAAGATTTTAAAAAAGGAGGACAAAAAACACGCAACTATTGGAATTGTCTTAACACGCTTATTAACCAACAATTGCCTAACAAAGCAGACACTTTTGCCTCCCGTACTCGTGGTCGTCCTTATCAGATATCAAAAGTTGATCGGCAAATTAATGCAGAAAATAGGAATGGACAGAATTTTAATGGAGTCATGTTTTCCAGTAAATGGTTAGCTGATGACATGAATTGTAACGCTCAAGAAACAGCAACATTAAGAAGTTTAGTTGAAGAAGCGCACAAAAAAGCAAAATTTGGCGAAGGAAGTCCAGCCGATTGGTGGGTAATTGTCCTCGGTGATGGGGATGGGATGGGGAAATATGTCTCTGGGTCAAAATTAAAGAAATACAAAGAGTATTTAATCACAGATGCGATCGCAGAAAATGTCAAAAATCATCAAGATTACCCAGATTTACTAGCAACGCAAAAACGCATGGGGCCAGCAACCCATGTCGGGTTAAATCGCGCCTTATTAGACTTTTCTAATCGCTTAGTACCCTACCTTACGGAAGAACGTTATTGTGGTAAAGTCGTCTATAGTGGCGGTGATGATGTGATGGCCGTGTTACCTCTAGCAGATTTACCGGGATATTTGCGATCGCTCCGTGCTGCTTGGTGTGCTGACCCAGATCCAGAAAGAGAATTCAGCACAGAGGGGGGTTACTGGACTCCTAAACAAACTCTGCAAGGATTACAACAACGTCCCTATTTTACGATGGGAGATGGGGCAACCATGAGTCTAGGCATTGTTATCGCTCATAAAAGTGTACCTCTTCCTACCGTATTAGAAAGCCTGTGGACGGCTGAAAAAGACCGTGCTAAAAAGTTATATGGAAAAGATGGACTCTGTTTTCGGGTGATTTATGGTTCGGGTAATACTTTAGAAGCCTTGATGAAAGGGGAGTTATTAGACTTATGGTGGAATTTTATGCAGTATGATCAGCACGATTTGAGTGCGTTGTTCTATCGATTAGCCGAAGAATTACCACGTCATGCTTGTGTTACTGAAAGCGATCGCTTATTGAGAAAAGCCGCACAAGTGATCATCAACCGTCGAGATCAAACACTAGAGTCTCATATTCAAGAAAACTTGCTAAATTGGTTGGATCAGTGGGAAAACTGGGCTTATAGAACCTATAATCAAGTAAATAAAAATAAAACTGAAAAAGAAGTACCTTTAGGCACGACAGAAAAGGATTTAGCTAATCTTTTGCGGTTTAGTGCTTTCTGGAATGACAAAAGGATGCAACAAATGAAATGGGGAGAAACGGAGTAATAAACTATGGATGAACAGCAAATGTATTGGTATGCGATCACTCCTTTAGATGTATTGTTATTTCGGGAAGCTAAACCTTTTAGTCCAGGGGAGAGTGCTTGGGCAAAAGGACTATTTCCCCCGTTTCCCAGTACAGTTTTTCAAGCATTGCGCTCGACTTTATCCAAAGATGTCAAAGATTTAGATTTTATGGGGCCATTTCTCTTAAGTCCCCAAGATAGATTATGTTTCCCCACTCCTAAGGATTTAGTTGCAGTGAGTTGGAGCAAAAAGAGTCAGCCAAAAGATGAGGAAACAAAAGAAGAGGAAAGAGAAGAAGATAATTTAGACGATACAGCTTCGGATTGGCATCGAACTTTACGTCTTCAACCTGTTGATCGAACCGATGAAGCGTGGGAACATTTGTTGTTCGACGAGGCGGGATTAGCTCCAATGGTAGCTCCTTTTAGAGAGCTAGTTGAAGAAGAGAACAGAAGAGAATTTTTCTGTCGTCCCTATCCTTGGATTACAGCAGAAGCTTTAAGCGAATATCTACAAGGAAAAGAACTTACAGACCCTACACAATTTCAGGAAGATCCTTGGAATGTGCAGATCATGCCTCATATTCAAATGCAAGCGGATAAGCGACAAGTAAAAGATGAAGATGGCTATTTTACTGAAGTAGCGATTCGTCTTAAACCAGGTTGGCGATTAGTAGCGGGAATTAGTATAAAGTTAGCGAAAACAGTAGTCCGGTTGGGAGGAGAAGGACATCGGGCGATTGTCATCCCATTTACTTTGTCCGATGCTGATCAAACACTGCTTAATCCTAAGACCAATACAACAGGTGATTTTGCTTATTTACTCACCCCCGGACTAGCGGTTAAGGAGGAAGCCGTTTATGGGGTTTATCCCTGTGATTGGCAACCCATCTTAGCAGGATGTGTTAGCGATCGTTCTTTATTGTGGGGTGGTGTTTCTCAAATTAGGCGCAAGTTAGTTATTTCCTGTGGGAAAGAGAATCAGGAGCGCACGGCTTCGCAGATTTCTTCCACATCCCCTAACTCAGAAACAAAAGGAGATGAGGAATTTGCTTTATTGCCACAACGAGCCTTTGTTCCACCTGGGACTGTCTATATCTTTAACCAGATTCCATCTGAAACTGAGGCACTCTTACCTAAACCTGAATCGACGGGGAATTGGTTAACCAGTTTTCAAAAACTCAACTATGGTAAATTATTATGGGGTAATACACCATTATGAATAGTTATTTAACATACCTATATCTGCTGACCCCTTTACACACGGGCGGAAGTGCTGATGAGGGTAATTTAATGGGAATCGCCCGCGAAGTCCATACCGAGTTTCCCTATCTTCCTGCTTCCTCCTTGAGAGGTAAAATTCGCTCTGCCTTAGAACCGAGCAATCCTCAAAGTGAAGAAGAAAAAGCATTAGCAAAAGAAGTCTCTCAGTTTTTCGGTCAAAAAATCAAAGATGGACAACAACCCACAGAAGGAGAAGTTTGGTTTGCTGAGGCAACTCTCCTGTTTTTTCCGATCGCATCCTTAAGTCATCACTTAGTCTGGATTACCTGTCCTCTCTGGCTAGAACGTTGGAATCGTTGGTTACAAAAATCCCCTTTAACTCAATTGATTCAAAACTGTCGAGAGCAAATTACAGAAGCAAGACCAGCTTTAGTTAGCTTTACACCCGAACCCCTTTACTTGCAAACTGCAATTCTGCAACAAAATGCCCTAGGGCAACTAAATACTAATGATTCTAATAGCATCTCACAATCTCTTCAAAATCTTACTAATGCTAATGGGATGATTAATCAGCTTCTGAAAAAGCTAGTGATTGTGGATGATGAAGACTGTATTGCTTTGGTAGAAACGGGATTGCAGCGAGAAGTGCGCGTTGCTCTTAATGAAGGCGAAAAAACTGTTAAAGGTGGTTCTTTTCGCTCGGAAGAAGCCATTCCCCCTGAAACTGTACTTTTCTTTCCTTGGGGAATGAAACCTATGAAACAAACCGAAAATACTCAGAATATTCGAGCAAAAACTAGCGAATTACTTAAAAATAAACTACAATTTGGAGGTCTAGAAGGATTAGGTCGCGGTTGGTGCGATCTAAAAACAATTGAAACTACTGAAACTATTACAGGAAGTCAAAAATGAAATTAGATTCGCGTCAATTTAGCAAACAAGCACATAACGCTTTAGTTGAAATAAAAAGTGAGTTAGCAGTAACTTACCACAAAAAAGCTAGTGGATTAGTTCAAGGATTAAGCACTTATATATCTACTTGGGGACTGCATCGACTTAGTGGAGATATGCAAAAATTTCTCGGTGGAACTGCCGAAGATACACGCTATAAAGGGAAAGTTTATCAAAAATTTCTTACTAAGCTCAAAGAGTTTAGCGAGGCAGATTTTGATGTTAATGATCAAGGCACATTAATTCATATGCCTTTAAGAAAATATACCGCCCTCAATCACTTGGCAATTAAATTAGCAAAAGAGTGGTCTTTTTGGTCGCCAGCAGTCTTAGGAGAGGCAGAACAATCATGACAGCACAACAAGAATGGCAGAAATTTTTGGAAAAACTCCAAAAAGATAAAAATCCTCTTTATGACTTGTATAAAGATAGTCAGTTAGAAATAGGTACAGAAATAACTATTTATTTTTCTGATGAAGAAGCGAAAAAAAAAGCAAGTGCTAAATGGCAGAAATTACAAGCCAAGTTTCCGCCACACTGGAAAAATCAAAAGATTAATTTCAAAGTTGGACAGTTAGCCGCTGCCCCCATTACTGCAATGACAAGATCGACAGCAAGAACAAATAATCCAACCAGTCGGAAATTAACCAGTCCTCTACAAGCACTGAATCATCGATTATTTAATAATAATGACACAGCTAAACCAGTTCTAATAGAAGCGGCGGCGGCGGATAAAACTTGTCAGTCTTTATACCAACAATTAACGGAGAAAACTAAACGATTAGCTGATGAAACTCTGACTGTTGAATTCACCTGGAGGCTGCGTGTAGGGGGAATGCGCGGTTTTCAGGAGTTACTTCTTCCTGTATTTCATCCAGTCTATGGTGTACCTTATATCCCTTCTAGTAGTTTAAAAGGTGTAGTAAGAGCTTGGGCAAGACAACATCGACCAGAAGCTGAGGTAAATCGACTTCTGGGGAAACTAGAGGATGGTATCGGTTGCGTTCAATTTCTTGATGCTTTTCCCACTGCACCTTGTTTGACTGTAGATATCGCTAATCCTCAATGGAGTTGGGAAAATAACCGAGTATGCTATCAACCTGTCCCCCATTATCTGTTGTCAATGGAAGAACCTGAGATTTTAATTGGGTTGACTCGTACTAGCAGAGGTAAATTAGAAGATGTCAGCACAGTCAAAGATTGGTTACAAATAGCTTTATCAGCAGGAATTGGTTCGCGGGTTAGTGCGGGGTATGGTAGAACATCTGTTGCTTCTAGTTTGTCTCATCACTCTTCCCATGCTTTTAAATTATGGACGCAAGGGATATATGGCGCAAATCCTCCCACTAAAGATAATCAATATCAGGGAAATAATGAATTTCGTCCCGTAGCAGTGCGAGGGACCCTGCGTTATTGGTTTCGTGCAGTAGGATTAAGTATTTATTCACCGCAGCAATGTAAAGATTTAGAAGGTAGGTTATTTGGTACTATTGAACCGCAAGCTCAAGAAGGACTAATTCGTATTTCTGTAGATTGGGAAGAGGAAGAAGGTGATCGCAATCGTCCTTATTTTTGTGAAGGTAATATTCTACTAGAAGCTAAAAATCAGGATGCTCTCAACTTAGCAGAAAAGTTATTGCAATTATCTTCTCATTTAGCAGGAATTGGGAGAGGATCGAGACGATCATTGCATTGGAATAATTCAATAGGATTAAGGGGATGCCATTGGGAAGTTGACACTAAAAAACTACCTTGTAATCAAGAACGATGGCAGCAGTTTCTTAGAGAGGTAAGAGATTCTTTGCTTGCCCTACAGTCTGCCATAGGAGATCCTGCTAATTGCCCTCCCGGAAATCCTGGCAATCGCTCTCAAGACGTTTTGAATAGTCAGACTCAAATTTATTTAATTTCTTGTCCTAGTTTAAAATATCCTGGAACTGTCGATGTCAAGAATTGGCAAAACGAAGGATTAAGGTCAGAAGTACGGGGAGAAGGGCTGGATTTCCTTTATAGTAGTGGCTTTAAAGGTGTCAATCAAAAAGGAAATGGAAATGCTAATGTTGGCGGACGAATCAGCCAACGAGGAGAAACTGCTTCTACACCTTCTTATGTGTTAATTAAATCTAATTTTCCCCCACAACAGGAACCTTATCAAACAGTAACAATTTTTGGAGTTAACCAGCGCGATCGCGCTACATTTATTCAACAATTAAACTCATTAAACCCTATGCAAATTCAGTAAATTGGCCCGATGCCAACCAACTCAGAGATTTTTTAAAAATTAAACTTGCTAAGAAGTTAAAAGTCTGGAGGGTTCCTAAAGCTAACAATTGGTTAGCAAAAACGTTTCCATTAATTAGGGCTGGCTGAATAAATGTGAAATGTAGGCATGGTAAGGGTTTTGTGGCTTTTCTTGCTCCCACAGGTGCAAGATTTTGAGAGAATCGTGCTTCAAAACCTAGCGTCTTCATCAGCCCGCGTCCTGTAGGGGCGAAGCATTCGGATAGAAAATCTCCGGTTTCACCGATAGGTTATTGCCCGAATGCTTCGCCCCTACTTTTTCAGCAGACCCTAATTAAACTTGCTAAGAAGTTAAAAGGGGAAGCCGGACCTAGAAAAAACTCTGGCAGATTTTATGTTTCCATTAATTAAACTTGCTAAGAAGTTAAAAGTATTGTTGGAAATCACCCTGTGCAAGGATGCAATAAATAGTGTTTCCATTAATTAAACTTGCTAAGAAGTTAAAAGACTAGCTTAGCTCAAAGAATCCACTTCCTAGCGAGAGCCAAGGAGTTTCCATTAATTAAACTTGCTAAGAAGTTAAAAGCTGAAGTTTCTTCAGGCAAATTCATCGTATCGCGAACAGTTTCCATTAATTAAACTTGCTAAGAAGTTAAAAGGGTCAAAATAATCGCTGGGATCGTTCGCGAACTCGGCGAATTGTTTCCATTAATTAAACTTGCTAAGAAGTTAAAAGGAGCGGCACTACCTCTCTCACAAAGAGATGCACTGTTTCCATTAATTAAACTTGCTAAGAAGTTAAAAGGTTGTCAAAAACAATACCATCGCGGTGCGAGGTTAGAGATGGTTTCCATTAATTAAACTTGCTAAGAAGTTAAAAGTTTCTTTTTATTTGAAGAAACGAAAAAAACAGAAAAAGTAGTTTCCATTAATTAAACTTGCTAAGAAGTTAAAAGCAATAAAGACTAACTTTCACAATGAAAACGTAAGTTTTCCACGTTTCCATTAATTAAACTTGCTAAGAAGTTAAAAGGTACTATTTGACAATGATAATAGCACTCCTTCTCGGAGGTTTCCATTAATTAAACTTGCTAAGAAGTTAAAAGCCCAATATTTCCGTCATGACTTTTATCACATTCGAGTTTCCATTAATTAAACTTGCTAAGAAGTTAAAAGAAAAAGAACTATTGGCTACAACAGGCCAATAGTGCGTTTCCATTAATTAAACTTGCTAAGAAGTTAAAAGACGAGTGGAAAGACCTCGGACTCAACATATCGACCGGTCTAATCGTTTCCATTAATTAAACTTGCTAAGAAGTTAAAAGGACCCCCCTCACCGACAATCTGCGGTGGTGGGTAAAGAAGAGTTTCCATTAATTAAACTTGCTAAGAAGTTAAAAGATAGCTTTATTTGCATGCTTGGCATGCGTTTTATGGACGTTTCCATTAATTAAACTTGCTAAGAAGTTAAAAGATAACATGCAATGGCTTTTGTTTGTTAGTATATTCTGCTTAATAGTTTCCATTAATTAAACTTGCTAAGAAGTTAAAAGACAATGGCAACATGCGTGCTGTAAAATGGTACGCCGCGTTTCCATTAATTAAACTTGCTAAGAAGTTAAAAGCTGCTCAAAAGGTGGCTGAACAGATGAACTCTCAGTCGTTTCCATTAATTAAACTTGCTAAGAAGTTAAAAGACTAGCTTGGCAAAACTAGGCTGCATAAGGATTGTACAGCAATTTTTCGTGGGATATTGAAAAGCATAGACATTATTAATAATGATTCGCAATAGTTACCTCAGTCATAAGGCTCAAAGCCTTGCTGGGCAAGGCATCGACGCACCTCAACGAAAACTCTAGATTTTTAGCCATTGTGTCTAACCCACGAAAAATGTTGAGAAACCCCCCATTCCATCGGCATGAAACAATAGAATTTGTTCCACGTTAATGCCTATGCGATCGGGAGCATCTCACCTTTATAACCCCTAAATCTTTATGTCAAGCTATTTTGAAAGCCTTGCTAGAAACCAGTGTTAGGACAAGTATAATTACTCACTTGCATAAATGAGATGCTCCCGATATTTTAGTTGCTTTACCTTAATAGCAGCAGACTCTGGTAGCTCTGTATTTGTTGCTCAGGGTTGATCTCTCATCATCCTTTCGGTGTTCGCATCAGCACTCCGATTTTTCTTCAGATAGGTTCTAGAATCGAAATCAAGACGCAGGGGAAGATAGAGTTCCCTGAGTCTGAAAACTTTATTACCTTGTCATTTTATGAAAAAGAGTCTGAAACGATCGTTCCTTCGATTTATGACTGTCTCCATACTTATCGTTTTGCCATCTTGTTCACAAAAGAATCCGATCGCTCTTGTTCTCTTAAAAGACACATCTATAAGTGGACAAAATAACGAAGAGTTTAAGACGACAACCAAGAAAGCCTGTAAGGGTATAACAGAATCCATTTCGCGTGGTGATGAATTGAAAGTTATTCAAGTCAATGGCGAGCAGGACTTTTTTGAAAATCTTACGCCCACCAATCCAACTGATGCGAAAAAACAGTGTGGAGCCGTAAGAACCACCCAAAAACAGGGAACTTTGGCCTGTCCAGCTGTTCGCACAGCCCATAAAATTTTTCAGTCATCAAAAAAACCTGGTGTATTGTTAGTCCTTATAGAGACCAACGAGCGGGAATTACCTTGCCCTCAAGATTGGAGAACTACCGTTAAAAATGTCATTGAAAAAGGGGGATCTGTACTCATTTTGAATGCTACAAACAACGGCGGCGAATCCTTTCGCTTAGAGATCGAAACTGCTTTGGAGGGTCTCCCAGTTACATATGCTCATACTGACGTGGAATTTGCTATTAAGAACGTTATCCAAGAAACTAGAAGAAAAGCTGAGGCAAAACCATGAACAAATCAGATAGTTTCCCTCACTTTGAGGGCACCGGTTGGAATAGTTCCCATGTATCTAATGCCAGTGGCCACACCGAACGAGAATCAGAATCTAACCCGTGGCCAGAGTCGGAAGCAACAGTCAATATCAATCAATCAAAGGAATTCAATCGACTCATCGCCGAAGACCTTCATCCCCAGGATCAGGAAGACCTGTTACAACGCTTTCCTTGCTATGCGATCGCACAGAGGAGAGTTGCTGCTGCGGAGTTTTGTCGATCTCAACTTATTAAAATTGATGAATTGTACTAAAGGAGTATTATGGATAGAGGTACTTTCTCTTCTTTGAAAGATAATTTCTTTTCTTTGTTTGCCACGACCATCATCGCATTTTTAAATTTTAACACGGCTATGGTTTTAGTGCCGGGGGATTGGGACGATATAAAAATATGGTTTGCCATTCCAGTTTCCTTGATAGCCTGTATTCTTTTCGACAACAAAGTTAGCGAGGAGTATATGCGTGAACGCCTCAAAGGATTCGCGAAAGCGACCTTAAATTGGATAAATATTCAGAGAGAAAGACTGACTCAAACTCGATTAGGGTCAATTAGACTGGAAACATATATCTATCTGTTCCAACTTTTTGAAGCACCTTTCTTAGAAACATCAGTCATATCAATTATTAATCGTCTTGGCTGTACCATTTACCTAATCACCGAGTTTATTGTGAGTGCTTATTTATTACTAGAGCGAGAGGATTTGCCCTGGTTCATGTCTATTGCTCCTATTCTAGCAGGATTACTAAATTTAGGAACGGGAATCCTCAAGGGACATCTTATAGTTTACCCAAAAGCTCTTAAGCAGCTTAGAAAAAAATATCAGCAGTATTATGAGGAGGTCTAAAATGAATATTAGATTGATAAATATTAACGAGATGAGTTCTCAGGATTTAAACGAACTGACCAGTATTTATGTCTCAGATGCAAGTCTGTCACCATCTAAAATGGTTGAAATCCTTCAGCAAAAAGTCGCTTGCCGCTCTCTCCATAAAGCCATAAAATTAATTCAGCAAGACCACCGACGGTCTTTTGAAAACTGTTTATCACAGAGAGATAAAAAGCTTGAAGAAATTCGGAAACAAGCAGAATCTCTACACAGTTATCCCCGGGCTGTTAACGCTCCAAATCCCTCCTATTTCTTGGCAATAAATACAGTTAAAGAAGACTTAAAATTTGCTGAATCTCAAGTCAGAAATCATGAAAAATCCATCAGCAGATTAAATGACTTAGAATGGGAATTCAAGTCAGTACTAAAAAAATCATCATATTGGTCAGGTTCATTAGCTGATAGCAATATGATAGAAGAAATACTGAATGAAATGGGAATAAAAGAGCTAATGCAAGATTTAGAAAAAAGACTGAAAGAATTGCAGGAACAGGTTAAAAAATTTAGCCTTGAATTAACCAAGTTTTCCATCGTTACTGTGTACGGCGAATCAAAAGTAGAAGATTTTCAATATGGAAATGGAGCTGCTCACCATGAAATTGAATGAATCCCCTTTTGGAGCGAGCTATGCTCCTCGTCCGGAAAAACCAATCGTGGCCTTGAAACCTAAAGCTTGGTCAGTATTTTTAAGTTGGAAAAACCTCCGTGGAATAATTTTCATAATTCCTCTTTTTTCTATAGCCTGGCAGTACCTAACTCTACAACGAACCGAATATATGTTCACAACTCAACGGTTTAGGATTATTACGGGACTTTTTAACCAAGAAATTGACGAAGTTTGGCTATTTCGTGTGACAGATTTACGCATTTTAAAGCCATTTCTTTATCGTTTATTTGGAATAGCAAATCTTTACATTTACTCTACAGATAGAAATAACAAACTCGTGGTTATTCAGGCAATTTCGCTTACAGATGCCTTGAAGCTGCATGAAATTCTTCAACAGCAAGTCAACATTGAGCGACATAGAAATCGACCTGATATTCCAGGCTCTTGGCAGTAATCAATCATCTCAAAAAAAGGAAATAGTAATATGGCTGACCAAAACACATCTACTAACGGTGAGACTAATACTTCTTGTCCCAGCACAATAGATAGTCCAGAACTACAAGATAAAGATATATGGAGTTCTTATGACAATCCCTTTGGCAAATACGCATTTCACGGGGGAATGGAGGGATACTTAGAAAATAAAGACCCTTCTCCTGAAAGTCCACAACAAGAGTGTTTCTACGATGATTCAGGTAATCTAATCGACGAAAACCATCAATACGCAGGAATGAGAGGAACCGCCAATGAATACGATGGACATAAGGGCGATAGTTCAGAACTATGGAACCATTTCTATAACGATAGTGGGGGAATCTGGCAAAACGGTGGAGAAGCCTTTGCTACCTCTGTGGAATCCTACTATGACTCTGTTGAAGATTATGTTTCTGATGTCTATGACTCTGTGGAAGATTATGTTGATGATGCCTTTGAATGAAGTCAAAGTCAAAAGCTCTTGAACGTCCTCAAAGCTCATCCGTCAAGCGTTTTTATCCCCTCTATTCTAACCCGCGCCAAAAAGCCAGAAAAACTAAAAAACTTCGCCAACAACAAATGGTTAATAAACAGCCAAAACCAGTCATTCTTCAGCAAAATAATGCTACTACAACAATAAATAATTTGGTCAATAGCTGAACTAAAACAGTTGTAAAAAATAAAGTCTAATTTTGGCTTTAAAATCAATTAAGGGATTGCACAGTTTTCTTGATTGCCAATCCCTTTTTTCTATTAATTCTGCATGGTATAGCCTAAATGATTGCCCACCATCAATTTTTTTATCGTTTCAGCACAGTAATATTAAAACATAATGATATTATGTCCCTACAATTAGGAATTTATTAACCTTTGTAGGGATTTAACACTGTTAAATCTTTATCTATTGACGGTGATTTAAAGATAATTCAATGATATTCTTAAGTTAGTTAATTCAGTATCTTGCTTTAACTCTCTATAGATAGCGATCGCCACTTCACTAGCAAGGTTAATTCCTGAATGGGAGTAGATCAAAAACCGCAAACCATCCACTATTTTTGAAGCTTTTTTCTTTTTTTTGATGAAAGCCACTGTTTTTTTAATATCTTCCTCATTAAATTGAGTTATATCATTTATTATAAGGGGGTGAATATGCCCAGGATTCATGTTAAGTTCAGATTGAACAGATTGAGGTTCAGCATTGCCATTAGGGGTTTTAATTGAAATAAATCGATAGTCGCTTCCCTCCTTATTTTTAACTAAGTCATTGACTTTTTCTAAGTCACAACAAATCAGTTCAATATCTTGATAAATATTAGTAATTCCCTCTCCAATACTATAAATTCTGTCAACTAATGATTGAGGTTCAATCACCTTAACTTCTTTTCCCCAACCCGAAATCCAACGAATGAGATCAATGTCCATTAAAGACCATTCGGGTACAGTAACTTTAATAGTATATTGATAGGGAGGAATATTTTGGTCTAACTTAAAAATTCCACGATCTCGCGTAGCGAGCGCTTTGCGTTCATAACTCGTTCCTTTTAACCAATCAGGTGAAGACATTTCTATTTTCTGAAATCTTTGATTTCCTTCACAAATAAATTTAAACGCAAGTTCTGTGGCGTAGAGAATGACAGTAACATTTAATTTCTTTCCTTGTTGGGAATCTAAATACTGACGCTGTTTTGCCACATCATCGCCTAAATAAATTCCTGCACTTGCATCATAAAGTTTATGGAGCTTATCTAACGCTTTCTTTTGCTCATTTATATCTCTCTGAGTATTTACTTGTTGAAATCGGATTCTATCAATTCTTGCGAAAGCAAATAAACCTTTTTTGTCTCCTTCACCTATTTCATACCCTAAATACCATGCAATATTATGAAAAACAATTTGTAAAGGATAAGCGGTAAAGTGTGGTTGATCTTTTGGCCATTTAGCACTTCCTTGAATATGACTAAATTTCAAAAGCTCTCCTTTTTTTATCGCTTCTTCTAACTGTTCAAATTGTTGTTGATATTTCTCCACATCAACAATAGATTTTGTGCCAATTAAGCGAGTAGAATAAGGGGCTTCTCCTTCTAAAAGTTTGGAATTCTCTAATCGTTGTTTAAATATATCATAAATTTCGGCAGCAAGAGGATCTTTAAAATATTTCTCTACTGAATGGGATCGGAGAGATTGATAGAGCTTATTTAACTCATATTGAGATAAAATACCTGTTCCTGCAAAGTAGCCTTTTTTCATAGAAATCTCTGGGAGAATTTGATAAGGATTTAGTACAAATTCGATGTCTTTTCTGAGTATATATAAGTTATATTTATTTTCGTCAAATAACCCTAATTTAAGCATATTTTCAATAAAGAATTTTTGGGTTCCCTTAATAGGACTATTAAGAAAAGGACGATGAACAATAAAACGAATGGTTTTGATTAATCGCTCAAATTGTTCTAAGTTAGAATAGCGATGAGTCATTACATCAGGAACTTGAATGGTTTCAATATCAACTAAATCAGCCGCTATATCTCCTCTGGCTAAAATCCCATTCTTTTCTAACCAATATAAGTCTTTTTCTATTGCTTCAGGATGGGCATAAATAGCATGATACTTTTTAGTAATTACTGCACAAATTTCCTCAATTGAAGTGCTAAACTGAGGTAATTCTTCGACTTCTAAAATTTCTTTCAGGTTTTCTGGTTCAGTTTCCGCTAAATTCCCAATCCCTGGGTAGTTAATAATGACGGACATTAAGTGCATTAATCTTTCAAAGTCTAATAAACGAGAATATGGGTGAAAAACTTTATTCTTATTCAAGTTAGCTATGTTAGCTAAAAGACGCTTGAATCCTGTGAGAATTGTACAAATTTCGTCAAGATCAAAGTTATTGTCTTTAACAGGAACAGGATAGATTTTTAACAGTCCTTCGTTAGACTCTGGGGGATTTTCTTGTAAATTAGCGTTCATCTTATCAATCACTTCGTCAGGAACTTGGCGATCACGTTGTTGATTTCTTTGTTTACATTTCTCCACAGAAGTCTGTAAATGCCATCCTATCCATTGAATATTAAATAAATTAACCGTTTTATACAGAAAATCAAGTCGCCACGGGCGCATAGCATTAGTGGCATCATAAATGACGGGTTGATCTTCTTCAACGGCGGTTTTAATTTGATCTAAGACTTCTACCTCAATATCCGCCCAAATTCCTTGATTTGCAGCATCTCCATAAAGTTGCGCCCGAATTTCATCGGTTGAAACCACGACAGCATTAATTTCTTCTGCCAAAACTTGAGCAAACGTTGATTTACCGCTTGCAGGAAGTCCAATCAAAAAGTGACAAATTACAAGCTTTTTCATCATAGTTTGAAAGGCCGTAAAATAACGGTATAATTGTTCAATTTGAGTCAAAGAATTGATTGATTCGTTACTATGGGTAAGTTTAGTTTGTCTAATCGCTCCCTTTTCTGATTTAGGAAGTTGATATTCTAAGGAGCATCTGTAACTCCTAAATTAAGCTTTATGTCAAGCTATTTTGAAAGCCTTACCAGAAGCAAGTTTTAGGGACAAGTATAATTACTCACTTGCATAAATGAGATGCTCCCATATTCTGGTTGAATCTGTGACTCGTTCTGGACTCATCTAAACCTCCACAGCAGAAGAATAAAGAATTAAAGTATATCTATCCGAGTCAATCCTATCATATAAGTACGTTCTATCGCCGTACATTTTCTAGCCATTTAAGATCGTTCAGTAAAATAGCGATCACCTGTGTTTTAACCGCAGAATAGATATAGTATTGATCGGCGTTAATAAACTGTTCTTTATAGTCTCTCCTCAATTGTAATAAAGGATGATTGAGAATAATGTTTAAGATGTCTGGAATTGTCTTATATGTACAGGGTGAGAGCATCTCAAAAGCTATTGACAATTAGCTAATTTTGTAGTCCGCATGGGCATTTCAGATGATACCAGTCAATCAGAATAGTTACGAAATCGACCCGTTTGGTTGATTTTTGCTTAACAATTGAGATGGCAAATTCTCCTCAAATATGCCTGAATCGTGGGTAAGCAATCCCCACAAAGTCCCTTTTGTCAAGGATTGTTAAGATGCGCTTGCCCTGATATAATAGACGGTGAGCTAATGTCCTGAATTAAGCTTGATAATCGCTAACGAGAAATAATGACCATTTCATGCGAACTCCCACTTCTTGGTGAAATTTTTCAATATGGAGTTTCTTAACTCAACCCAGAGAAGATATCGGTGTTCGCACCAAATATACTCTCATAAGCTTTAATTTAGGGTAACGTCGTCAATAGCCATTAATTTACAGTTAACAAATATGACTATTCTTCTTGCGAACCTTGGGACTTCTGACTTATCTATTAAAGTAACAGTAGATAGCCAAAATTATTATTTTCCTATTGATTTTCTCTCGAATGAACCTAATCTAAATAAAAAACTCAAAGATTTAGATAATGAGCGTCGAACTATTTGGGACAATATGTATCAAGGTTTTAACTATGTTCCTAATAGTCAAGTTTACCAAGATTTAGGATTTCCTACCCAAAAACAAGCAGTTCGTGAATTAACCAAAGCTCTACAATCAAGCTATCAAAAAGAATCCCATAAATGGCATTCTCTTATTCGACCGACTCGAATTGGAAGTGTAATCCAAAAAGCAGTAGCAATGGGAGCATCTAAAGCCTATATTTTCGTCACCAATCAACCGACTTTACACCCTCAAGATACCATTTATTTGTTCCAGATTATTCAACAGTGGGTACAACAGGAATATCCTGATTTTGAATTAATTCAAAAAGAGCTACAACTTAATTTAGATCCGCAAAATCCTAACCTTGAAGATTTAGTTCTTGAATACTACTATAATCAGTTGAATGAGATTTATTTAGAAGAAAATTCATCCCAAGAATCAACTATTTTAGTCAATGTTAAAGGGGGAACATTGCACCAAAAAACTGCACTCAAAATTCAAGCAATTGCCAGTGATTTTAAAAATATTCTGTTCATTGACCCCATTTTAGACCTTAATCAACTTTTAGAGGGCAAAAACTCTGAATGTCAACTAACTTCTTATTGGCTTTATCAACGGAATCAAAAATATCAAACCGTTAAGTTACTATTACAAAAAAGATGGGATTTTGATGGAGCAAGAGTGATTGTTAAAGATTGGCAAGAAACTTTGATTTATTTAGCAAAACAAGTTTCTGCAATAGCCAGTGACACCCAAAAAGAGCAAGAAAAGTTAACAGAAGTTATCAAAAAAATTAACTTAGCGGTTAGCTGTTTTAACCTTGATAAAAATGCCGTGAGAGATAATGATAAAATGGAGCATAACTTTTGGTTAAATCTTTATACTCAATGTCGGATTTATTGGGAACTAGATGAAATCGCTAACTTTCTAATCCGATTAAGTTCTTTTTATGAAGTCACTTTAAATGAATTAATTATGGGCTTACGCGGACAAAAATACTTGAGAAATAATAATCAAAATCAAGATTGGGCATTTGCCAGAAACAAAGCATCTCAAGAATTTTATAATAAGTTTCAGGAATTAGAACAGGATTTTGAAAGGAGGGATTTCTACAAATTAGGAAATCGTTATAGTAAGAGAAATTTTGTTCAAACCTTAATAGAAATTGATCATCCTGAACGCAAAGCGCTCGCTACGCGAGATCGCCTTGAATTATGGCAACAGATTCTAGCCTCTTTGGTAAAATTAGATTATTGGTTTGATAATCGAAATGCGCTCATTCATAGTGGCAGAGGAGTATCAGTACAAACTATGATTGATCAATTGCAAGAAGACAAACGAAATTGGACTGACGACAAAGATAAATATAAAGCTGATCCCCATAAAGCGTGTCATCCTAACAATATTTTAGGGGAAGTTCTCAATATTGCTGTCCATACTTATCAGTTACTTGGACAAAAATCATCTCCTTATGTCGGTTGGGATAAAAACACTCCCTATTATCTCTATAGCCAATTACGAGATGAAATTTGTCAACAATTGATTTAACCATTGAATCCCCGCAAAGGCGGGGACAATTAATTTCAAGACCAGCTTTAGAGGCGGTGGAAGATGTGACTTTTAAGCGGTTAGTCTCTTAAGTTTAACAATCTGATCACTGATAGATTCTAGGGGGATAAAGTCCTGTTGTAGTAATGCTTGTAAGCGAGAATTAGTGTTTACAGAAGCCCCAACCACATTGACATCAACGTTGCGTGCTTGTAGTCTCTCAATTAAGGGAATGAAATCTCCATCACCAGTTACTAAGATAACGCGGTCGCCTGGTTTAGCCGCCTCTATTAAATCCAACCCCATCGCTAAATCATCGCCAATAGTTTTCCATCCATTTTCCCGTTGTGATAAAGGGAAGGTGATTACCTCATAGTTAAGTTGTTTTAAGTGATGAAGCCATTGTTTTTGATTCGGAGAAAGATGCTCATGGAGTCCAGTATAATACTTTAAAGTAAAAGTATCTGTCTGTTTTGCTGGTTCCACCAGAGCAATTTTTAAGGCTTTCCAGTCAATTTCTAAGCCTAGTGTTTCGGTCGTTTTGCTGAAATTGTTACCATCGATGTAGATGTGAGTCACCGTCTGTCTTTTTTGGGGTAGGGGAATGACTCGCTTCTCAGTTTCTATCCCTGGGGTTGGCTTCTCTTGGGGAGTAAGTTGATTTAACTGTTGTTGTTGCTGATTTAGAGTTGCAGTTGTTAGCTTTTGTTGATGTTGAACTTTTTGGGTTGCGCCTACCAGTAAACGGCTACTGGTTTTCAGTATCCTGACTTCTCTAGCCACTTTTTCTGTTGTGTGTGTGACAGCTTTAACCTCTTTTTCGATCCCCTTAATCATAGTTTGGGAGTTAGTCAGACTTCCTTCAATCAGAGTCTTGATTTTCTTTTTTTCTTTAGTAACAATGATCGCAGAGGTAGAAGTGGCGGTCGCGAGTGCTGTTCCTACTATCATCAGATCCAGTTGACCCGAAGAAACGATCGCACTAACGAACAGAGAAGAAGCTACTTGAATGAAGGTTTTTATCATCTTTTCTTCTTTTGAGTATAGTGTGTACGAACAAATGAGTTCCACCCAGCCCCATTAGGCGGCTCTAACGTTTCTCTATTAGGTTGTCTAGGTGCGAACAATTCTTATCGTAATAGGGGTTTTAACTGGGTTCAAGCAATATCATGCGAACGCCCATCTAAGGATGAAAGAGCATTTAGAGCGATCGCTACTACCTGATCAAGGGTTAATTGAGAAGCATTATTTCGGTTCTTCGGTTTGTCTTATGCCATCGACGGGGGTTATTTATCAAGTATTTTTATCTAGAGCGAACTAATCAATTAAGTCTCTTGCCAGATAAGGATTTAGTCGATTTATACCCTCTATCGAACCATACCAAGTAACGAAGAACCATTTTTTTTTTCATTCATCAGCAGAGCTTATTAAATAAATCGAGCAGAGAGACAATATCTGGTATAATGCCACTCCTGCAAGGATTTACCTAGGGATAAGCCGATTTATGTTGCTAAGGTTATATTTTGATAAACTTTTGTCAAGTTAGCCAGCAAATTAAGTTATTTTATGATTAGTTAGGTTAGGGAGATGACTACAGCCTTATCATCGGAGTCAGCCATGGCAATTTGGCCGCTATTATTGATGGTAAAGGCGGAGATACCGTCGCCATCGAGGTTAGGATTACCTGCGGTGATATTGTAGGGTTAAGGGGTTATTATCGGCATCAGTGGCGTTAATTGTCCCGACAACTGTACCGTTAGGACTGGTTTTAGAAATGCTGAAGACAGCATCATTAACCAGTAAAATAATTTTATTGCTTAAAGGGATTAATAATAGTTAATTTTTTATCAACAATTAAACCATCTTGCATATCTTCTGAATACAAAATATTTGCATCAGAAAATAAAGCACAAGCAATCACTAAACTATCCCAAAATGATAGATGGTATTGAGTTCTCAGATTAGATGCAGATTCAAAAATATCAAGATTAAATGAGATAACTTGATATTTTCTATAAAAGGAAACAATTAATTTAAACAATTGTTTTTCATCAAGCTTATGCTTTTTAAGTAAATTAGGCTCTTCGTTACTTGGTATGGTTCGATAGGAGGCATAAATCGACTAAATCCTTATCTGGCAAGGAATTTAATTGATTAGTTCGCTTTAGATCAAAAGCAATTGACAAAAATCGCCAAATGCCTTTGTATATAAGGGTTCCATCCCTTATAACCCCCGTCCATTGCATAAGACAAACCGAAGAACCGTAAATTACAAGAAACCTCATTAATTATTTGGGTACTGATAATGATGGACTTTTCTTTAATTAATTGTTTCGCCAATATTCTTTTACTTTCTTCTTTTTTATCAGTGGAAAAAGCATAAAGCCAAATATTAGAATCAACAAAACAACTATGATTTTTAAGTTCTGTCATAAATTTCTTCTCGTTTCATAAATTCTAAATTATCAACCTCTATAGGATTTTCCAACAGGTATTCAATCATATCAATTTCAGGTTCACTTTGATTGAGTTGATTTTGAGCTTTAAATGCGGCAATAAGTACCTGTATCTGCTGAATTTGTTCAGGTTTAAGTCCAGTTACATTAATGTTTTTAATCATGGCTACATTGGAATGATTTTTACTTTAATTATACTAATTACACGCTCTCACAATAATACTCTTCCTTTTTTAGATCTTTGACTAAAATTATCGGTGTTTATGAAGAGTTATTATAGCCTAGCCTTTGAATTATAACAAAGAGACATAAACCCCGCGCTTGTCCCCCTCTCAGTATACTGATAGTTTATTTAACAAAATAGTCCTAAAAGTCTTTCCCAGTAAACATTTCACGATTTCATAAGCAAAAATTATCAGACAAAGTCGAGAACAGCCCAATTTCTACAAACTTGATCTCCTATCGTTTTTCCATCTCCAGACAGACTTCTTTCAACAAGCTATCTACCTGTTTGTCGAAAACGGCTTTACGATATATAGCAAAACACTTACATTATGGCTCTTATGGATGTATTCACTCATTTTTCTATTATACGCTGCGAGCGGCGGGGAATTAGACCCGAAGAGATTAAAGCATATCTAAATATTTTTGGGTTAAAAGTTAAACTTCAGGCTTTCATTTAGCGCAAATGTACTCAATAACTAATTTTTTTGGGAAAATTAGTTAACACAGGATTCTAACATATAATTAATTTGCAAGAGTTCTAATGTTTTTTTGGATAGAAATCATGAAATCCCCCTCTCGTTTTTTCATCGGGATCGCCGGAACCATAACGGTCGGTTTCCTCGCTACCTCGTCGGTTCAAGCTTCGCCTTTAAATTTACAATTTCTCGGTCAATCGATTGTTCCCACGGGGTTTGTTCCCCCAGGCCCAGCGGGAACCGTGAACGGTGTCTCCGTTCCGGTCGGGGGATTATCGGGCATTACCTACGATCCGGCGGGTAATAACTTTTACATCATCTCGGACGATCGCTCTCAGAACGGCCCGGCGCGTTTCTACACCGCAACGATCGATCCGACGCTATTTAATGTTAATGGGACGAATAGCGGCGTTACCTTTACCGGTGTTACCCCACTTTTACAGACTAACGGGCAAACTTTCCCGGCGCTGAGTCTCGATCCAGAGGGGATCGCGCTCGTGGGTTCTAATCTGTATATTTCCTCCGAAGGGGAGGTTTCTAGCAATCAGATTCTCAATCCCTTTGTCAATCGATTCGCGCTGGCCAACGGTCAACAGAACGATACTTTACCGATTCCGAACCAGTTTATCCCCGCACCGAACTCGATTCCCACCACAAGCGGGGTTCGCAATAATCTGGCTCTAGAAAGTCTGACCACCACCCCAGATCAGCGATTCCTGTTCACGGCCTCCGAGAACGCGCTTGTGCAGGATGGGCCGGTCGCGACACCAACGAACGGTTCTCCCTCGCGGATATTGCAGTACAATCTCGCTAATGGACAGCCGATCGCTCAATTCCTCTACAATACCGATCCAATCGCCCTTCCCCCGATTATTCCAAGCCCAGTCGATGTCAACGGACTCGTCGATTTACTGGCACTTGATAATAGTGGCAAACGCTTTCTCTCCCTAGAACGTTCTTTCTCCATAACGACGGGAACACCAGGGAATACGGGCTATACTGTGAAAATCTACGAGGTTTCCCTGGAGGGGGCCACCGATATTAGTGACTTTCCCAGTATTAATGGGGTTTCGGGTATCGTGGCCGCCCAGAAAACCCTATTATTCGATCTGACCTCGTTAAATATCCCCATCGATAACGTGGAGGGGATTACCTTCGGCCCCGATTTACCGAACGGCAAGCGATCAATAATTCTCGTCAGCGACAATAACTTTACCCAGTTCCAATTTACTCAATTTCTCGCCTTTGGCGTGGAAACCGTACCCGAACCCTCAACCCTCGCAGGATTGCTGGTGATCGGTTGCGGTGTCATTCTAGTCAAAAAAACGGGAAAGCTAAACAAAATCTGGCAACAGCATAGAGATCAGGCTATCTTTAGGGTTGCCGAGCGTTTCGTCAATTGGACAATGGCTCTTCTAGGTTCTGTGTGATAAGTTTAACTTACATAGGATCGACCAATCTTTGTGTTCTTTGTGTCTTTGTGGTTCGTTCCACCCCCTCGCCAAAAGAAATGTATCTTAGAATACATTTTACCCACCAAATCCAAGAGGGCCACTCTATTACCCTTATAATGATAGATAGGACGTACCTTTAAATCAATTGACTTATAACAGCGAAATGCCTCCTCCACTTGAGATAAACTTTTATAAGCTTTAACCGTGGTCGCTGCATCCATCAAGGTTGACTGCAGAGAAGTTCTTAACACATACACACCATCCAAGGCCGTTTCTTGAGCGATTAATTCCAGCTTACGCTGATAGGAAAAGCATCTGACAGGGGGACAAGAGGACTGAAATCCATACATCATAAGCTTTCCATGGTTTTAGCTTGAAAAAGTTCGCCGCACCATCTCTCACTTATTAATAAAATTCCTAGTAAGCTTGCTCCTATCCCTAATTCTTTCCTTAGCTTTTTGCCTAGAATCGCTAGATTTATTTCTAGCGAGAGAAGCTCAAAGCCTTTGTGAGCAAAGCTTCTAGCTCGCTTATCCCCCTGCTATTCCAAAATGGCTTAATTATGGAGCATAAGTGGACTTTAGTCATCATCCCCAAAATCCACATAGGTGAATCCTGTTTTAGCATCGGTTAGGGACTTACGATATTTGTCATAAATTGCCACACCCGGAATATCTTCCGAGAATTGCTTCGGTAGTTTAAAAGAGCTGCGGGGATAGCGTTGCCGAATATCAAGAATGGCGCGATAGGGAAGATACCATTTACGCATTACCTGTAATAATTCAGCAAATTGAGCGTAGGATTTGCCATGTCTGTAGGTAAGGGCAATGTATTGCATCATTCGAGCATAGGTTTCTGGTTTGTTCTTATTATCAGCCACACCGATAATATTTTTCAGCTTCTCAAAAACTTCGTACTTACTAATTACCAAAACAACCAGACTGGAATAATCTAGTGTTTGTTTTTCCCGAAAAGTCTCCAGGATATCAGAAATAGTTCTCAGGACAGAATAGTCCGCTAGTTGGTAGGTTTTAAATAGGGATAAAAGTTTTAATCCTAATTCGTAATCTGCCAGACGTTCTAATTCAGATTGATAGGCTTTTAGGGCAATTTTTCCTTCCTCTGTTTTCACCTGGGGCAGCGTTGACAGTAACTTTTCTGCTACTCTAGCTTGAAAAGCTGCCTTATCTTCGTAGTCAGAAGCAAGCAGAGATTCTACATATTGATAAAAATCCTGTTGTTTAGAACTACGATAACGAAATTCTGTTTGGTCAAGGGTTAAATAACTATTTTTGGCTTCGATCGCTCCTTGCAGTAGTTTAATACTTTGATCTAGTCCTGCGTATTCCTCAATTCCTCTAGCTAGACAGTATTTCATCTTGACAAACATGAGAAATTCTTGACCGCTAAACTTATCACTATCGATCGATTCTGCTTTCTTGGCAAATATTCCCACCGCTGACATTTCCCGATTGTGGACAATCTCTACCAATTCAGGCACCTCTGGCTTTCTTTGAAACAGTTTTCTTAAAATTAATTCTATGACTTTTCTCATCTTCAGTCGCCTCCAGGTTTATTTGAAAAAGTTTTGTTAAAATTAACTCTACCGTGTTGCCCACAAATATAAAGTATAATCTAATTTGGCATCCACTACTGACGAACGACTCCCCAAAAGGAAAACTTCGTCCCTCGGAGTCTGGGCAAATAGCTGATTTTGAGGCATTGAGACACATAGGTTGGGAAAATTTTCCATCATGCTCCTGATTACAGACCAAATTTACCAGCAGCTCTTCACCCACGCAGAATCCACCTATCCCGAAGAATGTTGTGGGTTACTCTTAGGAAAAATTACCGAAACAGCATCCCAAGTGATTACCACGCAGCCCACAGAAAATAACTGGTCCGGCAACAAGAAAAACCGCTTTAGTATTGCTCCAGAAGTGCTTTTACAAGCTCAAAAATCAGCCCGGGAAAACCAGCTAGATATTATTGGTATCTATCATTCCCATCCCGATCATGCCGCCATTCCCTCGGAAATTGATCGTCAATTAGCCTGGTCAGGATATACTTATTTAATTGTCTCCGTAGTTTCAGGACGAGCGATCGATTTACAAGCTTGGCAACTGGACGAAGGCGAACAATTTCAACTGGTGAAAATATTGTAGTCTTGTGGGAAATACCAAACAGCCTTAAGGCAATTCTCCCCGTTAGCAACTTCCCCCCATTCCCCCTGATCAGTGGTTTCCCGGAAGCCCGACATCGGGGGGGCAGGGGGTTGGGGGGTCTTGCCTCGTCTCAACAAGCAATTTAAATGCGCGGGGCAGCTTAGTTATTTTGTTTCTTCCGTGGGAGGTGTGCCATTAGAAGTTCTCAAGCGCTATATTAGGGATCAAGAAAAGCCGTCTTTCTACGACGAGGTTTTAAACCCAAATTTTCGATAAAAGCATCCATACCCATCATTTTTCTACCATCATTCCCCCCCTATCCTCTCTGGTATTATCCCCATGCTTGATGCTGTCATAATTTTATTATTCGTCTTCGCTATTGCCAGTATTGGTTATAGTGGTGTGGACTTGCTGCCGGTTACTGTCCAGTCGCAAATCAGCAATATTGAAGCTTTACGCTGGTTATCGGCGGGTTTTGCCTCAATTATTGGTTTAGCTCTTGGTTTAGTTGCCCAAACTACCTATCGTCGTCTAGAAACCCAAGTACGACAAACTCCGATCGAAGTTATTTTAACCCGTTCGGTCGGTCTAGTTATCGGTTTGTTGATTGCTAATCTGATCCTAGCTCCGATTTTCTTCCTACCGATTCCGGGAGAGTTCTCGTTTATCAAGCCTATAATCGCCATTTTAGGCAGTATTATGTTTTCCTATCTGGGGGTTAGTTTAGCAGATACCCACGGTCGCACTTTTCTGCGTCTGATTAACCCCAATAGTATGGAATCAATTTTAGTGGCAGAGGGAACCCTGCAAGCGGCCGCCACCAAAGTTGTTGACACCAGTTGTATTATCGATGGTCGTATCGAACAATTGTTAGACACGGGATTTATCGAGGGACAGATACTCATCCCCCAATTTATCCTTCAGGAATTGCAGCAGTTAGCGGATGGTAGTAACGACCAAAAACGAGTTAGAGGAAGACGAGGATTAGATATTTTAAACCGGATGCAAGAAGAATTTCCCGATCGCATTGTCATTCATCCGGCCGATTATGAGGATATTAGCACCGTAGATGCTAAATTAGTCCATCTTGCCCAAGAAATTAACGCCACCTTGCTCACTAACGATTACAATCTCAGCAAAGTGGCCAATCTGCAAAAAGTCACCATCTTGAATGTCAACGATCTCGCTCAAGCAGTACGCCCGATCTACTTGCCTGGGGATACTTTGGATCTAAAAATTCTCAAAGCAGGAAAAGAACCCACCCAAGGCATCGGTTATCTAGAAGATGGCACGATGGTAGTGGTAGAAGAAGGAAAAGATTATCTAGGGGGAGAATTGCGGGTAGTGGTGACATCTGCACTGCAAACCTCGGCCGGAAGGATGATTTTTGCTAAACCCCAAAATTCCCTGATTGCTTAAAGGGAATAAAACCAAAAAAGCCTCAAATACAACGCCAGAGGGGATTGTATTTGAGGAATTTCATTTTTTAAGGTAAGTTAAGTCACTAACTGAACTATCTAGCCAATTTATATCTAAATTAGGCCGGTTTATTGATTACAGCCATGGACTGACGAGCAAAACTAAAATAACCATCCCAGAATTGTTTCTGACTATCGAGGGCAACTTTGGTGGCGGTTTCTTGGGCGGTTAGGTAGGATTTCACCCATTCTTGTTGATATTCGAGGGATTTAACCAAAGTTTCTGGAAACTCAAACACTGGTGTAGTCGTGGGAACACCATTACCCCAAGCGGACAGAAGTAGTTTCTGCCATTCGGCTAGGTATTTTTGGTATTCTTCAAGATAATTGGTGTTCATAGAAGTCAAACCGCTAACTAACCCATCTGGAAGGAGATGGTGAGAAAGTGGGGCGGTGTTACCACCTTCTCGAAAGCAAAAATCGCACCGAGATAAAATATAATATTCTATCCCCTCTTTAATTATAACCTGAGTTTGCGATCAGCCCCAATCTTTATGCGATCGTCGTCAGCCCGTCCTATTTTTTGGTGACTGGGAACTAACGCTAAAATAGTCCTACTCTAGCCATTTTCTCCCAACTATGATCGATCGCCCTATTCATGTAATTGGTGGAGGATTAGCGGGGACTGAGGCGGCGTGGCAGATAGCCCAAGCAGGTATTCCCGTGATCCTGCACGAAATGCGCCCAATTCGCTCTAGTCCTGCCCACCATAGCCAATTTTTAGCCGAATTAGTCTGTAGTAACTCCTTTGGTGCCATGGCGGTGGATCGCGCCACTGGGTTACTCCATGAAGAATTACGACGCTTAAATTCTCTAGTTATTGCCCAGGCCGATCAGCATAGTGTCCCCGCAGGAGGGGCTTTAGCGGTCGATCGAGGGGTCTTTAGTCGAAATTTGACGGAAATCTTGGCCAACCACCCTCTAATCACCTTAAAACGTCAGGAGATCACGGAAATTCCCCGGGATGGTATCGTCGTTTTAACCACTGGACCGTTAACCAGTGCTGCTTTAGCCGCAGATCTGCAAAATTTTGCCGGCCTGGACTATCTGAGTTTTTTTGATGCCGCTAGTCCGATTATTCTAGGGGAATCTATTGATCAATCGATCGCTTTTCTGGCCTCTCGTTACGATAAAGGTGAGGCCGCCTATCTCAATTGTCCTATGGATCGGGAACAATACCTGCACTTCTGGCAAGAGTTAAAACAGGCAGAACAAGCAGAATTAAAGGATTTTGAGCGAGAAAATGCCAAATTTTTCGAGGCTTGTCTGCCAATCGAAGAATTAGCCTGTCGGGGAGAGGATACCATGCGTTTTGGTCCCCTGAAACCGGTGGGATTAGCGGATCCCAGATATCCGGATCAACGTCCCTACGCAGTGATACAGTTGCGAATGGAAGATAAAGCGGGGCAATTGTGGAATATGGTGGGATTTCAAACTAATTTAAAATGGGGTGAACAAACACGGGTTTTCCGTCTGATTCCGGGATTAGAAAAGGCCGAATTTGTCCGCATGGGGGTGATGCACAAAAACACCTTTATCAATTCTCCCCAGTTATTATCCTCCAGTCTCCAGTTTAAATCGCGACCGACGCTATTAGCGGCAGGACAGTTAATCGGGACGGAAGGCTATACGGCTGCGGCTGCTGGGGGATGGTTAGCGGGAACTAATGCCGCTCGTTTAGCTTTAGGATTAGAAACGGTGACATTGCCAACCACAACGATGATGGGGTCATTATTTGAGTTTATCAGCAGTGCCGAACCGAAACATTTTCAACCGATGCCGCCAAATTTTGGCATTTTGCCGAATTTTACCAGAAAAATCCGCAATAAACGGGAACGTTACGGTCAATATGCCGAGCGCTCTTTGCAGGATTTAGAAGCATGGATGAATCAGTTAAAAACTCCCTGTCTCGTCTAACTGTCAATCGCTAATCGATCGCCCATAATAGAGAAGGAACCTATTTCTTTCTCTATCGCTATGCCAAACCCCGATTTTTTCCCTCCCCAATCCTATAGTCAAGAGGATGTGCAGGAAATTCTCTATTTGGCTATCTCCCGTCAAGGGGATAAGGGAGAAATTACCCGTCAACAGTTGTTAGAAATTGCCGACGATTTAGCTATTGAAGTTAAAGACTTAGAAGCGGCAGAAAAGGACTGGCAAGAGTCAAAAATGCTCAGTTATAAACGGCAAGAATTCGATCGCTTTCGTCGCGAGGAGCTAAAAAATAAAACCGTTCGCTATCTGATTATTAATAGTTTTTTTATTATCATTAATTTAATTAGTGCGGGAACAATTTCTTGGGCAATTTATATCTTTTTGCTGATGGGTTTACCTCTTTCTCTCTCGGCTTGGAAAACTTTCCAAAATCAAGGAATTGCCTACGAAGAAGCATTTAAACGCTGGAAAATTAAGGAGGAAATGAAAGAGTCTTTTAGCAATCTTTGGACACAAATTAAAAAGTTTTTACAGTTTTAATACTGTTGCCAAATTAAGCCTTTTTTGTTTTTGTGAACCACAGAGACACAAAGGACACAAAGTTGAGCTTTCCACGACTACTTAGGGTCTGCTGAAAAAGTACGGGCGAAGCATTCGGATAGAAAATCTACGGTTTCACCTATAGGTTATTGCCCGAATGCTTCGCCCCTACAGGACGCGGGCCGATGAAGACGCAAGGTTTTGAACGACGATTCTCTCAAAATCTTGCACCTGTTTCGGGAGAAAAGCCCCAAAACCCTTACTTTGCCTACATTTCACATTTATTCAGCAAACCCTACTTACTGTCATCAAAAATATCTAACTGCTGCAGAGAGGGGGAATTATCCGACTTAACTGGTTTAATTTTCTTAATTCCCTGACGCAAACCGATCGCAATTTTACTATGTTTTTCGATTTGACCCATCACCTGCATGGCACGATCGATCACAGAAGCTGGTAAACCGGCTAATCTCCCCGCTTCGATACCGTAGGATTTATCCGCGCCTCCCGGTCGTACTTGGTGCAAAAATACTATCTCATGGGGTAATTCCTTGACTGTTACCTGATAATTGGCTACATTCTCTAAAATTGAGGCTAATTCGTTCAGTTCGTGGTAGTGAGTGGCGAAAATCGTCCGCGATTGCAGTACCGTGGCTAAATACTCCGCCACAGACCAAGCTATGGATAAACCGTCAAAGGTGGCTGTCCCCCGGCCAATTTCGTCTAATAATACTAATGATCTGTCTGTGGCGTGATTGAGAATATTGGCGGTTTCGTTCATTTCCACCATAAAGGTGGATTGGCCAGTAGCGAGGTCATCCACAGCCCCCACCCGGGTGAAAATGCGATCGCAGATGGAGATTTTGGCCGACTTTGCCGGGACAAAACTGCCGGTTTGGGCCAACAATTGAATTAATCCCACCTGTCGCAGATAACAACTTTTGCCACTAGCATTGGGACCGGTGAGAATAATCAAGTCAGGGTATTCTAAACCCTCCTGATTGCCCAAATTAATCGAATTTGGCACAAAAAAGCCGGCCCCAAGGGATTGTTCCACCACGGGATGACGACCATCTTTAATATCGATAAGACGACCATCGGCGATTTCTGGGCGACAATATCCCTGATAAACGGCGATTTCTGCCAATCCGGCCAACACATCCAAAGCGGCGACTTTTGTGGCCACTTCCCGGATTTCTGGGGAAAATTCGGCTACTTGACGGCGTAAATCGCTAAAAATCTCGTATTCTAATTTATTTAATTCATCTACTGCCGTCAGAATTATATTTTCTTTCTCCTTTAACTCGGTGGTGATATAACGTTCCTCATTGACTAAGGTTTGCTTACGCACATAATCTTTTGGGGCGAAATCAGCTTTACTGCGGGGTAAACTGATATAATAACCGAAAGTTTTGTTATAATTAACCTTAAGATTGCTAATCCCCGTTCTTTCTTTCTCTGTCGTCTCCAGATTCTTAAACCAATCGATTACTTCCTGATAGTCGCGCCGCAGGGCATCCAATTGGGCATCAATTCCCTCCCGAATCACCCCCCCTTCCTTGAGGTGCAGCGGGGGAGATTCCACCAGATGCGCTATCACCTGCTGGCCTAATTTTTCTAAATCGGCGGGAATTTGCTGTAAAGCTTTCAAATAGGGCGAATTTCCCGCAGCAACCAAAGCCGCTAAATCGGCCAATTTGACTAAGGATGCCGCTAGGGAAAGTAAATCGCGGGCATTAGCCGTTCCTGCGCCAACACGACCGCTTAAACGTTCTATATCGTAGATTTCCCTTAATTTTTGCCGAATATCTTGGCGCAGGGAGGGATTATCCTTTAACTCTTGGATAGTATCTTGACGGGCGCGAATACCGCGAGAATCTAAGAGAGGTTGCAGTAACCAACGACGTAAAGCGCGACTACCCATGGCCGTGCAAGTGCGATCAATCGCCCATAATAGAGAACCATAGAAGCTACCATCGCGCACCGTTTGGGTAATTTCAAGGTTACGACGGGTTTGCCCATCTAAAATCAAAAATTCCGAGACAGAGTAGGTTTTTAAAGGTTGTAGGGGGACTTGATTGGCTTTTTGGGTCTCTTCAATGTATTCTAATAGGCCTCCGGCGGCGCGAATAGCAAGGGGTAAATGTTCGCAGCCCATCCCCTCTAGGGAACGCATTTTATAGGTGATTAGGAGACGATTTTTCGCTTCTGTGAGAGTAAAGATAGTTTGGGGACGGAGAGAATAACAAAAACTATCGGGTAAACAGGGGGGGAGATGGTCGGATTTTTCCCCGGGGCGCAAAATACGGTTTAAATCGGGGGCATTGATGGGAAAAAGGATTTCTGAGGGCTGTAAACGGGTTAATTCTAGGCTTAAAGCCGTTAAATCGCTGGCTTGGGTGGTGTAGAATTCTCCGGTGGAGATATCTGAATATGCTAATCCCCAATTTTCTCCGGTAATCACCACTGCAGCCAGAAAATTATTCTTTTTTGCGTTTAACATTCCCTCATCGGTGAGGGTTCCGGGGGTGAGCAGTTTGGTGATAGCGCGTTCTACTAGCCGTTTTTCGGCGGCTGCTTCCGTTGAATCCTCTACTTGGTCACAAATCGCCACAGCATAGCCTTTTTCCACCAATAAACGACTATAGCGCTCTAGGGCGTGGTGGGGAACCCCGGTCATGGCGACTCTCCCAATCCCTTTACCCCCTTCCTTGCTGGTAAGAACTAATTCTAATTCTCTGGAGATAATCACCGCATCCTGAAAGAAACACTCGAAAAAATCCCCCACACGATAGAGTAAAAGAGCATTGGGATAGGTTTCTTTTACCTCCACATAATGCTGGTACATGGGGGTGAGTTTACCGCGATCGAGTCCGCGATAATCACGATGGGGATCTTTATTGGTAGCCGGTGGTTCTAGGGGAAAATCCGAGGGGAGAGTCATGGGTGAAGGAAAGCTGGACAATTCTTTATTCAATTTACCGCTCTTGAGAACCTACGATCAAAGAATCCCAATAGCCTCAAGGGATAATGCAAGGTTTTTGAGGGTCTCCATCCGATTTTTTGGCACTAACATCGGATTTTAACAGGTCAAAAGCCTTATTTTACAAGGTTTTTACCATTATTCAGCAAACCCTAATTAGGGGCTGTGGCTTGAATTTTGTTATTGTCATCGGCTAGGGTCTGAATCTCCTGTCTGTAGGCAAAAGGAGCGCGACTGAGAGCATCTTGAAAGAGGGGTTGAGCCTCTTGATTTTTGCCCTGTTCTTTTAGTACGATCGCTGTGGCTAAAATCGGTCGGAAATCGTTAACATCCATTTGTTGAGCTTGTTTATAGGCTGTTAAAGCTTCTGGATAATTTTGCTGCTCGAAATAGATTTTGCCTAAAAGTAACTGAAGGGAAACAATATCGATTAAACTAGCAGAATTATTGGGATCAGCAGCGGCTTTTAAAGTGCGATCAATTGTGTCTTTGACTAGACTAATCGCCTCGATCGGACGGTTTTGGCTGAGAAATAAATTAGTTAATCCAGTTAAAGCCCGTAGATCTTGGGGATAAGAGGCCAAAAGGGTGCGATAACTGCCTGTGGCTCCTGCATAGTCCTCTATTTGCTGTTTTGCTTCTGCTAAAAGTAGTAAATAATCGGATTGTTGGGGGTTAAGTTGCGCTAATTTTTCTAAAGGTTCGATCGCTTGCTTTAAATCACCCTGCTGTAAGCGAATATCTAATAATCCCCGCAAAGCCGTCTGATTATCGGGTTCACGCTCTAAAACCATCTGATAACCCATTGCTTGACTGGCCAATTTCTCTTGTTCCACTGCGGACAGATGACTCTGGCCCGAAGATTGCTGACTCTGGAGAATAGAAGTCAATAGCGGCATGATCGAGAAGGACAACAAGGCCAATAACATCAGGACGAGACCGATGGACAGCCAACGACGGTTAGAGAGAGAGGTTTTCATAGACTGGGGTGCGAGGGAACAAACAGGAAAATGTTATGGAAATCTGGAGATTTGATGAGGAGATCGATCGAATTCCCCGCTCTTTATTGAGTACAATGGGCAAACGGTCAAGACTCAAAAGGGTTTTGACCAGGTTGACAGTCAAAAGATCATGGTTCTTAATATATTAGATGCCAGTAGAGTCGCTCTAGAAGGTTATTGTAACCTCCCAGATCGCTCTTTTGACTTGATTGATTACCAATTTACTATGTGTCTCCGCCGCTAGGAGTGTGATATGAATCGTCCTGGGAATCGGTTTACCGAATCACCGAAAACCCCCCCGACTCCTGAAGTGGAAATTCAGGAAGTCCCCCTTGAATCCCCCCATACCGAAGCTGATTTAGCCGTAGAGTCAGCCACCCCCGCAGAAGTCAAACGTCAACAACCGATCCCCCCTCCCAGTCATCTGCGGCAGTATCGGGCGATCGGTCTCGTCTATGGCCATTATCAGCGATCGGAGGAACAATTAACTAAAGGCAATATTTTAACTGCCGATGGTACTTTGATCGATTCTGTGATTCTCGGCCGGGTAATCAGTTTGGTTAAAAATCATCTCGATCTGGAAAAACCCCATCTCTGGGTAGTTTATCCGCGCACCCGTCAGGAAAATGATGCCCTTCATGTTCAGATTGTCGGTGTTTGGGAACCAGAAACCCTGAAAAAAGAGGATGATCAGGAGATAGAAACTCTCCGCGCTTCTACCCCGGGTTATTTCTCGATTCGAGGTGAAGTCATCTTTACCGAACGGGAAAATCAAGCGGTAGTGATCAAAATCCGACAAATGCCCAAAACTGAAGCAGACAAACCCAAGTTTTTTAAACTAAAATTGCGCGGCACTTTACCTAGTAAACCGGTCAGTCGTTTTTGGGATTTTCAGGTACAACTAAAAGGGGATGCCTTAACTATTTTGGAAGGTTTAGACCTAGGTTTTGCCAGCAAGAAAAAACCGATGGGTAAGGGAGGTTTTAAAAAGCCTTTTGATAAAAATCGTCGTCCTTCGGAGGAGGGAGAAAAACGACCTTTTACCCCCGGACAATCTCCCGTTCCTAGGCCTTCCCGACCGAAACCCGTATCGGAAAACTAATTTTTTTCTAAGGATGGGTTCTGCACCCATCCTTAGGTTGACGTTTTTTTCAGGAGTCATCTGCTCCTTAGTATCTGGGAATGTAAGCGCGAATTCTATAACTATAATCAGTTCCCAAAATCTCGGCGATCAAAACCGCTAACTGAGTGCCTAAAATCGCTTCATCGGCGGAACTAAAAGATTTATAATCTTCTATTAACCATTCTTGACCACCATTAACTAAAGTACATTGGAATGTACCCAAGGATTCGGCGATTTCTGTATGTTCTGTATAGTTTCTCGTTCTTACTTCCCCCCTACTATCTGCCGTCAAACACAATTGATTAAGTTCTGAATAAAACTTAGCAGGAATTTTGTCTAAATCACCTCCTTTAGTTACCCAACGCATGAAAAGATGGAAAGACCAAGGAAGATTGAGATAAACCAAATAACATAAACCCAGTATAACTGTTAAATATAAGGAAGAAGTCAGAAATTTATCATGTTTCCTTTTTCGGGATCGATTTAGACGTTTGGCTATATCTAGCTTTGATCTTTTCATGAATTTTAAGGAATTAAGTAGGTAGGTGTTGAAAATTGTCACATTCCCCCTTATTAAGCTATCCATTTAGTCACATCTTTCTTAACATAAAACTTGACAAAAAAAGAAAATTGTGCAAGAGGGTTCAAGGGAGTTCTATAGGTCAACTAATTGGATGAGATAGCTTCCAAGTTTTGCTGATGTCATGTAACCTTCGCAGTTTCAAATAAATTATTTTAACGCCAGGTTCACCGTCGAAGCCTTAGCGTTTGTGTTAGTGAGCTTGTCGAACTACTTAGCTCACGGCCGAAGCCTAAAAGTCGTCTTTTTCACCTGAAAAACCCGCAAGAGAAGCAATTATTGGCCTCTCTTCGAGATGGTTCAATTTTCGGTTATGAGTTTCTCGGATTAATAAATGAGAGTTAGGATTTCTTGACTGGGCAAATAAATCAAATAGGTCTCCATCACAATCTCTGATGGAGCCAAGAAAAAGGGAGACATTGTACAACATATAGGTAAAATCAAGGGTCTCAGACAAGATAGATCAATACTCTTCCCTAGACGGAAAAAGTATGAAGTGTACAGCTTAGTCTATAGCGGTTCCTGTTTGCGAGAGGTACATTATCAATGTTGAAAAGCTTAATCAGCAAAGGTTTAACTGTACCACACAGGCTTGATAAACGCCGTGTCTATCTCTATCATATCATTTTTTAGGATTAAATCTTCAAATTATTTCTGTGGGACTCCTTACTGCTCTAGTTAGGCGATTAAATCGATTAACTTTTGTTTTAAAGTTTCCAGTCCGATCCGACGAATAGCCGAGATAAAAACAGCTTGGGGATATTTTTCCTTAGCTATTTCCAAATCCTCGCTTTTTACCCGATCCAACTTATTAAACACCATTAACATCGGACCGGTTTGAATCGGCATCTGGGAGAGGATTTTTAATACCGAGGCAATCTGACTTTCCCAAGCTGGATGGGAGAGATCCACCAGATGTAGTAATGCGTCTGCTTCCGTTACTTCCTCTAAAGTTGCCCGAAAAGCATCCACCAGCGAGGGGGGTAATTCATGGATAAAACCCACCGTATCGGTTAGTAAGAGGGGGTGAGAGACTTGGGTGAGGGGATCGGTAATAGTTAAGCGTCGAGTGGTGGGATCAAGGGTAGCAAACAGTTGATCGGCGGTATAAACTTCGGCAGCGGTGAGAGCATTAATTAAAGTAGATTTTCCCGCATTGGTGTAACCAACGATCGCCACGCTGGCCACCTCTTGTTTTTGCCGTTGTTTGCGTAAACGGGAACGATGAGCTTGCAGTTGATCCACCTCATCTTGGAGACGGGATAAACGACGTTGAATAGTTCGACGTTCTGTTTCTAATTTTGTCTCCCCCGGTCCGCGAGTGCCAATTCCTCCCCCTAATCTCGACATGGCTAATCCGCGCCCGGTGAGACGGGGTAAAGTGTATTCTAATTGGGCTAATTCTACCTGTAGTTTACCCGCTTGGGATTGGGCCCGTTGGGCGAAAATATCCAGGATCACCTCGGTGCGATCAACCACTCTCACCCCGATTTGGTTCTCTAGATTGCGAATTTGGGCGGGAGAAAGGTCGCGATTGAACACGACTAAGTTAGCCCCCGAAGTTTGCACCTGTAAGGCGATTTCTGCCACTTTTCCCGAACCGATCACTGTTTGAGGATGGGGATGATCCCGTTTTTGTCGGGTGACTTGCAAAACTTTGCCACCGGCGGTATCAACTAAACGTTCTAATTCGCTTAAACCGTCCTCAAACTGGCGATCGCTCATGTTGTCGGTCATTAAACCAACCAATAGCACCCGATCTTCGGCTGTATCAACGGTTATAGCGGTAAATTCTCGCTGAAACTCCGCCTCTAGTCCTTCCACTAACTCTAAAAAGTCCTGTTTGCTTAAATCCTCTAGATTTAAGGGCGGGGAGACAGACCAGTATATATTACTATTGACATTTGTTTGACTTTGTGGTGTGAGATGCGCCAAATAGACTTGCTCCACATAACCGGTCGCCCCACCACCGCGACGGATCATGCCTGTACCAGTTAATGTTAGGATCACCAGTGCGTCTAATCTTTGCAAAGCCATGGCCGTTAAACTGGATTCTTTTGGCGGTTCCTGCTTAAGTTCCGTGGCGATGCAACGAATTCCGCAAAGACGTTCGGAACCGTAGCGGGGTAACTCCAAGAGAGAAAATTGCGTTTGTCGGGGGGTTCCTACTCCCACTCGAATTACCTGGCCGCGACGGTTGATATAGGTGCAGAGGGGTTGATGGATATCGGTACTAATGGCCGCGAGTCTTTGGGCGAATTCTGGGGTGGTGAGAGTGTCGATAGGCAAGCGTTCATGATACAGCCTTTGTAGCTGTTTCATCTGACTAGCTTTCAGTCCCTGGGTATTGCCGAAGATGGTATCGATAGGCTTTCCTCACAATTGGGGTTTTATGTATTATTGTAGCGATTATGAAAAAATTAATTCTAGCCACGAGCAATCCGGGTAAATTAGCAGAGATAGGCGAATACTTAACCGATATCGACCTAGAATTGCAGTTAAAACCTGATTATTTAGAGATAGAGGAAACAGGGACGACTTTTGCCGAAAATGCTTATTTAAAAGCTGCTCAAATTGCCCTAACATTGGGAGAATGGTCGATCGCTGATGATTCGGGATTGGAAGTAACTGGGTTAGGAAATGCCCCGGGAATCTACTCGGCCCGCTATGGTCAAAATGATCGAGAAAGAATCGATCGCCTAGTCAGAGAATTAGGGGATAATCAGGATCGATCGGCCCGTTTTGTCTGTGTAATTGCGATCGCTAGTCCCGATGGTGAGATTGCCTTTAGTTCTACAGGAATCTGTACAGGAGAAATTCTCACCAGTCCTAGGGGTGAGGGTGGTTTTGGTTACGATCCGATTTTTTATGTCCCCGAATACGCTTTAACTTTTGCGGAAATGTCTCCCGAATTAAAAAGAAAAATTAGCCACCGAGGACGAGCTTTTCAGCAATTGCTGCCCCATCTCAAGACTCTCGCGGATATAAATTCATCAAGGCTCTGACTTGTTCAGCATGATAAGAGCTTCTTGTCAAGGGACTCGCAACAATTTGTAAAAATCCCAGCGACTCCCCGTATTCGCGCCAAGCGTGGAACTGTTCAGGGGTGATAAATTCCCGGACACCGAGATGTTTTGACGATGGTTGCAGATACTGCCCGATGGTGAGAATATCACAATCGACGGCCCGTAAATCGCCCATCACTTGCCGCACTTCCTCGTCGGTTTCCCCCAATCCCACCATAATGCCCGATTTTGTGTAGGTAGCGGGAACAATAGCGCGAGCGCGCTGCAATAATTCTAGGGAACGCTGGTAATCACCCTGGGGACGCACGCGACGATAGAGACGGGGGACAGTTTCGGTATTGTGGTTTAAAACTTCAGGTTTAGCGGCAAGAATTAAAGCTAAAGCTTGCCAATTGCCACAAAGATCGGGAATAAGGACTTCGATGGTGGTTTTCGGTGAAATACGGCGGATTTCCTCGATACAACTGACAAATTGACTAGCGCCACCATCAGCCAAATCATCGCGATTGACAGAAGTGATCACTACATGATTAAGGTCAAGACGTTGCACGGCTGCCGCTAGTCGTTGGGGTTCCTTGGAGTCTAAAGGTTGCGGTTTTTTTTCAAAATCTATATCACAGTAAGGACAGGCGCGAGTGCAAGCAGGACCCATAATTAAAAAGGTAGCCGTCCCCGCGTGGAAACATTCGCCGATATTAGGACAGGAAGCCTCCTCACAAACGGTATTTAAGCCTAAATCCCGTAAAACCTCCTTAACACTGCCGACTCGTTGCCATTGCGGTGCTTTTACCCGTAACCACTCTGGTTTGACCGTCACGCCTGAACTACTCCGATAATTTTTGCCTATATCCCTAATATCCTAGCAAGTCTCGACCCACTCAAGGCAAAATATGCTATGATGATTTAGCTAAAAATTTTCGGGATGTAGCGCAGCTTGGTAGCGCACTTCGTTCGGGACGAAGGGGCCGCAGGTTCGAATCCTGTCATCCCGATTAAAGACAATCAAGGTGTAATCTGCTCTGCGGTTAAGCAGGTAGGTGTTAAAAATTGTCAGAGAAGCTGCCCACACATGGAATTGCGGGTTGAGATGAGGCACTTTTGCAACAGCCAACAATAAAGGGATTGGGACAGATTCAGCTAATCTAAGGATATGAAGATAGGCGGTTAAAATGGGTCTTAGCTTACCCCGATCCTGTCCATTGATCACATCTTTACTTAAGTTAAAATAAAAAACGCTGTCAGTAGTCGCACATAAATAAACAATAGTTAACTTTACTTTTGTCCGAACACTGATAATTCTCAGCCAGCAATTTATAAGCAGATCAATGTCATCTTGTCAAGTATTTGAACAATCAATTCAGATTAAAGCTAGTGCGACGACGGTGGAGCGTTGTATCACGGATTTAGAGTTAATGCGTCGTTGGTTGAATCCGGTGTTAGTTTGTGAACCTATCGGCGATTGGAAGACCGATATCGGTGGGAGAAGTCGTTTTTTGATTCAAATTCCCCTAATTCAGCCGACGCTAAAAAGTACGGTGATTGAGAGGGAACCGGGGTTAATTGTCTGGCAATTTGAAGGCTTTTTCCGCGGATGCGATCGCTGGGAATGTCAACCCAATGACAGCGGCACTTGTTTAATCAATCGTTTTGAGTTTGCGATTCCTAATCCGATTGTGGGGTGGGGATTTCAGCAATTCGCCGCTAAATGGACTAAAAAGGATATGGAAGCGCAATTAAGACGCTTAAAACGAGTAGCCGAAGAAATTTATCTACTTTCAGCAACAAGTTAAGCTGATGGGGTGGTAAGCGGGGGTTTTGGGGATGGGAGAATACCCTCACCCCCAACAGCTAACCCCTGATCCCTAATCGATCAAGATCGACTGGGGACTGTTGCCGTTATCCTGATTATTGTCGTTAAAACTGACTAATCCCTGCTCTTCTAACCATGTTTTGAGGGGATCGTCCGAAAGTTTCAAGTGGAGTAATCCAGAGGCAAAACCACCGAAAAAAGCGATCGGTTGTTGAATCAGTTCTTTAACAACGGGTTGTAATTCATCGAGAAACATCTTATTCTATCTCCTGATATTGTCACACCTATCAATGTTAAGTTAATTGAAGTGATTCTGTGAGACTAGCATGACTGAAACTTCCGACACGGTGAAAAAATCTTTCCGGCTAACCCCGTTTATTTTCCTGGGAATACTGCTCATCTGGCTAGGAATTAGGTTAATTGCTCCCGATAGCGTCAGTTTATTCGCTGGTACTCGTCCCGATTATTTGGGAGTCAGGGAGGGTAAACTGGCCCCTTGTCCGGTCACTCCTAATTGTGTTAGTAGTCAGAGTCAGGATCCGGCTCATTCGATCGAACCCCTTAGTTATCAGGGTAGCGGGGAACAAGCGATCGAGCAATTAGCTAAAATTATCGCTTCCCAACCGAGAACTAAAATTATTAACCAAGATAGTAACTATCTCTACGCCGAATTTAGCAGTCAATGGATGGGATTTGTCGATGATCTGGAATTTTCTCTTAATCCTAGCAAAAATGCGATCGATGTTCGCTCGGCCTCCCGGTTAGGAGAATCGGATTTAAATGTCAATCGAGAACGAGTGGAAACCTTGAGAAAACTCTTTTCAGTGATCAGTAAACAGTAAACAGTAAACTGAATACTGTTTACTGTTTACTGACTCGGAGAATAATATAAGAAAAATTATGTTTCGTCCCCAACCGATACCAGCAAAAGCAGGACAGGAATCCGTCTGGGATTATCCTCGTCCCCCGCGCCTAGAATTATCGCCTAAACACCTAAAAATCATCTTTAATGGTGTGACAATTGCCGAGACTAAAAGCAGTTATCGAGTTCTAGAAACCAGTCATCCTCCAGTTTATTATCTACCGCCCCAAGATATTAAAATGGAATACCTGCAAGCCACAGCAGAAAAGTCTTTTTGTGAGTGGAAAGGTCTAGCGGGATATTACAATATCACCGTTGGGGATCAACAGGCAATTAACGTCGCTTGGTATTATCCGGATCCGACACCAGAGTTTCAAGCAATTAAGAATTATCTGGCTTTTTATCCTGCCAAAATGACCGCTTGTTATGCCGACGGGGAATTAGTACAACCGCAACCGGGCAACTTTTACGGGGGATGGATAACCTCCGATGTAGTTGGTCCGTTTAAAGGCGTTCCCAATAGTTGGGGCTGGTAATCACGTTAAGTAAGTAGTCGTGCAAAATTAACTTCTTGGTTAGGAAAGGCAAAAGGCAAAAGGCAAAAGGCAAAAGGCAGCTACTGGCCAAAATTCATTAATTTTCTCCCCACACCCCACACCCCACACCCCACACCCCACACCCCACTTCCCACTTCATAATTCATAATTTATAATTCATAATTCCCCTTAACTCCTAGTTTCTACTTTTTACGAGAAATTATGACTATATCCCAACCCGATCTAGAACCCACTTGGATGACGATTATTCGCCTCTTGCGCTGGGATAAACCCGCCGGTAGGTTAATTTTGATGGTTCCCGCTTTATGGGCGGTATTTTTGGCGGCAGACGGGGTGCCACCACTACCCTTGATCGGGGTGATCATTTTGGGAACTTTGGCCACTAGCGCCGCCGGCTGTGTGGTTAACGATCTTTGGGATCGGGATATCGATCCACAAGTCGATCGCACTCGTAACCGTCCTTTAGCGGCCAGAGCTTTATCGATCAAGGTTGGTTTGATTATCGCTCTGATTGCTTTCTTTTGCGCCGCGATTTTAGCTTTATATCTGAATTTCCTGAGTTTTTGCCTATGTTTAGCCGCCGTTCCCTTGATTATCTGCTATCCTCTCGCCAAGCGTTTTTTTCCTGTACCCCAATTGGTTCTTTCTCTCGCTTGGGGTTTTGCGGTTTTAATCTGTTGGAGTGCCGTCACCGGGTCGTTAGATAGTAATACATTTATATTATGGGGAGCGGTGATTTTTTGGACATTGGCATTTGATACAATTTATGCTCTGTCCGATCGAGAGGATGATCTCAAGGTTGGTATTAACTCCAGTGCCATATTTTTCGGCAAATACGCCCCAGAAGCCGTGGGGGTCTTTTTTGCCATAACAGTGGGTTTATTGGCTTGGGAGGGGCAAAAAATGCAGTTATCATCCTCTTTTTGGCTAGGGTTGGGTCTAGCTGCGATCGCTTGGCTGCGTCAATACCGGCTGTTACGTCAATCGGATTTACCTAAACCAGTTTATGGTCAAATGTTCGGTCAAAATGTTTGGGTCGGTTTTATTTTATTAGCGGCTATGATTGGGGGAAGTTATTTTTAAATAAGTAAATCGAGTAATTTTTGACTCTTTCGGTCTTCCCAAGCGTTTTTAAGCTCGATCGCTCTAAAATCAAGTTAGTAAATTACCGAACCTTAACCAATGTCTAACTCGAAATCTAGTAGCGTTTGGGACCACAAACCCCGTTGGTGTCAACCTTGGTCGATTTTGTTGACAGGAATTACCCTGATTGCTGGGTGTTGGTTTTTAACTCAGCGTCTCTGGTTAACCCTACTCTTATCTGTTCCCATACTCCTCTGGTGGTTTGTCTTCCTAATTCTTTATCCGCGGACGCTGCAGCAACAGTTAAACACAGAAAGAATCGGGGAAAGCATTGATTAAAACAGGAAAGACAGGACAGGGATTTTTATCCTGTAATTGACTACTTTCATCTCCGCGAAAAGTGTTCCAACGGAAGGGAGCTTTTTTTTCACTCGACATCCATAAAAGTCTTTTTGCTCGCGTCATCGCTACATACAAAAGTCGGTATTCTTCAGCTTTTTTAAGTTGTCCAGCTTCTAACCAAGCGCTTAAAGGTGGGGGAATAATTGGTATGCTGTCGGGGTTTAAATAGCGTTGATGAACTGCTGCTCGAATTTGCGCCCGGGCCACTTCTGCAAGGCTAAAATCTCCCAAAAACTTTGCCCCATTGGGAACCCAAGGTTTGCCCGGGATAATATCTTCATGAAGAAAGGGAATAAAAACATAATCCCAGTCTAAACCCTTGGCTTTGTGCATAGTAATAATCGTCAGTTGTCCGGGACGAGTATAACAATCGTCGTTATCTTCTTCCACCCCTTCAAATCGCTCAGAGGCGATAATTTCATTAAGAGTATTAATGGTATTTTTGAGAGAACTATTACCAGCAGTTTCCTGATAAATACGGGCGGTTAATTTTTGCAAAGTTGCTAATTCTGACCCAGAATATTGGAGAGTCATAGCGAAAAAAGATAGGAGTTGATAATGGGGTAATTCTAATCTAGCTTTTAGTAAACTGCAGCAATAACGACGGGCGATTTTTTCGTTAGATTTCAGTTCAGGATCGAGGGGAGTAGGATAAAGAAATTGTTCGGGATAGGTAACTAAAGGATTTAAATCTTGGGCAGTAATTAAACCCCTCAATTGTAACACTTCTAAGGCCGCTTTCAGATAATCAGGAGAGTGGGGACGTTCGACAAAAGCCAATAGTTTCAGCATTTCGGCGGGAATTTGGGAAAAGCGATCAATTTCGTTAGCTTCAAAAATTCTGATCTGATAACTTTTATAAAAATGGGCGAATTTTTGAGCAAAAAAGTGTCCTTGTCGATTTTCTCTAACGAGAATAGCGGCATTATGTTGAGGGTTTTCTTGGAGTAATTTAACTAGACGTTTTTCGATTAATTCCACTGTTTGATAAATGTCATCGGGTTGATAAATTTCTAATCCTTTTCCCTCCTTAACTGGATTAGGTTGGGAATCTTCAGCGCCGACGGGAAGAATCGCTTGAACTCGAAAAGGAGCCTCGGTAACTTTATGATTATCTTTTCCCTGTTTCCAATCTCGATCGACCCATTGTAACACTAAATTAGCAGCTTCAATAATTTTAGTATTGCTGCGACCTGCTTGGTTCATAGTGGATAAATTGCCTTCATTTTGACAACTTTCACAAAACCAATTAAAGTAAACAGGATCGGCGGGAGTAAAGGTGGAATTAATGGCTTGATTGGGATCGCCAACGCGAATTAAATTAGGTATTTCCTCGTCATTATTTTTTGCTAAAATAGTAATTAGTTTTTCTTGGAGAGGACTAGAATCCTGTGCCTCATCTTCAAAGACTCCAAAGACAGATTTTTGCCATTGTTGGCGAATTTTTTCTTCCTCTAATACTCGCAAGGCTCCTAAAATCATGTCATCATAATCTATGTAGTTTTTCTGACGCATCAGGATTTCATACTGTTGGTACAAACCACTAGCAATAGCGAGAATTTGATAATTATCGTCGCTATAGTGGCTTAATTCCCAGACTTGCTGCGGTGATAATCCCGAACTTTTTAGCTCATGAATGGCCGCATAAGCAAGACTAGGTAAAATTTCGGTTCTCAGCACCGATTGACGGCGTAATCTTTCGGTTTCTTCCCCATCAAATTCTACTCCTTCTAATAACTTTTGATAACGAATTGGATCGGCAATTAGCCATTTTTCCACCGAGTTTCTAATAATTCTGTGGCTAGGAGTCGGAATAACTAATGTAGAAGATTCGAGGTCTAATCCCGATAATTCCGGGTAACGACGGGCCAATTGTAGAGCCAGTCCGTGCAGAGTTTGAACGCTGAACCCTTGAGCAGAAAGCTGTAAATCTTGCAAGCGTTGTTTAATTTTAGCTTTAATACTAGCGGCAGCCGAGCGGGTGTAGGTGACAATAATTAACTGTTTTTTAGCATGAAGTTGCTCACGAGCAATAACCATAGCGGCAGCTACGGCCAAACTGTGGGATTTTCCCGCCCCCGGCACCGCAGAAATGGCCATTTTTCCCCCTTGCCAATCGGCTAATTCCTGTTGTCCTACACGCAGTTGTTGCCGGAGATTGACCAGTAAATTTTCTCGATTAATTACTTTAGTTTCGCTCATTATGCCCCGCCAATTTTATTTTTAGTTTAATTGTATTACTATTAACACTGTCCACTTAAAACTGTAATGGCTCTCTTAGGTTTGGTGGGTAAAATGTATTCTAAGATACAGTCCTGCTGGCGAGGGAGTGGAAGGAACCACTCCAGACACAGAGGACACAAAGATTGATCGCTTCTATAGTAAGTTAAACTGATCACACAAAGAATAAGAGAACCCTGTAATCTGATCACTGATAACTGATAACTGATCACTGATAACTGATATGTAGCCAATTTTGTTGTACTTCTACCCGAATTTTGCCAGTTAAGGAAGAAGTGGCATCGCGATTAACACCAGTAATAAGATTAACCACTGACTCAACTTCGGCAAAATTAGGTGATGAGGGTAAATATTGAGCTAAAAATAAACGAATCACTCGTCTTTGTATCGCTAGAGGTAGAATTTGTAAAGGGGAGCGTTCGAGTCTTTGTTGATCTAGATCGATAACCTGACGAAAAATATCCCGGGCAATACTATCTAAATAATCGCTTTCTGCTTCCAAAATTTCGGCAGTTTGGGCGAGATGTTTTTCAATTTGGGGGTTTAAATTAGTTTGCAGGTAGGGTAATAATTCCTGACGGATGCGATTGCGAGCATAGCGTAAATTTTCATTAGCTCGATCGTACCAGATCGGTAATTCTCGACTTTGACAAAAAGCGAAAGTTTCCCCGCGAGTGACATTTAAGAGGGGACGGACTAAAAAAATATCCGGGGTTAAACTTGTCAACCAAGTTAGGGCAGAAAGTCCATCACTACCCGCTCCGCGCATGAGATTATAAAGAAAAGTTTCCGCTCGATCGCTCCTCGTGTGTGCCGTGAGAAGATAATTAAAACCCTGTTCTTGGGCGATTGTTTGTAAAGCTTGATAACGCCATTGTCTTGCTTTGGCTTCCGTTTCCGCCATGGGGGGTGCGGTGGCAATATAAACGGGTAATTGCCAAATTGCGGCGATTTTCTGCACATGAGCCACTAATCCTTGGTCGTAGGACCAACGGTGATCACAATGAGCGATCGCTAGTTGCCAACCCCAACGAGAGCGCAAATCTAGCAATAATTGACCTAAACAGAGAGAATCCTGACCCGCAGACAATGCCACTAACAGAGACGCATTTTTAGGTAGTAATTGTCCCTTTTTGACTGTGGTTTCCAGACGAGTATGGAGAGGTGTCCAAAAATTAGCCAAAATTTTTAGATTTATTTACTTGACAAATGACAGATAACCAGAAAAAGAGAAGGGAGAGGGAATTATGAATTATGAATTATAAATTGGGAAGTATTTTCAGTGAACGGTAAACTGATAACTGATAACTGATAACTGATAACTGATAACTGATAACTGATAACTGATAACTGATAACTGATAACTGATAACTGATAACTGATAACTGATAACTGATAACTGATAACTGATAACTGATAACTGATTTAACCTTGCCAATTAACCCAATCTTGGGGTTTTAGGAAGACATCATAGAGTTTTGCTTCTGGGGTGTTGGGTGCAGGTTGATAACAGTATTCCCAACGGACTAAAGGAGGTAAAGACATCAAAATTGATTCGGTACGACCGTTAGTTTGCAACCCAAAAATTGTGCCACGATCATAAACTAAATTAAATTCTACATAACGACCGCGACGATAGAGTTGAAACTGACGTTCTCTGTCACCGTATTCCGTCGAGTGCCGTTTCTGGACAATGGGAACATAAGCGGGTAGAAAAGCTCGGCCACAGTCATTAATGAAACTAAAAATTTCTTCCCAGTTGCGGGGTTGTTGGGGAGATAATTTTTCTGAATAGATAGCCGCATCACTTTCGGCAAAAGGACCCCGATAGAGAGGGTCTAAACCGTCTTGGTAATCAAAGAAAATCCCACCGATGCCTCTGGCTTCCTGACGATGATTGAGATAAAAATATTCATCACACCAGCGTTTAAAAACGGGATAATATTCGGGATGATGTTGGTCGCAAACCTGTTTAAAAGTGCGATGAAAATGACTAGCATCTTCTTCAAAAGCATAGTAGGGAGTTAAATCGGCACCACCGCCAAACCACCAAACTGGACCGGCTTCAAAATAGCGATAATTGAGGTGAACTGTGGGAATATAAGGATTGCGAGGATGTAAAACCATCGAGGTTCCCGTGGCATAAAATTGATGACCAGCAGCCTCGGTCCGTTGTTTGGCAATGCTAGGAGGTAATTCTTTCCCCCAAACTTCCGAAAAATTCACCCCTGCTTGTTCAAAAATTGCCCCTTCCCGCAAAACTCGCGAACGTCCGCCACCACCTTCAGGCCGTTGCCAACTATCTTCGATAAATTTTGCTTGTCCATCCACTTCTTCTAATCCCCGACAAATTTCATCCTGTAGGGATTTCATAAATTCACTGACGCGGCTACGGCTGTCACTGGCGGGCAAATTGGCAAGAGTGGGAGTTGTGGTCAATGCAGTCATACTCAAGGATCAAAATTGATAACTTAGTGATTATATTACTACTGGGTGATAAAACGGCTGCTCTTCGATACTTAACTTAACATTTAGATGAGCTTACAATTATAGGTGTTTGACAAAGTTGAGCAGAGCATCGTCAAAGAAGACAAGGCTAAACTAAAAAATATCTCAAACAGTGGCCGTGCCTGGTATCAGAAGAGTATCTACCCCCCCAACCTCCACTTATTTATAGTTTTGTAACAGTAATTTTTGCTAAAAATCAATAAGTGTAAACTTTAATTACAGGGTCGATCTAGTCCTGACAAACGTGTTATCTTAAGAACATAAGGCACAAAGGAAGCGACTCAACTTCCTTCTGGACAAAAAGACCTAGAGCCTGTGCCACCTGCTCTGGATCGACACAACAGCTAAATCGGACGCAGATTCTCGAAGTTTGTAAAGTAAAGTATGGTTTCGCCTCTGTCGCTCAAGATAGGATAGATGGAGTGGGCCGTAATCAGCACCTGAGTCGGTAAACTGAGAGATTTTGATAGTTGATAAATAGACTGTTGTGAGTTCTGTAAACCTCTATTGTATTGAGTCCGTTAATTTTTTAGGAGTCCATATCGTTTGTACAAGATAAAGCCCGCCTCCCTAGGCGGGCATATTGTGTTTTTAGAAAACTGCTACGAGATATTCCTGTAACTGCAATTGATAACCTCTCCGTAGCTGACAGGGATAATCAAGGGAAAACTCAGGTAAAGCTGATAGAGAGCTTTTTTGACAACTAACCAAAGCCACATCGAAGCGACAGGCCAAATCCGACCACGTGGGATGAAAAGAGAGAAATATCTGGGCAGCTTGATAAATTTTCTCCTGTTTACGGTCATCGATCGCTAATTTGCCCCCTAAATCCCAATTGCCAGCACTGCGGGTTTTTACCTCAACAAAAGCGAGAATCGCCTGAGATTTAGACAAGACGATTAAATCGATTTCACCGCTAGGACTACGCCAACGACGCTGGAGGATATGCCATTGCTGTAATTGCAACCAGTCCGCTACCAAATTTTCGCCCAATTCCCCCACGGTTGTCATATTCAGTTATCGGTAAACAGTGATCAGGGAACAGGGAACAGGGAACAACATTGATTTATTATCTCGTCTTCTCACAGGTAATTTTCAGGTTAAGCAACAAATTAGTCTTGATTTTCCCCCGGAATTACTACGAAGCATAGATGTAGAGTGTCAATTGCAGAACATGAATCGTCGGTATTGGGTCAAGATGGTTTGCGTCGAGAAACTCCGTGCAATTCAATCTAGCAGAATAGCCAGTACTGTTTAGTGGGATTAAGGTATCCTACGCTACAATTTAATAAATCTTTACATTCTTCTCCCTAACTCAGGGATTGACAGGGAAAATGCGTTTCCCTGTTTTACCCCTTCTCAGGCGAACTATCCGCTTCCGTAAGGGATTTTGGTGCGGTATGTCGGATTTGCTGCTTAATTATTGGGAATTAATGAAATCTTGAGGATGAACGGCTCTTCTAGGTTCTGTGTGATAAGTTTAACTTACATTATGATCGATCTTTGTGTCCTCTGTGTCTCTGTGGTTCTTTCCACTCCCTCGCCAGCAGGACTGTATCTTAGAATACATTTTACCCATCAAATCCAAGAGAGCCGATGAACGATGGTAATATTGGGAATAGGGATAAAGTCATTAACTTCCCACTTCCCACTATCCTATACCTTTTAAACAGGATTTAGTCTTAGGTTGATTTTGCCAAGGCCAGCCAATCGAGGTTAAAGATTGCTTGATAGATGGGATTATGAATCCGCAGCTGGGCTTGGTCTTTGATCACTAACCCTGATAACAGTAACTCTTTTTCTGGGGTGCTATCCTCGGAAATCACTTCTTTTTCCCTTAAAATCCGTTCGTAGAGTCTCAGCAGCAACTGGTAGCGATGACTGTTGAGAAGCCGATCGCGAATAGTCCGCAGATGTTCTGGTTCATCCTGAGATTCCCAATTATCAATGATCTTCTTCTGTACTAAGTCCTCAATCCAGAGGGCCTCACCATTGGGGGGAATCGGCGAGGTGGCGGTGCGGATCAACTGACAGAGTTTTTGGGTCAGAAAAGGTTGACCATTTGTCCAGGCAAAGACTTCTTTTAAGACAGTTTGCGGGTTACTAACTTTCTCAGCCAATCCGTGCAGTAAAGGCTGGGCTTCGTGTTCTTTAAAACCCTCCAATTGAATAGAATGACCGATATTAAAAGGGGTGATTTGGTGGTCGGTAATTAAATCGGAGGGGGTGACAACACCTAAGAAAGCGAAGGTCAAACGCCGATAGAGCGGGTTAAAACCGCGCTGGTTATAGCAGGAACGAATCAGGGCAAAAAAGTCATTAACTGCGAAATTTAAGCCCAAAACGCTATCGATTTCATCGATAAAAATCACGATTGGTTTCGGGGGTGAGCCGTCCACTATCCCCACTTCCAGTAATAACACCTCTTCGATAAATTCGCCCAAGCGCTGCACTGCCGAGACATCTTCCCGTTCTTGCCACCAAGCTTTCAAATTGACCCTTTTGAGCAGGCCAAAACGTCGCCCTAACTCGAAGGCTATCCCCTTGTACCATTGGTCAGAAGTGACATTTTCGCTGCCGATACGGGTTAAATCAATGGGAGCGCAACAGATGCCCTCGTGTTGGAGATGATCGATCATGCGTACCATTAAACTAGACTTACCCATTTGACGGGGATTGAGAACATAGCAAAAATCGCCGCGTTTGAGGGCTTTATAGAGATAACGGTCGGCAGCGCGGACCACGTAGGTGGGGGCATCCATGGGTAAACTGCCCCCCACTTGATAGTCAAAGGTGCTAGATTCTTCGCTACTTCTGAGCAGTTCATTTTCAAACAGTAATTCTGCTTGGGTGGCCTTGAGAATTTCTAAGGTTTGACTGAGTTCTAGGGTGCGCTCCTGCACTTTCTGTTCTAGGGTGCGGCTATACTCGGCTAATTCTTCGGTAAAGCGAATCCGTTCCGCTTCCGCCTGTTTTCGTTCGGTAATATCGGTAAAAGCGGTGATTGCATAGATAATTTCTCCTTTTTCGTCAAAAACGGGCGTGGCATACACTTCTAGGGGAATAATCTTCTCTCCTTGGTGAATTTCTAGATCATCCATCGTGTTTTTTTCCCCCCTTAAAGCTCGGACAATTGGCTGGTCTTCGGTGGGATACAATCGATCAGTTCCAGCTTGATATAACTGATAAGTTTTCCCCAACTGATTAGCCGTGGTGATATTAACTATCCCTTTTCCTAAAATCTCTTGGGCCGTTTGATTGGCATAATAGGGGTGACTGTCGGCATCAAGGACAAATACCCCCACTGGCATGGCTTCTAAAAATTGCGCTAGTTGTCTCTGTTTAGCTTTGATTTCGGTGTAGAGTTTGGCGTTAGTAATTGCGATCGCCGCTTGGCTGGAGAGCAGTTGCAGCACTTCCAATCTTTCTTGAGTAAAAGCCCCGACGGTGAGGTTATTTTCTAGATAGACAATTCCCCGCAGTTGTCCTTGGTCAAGGAGAGGTGAACAGAGCAGCGATTTGGTTTGATGGGTTTTTATATAGGGATCGTTGCTAAAATTGCCCTGATGGGCAGCATCGTTATTAAGAACGGTTTGACCGCTCCGGGCTACATAGTTAATAATTGAGACGGGAAGATGTTCTTCGATCGCATTAGATTTAAAGACTGTCACCCTATCTTCCTGCACTGAACCGGAGGCCTCGATCGATAATTGTCCGCCGCTTTCTAGGATAAGATAGCCCAGCTGCGCCCCAGCATTTTCGATGAGAATTTTCATCAGGTTGGCGAGTAATTTATCTAAAACTATCTCGCTAGAAATGGCTTGGGATGCCTTCATGATCGTGGCTAAATCTAACAGTTCTCCCGAATGACTGGCTGAATTTTTTCTGGTGGAAGTTCTCCTAGTTTCGGTCGGGTAATTGGAACTATAGTTATTGACCATTAACTGAAAATAGCGGCTTTCTATATCTTTGACTTTAGCTGTTGCTCCCCAAAGAGAATAGAGATAGGCAGCTTCATTGATGTAGGTTTTGGCAATTTTTACTTTACCCCAATCGAGATAGAATTTCGCCGCTAGTTCGTTAGCTAGTGCCTCTTCATTAATATATTCATTTTCTTTGGCTTTAGCAATGGCTAGATCGTAGTTTTCTATGGCTTCTAGATAGGATTGCTGCACTCGCTCCTTTTCCGCTTGCACTAAATAAAATTTATGGAGATAGTTAGAGGCTGCTTGATTCGCCCATTCCCACAGCTTTTTCTGATTATTCGTAACTCGTTCTAATACCTGCTGTTTTTGGTTATTGTCCAGATGATTATAAATGGCTAAATGGGCGAGGGAATCATAGAAATTATGCAGAGGAATCAATAATGTGGCGGTAGCTCCCTCTAGATACTTTTGGGCTTGGTTAGCATTTTTAATAGCTTGTTCGTGCTGCCCAAATAGATAACAAAGGTATAATTTATTAACAAATAAAGCACAAAGACCGTAGAGATCATTAGCCTCTAGATGGTAAGGTAACCTAACAGTTTCTTGATAGTACTGTCCTTCTAAATGACCGGGATTTTCCGAGTGTCTCAGCAGATTTAAAACTGTTTGACCATAGATTTTTAAATAGTTGCGAGGGTTTTCTTGTTTGAGCTTAACAAAAGCCAGATCATAGTTAGCTATTTCTTGGGCTAATTCTGTTAATTCTTGTCCGATAAAGGCAGAATGAAAACAGTAAAGATAGGCGCAGGTTGTTCCGTAGTAGAGATCGCCCATTTCTAAACCGGTTTGATAGGAAGATTTTAACAAAGACAGGGAATTTTTAATCGGTTCTTTCCAGATACTAATAGTGGCGGAAAATACGGCAATTATTTTCGGCATCAGGGCTTTGGCATGAAATTTATCAGCGATGTTTAAAGCTAATCGTCCAAATTGATAACCCGTTTCCCAATCTTCTAAAATACCGCAAAGGATTAAGCCATAATTAACATAAGTAAAAGCCGCTAGATAACTATTGCCGTATTCAATTGATAAGTTAACCTGTTTTGATACTAGGATGGGTAAGAGATGAGGTGCGGCAATAAAAACAGGAGGAAATATGGCAGTCCCTATCTTCATTATTGCTAATTTTTCTTCCTCATTTATCGGCGGTAAATTACTTAAATCTTCGATATTTTGCCCCGCTAATTTTTGGCGGGTTTTAGTTAGTTCTTTTTGAATATCTGATGATTGTAAAGATTCAGGAATCTGGAAATCGAAGCTTTTAAGGACAGATAAACCAATTTGTACCGCTTTTAGTTCTTGATTTTGGGCGTGATACGCTTCGATGATTACTTCATAAACTTTGATTTTATCTAGGGTAGTTTTTGCCTGTTTTAATACGAGATTAGCCCAGCGTTGCATTTGCTCAAAGTTCCCACTTAAATAGGCGATTTCTGTGGCTTCAGAATAAATATTTAAAGTCAGTTGATAGTTATTTACCCAGCTTGATTTTTTGAGAAGTTTTTGAGCCATTTTGATATATTTTAAGGCTCCAGCTTTGGCATTAGCGGCTTTTGCTTTTTGGGCTGCTAGTAAATTCAAGTTAGCCACTGACTCTCGTTCTTTTTCCTCACTAATTAGTTGATAACCAAGATTGAGATGATCAGCTATTTTAAAAATCTTTTCCGATAATTCGTTGATAGAAGTATGTTGCCAAATTAGGCGACCAATTTTTAGGTGAATTACGGCTTTTTGGCTGTCTTCGATGAGAGCGTAAGCTCCTTGTTGAATGCGATCATGAGCAAATTTATATTCTTGAATCAGTAATTGTTCATCTAATTCTGAGAGGGGAATAATTAAACCTGCTTCGCTACTATAATTTAAAATTGGTAAAAGTTCTGAAGGTGATTGTTCAGAGATAACCGCCAGATTAGATAAATTAAACTCTGCCCCAAGACAGGCTGCTAAACTTAGAAACTCCTGGGTTTCGGGAGGTAATTTCTGCATTTTGCCCATCATAAATTGAATCAGATTATCGGTACTGTCAATCCTTTGAATTTGACCGAGATGCCATTGCCAATAGCCCCTATTATTATCGCTTTTAGTGGTTGTTTGCTGCCCCGATTGGAAAAATAGCAAATTTTCCCAGTAGATAGTTTTGAGAAATTCATTGACAAAAAAGGGATTTCCGTGGGTTTTTTGCCAGACTAAAGCGGACAAGGATTGCACATATTCTGGTGAATGGTTTAAGGTGTCAGCAATTAACTGATTGACCTGTTCAGAACCCAGAGGTTTTAAAATAACTTGATTGATAATTATGCCCCCTTGCTCTAATTTGTCGAGAGTAGCGGTTAGGGGGTGAGTGGAATTAATTTCATTACTGCGATAGGAGCCAATTAAAAACAAATAGTCCATATCGCCATCGAGCATAATTAATTCTATCAACTGGAGACTAGCCAAGTCTGTCCATTGTAAATCATCGAGAAAGATGACTAGGGGATGTTCTGGGGAACAAAAGACCCGAATAAAATTTTTAAAGACTAAATTAAAGCGATTTTGAGTAGCGATCGCTCCTAATTGTAACACCTCTGGTTGCGAACCAATAATTAATTCTAGTTCGGGAATCACGTCAATAATAACCCGTGCATTCGCCCCCAAAGACTTTAAGAGTTTTTGTCGCCATAGTTCCAGTTGTGATTGACTCTCCCCCAAAAGTTGCTTAACCAGATTAGTCAAAGCGCTAACCACGGCAGCATAGGGAATATCGCGCTGAAATTGGTCAAATTTACCGGAGATAAAAAAGCCGCGTTTTTCAGTAATTGGCTGATAAATTTCCTTAACCAAGGTGGTTTTACCCATGCCAGAATAACCCGTAACTAGCATCAGTTCGGTGTGAGAGGAGTTTTTAGCCACCGTGGCTACCCGTTGAAAAGCAGTGAGGAGAGTGGCGATTTCTGCCTCCCTACCGTAGAGTTTTTGGGGAATTTGGAACTGATTGGCTAGATCTTGCCTAGCGATGACAAAATCCTCAATTTTACCCGTTGTTTCCAGTTGTCTTAAACATTCCTCTAAATCTGCTCGAATGCCGTAGGCACTTTGGTATCGTTCTTCGGGGGTTTTAGCCATCAGTTTGATGATGATTGCCTCCACCACTGGGGGAATTTCCTCCCTGACGAGACTATTAATCTCCAAAGGTTGTTTAGCTAGATGACAGTGAACTAATTCCAAAGCATCGTTAGCTGGAAAAGGTAATTGTCCGGTGAGCAGTTCATAGAAGCTAACGCCCAAGGAATAAAAATCCGTGCGATAATCGAGACTGCGATTCATCCGTCCGGTTTGTTCGGGAGAAAGATAGGCTAAAGTCCCCTCCAGAACGTTGGGATTTTTTAGCCCGGGATTTTCCCGCTGCAGAACACTAGCAATGCCAAAATCGATGATTTTAATCTGTCCGGTTTCGGGGTTAAGAACTATATTGGCAGGATTAATATCTTTGTGAATAACCTTAGCGTTGTGAATTTTCTCTAAATTAGCCACTATTCGGGGTGCAAGGCTTAAAAAGTCCCTTAAGGCTAGGGGTTTGCCCTCTAGCCATTTTTTTAAGGATACACCCCCGAAATCTTCCAAAATAATCACGGGAGTTCTGCGGTAGGTTTCTAAGCCGTAGGCTTTAATCGCCTCCTCGAAGTTCAGACCGCAGATGGTTTTATACTCCTGTTTATAGTGGGTTAGTTCTTGGGTGGTGGGATATTCTTGCTTGAGGATTTTGAGCATAACCGGTTGATTATCGGCGATGCGAATGGCCCGATAGACTTCCGAGTTAACGCTTTCGTAGATTTGGGCAAGAATGTCGTATCCGTTGAGAACAATCATTTTTTTACTTGGCGGTTGTAAACGGCTGCGGGTTTCCCTAGGAAAAATTCTACGGGAACCAAGACCAGACTCCGCAAGGCTGACAGAACTCGATTTACCTGTGAGACGGAAGGATGGGGAGAAGGGACCACCTGCTCGAAATACTCGGAATGCAAGGTAAAACCAAAGTGAACATCTTCCAGCAAACTCAGTTTAGCAATCGGTCCGTCCTTGAGATTGTCAGGGTTAAATAACCAAGCTTCTAATACTTTGGTCGGGGTTAAAACCGTCGTCAATAGATAGGCCTGTTCTTGGGGAATAAACTGAATGCTATCTAAAATATAGCCATCAGGACAAACATAAAAATCCAGTAGTCCCCGACCTAAATGGGATACATGAGTATCACTGCCTTTTTTTTCTTGGCTAATCTGTTCAGTTAACTGATTCCAATCCTTATCGAAGGGAACCTTAGCTAATACCGAGGGCAAGTCATGACAGGGAAGTTCGGCATCGCTGAGGATGCGATTACTTTGGTCGCGAAAATCCATATACTGACGACGACAGATTAACTCGCGCACATACCCGGCATAAACCTGATAAATGGCACTGTATCCCTGTTCCAATTCCCGTGGGTCGGCGGTGTAGAGAGTGGTAGAGAACCACCCCGGATGGATGAAAGCTTGTTCGCTCATCACCCTGGCATCTTCGATAACCACTTTGCGCAGCACTCCGGGGTCAAAGGAAAACATCCAGGGAATGCCGTGGTATTCGGGGGGATAACCCTGACCAGTAAAATGTTGGATATCGTCTTTTTCGATCGCTTCGGTTAAACTAATAGTGGCGTTTTGGATGGCCACCAGCTGAATTTGACCGTTGGTACTATGGTAATTACAAAGGAAGTGATAACTGTCGCCATTGAAGGTAATTAATCGCGAGGGAACGGTGGTTTCTTCTTCCTTGAGGTCTTGACGTTTAACCAGATAAATTTGAGTTTTCGGATAGGTTTCTTCTGGCTTGATTCTAATACCTAATAGTTTGGCTACTCCCATCTGAAAAGGCATATCGGGAATCATGATATAATCCTCGGTGACGATAACCGAATGGGGGCTACCATCGAGGATAGTTCCCTGTAGTTTCCAGGGTTTAAGTTGTTTTTGTTGATCCCAAAGCACAACATACACCGAGTTGTCTAAGTCTTTTAATATACCTCCCGATACAATTTTTAGCTTTAATTCACAGGTGATAAATTCTTTGGTCTTTTTGTCGTAGAAGGGGTGAGCAGTATTTTCTAGGACTGGGAAAAAAGACAAAGGCACGGAAACAAGATGTTGGTCAAAATAACCAATCGGAGTGATAGTATCAAGGGAAACGGGATCCACTTCCCAGTAACGTCCCGCATCGGCAGTGAGAATTAATCGGGTTTCTTCTAGTTGTTTATCTTCGGAAACTTTTTCTAGTTTAACTATAGCAGTATTCGCTATTTCTGAAGAACCCAAAATGCTGATTACAGCAGGAAAATTGGCTTTAATAATATTAAATATCGGTAAGACTTTTCGCCAGAAACTATCCCAGGTTTTCAGTTTTTTACTGTAAACATTAACTTGATTATTTTTCCCTTGCAAGTCCCATTTAATAATTACACCTTCACCAGAGAACAAATGACGGTCATTTTTTCTATGAAAAGGACAGACGATAAAAACGTATCCCGACAGATTTTCCGGCCAATGTCCCTCGGTAACTGTAGCGACTGCCTTATATAAATTGTTCTCATCCGGCCGACCGAGTTGCGAGCGACTAAAATTACCAACGTTGACAGTATTTTGGACAGTATCTTTGTTTGACATATTCATAATAAGTAGGGTTTGCGGCAAAAAGTTTGTTGGTGGGGTTAGTAGCCAGTCGTCAGGAGATAGGAGCCGGGAGCCAGTATTTAGGAGGCAGGAGACAGGAGATAGGTTTTAGGTGTTGGGGTTTTGGGCTTCGGCCGTGAGCTCAGGCTTCGACGGTGAGCTCAGCCGAACCGCCGAAAGGGTTTTGGGGTTTTAGTTCAATTTCCCCACTTCCCCACTTCCCCATTCCCCCACTTCCCCATTCCCCCACTTCCCCACTTCCCCACACCCTACACCCCACACCCTCACTGATAACTGATTACTGTTTACTGATAACTGATAGAGGATTTCACCTCTAAAAAATAGCGTCGATACAATTCATAGCCTGGTACTACTTTATCTCCCGATTGTTTGAGTAGCCCCATACTGCTGAGTTTATAAGCGAGAATTGGGTCTAATTGTACTGGTTCCACGGCGCTCATCACCCGATCAAGAGCTTTTGCTAGTTCCGGCTGTTGTTCTAATACTGCCCAATGGCGCCGCAGGTGATGTGCATAAATCCCCGTGACGGAGGTGGCAGTAGTTAATATTTGCGTCATGGTTATTTCCTCCCGACTGAGATAGTAGAGGGCAGTTTGTACCAAAGCTGGATGTCCTCCTACTAACTCCATCAGTTGTTGGACTTTTTCCTGATTTTCCCAAGTGAGTTGATAACGTTGAGCTAATTTTAATACCTCCTCCAGACTAAAATGACTTAGCTGTGCGGGGAATCCCACGTTAAAGGGGGATTGATTGAGCTGCAGGGGAACATAAATTTCTGTGGAATGGACGACGATAAGACGAAGTTTTTGCCAAATAGGTAAGGTTTTGGCTTCTTCGTACCAAGAACGCAGCAGCGGTAAAAAATCCTTGGCCACTTGGGGATGTTCAAATATCTGATTCAGTTCATCGAGAGCCAGGACAATGGGGGCAGTAATCGATTCCAGGATATAGTCTTGAATGTAAACCGTACAGCTAATCTTGCTACCTAAATCCTCATCCCAATACTCATCTAATTGCGGTTTTAACTGTAGTTGACGGGCGGCATTGGCACACAACCAGCGCAAAAATTGGTTTAAATCACTCAAAATGGCCTGGTCCACCTGTTCTAAGTTCAAACTCACCGTGCGGTAGCCTTGCTGTTTAGCAAAATCGAGCATTCTCAAAAGTAGGGAAGTTTTGCCCATTTCTTTGGGAGCTTTTATCCGCACTAAAGCCCCCGGTTTCTTGATTTCCTGCCTGATCTGTTCTTCGAGGGGAAGACGTTCTAAATAAAATGGGGAACCAAGGGGAACTGCTCCATTAGGATAGGGGGGTAATGTGTCCAATTTTTCGCTCTTGGCTGCGGAATTAACCGGAATTTTGTCTTGAGGGGGTGCTGTTAGCTCAAAATTTAGGGCGGCTATTTCTTGCCAGTCGAGGCATAATCGACGACAAATTTGTTCAAAAGTGGCTTGTTCTATTGGTTTTCCAGTCAGGAAGTTACTGACAGTAGCCAGACTAAATTCAGCTTCTTTGGCTAAGGATCGTTGACTGCCAAAGCCCTGCTTTTTCACGGCTAATTTAACTTGATTGAGGCAGTGTTGTTGTACTCTTAGATGGCTCGATAGGGAATCTCTCATACGAATTGGGGGTGTGGGGGAATAGGGAGGGGGAATTATGAATTATGAATTATGAATTATGAATTGGGGAGGTGGGGGAATGGGGAAATTGAACTAAAACCCCAAAACCCCAAAACCCCAACACCTAAAACCTGACTCCTCAATGCTGACTCCTCAATACTGACTCCTCAATACTGAATACTGACTCCTAACCCAATGGTAGATGTTGGATTTTTGCAGGAGTTCTATTTTTCGACAAAGATAAGCAAAAATTATCTATTAACTCCAAAAACTTGAGAATATTTAAATTAACATTTCGCAATATTTACAAATTCTTAAGAATTAATTGAGAAAGATTTTTATTTAACGACGATGTTCCAATGGTTACAGCGATTTGATAGAATTTCATAGTGGGTTATTATGTGCTTTTTTGGGCAGCAATGGTTGAAACCCTTGCCACACCTACAAGGTAATCCTAATTAAGACGGGTAAATCAGTCAATTTCACTGGCAACGATGATCTTTTTTTTGTGTAGTTTTATTGCAAAAAAAAAGTTTTTTTGACAAAAAGCACAAAGTATGATAACCACCGAACGTATTTCTGGCTGCCAGTAGTTATTGCCGAGTGGGAGTTGGGGAGTATTTTCAGTTATCAGTGGACTGAAAACGCAAATCTGATAACTGATGACTGATGACCCTCTTTTCTTTCCTCTGGCATCAAAATGGTTTCCCAACGCAAGGTGACAGCCATCATAATTTGGTTGGCAATCTTACCGATGTCGTTTTTGACCGGGCTGCCCTGAGATCAGCGTTCGACAAAAGCTCACGCCGAGATCCGAACGGTGCGTTCATCCGGCGATGACTGGGTTTTTTAAGCGGTTGCTTACCCTGCCCGCTATTCTTAATAGCATACATCATATAAAGTCGCCCTAAAAGAGCGAGGCTTTAAACCCAATTTTTCGGTAAGTTTTGACGAAATATTGGGTGAGGATGTGTAAATCCGATGTGAATCCCTAGTCAGGGAGAATAATGTAAAGATTTATTAAATTGTAGCTTAGGATACTGTGCGGGGGGGGGTAGAGTGCATTGTTGTTTTCAATAGTTAGGGAGAGATTAAGTTAAGATTTGTGACAAGATCGAGACAAACCAGAATTAATAGTTCCAGTGGTTCAGGGAGATGAACTGATTAGCAAGGGGGACGTTAGCAGTTTCGAGATTGGCGATTGCCTTGACAATTGCCTTGAAGCCCATATTTTTTAAGAGGTTAGCGTTACGGTAAACCGCGAAGATCCCCGAATGGCTTGGATTCGCTTGGTGCAACTCTTCAAAGTCATCGCAGTTATGAGTTAGCAGAATCCGATTTTCCTGTATAGCATAGTCAAGTACGACATTATCTGTGCAGCCAGCCAAACCAATTTCATTGATCGTCAGCACGTCATGACCAGCAGCCGTAAGTAACTTAACCAGAAGTTGGGCTTGCGAGTCCTCATCAAGCAATAATCTTAGGCTCAACACTAATCCCCTTTGCTTCCAGACGGTGGCGTTCTTCTTTTGCTTCTTGCTTGAGTAGCTGCTGATTCGTCTCGCAATAGTCAATTGCTTCATAGATGGCAGCCAGGGGTAACTCCCAATTAAGGGCTGCTTCTTGAGGAGTCATGTCATTGACAATCATATCTGACCAGACATCAAAAGCTTTCAGCCTCCTGCCTTGAAAACAAAGCTGTTGTCGCCAGGAATGAGGACGTTTCTCTAAATACTGCCATTGAGTTTTCGCTACGTTGGTACTCATGCTGATGCCTTGATGAAAGCTGGTATCCCTAGTTTATCCGATTAAAACAGGGGAAACCACCTGAGACTCCTTCCCCTGTGAATCCCTAGTTGGGATATAGTGTTTGACGATCGTCCTCAGTACTTTTGGGGTTGGGGTTGGACTGTCGCTCAACCCACGCTACAAGACTGCTTATCTTGACTAAAAAAACCCGATTCTAAAGTCCCAAACCGATCTAGTCGGGTCAGGTAAATCGTTCTCTGACTTTTAGTCGATGTTACCTCGATATAAGGTTCTCTTAGTTCGGGATGCCGGTTTTTCAGGTCTTCAAGCGATCGCACTAACTTTAAATAATCATTGTAGGTTTCCTTGATTTTGATCGCTATCTCAGTAAGATTCTGATTGTTAACTTCGGGAAAAAAACCACGAAATTGATTGACAGGACGAGGTATTAAGAGACTTTCTCGCCATTTCTGATTAGCAACCCCAATCATCCCGTCAACTGCCCCATAATTGCTGCTTTCTAAGGGATGGGGGCGATAAACTTGGGGATAACGGCTTTTATCCCTTCCTGCTAACCAGGTGACGGGTTGATAACCGCCAATTTCCTTACAGGCCTTCAAAATTGTGGTGTCTGGACGTAAAGCACTTTTTGACCCGTCAACCGCAAGGCATTGAGAGCGACATTTTGAGTTGAGGCGGCAACCTGCTTGTCGGTGGCTAAATGCGACAGATACTGGCGGATTTCGGACACTCCCATCTCTCTAGGATGACGTTTGTTGTGTAAAGAGAATAAAGTCTCGAATGTAGTAGAGGTAGGATTTTTCCGTCTTCAAGCTAAGGTGCTTGAGACGCATGACTTCTCGGACTCGTTCTAACAGTCGAGGGAACTGGGCTTTTCTGTCATCGGCAAATGCGGTAAAATCGGTTTGGCAGAGATACTAGACCGCCCCCTGCGGTAATTATGCCCAAATGGGGGTGATTAAACCGCACGGTGCGGTATTAAGTTTTATGTATGGGGTGTTAGACCGATGGAGGTGGGATAGTAGGATAAAGGGGTTATGATTCACTGAGAGAAATGGAATATAAAGCAAAGGTTTCTACACTCCTAAAAAAACAGCCAATTCAAGGCGAAGAGCTTGCTGATAATCAGAAAGTTGCTGTGCCCACAGGCAAGGTTTACACTGTGGATGAGATACTTGAAACTAATGGACTACACTCTCATGTCGAGCTTGCCTTTGAGTCTGGCTCTTGGTGGATTTTCTTGCCTCACTGGGATACTGGTCTTCAAACCCAAGAAGTTAAGGCTGTCTTCTCTCTTGAGCAAGCAAACATCAGTAACCTAATTTATGGTTATTTAGTATTTAGTCGTGGCACTCAAGAAGTTCTCCGAGTAAGGGCAACGTCTGGTCAACCTGGTTATCAGTACCCTGGGGCTCACACTCAAAGGGGTAAGGGTTGTATTCCCCCTGATAATGACTGGAAGATTTCTACCAATGGATACTATCTTGCGACTCCAGGTATTGAAGGGATGTTTTACCATATCACACCAGATCCAGATCCAGACACAGGACGAAGTGAATTCGGACTTCACCGCGACTCTAACGTTGCAATTTATCCAGGCTCTGCTGGGTGCATCGTAGTCAAGACTAGTGACTTCAACGACAAGATTCGACCTTTTTTAGATGGATTGAGAGAGACACAAAGCTTCATTTCTTTGAGTGTTTTTTACAGCACCTAACTTGTGCCAAGGTGTGAGCTTTCTCAATGCCATAGACTTGAGCAGATTCTTGTTGCGTTAACTCTGTAAATCTAGTTATTAGGAGAAAAGTGATGGCTTTTGAATGGAATGATTTTGTGAGTACAATTCGAGATGCTGAGATTGAGTTCGAGCATCTCAAGAAGGTGCAGCTTGCCCAAGCTATTCTTGAATCTGGGCGGGGCAACTCCGACTTATTTAAGCTACACGGTAACCCATTTGGAATGAAGTATCGTCCCGAAATGAGTGGAATAGCAATTCCTGTTACTTACGAAGCAAGTGATGGTGAAGACATATACTGTAAATTTGTAACTCTTGAGGATGCCATTCGCGGATATTGGATATTTATTAATCGACCAGTATATTCTGGGTGGCGTTCGAGTATTTCTTCGCCTGAGACATATATAAGGTTTATTGCATTTGCTGGCTATATAGGTGGTGATTCCACTGCAAAACAAACATATGTAGACAAAGTCGTTAATTTGTTCGATGAAGCTTCAAGGCTCCTCAGGAAAACAACTGAAAATGGCAGTTTCTGGAAGCAAAATGGCGTTCTTCTCGAGGTTGGACATGGCACATTGCCCAGTGGGGTATTTGACCCAGGCACAGTTGGTGTCAACTCTAAAAATGAGTATGAGTTGAATAAGATTGCTGCAGAAGCGGCAAAGCGTGTTATCAGACAAGCTGGCGTACCTTGTGACATCACAGATGCAGTTGCAAGCTTATACAATTTAGGAACGCGAGCCGCTGGCTATGACGTATTCTGCTCAATTCATCACAACAGTGCTAATCGTTCTGCTCAGGGCGCAGAAGTGCTAGTCCACGATCGTAAAGCAGATCCTCCAGATTTAGCACTTTCACGGATAATGAGTGCAGAAATTGCGGCAGAGTTAGGTATACGAGATCGTATTGCAGGAGGACGCGAGCCACGCCAAGCACTTGGAGTGTTAAGTGGTGCAGAAGATACGGATGTTCGAGTTGCAGTTTTAGCTGAAGTCTACTTCATTGATGTTTCTGTGCCTGATGTAGTTGACTGGAGTACAAGAGGCGGACAAGCAATAGGTAGAGCGATTTTGAAATGGCTAAGAGCTAATCAGTAGCTGGACTCTCTTATTTTTGTCCTAACAGCAGCAGATAGAACCTGCGATCGCTATCGCTGTAGCTGCAGCAGTGCGATCGCCATCGCCGTAGGGTGCGTTAATGTTAATGTAACGGTGCGATTCGTTTCTAGGGGAATAAATAGCCTAGAGTGCTGATAAAACAGCATAACTGACAAAAAGGATGTAGGTGAAAGACCTACCCTGTAAGGGACACAGTGACTCCCGACCTGCCCCCAGTGACTAGACTCGGAAATCGGCTCTCCCAAGTTTGGTGGGTAAAATGTATTCTAAGATACATTCCTCCTAGCGAGGGGGTGGAACGAACCACAAAGACACAAAGGACACAAAGATCGATCGATCCTATGTAAGTTAAACTTATCACACAGAACCTAGAAGAGCCGGAAATCTAGAGGCTGAAGCGGAGAACAAGGACGCAATCAGAGCCAAAACAGATAGGCGCAAGGCGCGTTAACGGGGAGACAATAAGGGAAAACCAGAAAAAGCATCCAATTTCAGAGCAACAATCTGAGCTAAAAATGTTGACTCAACCTTCTAAACTCGCAGAGCTTTCGTTACGGTATCTGCTATCCCTAGAGTTGAAGGTGGGTGAAGTGGTCAACCCTAAATTGTCAAAACAATCCCAAAGTCGGAACGAAGAAAAACGATGATTAGGTCAAGAGAAAAGTCGAAACTCAAGTAGGTTGGACGAGCAACGTAACCCCTAACATCGGGTAGGACGAAGCGTAATTGCTTCGAGGTAATCAGTGATCGCCGATCGCATCGCCTGTAGGTTGGGTTGACGCAAGGAAACCCAACTTCCATATTCATATTAAAATAAGAGATAAGTTTTCAAAAATTCTGAACCTGATGAAAATCAAAGCTATTATTCATCCAGCCGAAGAAGGCGGTTACTGGGCTGAAGTTCCCGCTCTGCCCGGTTGTATAACAGAAGGAGATAGTATGGACGAAGTTGTCGATAACCTCCAAGATGCCATACAAGGCTGGTTAGAAGTTGCCAATGAAAGCAAACAACCTGAATCTAGGTCAGAAGTGATTGAAATTGCTGTATGAAATCAATATCAGGGAAAAAACTCTGTAAAATTGTCGAAAAAAAAGGTTGGATACTCAAAAAAATTACCAGTAGTCACCATATTTATGAAAAGGAGGATGAAGATAAAATTCTATCTATTCCTGTACACCGCAATCAGGACTTAAAAATTGGAACTTTAAAATCAATTATGAAAATAGCTCGATTATCGGAAGATGACTTATAAGCTTTCGTAGTGTGCGTTAATGTTAATGTAACGCACCATCAATTTTTTAATATGCGGTGGGTTACGCTGTCGCTAACCCACCCTACAGTGCTACTGTGAAGAGACAAGCTGATGTCCGAAGTTATAATCGTCAAAGAGTTAAAAAAGAAATTAATCTAATCAATAGCCACAATGAAGATACAGCCAAATGAGTCAAGTCTTAACCCTAGAATTGAGCGATGAAGTTTATGCCACCTTGCAACAGCAAGCTAAAATATTAGGTATCGACCTGTCAGAATTAGTAACAACTTCCCTAGAGCGACAGTATCGCTTGAACAAAAATAAAGACCAACGCACGGAAGCGGAAAAAGAAGCAGCACGTCAACGCTTTCGATCGCACGCCAGCAATTCTCATTTTGAAACGATTTTGCGTTGTTTCAGCGATCTAGAGATTCGTTAAGAATTATTAACCCCTCTAGGTGCAAGGGTTTTAATGTCATGAAACCTTAAAATGAGAATCGCTGTGTAGTTGACGGTCAGGTAGTTGAAGGCGACGATATTCTGAGCGGCAGCAAGCTGGGCGGCCTCATCCACGCAACGAAAAACCTGATTTAGGGGTTACAAAGGTGAGATACTCCCGTTTGCTTGCTTTAATTCATAACAAAAATTAACACACGAAAACCAGAAGAGCCGACTTTTTATTCTTCCGAGGAACCTAGATAAACTTCAATAACTTTCGGATCATTTTGAATTTGGTCCATATTCCCCTCACATAAAACGGTTCCTTGGTGTAGAACCGTGACTTTGCGGGCAATTTGCCGGACGAATTCCATATCATGTTCAATGACAATAATCGAATGACTTTCCGCTAGATTTAATAATAAATTCCCCACGTTTTCTGTTTCCTCATCGGTTAATCCTGCCACGGGTTCATCTACTAGCAGTAAATCTGGTGACTGGGCCACTAATTGGCCTATTTCTAAGCGTTGTTTTTCTCCGTGAGAAAGTAAAGAAGCGGGTAAATCAGCTTTAGCAGTTAACCCGATAATTTCCAATAAACCAATAACTTTTCTGCTATCTTCGAGCAGAGGACGACCGAAAAGAGTCGAGAAAACATTTTTATTACGGTTGCTAACTAAATCGAGATTTTCTCGCACAGTTAGATTTAAATATACCCTGGGAGTTTGGAATTTGCGACCAATCCCTAAACGAGCGATCGCAAATTCGGGAATTTGGCGGAGATCTCGACCTTTAAATAATACCCGTCCGATGGTGGGTTGCACTTTCCCCGTAATCACATCTAAAAAAGTGGTTTTTCCCGCACCATTGGGACCGATAATCACCCGCAATTCTCCCGTATCCATACTGAAATTAAGATTATTGAGAGCTTTAAAACCCCCAAAACTAACGGTAAGATTCTCGATTTCTAAGATTTTTCCAGTCATAATTTCTAAGAGAGAATTGGTAATTATGAATTATGAATTATGAATTGGGGAGTGGGAAGCAGGGTGTGGGGTATGGGAAAAATAAATAAAAATAATCTCCTGACGCAGAGAATACTAATAGAATAAGATCACTCATGCTCTAATTCTTCTTTTTCCAGTTGCACTTCCGGAGCTTCCTCAATACTAGGATAGGTAATTAAAGTTTTGCGGAAACCAAAATGAGTCAGCAAACGTTTAATCCCACCGAGAATACCATCGGGAAGCACTGTCACCACAATTAGGAATAAGGCCCCTTGGAAAAATACCCAGACTTCTGGCAATTGTTCGCTTAAAAAAGTTTGGGCCATACGCACTAATAAAGTACCGATAACTGCCCCCACAAGGGTAGCACGTCCTCCCACAGCCACCCAAATCACCATTTCAATGGAAAAAGCCACATCCATAGAGTTAGGAGTGATAATTCCGGTTTGCACGGTGTAAAGAGCGCCGGCAACACCAGCAATTGCCCCAGAAATGGCAAAAACTAACACCTTAAACCAAGTAGGATCATAACCGGAAAAACGAACCCGCACTTCATCATCGCGAATGGCGACTAATAAGCGCCCAAATCTGCCTGTAGTTAACCAACGACAGAGGAGATAAATAGCCAGTAAACAGACAATTGTGAGTAAATAAAAGGCCACTTGAACAGCATCGGAACCCACCAGCAATCCGAAAATTGTTTGGGTGTCGGTTTTTAAGCCATTAGTGCCGTTGATTAACTTCTGTTGACCGTTAAAAAAGTTAAAAAATACCAGTAAAGCCGCTTGGGTTAAAATCGAGAAATAAACTCCTTTAATGCGATTGCGGAAGATTAAATAACCTAACAATCCCGCCACGATCGCTGGTACAATAATTAGGGCTAGAATTGTCAAAGGTAGGGAATAAAAAGGTTGCCAAATAAAAGGTAATTCTGTCACCCCGTAGAGAGTAAAAAATTCGGGCATTTGTCCGGGGGGTAACTGAAGATTTAGGTACATGGCCAAAGCGTAACCACCGAGAGCAAAAAAGATACCATGACCAAGACTTAATAAACCCGTATAACCCCAGATTAAATCTATCCCCAAAGCGACAATAGCGAGGGAAAGAAATCGCCCCAATAAACGCAAACGGAAAGCAGACAAAGCTAAGGGCAAAAACACCGCAAAGATGACCACCAATCCAACAATAACAGCGATTTCCGTGATTAACTTTTTCTTTTCCCGTTGTCGGGATTCGTTTCTAGTGATGGTTTTGGTAATCATAATCTATAACTCGGCAGTACGTCCTTTAGGAGGAAAAATTCCCGCAGGTTTGAATTGTAAGAAAGCAATAATTAAAGCAAAAATCATCACTTTGGCCATGCTAGTGGTGGAGAAAAAGGTGAAGAAATCCGTTAGGGGTTTTAGTGCTGCCACGGAACCAGACATCAGGGCAAAAGTTCCCGAACCAATTAAATAATTAGCCACACCAATGGCCATAGCTGCGATAATAGTTCCCAGGAGATTACCGACTCCCCCCACCACCACTACCATAAAGGTATCAACGATATAATTTTGTCCCACATTTGGACCGACGGAACCCAAGAAACTAATCGCACAACCAGCAACCCCAGCTAATCCCGAACCGAGGGCAAAGGTCAAAGCATCCACTTGATTAGTGGGAATGCCTAAACAGGAACTCATCTGGCGATTTTGGGTGACGGCACGAATGCGTAAACCCCAAGAAGATTTATTTAAAAACCAATAAGTCCCTAACAAACAAAGGGCAGTTAAAATAATAATAAATATACGGGTGTAGGGCATTTGAAAACCCAGTAAAGGTAAACCTCCCCGTAACCAAACAGGAGCGGTGACATCGACGTTTCTGGCACTAAACCAGGGTTTAGCAAGAACGGGATTAAAAGATAAAAGATAGCCTAATAATCCAGAGATAGCTAGGGATAAAGGGAGAGTGATACCGATAGCTAAATTGCGAATTCTCTCCCAATCTAAGCGACGACTTAACACCTTCATTGCCCCAAAAAATAAGAGACAGAAAACTATTAAACTAATTACTAATAAGCCGTTGACACTTCTAACAAATTGCTGTAGAATTAAGCTGACTCCCCAAGTAGCCAGCAGCGTTTCTAAGGGTCTGCCGTAGAGGAACCTAATCACCCCCCTTTCTAATAATAATCCCGCCAATCCCGACACCAAAAAAGCGATCGGTAGGGCGAATAAAACGTAGGTATCAAAGAAGGGAGAACCGAAACCCTTAAAGACATTCTGCACCACAAAAGTACTGTAGGCCCCTAACATCATTAACTCACCGTGAGCGAGATTAATTACCCCCATCAGTCCAAAGACAATCGCCAGTCCTAAAGCTGCCAGCAATAGCACAGAACCGATGCTAATACCATTAAATAATCCTTCTAATAATGCTGACACTTTTTCTTATTCCTGTGCATTTTTAAGGTTTAAAAAGAGGGTGGCATTACTGTTTACCTCACCCTCGTTATTATCTGGAAAAACTCTTAAAACTAGGATTTTTCCATTTTGAATTTACCGCCCTTGGCCGGATCCGTCCAGTCACAGGCAAAGCCCTTAGTTTCGGGGACAAATTGGTTCCAAGGTTGCGGATCCACAGGCCCTGGAGTTGACCAAATGATGTCAAATAGCCCATCATCTCTCACTCGACCAACCCGGACGGTTTTGGAGATATGATGATTGGGGAACATTTGCACTGGTCCTTCGGGAGCATCGAATTTTTGTCCGATGGCGGCGGCGCGAACTTTGTCCAGATCATCGGCAGTTCCTGCTTGTTCCACCGCTTGCTTCCAGAGATAGACCATAATATAGGCCGCTTCCATGGGGTCGTTAGTGACGCGATCCTCACCATATTTAGCTCGAAAAGCCGCAACAAATTTCTTGTTAGCGGGGGTATCTACGGTTTGGAAATAGTTCCAACAAGCGTATTGGCCGAGGAGATATTCCTTACCAATCTGTTTAACTTCTTCCTCAGCAACACTCACCGACATGACCGGATATTTATCGGGAGTTAAACCGGCCGCTTGCAGTTGTTTAAAGAAAGCCACGTTACTATCACCGTTGAGGGTGTTGAAAATAACGCCGCCATCGGGTAAAGCTGTCTTAATTTTGGTGATAATCGGGGTAACTTCCGTGTTACCTAGGGGTAGATAGTCTTCGCCCACGGTTTCGCCGCCTTTCGCCTTTAACTGCTCTTTAATAATCGTGTTGGCAGTGCGGGGGAAAACGTAGTCGGAACCGACAAGGAAGAATTTTTTCCCTTTGTTTTCCAGCAACCAAGTCACTGCTGGCTCGATCTGCTGGTTGGGGGCAGCGCCAGTGTAGAAGATATTTCTAGAACACTCTTGACCCTCGTACTGGACGGGATACCAGAGCATATGGTTTCTGGATTCAAACACGGGCAAAACCGCCTGACGACTGGCGGAAGTCCAACAACCGAAGACGGTCAAAACTTTGTCCTGATCGATCAGTTTGGTGGCTTTTTCAGTAAAAGTTGGCCAATCGGAAGCGCCGTCTTCCACCACTGCCTCAATCTGTTTACCAAGAACACCACCGGCGGCATTGATTTCCTCGATCGCCAGTTTTTCCGCATCAACTACGCTGGTTTCACTGATGGCCATGGTGCCACTAAGAGAGTGCAGAATACCCACCTTAATTGTCTCTCCAGAAGCCGGAGTGGGACTAGCAGCTGGGCTAGGACTGGCCGTGGGGGTTTGGTTTTGGCCACCACAAGCTTTTAACAGAATACTGGTTCCCAAAGTGGCAGAACCGTACAGGAGAAATTTACGTCGTCCTAAATTTGACATAATGATCTTGAACTAACCTCGCTGACAATATTAGCTACTTCACACGGATGTTTTTGCTGAGGAGATTTTTGGGAATCTTTCTACGAATATCTGTGTGATATTACGGCTAGGTTAGCAGATTTTTTGTAACTTTCGCTACTTTTTGGCTGTTTTTTGTAACTTTTGCTACTTTTTTGGGAAAAATTAATTATTTTTCTGGAATTTGCCTCAGTTTTTTAGCTATCAGGAGTCGGGAGACAGGAGGCAGGAGACAGGAGACAGGAGATAGGAGACAGGAGACAGGAGACAGGAGATTATTTCTATTTATTCTTCCGACACCCCACTTCCCCACACCTCAAACCCTGCCCCCAGGAAAAGCTTTTTGCCGCAAACCCAATGATCAATCCGACTTTGGCCAAAGCAGCCGGACAGCAAGCAGTGCAAAACCAATGGCCGCTATCGCTTTTAATATCTTAGCGGGGAATAACTGCGCCATACTGCCGCCCGCAAGGACTCCTAAGAAACTGGTCAGGATTAATGCGGTAATTGAGCCAAAAAAGACGGCTTTGGGTGATTTGGAACTGCCACCGAGAGCGATCGCTACTAATTGACTTTTATCGCCGATTTCCGCCAAAAAAACCGTGATAAATGTCAGTCCGAATAATTGCCAATTCATAAATTCTAGGAAGATGGGAAGCTTTTTTCAGTGAACAGTGAACTGATAACTGCTCACTGATAACTGCTCACTGATAACTGATAACTGCTCACTGATTGCTTAGAGAATATCGCTGATCAGTAAACCAGTGATCAAAAGGAGAAGGATGGCGACACCGATATCTAAGGTTTTCGGGGAAAGACGACGAGCAATCCAATAACCGATCAGGACACCGAGGAGACTGGTAGCGATTAAAGCGCTGGCTGCCCCGGCAAAAACCACCCAGGGGGATTGGGATTCGGCGCTGATCAGAAGGGTGGCTAATTGGGTTTTATCGCCGATTTCAGCCAAAAATATGGTTAGGAAGGTGGAACTAAACACCGTCCAAAAACTCCAAGAAGCTGGATTATCCGGCTTTTTCTCGGTTGAGGCGATCGATTTGCTATCACTCATCGGCTAATTTAACAATATCGGGTTAAGAAATAATTTTCATACTTTTTTCATTTTAGCCCGACCGGTTTTCTGGCGATAGTTTCTGCTGTTGATTACGCTGTCTCCTCCACCAATAGTTAAAAAACCCTAGTCGATCGAGGTGGAGTTTCCATCCTAGAGTTTAATAATTATTAGACTAGGACGAGCGCAAATTGCTTGGAGGTATAGCCCCTATGACCAGTGAAAGTGTTGTACAAGACAGAGATTATACTCTGATTATTGACAAAAGTGGCAGTATGTCCACTGCTGATAAACCCAGTGAGAAAACCCGTTGGCAAATTGCCCAAGAATCTACCCTCGCCTTGGCTAGAAAGTGCGAGGAAATCGATCCGGACGGCATCACTATCTATCTTTTTTCCGGACGTTTCCGACGCTATGATAATGTTACTTCCGATAAGGTGACACGAATTTATCAAGAAAATGAACCGATGGGGAGAACAGACCTAGCAGCTGTTCTCCAAGATGCCCTTGATAATTATTTTCAGCGCAAAACTGCCGGCAAAACTAAACCCAACGGAGAAACTATTCTGGTGATTACTGACGGAGAACCAGATGATCGCAAAGCGGTGATGCGTCAAATTATCGAAGCTTCTCGAAAACTCGATAGCGATCAAGAATTAGCCATTTCTCTGATTCAAGTAGGCAATGATCGACAAGCGACAGAATTTCTTAAAGCTTTAGACGATCAACTAGAATCCGCGGGGGCTAAATTCGATATCGTTGACACAATTACTATCGATGATATGGAAGATATGACCCTAGCAGAAGTTCTTCTCAACGCCATTATTGATTAATTTCTGCTTAAGTAGGGGTGATATATCTTCACCCCTACTTAAGCAGGATTTAACTGCTAGTCAGGGCGACAAATTTATCTTTTTCCTCATCGGATAATTGCTCCGATTGTCCGGTGATTTGTTTGTAGATTTTGAGATATTCCAAAGCGGATTTATACCAACTAAAATCTTGAGTCATTGCCCGTTGCTGTAGTTTTTGCCAATCCTGTTTATAGCGGAAACTTTCCCAAGTCCGGATCATACAGGTAAACAGGTCTAAAGGTTCATAGCGATCAAAACTAAATCCTGTTCCTTTTTCCTGAATTGGGTCGTGGAAAGATACCGTATCGACTAAACCACCGGTGCGGCGTACCATGGGGATACAACCATAACGCATGGCCATTAATTGGGAAATGCCGCAGGGTTCAAAACGGGAAGGCATTAACAAAGCATCGGCCCCCCCATAGATGCGACGGGAAAGGGCATCACTATAGAGAAGATGCAGGGACATTCGTCCCCGGAAACGGGAAGTCATCTCCCATAGTTGGGTTTCATAATAGCGATCGCCTGTACCTAAAATAATCAATTGTGCATCAGTGTAGGTGAGAAAGCGATCTAAAATTTGCATCACTAGATCAATACCTTTTTGTTCCACCAAACGCGTCACCATCGCCATGACAAAGGCACTTTTACTGACCTGTAGCCCCACTTCTTCTTGCAGGGCAATTTTATTAGCCAGACGCTTTTCGATGGTTTCTGGGGTAAAATTCTGCTTAAGATAAGCATCTTTAGCTGGGTTATACACCTCCGTGTCGATGCCGTTAACAATCCCCACCAGATTGCCAGAAATATAGGACAATAATCCTTCTAAATTTTCGCCATAAATGGGGGTCTGTATCTGACGGGCATAGGTGGGAGAAACGGTGGTGACGCGATTAGCAAATTGAACCGCTGCAGCCATGGTATTATCGCCCTGCATATACCAAGGACACCAAGTCATTTTTTCTAACACCTCCCGCCAAGGCCCTTGGTAGGCGAGATTATGGATCGTAAAAACGGTGCTAATATCGGGGTCTTGGTGCATCCAGACGGGAATCATGCCCGTATGCCAATCATGACAGTGAATAACTTGCGGTTTCCAGTAATTCCAGGCGAATTCCGCCGCACCATTGGCAAAAAGGGTAAATCGCCAGGCCTCATCTTCGCCTCCGTAGATACTGCGTCCAGAGAAAGCTAGATGACCAAAGAGGTAGAGAGGAATATCTGTATCGGGTAAAACCGTTTCATAGACTAAAAAATCCTGAAACATGGCGAATCCTGACCAAATGGGTTCGGAAGGGATGTCCATTTTTTCCTGGAGAGAACCGTAGTAGGGCAGGAAAATCCGCACGTCATGACCTAGCTGACGCAAGACTTTCGGTAATGCCCCAATTACGTCCCCCATTCCCCCAACTTTGGCAATCGGGGCGGCCTCGGCACCCACAAATAGAATTCGCATACTTTTCCCGCTTCTGTGAAGATCGATATGGGCAATGTTAGTGATTATAGGGGACTTATTCACCCAATCGATAAAATATCTTGATTATTTTCTGGGCTGTTGGGGATTAGTCAGTTATCAGCAAACAGTTTTCAGTTTACTGAAAACTCATATTTGATCACTGATTACCGTCTTTTTCTAGGATTGAGAATCAGAATCTACCTCGGTCTTTACTTCGGGGATAATATCGGGTCTTTGGGCATCTTCCCAACCAACTGGACGTTTAGAATTGTACCAAGCGATCGAACCGATGGTGACAGCAGCGAGAAAACCGACCACATAAACTGCTACAAAATAAACGGGGAATTTGCCACTGGCCACTTCTAGGAGTAGATACATAATTTTTTCACGATTAAGCTTTTAATTTGTATATCTTAACAGAATCGGCCCCCTCATCCCTATTCTCGATCGCTACTGGTCCAGCAACCGGAAGGCAGCCAAACTCCGTTATGAAAAGCTATTTTTGCTGGTGTCATCATATATCCCCAGGCTTCGCCGATTAATTCTCGCTCTAGATTATAAATAGGGATTCTGCGACGCTGATACTCGTTTTCTTCCGCAGCTCTGCCGGGTTGATAATCTTCCAAACTATCCAAAAGCGTAATATCATAATCTGCGTTAAAAGTCAATAAAATTCCCTTCACCCAGCCCTCCCCCTCGGTCAGTCCGGGATAACCGAGGGCGGTAAGATGGTATAAATGCCCCTTTGTGTAGGCGGTTTTAGAGTTGATCACTTTTCCTGCACAGTAGGCAGAGTAGTTACTCTCCTTGGGTTTCAGGGTTCCATAAACAAAAACTTCCATCATCGATCCAATTGTGCTGCTACTCCTCCTAATAGGATATCGCAAACAAATTGACTGGCTAAAAGTTCGTGGGGAAAACCGAGGGAAATGGCACTGATATTATCGAGTCGTTGCAGCTGTTCCCTAGTTAGGTTAAAGTCCACACAGGCGAGATTATCCTGCAATTGAGACAATCTTCGAGCGCCAATGATGGGAATTACGGAGTTAGGGCGATTTCTTAGCCAATTTAATCCTACTTGTGCCGGTGATTTCCCGATTTCTCTGGCAATCTCTAGGACAGTCTCGGCAATTTTCAGATCGCGATCAAAAATTTGAAAAGGTTGGTCGGTCATGCTTAAACGACCATCGACGGGGTTGGGTTGATTATATTTTCCCGTTAAAACTCCTCCTCCTAGGGGACTCCAAGCTGTCACCCCGATGTTTAATGCTTTGGCCATGGGCAATAATTCCCGTTCGGGGGTGCGTTCCTTGAGAGAATATTCTATTTGTAGTCCGATAAAGGGTGTCCATCCCCGTAGGGTGGCCAAGGTGTTTGCTTGGGAGACAATCCAAGCAGGACTGTCAGAAATGCCGATATAAAGCACTTTTCCCATCCTGACCAAATCATCGAAAGCGCGCATTACTTCTTCGATAGGAGTAAGAGAGTCCCAAAGATGAAGCCAGAGTAAATCGATGTAATCAGTACCTAAACGCTTTAAACTAGCTTCTACCGCTTGAAAGAGGTTTTTTCGATGATTTCCGCAGGCATTGACATCCCCGGTGCGGGTGTTGAGGGAATATTTCGTGGCGATTACCCATTTTTCTCGATCGCCCTTGACAAATTCCCCCACTAATGTTTCACTGGTTCCGTTAGTGTAGAGATTAGCGGTATCGAGAAAATTGCCGCCCGCTTCCGCAAAAGCCTGAAAAACCGCCCGACTTTCCTCTTTATCGGACCCCCAACCCCAATCTTCCCCGAATGTCATCGTCCCTAGACATAGTTCGGAAACTCGCAGACCACTATTACCTAAAAGTTTGTAACGCATAATTTAACTAAAATTTGGTTCTTCGGTTTGTCTTAGAACCTTTTGTCTTGATGGTATTCTATCATTTAATTTTTGATAATTTCTATTATTATTTTGCTCTGTAACTATCATAAGAGCTTGTTCTAATGTCATCATAATTTATCTTCTCTTGATTTATAGCGTTTCTGATTCACAAGAGGTACATTCCCGATCCTGAACAGCTTAATCAGCAAAGGTTTAAGTGTGCCGCACAGATGCGAGAACCGCTATAATTAACTTATTAATTAATTAATTAATTAATTAATTAATAAGTTTATCAGCAACTATCATAATTTAAAATCTTGCTCAAGAATATGCCTAGAAAGTCTCGAAATATTCTCCCTGAATCTAAATTTTCTAGCACTGGTGAGCCAAGTAAAGGGGAGGCTGAGAGGAGCAAAAACCCGTACTCCCCTGCTCCTCCGCTTCTTCACTCCCCGAAGCAACCTCTCAAAAGTTTTAATTGTTCTGATTCATAATAAATTGATGAACAATCTCAACTTTTAGATTTAATTCTTGGGCAATTTGTTCTTCATTAAGTCCCAACCTAACCAGAAGGGGAATCATTTCAAGTTTCCCTTCAAGTTTCCCTTCAAGTTTCCCTTCAAGTTTTCCTTCAAGTTTTCCTTCAAGTTTCCCCTCTTCCTTAGCTTCTTGATAAAACTTGGTTTGTTTCCATTCCGTGAGATTAAACATAGCTTCTAACTCCTGGCGACTTTTCTGCGGAAATTTGTAGATAATAATCTTCTCGATTAACTCCATAACATTTCTTTGAGTGTTAGGGTCAACAAACTGCTGGCGAGTTTGGTCAATCAAGGATTGAACCTGTTTCGGTGCTTTTTTCGTACTGATGACGATAAACTGGAGGATACTTATCCCAAGAGATGGAGGGTATTCACCTTCGATTTCATCGAGATATATCCGTTGTATCTGCTCTAAGTTTAGCAAATTTTGGTAAGCAAGGGGAAGCCGAGTGTCTAAGCTTCTCCTTTCCCAGATAATTACGGGACAGCAAGTACGTTCAGGCTTATACTGCTTAAGATAGAGGAAGATTTGAGTGATGAATCGCCAATAAAAATCCTCATCCTTTTGAAATTGAACTTCCACAAAGTAAAGCGGATAATCTGGGTGGTCTGCATCGGGAATAAATACCCCATCAAGTCGGAAAGCTAATTCTTTGATTTCCACTGATTTAAATTGATAATTTTGCGCTAGCTTCGGAGATTCTCCTAGCAGTTGAAACAGAAGTTCGGGAAAAACTTGAAATAAGGTATAAAATATTTTATCAGTTTTCATTATTTGAGCAAATACAATTGAACCAAGTTGTACTATTTTTGGAGTTCCCAATCAATAGTTCTTTTATGAATTTTTATTAAGTTTAGATCAACTTAAATTTCTAGAATCAAACCCCCACCCGATGTCACCGAGGGAGCAAGGGATTAGCACCGGTTTATCTCCCTGAATCTAAGTCTTCTAGCACTCGTTAAGCAAGGAAGAGGGAGACTCAGCAGCAATTCTCATTTTAAGGTTTCATGACATTAAAACCCTTGCACCTAGAGGGGTTAATAATTCTTAACGAATCTCTAGATCGCTGAAACAACGCAAAATAGTTTCAAAATGAGAATTGCTGGAGACTCAGAAAAGCAAAAACCTGTACTCCCCTGCTCCCCCTTTTCCCTGCTCAGAAAGCTTCTCCAGTAACCGCTCAATGGTTGAAATTGTTATATAATAAGAATTATACAAGACTTGTCACACCCTCTAACAAATTACCTAATCGAGCAAATCTAGACTGATGCCAAAAAAAATCAGAGAATCAAAACAAATGCTCAAAAAAGCTGGATTTATTGATTTTTGAGGAAAAGGCAGTCACAACCATTAGTTACACCCTCCAGATGGAGTGAAAATCACTCTATCGGGAAAAGACGGAGCAGATGTCAAACGTTACCAAGAACAAGAAGTTAAAAATGCCATTGAAGAAGTCAGGAGAAGAGAAGATGAAAAAACTTAAATATAGAATACTAATTTAGTGGCCTGATGAAGACAATTGTTATCTAGTTAGCTTACCCGACTTTCTGGGACAAAAATGGCGTACTCATGGTAATACTTATGCTGAAGCTGTGAAAAATGCTGAAGAAGTCCTAGAATCTCTGATACAACTTGATCAGAAATTCGGAGAATCTTTACCTCATCCTGAAATCACTAAAAAGAGAGAAATTTTGCTAAAATAAATTAATAAAACTAGAAGAACACTTAGAAGTTTACCCTATATGGTTAAAATTATCAGTCGTCAATCCTTGGGAAGCAAACCCGTTTACGATATTGGTGTAGAGAAAGATCATAATTTTTTGCTGGGCAACGGATTAATCGCCTCCAATTGTTTTAATAAATCTCACTCTACCGCTTATGCTTACGTCACCTATCAAACCGCTTATTTAAAAGCTAATTATCCTGTGGAATATATGACAGCGTTACTAACTGCTAGTAGCGATAATCAGGATAAGGTGGAAAAGTATCGAGAAAACTGTCAGAAAATGAATATCGATGTCGAACCTCCCGATATCAATCGATCACAAAAACATTTTACCCCGATTGGACGCAAAATTCTCTTTGGCTTGTCGGCAGTTAGAAACCTAGGTGAAAATGCGATCGAGACCATTTTAAAAGCGAGGGAAGCCGCGGCAGGAAAGTTTACTTCCTTAGGAGATTTTTGTGAGCGTGTTGATTTACGATTGGTTAACAAAAGAGCCTTAGAAACACTAATTTATTGTGGTGCTTTTGATAAAATTCAACCTAATCGCCATCAATTAATTGAGGATTTAGAATTAGTAGTTGCCTGGGCGCAAAAACGTAACAAAGAGAAAGAAAGCGGTCAAATGAATATTTTTGATATGCTAGGAGGTGGCACAGAAAATAAACAAGAATCGGAGTTTGAACAGTCTCCTAGTGCGCCACCAGTAGAAGATTTTTCCCTACAAGAAAAGTTAAAACTGGAAAAAGAACATTTGGGTTTTTATGTTTCCGAGCATCCTTTAAAAGCTTTACAAAGAGCCGCTAAAGTCCTATCTCCTATCAATTTAGCTGACTTGGAAGAACACAAAACCAGAAAAAAAATCAGTGCAATTGTCTTATTAAATGCCGTTAAGAAAATCATAACAAAAAAAGGGACTCCTATGGCTTTTTTAACCCTAGAAGATGCCTCGGGACAGTCAGAAGCAGTGGTTTTTTCCGATACCTACGAACGTCTGCAAAAATTATTAGTGGAGGAAGCAACTTTAATGGTGTGGGGAAAAATTGATCGCCGAGATGATCGGGTACAATTAATTATCGAAGATGCGGAACCGATCGAAACCATTAAAATGGTGATGGTTAATTTATCCCTGCAAGATGTCGTCAACCAAAATCGTCAAAATCTTCTCAAAAGTATTCTGCAATCGGGAGACAAACAAAAGGCAAAAGTTCCCGTTATTGCCACCATTGGTGCGGGAACTCAGCGTCAATTTGTGCGTTTAGGACAAAACTATTGGGTAGAGGATGACAATTCAGTGCTAGAGTCTCTGAAAGTTGCGGGTTTTCTGGCTAATTCTGCACCTCTGATTAACCATTAAATTCTAACTGACAATCACCCAAGAGCCATGATTAAGCCAATACTGTTCCCGTAAAACCTTCGCAATTTTCTGTGTCGATAATAATTCTTTTTCCACCCACAAATCAAAATAAATATGAATTTTGATCACTTCTTTGATACTATTGCTACTCCTGTCCCCTATCATTCTCCTAGTGCCATGGAAACGGAAATCGACCACCTGTTACTAGTCCGAAATGGAACAGCACTTCGACATATTTCGACCCGCTCAATGTCAAGGCTTAATGTAATACTAAATCTGTTGAACATAGGCTAAATATCAGGACAAGCAAAAGGCTTCGGCCGTGAGATCAGCGTTCGACAAAAGCTCACGCTGAGGTCCGAACGGCAAGAGGCAAAAGGTAGAATACACAATTTTAATAACTGGATTTAGTATAAAAGCTCAATGTAAAAGCTAAGTTACAGGAAGCACAGCGAAAATCTACTGCACCTAGTTTTTCAAATTCCCCGCCAGATTTGCGTCCGCTGCCAGCTAGTGAATAGAGCGTAAAGCAGTCAGGGTGCATAAACTGTCAGGGATAAGAGGAGTCGCCAGACTAACGGAGGAGAGAGCCGCTGAATATCCTCGAACAACTGGCAACTCAATGTCTGACACCGAGGACGCAATTGTTGTCGGTCAGTCGGCATTTTTGGACTCAAGTTAGTTTTCGGAAATAATTTCTACTTCCTGAGGTGGCTGCGGAACAGCTTTCCTAGTATCGACTTCCGATTTAGCTTCGGCCACGAGATCGTTCCACGATTCGGTCGCTTCGGCAAAGGAACTTTGCAGTTTTTCCGTCGTTTCCATGCCGAATTTAAGGCCACCTTTAATCAAGTCGCGACCAGAATCTGAGATGGATTTACCCAGTTCAGGGTTGACAGTCGCCCCGACGATGGGAGCAACAACTAGGACGGCCACAGCCCCAGCACCTAATAATAGTAACTCTTCCATGATTACCTCGCTATTTGATCACCTCTAGGGTATCAAAAAACCCTTTAGTCTAAAAGGTCAAACTGAATTAATTTGGTTTAAAGTTGGACATAGCAATGTTTGACCATCGTGATCGGTAGAGAAAGCAAGAAAAGAAAATGACTCCAGCACTCGCAACCCTTGAATTAAACCTTCAGACTAACGTAAGCAACGCTCAAGTCCTGCCGGTCGCAACGCGCTCGCTACGCGAGATCGCCCACCAGCCAAAAATTGACTGCCAAGTGCTGCACTCGCTGCCGGGGCGCCTTCGCCTGGGCATCCCCAAACTGGCTGGAGATACCACATATAGCGAGAAACTGACTTATGCCCTCCAGTCCCTTCCTTGGATTGGGGAAGTCCGCATCAATCCGGCGGCAAGTTGCGCGATCATCAACTATCAGAGTCACCCCGGTTCGGAGTCCGAACAGCAGGCAGCAATTTTAGCGCTCGTTCAAGAGGCAGATTCCCTCGCCCTCTTGCCAACTGCTGCTCTAGAAGCCTTAGAAGCCGAGTTAGGGAGTTTTTGGGACCAGTTCTTGGGGGAACTGCAAAACTTTTTGACTGGATATGAAGGAATAGGAAAAGAAATTCTCAAGGCGATCGCCATCGCTAGTTTGATCGTAGGAATTGCTGGGGTGATCTTGCCCCTGCTACCAGGAACGCCCTTCTTGCTCCTGTCCCATTTCTGCTTCCTAGCTTGCTCCTAATTAAGATGATTAACGTTGAACAAGTAGGGGGCGAGTGCGACCCGCCCGTTCGAGATAGCTCTCTCCAAATCGTCCATTTCACCCTGGGCCGACTGCGGGTGCGCTTGGCTTGGCTGAGATGTTATCCCTTCTTGCACGAACCCCTGTCCACCTCAATTTTGTCCTTAGCAGCCGTCAGGGAAGTTCACTTGACTCCAGCGATCAACTCGATCGTCGTCTGCTACGATCCCCAGGGCATGACCGAAAAAGCCTTTCAGGAAAATTTCTGTCAGCTACTCCAACAACTCACTCCCGCCCACGGGCTTCGGTGCTGTGAGGCCGATAACTGGTGACACGACTTCGCCCGGGGAAGGAATCTTCTCCGAAGCAGCCGTTACTGGAAAAATTCAGGAAGTTGGCGGCAAGCTCATCGGCTCTTCCGTCGGCTGGGTAATGGGCAATTAGTCAATAATGCAGGTTAAACTGTTAGTGAAAATAGCCGATCGAGCGGTATAGAGATAGTAAGTGATTATGGATTTAGAAGCTTTGTTGTTAGGCATCGAGCCAGTGGCGGCACTGGGCGTTGGGGCAGCAGCTCTGGCTCTCGCCCCTCTCATTAGTGCTTTGGGTAATCCAGAGGTAGGAAAGTCTCTAGCAGAGTCCGGCCGCGACCTCACTAAAAGTGGCATTAAATGGGGACTAGAAACGTTCGAGAAGGTGCAAGAAACTGCAGCTGAAGTCAGTGAGTCTTGGAACGATCTGGTAGCAGAAGCCGAGGCAGAAATTAGAACTGCCAAGACTTCAACCAAGCCCGAGGCACCCACAGAAGTGGAAATTGCCGAATAATTACCCAACCCGATAGTTCTGGGGTAATCTCAGGAGGATAAAAGTAATGGCCAATCCAGATTCATCAGCCTCAGCAAAGGAACAAGTTACTCAAAATCCCGCCGATTTCCTAGCTGCTGCGCAGCGTATGGCGAACCAGATAGCGAAGGCGGCAAAAACCGCAGGGGAAGCAGCCGCCCAGCAATGGCAAGCAGCAAGCGACTCCGTTCTCGAAGCCGCTAACCCCCTCCTCAAAGCCACCCAAGATACTGGCCAAGCTCTCGTGGAAACGGCTGGGGCGGCGGTCAAACCCTTGGCTGAACAAGCCAATCAAGTGGGACAGACCGCCCTGCAAACGGCAACGGCAACCGCAGAGTCCGTCGTCTCAGCTACTGGGCAAATTGCTGACCAGATCAGCCAAGCAGTGGATCCAGCGGCCGTGGGTGGTGCTTTTCTAGGGATGTCGGCGGGACAAGTGGCCGGTGGAATAATCGGCGGGGCCATCGGTTCGGCGCTTGGACCGGGCGGGGCGGTTTTAGGCGCTCAAGTGGGCGCTTTTGCTGGCAGCGCCACCGGAGCAAAGTTAGGCTATGATGTCACCCACGAAATTGTCCACCCCGAACCAGACAAGGCTCAGAGGGGAGCAAATCCGATCGAGATCGCAGAACACCTGAGCAAGAAAAGCGGCGAGAAGCTCGGTGAAACCCTGGGGACTGCGGGGGGCGCAATTGTGGGGACGGTCATCGCCGGGCCTGCGGGCGGCATGGTAGGCGCTCTGGCCGGAGAGGTTTTGGGGGGACAGTTAGGGACAGATGCAGCAGTTGCCTTAAATCAACAAGTCGAGCGGCAAGGAAAACCCTCTCAGGAAGCTCCGTCCGAACAGACAGACGTGAGAGATTGGACGATCAAGACAGGGAGCAGTTTTGTCGGGGAAACAGGAACTGCTTTGGTGGGAGGGGCGATCGGCAAGTTAGTCGCCGGTGCAGCGGGCGCAGAGATCGGTCGGAGCTTAGGAGCGATCGCTGGCAAGAAAATCGACTGGACATCTCCGCCTCAACCGAGTTCGCCTCCGCAACCACCCCAAGACGGTCAAGAGAACCCCCCCCATGTCAGCTAAAAACAAATTTTTGCTCTTGCTGCTGATCTTCGTACCAATCACTCTTGCTGCTGAGTGGCTGAAGTTATCACCTGTCCTCGTCTTTGTCCTCTCTGCTTTGGCGATCGTTCCCCTAGCGGCCTTCATTGCTGAAGCAACGGAAGTCATTGCCGCCATTATTGGCCCGACCCTAGGCGGTCTGCTCAATGCCACCTTTGGCAATTTAACGGAAATGGTCGTCTCAGTAGTGGCGCTTAGGGCGGGATTAGTCGAGGTGGTCAAGGCGAGTATTTTAGGGGCGATTATTGCCAATTTACTCTTAGGATTGGGGTTGGCAATGTTCTTAGGAGGCTTGCGTTTCCAACAACAAAATTTTGTAAGTACCTAAGCAAAATTAATTACACATATCTAACCCCCTCTTGCCTTTTGCCTCTTGCCTTTTGCCTATCTTTACTAGGAAATTAATTTTGCACGACTACTTACCAGAAATTGCTCGCCTGAATGCCTCTTCCTTGCTGCTTTCTGTGTTGGTTTTGCTGACTCCCAGTGCCATTCACTTTACTTCCGACGGTTTGCCGAAAGCTGCCATCCAGAACTTTTCCTATACGGCTGCCATTTTGTTGCTAATTTTTTATGGATTGAGCCTCATTTTCTCCCTTAAGTCTCAGCAAGATGTGGAAGGATTAAATGCTCTAGAAGCGAGAGAAAATCAGCCTCAGCCTGTCAGCAGTCGCAACGCACTCGCTACGCAAGACCGCGGCTTGGCCAAATTTGGAAACCCCGTCACAATTCTGCTCATCTGTACCGTTGCTCTAGTGGTCATTTCAGAAATTCTGGTGGGGAGTCTAGAAGAGACGGTAAAAGTATTAGGCTGGACCGAGCTATTTACAGGTATTATTTTACTGCCCCTTTTTGGCGGAGTCGTGGAATACATTACTTGCGTGACAACCGCCCTCAAAAATAAGATGGATTTAACGGTGGCGGTATCTATTGGCTCGACTTTGCAGGTGGTTCTATTTGTGGCTCCACTTTTAGTTCTAGTGAGCCTATTCTTCCCGACTCCTCTCTCCCTAGAATTTAACGTTTTTGGTATGTTTGCGGCTACGGCGGCAGTTCTCATCACCAGTTCGATCAGTTCTGATGGCCAGTCTAATTGGCTAGAAGGAATTTTATTGTTAATTTTATATGCCGTTTTAGGTACAGCTTTTTATTTACATCCTTAGATTTCATCCCTGTTATGATTAATTCTTTAATTGGTTCGGTGATAGGGGGATTGTTCTTGATTGCTCTTCCCGTTCAAGCCTCACCTAAGTTAAGAGTCGGTGTCTATGTTTCACCGCCTTATGTCATAGAAAATCAAGTGTTAACTGTTAATGATATTTCCTCCCTAAATAAACCTTCGCCTTCTCCAAAATCTTCGGACTACCCACCGAAAAGCACAACGAAGTTTGATGGGATTAGTATTGAGATTTGGCAAAGAATAGCCAGTTCAGAAAATTTAGAATACGAGTATTATATAGTTAAGAAAGTTGATACAGGTATTAATCAAGTTGCTAATGGCACTCTCGATTTGCTCGTCGGACCGATCTCAATTACACCAGAAGGTCTGAAAAAAGTCGCCTTTACTCAGCCTTACTATAGCTCCTATCTGGCCCTACTCATTCCCAGCCATCCCCCTAACCTCTGGCAGTTGATTCATCCCTTCTTGCAACGAGCGGCGATCCTAACGGTGCTAGGACTTGTACTGCTATTGTTTTTAGTATCTAATGTCATCTGGTTTGTTGAACATAAGCGCAATCCCGAACAGTTTCCTAAAAATTATTTTAAGGGGGTGCAAGAAGCTTTCTGGTTTGTGTCAGTTACCACAACAACAGTCGGCTATGGTGATAAAGTTCCAGTGACTGGAACTGGCAGATTTATTACTTATCTATGGATGTGGATTTCCCTGGCGATTACCTCTTCAATTACGGCAGGTTTGGTGACAACTTTTACCCTAGCATTGACCCAGCAACCTGCTAAAAAGTTGAGCAATCTTCAAGATTTACAAAATAAAAAAGTTTCCCTATTAGCGGGAAGTTCTTATTTTATGAATCTCACCTCTGAATATAAAATTACTCCTGTTTTGGCCAACAGCCTATACCAAGCCATTAATTTAATGTATAGCGGTCAAGTAGAGGCGGTTCTTGATGGCGATCGAGTCTTAAGATATTATCTCAAGCAAAATCCGAAGGTAGCTTTGACAACTGTGCCTATTTATTCGTCTTTCTTGACCTACGGCTTTGTCTTACCTCAAAATAGCCCCCTCCTCAATAAATTCAACATTGATATACTTCAGATGCAGCATAATAAGGAAATTCCAAACATTATTGATAAGTGGATTGAGTGATAGTCTTTTTTCTTTGCGGCGTTGCTGATTTAGGGTATGATTGAGGAGGAAGGCGATCACCCAAAAATACCCATTATCAAACTCAGAAATTATGCAATGTCCTGAATGTCAATCCAATCATATCAATAAAAATGGTCATAAAAAAGGAAAACAGAACTATATTTGTGTGAACTGCGGAAGACAATTTATAGAGGTTTATGAACCCCAGAGAGGTTATTTTTGAAGAAATGAAACGGGAATGTCTGAAAATGTATGTTAATGGTCTGGGTTTTCGAGCCATTGAAAGGGTTAAAAACGTTCATCATACGACAATTATGAATTGGGTTAAACAAGTCGGCGAACTTTTACCGGATTATTATGACCCACAAACAATTCCCGATGTGGGAGAATTAGATGAATTAGAAACATTTGTCGGCTCAAAAAAAACAAAATCTGGTTATGGACAGCGGTAGATCACTTTAAAACAGGGATTTTAGGATGGGTTTTAGGCGGTCTCGCAAGGCGAGTGCCTTCGGCAACATAGTGCTAAAACTTTTGCGGACTTATGGAAAGTTGTTGGTCAGTGGAAATGTCATTTTTATGTGACAGATGGATGGAAAGTTTACCCTAATTTTATCCCCGACGGAGACCAGATTATTAGCAAAACTTATATGACCAGAGTAGAGGGAGAAAATACTAGACTAAGACATTATTTAGCCAGGTTACATCGAAAAACTCTTTGTTATTCCAAGTCTGAACAAATGCTCAGACATTCAATTCGATTACTAATTCACTACCTAAAATTTGAGGATGTTCCAGTTCCTTATTCAAATAACAGAAGTTATTTTCCTCTGAATGCTCGCCATTTTGCCTAATCATACCTTAATTCAGCAACGCCTCTTTGCTTACTCTAAGCGATCGCTGCAAACATTCCCTTTAATTTCTCTGTAAGTTGATGTAACTCTGCAATGATAAAACTCAACGATCTTACTTCTTCAGTTTGATCTTCTGGAATGGTTTCTAAATAGTCCGTTAACCTATGTAAACTTCGGTTAAAATTGGGCATAGATAAAGAGTTAATCCCTGTTTGTTGGATTTGTTGCAGATTCTCAAATGTTTTCGTCACCTGTTCAATAAACTCATCTAATCCCGGCAGTGTTCGGGAAGGCTGAAACTGCTGAAGATGTTGTCTAAGGGTAGTCACTCCATTAATAAAACTAACCCCATTGAGAATCAATTCTGTTGTTCCCACCACATTACCCTGAAATTGCTTTGGTTCTCGTTTCATGCGCTGGACAGTAGCCAAAGCATTATCACTAGCTAATTCAGCTTGACGGCGGCTTAAATCTAAGATTTTGGCACTTTGAGCTTGTCCTTGATAAGCAGCGGCCACAGTTTGAAAATAACTGATACTCTTTTCTAGTAAAATGCCAATTCTTCGGGGTAAGGAACGTCTCTGCCAAATTGGCCAAAGATAGTAACTGATGACTGCCAAAACTCCCCCCAATACAGTATGAAAAACCCTCGTCTCGGCTAACTGCCAATCTTTGGGTACGTCTAGATCCAGAATCAGCACAATTAGCATGGTCAGAAAGAGCATAAAGAAAGCATAATTAACAAAACGGAAGGCAGCAGTTAGGGCAGCTAAGATAATTGGAATTATTATTAGTAGGTTTAGATCTTGAATCTGCAAAACTATGGGAGTTGCTAAGATTACTCCTAAAATAGTGCCACCAATGCGCTGTATAGCCTTTTGGATTGTGCCACCATAATCCGGCTGGAGAACAAACAGCACGGTTAAAGCTATCCAATAACCGTGATGCCAATGGAGTAGAATGGATACCAACATGGCAAAAGTAGTGACAGTGGCTAGACGCATAGCCGCAGTAAAATTAATCGACTCAAAAGTCCAGTTATTTTTCAATATTTCCCAAAAAGGGGTGACAGGGGTTAAGGGAACTGATTGGAGTGTCACCTCGACTTGCTTTTGGTGATCGAGGAGTAGGGTAATAGTGGCATCAATTTGTTCTGCCAGATTGTTCAGAATTAGGATGAGTTTATGGAGATTAGGTGTGGTGGTTTCCGGGGAATTACTGCCAATACGGAACTTTTTCTTTAAGTCTTGCACTTGCTGCTGTAAAGTTGTGAGCATCGCTAAGGTTTCTTGAGCAATTTCTTGGCGATCGCTTGTATTTCTCAATTTAACTATATCATCCAGGGTTTTCATTACCTCGATCAAGGTTTGGCAGGCTTGCTTAAGCTCCGGTCCCATCTCAGCCAATTCTCTCTTGTTTTGTCCGACAACCACTTCTGTCAGAGCAATTACTTCCCGATAAATATCAGTTAGCTTCTCAATCAAAAAAATCAAGCGCTGGCCTTCAATATGAGTGCCGGGTTGACTAATATAAACCTCGTGCCAGAGGCTACGAGCTTGGGCGATCATTGTTCCAGTTTGATGTTGTGCTTGGGATGTTTCTACATCCCAGAGTTCGTCCTTATCGGCAATCTCAACTCGGGCAACAGTTTCGAGAAAATGGGTCAAGCTTTGGTAACTGGTAATGATGGCCTGTTTAACTGGCCTGTAGGGATCGTTGAGCCCTATTACCCAGGGTCGAACCATTACCCAAATGCCGGCCAATAAGAGTAACCAAAATCTTTCTAGGGCCAGATCCAGATTGCCGGGTAGGTGAGTAGAGATCAACCAAAACACTGCCACTACCTGTCCGATGGCCGTGGCTGTACTTCCCAGCACACTGATAAAGTTGAAGAGCAGCAACAAGGGAAAAGTGAGGATAACCAGCAACCAAGGCATCTGGCCAGTCACTGTTCCCAGACTCATGACCCCGGCACAGCCTAGGGTAGCGATCGCCAATCCTAATAATTTATCTCGGTAACTCACAGACAGGCTACCCAGGAATAAATTAATCAAAAATGCAGCCAGAGCAGGTAAAATGATGAGCTTGAGATTACCCATCAAGAGGCCGATGAGCAAGGGTAGGGCTATGGCGATCGCTGATTGGATGCCATAGAATAACCTTAGTTTACTCAACTCAGGGTGAATTTTCTTCATGACTGTAAATGGGATTAGAGATTGCATTGACAACCAAACCGATAAGGGACTTGCGCTTTGATAATGTGCCATAGGGCGAACGCAGTTCGCCCCTACATTGTGGACAAAATCCGTTACTGTAGGGGCGCAAGCTTTGCGCCCTCCGATCGCTCAGGTTTGCTGATCACCCTAAGTAGGGCGAGAGCCTTCGAGATGTTAGGGACTTGCGCTTTGATAATGTGCCATCTGGCTGGTCTGATTCTTCTACAGAGCGATTTTCTGGCTGGGATATTATTCCCACGCAAGTCCCTAACCACTACTGCCAAGGTGAAGGAAAGAAAAGAGTGAAAGAGGGTCAGGCGCCGGACCTAAAAAAATACTTTATGCTTCATTTTTGAAACTACCCGGTTGTCGAGGAAGATGTCTAGGCAGACTATTGATACTCTCAATGTTAACCTTAAACCAACAGTTACTCATCCTTTTCTATGGCAGAGAGCGATTCTGGTCCCACATCCCCATTCGATATCTTGGGCAACATTCCGGCCCGATTTTTAGAGGCCAAGCACCGGCTCAACCAGGTAGTCCTGTGGGCGGCAATTGTTGGCATTCTAGCTGGTTTAGTGGGTACTGGCTTTCGGATGGCCGTACACCACATCCTCCAGCAACGGCAACAACTGGCTGCTGCTCTGGCTGATTACCCGATTCTGAATTGGTTAATCCCTAGCCTGGTAGCTGGGGCGATGGTCTATGCCAGCTTCTGGCTAGTGCGGAGGGTAGCGCCGGATACGGCTGGCAGCGGCATTCCCCAGATTGAGGGAGCGCTTGACAACCTCTTGCCCTTCGACTGGCGGCGAGTCCTGCCGGTTAAGTTTTTTGGCGGAATGCTCTCCATCGGGGCGGGGATGATTGCTGGTTTTGAAGGGCCGACCATTCAAATCGGAGGCGCTATCGGTAAGATGGTGGCTGCTTTCGTCGGGGCCTCCTCTGAACAGGCGCGTATCCTGATCGCTTCGGGAGCAGGAGCAGGATTAACTACAGCTTTCAATGCCCCGATCGCGGGCATCTTGTTTGTCACCGAAGAAGTGCGCCCCAAATTTGACTCGTGGATCTTGTCCTACCGTTCAGTGATGGTTGCCTCTATCACGGCGGCCATTGTCCTCAGGCTGCTTGTGGGTCAAGAGGGTTTCATGAAAATCAGCCATTTCGAGAGAGTTCCTCTAGATACTCTCTGGATGTTCGTGATTTTGGGGGTTGGGCTGGGAATCGTTGGCTATTATTTTAATTTTTTCCTGTTTCGTTCCCTAGACTGGTTTGGCCGGCTGCGGGGACTTCCTTACCAACTGCTGGGGTTATTGGTGGGAAGTGCGATCGGTTGGCTCGGTTGGCTCTACGCTCCCTTAGTTGGCAGTGGCGATGAATCGGTCATCTGGACTTTTAATAGTGAAGCTCCAGGAGCGGTCTTGCTGCTGGTTTTCTTAGGGCGCTTTCTCCTAACAATGGTTTGTTATGGTTCCGGGGAAATTGGCGGGATTTTTGCCCCCATGTTAGCCTTGGCTACTCTATTCAGTTTAGGGTTGGCACAAGTGTGCGATGCTTGGTTTCCGGGTCAACTGCCCCAACCCGGGGTTTTTGCCGTGGCTGGGATGGGGGGATTAGTGGCGGCCACGGTCCGCGCTCCCCTTACCGCCGTCATGTTGGTGATGGAATTGACTGATAATTTTTTGGTGGCGCTGCCGATTTTACTGACTTGTATCTGTGCTGCCATCACAGCCCACTTTTTAGGCGGTGAACCTGTTTATAGTGTCTTGCTCAAGCGAATTTTGGACAAATTAGAGCGGCAACCCCCCAGCGATCGGATTTAACCCATTAGTTGTTGGCAATTGCCGAGACGGAACCGAAAGTATCCGAATTGCCGAATCGATTTCAATCGGATAATCTAACATCCCCTTCAGAATCTGTTTTTGTTTTGCTTGGAGATTAACGATCATCTCTTCTAAATGTTGAAAGTCTTCATTTTTATCCATCGGAATTATCATTGTAATAGACCTCTCCCCAGTCTGATAAAATCACAATCAGGGGATATTGTCAACAACTAACCGTAGCTTACCCAGTCGTTTATGCGTTGCTGATGCACTTTTTAAAAAATAGTGATAAACTTAATTGTACTGGGTACACTCTCCCTATCGGAGGGATTTGAGAAAAAATCGAGAGAAAAAAACGATGAACGAACGGGAAATATCCAACAAAATTGAGGCGGGCGGGGGTTTTCCCATATTGCAATATTGGGCAGAAAAAACCCTCTCTCCTCAAGGGGTTAAACTCTGGCAAACCTTAAATCATAAAAGTGCCTGTTTAGCTTGCGCTTGGGGAACGGGAGGACAAAAGGGCGGTTTTGTCAACGAAGCGGGGGAAAATCTGCAACGTTGTCTCAAAAGTGTCGAGGCAGTTACTTCCGAATTAATGCCAGGTATTAAAACTGATTTTTTTCAGACCTATCATCTCGCTCAATTACAGTCCTTAACCTCCCTAGAATGCGATCGCTTGGGTCGTTTCAGTTATCCCGTCCTCTTAAAAGCCGGAGAAAGTCACTATCAACGTATTAGTTGGGAAGAAGTGTATCGATTAGCCGAACAAGCTTTTCGTCAACCGTCCGAGACTATTGCCTCCTATAGTTCGGGACGTTCTTCTAATGAAGCCGCCTATCTCTTACAATTGTTTTTCCGGGCATTAGGAAGTAATAATTTAGCCGATTGTTCCGATCTCTGTCATGCCGCCTCGACCGTAGGCTTAAAACAGGTTTTCGGCTCCGGAACTTCGATGGTCAGTCTGGAAAGTTTAAAACAAGCCGATTGTGTGGTATTGATCGGTTCTAATGCTCCGGCTAATCATCCTCGCCTGATGAATGAATTAATTCAAATTCGTGATCGCGGTGGTAAAATTATTATTATTAATCCGCAAATTGAAGTCGGATTGGTCAAATTTTCCTCGCCCGCTTTTCCGATAAAATCTTTATTGCGGGGCGGTTCCGATATTTCAACTCTCTACCTACAGCCGATACCGGGTAGCGATACTGCCCTATTCGTCGGATTACAAAAATCTTTAATTGAACAAAATTTAGTGCGGTGGGATTATCTCAAATCCCATACAGAAAATTGGCAATCTGTTATAGATTATGCCCGACAAACACCCTGGGAAACCATTACTAAAACCTGCGGTTTGTCCCGAGAAGAAATTGAAGCAACCGCCGCCCTTTTCGGCAATTTAGAGCGTGTAGTTTTCGCTTGGGCGATGGGGGTTACACAACAGGAAAACGGGGTAGATAATATTATCAGCATTGCCAATACCGCTTTAATGACGGGAAATGCTGGCAAAATCGGAGCCGGAACCATGCCAATCAGAGGTCATTCTAATGTACAGGGCTTCGGTTCTATGGGCGTTACGGTGAGATTACGTCAGGAAATCGCCGAGGCACTTGCTCAACTTTTAGGAAAGCCATTAAATATAACCGGCGGTTATGATACCAGGGCATTAATTGAAGCTGCCGAACGGGGAAAAATCAACACCCTTTTCTGTTTGGGAGGTAATCTTTATGGGGCAAATCCAGATTTAAATCAAGCCAAAAAAGCCTTAGCTCAAATTGATACGATTTTTTATGTTGCCACCAAGCCAAATTTAGGACATTTTCAGGGATTAGCCCGACAAAATACGCTAATTTTACCCGTCTTTGCTCGCTTTGAAAATCCTCACCCGACAACAACTGAATCAGGCAATAATTTTGTCCGTTTTAACGAGCGGGGAAGCAGTCATCTACAAGGTTCTGATGTCGATGTCATCTCGGAAGTAGAACTATTAACAAATATTGCCGTCAAGGTTTTAGGTACTGACCCGATTGATTGGTCGAGATTACACGATACCGCCTATATTCGTCAGTTAATCGCCAAAACGATTCCGGGTTATCAAAAGATCGGGCAATTAGATCAAACCCAAACAGAATTTACCATTAGCGGACGGATTTTTACCGAACCCCATTTTCCAACATCGACCGGAAAAGCGCAAATGTCTGTCACCCCTTTACCCACTTTAAAAGCACCGCAAAAGCAAGATTTCAATCAACCAGAAAATGCCACCGGAATTGCCCTGATTCTCGGAACAGGACGCAGTTATGGACAACATAACACCGTTGTTTATCAAATGGGCGATAAATATCGGGGAATGCCTCACCGTCATTGTTTATTGATCAACGCCGAAGATGCCAAAAAAGCGGGCTTTCAAGAACATCAACGAGTCACCGTTCAAGGAGATGCCGGTAAATTAGAAAATATCGAAATTATCTTCGGTCCGATTCGCGAAGGTGTTGGCTTTATGTTCTATCCCGAAGCCAATGTTTTATTCAAAGCTAAAATCGATCCTCGCTGTGGGACTCCTGCTTATAAACGAGTTCCCGTCTGGGTTTTTTAGTTATCAACTCCTCTAATTTTCTTTTTTGAAAATAATGAAATAGAGTTAACCAATTCAACCAACAAATCGAGCAGAATGAAAAAGCTATGGTCGATTTGATCGCATTTCTGTTATGCTATTCTTACCATTATTAAAATAAGTGGCCATGGGAGAGTTTTTACTAACCGTATTAAGCATAGCCAGTTTATTTGCCGTCGGGATGGCTACCCCCAGCATTGCCGGTCCCACATCTGCAGCGACAAACTTGCAACTAGCTCAACGTCCTAACTGTAACAATCCCCAGACTCAAAGCGAAATGAACATTTGTGCCAGCATCGCTTATCAAAACGCCGATCGCAAGTTAAATCAAGTTTATCGACAACTACTGCCAAAACTGTCAGCTGCTCGCAAACAAAAATTAATTAGCGCCCAACAAGCTTGGATTAAGTTTAGAGACAGCAGTTGCGAATTTGAAAGAAGTGCGTTTGAGGGAGGCTCTATAGCTCCCATGATTTACAGTAATTGTTTGGCAGCTGTCACCGAGCAGCGTACCAAAGATTTGCGGAGATATCTAAAAGATAGCGATCTCTAAGTCAGAATCGCCGTTGATATTACCGATAATTCCTTAGACGTTGACTGCACAACAACTTAAGCGGGTGAGGGGAATCGAACCCCTATCATTAGCTTGGAAGGCTAGGGTTTTACCACTAAACTACACCCGCATTTTCTTAGCACTTTTGTTAGCATAACACGAATTGCCAATTTTTGCAAGTAGAGATTTTCAGCTTGTTAATCGCCTCTAGATGGTTATAAATTGCCTAAAAATCCCGATCGCTCCTTTTTATCCCCGATTTGGCTAAAAGTCTCTTCCACGCGATCGAGATCTAGTTGGGAAAAATTATCGATCGCCCAGTTGGACACTCTCTGCATAAAATGGAAGGGATAGGTATGAGCGATTCCCACCACCTGCATTCCCGCTCTTTTTGCCGCTTCGCAACCAGCAAAAGTATCTTCAATCACCAGACATTCCCAGGGTTGCAATTGCAGATTAAAATTCCAACGATTGAATCTTTCTACGGCCAGTAAATAACCATCCGGTTGGGGTTTACTGGTGCTAATCTCATCACCGGTGACAATGACACTAAAGTAATCCCCAAGGTTCACCCGTTGCAAGATTGATTCCACTTCCGAGCGTATTGCTCCCGTCACCAAACCGATTTGTAGATCCCTGGCCTTAACCCGTTTTAAAAAAGAGTATATCTCCTCATAAATAGGAAGTTTCTCTAATTTTCCTAATCTTTCTCGGTATAAACTGGCTTTTTTGTTAATTAACTTGGTCAGATACTCCTCGGTCACTTGACGACCGCGACGGGTGAGAACATTACGCAAACAGACGCGATCGCTTCTTCCCAGACATAACTCCGCAAATTCCGACCCTAGGGGCAGCAAATTTTCCCCAAGCAAGATTTCATTGATTAACTCTTGATGGATTGGTTCATCATTGATGATCACCCCATTAAAATCGAACAGAACAGCCTTTAACATCAATCTTAGACAGAAAAGCTAATAAATACTAAATATTCTTGATTATACTAAAGTTTTTCGTCGGGGCCGGGCGGGTCTTGTCCCTGACCCCATCTCAACAAACAATTTTAACCGGAAAATTGCCAAGGCCTTGACAAATTCCCAGATTTGTTCTATTATTTTGTTATAGTGGGAATCCGTGCTGCCCTGTAACCCCCCTATTTGGGGCTGAAATATTAGCCAAAAATATAACAAAAGAATTTAGGCCATTTTTGCCGATACCCAACGACGGAATAATTCCACAGCAATCCGATAACGAGAGTCTTGGCATTCGATAACATGATGATTTTCAAGGGTTTTTAGGGCCCGGTCGAGAGTTGTGGCAGTTAGTCCGGTGCTGGACAGTAAATCTGCCCGGGTTAATCCTTGCAGATGGGGAGAAAGAACTATTAAAATCTCCCCTTGTCCGGCCGCATCTTGTTTAGCCTGTTTCCAGACACCCGTAAAATAATAATTCCCCCTTTGGAAAAACTCGTCATCGATGGCTTTTTCCACATCTTCCACCTGAAAACGAATATCTTGGGGACGTTGCAACTCAAAGACCTGTTTATTATAAAAACGTACCAGATGAAAGCCGATCAGTTGTACTAAATAGGGTTGACCGTGGGTAAGTTGATAAATTTTGTCCAAAGCGGATGGGGTATAGTCTAGGGGAAAATCCTCGTCTTCCCCAACGGGATTAGCGAGGATAACGCGGGTGGACTCAGGAGAGAGGAAACTAACTGGAATCGGGTAAACACTGCCAAAAAAAGGATGAAAATAATCGGCAGTCATCTCCTCTAGGGTATGTAATCCGGCAAAAACAAAAGCTAGACGCGGACTACTCTGGACAAGGGAACGCAGATAGCCGAGGAAATTCTGGGGGAGGGTATTCGCTTCGATTAAATCCTCAATTATCTCGAACTCATCGAGGGCAATAATTAAACCAGTTTTAGCTCTTTCCGGCAGAATCTGGCGCATCAGACGGTCTAAATAACGATTAAAATACATTTCTGGATGTTGGGAGATTTTTTCCTCTTCTGGGGCATCAATTGCCAAAGTTTGGGCGATTTCCTCAGCCATAGTCAGGAGAACTTCGGCTAGGCTGGTTACTGTGGCCAAGCGCTGTAAATTAATGTAGATAACGGAGACATTTGGTGGAAGATATGCCTCCAGATTGCGTAGAATCGAAGTTTTACCCATGCGACGATGACCATAGAGAACTACGGAGGATAGGTTATCTCCCGACCACATTGACTGAAGTTCCCGCAGGATATCCTCACGACCAACAAAGCGTTTACCGATCACCGGATCACCGATAATGTAGAGATTAGGAATCGGTTGGGTAATAGTTACCGTTCCCACCGTTCCCGCGATGGATGCGCTAATGTCTGCCCATGTTGCGACGATGGAAAGGATTAATAATGTTTCTGCTTGGTATAAATTGGCCGCCTGTTGGTCGGTTATATCCCTTAATTCCCCGATAATCCGATTAAGAGCGAGGGATCTGGTCTGTTGGGAATAACTTCCCTGGACTAAAGCTATTTCTGTGATAACTCGATTTAAACTGCTGATAGCTTGCCAAGTTTGCGGACGTAATGAAGGTTCTGCGGCAATGGGGGCAACCTCCAGGGAAGCGATACTATGGAGAGTTGCTGCCTGACTAAATCGGTGTAAAGTTTGGGCGAGGCTATACATTTCTTCCCCGTAGGCGAGGGAACGTACCACAGCAAAGGCTTTTTCGGCTTTTTCGGTGTCCCGTTGGCGAAGATACCAAAAACCAGCGGCGGCGGCACGAGCAGGGGTATCGAGACGGATTTTGCTGGGAGGAAAAGAAAACAGTTTCGCCGACGCATATTTTAACAATTGCCAATCGGAGGGATTTTCTGCCAGACGGGAGACGCGATAGATAATTTCTGCCTCTGGGAATTGCGATAAAACGCGGTTAACGGCGACAAGGACAGGAATAAACTGGCGGCTGTACTGAAGGTATTGATTGAGGTTATTAATAGCCGTTTCCCAGTCTTGCTGTAACCATTGTTGTAGAGTCGAGGTTAACCCCGGCAGCGGTAGAAGGGTAATACGGGGAAAAAGTCGCCCTTGGGGGCCTGCCAAAAGCCCGATTAGCCAATTATCAAGACGGAAAAAGGCGAATATAAACCCCACGCCGGACACCACGCTGGACACCACGCCGGACACCACGCCCAACGACACGCCGAAGTCCACGCCCAACGACACGCCGAACCCCACGCAGGACGACACCAAGCCGTACCCCACGCCGTACCCCACGCCCAACACCACGCCGTACCCCACGCCCAACACCACGCCGGACACCACGCCCAACCCCACGCCGAACAACACGCCGGACACCACGCCCAACACCACGCCCAACACCACGCCGGACACCACGCCGGACACCACGCCGGACACCACGCCGGACACCACGCCCCACACCACGCCCACCCAATTAACAGAAAGTCCTAAATTTGCCGCTATGCTACAGATAATCAGAGGGGTAATTACAGTTAAGAGAAGACCCTGAATCCCTAGACGCAATTGTACGGGATGGTCGCGGAGAAATTGCATTATATCGCGCCATGTTTTCTGTTCTTTTAATTTATCGCCGCCGCCTCTCGTTTCCACATACCAGCGCACTGCTTGGGGAAAATAAAACACCCAGTACAACAGCAAAAGATAATCAAAGGGATTCCATAAAGATAAATCGCGTTTGAGTTTAGGAGCGAGATTAATTCTAGGGACGGTGCTTTCCTTCATAATTTTTATCTCTAGCTATTTACCCGGTGATGGTTTATTAAGTAGTTAGGTGTTAACTGTCAAACACCCCCCTTATCAAGGGGGGCAGGGGGGATCAAACCCCCCTTATCAAGGGGGGCAGGGGGGATCAAACCCCCCTTATCAAGGTAGGAGCAAACCCCCCTTATCAAGGTAGGAGCAAACCCCCCTTATCAAGGGGGGCAGGGGGGATCAAACCCCCCTTATCAAGGTAGGAGCAAACCCCCCTTATCAAGGGGGGCAGGGGGGATCAAACCCCCCTTATCAAGGTAGGATCAAACCAAAAATTAAATCAACTTATTATTTAGTTATAACCTAAGTTCGGGATGCTGAGTTATTGACTTTGGTTTGATAAAGTTTAAAACAACTTTGCATCACCTCTCGCGGCTTTCCTTGACTTTGCCTAACAAGAGAACTTATTTCCTCCTCAGTAAAAGTCACTCCAGTTTGACTTAGACGATGACTAATAAACTCTTTAATTTTAGCTTCATCCCATAATTTAATCGAAAATTGTTGACAAATTCCCTCGAAAGGTGAATCACCTCCTTTGTTATCAGGAAATAAAACATCAAGGGGACGATTAGCCGCTACTACTAATCTTAAAGGTGGATCGGGACGATTAGCCAACTCTCTTAATTGACTTCTAAGCTGATAGCTGAAATATTTTTGAGTCATATTATCTACCACATCCAATAATAACAGGATTTTATGTTTTTCTAATTCCCTAGTTAATCTAGTTCCTTTGAGCGGTTTATCGTAATTCGCAGCTATACCAATCTGATTACATAATTCATAATAAAAATCCTTATCTCCTGCTAATCCTTCTAAGTTGAGATACAAGGGTTGTCGATGACTAAGTAAATACTCCCTTGCTTGATGGTAAATTCCCCAAAGCAGGGTGGTTTTTCCTGTTCCCCTTTCCCCGATAATAGCAGCACTACTGCCGGAATTTAAAACCTCAAAAATATCTTTAATTTCTTGTTCTCGGCCAAAAATCTGCTGAATTTCTTTAATACCTCCGGAAGTGGGTTTAAAAGGATTATGGGCATTTTTTTGGGGTTGTAATTGCGGAAAATATTTAAAAATAGTCTGAACTGGAATCGCTCTTCCTCCTAAATCACTATACTCATCTCTGGTTTTATTCACCACTCCGCACACTTTCCCCGTGCGTAAATTTACAAGCGGTGAACCACTAAAACCGGGTTGTACTTGCCCTAATTTAAACTTGATTAGGGGGTTTTCATCCCCCGTTAAACCTATATACTCAAAGTCACTAGGATCACCGTTCGGATAATCGTTGGTATAGCCAAAAGTGTATAATTTATCTGTTAATTGTAAATCGTGATCAAAATCGACATATTTGTGATCTAAAGACGAGTTTAATTGTAAAAGAGCCAGATCGATCCCGTCTAGATTCGGTAAGTCGATAATTTTAGCCCCAGAAATTTGACCTTGCCAAATTATCTCGATAGTCTCGCGATTATCCCGCGCATCTTTTACCACATGAAGACAGGTCAAAATTAACCCTTGTCCCACAAAAAAGCCTGTTCCTGACCCATAGATTAACTTTAACCTGACAGTGTACGAGGGTAGAGATTCCGAGGTAAGCATTTAATCAATTTATCCCCCCCATTCCAGGGTAATTTTTAAATTTCCCTTTCCTTCACCTTCCACAATTAAAGCGGTTAGTTTACCAGATTTTACCCTGACTTCTACCCCAAATTCTACGGTAGCCTTTTTGGGTTTCACTTTATTGATCGTAGCAGCGATCGATTCAGTAACTGCCTCAATTGTATCAGCCACACTTTGGAAGTCAAATATTTGATCGGATACTTCCCGTTCACCACCGAAACTCCTCGCTTCCACTAACATGGTGACATTTTCTTTAACTTTAACTGAAATAATCTCAGATCTAGATTCTGGCATAAGGCTCCTCGAATGACCCGTTTATGGTTTTCTCGATTGGTTCTCGGACAAACTTATAGCGGAAGTAAAAAGGCTTATATATATTTCGGCACGGATTCCCATTATACTAAAAAGTATAAGTCAAATCGAGGGATTTTGTCAAGTCTTTTTTGCCATTAATCTATAGAATTTTCGGGTTGCTTACCAGTCATCGTCCTGAAAAAAATTAGGTTCTTCGGTTTGTCAAACAAGCATATATGCAGCGGTTAACCGAGACAGCACAAGAGCCTCTCTTATTCTTTGTGTGATCTCGCGTAGCGAGCGCGTTGCGACCAGTTTAACTTATATAGAACCGATCAATCTTTGTGTTCTTTGTGTCTTTGTGGTTCGTTCCAGTCGCTCGCTGGCCGGAATATATCTTATAAAATACATTTTACCCACCAAACCCAAGAGAGCCGACAGGAGACAAAAACGAGTTATTGAACAGAAAGAGGCGATGGGATGTTATTATTTAAAATCGATTCCCCGGAAGCAGCCGAATCGATCATCGGGCAGCATCCCCTGATTAAAAATGGCTGTGTGGAGTATGAACTGCACGAATGGCGAATAGTAGTGGAATAGGCTATTAAAGGAGTGAACCCTGTGCAAATATTCACAACAATCCCCGGTTTACGCACTTTTTTGGCTTTTTGTGTCGTAAAGTCTAAACTTGTTGTGTCTTGAACTGCCAAAACTATTGGATGTTCTTTGATTCTTTCTACTGTACTTTTGGCCTGGGTGGCAACTATATCTGAGGGGTGAAAATCAGCAATTCTCATTTTGAAAACAAAAGAAGATAAAGTTCTCTTGTTCACATAGAGAACTTCTGTCTAATTATCATTTTTTTTCAAGATAATCATCATAATTAGCTTCAAGAGACAGTTTTAAAATATCTGCCCATAAAAAACTTATCTCAACTCATAAATTTAGCTGAAATTCTGACCTAATTTGTGGTTTTTTCAATGAATAAAATAATCTTTCCTTCTCTCGAAAAATTGACATTTTTAACTAGAATTTACTTTTTTAAATGGGACATATTCGGTTAGAATAAATGAGAAAAATTCCGACCAATTCTTAAACCAAATAAATTTTAATAGGGTACGAATATCATTAAAGAAAGAAGTCCTAGTTACTAATAGCTCACGAATCTTTTGATAGGTGTAATTAACTAAATCCAACACGGTATGAAATAAAAAAGCTAGTAAATTCAAAGACAATAAGAACTCGCACAAATGATTCTGACCGTGACCAAAGTTATGCTCTAAATTATAACCGTGATTTTTAAGAACGTTATTGCCTTCATTTTCAACTTTCCATCTGCTACGTCCAGCTTTGACAATTTCTTCGACATTATTTTCCGTGATTTTATGATTAGTTATCCAATTATTTTGGTAGATAGTTTTCTGGGTTTTTTCATTGATAACAGTCACTTCACACCAATTAACTTCGAGACTTGAGTCCCCCTCTCTTAAGGGAACTCTAGAAGCATAACGATAACGATAAATTAGATTTTTTCGTCCATCCCATTGTTTCTTTTCAACGGTCCTAACTTCGCCACTTTTTTCTAAAAATTCTAGCCATTCATATAAAGTTTTATGCGACGTTTCCAAACAAACAAAAATAAAATTATAACCTTGTTTTATCGCTAATTCACAAACAGGTTCGTGAGAATATAAGTCGTCTCCTAAAAGAGTTACAGGATAACCATACTTATTTTTATGATTCCTATTTAACCATCTTTTAACGGCCGCATTTTCACAGTCTTGTTTTTGATGTCCATCTTGTTTTTTAATGAATTCTGGCTCTAAATTAATTACTTGTTTTTGCTTAGGAGAAACTACTATCGGTGTGACACAGCCATGAAAATAAGTTGTAGTTCCATTTCGATGATTACGACAGTTACAATGAGGGCAATTAATTTTCTTTGATGAGAAATATTCTGTGCCATCTAACGCCACTAATATTTCTCCATCTAAGTAGAGAAACTTTTTCAAAACTCCCTTTTCTTTTAACCATTCATAGACTTTTTGAAAAGTCCTAGAGATATTAGATGCTGGCACTGGATCTAACAAATTTCTTATTTGATTATCCCCAGGAATTTTTTTAATTGAAAATAAACTTTCAGCATTATCTTTTCCCTTATTGCTTTTCATTAAACGTTGATGGTCTAAAAAAGACGGCGACTGAGTAAAAAAGACTGAAAATGCAGCCATCACGGCATCTTTTATCTCATATTTTCTATTATTTCCAGGTTTCCTCTCATCGGGTAAATCATCTAATTCTTGATGTAAAAATTGCATTAATTCCGAAATTTCTAGGGTTGCCGCTTTTTGAGCCATCTTGGAATAATTTGACGTGCTAGTGGATTTCTATCTCACCCATTTTACCTTAGCTGACAATAATTATAAATTTTTATTTCCCTTGAATTCTCTATTCTAAAAACAGAACTATCTTCCTGATTTAACCCCGTTCGTTCTCAGCCAACCTCTTTGATTGCTTGAGTATTTATACTTAATTTGTCTAGCCAATTGTTTTTTTTATTGTTCGCCTCTTCTAGAAAATAGTTGCTTCGTACTATATTTTCCCTGCCAAAATCGGGGTTAATGCTCTATTTATTTCAAAATGAGAATTGCTGGGTGAAAATAGGGGGAATTCCAAAAGTCGTAGGTGGCACTCGCTGCGGCTAGATTTCCCGAAGCTTGTGGCACACTTGTACTAGGTTGGCTGGCCAAGTTTTCTACGATACTGATTAACCTTTTCTTTCTTCTGGTGTCCCCTAGGTCTGCATACTGTAATTCTTGGGCTGCCCATTTCTCCATTTTTTTGCTTACCTCCACCTTGATTCCTTCTTTCAAAACTATACCTATCAATCGTTTCCCCTTTTTTTAAGTTTCTTCTCTTTTTGTTAAGAAATATCCGACTAATGGATAGTTGATAAGGGGGAGGATCCGCCTTAATAAGTGGGGAATCTGACAATTTTTAACACCTACCTAATTGAAAAGATAATTTGGGGGTGTTAGCTGGACTAACATCCCCCACAATCAAAAATTTTCGGGAAAAATTGCCTAATAGCGAAAAAACTGGATTATAATAAGGTCTTTACTCAAGATTTTTGCAGCCTCGCTAACTGCCATAAAAGCCAATCAAAACCCCTGTTTATCGAGAGAAAAACCAATGGTAGCCACTTTAAAAGGACGAGATGTTTTAAGAATAACCGACATGAGTAGCCAAGAAATAAGCGCCCTACTCAATCTATCGGCACAGCTTAAAGCTGGCAATCTTAACCCTAGCTGTAACAAAGTCCTGGGATTGCTATTTTATAAAGCTTCCACCAGGACTCGGGTTTCCTTTACCGTCGCCATGTACCAGTTAGGGGGACAGGTAATCGATCTCAATCCCAGTGTAACCCAAGTGGGGCGCGGGGAACCCTTAGCCGATACAGCCCGGGTACTCGATCGCTATCTCGATATTCTCGCGGTTCGCACCTTTAAACAAGAGGATTTAGAAGCTTTTGCTAATTATTCGCGCATTCCAATTATCAACGCTTTAACGGATTTAGAACATCCCTGTCAGATATTAGCCGATTTACAGACTATCCAAGAGACTTTTCAGACTTTACGGGGAATTAACCTCACCTATGTGGGGGATGGTAATAATGTCGCTAATTCTCTCCTCTTAGGTGGCGCTTTGATGGGGTTAAATGTGCGGGTTGCTTCCCCCGCAAACTATCAACCGGATGGGGAAATTGTCGCCAGCGCCCAAGCTATAGGCGAGAAAACCGGTAGTAAAATCTTAATTACCGACGATCCCGTTATGGCCGTGAAAGACTCTCAGGTGGTCTATACTGATGTCTGGGCAAGTATGGGACAGGAAAGCCTTGCTGATGCCCGAATTCCCGTTTTTCAGCCCTACCAAGTCAATGAACAGCTAATGAGTCACGCTGACAAAGACGCGATTATTCTCCATTGTTTACCTGCTCACCGGGGTGAAGAAATTACCGACGGGGCGATCGAGGGTGTACAATCAAAAGTCTGGGAGCAAGCGGAAAATCGGATGCACGCCCAAAAAGCTTTAATGGTGAGTTTATTGGGATTAATCTAGCTCCCAATGCTCAGTTACCTAAAATAATTATTAAACTCGATCATCAATCATCCTAAGACCTGTCCGACACCAGAAGTTAACGCTAGGATTGATGGTAAGAGCAATCATCAGGGCAGCCTCCACACAAACTATATGTCAGACACCTCCGCAGTTAAACAGTATCTCGCCCATTGGTTTCAATTGGGAAAAAAAGTTATTTGTCCCAAAAACCAAGCTATGCTATGTCCGCTGCCTATCTTCAATGGCGATCGCTATTCGTCGGAGTTTGAAGATTGTTGGCAAAAAATGCTCGATCCTGAAAGTGGCGATTGTTACCTAGAAGGTACTCAACAAACTATCCAAGACTTACTTTCCCCTCAATGGGAATTTCACCCCTGCGCTCGTTGTACTATACCCGTACCAATTGAAGTGCTGGGCCAATCGGGTTTATCCTGTCCCTGCCATGATTTGAGTAATTGGCCTAATTTAGAATTACCCCTACCCCATTTACCCGTCAATAGTCAAGAAAATCTCGATCGCATCCGGCAAAGATTGCTAAAAAATTCTCACCCACATTAACCAGACAAAAAGAGACGTTAGGAGTAACGTCTCGAAAAAAAGGATTGAGATTTAACGATTTCTGCCAAAAAAATTGACTAAATCTCGCAATCTCTCGCTATATTCTCTGGTTAAAGCTTCCTGACGATAGCGCCATGACCAATTCCCTTCTGCGACACTGGGGGTATTCATCCGCGCATCCGATCCTAAACCTAACACATCCTGTAACGGTACGATCGCCTGATTAGCCACGGAACTATAGGCAAGTCGAATCAGATCCCAAGCCACTCCCTGACCACTGGGAGCGCCAAGATATTGATATAGTCGCGCTTTTTCGTAGTCATTGGCGTTATCCTGAAACCAGCCCACAGTAGTATTATTATCGTGAGTGCCGGTATAAATCACACAGTTGCGTTCGACGTTAAAAGGAAGATAGGGATTACCCGCATCACCCCCAAAAGCGAAGTGAAGAATCTTCATCCCCGGGAAGGCAAAGTGATCGCGAAAATCTAGAACTGCTTGGTCAATATCGCCCAAATCTTCGGCAATAATCGGCAATTTACCCAAACGAGCGCCAATAGTATTAAACAGATCATAACCCGGGGCCTTTAGCCAATGACCATTAATAGCGTTTTCCTGGCCAAAAGCCACGGCCCAATAGGCCTCTAATCCGCGAAAATGATCGATACGGATGATATCGACGAGGGAAAGAACCCCTTTTAAACGGCGTACCCACCAGTCAAAGCCAGTATTTTTGAGATGATCCCAGTTATAGAGGGGATTTCCCCATAATTGCCCCGTTTCTGAGAAATAATCCGGGGGAACCCCGGCCACTTCCAAGGGATTACCAGTTTGGGGATCTAGTCGGAAAACCTGCGGATTTGCCCAAACATCGGCGCTATTATGGGAGACATAAATGGGGATATCGCCGATAATCTCGATACCGAGGGAGTTAGCATAGCGTTTTAGGGCTAACCACTGCTCAAAAAACTCAAATTGCAGGAATTTGTGCAGAAAAATCTCCTCTTGTAACTCCTGTTTCGGTGTTTCCAACGCACCCCAATGACGTTCGCGAATTTCTGTCGGCCATTCCATCCAGACTTTACCCTGGTAAGCGTGGGATAAAGCCATAAATAGGGCATAATCCTCTAACCAATCAGCATTGCCACCACAAAAGCCAGCAAACTGTTTGTAAAGAATTGTGTCAGAACCCTTGACAAAATTGCTCGCCGCCTTTCTAAGTAGGGGAATTTTCCATGCGATCAATTTATCGAAATCCACTTGATCGAGGGGAAAATCGGGAATATCCTCGAAATCCGCCTCACTAAGCAGGTTTTTTTCCCGAAGAATATCGAGACTAATCAGGAGATGATTGCCAGCAATGGCACTAAAACTCATGTAGGGAGAGTTACCGTAGCCTGTGGGACCTAAAGGGAGAATTTGCCAGAGTTTTTGACCACTTTGAGCCAAAAAATCGATAAATTGATAGGCTTCCCTACCTAGTTCTCCAATCCCGTAACGGCCGGGGTGACTGGTGGGATGAAGCAAAATACCGCTAGAACGGCTAAAAGCCATGAAAAAACTCCCTTATCAGTGATTAGGTTAGCAGTTATTAAGTGTTTAAAGCTGAATGCTCACTGCTATCTCCAAGCTAACCCGATCTTGATCGATAACGGCAATACTTAACAACTTTATTAGACCTATAGGACAAAATTAGGTAAAACCCTAGACCCCACACCCGTTCGGCGGTTCGGCTGAGCGTTCGTGTTAGTGAGCTTGTCGAACTACTGAGCTCGCCGAACGTCCGAAGTCTCACCGTCGAAGCCTGATCTCACGGCCGAAGCCTACACCCTACCCCCAGGAAAAACTTTTTGTGACAAACCCTACTTAAGGCGATCGATTTTCCTAAAACCCGCAAGGATTTAATCGTCATAAATGCGGCACTCTAAGGCATCGGGATTGGCTTCGCAGTAAGCCTGAAATGAATTACTCCCCTGTTTTTTGACCCGTTGATGGGAGGCTTCGGCCTGGAGTTCCTCCACCACATCCCAGGCCGCGGCGCAATCCGGAGAGGTCTCACCCTTGGCCGCGCAAATTGCCCGTGCGTCTTCCCGAGCTGCTTCAATTTCATCTTCAATGAACAACCGCTTAGGCTTTTCAACAAAATCGCTCTTGAAGAGAATATCGCTGACAGAAATAATGCCCAGCAAAGTTTTGCCCTGAATCACCGGGGCGCGGCGAATGCGGGTTTGAGCAAATAACCGGGCCACATATTCCACCCCCAGTTCGGGATTGACAACCACACAGGGCTTGGCCATAATTTCGTAAACCCGCATAGTTTTAGGATCGTGGCCAAAGGCCGCCACTTTGTAAACGATGTCGGTTTCGGTGACAATTCCATAAGGATCCTGTTCATGGCGCGGTTCGACAATCAAACCCCGCAGTTTTTTTTCTTTCATCAATTTCACGGCATCGGCAACCGTTGCCGAACCACGAATGGTGACAACGTTTTGGGTCATAATTTCTTGAGCTTGTAGCATATATGGTTTGGTTTGGTTAAATGAAAGAACTGGTATAAATGCAAAAGTTGACTAGGGTTGCCCCGATAGCAATTTCCTCGACTCTTGTGGGCTGAGTGCCACTTTGAACACAGATGACAAAGACCAATGGGCGATCGCTGGTTGGGGCTGGGGCGGCATGGCCGCAGCTGTGTTCCCCTGAATGCCAGGTGCATAGGCCTCCAGCACAGCGCCATTTTGCCAACACATGGCGATGAAATAATCACACACTGGGCATTCCGTCTGAGCAACCTGTCGGGCCGGACACTTATATCCTGCGGGTAGGCGATCGCTCAAGAGCCGTTGAGCTACGCTGCCACAGTTAGGACACCGAATTTCTATAAGCTTGTTCATCGCCATACCTCAAAATTAAATAGTGGTGTGAGAAGGAAAGGGTCAAAGTCTGAGGTTTGCCCAGAGTGTTTGTTAACGGTGGAAGACTATAATTGTCGTTCTACGGCTGCCATAAATTCTTCATAGGGTTTAACCCCAACTAATGTTTCTATCAATTCCCCCTGTTTAAATACCATGACAGCAGGAATACTTCTAATCCCAAAGCGTTTGGCCACGGGTTTGTTATTGTCTAGGTCAAGTTTGAAGACTTTGGCGCGATCGCTATAGTCATCGGCCAATCGATCGATCAACGGTGCCACCAGTTTGCAAGGTCCACACCAGGTTGCGGTGCAATCTACCACCAACACTGATTCACTCTTTAAGAGGGAATCAAATTCAGTTTCATCTTGAATAAATGTAGCCGTACCCATGTTTATATCTCCAAATTGATGCTGTGTAACTTAGTCCAAATTCTCTGCTCGCTGGGTTTTAGAATATAAATTCAGCTTTGAACCGCTCCTCCTCTAAAAATGCTCGGCTTTTGACTCTCTCCCAGGGGTATCGTCTATAGTTTGGTTGTCCCAGACATCGATGGTGACATCTAGTCCCTGCTCATGCAGGGGTTTTACTGTGTAAGTCGTCATCGGCTGCCCCCAATCAAAACAAATTTGCGACGTTAAGTTGCGATAATATGGTTTTGCAAGTTGTTGCATTTAGATAACCTATGACAGCGACCCCTTCCAACGATTTATCTGCCTGGGATCGGCTAGAACAAGGCAGACAAGCAAAAGCAAGCAACGGTGGTTATGCGGGCTACGGCTCCCCTGCCTTTGGACAACGCTCGATCAATGGGGAATTAGTGGATGATCCGGAAGAGTGCCGGGTCATTGAACTGATTCGCCGTCATCACAAATCAGGGAAATCCTTGCAGAAGATCGCCGATTGGCTTAATGAACAGGGCTACACCACCAAACGCGGTTTACCATGGCAGCGTATTTCCGTAAAGCGAGTGCTGGATCGACTATATGGAAAGGTGTCCAGAATTTCCGGAGTAACCCCTCAGTCCGAGCATAACCCGGAAGTACTCACCCCAGCGTCTGGTGATGCCGCTCCTGAAACCATTAGAGGCTGAATAACCTCTAAATAAAAAGTTTCAGGCTTTACCCTGTTACATCCCTCTATGATACACCGAAGTGGGTCTAAAATCTTTACGAGTCTAATAAAAATTGTAACAAAACGTTACATCTTTTAGGAAAAAGTTAAATGGCGCTACACTTTGAGATAGTTTTAGAACGGGTTTTGGCAACTCTGAGAGTCTGGGTTCTTTGCCCAGAGGCTGTTCTGTCTATCTTGTCCTTTGCGATCGCAGGATGGTGCTGATGTCCCTCGATACACCTCTGAGTTGGGCCCCCGATCTGGAAAAGGCGATCAATCGCCAACCCTTGACGGTGCCGCCAACCACTTCCCTGGCGAATGCGATCGCCATGATCGGCCAGGCCCATAGTCGTCTGTGTTTACTCACCGATGACCTATCCCCTCTAGCTGCTCCGGCCGGAGAGGTGCGTGTTAGCTGTCTGCTGGTGGTGCAAGGGCAAGAGCTATTAGGAATTTTGACAGAACGGGATGTGGTGCGACTCACCGCTCAAGGAATTAACCTGACCGAGACAACCGTTGCTGATGTGATGGTACATCCCCTGATCACGTTGCCCCAGCAATCTGCTCAAGACATTTTTGCTGCCCTGTTTTTGTTTCGGCGCTACCGCATTCGCCATTTGCCGATTGTGGATGACCAAGGACAGTTAATCGGGGTGATCTCCCATGAAAGTATTCGCCAGATATTGCGTCCGGCCAATCTATTGCGGTTTCGTCGCGTATCGGATGTGATGACCACTCAAGTGGTACAGGCCCCACTCACCGCCACAGTCTTGCAATTGGCCCAGTTAATGGCCGAACATCGTGTCAGTTGTGTGGTGATCACCCAGAGAAATTCCGAAGACAATGACTACCCCGTTGGTATTGTGACAGAGCGAGATCTTGTCCAGTTTCAAGCAGTTCAAATCGATCTGAACAAAACTAGGGCCCAGACGGTGATGAGTACGCCGTTATTTCTCCTCAACCCCGAGGACTCCCTGTGGACAGCCCATCAGGAAATGCAAAAACGGCGGGTGGGGCGTTTGGTGGTTTCTTGGAACTGGGGTCGGGGGTTGGGTATTGTTACACAAACCAGTCTGTTAAGGGTTTTTGACCCGATGGAAATGTATGGGGTGATTGAAAATTTACAACAAACGATTCAACAGCTAGAGTCCGAGCGATCGCCTTCCCTTCCTTCTCCACCAGTGGACTTATTACTTCAACAAACTTGTGACCGATCAGAAAAAGAGATGGCCAGCGATCGCGAATTATTACTAGCCTTGCTGGACAATGCCTACAAAGACGTAAAATATATGTTGGCTAACTTAGATATTGTCGTCGAGCAGCGGCGATCTTTGCTTCAATCTGTTCTAGAGAAACTTGAGTACCTCGGTCGTGAAATTAGCCCTTAGATAACCAGCTTGCTTCTATTCTTTTGCAAATAATCAACTAATGCCCATAATCCTAAGCGATAGCTTTCGGCTCCAAAACCGCTAATCTGTCCGATGGCTATATCGGCAATGTAGGAATGATGACGGAAAGACTCGCGTTTGTAAATATTGCTTAAGTGTACTTCCACACAGGCCATTTTTGTGCCTAAGAGTGCGTCGCGGATGGCGATACTGGTATGAGTATAAGCTCCGGCATTAATCAAAATACCGTGCTGCTGACCCCATGCTTGCTGAATCCAGTCCACTAATTGCCCTTCTTGATTAGACTGGTATGCGGTTAAATTAACCCCTAAACGGGTAGCTTCTTGGCTTAGAAACTGGTTAATTGTTTCTAAATTAACGTTACCGTAGAGATTCGGCTCTCTTTTGCCCAATAGGTTTAAATTAGGCCCGTGCAGAACCAGAATGTTTAGTGTATTCACCAATGTCCTCCTTATCACCACGAGAGTTAATCTTATCTCGATCAGGGACTATTGCCGATCAACAAGATTTTTGCCGCTAGGGTAATCATAGTTACTAATTCTGTACGCAAATATTGCATCTAGAATTAGCTTTGTACGCTTTGACCCGTACTGGGTTAACTACGAACCTCTCTATCGGATTCCCGCTAAAGGCGGCCTCTCCGACTACCTTTCTTCCAATATTTAAGGAACCATTAATATCTGCTCCATAGAAATAACCCGACGAGCTTCTGAATAGTCCTCTTTTAATTCTCTTGCCTAAATAGCTTTTTTGCTTTTGAATAGACTCTAAGTCCAAGAAACTACATTTAGAGGTATAGCTTTCATTAGTTGTTTTGACCTCTATTCCTACTAAATTTGCTTTATAGGTAAGTTGTTCGATAAACCTTGAATGAGGAATATTTACAAATGACTGGTTATTTCTATCTCCAATATTAAGGTTTTGTTTCCAGCCTTGATTATGACCAATAACTAAAAGGTTAATTTGATGAGCTAGTAATTTATCAATAATATATTTACTAGCGGTGTGGAGGTAATAATCCACCTGGCAATTACGCTTTAAAGTTAAACCTTGTATTCTTTTACTGGTCTTCTGGAGACTGGGTAATTCCGATTTGAGTTTAGCTAGTGTCTTGTTGTACTTTTGATTGCAGGATTTTAAGGCTTTTCCACATACTAAAGTTGACTGAAATTCGGGAATATTAGAGGTAACAGCAGCTAGGTTATTTAAGCCTAAATCGATAAAAGCATATCTTTCTCCCTCTTGACTTGATGAGGATGGTTGTTCATAGACAATCTCTAAACAATAAGCACCCAATTTAGGAATAATCCTAACCTCTAAGACTTCCTTTAAATTAGTTTTAAATTCTAAATTAGTCCCTGATAGCTTGATTAAACCTTGCTTCAACGCTTTTTTAGAAATGGCTTGATAGTTATAAGTTAAAACGTTTCTACCTTTTTTCTTGTCTTTGTATCTTGGCAACTTAGGCTCTCCTGTAAATTTATCTGGCGATTTTTTGTATTGTTCTTTCGCTTTTTGGTAGGATTTAAAGGTTTTTTCTACTTGCTTTAATACTAACTGACTTACTTTGGCGGGTAAGGCTTGATAATCTGGACTCATTTTTAAGGCATGATGTAACTCAGTCATTGTTAAAAATGGTTGATGTGAAAAGAAAACTTGACGGTTTAAATAAACAGCACAATTATACAGATTCTTCGATAAAAATCCTAATTTATCAATGACTGAATAATTTTTGTGATTAAATTTAATTAGATGTTTTTGAACTAATTTCATCATTCTCCTCAAGGCATTTAATTAAACATTCTGTCTTTCTATTTCGTCGTCTTAATGAGTATAATCGAGCGCAAAATGAGGTAATTATGCTCACGAAGTCTTGCATTAAAAAAAATTATTACTTCTGAGGATTTGACTGAATACTAAAAGCAGGAATTTCATAATCTTCTGGCAGATAATTTTCAGGAATAGTGCTGTGATTGCCATCCCGTAGAGCTTTGTAGTGAGGGGACATAATTTCGATACCAACTTCGTTACATTTATCCTGAATATTTTGATGTAATTCAGAATAAATATACACCATTTTGTTAGGATGATCGGTGTAGGCATTTAGCTGATAGCTGACATAAAAATCATCGAGACTGGTTTGCAAGACAAAAGGAGCAGGTTCTGAGACAATAAATTGGGTTGCTAAGGCTGCTTCTTTCAGGGTTGCGTGAACCTTACGCCAAGGTAAATCATAACCGAGAGTGACTGTGGTTTGCAAAATTAAAGGCTCTTTGAATTCCCTTTGAGAGACGCTAAAGTTAATCACATTGGTGTTTAACAGCGATGAGTTAGGAATCGTGATAATTTTATTAGACGGTGTGCGAATACGGGTGACTAATAATCCTTTTTCAATCACATCTCCAATAACATCACCAATAGAAATTTTATCTCCTAGTTGAAAAGAGCGGGTATAGATGAGGATAATTCCTCCTACTACGTTAGCAATAGCAGAGGTAGAACCCAAGGAAAATAGCACCCCTAAAAATACCGACACTCCCTGAAAAGCAGGAGAATTAAATCCGGGTAAATAGGGAAAAGCGATGACTATAGCTAAGGCAATTATCAGCAGTGACAGTAAATTATAGGTTGGTTTTGCCCAATCGGGATAGAAACCATGTATGACTAAATTTTCTCTTTCCAATGCATTGAAAAATGGTCTAATTGCCCTCAACAGATAGTGAGTTATAAAAACAACTAGCAGTATGATAAAAATATTGGGTAAATATTTTGCTATCTCTTGGGAAAAAACTTCTAAAGCACTAAAAAAGTATTGCAGAAAACCATCACCAAATTTTCTAGTCCAGGGAAAAAGACGAAGGATAAAAGTTAAATAAAAATAGAGAATAGTTAAAATAATCAGAGTGCGGATAAATTGCAAAACTCTTAGGGAAAAAATTCCTATTGTTCTGGAACTAATAATCTCAAAACTTTGGAATCCCACCCCAGGAACTAGGGAGGTGATTAATCTCTGAATCTGGGGAAAAACCCGCGAAGATATAAAAATCATCGCCCAGAAAATTAAAACCGTGGACAAGGTAGCACTTACCGTCAAAGCTGCATCTTTTAAGAGTTTATCTGGTTGACGTTCTTGACGATAACGGACAATGGCTGCTTTAATCTTTGCTAAAGCTCGTTCGGCTAATACTTCTTGACTGACTGCGTGTAATTTGGCATCTCTAGAAGTAATAGTAGCAATAACCGTATCTCCCAAAATAATCGAAGGGTTTTTGTCTTCAGGATCAATTTTTATGGTTAAATCTTCAGGAGAAAGAGCATCGTCATCGGCAATTTTTTCGATTCTAGCTGTAATCGATTTCGCTCTTTCTTGCGCTGAAAAAGAACCTATTCCTTGCCGAATAGTAAAAAGTTCTTGATTATCAAGCATGACGGGAAAAACTTCTCCCAAAGTTTCCAGGGGTATTTCCTGTCCTTGTTTAGCAGGATTATTCTGGGCTGCTATCATGAAGACGGGGGATAACGTCAGTAACAAAACTAAACAAAACAGTCCTAGGTAACGCCAGATTTTTTTCATCTTCTAAGCTACAATTTCACAGGAGCGATCGAGTTTAATACCTCTTTTTTTCATCGTAGCATGGAATAGTTCTGTGGATAACACCTGTTCCACGGGATAAATCCCAGCTTTTTGGAGTTTTGCCCCTAAGATTAATTCTGCCACGCTGCCAGTTCCCCAACCCGCTGCTTGAGCAGTGTTCTCGTGAACCATAGTTGCTTGATAAACCGCTTTTTGCTGCCCTTGCCATCCGGCGACTTTTGCTAACATTGCTACCCCAATTCCCGAAAATTTATCGGTTACTTCTGTCATGCGATAACTAACTTGGGAAAAAAACTCGATTCCCCGAGAACTTTCTACCCAAGCATCGGGAAAAATATGGGCAGTAATCCAAGTTAAGTGATTATAAAAATCGGGAATAGAACCAAATTTTGTGATCACATTTTGCACTGGAAAAGATTCGGCAAAAGTATAGGTTTCTGGCATATCAAACCAATAAACACCAGTTTTACCTAAAGGGGCGGGAAAGTCAATTACTTCTCTAGCAGTATAGGGTTTAATCTCTTGCCATTTTCCCTCAATCCAAGCTAAAAAAGGCTTTTTTAAACCGAGAAAAGTTGTCCGCATCACAGTTAATCCCGCACCTCCTGAACTGGCTACGGCATAATTTAAACGGATCGTTTCTACCCTATCTAATTGTTCGACTCCCTCCCGCACTATACTATTAGAAATACCTGGAAAAATTCCCGTATTAACCACGGCAGTTATTCCCGCTTTTATCGCTAATTCTCGATAGGGAATTAACTTTTGATAAAAAGAACGATGATCACTAACATCAATATAATTGACTTTTTCTTCAATGCAAATTTTTATTACCCTGTCATCGCGATAGTGAAAAGGACCGGCACAATGAATGACTAAATCACTATTTTTAATTGCCTGTCTAAGCTTGTCTATTTCCTCTAAATCTAAAGCCAAAAACTGCATTCTTGGCAGTAATTTAATCGCTTTTTCCTTCCGTCCAGTGACAATAATTTTAGCGGCAGTATGATTAATAATATCTAGGGCGACACTTTGACCAATGCGACCAGTGCCACCTAAAATTAAAACAGTTTTTTCCATGGCAACTATTAACAATGTTTGTTGCCCTAGTATAGCATCATCTTGGCAAATTTGCCTATTTTTTGAGATGAAAATTTTAGAATAATCCCAACTTATTTAATGCGTCCGAGAGGCAAGAAAATAGTTAAAATCTCACCTTCTTCGGGTTTTTCACGTACAATAAATTTACCTCCCAAAGCTTGAAAAAGGTTTTTAGTCACCTTCACATTCAGACTTAAACTACCGGTTTCTGGTTGAAACATTAAGACTTTTCCCAAAGCTTTGAGGGTAAGATTCGGTGATTTTACCTGAGTTTGGAACTGCATTTTTAATTGATTTCCTGCCGTTGATATATGTACTTGCAACAGACCACCACTGGTCATACTGCGAGTACATTTTTCCACGACTCCATTTAACATTTGATCCAATAAATTAGGGTCGCTAATTACCGAAGGCAATTTTTTCGGTACATTAACTTCTAAATTGACATTGCGCCGTTTAGCTTGTTTCTGCCACCGGGGAATACTATCTTGAAAGACTTTTTCTAGGGCAATTGGAATTAATTGAATTGGTTTATCTCCCAGAGGATTAATACCCAATTCTGCGGCTCGAAAAATTAATTCCATGCGCTGAATTTGTTCACTACATTCTAAATCGATTGTTTCTAAATATTTTTCTACATCTTCCGTTACTTTGGCCCGTTTTAATAATAATCGGGCAATGGTGCGAATGGTGGTTAAAGGGGTGCGAATTTCGTGGGTTAAAGCTCGCAATAATTCCAAATCACAACCCGATTCTAAATTAGAATTATCTTCCTTTGGGGGAGTGATTTCGCTATTGATAGACGATTTCGTTTTTTTCAGGTCTAAGTTAGATTGGTCGGGTAAATTTTGCAGTAATTGGCGACTAAATTGGCTAACTAGACGATAATCCGGCGAGGGACTGCCATTAGCCTCGATAATTGCCTCTAAAGTCTCGATTTGCGGATAACGCAGATTAACTAATCGTTGCCGCAACTGCTGCCAAGCTTGCTGAGTGAGGACGGGATCAAAGGAAAATTGAAAAGAGGACAAACCCCACTGATCCTCGCCTAAAACCAGCAAAAGAGCGAAACTTTCGCTAAAAACCAGACAAAATCTTTCATTAGCAATCGGATCCGTTGGCAAGAGAGGCAATTCATGAATCTCTGTCGGGGAAATATCGGCGGCGGATTTTTCCTGAGAAGGCAATTGCAAACCCAGCCATTGTAAATGTTTTAAAGCTTTAACGGTAAAAACACCGAATTTAAAACCCGTTAAAGCCTTGCTTTCTCTGACTAAAGCCGTCGGACCGGAGAGAATTAAACCCCGACTGGCGGCATTATTTGGGTTTTGTAATAAGATATTTTCTAAAGATGCGATCGCTGCGAACCATTCACTTTCCGCTTTCAGTTGCGATCGCTTGAGCCATTCTGATAAATTAGGATAAAAAGCATTGGGGGTGAAAGTTTCCCGGTCCTGATGGTCAGTTGGCGGGAAAATATCGCTTAATTTCGGTAAAGACCCCTCTAACATCGTCTTCATCACTGACTAGATACAAATTCCTTACCTAGAATAGTACCCCCGTTAATGCTCATCCCATAACGGTAAAACCGAACTCTATTAGCAGTGATATCCGCGTTTTTACCTAGGGCAGTTATCTTAATAGTGAGGTACAAAGTTTTCGTTTTGGGGAGTCGGTCGTCGATAGCAAATTAGGTTACACTTCATCGAGGATGATGAGAAAGGCTGTCAGTCGGCTTAATGATTTGTAATATAGGTTAGTCCAGTTGATTACCTATGCTGGTTGTGGGGTTCGTGGCTCAATTCAACCTCGATAAGTCTGATATTTAATTACACCTGCCGACTTATGTGTTTTTTTGTTACATTTAAGTATTTTTTTGTTTATCTATGGTTATCATAGAGCAAGTTAAATTGTTCCCAAATTATTTCCCTAACTAACCGATCTTTGCTCCCAAACCCTTTTGCCTTGACATTACGTCAATGGGAGGGATCATCGGGTCTTGGTTTGCCTGTTTAAGTGTTGCTTTCAAGCTAGGTAAACAGTTGAGTAGTGGTAACTGTCCAGCAATAGTTGGGGTCGGTTATTGACTATATTTTGCCGTGAGCAAATTCTGGTTCTTCGGTTTTTGTTATGCAATGGACGGGGGTTATAAGGGATGGAACTCTTATAGAGAAAGGCATTTAGCGATTTTTGTTAATTGTTTTTATCTAGAGCGAACTAATCAATTAAGTCTGTTGCCAGATAAGGATTTAGTCGATTTATGCCCCCCTATCGAATCATACCAAGTAACGAAGAACCCAAATTCTGAGAATTAATCAGAACTAAGGTCGTGCTACACTTGACTTCTAGAGACTACCCGTTCACAAATCAATTAGGCGCACTATATTGAGACAATTTTTTGTCAAGGGAACGAATTTGAAAATCCTTAAGCCAGAGGAGGTAGAAAGTAGAAAGAGCCGTAAACTTAATTAACAATCTTCCTCGAAAATGTCTTAACTATCGTACCCCGAATGAGGTATTCTACGAGGCTAGATCAGACAGTAATGCAATTCAGACTTGAATCGGCCAACTTATTTAAGGATAAAACTCATGACTACTCTTAAAGATATCGTCAACAATCAACTTCAGATTCCCTATGAAGATATTGCAACTTCCCACCTAGCTTCTGATGAGCAACTCTGTCGAGAAATTCAAGAAATTCTAAAAGCAAACAATTTTTATCATTTTACGGTAGATGGACTTTACGGTAAAATTACACGGGAAGCCTTACGAGATTTTAAAGAAGCCTTTGCTTTATCTGGGGGAGATGTTTTAGGTCCTACCACTGCCCAATTTCTGTTAAATTTGAACAAATCTATTGGGCAAAGAGTGCATGATTTTAGCACGAAGCAAGGAACTCAAAAAGCCATTATCCACGAATGTAAACGCCGAGGATTAATTCTTAATTCGCAGATTGCCTATGTTTTAGCAACCGTTGAACATGAAACCGCTAATTCTTTTCAGCCTGTTGAAGAAGCCTTTTTTTTAAAGCCTCGATCCAAACAAATGGCTCATCTTCAGACACGGTTTTACTTCCCTTTTTATGGGCGAGGTTATGTTCAGTTAACCCTCAAATCAAACTATGAAAAATATAGTCGAAAATTAGGCATTGATTTAGTGGGCAACAAAGAGAAAGCTCTAGATCCAAATATTGCTTTATTTGTTCTAGTAGATGGTATGTTACTAGGGGAATTTACCAGTAAAAAACTCGGTACTTTTGTTAATGGCAGTAAAACCGATTTTGTCGGTGCACGAAAGGTGATCAACGATAGTGACAAAGCTTCACATATTGCTGGGTTAGCTCAAAATTGGTTATCCAAGCTAGGGTCATTTGAATCTATTAGTGCTGCTGAAGAATCACCAGAAAATCCAGAGACAGCAGAAGAAATACAAGGCATAGAACAACTAATGATGATGCAAATTATGAGCAGTTGAAACCTATGCCATTAAGTCATCGTGGGTTAATTACAGTCTTGAACACTTAAAAAATTAATTTTTGGGAGGTTATTATGGCACGTTGTCCTTTTGCTACACAGAAACCAATTACAGGGGGACTTGGCAATTATTCACCAGGATCTCGTTTTAAGATTGTTCATCACACAACTGAAGGCTCAACCGCAGCCGGTGCGATGGCAGCGTATAAAGCCAATAAATCCGATCCTCATTTCACCGTTGATTCCACCACCATTTACCAACATATCGACACAGCTAGTACAGCACGATCTCTGAAAAATCTACCCGGAGGTGTACAAACTAACAGAGATTCCGCAATCCAAATTGAGGTCGTCGCTTTTGCCGGTAAGCCGAAAAATATTGCAACTCTCAAAAATGTTGCCAAATTATGTCGTTGGATCGAAACCACTCATGGAGTCCCTAAAGTTTGGCCGAATGGACTTCCCCGAACTGGGACAAGAGATCCAGGTGGACATAATCGTAATGCAACAAATTGGAATACTAAAGGGGGACATTATGGACATTCCCATGTTCCTGAAAACGACCACTGGGACCCAGGTTATACCCAGGCTGAAGTAGAAATTATCATGGGAGGACCTTTAGAATTTGTCGGTTCACCAGAAGCATTAGGAAGCGGAGAAGCGGAGGTTACTTTAAATTCTTCTATCTCACAAGTAGAAATGGAGATTACACCCCATCTAAAATTGATAACTTACACTACTTCCTTCTCTTTGGATGAAAAAGGACAAGCAACCATTCCCCTTGATATTGCTTGGGAGCGAGTTATTTCTCTGATCCCTCAAGCAACTAAAAATGAAGAAGGAAACTGGCAAAGTTGTATCGTATCCTTAGCTGAAGAAGAAGGACAAACCCTATTAGTCGCAACCGCAGGAACACCCAATGCAACCGCTACAGTTATGGTTAAAGTCCTAGATGATGCCCAAATTTTTGAAGAAGAATCTTTGGGTTGTCCGTAGTCAAGTTTGATTTTGTCCTTATTACCAAAAAATGGAGACCAACTATGTTTGAAAAACGCAATAGCCTTCCTTTTCCTCCTCAAGGACAGAATCCTGAATTAGAGCCTAGCGTAGAAACTCGTGATAACTTAGTTCAACAAAGAGAAGCATTAATGGCTCAAGTTGAAGAACTAGATATCTTGATTACACGAGTGAGTAGTAGTGAGTCAATATGTGGTCACACGGATGATAGTCAAGATGTGGAAAAATATGATGGCACTCTAGGTGTTACAAGGGATTTTGTCAATCAATTTTCTCCTCCAGTAGGTCAATTACAATGGCAAGAGAATTTGGCCGATCTTTTTAGCAAAGAAGGAGAATCTCCCGGAAATGTTGAAGGAAAACGCTGGTGTACTGGATGTTTAATTGAAGGGGATAAATTTTTAACAGCAGGTCATTGTTTTGATAAAACTGGCGGTGGATGGCAAAGGCCATCTCGTGGTAATAAAGTGATTTCTCCAGAAGAAATTGCGACACTAATGCACGTAAATTTTAACTTTCAGATCGATCCCACCACTGACAAACCCCGTCCTGATGATCGCTTTCCGATCATTAATCTTCTAGAATACCGAGAAAAGGGGTTAGATTACGCAATTATTCAATTAGGTCGAAACGAAGCAGGAGAATCGCCATCAGGGAAGTATGGAACATTAAATTTGTCTCCACAAGACTTGACTCATATAGGTTCAATGCTATGCGTCATTCAACATCCCAATGGCAACCCTAAGAAAATTGAAGCTGGTCCTTTAATCGATCATAAAAAAGGTCAACTTTTCTATGATGACATTGACACACAAGGGGGTTCATCAGGTTCTCCAATTCTGGCAGAAAAAAACGGTAATGTAGTTGGCGTACATACGAATGGAGGATGTTCAGGATTTTCTGGGGCTAATGTTGGTGTCTCCATCGGCGCAATTCGTGGAGCATCCAATCTACTTGATAGTGCAGAATCTCCCGTCATCATTTTCCCAAATCCTGCTGACGTGGAAACTGTTGATAACGAAACCCCTATTGAGTTGGAAGATACTCCCTGTTTTTCTCCCCTAGATGAGGAAAATCTTGAGGATTTAGAAGCTGTTCCTTTTCCCGCAGTCGATACTCAACTCCCTATCGAGGGAACGGGTTACTACAGCTATTCCCAATTCCGTGAGAAGCAATTTGGCTTAACTGAAACCATCGAAGCAATCAAAAAAATTGGTGAATTATGGTTTGCAAGTCATCGCACTGGTCTTGTCATTGGCATAGGAAACATCAGCAAGAAAGGAGGTGGTCCCGTACCGCCCCATAGCAGTCATCAAACGGGATTAGATGTTGATTTTCGTTTATTAAGAACAGATGGTGCAAGAATTGGTATCACTTTTCACCATCCTAACTATTCTCGTACTCGAACCCAAGCATTAGTCAATACAATAAAAAGCAATCCGATTCTCAAGGTCAAGTTGATCCTTTGTAATGATAATAAGTTACAGGGAGTTCAGCCTTGGCCTGGTCACGACGATCATCTTCATGTTCGATTTAGCAAATAATTCAGTTTTGTTGTAGGGGCGCAAGGCTTGCGCCCCAAAGATTTCTAAAACTTTGGAGAATACCCATGTCAAATCTTAGTGAAGTTCTCTCTCAAGCTGCGATTAACCCTGATTTTCCCACAGATAATCCAGACTCTGCTATAGCAATTATCGACAGCTTAGAATTGATTGGTTTTAGTCCAGATTCAGCTTTACTATTTGTTGTTTTTGCTGAAAAAGCTCCCCTTTCTTCTAGTTTAATGCGAACTCATACGGTTGTGCTTAAAACGTCTGACGGTGGGAACAATTGGCGTTTAACCCTAGATGCAACACAAGGATCATTAGTGAAAGAAGAAATATTTTTCCTCAATGAAACTCAGGGTTGGTTTGTAACACAATGGCAAGTTGAAGCCACTTTTCCGACATTGTATTCGACAACAGATTTTGGAGAAACATGGCAGGAATCTTCTGGTATTCATGAGGCGATTACAGCTAAAGGTGGAATTGTTTCTTTTACCGAAGCCCAAGGATTACGCTTTAAATCGGAACAAGAAGGTATTGTTATTGGCAAAACTTTTAATGTTGAAGGAGAAAATATTCAATTATTTCTTAAAACCAATGATGGGGGGCAGACTTGGCAAGAAATTAATAATATACCTGCGGAATATTTTACTTGGAATAGTATTCATTCTCAGGTTTTTGATTTTAGTCATACTTGGCAGATTACTACAACTGTTGCAGGCATTTTGATCAGTAAATCTGTGGACTTATTAGCAACAATCTATCCCGCCGCTATTAGTAATGGCTAAGGCGATGGTAATTGTTTAAATAATTTACTTTATTTCAGGAGAAAAAATAGAGGACAACCTAAAAGGGAGAAAGATGATCCTAAATCACGACACCAGACTATGTATCGCTTCCTGAAAATAGTAAAAAAAAACAGATTGTTGTTCATGTAAAATATCGCATATAACCCTTGAAAAGTCTCAGTGTCAAGCAGGAGGAATTGCCTTGTACTTTATTTGCGAGAATCTCTTTGATGTAGCTAATATGCTCCCTGTTCTTTCGTCGATCTAGTTAGGGCTTGCTGAATAATGGTAAAACCCTTTTAAAATAAAGCTTTTGACCTGTTAAAGTCCGATGTTAGTGCAAGAAAATAGGATTGGGACTTTCAAAAACCTTGCATTATCCTTCTTGTAGTACATCGCTTCGTACAAAAAACAAGGGCAACAAAGCCTGAAACGACCGGCTCCTGACTCCTGACTCCTGACTCCTACCCCCAGGAAAAACTTTTTCAGCAGACCCTAGTTAACTTTATTTTTGAGTGGGGACTTAATTGCCTCGTTTAAACCAATGCTCAAACCAATCATTTTTCAAATTTTTCTTAGTCATTTTTTGTCTTTTTCTCTTTTATTGCCGACAATTTTCCCAATCCTCACTTTTCTAATTAACAAGGAGAATACAATCATGCAACCTCTCAAATTTTCTATTATCCAAGAAATCAAACATCAAGGAATTTGTGATGCTTCTGCAGCCACTGCTTTAGGAGAAAATAAATTTGTTATTGGTAATGATGAGGCAGATGTAGAATTAGGTAATATTCTCTGGATTTATTCCTCTCAAGAGTCGGGAAAAGCGCTGGAAACCATTGACATTAATGGTTGGCTAAAAAACAATCCTAAAAATAAAGAAATCGACTTGGAGGGGGTAACTGTACTAAATGACGTAATCTATTGGATTACTTCCCACGGTCGCAATAAAAATGCTGAACAAAAACTCCCTCGTCATCAATTTTTTGCTAGTAAAATTACCGATGAAAGCCCTAGTATAGTTCGAGAGGGTGAGTCTTATACTCAGTTAGTCTTGCGCGATATTATCGAAGACTCTCAATTGGCTAAAATATTTGACTTCAAAACAGCAGAAACCAAAGCTCCTAAAGCTGAAGGAGGATTAAATATTGAAGGTTTAACGGCAACTCCAGACGGAAATATCTTAATCGGTTTTCGTAATCCTGTCCCCAACAGTAAAGCTCTTTTATTACCCCTAAAAAATCCCAAGAGTTTAGTTACTAATTCAACCACAGCTAAAGCTGAATTTGGTGATCCTATCTTGTTGGATTTGGGAGGATTGGGAATTCGTAGCATTGAATTTTGGCCAGCTTTAGAAGTATATTTAATTATTGCCGGAGAATTTCATGGAGGCGATCAATTTGTTTTCTATACTTGGTCAGGAAAAAAAGAAGATGCACCAGAAAAGATAGAATCACTGCAATTCCCTAAAGGTTTTCGTCCAGAAGCTTTGTTGTTTTATCCCCATTTCCAAGATCGCTTTCAGATTTTAAGCGATGATGGTACAATCGAGCGAGTTGGTAATACTCCCTGTAAAGAGATTCCCGATAAAAATAGTCCCGAAAAATATTTCCGCAGTATTTGGGTAAAAGTTAATTAATACCAATTCTCACCCATAAAAACTACGGATCGAATTATCGAATTTAAGTTCCCCTTTTCCCCTTTTTCCCATTTTAAGGGAGACGAAGGCAGGGGGATCGAACTCCTGTAGCCGGATTTTGGGGAATTGCTATAATTAGCCATCCTTCTTAGTGGAACCTCAACAAAACCTAGAACAAAAATAGCTTTAAACCCATATAGGGATAAGCTTTAAGCTCAAAAAAACCGTTGATCACGTCTTCTCAATGGTTTTTTGTCCTAGAAGCGCTATTAACCTTTTTCTCTGATCCAGAGGACTTCTGGGTTCGCAAAGGGACAAAAAAGTGTGGAGAATCCTCCCATAATCGCTACAATTTTTCTAGAGGCTAAGTCTTGCTCTCATTCAAGTTCTTTTGTACTAATTAAAAACCATGAAAATTCTTCACGGTACTTGGATTCCTCAATCAACGGACGAATTTATTCAGAAGGGTAGCTTTTATCTTTGGGGAGAAACTAGCACCCCGAAAAAGAGTCGCACCACTGCTGATAATTATCATCCTTTTCAGTTAAGCAAAGAAGAATTAACTAGCTTTCTCACTGGAGAGTTAGGAATAGTTCAATCGAATTATAATCCTCTTAGTCGGCAATTTGTCCCCCGCTACTTTCTTTTACCTAGTCACGAGAATCAACCTTTACCCTCCTTAGAATTACTGCGTTATCTAGAAAAAGAACCCCCAGAAAATAGCCAATGGCAATCTTGGCAAATTGATTGTTATCCCCTTAATCCTGTACTTAAACTGCTCAATGATCTGCATTTTATCTGTCTTTACAACTCCTCAGAGATTCAGTTAGGTGCAGATTTACTTTTTTGGTATCACTACAGTCAAGCTTTTAAAGAAATAATTCTCAAAGATAACTATATTCCTGCCTTTAAATATCGAGAATTAGCTACAAATAACCAGAAACCCGCTAACTTTGCCATCTACCCTCTTTGGGAAATTATATCAGCAACCTACGAAACCAATCTCGATCGCTATCTTGAATATCTTCCCCGCATTTGTCTTGCTGGTGCTGAAAATCCCCATGCTTCACCACAATTATACGATCCCAAAACCCTACTCCAGCACTTCTCCGAATGTCTCCTCAATGAAATTGTCACTAACACAGCAATTCCTGTCAGTTTTGATAAAAAAATTAGCGAGACAATTATAGGTGATTGCTTCTCTGTGACTAAAACTGCCGGATTTCTGCAAACTGCCGCTGCCTTAGAAAAATATCAACAGTGGCAAACTTGGAGACAGCAGTTACTAGGAGACCAAAATATATCTAGTTTTAGCCTTGGTTTTAAACTAACGGAGGCCCCAGAAAATAATATTGAACAGTGGCAAATTACTTTTATCCTCATCTCTAAACAAGACCCCTCCCTGCGATTAGAATTAGACGAATATTGGTATGCAGTACCCGAAACTAGAACAAGCATACGAGCGCATTTTGGTCAAGATTTAGACAAAAATATTTTACTAAGTTTGGGTTATGCTGCCCGTATTTATCCCCCCATTTGGCAAGGATTAGAAACGGATAAACCGACGGGATTTTCTCTCAACCTTACAGAAGCTTTTACTTTCTTAAAAGAAACTGCTTGGATTTTAGAAGATGCGGGATATAAGGTAATTATTCCCGCTTGGTGGACTCCCGAAGGTCGTCAACGCGCTAAAGTTCGGCTAAAAACCACTTCTAAATCGGGCAAATCTACCCCCGTTAGTAAAGGGATTTTTAGCCTCGAAAACATCATTGAATATCAATATGAATTAGCCATCGGTGAAGAAACTATTAGTCAAGAGGAATGGCAACAATTAATTGACACCAAAACACCCTTAGTTAAATTTCGAGGTCAATGGGTAGAATTAGAACAAAATAAAATGCAGCAAATGCTGGATTTTTGGCAGAAATATCAGCAGGAAAATCCTGAGATGAATCTGATTGAATTAATGAAAAAAGCTGCCGAATACCCAGAGGAGATTATTGTTGAAACCGATGATTTTTTGGGTTCTATGCTAGAGAAATTACAAAATCCTAGTCAACTAGAACCGATCGAAAATCCTCCCCAATTACAAGGAACGCTGCGGGAGTACCAAAAGCGCGGAGTTGCCTGGATTCAATACCTAGAACAATTGGGGTTAAATGGTTGTCTTGCTGACGATATGGGACTGGGAAAAACCCTACAAGTAATTGCTAGATTGATTGGGGAAAGAGAGGGAGATAATAATGTTTTGCCAACTCTGCTAGTTGCACCCACTTCTGTGGTGGGAAATTGGGCAAAAGAAATTGAAAAATTTGCCCCCCATCTTCAGGTTTTAATTCACCATGGTAGTAAGCGCTATCAAGATGAGAACGAATTTCAGACAGTAGCTAGTCACAAGGATATCGTCATTACTTCTTTTACCTTAGTTCGCAAGGACTTGAAATTATTTAACTCGCAATCTTGGCAACGTTTAGTAATTGATGAAGCACAAAATATAAAAAATCCTAAAGCGGCACAAACTAAAGCAATCTTGAGTTTATCTGCACAACATCGTCTCGCATTAACGGGAACTCCAGTAGAAAATAGACTGCTTGATTTATGGTCAATTTTTAACTTTCTTAACCCTGGTTATTTAGGTAAAGAAACTCAATTTCGTAAAGCTTTTGAAGTGCCAATCCAAAAACAAAATGATCGTCTCCAGTCCACGGTTCTCAAAAAATTAGTGGAACCTTTTATTCTGCGTCGGGTAAAAACCGATAAGCAGATAATTAAAGATTTGCCTGACAAAGTGGAAAACAAACAGTATTGTAATTTAACTAAAGAACAAGCTTCTCTCTACGAAGTTGTTATCAAAGAAGTGGAAAAACAATTAGAAGAAGCGGAGGGAATAAAACGCAAAGGATTAATTTTATCTACCCTGATGCGCTTGAAACAAATTTGTAATCATCCCCGTCAATTTTTACAGGATAACAGTGCTTTTACCCCTGAGCGATCGCATAAGTTAGAGCGTTTGGGAGAAATGCTAGAAGAAGTAATTTTAGAGGGAGATAGTCTGCTAATTTTCACTCAATTTACCGAAATCGGTGACTCCTTACAAAAGTACCTCAAACAAACTTTTCGCTATAATACTTATTATCTTCACGGGGGGACTTCTCAACCAAAACGAGAACAAATGATCGAAGAATTTCAACATCCCGAAACAGAACCTTCCGTATTTATTTTATCCCTAAAAGCTGGGGGAGTGGGGATTACTTTAACCAAAGCAAATCATGTTTTTCATTTCGATCGTTGGTGGAATCCTGCGGTGGAAAATCAAGCAACTGATCGCGCTTTTAGAATTGGTCAACAAAAAAATGTTTTCGTGCATAAATTTGTCACTTTGGGAACCTTAGAGGAAAGAATTGATGAAATGATCGAGGAAAAGAAAAAGGTAGCTAATGCTATTGTTAGTAATGATGAATCTTGGTTAACGGAATTAGATAACGAAAGTTTTCGTCAGTTAATCGCATTGAATAAACAGACAATTATTTAATCGAGGTAAACCTATGAATAAATTTAGTAAAACTTGGTGGGGACAACGCTTTATAGAAGCATTAGAGGAATTTACCGACTCAGCGCGTTTGAGTCGAGGACGTTCCTACGCTAAAAATGATAAAGTCAAGAATTACGAAATTGACGGTAATTTAATTACTGCTCAGGTGCGAGGTTCCATTAATCCCTACTTTGGAGTTTACAAAGAACCTTTGTATAAGGTGAGTATTGAGATTAAACCAATTACTAAAGCAGAGTGGTCACAAGCTTTATATAATCTTGGTTCAAGAGCGAGTATGATCTCTAAACTGCTGCTCAAAGAAGTTCCCGATAATATTGATGAAGCATTTAGCGATCTGAATCTGCACTTATTACCCCACAGTCAAAAGGATTTTATCACCAATTGTTCCTGTCCCGATTGGGAAAATCCCTGTAAACATATTGCTGGAGTTTATTACCTCGTTGCTTCCCAATTAGATCAGGATCCTTTCCTCTTATTTGAATTACGGGGTATCTCTCGGCAAAAATTACTGCAAGAGTTAGCAAAAACTCCCCTCGGTAAGCTGCTTTCCTCCTCTATCCAAGAGGAAAAAATTCCTCTTAACCCCGTTAACTCCTATCACACTAAACCCGAAACTATACCAGCATCAGAAACAATTGATCTCAAAGAATTTTGGCACTCCCATCACCGTTTACCCGAAAATCCTCAGTTAGTTAAATCCGCAACTATTCCCGCAATTGTCATTAAAAAAGCTGGTGATTATCCTCCATTTTGGGATAAGGATACCTCCTTTATCGAAGTAATGGAAGAAATGTATCAACGGGTACGCAATAAAAACGCTGGTATGTTATAATGAGGTAAGTGTTAAAAATTGTCAGACATCCTTCTTATTAAGAAGAAATTAAGGGTAGATTAAAGGGGGATTAAAGGGGGATCAGAAGTTTGAAAAAGCATTCTATTTTTTAAGACAAGCAGAATCTATGAACCAAGAATCTCTCAGCTTTGTCCATGGGAATGTCAAGTTAGCCGATCGCTTTTTAGTCTGTGGATTGGGTAGTCTCGGACAACACTGCGTCAAGTCTTTAAAAGAGTTTGGGGTTAGCGTTGTCGGTATCGAACTAATACAGCCTCCCAGTTGGGAAATTAACGATTTTCCCGATTTATTAGAGGAAATAATTATCGGTGATTGTCGTCAAAAAAACATTTTAGCAACAGCGGGAATCGATCGCTGTCGGGCTGCTTTAATTGTCACCAGTGATGAGCGAATTAATGCCACCACTGCCCTAATTATTCGGCAATTAAATCCTCTTACCCGCTTAGTGGTGCGTTCTTCTAAAGATAATCTCAATCAGCTACTTGAGGAACGTTTAGGCAATTTTATCGCCTATGAACCCACCCAACTACCCGCCAATGCCTTTGCTTTAGCCACATTAGGCACAGAAACCCTCGGTTTTTTGCATCTCGACGGTCAGAAATTGCGTATTATCCAGAGACAAATTAGTCCCGAAGATGGTTTACTCGATCGCTTTTTAGGTGATTTAAATACCCCCACCCGTCGTCTGTTGGCACACACAGCCCCCGATGAACCTTTAAGGGCCGGATTTTATCAATGGTCTCCCTCCACCACTATCCGGGCCGGTGATACCATTACCACCATCGAAACTACCTATCAAAACATCGATGCTGTCCGCCAGAAACCGTCAAATTCTCGCCAGAAGTTGCGGCATTTTTGGCAAAAATTGCTCAAAGAAATCCAACAATTCTGGCAATTGAGTTTTCAGCAGCAAATTCACCGGGTGGCTTTCCTGTCAGTATTTATCATTATCCTGCTGGTAATGATCGGGACTTTTCTTTTCCATCTCTACGCTCCGAGAGCTTCCTTTATTTCCGCTCTTTCAGGAACGGCGATTCTTTTATTAGGTGGTTACGGTGATGTTTTCGGTGCCTCTAACCCCGAAGATTTAAATGCAGTCCCCTGGTGGATGCAGCTATTTAGTCTCTTTTTAACCTTAGCTGGAACCGCTTTTATCGGGGTTCTCTACGCTATTTTGACAGAAACTTTATTATCATCAAGATTTCAATTTATCCCTAACCGTCCCCCAGTTCCCCAACAGAATCATATCGTTATTGTCGGCTTAGGTCGAGTCGGCAAAGAAGTGGCTAATTTATTACTAGAAATGCAACAGGCGATCGTCGGGGTCAGCTTAAATAGGGATTTTGATGCGACTATCCTGCCAAAAATGCCCCTGATGACGGGAAATATCGAAGAATCTTTAAAAAATGTCAATTTAGATAGGGCTAAAAGTATAGCGATCGTTACCGATGACGAAATCCTCAATTTAGAAGTGGCCCTAACCACCCGCAAACTCAACCCCCAAAGCTACTTAGTCATCCGCACCACCGACGACAACCTTAGTCAACAATTAAGTCAAATTCTGCCCCAATCTCACATTTTAGGAACCAACACCGTAGCGGCAGAAGCCTTTACGGGAGCGGCTTTCGGAGAAAATATCATCTATCTGTTCCGTTGGGCGCAAAAAACAATTCTGGTGACGGAATACGAGATCGAAGCTGGAGATACTCTCAATGGTAGCTCGATCGGGGATATTGCCTACGGTTATCGAGTCGTGCCGATCCTACACCAACGAGAACGGGAAACCACGAAATTAATGCCCGAAGATTATCTCAATTTACGCATCGGCGATCGCATTGTAGTGCTGGCCACCATCAACGGACTGCGACGGGTGGAGCAGGGTCGTCGCACTCCCAAAACTTGGCGCGTGCGGGTGGAAAAAGCCTTTAACCGCAATATTGCCGCAGAAGCACCCACCGTGATCAGTCGTTTTTCTAATTGTCCCCTGAAAACCGCCAGCGATCTCATGGAAAATTTGCCAGCGACCCTGGGCGCTCCCCTCTACGAACAGCAGGCGATTCGATTAGTTTCCGAGTTAAAAAAAATTCAAGTTCAAGCTTTGGCTATTCCCATTAACCCGAAATCGGGGTAAATGGGAGTTATCCTTTTTTGTCTGGAGGTAGTCCCTGTCCAGTGGAACTAGCCTCTACAGTTACTTTTTTCTCTACTTGACTAATTAAATCGGGAATAAGACGTTCGCTAAATCCAGCCACAAAAGCCATTGCCAAAAGTAAATAGGTGTCATTCCCCTTATCTCCATTGCCACTCCGAATTTGTATAGGAAAAATGTTAGATTGAAGAATTAGCATAATAAAGAAAGCGAAACTTCCCCCTAAAATGGGTTTGGTTAAACCAATTAACAATGGCAAGAGGTCATCGTCATATTTTTGATTTTTGGGATTATCAAAATCTTGCAAACGAGTTAGAAGACTAACTCCTCCCCCTAAAGTGCCTGTTATCCACATCAAACGTATAATTGCCTGAGTATTTTGGTTACCTTTTCCCTGAGTATTTTGGTTACCTTTTCCCTGAGTATTTTGGTTACCTTCTCCTGGAGTATTTTGGTTACCTTCTCCCTGAGCATTTTGGTTACCTTCTCCTGGAGTATTTTGGTTACCTTTTCCCTGAGTATTTTGGTTACCTTCTCCTGGAGTATTTTGGTTACCTTCTCCTGGAGCATTTTGGTTACCTTCTCCTGGAGTATTTTGGTTACCTTCTTCCTGAGTATTTTGGTTACCTTCTCCCTGAGTATTTTGGCTACTAGATTTTATGATTGGAGGTAAGAAGAGTAACTCTTTCACCGGAGAGAAGTTCATAATAAACCAATTTACAGGGAAAGCGAACACTAATCCAATTAAAACTTTCGTAGGTATTTTGAAAGAATGGAAAAGATTATCTGTGAAGTTTGCTAAACGACGTAAACGACGACTAGAACCTTTTTGGATTTCTCTTAATCCCGTTGTTGCAGCGTAGCGTAATTTTTGTGCCAAAACAATATTAGGTTGACCTGTTAAAGATTTAATCGCAATTTCCCCGGCATCTACTACCGACTTTACTTGCATGATATCACAAGGTTTTGAAATGTTCATGAGTTCTACCTGCGCTATCCCCAGTATTTTAATTAATTTGGCTAATTCTCCCTGTACTTCCCGGTCTAATTCTGGAGGGAATCCCGCTACTTGTTCTTTGGTTTTTCCCAGTAAAATATCAATTCTTTTATTTAGTTTGATCACCTCATCTCTAGCTTTAATTTCATTGATTAAATCGTCTAAAGTTTGAAATAAAACACTTTCTTCTTGCATTTGTAGTTGTGCAAAATTATCTTTAAATTCCTTGACTAACTTTTCAAAGGGTTCATCTACTTCAGGAATTGAACTATATTTGTCTAAGTTATTCTTCAGTTCAGCAATCAAAGACTCATTTTTCTTTTGTAATTCCACAGTGGTGGAAGTGGCTTCTTTTTGGTGAGCTAATTTAACTTTCAGAATAAATTCATTAATTTTTTGTTCGATAGCAGGATTCAGATTAATCATGATTGTCTTCTCCTAAAAAAAGGCGAAAATTGGCTCAAATTCGATTATTTTCTCGATACTACAATAGTTATCATTGATTTTCTGCAATTATTCATAAATCTTGATAAATTTTTATTTTTTTAACTCAATTCAGTCTGCCGTGGAGACATAACACCCTTATCTCCTCAATAACCGCACACCGGGATTAGCACTCAAGCCCTAAGAGTGCTAAATTAACTATAAGGAGTCCTATTACAACAGCGATACCATGTCCAAAATCATTGCCTTCAAAGATGAATCCCGTCGCGCCCTAGAAAGAGGTGTCAACGCCTTGGCCGATGCGGTAAAAATCACCCTCGGTCCGAAAGGACGCAATGTCTTGTTAGAAAAGAAATACGGCGCCCCCCAGATCGTTAATGACGGTATCACCGTCGCCAAAGAAATCGAATTGTCCGATCCCCTCGAAAACACCGGGGCGAGATTAATTCAGGAAGTAGCGGCAAAAACCAAGGATTTAGCGGGCGATGGCACCACTACCGCCACCATCATCGCCCAGGCTTTAATTAAAGAAGGTCTGAAAAACGTTACCGCCGGGGCCAATCCCGTCGCCTTAAGACGCGGACTAGACAAAACCATCGCCTATCTGGTGGAAGAAATCGCCGCCGTCGCTAAACCGATCGCTGGAGATGCGATCGCTCAAGTGGCCACCGTTTCTTCCGGCAACGATGAAGAAGTGGGACAAATGATCGCCACCGCCATGGAAAAAGTCACCACCGATGGCGTAATCACCGTGGAAGAATCGAAATCTTTAACCACCGAATTAGAAGTAGTGGAAGGGATGCAGATCGATCGCGGTTATATCTCCCCCTATTTCATCACCGATCAGGAAAGACAGATCGTCGAGTACGACAACCCCCTGATCCTGATTACCGATAAAAAAATCAGTGCGATCGCTGAATTAGTCCCCGTCCTCGAAGCCGTTGCCCGTCAAGGTCGTCCCCTATTAATTATCGCCGAAGATGTGGACGGCGAAGCCTTAGCCACTCTAGTAGTCAACAAGGCCCGGGGTGTCTTAAATGTCGTCGCCATCAAAGCCCCCAGTTTTGGGGAACGTCGCAAGGCGGTTTTACAAGATATCGCCATCCTCACCGGCGGTCGTCTGATTTCCGAAGAAGTGGGCTTAAGTCTTGACACGGTTAGCCTTGATCTGCTAGGGCAAGCGGCAAAAATCACCCTAGAAAAAGACAATACAATTATTGTCGCCTCCGGAGACAGCCGCAATAAAGCCGATGTGCAGAAACGTCTCGCCCAACTGAAAAAACAGTTAGAAGAAACCGATTCCGAATTCGATAAGGAAAAATTACAGGAACGCATCGCTAAATTAGCCGGCGGTGTGGCCGTGATTAAAGTCGGGGCAGCCACAGAAACCGAACTCAAGGATCGTAAACTCCGCATCGAAGATGCCCTCAATGCCACCAAAGCCGCCGTGGAAGAAGGTATCGTCCCGGGCGGTGGTACAACCTTGATTCACTTGGCCTCGAAAGTCGCTGGCTATAAGGCTTCTCTCACTAACGATGAGGAAAAAGTCGCCGCCGATATCGTCGCTAAAGCCCTAGAAGCACCCCTGCGTCAGTTAGCTAATAACGCCGGTGTGGAAGGGGATGTGATCGTGGAAGGTGTGCGCGAAACTGCTTTTAGCGTCGGTTACAATGTCCTCACCGGCAAGTACGAAGACTTAATCGCCGCCGGAATTATCGATCCCGCTAAAGTAGTACGGTCAGCCGTTCAAAATGCCGCATCTATTGCCGGTATGGTCTTAACTACGGAAGCCCTCGTGGTCGAAAAACCCGTTAAAGAAGCCGCAGCCCCCGATATGGGCGGCATGGGCGGCATGGGCGGCATGGGCGGCATGGGCGGCATGGGCGGCATGGGCGGCATGGGTATGATGTAATTCCTGATGCCGTCTGGCCCTTCAAAATAATCTCATTCAATTGAGCCAATCTGTCCCTTTTCTCTTTATCGTCGGCATTAGGGACAGGTTTTTTTTCCTCACAAATGCTCAACTTCCTCTGTCTGGTAATAGTTACTAATTCTGTACGCAAATATTGCATCTAGAATTAGCTTTGTACGCTTTGACCCGTACGGGGTTAACTACGAACCTCTCTATCGGATTCCCGCTAAAGGCGGCCTCTCCGACTACCTTTCTTCCAATATTTAAGGAACCATTAATATCTGCTCCATAGAAATAACCCGACGAGCTTCTGAATAGTCCTCTTTTAATTCTCTTGCCTAAATAGCTTTTTTGCTTTTGAATAGACTCTAAGTCCAAGAAACTACATTTAGAGGTATAGCTTTCATTAGTTGTTTTGACCTCTATTCCTACCAAATTTGCTTTATAGGTAAGTTGTTCGATAAACCTTGAATGAGGAATATTTACAAATGACTGGTTATTTCTATCCCCAATATTAAGGTTTTGTTTCCAGCCTTGATTATGACCAATAACTAAAAGGTTAATTTGATGAGCTAGTAATTTATCAATAATATATTTACGGTTCTTCCGAACTTACAATGTAGAAAATTCCCCAAGCTCCCTCTCTGTCCAGCAATGCTCTAAAGTTGATAAATATCAATCTAACAAAAACTCAAAGCTTTACTATACAAGCTTTACAAGCATAAGTTGTTAATAGTTTTACATGACAGGTTCGGTAGAGCCATATTTACTAGCGGTGTGGAGGTAATAATCCACCTGGCAATTACGCTTTAAAGTTAAACCTTGTATTCTTTTACTGGTCTTCTGGAGACTGGGTAATTCCGATTTGAGTTTAGCTAGTGTCTTGTTGTACTTTTGATTGCAGGATTTTAAGGCTTTTCCACATACTAACGTTGGCTGAAATTCGGGAATATTAGAGGTAACAGCAGCTAGGTTATTTAAGCCTAAATCGATAAAAGCATATCTTTCTCCCTCTTGACTTGATGAGGATGGTTGTTCATAGACAATCTCTAAACAATAAGCACCCAATTTAGGAATAATCCTAACCTCTAAGACTTCCTTTAAATTAGTTTTAAATTCTAAATTAGTCCCTGATAGCTTGATTAAACCTTGCTTCAACGCTTTTTTAGAAATGGCTTGATAGTTATAAGTTAAAACGTTTCTACCTTTTTCCTTGTCTTTGTATCTTGGCAACTTAGGCTCTCCTGTAAATTTATCTGGCGATTTTTTGTATTGTTCTTTCGCTTTTTGGTAGGATTTAAAGGTTTTTTCTACTTGCTTTAATGCTAACTGACTTACTTTGGCGGGTAAGACTTGATAATCTGGACTCATTTTTAAGGCATGATGTAACTCAGTCATTGTTAAAAATGGTTGATGTGAAAAGAAAACTTGACGGTTTAAATAAACAGCACAATTATAGAGATTCTTCGATAAAAATCCTAATTTATCAATTACTGAATAATTTTTGTGATTAAATTTAATTAGATGTTTTTGAACTAATTTCATCATTCTCCTCAAGGCATTTAATTAAACATTCTATCTTTCTATTTCGTCGTCTTAATGAGTATAATCGAGCGCAAAATGAGGTAATTATACTCACGAAGTCTTGCATTAAATCGTCTTTTCTTTCTTCTGCTAGATTAACGACCTCTATATCTCTATTTGTTTGAGTTAAAAGAACTTTCAGATAATTAAACCCTACTCTGCTTAAACGATCTTTGTGTTCTACGACAATCAAATTATAATCAGTTTGTTCTAGAAGTTTTAATAATAGCTTTCGATGCTCATTGACTCCACTTCCTACTTCTTTAACTACTCGAACAATTTGATAGCCTTTCGCCATACAATAAGCTTCCAATCTTTTTGCCTGAGTCTCTAAGTCAGATTTATTTTCTGAACTAGAAACTCGCGCATAAATAGCTACTTTATTTTCACCGCAAGAACGGTCATCTTCAAAAATAATAATTGTTCCTGTAGGAAGACGTTCTCCTTGTAACTGCCCTCGATTCCACATTCTCCAAGCAGTGTCATAACTGATCCCTTTTTTCTTAGCATAATCTGATAGTTTCATGTGAACTGCAATGTAAACTTACACTAACCATATTAGCAGTTGTTTGCAGTCATTTGCATATATTTTTTACAAAACTTTACAATACCGATAGGACGGGTTGGCCGGTAGAAATGGCTTTTTCAACGATATCGGCGGCCATTTTCACTCCTCCTGTCTTCTGCAGCGCTTTTTGCATTCTCAGGGCATTTTCTCGGTAACTGGGGAAGGATAACACCTTTTCAATGGCCTTTCGTAAACGGGGAACTTCTAGACGGGAAATCGGTATCACTTCCCCTGTCCCCGACCATTTTATCCGAGCCGATACCCCCGGTTGGTCGTTAGCGATGGGAATGGCCACCATCGGTACAGCTTGAGCAAGGGATTCTAGGGTAGTATTTAAGCCTGCGTGGGTGATAGTCAGAGAAGCTCTGGTTAAAAGCTCTAATTGGGGAGCGTAGGGAACAACTAGGGCGTTTTTGGTCGTTATTTGAATGTTAGAGTCGCTATTGCCCAGGGATAAAACTAATTGTACCGGCAAATCGGCACAGGCTTCGGCGATCGCATTAAAGGCCGATTGTAGGCGATTTTGAATTGTACCGAGGGAAGCGTAAATCAAGGGTTGTCCGGTTAATTTTTCGTAGGGAAAAGGAATCGGTTTTCTGGTGGAGGAATCGTGAAAGGGACCGGTAAAGTGGAAGTGAGCGGGTAAATTTGGCCGAGGAAACTCAAATTCAGCAGGTTGTTGGCTAATTTGGGCAAGGGGGGAATAGCGTTGATTGATGTTTTGATAGGGAATTAACCCCCATTCTTGACGCTGCTGGTTGATTAACTCATTCAGGGGACGAGTCAGAGAGTCAAGGAGTTTATAGCCAATTTTATTGCGAATAACCCCGATAAATGAGGGATTATAGTCCCAAGTGGTCAGAAAGGGCGGAATAAGCGGATCGCGATTGAAAACTAAAGCCGAACAAAAACTGATAAAGGGAATAGCTAATTTTTCTGCGATTGTACCTCCTGAGGGGGAGGCTTGATCGACAATTAGGGCATCAATTCCCAAGCGACGCATCTCTTGCGGGATAGTTTCAAAGAGAGTAGCGGTAGAATCAGTTACTAATTGTAGCGTGCGACGGGCGGCGGCTGTTCCCCGTAATTGACCAATTTCGGCTAAACTTTTGGCTGATGTGCCTTTCGGATATTTGTTGGGTGCAATTGCCTGAAAATCTAAGCCGGCTGCTTGCACCATTTTTTCACCATCAAGAGTTAAAAAACAGGTAACTTTATGACCGCGTTTTTGTAACTCTTTTCCTAAAGGTAGGAGAGAATAAATATGTCCAGAGGTTGTAGGACAGAGTAAACCAAAATGAGTCATTAAACACCTCCACAGGTTTTCTTTAATTCTTCTAGATTCCAGAATGCACCACCTAAGGCGGAGAATTGTATTCCTTCAAAACAGTTACGCACCGCCCCCAAAGCGAGGGGATTGACAAGATAAATAAACGGGACGTATTCCTGTTGAAGTTGTTGAATTTCATTATAGATAACTTTGCGCTTCTCAAAGTCTAATTCTTGGGAACCCTTGACGTATAAATCAGCGATTTTTTTCTCCCAATCCGCCGCTTGCCAGCCTTGAATTGGAGGGCTGCCGGGTTGAGGTTGTTGGTTAAAAGCGTGGAGATTTCCATCTACATACCAAATATTAGGCGCATGGGGTTCATTATCACCAGTAAAACCTAAAATATGTGCCTCCCAATCTAGACTATTACTCAGTTTATCAACTAAATTGCTAAAAGCGATCGCTTGAAAATCCACTTGAATTCCTATTGCGGCTAAATCATTTTTAATTTGCGCGCCAATTGCTTCCCGGATTTTATTTCCTGCATTAGTAATCAGGTTAAATCTAACGGGATTATTATCAGCATCGACTAGCAGATTATCACTGTTATACTTAAATCCCACCTCTAATAATAATTCTTTGGCTTTTTCGGGATTATAATCGTAACCTTTCAGAGTTTTATCGTAAAAAGGCGATTGGATAGAAATAAAAGAATTTTGTTCTTGTCCCAATCCTCTATAGATATCATCAATCATTCTTTGACGATTAATGCCATAGGCAATAGCTTGACGGAAATTTAAGTTATTAAACCACCTAGATTTAATCGGCTCTACTAGGGGTTTTCCGTTGCGTTTGCCTTGGTTGAGATTAAAACTAACAAACTGGGTTCCGTAGGCAGGTCCCCCATTAAAAATAGTGAAATTTCCTCTTTCTTCTTCGGTTTTTAAGAGGGAGAAAAATTCGGGAGTTACCCCAATAGAATCTAAACTTCCCGAACGAAATTGCAGTAAAGTTGTATCCTGAGATTCAACAATTGCCCAAATTACTGAAGTTATATGGGGTAATTGTTGTCCCTGGGCATCTTTTTTCCAATAGTAGGGGTTATTCTCAAAAATAATTCTTTGTCCCGTGATATATTCTTTTAGTTTATAAGCACCATTAAAAACAATTTTATCGGGAGGAGTATCTAACCCCCAAGTGGAGAGAAATTCTAACCTACCATCGGGGCTTTTTTTCTGAATAGTTTTTTCTAAAGCGTGTTTAGGTAAAATCGGTGAACTGACAGCATCTAAAAAAGGGGCAAAAGGTTCGGGTAGTTTAAATTCGATCCTGCGATTATCTAGTTTAGTAATCACTGGAAATTCTTTTTTTAATCCTATTCTTAAACTATCGCGGTAGTTGTTGGGAATATTAGGATTTAGATATAAGTCTTTATAGGTAAAAACCACGTCATCAACATTTAAGGGTTGACCATCTGACCATTTTAAACCCTCTCTCATAGTAAAAATAATGCTTAAATTATCATCGGAAATTGTCCAAGATTCTGCTAAGACTGGTTCTTTTTTGCCAGTAATGGGATTTTCTGTTAATAGTCCTTCGTAGGTTAAACCAAAAATATTCGGAGATTCGGCCGATAAAACAGCATTAAAGGTTTTTGGGTCACTTAATACCGATATGACCACTTGATTGCGTCTAACTTGATTACCACAAGCAGTTAGGGAAATCAGCAATAAACAAGAAATTAAAAATATCGTTAATCTGCGCCAAAATTTCACCATAATCTTTAATATTTTTCTATCCGACTAACTTAGAAATAAAGACCTTGCCTTACTATGTACACCGAAACTAACCAAGGTGAAAGCCGCTGGACTGTTTCCTTGCCTCATAAATATAACAGGAAATGAGACAAAAAATCTCGCCTAGGGGAAATTGACAAAGGCGAGAAACCGTGTTTCCATTAAGAATAGGAAATAAAATCTAAGAACGTTCTTCGATCGGTGTATAGGGGACTTCGTGTTCTCCGGTGTAGATTTGGGTAGGACGGAAAATGCGGTTAGCATTTAATTGTTCTTTCCAGTGGGCTAACCAACCGGCCACCCGGGAGATGGCAAAAATCGGGGTAAACAAATCATTGGGGATACCTAATTTCCGATACACCAATCCCGAATAGAAATCCACATTAGGATAGATACCTTTTTCGCCGTAGATATCCACCATTGCCTGTTCTAATTCTAGGGCGATATCGTAGTATTCATCAGAACCTAATTCCGCAAATAATTGTTCGGCAAGATTTTGTAAAATCGTCGCCCGGGGATCCTTAACTTTATATACCCGGTGTCCAAAACCCATAACTTTTTGTTTATTGGCGATACATTTTTCCACATAGGGACGAACATTAGCCACCGAACCGATTTCCTCTAACATTGACAATACTTCCTCGTTTGCCCCACCGTGGAGGGGTCCGGCGAGAGTTCCCACTGCTGAAGCGATGACACCGTAGGGGTCGGTTAAAGTGGAAGCCGTCACCATGGCCGAAAAAGTCGAGGCATTCATGGTATGTTCGGCGTGGAGAGTCAAACAGACATCGAAAACCTTCGCCGCTAAATCCGTCGGTCTTTTTTCCGTCAACATATAGAGGAAATTAGCCGCATAATCAAGACTATCATTAGGCTGAATGGGATGATTACCTTTGCGAATCAATTGAAACGCCGCCACCATAGTGGGGATTTTCGCTAATAACCGCACCACTGCCTGACGGATATAGTCGGGATTATCCAAAGCCCGACGGGCATAGTATAAACCTAAAGCCGCCGCCGAAGTTTGTAGCGCATCCATGGGATGGCCTTTTTCGGGGAAGCATTTCATCATGTCTTCGATACGGTACTTGATGCGTCGATGATAACGGATTTCATCGGAAAATTCTTCTAGTTCCGCCCCCGTGGGCAGAACACCCCAGATAAGGAGATAGGCGGTTTCGAGGAAGGTACTTTTTTCGGCGAGTTCCTCAATCCGAATGCCCCGATACTCCAAGATTCCCTTTTGCCCATCCACAAAGCTGATACTCGATTGAGCGGCGGGAATTCCTTCTAAACCTGGCCGATATTCACAAACTGTCATAGTTCTACCTTTCCGTGGCGAAGATTAAGCCCTAACGCTAACTTACTTGATCTTTCCACCCTTACCGAAATTTTATAGAAATTCTTCGGTTCTGCCTCTCCTGTTCAGGATTAGGGAGAAGTGGACGGAAATTACTCCTATTTAGCGATTGCTTCGTCGATTTAGTCAACACCTTGCCCTAGCGCATTTTTTCTGGGCTTACTGTTGCGACTCTAGCTAGAGGACTTGATATTTATCTACTTTCATTGTAGCGAGACTATCTCGATCGATTGATTCGATCAAGCATTTTTTTAAAATTTCTTCGGGACGAATATTTAGGGTTTGCGGCAAAAAGTTTTTCGTGCGGGTAGGGTGTGGGTTTCGGCCTCTTGCCTCTCCTCATAAATAGCCTGTACTCAACGGATTTAGTATTATTTGTTAGCGAATGGGAAAAGACGCTTAAAAGCAAGGGAAATGCTACGTTTACAAGGTTTTCCCGATGATTATCAAATTGTCGGCAGTTATCAAACTATGGGAAAATTAACAGGCAATAGTCTGGCGATTTCCTGCGTAGCTGCTGTGGTTAATTCTGTTATCGAGTCTTTAGCTGTCTTGAGAGACCAATTTTAAGCTAGGACGGGGTTGCAAACTCCCCCCGTAAGCGACGGCAGCATGAGGAGATAAGACAAGATGAGGGGATACACCCAGGGAAATTCGATAGATTTCCTCAGCTTTATCCATTAATTGCTGTTTAACTGACTCTTTAGGTAAATTTTGCCGCCAAGCTAGGGGAATCCCCTCGATACCGTTGTACAATCCCGCCCAAATTCCCGCTAAAGTGGTGGTTAATTGCCGTTGATAGGGACTAGAATTAGCACGACGCACGCTCACGGCGCAATCCTCACTCGTTTGCAGAAAGGTATAGAGAGAAGCTGCGATCGCAATTCCTAAAGGTGAAATTTCTTGCGCCCAAGCCGATAAAATGGACTCTAAGGGACGATTTTGCCTTAAAGCTGAGTGAATCTGCTCTAATAGCTTATTATTGGGGTTAATAGTTAGCAATTGCCCCATTAACTGATTTAAAGGCCTTTTTCCCTGTAACAACAGACCTACTGTCTCTCCCCAAATTATCGCTTCTTGTCGGGTTAACTCGGAAATTAAGCCCTTTTTCTGCCAAAAATTTAATCTAGCTTGCCAACGTTCCCCATGATCAGGCCAGGTTAAAATCTCTGGCAATAGCACAAATAATAACGCCGATTCCGACTGCCGACTTGCTGCGATCACAAGAGAAAAATCCTCTTGAGATTGCAGAGCTTGCAAAAGCAGGGTTGTCCTCGGTGTAGCCTCATAGTTAAAGGATGGTATCAGGGGCTGATTATGCAAGGATTCCCCGATATATGCCCCGATTAGCCCTCCCTGAAGTCGTTCGAGGGGTAAAAAAACTTTTTGCATAAATTAGCTCAATTTGCCCTGTAGGTGACTTCCTCGACTTTGCCCGGTTGCCCCAGTTGTTTAGCATTGGCATTATTAACCGCAACGTAAACCCCACCAGCATTACCCGCTCTCACGGTTAATTCTCGGTTTGCTTGCCAAGTGCGATGGGTTCCCTGGGGCAGCATACCCTCAAATTCTGTCTTCCCATCCACCACCACCCGCAGCCAGCAGTCATCCTCTAGTTTTACCTCCACCACCAGCTGCTGATTATTGCTGGTTTTGTTGGCTACCGGTTGAAGGGAGTTGCTTTTTGATTGGACAATTTGCTGTTGTGGTAAAGAAGGCGGTGGTAAGCGATTCGATTGCAGTACCGATTTTTGCAGGACGTGGGATAGGGTTTGTACGGAACCAATAACTAAGATTAGATAGAGAAAATACAGATGAATCGGGCGAATTTGAAGACTCGGCAGCGATAAAGATGGTTTTGTCCCCCTAAAAAAGTTATTTACCTTGATGGGAAAACGTCGGCTAATCGTCTCACCATCCAGGGACAGACTCTCGGCAAATTGTTTGATTAACCAACGAACATAAATCGGTTCGGGCAATGCCTCCAAATCCCCCGCTTCCAGTGCTTCTAGACGATGGCGCGGGATCAAGGTTTTCTGGGCAATTTCCTCGAGAGAAAGGGACTGTTCTAGGCGATTTTTTTGCAAATAAACGCCGATTTCCAGTAATTTGGTGCGCTGTTTATGCTGGGGATCAAGTTGTGATTGGAGAAGGCGAAACATATCGCTATTAGGAGCTGACTTTCAGCTTAGTTAATCTGGTTTTTTAAATATTTCAGTTCATCAAGGGTTAAAAAACGGTAATCACCCAAGGGTAAGGGGGGATTATTACCGCAGTTTAGTTGAATACGACCGATAGCACTGCGATGAAGTTTCAGGACGTGATAACCCAATTCTTCGGCTACACAGCGAATCTGCCGATTTCTTCCCTCCACTAAAATAACTTCTAGTAGGGTTTTTTGGTCGGTTTGCTTGAGAATCTCAACCTGTGCGGGTAAGGTTTTTTTTCCCTCTAAAAGGATACCTTCTCGCCAACGCTGGAGAGCAAGTCTATCAATCGCACCATCTAGCCAAACCCGATAGGTTTTGGGCAAATGATAACGAGGATGGGTGAGAGCGAGGGTGAGTTGGCCGTCGTTGGTGAGGAGTAAAGCCCCAGTGGTGTTAATGTCCAACCTTCCTACGGGATGTAACCCTGTCTCGCCGGCGAGGGAGTCGGGCAAAAGGTCAATTACTGTCGGCCGGTTTTGCGGATCCTTGCAGGTAGAAACCACACCAATGGGTTTGTTGACCAGTATATACAATCTTTGGGGACGATTGGCCGGTTCAATTTTTTTTCCGTCTATCTCTAGGTGATCTTTTTCAGGGTCAGCTTTTTCCCCTAACTGCACGATTTTGCCATTCAGTCTCACTCGCCCGGCCATAATCATCTCCTCCGCCCTTCTTCGGGAGGCAATTCCCCACTGGGCAAGGATTTTTTGGACTCTCTCCGCCATTTTTTCTTAGTTTTTAACCCTTCCTTTCTCCTATTATAAGCATCCTAAAAAGGTTTTTTTCGCCCAAAAAATGAAGAAAAGTTGATTTTTTCTCGGAAAACTTCTCTAAAAAAAGAGTCGTGACATTCTAGACCGATAAAATCCTGATGAACTCTGGCATTGATATTCTCAATCTTAATTGAAATGACTGTACACCTATGGTTAATTCCTAGAGTAGTAATTTTGGGGCTGTCAACCAGAATAACTGACACTTACCTAGGGGATTTTGTTGAGTGGGAACCTCTAGACCAATTATTCCCGCTTTTTTGACCGATAATTTTCCTTGAAACTTGCCCCAAAGTAGCATTTCTGTCCAATAGCCTAAATCCGGTTCGTGTCCCACCAGTGCGATCGCATTTTCCTCTCGCTGATAGTCGGACTTTTGCCACCACTGCACCCAATCTTGAAGATTGCCATGGGGCGATAGGGGATTAAATTGCTCAATTTTACTGCTTAAACCCGCTTTTTGGAGAATTTCGGCGGTTTGCACGGCACGCACCAAAGGAGAGGTAAGAATTAGGTCAAATTTCACCCCCAACTGTCCTAATCTTTGGGCAACTTTAGCAGTTTTTGTCTTACCTTCCTCGGTTAAAGGACGTTCCCTATCGTTGAGATAATCCCCCGATTGTCCTGCTAATCCATGACGCACAAAATAAAGTTTCATATCAGTTTAGGGTCGGTCTTTGTGATGATAATAAATAGCTGAGATTTAATACCTAGGTGCGAATTACCTTTTCATCGGGGTTAACTAGATGGGAAAGTTTCTGTTTAATTTGGGTGTCATACAGTTCCCACTTCAGTTTTGCGTATTCGGCATTATTATTAAAACCACCGAGAAAACCGATAGGAATTTCAAAACCTCCGGCCATATAACGACCACCACCAAAAAAGCGACCTTGGTTATCCTGTCCGAAAGCTTCCTTGAGAAACTCATCGGGATCTAGGGTAATTTTACTGGTACGCATAGAACCGATGACTAACTCGATATCCTCATCTTCATCGTGAACGATACCATAAACTAAAGCCGTGTGAACATTTTCTTCTGTCACCAAAAAATCGGCAGCTTGGGGAATCGCATCTCGGTCATCATAACGCAAATAACCGACCCCAGCGATCGAATAATTATTTTTAATAATACGGTTTTTTAGGGACCGTTCGATCACATCCATCACCCGTCGGGATCTGGCCGATTGCAGGACAGCATTTAATAATTGAGCATCGTAGAAACGACTGAGATAACCAGCAGCAATAAATTCACATTCTTGCGCTTGCATTAAATTATTCGTATCCGATCGCAATCCGTGCATCAAAGCTGTGGCACACTTAACATGGACGGTATCGCTAGTATTAAAACTTATTAACCCTTTTTGGATATATTGGGTTAACATCGCCGCTGTTGCCCGGATTTGGGGGCGAATATCGACAAATTCTGCGTCTAGATCCCCTTGGCGAGTATGATGATCAATCACGACAATAATGGGAATTTTTGCCTGTTTAACCAGAGTGGTTAACTGACTATTGGTTCCCTGACCATCGACAAAAACACAACCCTGATAAACCGAAAGATCTCTATCCTTGAGGGTATGGACTCCCCAACGTTTAGCCGGTAAACCCGTTAGTTTTACCAAAGCGACATTTTCCTGATGGGAGAGAGTACCCGCATAGACTATATCACAGTGAATATCGTACTGTTCGGCGATAATTTGATAGGCCCAGGCACTAGAAAGAGCATCGGGATCTGGGAAATCCTGCATCACCACAATTTGATTTTCGCCGCGGTGATTTTCCAAAGTACGTCGCAGGCGATCGATCAGGGAAATAAGTAGGGTATCATTACTAACCGTGACTGGAGGAAGGGGACATACTGCCGGCGCTTCCCCTACCACTACATCAGTTTCGAGGGACTTGGCAGGAACTAGACTCAGTAATTCAGCCATCATTTTTAGAAAAGTTTGCTTAAAGGTAAATGCAGTCAGGATTTTTTGAGCTAATCAATTCTAGACGATATTCTGGCTCGATCGGTTTATCTCAAATATTAAGCTTTTCTAGCCCCTAGCTCCCCACTCTGAGGCCATAACTCTAGTCTATCAAAAGACCTCTTTCCCCCACACCCAGCCCCCACGAAAAACGTTTTCAGCCAATCCTAAATATTTGCTCCGATTTTTTATAGTAAAGTTATACTATTAAGGAAGCAAAGACGAAATTCTAGGGTTAAGCAATGGTTAGACAACTCGACGACAGCCCGAAAACCACAATCGTCTATCCCGATAGCGATGGTAAACCGATGGCCGACAATACAAGACAATTTCGCTGGATCACGACGATTAAAGCGAATTTAGACTGGTTATTTGCCAATAATGCCGATGTTTTCGTTGCCGGTGATTTACTCTGGTATCCCGTGGAAGGAGATAATAAAACTCGGCAAGCGCCCGATGTCATGGTAGCTTTTGGCAGACCGAAAGGGGAAAGAGGTTCCTATCAACAGTGGAAAGAGAACAATATCCCCCCGCAAGTGGTTTTTGAAATTCTCTCTCCGGGTAATACCCAAACGGAAATGACCAGAAAACTACTGTTTTATGACCGTTATGGTGTGGAAGAATACTACATTTATAATCCCGATAAAAATGATTTGGGTGGCTGTATTCGTCGGGAAAATCGGCTCGAAAGTCTAGAAAATCTCGATAATTGGGTAAGTCCTCGCTTGGGCATTCGTTTTCAGTTAGCCCAACCGGAATTACTCTTGTATTATCCTGATGGTCAACCTTTCACCAGTTACAACCAAGAACGACAACGGGCCGAAATGGAACGACAACGGGCCGAAACGGAACGGCAGCAGGCCGAACGATTGGCGGCAAAACTACGCGAATTAAATATTAATCCCGAAGAAATTTAAAAAAATGCTCGATCGATTGATTCGATCGAGATAGTCTCGGTAGAATGAAAGTAGATAAATGTCAAGTTCTCTTCTTAATATGTAAAATGTGTGAGAGGAAAAGACGCAAAAAATAAACCCCCTCAACTGACTAAATGAAGGAGGTTATGATATTATTCCAATAGGAAGGGATAGATAGGGTTATAGCCATGAGTATTGATATCTCCGATGAAATTCTCAGTGCCACACGCATGACTGAAGCTGAGATGAGGCAGGAAATTGCGGTCATGCTCTTTCAAAAAGAGAAGCTCACCCTTGCTCAAGCGAGTCGATTTGCAGGAATGAATCGTATTGCTTTTCAACACCTACTTGCAAGTCGTCAAATTCCAGTACACTACGATGTCGAAGATTTTGAACAGGATATTAAGAACTTGCGGGAGATGGGAAGATTGTGATTGTTGTCAGTGATACATCCCCTATCAACAATCTTGCCGCCATTAATCAACTTCATCTGCTACAACAACTTTACGAAATAGTTTTTATTCCTGAAGCAGTTTATCGAGAATTAGTTGATGCACCTTTATACAGCAGTGTTTTACAGATTGTTGATGAAGAAAAAATAAACCCCCTCAAGATTGAATGAAGGGGCATTTATGGTATTTTTAGAAGCCATTTAGCCTACTTTTGTGGTTGCTTTTTAATGGCGATACAATGAAGTTACTGCCACTTAATGAAACCTCTATGAACCTCATCCTTCCCACTGAACTTCTGCAAACAGTACAAATGACTGAAGCTCAAATGCTCACGGAAATCGCTATCATGCTTTATCAGCAGCAACGTCTTCAATTTGAACAAGCAGCTGAACTAACGGGAATGGCGATCGATGATTTCTATCAATTGCTAGTATCGCGTAATATCCTCACTCAACCCACTGATCCCGACGACGAACCAAAAGAACTCATCCTCACCAGTCTTTGTATTTCTCTTCAGCAAGCTAAAGAAGGTAAAGTACATCCCATCTCTGAACTCTGGGATGGCATAGATGACTAAAGAAATTCCTCCTATTAAAATCCTTTTCTCTGATGAATTCAAGGCTCGACTTCGCACCATCGCCAAATGCTATCGGAGCATTCGTACTGACCTACAACCTCTAATTGATGACCTTCAGATAGGCAAATTCATCGGCGATCAAATACCAAGAATAGGCTACACTGTCTTTAAAGTTCGCCTCAAAAACAGCGATATTCAAAAGGGCAAAAGTAGCAGCTATCGTGTTATCTATCAACTTAAAGACAATAGTTGTGTTTTGATGCTCCTCATCTATGCCAAATCTGACCAAACGGACATCCCAGCGCAGCAAATTCAAGACATCATTAATAAGTTTGACAATTTTTAGAAGTATTAATAGATGCCAAAAATAAACCCCATCAAGATTGATTGAATGGACATTTATGGTATTTTTAGAGGCAATTTAGCCTACTTTTGTGGTTGCTTTTTCAGTGCATTTGGATGGTTTTAGTTGGCAAATGATAATAAAGCTTCTTCTATTGGTTTTGGTAACTCAATAGCATGAAACCGATTCACAGAAAAAGCGTAATCTTCACCACTTTCATCAATAACCCGAATTAAACTGTTTATTTCTGCTGTCTCATCAGGGATAACGCGGTATATTTTGCCCACCTCTAGTGAAGCTTCGTAGCCTTCATTATTGAGACAAACTGCGAACTTATTTGTTGGAGATGACTCTATTTTCATGGTCAATCTAGAAACGGTAACTTGAGCTTAAATTCTTTTTTGCCGATGCCATGAGCTTCATACCAATGGACTTCAGCTAACCTTACTATACCATTGGGAAGCTGAACTTGGGCTATGCCCTTTAATTTTCTCCATTTACCTTTGCCATACTGTTTTTGCAACCGTTCCCGATTACGAATTCCTGTTCCTGTGGCAATAATCTCGATATTCGTAATATCGCTAATAATCTCAAAGTCCACGATCGATCAAGCAATCTTAAACAGTGGCCTTTTATTATAGCATCTATTGCCAAAAAAGAGATATAAAAAAACAAAACCCCCTCAAGATTGATTGAAGGGGTATTTATAGTATTTTTAGAGGCAATTTAGCCTACTTTTGTGGTTTCTTTTTCGGTGGATTGAGAGGGTTTTAGTCCCTCAACGGGAGCATCTCACCTTTGCAATAAGCATAAATACTTAGTAGAAAAATAGGCTTTTCGAGGGTAATTCTTGTTTTAATTCTCCATGTACGCGGTCTTTAAAAGCCTCTATTTCGTTCCAAGACACGATTAAGAGTGGCTTTTAAGCTAAGTATAATTACTCATCGCGTAAGTGAGATGCTCCCGTTTTAGTTGGCGCTTGAGGGTTAAAGCTGCGTTGGATCCGAAAGTGATGATACTCAAACTGTTATTTTTTGTACTGTAGATTTTGTGGTTATTTCCTTAGGATGTCTAAACAATTGACCTTCATTTTGGTAGAAAACTTCATAATCTGGTGCCAGTTCAAGACGTAACTGTTTCCATAAACTAATTCCTTCTTGTTTAAAATCGGCTCTTCTCGACTTTGTGTGATAATTTTTGCTTATGGAATCGTGAAATGCTTATCGGGCAACACTTTTAGGACTATTTTGTCGAAGAAACTATCAGTATAGACCTCGTTTCCACACAGAAACCAGAAGAGCCTAAAATCCATTTCAGCTTGCTGATTAGGAAAATCTGATAAAGGTGGATAGTCTTGATTTAAAGTCTTATCGTAAGTATCCTGCCATGCGTTTAAACGTTGAATGGTTGCTTGACTTAATGGTAATTCTTCAGGAGCAATGTTATCAATTTCATCTACTCCCCAAAGTGGGTAACTTCCATAATCTGCCCAAAGTTTGATTCTGATTGCCATAACTATCATTCCTGAATAAGTTTATTAATTAATCGAGCCGTAGGTTGGGTTGAGCTATCATTATTGATCAGGTATTACCCATCGGCTCAAAAGGCGAAACCCAACAAAAATTGTGAAAATATTCCAAGAAGTTGTTGGGTTTCCTTGCGTCAACCCAACCTACGAGTCTTTATTCAGTGAACAGTTAACAGTTAACCGAGGTAATATATTACCTCCATTCAACCGAGAAATTAGAACCTACTAATCGCAGATAAACGATTCTTCCGGGCAAATTTCCTTTAAAGAGAATTTTTCCGTTAATGGGGACTCTAGAAGGCATATCCCTAAATAGTAGTGCCCCCCCTGGACCTATTGCTCCAATAATGCCCTGCGATCCCTTCAATTGCTTGCCAGTAGAATCAATGATGATAGAGTCTGTGGGAGAAAAATAAAGATCTCTGACTTCCCCTAAGTTTGCAACCATAAAAGTACAAACTACAGAATTATTGTCTTTATTACAATTCTGAATCTCGAAAGCAAAACCATTGCTTACAACTCTCGAATTACGGGCTTGAGCAATATCATCGTGATTCTGATAGAAGTTAGAAGATAAAGCTGTAGTTAAGGCTAAAATTGGTGGCTCTTCGTTACTTGGTATGGTTCGATAGGTGGCATAAATCGACTAAATCCTTATCTGGCAAGGAATTTAATTGATTAGCTCGCTTTAGATCAAAAGCAATTGACAAAAATCGCCAAATGCCTTTGTATATAAGGGTTCCATCCCTTATAACCCCCGTCCATTGCATAAGACAAACCGAAGAACCAAATTGGTAGCCATCTGAAAAATCCTTTTTTCATCACCATTCGCTACTCAGTACATAAGTGTTCGTCCCCTCGCAGCTAGGTGAAGCAACAACCCAACCCAACACTAAAGGCGGATAGTAGAACAATACACACTCCCCCCCCACAACTGTATCAAAAGTTACAATTTAATAAATCTTTATATTCCTCTCCCTTCAGATTTTGGGGTTTTTGGGGAGTTCAAGAGCTTGGAATTGTACAATAAGGTTGTACAAGTCTCCCCTAAAAATCATGTTAAGCAAAGAAACCACCTACTCTCAGGCGAGAATGAATTTAGCCAGTATCTTAGATCAGGTGTGTGACGAATCGCAAATTATCGTCATTAAGCGTCGCAATCAGAAAAATGTGGCGTTAATTGCTGAAGATGAGCTTTCCAGTTTATTAGAGTGTGTTTATTTATTGCGATCGCCAGAAAATGCCCAACGCTTATTTCGCTCTTTAGCATGGACCCAGACAGAAGATGCAACTCCTCAAACATTAGCTGAATTGAAAGAGGAGTTAGGAATTGAGTCCTAAAAGAGAAAATAAGCCAGATAAACCTAAAAACAATCTTATTCATGGTTATTTGCCCGTTTTTAGTCCTGATTTCAAAGCAGATTTAGCTTGGTGGTATCGGAACGAACCGAAAAAAGGCGATAAAATTTTAGACTTAGTGGCAGATATTTTGGATGGCGATCCGTTTACAGGATTGGGTAAACCCGAACCTCTTAAGTATATTGCTGCCGATACTTGGTCACGACGGATCGACTTAGAGCATCGTTTAGTTTATAAAGTCACAGGAAATAAGGTTTATTTTTTACAAGCTCGCTATCATTATCAATCAGGCTAAACTCAGACAAACCCATCAAGAAACTTTACAGGAGAAAGGGGACAAGGAACGTAGTACGTTCCCCCTCGCAGCTTGGGTTAAGGGATAGCCCAACCCAAGACAGAAGGAGAACAACAGTACACATTTTCTACTCTAAGACTGTAGCCTAAGCTACAATTTAATAAATCTTTACATTCCTCTCCCTGACGAGCTATCCACCATGAAACCCATCCTCAACGCCCAGATGATTTCGGAAGTTAGAGGACAACCAGAATAACGACCAATATCAACGGACGGGACTCAACTGCCCCAGTTCAACGCTCACCGCGTCAAAGCGATTGTCCCCAGGGCGATAGGAGAGAATTTCCAAGCCAATCGGCTCGCCACTGGTGGAATCCTTAATCAAAATCACCCCATCCCCCAGTTCAGTACAAATCTGCTCCTTTCTGGGTTGCTGCCAGAAGACAGTCAGTAATTCCGTTTCCGGTTCATAGAAAACTTTTACTTGAGCCATAGCATTTCCCCTTCTTTAATCCCATCGGTTTGGTAGGCAGTAATCAAGAACCCATCTCCATTCAAACGCCGAGCCACTGCCACAACCCAACGTTTTTCCTGTCGCTGGCGATAGAATAGCAGCACCCCAGCATCGTGGCTACTGCGTCGAATTTCATCTGGTGAAGCTAGGGTAAGGGTCACTAATTCCTCCAACTCCTCAAGGTCAGGATGTTTGCCCATTAGCCTCTGCCAATAACCTTCTGAAGTTCTAACTGTAAATCCCAAAGGGGTAACAACTTCAAATTTCATTGCCAATCATGGATAGGATTCTCGTTTCGGTGTTCGATAAATATAGTGGTCGTGTTGCTGATGCTCAATCTTCAATTCCTGAATCTACAAGACAATTGGCAATGAGTTGGTCAAATTGCTCCCAATCTTCACTATCCCATGATGAATCATCATTTGAGGGAGTATTTTGAGCAGATTCAATCAAGGTAATAATAACCGATTCTCCATACAACAACACACACTATCCCCCGTAACTGTACTTTAAGCTACAATTTAATAAATCTTTACATTCTCCTCCCTTGAGATTTTGGGATTTTTGGGGAGTTCAAGAGCTTGGACTTGTACAATAAAGTTGTACAAGTTTCCAAAGACCAAGCAAATTAGTGCTGAAAGCTTGAGGATTACAAGCTTTCTCCCGTGGGTTCTAGACATCAACCTAAAAGTCGGCACTTAAAGGGGTACGGGGGAAAGGAATCACATCGCGAATATTGGTCATTCCCGTCATGAATTGTACCAGACGCTCGAATCCTAAACCAAAACCAGCGTGGGGAACGGAACCGTAGCGACGCAGATCTAAATACCACCACAAATCATCGGGATTCATACCCTGTTCCTGCATTCTTTGGATTAATACATCTAATCGTTCTTCCCGTTGGGAACCGCCGATAATTTCGCCGATCTTGGGTGCTAAAATATCCATAGCGGAAACAGTTTTATTATTGTCATCTAGACGCATATAAAAAGCTTTGATTGTCTTGGGATAATTGGTGACAATCACGGGTTTTTTAAATAGTTCCTCCGCTAGATAACGTTCGTGTTCTGACTGTAGATCTACGCCCCATTCTACTGGAAACTCGAACTGACGATCGGCTTTTTCTAATAACTCGATCGCTTCGCTGTAGGTAATCCGGCCAAACTCACTATTAACGATATTCTCGGCCGTACTTAACACCGTTTTATCGATACGTTCGTTAAAAAACTGCAAATCTTCGGGACAATTTTCTAAAACGAATTTAAAGATATATTTGAGAAAAGCTTCCGCTAAATCCTGATCCCCTTCCAAGTCACAAAAAGCCATTTCTGGTTCCACCATCCAAAACTCGGCCAGATGACGGGAAGTATTAGAATTTTCGGCGCGAAAAGTCGGGCTAAAAGTGTAAACATTAGATAAAGCCATGGCCATTACTTCCGCTTGTAATTGTCCACTGACGGTTAAATAGGCCCGTTTACCAAAGAAATCCTCGGCAAAATTGGCGGGTTTTTTTAAGTCTAAACTGGTGACAGTAAATAATTCTCCCGCACCTTCGCAGTCGTTAGCGGTAATAATGGGAGTATGTACCCAAATAAAGCCCTTTTCTTGGAAAAAACTGTGAATAGCGGTAGCGCAAGCGTTTCTAACCCGCATTACTGCTCCTAGGGTGTTGGTTCTTGCTCGCAGATGGGCAATAGTTCTCAGAAATTCAAAGGAATGACGTTTCTTTTGTAGGGGGTAATCCGCAGGACAGTCACCATAAAGGGTGATTTCGGCCGCTTTTAACTCGATATTTTGCCCTTTACCCGGGGAAGGAACCAAATTTCCCGAAACAGCGATCGCCGTTCCTGTACTAATTGTCTTTAGTACATTTTCATAATCGGGTAAAGTCGATTCGAGGATAACTTGTAAGTTGGCCAGGGATGAGCCATCATTAACTTCCAGGAAAGTAAATTCTTTTAATTCTCGTTTTGTTCTCACCCAACCCTGCACGGTGACGGATTGATCCGGTTGTCCTGTTTGAAAGATTTCCTTGATTCTGCTAGTCATGGCTTATCCCTATGTTAAGTGGGTGAGTGGAATTAAATATAAGATGAACGTAGGTTGGGCTTCGGCCGTGAGCTCAGCCGAACGGTTGAAGCATGAAACCCAACGCCAGATTATGTTACGCTACCGCTAACCCATCCTACAAATAATTGTGTCTCCCTACTGAGAACCAAAGAGTATTTTAGGATAGAAAGTCCAGATCAGGCTAAAATCAATCTCGAACAGGTCTCATGCTTCTGGTGGAAAAATTATTAAGTAAGCCCAAAAGCCGTAAATTAGCGATTTTTTTGGCTTTTATCGGTAGTATTCTCGCTTTACCCTTTCCTATCGCCGGTATTCATAAATTCTATCTCGGTCAACCTCTCTGGGGAATTATTTATCTTCTCCTTTGGCAAACTCCGATTCCCCGGGTGGCTTGCGCGATCGATGCGGTGTGGTATTTAATCCAAGATAACCAATTTTTGGCTAACTATTTTCCCACTGCCACCGCTGCTGCCACTGTCCCCAGTTTAGAGCCTAAACAAGTAGAGGCGATCGGGGCAGCTTTAAGGGAATTAGAGCGCCTCCGGCAAGAAGGATTGATTTCTGAGTACGAATTTGAAGAAAAACGGCGACAATTACTATAATGACACCGCAAAACTGGTTAGGACGCACTTTTAACCCTTTAAAAGCCAAAATTAGCAATGATCCCTATTATCGCTTTCGTTCCCTCGATGAGATCGCTATGGCGGCACAATTGGGCATTAAAATTAATGTCAGTCAAGCGGGTGTGGATGATTGGCTGCGATTGCCGGGGATATCCATCCATCAAGCGCGGATGTTGGTGGAATTGCTGGGTATGGGGGTAGAATTGCTTTGTCTCGAAGATCTAGCGGCTGCTTTGAGTGTTCCTGTGGCTAGATTGAAAGCTTGGGAACCGATTCTAGAATTTGCCTATTATAGCCCAGAAAGTCACCTCGCACCCCCTAAAATCAATCCTAACACCGCCTCGATCGAGCAGTTAATCACCCTACCCCTGATCAGCGATAATTTAGCAGCTGCCATTATTAAAAATAGAGAAGAACAGGGATTATTTAAGAATATTGTGGATTTTAAAGGGCGTTTATCCCTAGACGCTCAGGAAATCTCCCAATTAATGCACTTTTTTCAGTTTTAATCCCAAATCATCAGGACAGGAGACGGGAGGTCGAAGTCTAAGCTCACGGCCAAAACCCACACCCCAGATATTGCATAGGTAAGATGCAAAAAGAAAAAAAACTGCGGCCAAAAAGGTCAGATAGAATACACTAAATGTATAAGGTTATCAATTTTGCTATTTTTCAAGTTGCATCCTAGGCAACAGAATCGCAATTATCCCTCTAGTTAGAAATTGGACGGTTTGCCCTGTGGTTTCATCACTTCCCAAGCCCAATGACTCTTTAACAACGGTTTCCCAGCGTTGTTCTGGTGCTTATGCCTTGATGGACAGTCTCAAACGTCATGGTGTTAAGCACATCTTCGGTTATCCCGGTGGTGCGATCCTGCCCATCTATGACGAACTCTACCGCTTTGAAGAACGGGGAGAATTACAACATATCTTAGTGCGTCACGAACAAGCGGCCGCCCATGCCGCCGATGCCTACGCTAGGGCCACCGGCAAAGTGGGAGTCTGTTTCGGTACTTCCGGCCCCGGGGCGACCAATTTGGTAACAGGCATCGCTAACGCACACATGGACTCCATCCCGATGGTAATTATCACCGGTCAGGTGAGTCGGGCAGCCATCGGTTCCGATGCTTTCCAAGAAACCGATATTTATGGCATTACTCTCCCGATTGTTAAACATTCCTATGTGGCTAGAAATGCCAGCGAAGTAGCGAGAATTGTCGCAGAAGCCTTCCATATCGCCAGTACAGGACGACCGGGACCGGTTTTAGTCGATATTCCCAAAGATGTCGGTTTAGAACTATGTGATTATATCCCGGTCGAACCGGGAGATGTAAAACTAACCGGTTATCGTCCCACGGTCAAAGGCAATCGCCGTCAAATCGAGGCCGCTTTACACCTCTTGGAAACCGCCGAAAAACCTTTACTGTACGTTGGCGGAGGTGCGATCGCGGCTAATGCCCACGCCCAAATCGCCGAGTTTGCCGAACGTTTTCAGTTACCCGTCACCACCACGTTAATGGGGATCGGTGCTTTTGATGAACATCATCCCCTCTCGGTGGGAATGTTAGGAATGCACGGCACTGCCTACGCTAATTTTGCCGTGACCGAGTGTGATTTATTAATTGCAGTCGGCGCTCGTTTTGATGACCGAGTAACGGGGAAATTGGACGAATTCGCCTCGAAAGCTAAGGTAATCCATGTGGATATCGACCCGGCAGAAGTGGGCAAAAATCGCGCCCCTGATGTGCCGATTGTCGGGGATGTGCGGGTAGTTTTAGAACAAATACTCCACAAAGCCAGAGAATTTGATTATCCTACTAATCCCGATCGCAGCCAAGCTTGGTTAGCCAAGATCGAGCGCTGGCGGCAAGATTATCCCCTGCAAGTACCTCGACCAGAAGGCAAACTTTCCCCCCAAGAAGTAATCGTTGAGGTGGGCCGTCAAGCACCCCACGCCTACTACACCACCGATGTGGGCCAGCATCAGATGTGGGCGGCCCAATTCCTCAAAAATGGTCCCCGACGTTGGATTTCTAGCGCGGGATTGGGGACAATGGGTTTCGGTTTACCAGCTGCGATGGGGGCCAAGGTGGCCATTGCCGATGAGGAGGTCATCTGTATTAGTGGTGATGCCAGTTTCCAAATGAATCTACAGGAATTAGGGACTCTAACCCAATTTAATATTCATGCCAAGACAATTGTTATTAATAATGGTTGGCAGGGTATGGTACGTCAATGGCAAGAAGCTTTCTATGGGGAACGTTATTCTAATTCCAATATGGAAGTGGGAATGCCAGATTTAGAACTGTTAGCCCAAGCTTACGGCATTAAAGGGATTACTATTCGCCATCGAGAGGAATTAGCCGCAAAAATCGCCGAAATGTTGGCCCATGATGGTCCAGTTTTGGTCAATGCGATCGTTGCTAGAGACGAAAATTGTTATCCCATGGTTGCCCCCGGTCAAAGTAATGCGCGTATGATTGGTTTACCGAAAATTGTCGCCAAGGATTGTGAAATGCTCGATTGTCCCAGTTGCGGTGCAGTTAACAGTTGGAATAATAAATTCTGTCCTGAATGTGGGGCGAAATTGTAGCAAAAAATTGTTAATTAATTAACCAGCCTCCGTTAAATATAACGGAGGTTTTTGGCTTTTTATCTACTATGTGAACATGATAAGTAGGTAGGGCTTAAAAATTATCAGAAACCCCCCTTGATAAGGGGAGATCAGCACCCCCCTTATCAAGGGGGGCAGGGGGGATCGAACCTAAAATCCATTCTTAATTTAATTATAACCAGCTACTTAGAAATTTTCAAACAGAAGCAATGGCATCCCTAGAAAAAGCCTTAGAAAAAGAAGCGAAAAACTCGATCACCACCGTGATTAAATTAGCCATATCTCAGTGACAACGGCAAGAGGCTGACATCAACCCTATGGACGACAATTAAGAATGACAACCTAAAATCTTTTCGCTAATTTTGCCATAGACTGCACCCTTTGCTTCTAAAATGGGCTATTGCGGCTAGATACCAATATTGGTCTAGCATTTGCCCGTAGACTGAAAAAAGCACGTTATAAAGATTATGGCCAAAGTTCTGGTATCCGATTCGATCGATCCGGTAGGAGTAGAAATTCTGTCACAGGTTGCCCAAGTGGACGTGAAAACAGGACTATCCGCCGAGGAAATCATTCAAATTATCCCCGAATACGACGCGCTGATGCTCCGTTCCAGTACCCGCGTCACCAAAGAAATCGTCGAAGCGGGCAGCAAACTGCAAATTATCGGCCGCGCGGGGGTAGGAGTCGATAATATCGATGTTCCTGCGGCCACTCGTCAGGGGATTATTGTCGTTAACTCTCCCGAAGGTAACACGATCGCCGCTGCCGAACACGCCTTGGCCATGATGTTATCCCTCTCCCGTCATATTCCCGATGCCAATCAGTCGGTAAAAGCGAATAAATGGGAAAGAAATCGCTTTATCGGCACAGAAGTTTATAAAAAAAACCTAGGAGTCGTCGGTTTAGGTAAAATTGGCTCCCACGTCGCCAAAGTAGCTAGATCCCTAGGCATGAAAATTCTCGCCTACGATCCCTTTATTTCCAAAGAACGCGCGGATCAACTCGGTTGCACCCTGGTGGATCTGGATCTACTCTTTGCCGAGTCCGATTTTATCACCCTCCACGTCCCGAAAACCGCCGAAACCCAGCATCTCATCGGTCAGGAAACCATCGCTAAGATGAAACCCACGGTCCGCATCATTAACTGTTCCAGAGGCGGCATTATCGACGAGTTGGCTTTAATTGAAGCCCTCGAATCTGGTAGAATTGCTGGGGCAGCCTTGGATGTATTTGAACAGGAACCTTTAGGCGAATCTAGATTAAGAGAATTGTCTAACGTCATCCTCACTCCCCACCTAGGTGCATCGACTACGGAAGCACAGGTGGGTGTAGCTGTTGATGTGGCCGAACAAATTCGCGATGTCCTCCTCGGTTTGCCAGCGCGTTCGGCCGTTAATATCCCCGGACTAACTCCCGATGTTATGGAAAAACTGCGCCCTTACCTGCAATTAGCGGAAACTATGGGGAATCTCGTCAGTCAGTTGGCAGGAGGTCGCTGTGACTCGTTAAATGTCCGTTTACAGGGAGAATTGGCCACTAAAGACAGTCAACCTCTGGTGGTAGCGGCAATTAAGGGTTTACTTTCCCAAGCTCTCCGGGAACGGGTAAACTATGTTAATGCGGCGATCGAAGCTAAGGAACGCGGTATCCGGGTAATCGAAACCCGGGATGCTTCCACCCGCGACTATTCGGGATCGATTCATTTGGAAGCTAATGGTTCCATGGGGACCCATTCAGTCACCGGAGCGCTGTTAAGTACGGGAGAAATCCGCATTACTGACCTCGATGAGTTCCCCATTAACGTGCCACCGAGTAATCATATGTTATTCACCCTTCACCAGGATATGCCCGGTATTATCGGCAAAATTGGCGCACTTTTAGGCAGTTTTAATGTCAATATCGCCAGTATGCAGGTAGGACGCAAAATTATTCGCGGTGATGCGGTTATGGCCCTGAGTCTCGATGATCCTCTACCGGAAGGTCTGCTCTCGGAAATTACTAAAGTCCCCGGTATCCGCGATGCTTACACAGTGAAACTCTAGGTTAAATCAGTTATCAGTTATCGGTAAACAGTAATCAGTGAAAGGAAAGCTCCGCACTTGCCACTTATTACTGTTGACTGAAAACCCAAATCTGATAACTGATTCCTGATAACTGATATATGTCTAATAGTTGGTGGGAAATTACGGTTTTGTGCGAACCTAGTCTCGAAGAAACGGTTTTCTGGAGACTGGAAAATTTTGGCTGTTCGGGAACGTCCACTGCTAAAAAACAATCCTCTTTGGAGGTTAAGGCCTATATACCAGAAATTAAAGCGCAATTGCCTGATTTAGAGGCACTAAACCTCTGGTTAAAGCAGGATGCTTTGATTTTAGGTTTTCCCGAACCTGTCACCAGTTGGCAGTTAATGGACGAGGAAGACTGGGCCAGCAGTTGGAAACAACATTGGCAAATTAGCGAGATCGGCGATCGCTTTTTGATCTGTCCCGCTTGGTTAAATCCCCCGGAAAATAACCGGAGATTGGTGATTAAAATTGACCCCGGTTCCGCTTTCGGCACAGGAACGCACCCCACCACGCAATTATGTCTAGAATCCCTAGAAATGCGTTTAAGTAGCCATCCAGAGAATAGAATTATCGCCGATATCGGTTGTGGTTCCGGCATACTGGCGATCGGGGCGATTTTATTGGGGGCTAAAAAAGTTTATGCTGTTGATATAGATCCGCTGGCGGTGAGTGCGACCCACGGTAATCGCCATCTCAACGGGATTAACCCCGAAAATTTAGCTGTTAATCAGGGCAGTGTCGAGGAGTTATTAGAATTAATTCCCGACGGTGTTGATGGCATCGTTTGTAATATTTTAGCCGAGACAATTATCGCTTTAATGCCGGAAATCACCCTTCTAGCAAAACTCACCACTTGGGGAATTTTAAGCGGCATCCTCTTCACCCAAGCACAAGCAGTTACAAGTATTTTAGAACGCCACGGCTGGACAGTGGCTGCCCTGTGGAAACGTCAAGAATGGTGTTGTATCCAAATTCGTCGCACCCTCGATTAATATAGCTCTCGGCCGTCAGGATACGGTCGTCAGAATACAAAAGGCAAAAGGCAGCTTTGTTCTCCCCACACCCCACTTCATAATTCATAATTCATAATTCATAATTCATAATTCCCCCACACCCCATCCATGACTCAAGATAGTTTTCGCATCAGTTTTGCTCCCTTATCTTTGCAGGAAGTATATCAATTAGCCGATGATGGGGCTAATGGTGCTATTGTACTAATGAGTGGTACTGTACGGGAGCAAACCGACGGCAAACCGGTTATTTATCTTGATTATCAGGCCTACGAACCCATGGCGATGGAAGTTTTCCGGCAAATTGCTCGGCAAATTCGGCAAACCTGGCCCGACACCAATCGAGTTGTCATTCACCATCGCACTGGTAAGCTCAAAATCGGGGAAATTAGCGTCTTAGTAGCGGTGGGTTGTCCCCATCGGGGGGAAGCTTTCGCAGCCTGTCGTTATGCTATTGATACTCTCAAGCATAATGCCCCCATCTGGAAAAAAGAATACTGGTCTGATGGTTCTAGTCAATGGGTTAGTATTGGTGCTTGTGAAACGGAGTCTTAGGTCTAATAACGTAAAATCAAGGCGATTTTTTGGTAATCGTTCAAGGAATCCTCCTCGACTAAAGCTACACGTCCTCCCTTGGCCAATACCGCTTCGATAATTTCATCCACTGCATCATCGATTACCTCCGTACCACCGACATTTTCCACCAACACTAAATCACCGTTTTCGCCTAAAACTGCGGGTACATGGTAATTTTTCTCCACTAATAACAATTTTCCTCGACCTTCCTGCGCTAAACGCCACACTTCTCCCAGGGTAGAGATAACTTTTTGAGCGCTGACTGCCGCATCTAAAGCTTGCAGAGCTTCAGTTTTTTGAGTCTGACGCACTGAGTGCATAATCGGCAATACCTGTGGCATTAATTCTGACAGTGAGGTTTTGTCAAAATTGCCAGTTAAAGTGCCAACAATTGCTGATGTGTACTGTGAAACTTCTTGAAAGAAGGAAATTTGACGAACCACTCCACCCACAATCAAAGGGGAAAAATCATCAACGTATTCATCCAGAGCATTATCTACCTGTTGGAAAAATCGCCGGATTCTATCATCTAGATAACTGGTATCGGCATCAAAAGGCAGTGGTGAGGTGGCCCCAGGTCCGGTCATTTCTAGGGGAAAATTCTGATCGCGAATTTCTTCGAGAGTTTCTCCTGTACCGGAGATTAAACGAGTAGAACCCTGACTTAATAGTAACAGCCAATAGGGTTGTTCTCGATGTAATCCATAAACTAAATCCCGTGTAGCAAAGGTTTTATCGATGATAACTCTTGTCTGAACAGAAAAAGGCAGGTTATAAAGCTTGGCAATATCCGGGCCAATGTAGAGAGCTAATCCATCTAGAGTATAAGGATAATCTATTTCAGCCACTAGACTATCGAGGCGATCGAACAAAGGTTCGATTTCACGTTTAGAGAATTCTTCCGATAATCGGCGCTTTGCTTCATCGACCAAATTTTTAACGAGAATAGGGTCTTGTTTGTTATCCGGTGAGGTGCGATGGGTGGGTAAGAGAATGGAAAGAGCGGGTATTTGAGTTAGGGATTGTAGTTTCTTAAGTTCTTGACGAGTAATCATTGACTTTCCCTTGATTTATAGGGTTAAGGAGCTAAAAATACTGGCTTTATCAAGATTTTACGATTTATTCAGTATTCAAGCTAACATTTTAGGGAAAAAATGTAATTATATCTAGAAAATTAAGAATTTATACTGAATTGCTTTGGCAGAGATTGAGGGAATTTTTAACCAGAAAATAGGAATATTATTGATTTAAGTAGTCGTGCAAAATTAATTTCCTAGTGAAGATAGGCAAGAGGCAAGAGGCAAGAGGCAAGAGGCAAGAGGCAAGAGGCAAGAGGCAAGAGGTGGTTAGATATGTGTAATTAATTTTGCTTAGGTACTTATATTTTATCGATCGTCCACCATCAGGACAGAAAATATTAAGGATGGGTTTATTTACCCATCCTCTGCATAATTAGGCCGCTATAGCTGTTTTTTCCGATGTTAATGCCTCTTGGCGTTGGAATTCGGCTAATTGTGCCATAATTTCATCCCGAACAATCTGACGGTATTCTAGGAAATGCTCGTTGTGGGCGCAGACAGTGATATAGTGTTCGGCATTGGCGGGATTATGGCGCAAGATACCGAATAAATTCTGCCAGAATTTCCAGCGAGTGGAACGTTTAAAGCCCTGTCGCCAGATAATTACCGCTAGGGCATAGAGATCGGCCCGGCGAGGCAGTTTAAAGGCAGGTTTAGCTTTAGGTGCGCCCAATTTCAGGAAACAGCGATAGGTGCGATCAAGAAATACCTCCGGATCGTACAATGTCCAGAAGGCTTCAATATATTCTGTGGCAATATCTTCGATCGGCCGGGTGGGAACGAAATTCATCAGGGTACTTTGGTTAATGTCCTGTTTCCCCGTTAATCGTAGTCGTCCTTCTTTTTCCAAGCGAGTCCATAGGGCGGTATTCGGTAAAGCTTGTAACATTCCAAATAGAGCCGTAGGAATGGCCGCTTCTTCGACAAAATTAATGATGCGATCGGCCGCTCCTTTTTTCTCGCCATCAAAACCGATGATAAATCCCGCCATAGGGCGCAATCCGGCTTTAATAATCTTTTCTACCGTCTCAGTTAAGGAACTGCGGGTATTTTGGAATTTTTTGGTTAATTGTAAACTTTCTTCGTCGGGGGTTTCAATACCTAAAAAGACCGCATCAAAATAACAATCGACCATCATTTCCATTAATTCGGGATCGGCGGCTAAATCCACGGACGCTTCCGTGTTAAACCGGAAAGGATACTGGTGTTCTTCTTGCCAAACCTTTAATTCTTTGAGAAGTAATTTAACGTTGCGCTTGTTACCGATAAAATTATCATCCACCATGAACACGCCCCGGCGCCAACCTAATTCGTAAAGATAATCTAATTCTTTTAATAATTGTGCGGGGGCTTTGGTGCGGGGTTTACGACCGTAGAGAACGATAATATCGCAAAATTCGCACTGGAAGGGACAGCCCCGCGAAAACTGCACCGACATGGAATCATAAGCTTCAAAATCGAGCAGATCGTAGCGGGGGATCGGGGTAATTGTCACATCGGGTTTTTCTGTGGTGCGGAAAACACCTTTAGTTTCTCCTTTTGCCAATGCTTCCACAAACATCGGGATGGTGATTTCTCCCTCATCGAGGATCAGAAAATCGGCCTCGGCCACTTCGTGGGGGATAGAAGTGGGATAGGGACCACCCACAGCCACCAGTTTACCCCGTTGTTTGGCTTCGTGAATTTGCTCGATTAAATCTTGACGTTGGACAATCATGCCGGAAAGAATCACTATTTCGGCCCAGTCCCATTCTGCTTCTGTCACTGCCCGAATATTGCGATCGACCAGTTTAAATTCCCATTCCTGCGGTAAAATCGCCGCCACCGTCACCATACCCAGAGGAGGAAGTAAGACTTTGCGATCGACTAATTCCAGAATTTTGTTATAGGACCAGAAAGTTGGCGGAAAAACGGGATAAATCAGTAAGGCACGCATATTCACTCCTCGCTCGATGGCGATCGATTCTTGACCTTTCGCTTGATTGTAATCTTTTTCGGTCAGGGATGGGAAAACCGTTATTTAGTCCTAGAACTAAGGGAAGACCTGATTTTCGGCCGCCATTGCCCACCCTTGACCCTACCCCCATAAAAGTTTATGGTCAACATTAATAAAATTTATGTAAATAAATGTTGCATAGTTTGGGAAGTTATGTTACATTAAATATCAAGCACTTGACTTAAACGCAATTTTCTTATAGGAAGGCAATTCACCATGGATAAGCAAGAAAACAAACTCGGTTTCACCGCTTTCGCTGAAAACTGGAATGGTCGTTTAGCCATGCTCGGTTTCGTTATTGGCGTAGCTACGGAATACTTAACCCACAAAGGCATCCTTGCTCAGTTAGGCTTAATGTAATCTCAGCCTCGATTGCTGTGCATCTACAATCATCTTGAATAAACTATAAAAAAAGGGAAGAGCCAAGCTCTTTCCCTTTTTTAGTTGGGAAGTGGGAAGTGGGGTGTGGGGAGAATAAATAGAAATAATCCCCTGATTACTGATTACTGCTGCGAGCGCTGGGTAGGATTAACATAGCGTCACCGAAGGAATAGAAACGGAAACGCTCTTGGATAGCTTCCTGATACAATGCCAGTAGTCTTTCCCGTCCGATTAAGGCACTGACTAACATCATCAAACTGGACTTGGGTAGGTGAAAATTAGTGATCATGCCGTCGATAACCCGCCATTGATAACCCGGATAGACAAATAAATTGGTTTTTCCCTGAAAAGCGGTTAATTTATCGCTCTTAGTTTCTTTAATTGCCCCTTCCACGGCACGAGCTACCGTGGTTCCCACGGCGACAACCCGGCCACCTCTAGCTTTTGTTTGGGCGATTTTTTCGGCAGTTTCGGCGGAAATCTGCAAAAATTCTTGGTGCATTAGGTGTTCTGTAATATTTTCCACTTCCACGGGACGAAAAGTCCCCACTCCCACATGAAGGGTGATATAGGCGGTATCTATACCCTTCTGGGCGAGCTTATGGAATAATTCGGGAGTAAAATGTAGTCCGGCCGTGGGAGCGGCCACAGAACCCTGTTTATCACCGTAAACTGTTTGATAACGGTCTTCTTCCGCCTCTGATTCGGTGACGTAGGGGGGAAAAGGAATATGACCGTACTCCTCCAACATACCCCAAAAACTGCGCCCGGGATGACGCTGAAATTCCAGCAGACGACCACTGGTGTTCAGATCTCGATCGATTACTTTCGCTAACCATAATTTTGCTTGGTCTTCCGTTCGCCCTGTTTTCGGATAAAAAAGGACTTCTGAACCGACTTTAAAGCGTTTTCCCGGTTTGACTAGGGATAACCAAAGATGATCATCTTGTTCTTCTAATAGTAGTATCTCTACGGGGGCGCCGGTGACTTTACGGCCAAATAAACGGGCCGGAATCACGCGGGTATCGTTGAAAACCAGCAAATCCCCCGACTCTAGGCAAGTGGGTAAATCCCGAAAAATAGTTAAATTATGACTATTGGGAGAATCTACCACCAAAAGACGGGAACTGTCCCGGGGTTCGGCGGGATTTTGGGCAATTAACTCCGGGGGAAGGTGATAATCGTAGCTAGAGAGTAATTGATCGGGGGTCATCGTCATTGTCATTATAAAGATCTTCGCAAAAGTTGGGTAATTCTACCCGGGCGAACTTCACTAAATCGGGGATTTCTCCCCTTGGTATCTGGAACGATTTATCGTCAGACTAGAGATATAACACTAATCGTGACTGTTAGCCAACATCCCAGCGGCCAATATGGACTATCTCTATTTTCTTGCTAACGCTAGTTTAACGCTACGAGTCACCGAATATCTGCGATCGATGACTCATCTACCCTCCTCCGTCATGACGGTCATTCATCAGATTAACGGTTGGGTGGTCAAGGTAAAGTTTAATCAAATGCTTACTCCTTGCCAACACGGGGATTTTCGCGCCTACATGAATGAGTTAGGGATTCCCTATCAACCAGAAATGCGTCTCCAGATGGTTTTTTGGAGTTTGGAAACGGGACAATCTCCTATTGATGTCATGCGTCGTTACCAAGTGGCGATCGTGTCCCATGGTACCCCAGATCAGCAAGATATAGAGGCTTTTCGGCAACAATTTACTAAGGGTTTAGGATACTGTCCGGAAACTCTGGCCTAGGGTTTATTTTCTCTCGGGATGCTCTTCTAGGGCAACTACAGGACTCAAATCGTTGATGTGATCAATTAATTGATACAAGCGTCCGTAGCTCTTGCCATTAAAGTAAAAAACTAGACGGGGTAAATGGTGGCTGGAATCCCGATTCTCCCGTTCTAGAATTTGACTAGGTGCGATTTTACCCTTAACTAGGATATCGCCGAAGTTTTGGTTAATTTGTTCGATCTGTTCCCCGCTTAGTTCGTGATTAAGACGAATAACCAAGGATTCTCCCACAAAACGGCTGGAGTGATACACCCGATAAAAGTGGCGAATTGTTTGACAAGCGTGGTCTAGATCGTTGGTAATTCTATAAAAATTCCGATCTTCGGCGGATATCAGTCCTCTTTTTTGCAGATTTTCACTAATTTGTGCTTGCCAAGTTTGCCAGTAATCCCCATCAGGCTCATCAATTAATACTAGGGGTGCAGGTCCATATTTACCGGTTTGACAGAGGGTAAGGGTTTCAAAGGCCTCATCTTGGGTGCCAAAACCACCGGGGAATAAAGCTACTGCGTCACTTTCCCGCAGAAAAAATAGTTTTCTAGTAAAGAAATATTTAAAGTCGATTAATTTGGCATCATTTATGATGTAGGGATTAGCCCCCTGTTCAAAGGGTAGTTGAATGTTTAATCCGAAGGAATTTTCCCGTCCAGCGCCTTCATTCCCCGCTTGCATGATACCACCCCCAGCACCGGTTAACACCATAAAACCGTATTGACTGATACAGCGCGCGAACTCTACTGCGAGACGGTATTCACTGCTCTCGGGTTTGATGCGTGCCGAGCCAAAAATGGTCAGTTTACGAATGTGACGGTAGGGGTAAAATACCTGAAATCCCTTTTCTAGATCTTCGATCGCGTAGGTTAAAATTTTCCAATCCAGGCGATCGATTTCCTCCTCGGCAATTCTGACTATTGCTTCTAGAGATCTTTGAATCCATTTGCTATCTTTTAAGTGGGGCAAATGTTGCAGCAATTTCCGCAGGTCTTCGGTTAATTGAGAATAGGAATTTTCCATTGGTGGGTTGGGTTTTGGGTTTTAGGGTGTTGGGGTTTTAGGGTGTTGGGGTTTTAGGGTGTTGGGGTTTTAGGGTGTTGGGGTTTTAGGGTTTTAGTTGAATTTACCCATTCCCCCATTCCCCCATTCCCCCATTCCCCCATTTCTCTGTCCATTAGTTAACTATTCAAAGACTTAAAGATCACTGTTCAGGATTATTTATCGCTTGATTAATTAGGGTGATTTGGGTTTGAAAATATTGTTCACGATAACGGATAGCTTGGGCTAATTCCGCACCTTTTTGGAAAGCGAGTAAAGCTTGGGGATAATTTTTTCTCTCTAGATAAATTTGACCAATTTGATCGTAGGTGTTCATTAAACCGTAGTAATTATAACCCAATTCATGGACTTTAATTAATTCTTGATATATTTGTAAAGCATAATCTACCTGTTGATAACTTTTATAAAGTTCGGCTAACTTATTTAAAGCTTCTCCTGCGGTGCCGTACTGTTGTAAAGCAAAAGCGAGAGAATAGGCTTCTTGAAAGTTTTGGCTGGCTTTATTTGCATCTTTTAAAGCTTGATAATCCAAACCAATTTGAATTTTTAGATCGGGGATTAACTGTATTTGCTGATTTCTGATCTCGGTTTCAGCTATTTCTTCTTTGATTTTTACTGCGTTAGCTGGTTGCAAAGATTCTCGATAAATTTCTGCTAGTCTTTGCAGATAAATTCCTTGAGTTAAAGAATTATTCTGCGCCTTAGAAATAGTTAACAATTCCTCATAAACTGGCGATGCTTTTTGATAATCAAAACGGGATAAATGAATTTGACCAAGTTGATTTAAAGTTGCTTCTACTGCTGTATTATCCCCAGATTGTCTGGCATTAGCTAGGATTTTATCATAGATGATTATCGCCTCATTAAAGGCTCGTACCTGTTGATAGGATGTACCTAATGATGCTAATAATTCTCCGTCCATTGTCTGGTTAGCTTCTGCGGTTTGTTGCACAGTTTTTAAACGAGCAGTAATTAATTTAACATCCTCGTTTCGATCTCGATTCCAAGCTGCTAACCCCACTTTTCCCAAAGATTTTACTTCTTCTTTTGCTCCTAAATAACGATTTAATTTAATCACTTCATACCAGATGGGAAAAGCTTCCTCATTTAATCCCGCATCGTATTTAGCTTGAGCTTCAGCATCGCGTTGATCGATGTATAATAACAGTTGACGATGCTCCAAGGGAGTTAAAGGGCGATCGATTCCGGGTAATAAAGGACTTTTTAGGGGAGTTTCGAGGGGATTGGGTGCAGGGGTTTCTGTTTGTGCTAGGAGAGGAAGGGAAGTACCGATCAAACAGAGCCATAAACTGAGAGAAAAACGTAGCATAATAGATTGATAAGAGCGTAGTAGAGGGTGATATTTTGTGATCTATCGATTCTATAAGAGACTGACTGCCGAAAATTTTCGTTTCCCAATTTTGGGTTTAATTGCTAGTTTGATTGTAACCTTTAGTCTGGCTGCCTGTGGTGTCTCCCCACAAGTTTTGGCAGAACAACGAATGTTTCTACCCCTCTCGGTCGAGTTTTTGGGAGAATATCAATTACCACAAGCGGATTATCAAGACACAAGGGTGGGGGGATTATCGGCAATTACCTATGATCGGGCCAATAACCGCTTTTATCTCCTCAGTGATGATCGTTCTCAGAAAGCTCCAGCCCGCTTTTATCGGGCTAGTTTGCAGATAAATGATGAAAAAATCGAAAAAGTGAATTTAGAGGCAGTCACGTTCCTAAAAGATGGCAAGGGAGAAACTTTTACAAAGGGATCGATCGACCCAGAAGGTATCGCTTTTTCGCCCCGACAAACTTTGTTTATTTCCAGTGAAGGTGCGGTTAAAGAGGGAATTGCTCCTTTTATTGCTGAATTTGATTTGCAGGGACAATTAAAGGAGTCTTTGTTAATTCCTAATCGCTTTTTACCGGATGATAGCAATCAAAAAGGAATACAGGATAATTTAGGGTTTGAATCCTTAACTTTAGGGATTACCAGCACCCTCAAAGACGATCCTTTTCGTTTGTTTACTGCCACAGAAAGCGCTTTAATTCAAGATAGTCCCACGGGAAAAAGAGCAGAAAATCTCAGAGTGCGACTTCTTCATTATGTGATTGATCCGATTGGTGCGCCTGTGTTAGTATCGGAACAGTTGTATGTGTTAGATGAGCCACCTAGTGGCGCGAGATACTACGGTTTAACGGAATTGTTAGCTTTAGAAAAAGAGGGTTATTTTCTCAGTTTAGAGCGAACTTTTGGTTTAGAAGGTTTTGGAGCGAAACTATTTCAGGTAGTTAACGGGAGTGCCACTGATACCTCGAAAATCGCCAGAATACCGGGGGAATTAGAAGCTTTACAGGTGCAACCCTTGCGGAAAAAATTATTACTAGATTTAGGGACTTTGGGGATTGATTTAGATAATTTAGAAGCAATGACCCTCGGTCCAAGATTAGCTGATGGTAGTCGATCCTTGATTTTGGTCAGTGATGATAATTTTAATCCGAATCAGGTCAATCAGTTTTTACTCTTTCGACTCAAGGAAAAATAAACCAGAGATGGTTAATTGCCTCACCTATTCCCTTCTGGGAGAAGGTTTGGGGTGAGGACTACCAATAAAAAAAAATGGGATCAATAGCCGGTTTAAAGACAAAACAGCCGATTAATAATCACTTTTTTCGATATCTTTGCGAATATCATTCAGGTCAATATAGCGATCGGTGGCATTTCGCAATTCCCTAGCGATCATCCCTTCCGTAGAAACTACGGTAATATGAGTATTTTTAGAGCGCAATAGTTCGATCGCTCGTTCAAAATCGCCATCACCACTAAATAAAATCACTCGATCGTATTGATCGACAGTATTAAACATATCGACGACAATTTCGATATCTAAATTAGCTTTCTGGGAAAAACGACCGGAACTATCATCATAATATTCTTTCAAAATTTTTGTTCTCACTGTATAACCCAAACTAATTAAAGCATCGCGAAAACCTCTTTGATCTTGGGAATCTTTTAAACCCGTGTACCAAAAGGCATTAATTAACATAATATTTGGGTCGTTGGTGAAGTAATTTAACACCTTGCGCGGGTCAAAAAACCAACCATTTTTTTGTTGAGCATAAAACATATTATTGCCATCCACAAAAATCGAAAGGCGATCTTTCGGACGGGTGCCACCATTACAATGACAAAGACCGGCTTCTGTCATACAAAATACATACCTAATTTTTTATAGAGTTTAACTATAAAATTACTTTTTAGTAATTTTACGGGGGAAAACGACTATTCTTTGAGGAATAGCGGTGATTTGAGAGCAAAAAGATAGCAACTAAAATAAAAATTAGCTTTTTTGTCTAAGTAGGGAGGCATAATTATTTGTAGGATGGGTTAGCGGTAGCGTAACCCATGCGGGCGTTGGGTTTCATGCTTCAACCGTTCGGCAAAAGCTCACGGCCGAAGCCCAACCTACGTTCATCTTATATTTAATTCCACCCACCCACTGAGGAGACAAATTAGATAATAGTTTCGGAATAATTAAAAGTGATAATAGGGGGATTGTACAGTAATTAGGTCATTTTGATAATCTTTCTCGATAGATGAGCATCAACAAGGCTGGTTAGATCAGGTAGGAACACCAATCACTCCAACCTCCAGAATATAGCTTAACATTCTCGTATCCGGCTAGGGTCAGGGAAAAGATATTAACACAGGCTGTCACTCCTGAACCACAGTAGAGGATAATTTCTCGATCGCCTTGCCGCTCTTGCCAACGTTGTGTTTGCAGGTCCTGGGGTTGACAAAAACCCTGACTATCGGTGACTTCCAACCAGGGATAATTAAGCGCCCCCTCGATGTGACCGGCGATCGGATCGATCGGTTCCCTTTCACCCCGATAGCGATCGCTTTCCCTAGCATCAATTAACACCACTCCCCCTTGCTCTTTTTGCCTTTTCACCTCCTCGATCGTCACTACCCAATCCTGTTGAACTTGGGGAAAAAAAGCGCCGGTTTTCGGCACAGGTATCTGATTAGAGGCGGGATAACCGGCATTTAACCAATTTTGCCAACCTCCATCGAGAATGCTGACTTTTTCATGGCCGAGATAACGTAATAACCACCAGAGACGACTGGCAAAGGCAAAACGGGAGGAATCGTAGGCGATGACATGGGTTTCACCAGAAATCACCCCTAAAGAGCTTAATTTAGCGGCTATCGTCTGCGGATTCGGTAAAGGATGACGGCCGCCATGACGGGCAACGGGAGCCGATAAATCGCGATCTAGGTGTAAATAGAAGGAATTTTCAATGTGATTGGCTAAATACTCTTGATAACCGAGATCGGGATCATTTAATTGAAAACGACAGTCAATAACCATCAGATCGGGGCGATCGAGATTAGTCACTAACCAACTAGGAGAAACGAGGGGTGCGATCGGATTCATGGCGGGAAAATTGTTTAATAATTAATAGACAGTTGCGCTGATCTTCGCTGCGAGTATAACTGAGTTGATCGGCGATTTTTTGGAGAATCGGCAGTCCTTGCCCATGACCTAATAAAATACGGTCACGATGGACATTTTTCTCGATAAAGCTCTCTAAATCGAAGACGGAACCCCGATCCCAGATGCGAATTTCCATCTGGTGGGGAACAATCTCGATCTCGATCTCGATCGGGATTTCGGGGGGGAGGTGTCGGTGAGCGTGACGGACAGCATTGGTAAAACCTTCGGCAAGAGCAAGCTGACACTGGAGCCAGTCTTTTTGGGGAATGCCCGCCGGTTTAAGTTGCTCAAAATACTTTAAAACGGTATCTAAGGACCTGAGATCGCTATCTACCTGAAAAGAAATCTTCACCCCCGGTTTACCTCTGCAATGCCTTACGCTAGAAGTTATACCATTTTTCCCAAACTATGACTGATGTGTTAGCTCGATTCTGGATTTAATCTTATCTTGAGATATAAGCAAAGTCATCTGTTAGGGGTCGGGGGTAAGCAGTAAGATTGAGGTAGTCGAGTTACAAAAAAGATGGTACGAATTCTAGTAATTGATGATGATGGAGTAATTCAAACGTTCCTGAGACGAGCTTTGCAGAAGGAATACGAGGTTTTTGTTGCCAGTGATGGGGAAGAGGGATTAAAGCAAGCGAGGCAACTAAAACCGGCGATGATTATTTGTGATTGGATGATGCCGGGGATCGATGGGTTGCAAGTTTGCCAGCAAATTAAGCTTAATCCCCAACTGTCAACGACTTTTTTTATCCTCTTAACTTCTTTGGGATCGGTGGAGGATCGGGTGAAGGGATTGGATGCGGGGGCCGATGATTTTTTATGTAAACCGATCGAAATTAATGAGTTAAAAGCGCGGGTGCGAGCGGGAATGCGTTTGCATCAATTAAGTCATGATCTGCAAGCACAAAAACAATTACTAGAAATGGAGTTAGCGGAGGCGGCGGACTATGTGCGATCGCTGTTACCAGAACCTTTTATTTCTCCAAAACTTGCTATCGATTTTCGCTTCCTTCCTTCTCGTCAATTGGGGGGCGATGGCTTTGATTATTATTGGTTAGATAATGACCATTTGGTGTTATATCTTTTAGATGTGGCAGGCCATGGATTGCGAGCGGCTTTACCTTCCCTTTCGGTAATTAATTTACTCCGTTCCCGTGGTTTAAGTCAGGTGAATTACTATGAACCTAATCAGGTTTTACAAGGGTTAAATCAAGTTTATCAAATCAGTCCTAAGAATGATAAATATTTTACTATTTGGTACGGAATTTATGATCGGAAACAACAACAGTTAACCTATGCCAGCGCCGGTCATCCCCCAGCAGTTCTCCTGACGCAAAAACCTTTTGGCCAGATGATTGAAACCAGACTGAAAGCCCCCGGTTTTCCCATCGGGATGTTTCTAGAAGCAGAATATATTAATCAGGTTCAATCCCTGAATTTACCCAGTAGCCTTTATCTTTTTAGCGATGGAATTTACGAGATCGATTGTGCTGATGGGAGGATGTGGGGACTGGAGAACTTTATTCAATCTTTACGAAATTATCACTGTAATTACGCCAAAAATCTCGATAATTTTATTGAAGAAATTCAAGCTTTACAATTTGATGGCAATTTTAAGGATGATCTTTCGATTATGCAGGTGGATTTTCGCTGATTAACTTCCTAAAATTTTTTGTTCTAATTCTTCTCGGTTATTAAAAATTTCAAAAACTCGATCCATATCAGTCAATTCAAATAACATTTTTATCTGCTCATTAATCGAGCAGATCAATAGTTTACCCCCCGCAGAACGCACGGTTTTTAAGGATAAAACTAACGCCCCTAAACCAGAACTATCCATAAAGGTGACATCCTTGAAATCAACGATAATAACCTCGGAACCTCCCTGCACGGCTTCGGCAATTTCTTGGCGAAATTCGCTGGCTTGGTTGCCATCTAAAATACCGGATGGTTGAATAACTTTAATCGCAGAACTCATAAAAAAAGGAAAAATTAAATGTTTTCTACCTGCTCACTGATAACTGCTCGCTGAAATTTGCTGACAGCAGCCAATCTTTAACTATTTTTAACATATTAGGGTCAAGAAAAGCGCAAAATTAAAAATAGGAATTTTTGAAACTGCATGGAAAGTTACGATGTCATCCTCATCGGTGCCGGGCATAATGGTTTAGTTTGTGCCGCCTATCTCCTCAAAGCCGGTTATCGCGTCCTCCTTCTCGAACAGCGTAGCGTACCGGGAGGAGCGGCTACCACAGAAGCGGTTATCCCGGATCTAGCCCCCGATTTTAAGTTTAATCTCTGTGCGATCGATCACGAATTTATCTTTTTAGGACCAGTAATTGAGGAATTAGAGCTAAAACGCCACGGATTAGAGTATTTATTCTTCGATCCTACCGTTTTCTGTCCCCATCCCTCTGGCCAATATTTTCTTTCCTATCGCTCTCTGGAAAAAACTCACGCCGCAATTGCCCAGTTTTGTCCGCGAGATGCCGATCGCTACCTTCAGTTTATCGACTATTGGGCGCAGTTGATGAATGCGATCGGTCCTTGGTTTAACGCTCCCCCCCAAGATTTGCTCAGAATCGCCCGCAATTATAACTCTAGTGCCTTAGCTAGTGTCTGGAAAGCGATCGGCTCGAAAAAGAAACTGCTCGACTTCATCCGCACGATGATTACTTCCCCCGAAGATGTCCTCAATGAGTGGTTTGAGAGCGAATTTGTCAAAGCACCCCTGGCTCGTCTAGCGGCGGAAATTGGCGCTCCTCCCTCCCAAAAAGGGATTACCTCCGGGATGATGATGATGGCGATGCGTCACTCCCCCGGGGTGGCTCGCCCTCGTGGTGGTACAGGCGCACTAACCGAGGCTCTGGTGAAATGTGTTGTCAGTCTCGGTGGGGTGATTTTAACCGAGCAGAAAGTTAAACAGATTCTAATCGAGGAAGGACAAGCGATCGGGGTTAAGGTGGACTCTGGACAGGAATATCTAGCAAAAGCGGGTGTTATCTCTAATATTGACGCTAGACGAGTTTTTTTACAGTTAGTCGCTCCCGCCGATGTGGATGCCGCCGATCCGGAATTGCGAGAAAGGGTAGAACGGCGAATTGTCAATAACAATGAAACAATTCTTAAAATTGACTGCGCCCTCGCCGAAGCACCAAGGTTCGAGGCTTACGATCACAAAGAGGAGTATTTACAGGGAACGATTCTCATCGCCGATTCCGTGCGTCACGTTGAACAGGCCCACGCTTTAACGATTTTGGGGCAGATTCCCGACGAAAATCCCTCGATGTACCTAGATGTCCCCACTATTCTCGATCCCTCCATGGCTCCCCAGGGCAAGCATACCCTCTGGATCGAATTTTTTGCCCCCTATCAGATTGCCGGCGCCGAGGGAACGGGATTAAACGGCACGGGATGGACGGAAGAATTAAAAAATCGCGTGGCCGATCGAGTTCTTGATAAACTGGCCGATTATGCTCCCAATCTCAAATCTTCGATCATTGCCCGTCGGGTGGAAAGTCCGGCCGAATTAGCTAATCGTTTGGGTTCCTATAAAGGTAATTACTATCATCTTGATATGACCTTAGATCAGATGATTTTCCTGCGTCCTTTGCCAGAAATAGCTAACTACAAAACCCCCATTAAAAACCTTTATTTAACTGGGGCAGGAACTCATCCCGGCGGCTCAATTTCGGGAATGCCGGGGCGTAATTGCGCTCAGGTTTTCCTGCGGGATCAAAGCACTTTTCTGCAAAGATTATTTAACTAGGGTTTGCTGAGTAAATGTGAAATAAGTAGGTAGTCGTGCAAAATAAATTTCCTAGTGAAGAAAGGCACTCATGCAAGAGGAGGTTAGATATGTGTAATTGATTTTGCTTAGGTACTTATATTCTAAACGAGGATGACTTCAGGCGTTATGACCGCTCTTACCTAATCTCCATAGTGTGTTTTGGTACGAATAATCAGAATAGTTTGATCGTCTTCATAAATTTCATAAAGCAGATGATCTTTTCTATTTAGGCGATAGGAATACAAGCCTTCTAAATCGCCTTTTAAGGATTTGCCAATATAGGGATTAATTGCAATTATATTAGTTAAAATTTATTGAAGTTTGACTTTTTGTTTTTGGGTGAGTTCGTCAGTATCTTTTCGCGCTCATTTAGAAAAGACAATTGTGTAGGTTGTCATCCAAATACTTGTTCCATTGTGAGGGTTTCTCCTGCGGCATATTCTCGTCGTGCTGATGCAATATGTTGTAATAGTTTGGAATCTTGCATGAGTTCGGAGGTTTCAGCTAAGGATTCCCATTCTTCTTGAGCAATGAGAATATAACTGCGATTTTCACGAACGATCACTACTCCATCGGGTTCTTTTTCAGTGCGATCACAGAGTTCTTCTAGGTTGGCTTTGGCGTAATCAACGGTGACTTGATACATAAATCGCTTACGGTTTGCGGGGATTACTCTTATAATAAAGCAAAAGATGTTTTCATGATTTATTTTGGGCTTTTCGGTTCTGATCGAGAAGAAGGCGATATGACAACTTTAGTAATGATCTAAGCCGTAACTTGCATAATCTCTTTAGCGGGAACAGCTAACACTAATTGATTAGGATAAACAATTTCTACGCCAATTGTCTCCATAAATGCTTCTTTTTCTGCTTGAGTGGCTGATACAAAATTTCCTTGTTCATCATATTTAACCCAATCGCCAAATAATTCTACTAGATAAGCCTCCCCATTTTTCAGAACTTCTACAATTGCTCCAACTGTACCGATAGGCGCAATTCCGCCATCGGTTAAGGGAATATCTTCCGTTAGTTGAATATCATCAAATAATTTAAACTTACTCATTTTTATTACCCTAAATTTTTATTGATTGAAACTAGCAGGTACTGCTGTGACAAATCTCACCACGTCTTCTCCTGTCAGGATAATCCAAACAGTACGAATTTGATGTAATTTACCGGAATATCCCCTGATTTTAACATAAGCACGATAGCGATCGCCATACTCTGTTGTATCTTGTTTTTGTAATATTTCGAGAGATACTGTCTCTAGTATAGCTTCTCGAATCGCTTCAGGATTATCAAATCCCATAACTTCACGCCAAAACTTACGTTTATCTCCACCAACGCCTGCTTTAGTGGTGTGGTTGAGCAGATAGTTAGCCTTAGATAAGGGAAATTGAAATTGAGTCGCTGAAATCATTTATGTCTAAACCAAGAAACCCTCGAAGCAATATTTTCCTGAGATGACGATTATAGCGTGCCATGGCGAGGGGAATATACCTGTGTCGCATAGAATTATAATTCTAAGCTTTGCTTGCGATATTTTTTTAGTAGTTGCTGTTTGATGTTCATGTTTTTTATTCTTCCTTTAAAAAAAGCTAATTTTGTCTTAGGTTACGCAACATTTCCACCATTTCGTGTGGAAAGCGTTGGCTTAATTCCTCATCAGGAAGTTGAGAAAGCATCTGCAAATAATTCATCATTACTGTTTGAGTGTTGGGGTGATTTTCTCCTAATTTTTCCGAACAAATAGCAATCGCTCTTTGATAGAGAGATTCTGCTTCTGTGTATTTCCCTTGAGACTGATAAAGATCCGCCAGATTGTTGAGACTGTTGGCCACATGAGGATGCTCTGCTCCTAATTGCTTTTCCCGAATCGCCAGTGCTCGCAAATAGAGGGGTTCTGCTTCTGCGTATTTCCCTTGAGCGCGATAAAGATCCGCCAGATTGTTGAGACTGTTGGCCACATCAGAATGCTCTTCTCCTAATTGCTTTTCCCAAATCGCCAGCGAGCGCAAAAAGAGAGGTTCGGCTTCTGCATATTTCCCTTGATCATAATAAAGACCAGCCAGATTGTTGAGACTGTTGGCCACATCAGGATGCTCTTTTCCTAATTGCTTTTCTGTAATCGCCAGCGCTCGCAAAAAGAGAGGTTCGGCTTCTGCGTATTTCCCTTGAGAATCATAAAGTAACGCCAAATTGTTGAGACTGGTCGCCACATCAGGATGGTTGGAGCCTAATTGCTTTTCCGTAATCCCCAGCGAGTGCAAAAAGAGAGGTTCTGCTTCTGCGTATTTCCCTTGAGCGCAATAAAGACTCGCCAGATTGTTGAGACTGGTCGCCACAGCAGGATGCTCTTTTCCTAATAGCTTTTCCCGAATCGCCAGCGAGCGTAAAAAGAGAGGTTCGGCTTCTGTGTATCTCCCTTGATCTTGATAAAGACTCGCCAGATTGTTGAGATTAGAAGCAACACTAGGATTATTGCCACTAAATAACTCTTCATGGATTTTTAATCCTTGTAAAAATAGAGATTCTGCTTGAGCAAAATCGCCTTGATATTGATAAGAAATACCTAAATTGATCAAAGCATTTGCTTCTGATGTTTTATCACCAATTTGCTGGGCAATTTCTAATTGTTTTTGAAAATATTCAATTGCTTGCTGATATTTTCCTAAAGATTGATAAGTAATCCCCAGATTTCCGAAAGCATTTGCTAGGGCAAGAATATCGCCGATCTCCTGAGCAATTGCTAATTGTTCTTGAAGATGTGAAATTGCTTCTTGATACTGCCCTAAAGACTGATAAGCCGCTCCCAAATTACCTAAAGTATTCGCCAGCGAATACCGATCATTGGTTTCTCTAATAATTACTAATTGTTGCTGAAGATATTGTACTGCTTCTCTATATTGACCCCAAGATTGATAAATCATTGCTAACCGGCCAAGAGCAAAAACCTCAGATTGTTTATCGCCAATATCCTGAGCTTTTTTTAAGAGCTTTTGATAGATTTTAGGATTATGTTTTTTGGGCGTAATCTGATCAAAGTTCTCAAGATTTAACTCTGTTTCATAATTACTAGCCTGAGCAGAATTAGTTTGATTTTTATGAATCTGAATCATCATTATCCTCCAATAAATTTAAAAATTGCTCAAATTGTGATTCTGCGGATTGAATTGCCTGAATCCATTCTGATAATTCTTTAACTGTTATATTAACTTTCCCCTTCTGTTGACGAGCATTTCCCTTAAGTTCGTAGAAAATTGCTCTCAATTTACATAGACTTCCAATGCTGTAATCAAGATTAGAAAGAGAAGTCGAAATAGACTTGGAACTCTCACTCGTTGTATCTAATTTAGCAGGGTTTTGTTTAACCTGCTCCCCTACAGGCGGCTGTAGTCAAAAATTATTAATTTGTTTATCAATATTAATATCCCGATTAGCAAAGTTAAGAATTTTTTCTAAGTCAGTAAACTGATTAATAACGTAAGGATTAGATTGATTTTTCTTAACCACTTGTTCTGCAACTTTTTGTATTTCTGGATCTTCCAGTAAAGTCGCCATTACCTCAATGGTTTCAGATAACAAAGCAGGATTTTGATTAGCCGATTGCAACTTTTTTAAAGTATCAGGAGACTTCGCTCCGATTAAATTTGTCAGTTTTTCAAGCGCACCATCTAAGACAAGCTCCCCCACACGGGCCAACGCTCCCCCCAAAATAATCGTGACTACTGTAGCCAATCGCGTTAAAGGTTCCATGGTACGACTCCTTGCTAGTAAATGGCACTTAATTAATTGTTAGATAGTGTAATAGGCTTCTGGTTCTTGTGTTTTATCTTTAATAAGATTATAGCCTGTGAAATAACAAAATGCCTACCCCGTGGAACAGGCTTCTAGTTCCTGTACCTGATCTTTGATAAGATTAACGTATAACCTTTAATTCTAGTTTGCTTGAGTTTGTCATTCATGGCTTAGGGAAAATAACGGTACATTTCTTTACGGTGTAAAACTCGGACAAAAGCAATCATATTCTCCTCAACATAAATACCTATGCGGTAATCTCCTATTCTTATCCGATAGTAACTGGGGTGGACTTCAATAGCTTTGATATTTCTTAACTCAGCTAGATTATTGGCCGCTTCTACCTCCACAATGACAGCTTCAATTCGTTGTCGTAGCTTACGATCCTTGATAGCACCTAAATCTCGAAAAAAAAGGCGACGAAATTCAACTTGCATGATTTACTCTGCTAATAAAGAAAAAATTTCTTCTCGACTGACATTTTCATCATGAAGACCTTCTTCTATTGCTTTGGCTAGAGCCATATCCTCTATCACTTCATAAATTACGTCTGTTAAAGTTTCCCGTTCCTGCAATAATAACTCATGCAGAACCTCTTTAACAATAGGCTTGAGTGCTTGGGCTTGATCTTCTAACATTTTTGTCTCCTAATCTGTGTTTTATCTTTAATAAGATTATAGCCTATAAACTGGCAAAATGCCTACCCCGTGGAACAGGTTTCTGGTTTCTGTACTTGATCTTTGATCAGATTAAAGTAAAAGCTTTAATTCCAGTTTGCTAAAGTTTGTTGTTCATTTTCCTTGATAAAACTAAGGTTTGACTAACACTTGATCTATGGGAATATGAGTTAAAAAAAATGCTTCTCCTTCCGAATCTCGCAAAGCTTCTAAATAGGAATCAATCCCTCGTGGTTGGGGCAAGTTTTCAACATCTGCCAAATGCAAAGCCAAAGCTGATCGCATTTGCTCCGTTGTTTCTTCTAGAGTCGCACCTGTTGCTACACACCCCAATACATCGGGTGAATAAGCTGAAAATCCCGTCTCACTTTTTTCGAGAACAATTAAATATTTGTCGATCATTTTAACCCTGCTTGTTTAAGAATACTAGCTAAAGTCCCTTTACGAACATCATCACTTAATTTGCCAGCAACAGTCACCTTTCCCCTTTTTGTTGGATGCTCATATTGGCGATGACTACCGACTGTATTAACGAGAAACCAGCCATCTTTTTCTAATAATTTAATGACATCCCGAATCTTCGTAGTCATAAACTTACTCGATGTAACCAAAAAATTTCTTCTCGACTGACATTTTCATCATCAAGACCTTCTTCTTTCGATTTACTTGATGGCTACTGGCAAAAGATAGCTACTGGCAATTGTATCAATTTGTCAAAGTTTGAACTTTTCCTATTCCCCTTGAGTTGCTTGTCTAACCTGTTCAATATCTAATTCTAAAGCTTGTGCTATCTGTTCAAAGTTTAATCCTAATGACAATAAACGAGGAATAGAGGCTAATTTTGCCGCTAATTCGCCCTCCTCTCTACCTTCCTCTCTACCTTCCTCTAAAGCTTCCTGATACACTTTAGTTTGTCTTAAATCGCTTAAACTAAACATCGCTTCTATCTCCTTTCTACTGACTTGGGGTAACTTATAAACCAAGATTGTCTCTATCAATTCTAAAAGTTCTTGCTGTTGTTTGACCTTAGGTAATTCTTCTCTAATCCGTGGTATTAATTGTTTTCCCTGCTCGATCGCTCTTGCGGTGGGTGCTATAATTAACTGTAACATCGATATTCCCAAGGATTCCACTTCCGTTAATTCCTCGAGATAAAAACGTAAAATCCTGCCTGAGTTGATTAACTCCCCATAACGAGCAGTCTCTAGGCTTTCCACGGAACGCCGAGGATAAATAACTACTCCCTGCCAATTGTTGCTTGAGTCCGTTTGGTGGAGATAGAGGAAGATTTCACTGGAGAAACGGGAATAAAACCTATTATCTTTCTGAAATTGTACTTCTAGGAAATAAATAGGCTGATTGGGTGTATCAGGCAAAAAGACTCCATCGAGACGAAAGGACAATTGTTTAACTTCCACCGAGGAGAATTGATAAGAATTGGCGATTTCGGGGGGAAGGTTCAACAAATCAAAGAAACAAGCGGGAAATCTTTGCAAGAGTTGATAGAAAATACTGTCAGTTTTCACGCAATTAAACTCAAAAAGAGGCCTCTAGTTTAGCAGCAGTTTTTTATTGTGTTCTTCCAGAAGCTCCTGTTTTTGAGCAATTGGGTTGACGACTGTTACCCAACACCATCGGAACCAAGAAGATTAAATAGGGTATGATGGAGGTTGGATAGATTTTCTCCTATACTTTCTCCCCAAGTATGACAACTGGGGAAAACTGGAAAGGTGGCACACCATAAATCATCCTCTTGCCAAACAATAACTTTAATAAGTACCTAAGCAAAATTAATTACACACATCTAACCACCTCTTGCCTCTTGCCTCTTGCCCTTTGCCTTTCTTCACTAGGAAATTAATTTTGCACGACTACTTATTCATCTTTAACTTTTTTGTCCTTATACGTCAAAGTAATGATCGATATTAATCGGGAACCACTCCCCATCTAATACCTGTTCGAGGGAGAAAGGATGCTCCACAGGAATCGCGTCGCCAGTGACGGTTTTCGCTTGTATTAGGGTTTTTCGAGCATTCGAGTAGGCTTTTTGAAAATAATCCCGCGCATGGTTGCTGAGAGTGGTGGTTTCTAGCCACTCTCCTAGTTGAGTTCGGAAACTGGCGATTTCTCCTACCCAGTGACAGACGTTGTGTTCTCGCTCCCGTTCCGATTTGTGATCAGCTAACTTAAACAGGTGTTCGATAAGCTGGGTTAATAAACTCTCTACAGCTCGTCTGTCACTTTTTCCCATGCACTCCACTTCCTCAATCAGATTTTCCCAGTCCACCTCATCAAACTTTTTTAGCTTTAAAAGTTCGGCGGTTTTTGAAGCCCAGAGAACAAAATCCTGATCATATAATGCTTTCATTGATAAAGCTGTTTCTACTGCCATAGTTTCGTTCCCACTGATCATAAAACTATGTCTTTAGCTTAACTTTACTAGCGCAAACCCTTTTAACTTTTTTTGTCTTTTACTAAGCATTGTAACTCGATCTCATCAGACGTTATACAATAAGTCTTGTCCCTCGATCGCATTGTCCCATGACTACCCCCTTCACTGCCGCAGAAATTGCCTCAGAAGGCATCAAACCCGAAGAATACGAAGAAATAGTCAAAAGACTGGGAAGACACCCCAATAAAGCCGAATTAGGAATGTTTGGCGTGATGTGGTCGGAACACTGCTGTTATAAAAACTCCCGGCCGCTGCTCAAACAATTCCCCACCACCGGCGAAAAAATTCTCGTCGGACCGGGAGAAAATGCCGGAGTAGTGGATTTAGGCGATGGATTGCGATTAGCCTTTAAAATCGAGTCCCATAATCACCCTTCTGCGGTGGAACCCTTTCAAGGTGCCGCTACCGGAGTCGGAGGCATCCTGCGGGATATTTTTACCATGGGGGCCCGTCCGATTGCTATCCTCAACTCCCTCCGTTTTGGTAACTTGCAAGATGCCCGCAATCGTCGCATTTTTGCCGGAGTCGTGGAAGGAATAAGTCATTATGGCAATAGTGTCGGCGTTCCCACGGTGGGCGGTGAGATATACTTTGATAATGCCTACAATGGCAATCCCCTCGTTAATGCCATGGCTTTAGGGCTAATGGAAACCGAGGAAATCGTTAAATCCGGGGCAAAAGGCCTGGGAAACCCGGTTTTATACGTTGGTTCTACCACCGGCCGGGACGGTATGGGAGGGGCAAGTTTTGCCAGCGCCGAATTAACCGATAAATCTATGGATGACCGGCCCGCAGTGCAAGTGGGCGACCCTTTTCTGGAAAAATCCCTGATAGAAGCTTGTTTAGAGGCATTTAAGACCGGCGCTGTGGTGGCAGCCCAGGATATGGGGGCTGCGGGGATCACCTGTTCTACCTCCGAGATGGCGGCCAAGGGAGGGGTGGGAATTGAATTAGACCTGGATAAAATCCCCGTCCGGGAAACTGGGATGGTTCCCTACGAATATCTGCTGTCGGAATCCCAAGAAAGAATGTTATTTGTGGCAGCATCGGGACGAGAAGGCGAATTAATCGAGATTTTCCAACGTTGGGGACTTCAGGCTGTGGTCGCTGGCCAGGTAATTGCAGAACCGATCGTCCGTATATTATTTAAAGGGGAAATTGCCGCCGAAATTCCTGCCACGGCCCTAGCGGATAACACTCCTATCTATCATCGGGAATTACCGGCAGAACCGCCAGAATACGCCCAAAAAGCTCAAGTATGGGAAGATAGCACGATTCCTATTCCCGAATCCTATAACGAGATTTTATTAAAACTGCTGGATAGTCCCTCGATTGCTTCAAAACGCTGGGTTTATCGTCAATATGATCATCAAGTCCAGAATAACACCGTTATTCTCCCCGGGGGAGCCGATGCGGCCGTGATTCGCGTGCGTCCTCTGGGTGCTAATCCCGCAAATTCTCGGCGAGGTGTAGCGGCGACTACAGATTGTAATCCGCGATATGTTTATCTTGATCCCTATAACGGAGCTAAGTTGGCCGTGGCAGAAGCGGCCAGAAACCTTAGTTGTGTTGGTGCTGACCCCATTGCTGTCACGGATAATCTCAATTTCGGAAGTCCAGAGAATTCAATCGGTTATTGGCAATTAGCCACTGCTTGTCAGGGTATTGCCGAAGCTTGTCGGGAAATGAATACACCGGTGACTGGGGGTAATGTCTCTTTGTACAACGAAACCGTTGATGCAGCTGGCAGCCCCCAGTCTATTTATCCCACTCCCGTGATTGGGATGGTGGGATTAGTGCCGGATATCGGGCAAATTTGCGGCCAAGGTTGGCAAAAAGCGGGGGATTTAATCTATCTTTTGGGTTTCTCCCTGCCAACTATCGGCGCTTCCGAATATTTAGCCGTTATTCACGGTTTGGTGACGGGAAAACCGCCAGTAATTGATTTTGAGTTAGAAAGAAAGGTACAAGCAGCCTGTCGTCGGGGAATTCGCGCCGGTTGGCTGAAATCTGCCCACGATTGCGCGGAGGGAGGTTTAGCCACTGCTCTGGCAGAATGCTGTATTAGTGGCCAATTAGGGGCGGAAATTGACCTTTCTTGGCAGCATCAAGGCCGTTTTGATGCGGTGTTATTCGGGGAATTGGCTAGTTGCATTATCGTCTCCGTTTCCCCCGAAAATCAGCAAGATTGGGAAGAATATCTAAAGACACAATTGGGAGACTATTGGCAAATAACCGGCAAAGTTAGCGAAAAAAGCGATAATCTTTTAATTCTTGACCGGAATAAACAACCGGCGATCGATGTTAGTCTAGAAACTATACAGCAAGTGTGGTCAAAAGCGATCGAAAGAAGACTTTAGGGAAGGAAACAGGATTCAGGAGTGGGGAAATGGGGAAGTGGGGAAATGGGGAAATGGGGAAATGGGGAAATTCAGCTAAAACCCTAACACCCCAAAACCCTAACACCCCAAAACCCTAACACCCCAAAACCCTAACACCCCAAAACCCCAAAACCCTAACACCCCAAAACCCCAAAACCCTAAAACCCTAAAACCCAACACCTGATAACTGTTCTCAAATCGCCATAGAAGAAAGTGTTAAAAAGAGATTAAGATAAATTAAGATTTTGTATCAAAAGTAGCCCCAAACCCCAGTCCTCTCATGTCTAGCCATCCCGACTCATCCCTATTCTTGAACCGCGTCGATAAGCCTGAAGAAGCCTGTGGAGTTTTTGGACTCTATGCCCCCGAGGAAGAAGTAGCAAAACTGACCTATTTCGGACTCTATGCCCTGCAACACCGAGGACAGGAATCGGCAGGTATTGCCACCTACGACGGGGAAACGGTGCATTGTCACAAAGAAATGGGCTTAGTTTCCCAAGTTTTTAACGAAACTGTCCTTAAAACCTTGCCCGGTACTCACGCCGTCGGTCATACTCGTTACTCTACCACTGGTTCTAGTCGTCGCGCCAATGCCCAACCTGCTGTGATCGAAACCCGTTTGGGTAAACTTTCCCTAGCACATAACGGCAATTTAGTCAATACTTTTGAGTTAAGAAATGTATTAGAAAAGCGCGGTTGTGATCTCTTCACCACCACCGACTCGGAAATGATCGCGGTCGCTATCGGACAGGAAGTGGATAGTGGCAAGGATTGGATAGAAGCGGCGATCGATGCCTTTAGCTATTGTAGCGGGGCTTACAGCCTTGTTATCGGCACACCGACGGGAATTATCGGGGCGCGGGATCCCAATGGTGTCAGACCGTTAGTAATTGGGGTTTTGCAAGAAGAGGGTAATCCCCCCCGTTATGTTTTAGCTTCGGAAACCTGCGGATTAGATATTATTGGGGCCGATTATTTGCGGGATGTGCAGCCGGGGGAATTAGTTTGGATTAGTGAAGATGGCTTATCTTCGGTGGATTGGTCCATAAAACCGGAGAAAAAATTATGCGTTTTTGAGATGATTTATTTTGCCCGTCCCGATAGTATTGTTCACGAGGAATCTTTATATACTTATCGGGTACGTTTGGGGGAACAATTAGCCAAAGAGTCGCCGGTAGAAGCAGATATGGTGATGGGAGTTCCCGATTCGGGTATTCCAGCTGCGATCGGATTTTCGCGCATTTCTGATATTCCCTACGCGGAAGGATTGATTAAAAATCGTTATGTGGGACGGACTTTTATTCAACCAACCCAACACATGAGAGAGTCGGGGATTAAGATGAAATTGAATCCTTTAAGGGATGTTTTACAGGGAAAAAGAGTTATTATTGTTGATGATTCGATCGTGCGGGGAACCACTAGCCGGAAATTAGTTAAAGCTTTACGCGATGCTGGAGCAAGAGAAGTTCACATGAGAATATCTTCACCTCCAGTGACTCATCCGTGTTTTTATGGTATTGATACGGACAACCAAGAGCAATTAATTGCGGCAACTAAATCGGTGGCGGAAATTCAGGCACAAATCGGGGTGGATAGTTTAGCTTATCTCAGTCACGATGGAATGTTAACAGCAACGAAGGAAGATCCGAAAACCTTCTGTACTGCTTGTTTTAATGGCGATTATCCGATTCCTGTACCTGATAATGTTAAGCGATCGAAGTTGATCTTAGAAACAGTTAAATAAATAGCCTCAAGGCTAAATCCTCTGAAAACAATCGGCAATTTCCTGGGGAGTTAAAAGGGAATTAGGATAACCGGAAAGTTGTCCTAATTTTTGTGCTAATAAAACCGCTTGGGGTGGAGTTAGATAGGTTTTGGCTAAGAGATCGGTTTGATGATAAGCTTGTCGGATTGGGGCATCTAAAAGGATAGTTCCTTGACCCATGATAATTACTCTTTCGGCGTATTCTGGCATTAAATAGAGGTGATGGGTGATCACAATCACGGTTTTGCCCATCTGGTGTAATTGACGACTCACCTCTAAAATTGCCTTAGCTCCTTGGTAATCTTGGCCGGTGGTGGGTTCATCAAAAACAACTATGCGCGGTTCCATGGCTAAAATTGCCGCAATCACTACCCGCGCTCGATCGCCTTTCGGTAAGGAGAGAGGATGATAGGATCGATATTCTAGCAATCCCATGGCTTCTAGACTTGCTTCCGTGCGTTGGATAATGATTTCTGGAGAATAACCGAGATTAGTCAGGGCAAATGATACTTCTTTCTCGACAGTGGTGTTAAAAATCTGATTATCGGGATTTTGGGCTACATAACCGATCGAACGCGCTAAATCACTGACAGAAAAGCTAGCGGTCGAACGTCCATCAATCATAACTTGACCGGTGGTCGCCGAAAGAAGATTGAGAAAATGCTTGACTAAAGTGCTTTTTCCTGCGCCATTTTGACCGATAATCAGCAGATATTCCCCTTCGGCAATATCGAGGGACACATCCCACAAAGCGGTAGTACCATCGGGGTAGGTATGGCAGAGATTTTTTACCCTCAGTAGGGGGTTTAAGGGGTCACAAACCGACGATAAGGGAGGGGTTAGGCTGATTTGATGATAAAAGGATTTAATCTCGTTTAAACCAGCAAAACTGCGGTCTAAGGTGACAGGAATCGACTCGACCGCCCCGATTTTCTGCTCGATCAAGGCAAAAGTAGTGGCCACCTGCGGGGGACGCAGGGCATTTTCCTGTAAAAGTTGTACTTGGGAGTAGATCTCTGCTGGGGTTCCCATAGCTTCGATCGCACCATCCCTTAATAGTACCAGGCGATCGGCATATTCGGCCATTTCCTCGGCCGCGTGGGAGACCATCACAATAGTGACACCGAGATGGCGATTTAATTCCTTAATGGTGGCGAAAACTTCCTGGGATCCCACCGGATCCAGTTGGGAGGTGGGTTCATCGAGAATTAACAAAGCGGGCTGAACTGCGAGAGCGGCGGCGATCGCTAATCGTTGTTTTTGTCCTCCCGATAGTTCCCCCGGCGATTTTTTTTCCATTCCCTCTAACCGGACTGCCGCTAAAACTTTGGGAATACGCGCTTTAATTTCCTCTCGCGGTAGCCGTAAATTTTCTAGGGTAAAAGCGATTTCATTTTCTATCGAAGTGGCTAAAAGTTGCGTTTCGGGATCTTCAAATACTGCCCCCACATAGCGGGCCAAGGTGCTAACGGGATGGGTTAAAGTGTCTAAACCGGCTACTGTTGCATAACCAAAAAAACGCCCTCCGTAAAATTGGGGGACAATACCGTTAAGAGTTAAACAGAGAGTAGTTTTTCCCGCACCTGTGGGTCCGATAATACCTAAAAATTCGCCTCGATGAATTGCTAAAGAGATATTTTTAAGCACTAGATTGGAGGATTCGGGATAAATATAGGAAACTTTCTCTAATTGGGCGATGATTTCCATTATTGGTGGGGAAGAGAAGACAGGGGTGGAGTAGATAGGGAGATATTTTTCAGGAAAATTTGCATTAGAGACGCTTCTATTTTTCGCTACCTCGATCGATGAACTTGATTATCACACAGGTGGCACAGTACGCTGTCAATTTTAAAACTATCAGAAGATTTAAGCTAAGACGTATTTAAAGGCTGCATCTCATTTTTGTAAATCTACTGAGTTGGGATTTTTAAAGGGAAACTATCTTCTAAAATTGGTCATTACTTCCGATTTTATCACTCAATCCAAGCCTTTGGTGGGTTTGGGGGGTAGAACCCCCCGCGCATTAGTTTTTCGGTGGGATGCTTACAGGCAGCTGCTGATACATTTGTCATCATTTAAGAGTCACTGATAATTGCTGATTTTCGGTATTTCTGAAAATGTACCAGTTACTCCTCGCCCACTCGCAGAAAAACTTAATATTTCTACTCTTGACAAATTTGCTTTAAAGTGCTGAAAAAATCGGGGTAGGAAATGCCGGCCGCTTCAGCGCGATGGATAGTGGTGGGTTGACGGGAATTGAGGGCAGCGATCGCTAGACTCATGGCAATGCGATGATCGGTAAAACTGTCCACTTCCGTGCCGAATAGGCCTGTGCCGCCGGTAATCTCTAAACCATCGGGTAATTCCCTTACTTTTGCCCCTAGGCGATCGAGTTGGGTGGCCATCACCGTCAGGCGATCGCTTTCCTTAACCCGTAATTCCTCAGCATCCTTGATAATTGTCGTTCCTTGGGCAAAAACCGCCGCTACTGCCAAAATCGGAATTTCATCGATCAGACGGGGTATAATCTCACCAGCGATCGTGGTTGCCTGTAGTTGACTGGATTTCACCCGCAGATCCGCCACCGGTTCCCCCGTCACCACCCGTTGATTTTCGAGGGTGATATCTGCTCCCATTGCTTGTAAAACCTGTAAAACTCCGGTTCTAGTCGGGTTTATTCCCACATTTTCGATTAATAACTCGGAATTAGGCACGATTGCCCCTGCTACCAACCAAAAAGCTGCCGAACTTATATCCCCGGGTACAATCACCGTTTGTCCGGTTAAAGTGGGATAACCCGTCACCGTGACGCTATTAGTCTCCCCATCCACCTCAATATTTGCCCCAAAAGCGCGCAGCATCCGTTCACTGTGATCGCGAGATAAAGCGGGTTCCGTGATCGTGGTTTTCCCCTCCGTTAACAGTCCAGCGAGAAGAATACAGGATTTCACCTGTGCAGAAGCAACGGGAGAATAGTAGTGGATCGGTTGCAGATATTCCCCAGAAACGGCTAAAGGGGCCAAAGAATTAGCTTTTCTGCCGCAAATTTGCGCTCCCATTTCCTTGAGGGGTTTCACCACCCTGGACATGGGACGCGATCGCAGGGAAGCATCACCAGTAACGACAAAAAAACGATCCTGATGACCAGCCAATAATCCTAACATTAAGCGGATCGTCGTGCCGGAATTGCCCGCATCGAGGATTTCTAAGGGTTCCTCAAGATTGCCTAAACCCCTACCTTTGACGATCACTTTTTCGCTGTTGAGTTGGGAAATTTCCACACCCATGGCACGAAAACAACTAGCGGTACTGCGGGGATCTTCCCCTAATAATAACCCATGAATAACGGTTTCTCCTTCGGCGATCGCTCCTAACATCAGGGAACGATGGGATATAGATTTATCGCCGGGGATAGTGATTTTTCCCCGTAATCCCGTGATTTTGGCTGGATCGATGACTAAATCTTGATGGGATTGAAGGGGGTTAAGGGTGACAATAGACATGATCGTTAGGCAGATGAAGACAAGCTCGATCTATTTTCCCCCTTTACCTCGCCCTTTCCTTGTCAAGTTATGTAAAGAATATTAAGCTAGAAGCATTCGGTCATCAGTTTTTTGTCATGCCCACTACTGCCCAAGAAGTTTATAATCAACTGGTTTGTCACTTAAGTACCTAAGCAAAATTAATTACACATATCTAACCCCCTCTTGCCTTTTGCCTCTTGCCTTTTGCCTATCTTTACTAGGAAATTAATTTTGCACTACTACTTATCATCTGGGGAACGTTTGCGATTGGCCACAATCATTCTCAATGAACTTGGGCTCTTCTGGTTTCTGTGTGGAAACGGGGTCTATACTGATAGTTTCTTCAGCAAAATAGTCCTAAAAGTCTTTCCAGGTAAATATTTCACGATTCTATAAGCAAAAATTATCACACAAAGTCGAGAAGAGCCGAACTTGTCGGACAACAACAACAACCATCGCTAGATCAAAGTGATACCTGGACTGAGGAGGATCAGATCGATCTTGTCAATTTTTCCCTAAACTATGCGGCCAAAACTTTCTCTGATGTGGAGGGGGATTAATTGGTGACGTTTTCCACTGGGGATGTGATGATAGTTGATTTTCCCGGTGTGACAGGAACGAGGGAAAGGACACAAAGATCGATCGCTCCCGTATTAGGTTAAACTTATCACACCAAGAAACTGATAACTGATAACTGATAACTGATTATGTCTCGTCGTCAACTGTTGAGTTTTTTAATTGCAGTAATTCTGGCATTTTTTGCCCTTATTCCCGATGCTAACGCATTAGGTGGCCCCCAACCCCCTTTAAATCAACCGGCACCCGATTTTACCCTACCGACTAACACGGGAGAAGGAAATATTTCCCTATCGGACTATCGGGGTAAGTGGGTAGTTTTGTATTTTTATCCCAAGGATTTTACCCCCGGCTGTACCCTAGAAGCACGACGTTTTCAGCAGGATTTGCCGAAATATATGGCTAAAAATACGCAAGTTTTAGGGGTAAGTGCCGATGATGTCGATTCTCATGCGGAATTTTGTGACTCGGAGGGGTTAAAATTTCCCTTGCTGGCAGATACTACCGGAGATGTTAGTAAAGCTTATGGTTCTTGGATGGGTTATGTTTCCCTGCGTCATAGCTATCTTATCGATCCCGATGGGATTTTAAAAGAGATTTATTTAGGGGTAAATCCTGCCATTCACAGTGCGGAAGTTTTAGCACGTTTAGAGGAATTACAGGCGATTTCATAAAAAAAATCCCGACCACGATTTTTTCATCGGTGCGGGATATAGACTAACAACCTTAACCGAGATAATCAGGACTAATTGCAATTATCGTCCTTATCACCCTTACAGTCACGGTTTTGTAAAATTAGCGGCGAAGAGGAACGGTCAAAATGGTTATCTTGACTATTAACCGCTAAAGTGTGAGGAATTGAACCTAACAGCAAGGAGGCCAGAACAAACAAGGTTAACGAGATTTTCATGGTTTTACTCCCTTAGACACCATCAGGTAATTGACCTATTTTTACCATAGGGTTTTCCCGCTCGGATGTCAGTCCCATTGCTAAGAGGGAAAAAGGGGTTAACATGGAAAAAAAGGGAATATAAGTAGAATAAAGTAGAACGGGATGAAACCACAGGGATGGGACGAGTTTCTCAAACATCTAGCTAGAGAATACGGTGTTCAAGGCAAATTAAAGGAGATTTTTTTAGTTCGTTTTGCCTACGAAAATTGGCGCAAACCGGATGAGGAAATTTGGGAAATGGCCGAGGCTGCCAGCCATGAAACCTATAAAAAACAGATGACTAAAATCTATAGCTATTTCTCGGCAGATAAAGATAATGGCTGTCCCGAACTAGAATTAGGCAGTAAAGGGCCGGGTAAGTTCCAAATCCTCCGAGAATGGTTCAAAGATATCAAATATCCTGAATGGAAAAATCAACCCACCCCGATACTAGCAGAAAAATCAGTTATAGATACTTATATTAGCCGCCCTCCCGTCGAAAGCGACTGTTATCAAGAAATTAATCGTCCGGGGTCACTTATTCGCATTAAATCCCCTGAAAAGACTGGTAAAACTTCTCTCCTTAAACATCTGCTCGCTCAGGCAGATAGTTGGGGACACAGCACAGTTTATATTAATTGTCAAGTGGCAGAAAAGGCGATGTTTGCTAGTTTAGACCGATTTTGTCGCTGGTTTTCGGCAAATGTCAGCCGAGAGTTGGGTTTAAAGCCGCAATTAGATGAATATTGGGATGAGGAACTATTTGGCAGTTTAATCAGTTGTCAAACCTATTTTCAGTCCTATCTTTTGGAACAGATTAACGGGCCTGTTTTTTTGGCCCTAGATAATTTAGACAGAATTTTCGAGTATCCCGACATCGCTAGGGATTTTCTGCCGCTTTTGCGCTGTTGGCACGAAGAAGCTAATAATTTGGAAATCTGGCAGAATTTGCGGTTAGCGATTGCTAATTCCACGGAAATCTATATTCAATTGGACGCTAATCAATCTCCCTTTAATGTCGGCCGTGCGATTAAATTACCCGGTTTTAGCCTCGAACAACTGGAAAACTTGGCTAGTAGCTACGGATTGCCTAAAAATGAGGATAATCAGCGTTTTCTTGGCGATTTAATCGCTCTAGTCGCTGGTCATCCCTATCTTAGCCGTTTGGCCCTGGAAGCGCAGGTGCGCAGGGAAAAAAATATTCTCCCTAATGCTGCTACCCAAGGGGGAATTTATGCGGCACACCTGCGTCATCACTGGGATAGTCTGCAAAAACAGCCGGAATTATTGACAGCGATGGGGGAAGTGGTTAATTCTTCCGATAAGGGAGCGCGATTAGAACCGATTACTGCCTATAAACTGGAAAGTATGGGTTTAATTCAGCTAAAAGGCGATCTAGCCCAGCCTAGCTGTCAATTATATCAACTTTACTTCCGAGAGGAACAGACCGACAGCGATCTCTAGTGGATAATTATACTAAATCCCTTGAGTACAGGCTATTTATGAGGAGAGGCACTCATGCAAAGGGGAATAAATAATCAGTTTTTAATAACCAGATTTAGTATCACATTTGCGGAAATATAGCTCTCTTAGGTTTGGTGGGTAAAATGTATTCTAAGATACAGTCCTTCTGGCGAGCGAGTAGAAGGAACCACAGAGACACAAAGGACACAGAGATCGATGACTACTATATAAGTTAAGCTTATCACACAAAGAATAAGAGAGCCGAAATATCGACAATCAGCAATTAGGGACTTGCGTAAAAATAAGATGCCAGCTAGGAGGGCAGAACCGTCACATCCCATTTGGGCAAAGTTTCAGAACGCTGCGTTGAAAGGTTGCAATTGTTGGCTCTTCGTTACCCTTTATGCTAAATCAACAGACAAGATGCCAAGATAACATACTTCTAACCCAAAAATTCCGAAAGTTTCTAAATCCATAGCCTCTCCGTTTTATTAGTTTAAGTTTATTGTTGATTCCCTCGACCACCCCATTCGTTGTCCTTCGCTCGAAATAACTAATTATTTCTCCAAACCAGTTTCGGATTGTTTGACAACTCTTAGTAAAAACACTGGAGGATTTTGCCAACCATTCCGAGATGGATAGCATTCCCTCTGTCGGATTCTCTGAGGTTTCATAAATCTTTCTAAATTCTTCCTTTAATTCCTGCATCTTTTTCAAATTTGGAAAATTTTCTTTGATAGCTTCTAGTTTAATTTTTTGGGTTTCCGTTAAATCTTTTTCATTTTTTAACAAGCTATATTTACTTCGCTTTAAAACTTCTAGCTTCGCTTCTTTTTCCGCTTTCTGTTTTTTATTTTTCTGCGCTTCTACGGCTCTTTTTTCTGCTTTTCTTTGTTCGTCTAACTCTTGATTAATTTGTTTCATTACATGGAATCTATCGGCGACTACCTCGGCTGATGGCATCAATTCTTTCACCAAATTTTTATAGGGCAACCAAAGGTCTATGCTGACTTCTTCAATTTGCTCTAATACCTCTTTTCCCCACCCTGTAAGCGTTTCCCTCAATTCTTCTTGTGTTCGCTTCTCTAGAATAGCTATTAGTTTTCCCGTATCTAAATTTACTAAAACCGCACAGTAATTTTTTTGTCCTTTGACTAGAGCGATTTCGTCAATTCCTAGTCTTTTTAATTTCGATAAGTCTGTCTCTGTAATTTCTTCAGCTATGTCCTCTATCATTCTTTGAATCTCTTCTTCCGTTACGTCATTTCTTCGGCTAACATTTAAAATATCTCCTGATTTTAATTGTTCGAGTATATTCTCGGCTAGTCTTTTCGTATAGGTTCGTTTCTTGGCGACAAAATCTAACTCTTCGCTAAAGGGTTTCTGACAATTACCGCACTTAAATTGACGACGATTAATAGGTGTCGATAGCCTTGAATACAGGTTCCTTGTAGGTTCAAAAATTTGTCCAGTATCATAAGTAAAATAATCTCGTTTTTGGCTATTATATCAAATCTGGTTCTTCGGTTTGTCTTATGCAATGGACGGGGGTTATAAGGGATGGAACCTTTATATACAAAGGCATTTGGCGATTTTTGTCAATTGCTTTTGATCTAAAGCGAACTAATCAATTAAATTCCTTGCCAGATAAGGATTTAGTCGATTTATGCCCCCTATCGAACCATACCAAGTAACGAAGAGCCTCAAATCTTAACTCGATTGTCTATCTTTTGGTATTAATTTATTTGTGTCTTAAGTCCTTTTCTGTATGAATTTCAGCTACTTTTGAGCGTAGTTGCTCTCATCGAATTTTATTTTAAGTTAATTATTTGCATAACAATTCCCGAAGAGCCCCCAATTCTAACAACAAAAAAGCACCCCCTTGCGGGAGTGCCTTTTCGTTCAGACTAGGAATTAACCATTGATAGCGGGAGCAATCAGAGCTACAGGAGCCTGTTCACCACTAGCCAAATCTAAGGGGAAGTTGTGAGCATTGCGCTCGTGCATTACTTCCATACCGATACCAGCGCGGTTTAACACATCGGCCCAAGTACCGATTACACGACCTTGAGAATCGAGAATCGACTGGTTGAAGTTAAAACCATTGAGGTTAAACGCCATGGTGCTAACACCCATTGCCGTAAACCAGATACCGATTACCGGCCATGCACCCAAGAAGAAGTGCAGAGAACGGCTGTTGTTGAAAGAAGCGTATTGGAAGATTAAACGTCCGAAGTAACCGTGAGCGGCAACGATATTGTAGGTTTCTTCTTCTTGACCGAATTTGTAACCGTAGTTCTGAGATTCGATTTCCGTGGTTTCACGCACTAAGGAAGAAGTTACCAGAGAACCGTGCATGGCACTGAACAAGGAACCGCCGAACACACCAGCCACACCTAACATATGGAAGGGGTGCATCAGGATGTTATGTTCTGCTTGGAACACGAACATAAAGTTAAAGGTTCCAGAGATTCCTAAAGGCATACCATCAGAGAAGGAACCTTGTCCGATGGGATAGATTAAGAATACAGCAGTAGCGGCGGATACAGGTGCAGAGTAAGCGACACAAATCCAAGGACGCATTCCTAAACGGAAAGACAGTTCCCACTGACGACCGAGGTAGCAGAAGACACCTAGTAAGAAGTGGAAAATGACTAACTGGTAAGGACCACCGTTGTATAACCACTCATCTAAGGAAGCTGCTTCCCAGATGGGGTAGAAGTGGAGTCCGATCGCGTTGGAAGAGGGAACAACCGCACCAGAGATGATGTTGTTTCCGTAGAGTAGAGAACCAGCTACAGGCTCGCGGATACCGTCGATATCTACAGGAGGAGCGGCGATAAAGGCGATGATGAAGCAGGTGGTGGCGGTGAGCAGGGTGGGGATCATGATCACACCGAACCAACCGACATAAAGACGGTTGTTGGTGCTGGTGATCCACTGACAGAACTGCTCCCACAGGGAAGCGCTCTCGCGCTGTTGTAGAGTGGTGGTCATTGGTTGATGATTCCTATTAAGTTATCGAGGTACGATTGATGATGTCTCTATCTTAAGGAGTTTGTAACGGTTTGTAAAGGGGTTTGAAACTATTGTTACTTATGCTATTGATAAGTTTAGCTGATATTAGAGGGGGGAAAATAGGGTTCTTCGTTACTTGGTATGGTTCGATAGGGGGACACAAATCGACTAAATCCTTATCTGGCAACAGACTTAATTGATTAGTTCGCTCTAGATAAAAAACAATCGACAAAAATCGCTAAATGCCTTTCTATATAAGAGTTCCATCCCTTATAACCCCCGTCCATTGCATAGCACAAGTTGGGAATAATCATAATTTCTGAGGCGAATAGAACGACGATGATGTTTTTCAGGATCAAAGGTCATGTATATTCCGGCAATACTAACAAAACCTCTTATCAATTCCCATCACAAGCGATCGCAATTTGCCCCGACGTATTTTTCCTGAAACCCCCCAAATCCCCTCAAAAACCCAACCCCCCAAAAAACCCCAATCCCGTGATTAACCCGATTATTGCCGGCGGACGAACGCAGTTCGATAAACTCACTGACCACAGTTCGCCCCTACAAAATCGACCCGCCTAAGGGCGGGAAAGAAAAGAAAAAAGAAAAAATAGGGAATAAGGGTAAAAAGGGAAAAAAAGGGGAAAAGGGTTACAGAGTCCTCCCAGCACCGCACACCACCCGAAAACCGTCGTTGCTGTTGCCGTCGCGGCGGTAGTAGTAGTCGCGGAAAGCAGAACGGCAGAATGTTGGAAAGAAGTACCAAGAACCGCCCCGCAGAGGAGAAAAATTATCATTCCCCTTTTCTATCCAAGCACTGCCATCCGTCGGCGCACCGTCATAGTTATCGTGCCAAGTATCGGCACACCATTCCCAGACATTGCCGTGCATATCGTACAGTCCGAAGGCATTGGGGGGAAATTGTCCCACGGGAGTCGTTTGTTTTCGAAATTCTCCCTTCGCTTCTTCTGCGTAGGTCTTACTGGCACGGTAGTTGGCCAATTCCCCCGTAATGGTTTCCCCAAAGTAAAACGGGGTGGTGGTTCCAGCACGACAAGCGTATTCCCATTCCGCTTCACTCGGTAGTCGATACTCCCGTTTTGTTTCCCTTGATAGTCGTTTACAAAATTCCGTTGCTTGATACCAGTTGACTCTTTCTACGGGTAGCTCATCCCCTTTGAAGTTAGAAGGGTTTGTCTCTAGGTCGATGTCTATTTTAGCGGTTGCGGCGATCGCTTTCCACTGTGCCTGGGTGATAGGATACTTGCCTATAAAGAAGGGGGGGACGTTAACCTCACGTTTTGGTCTTTCGCTTCTCAATCCTTCCCAATTAAATTTTTTAACCAGTCTTTCGATTTCCTCGTCTTCTGTTCCCATCAGGAAAGTTCCCCCCGGAATGGCGACCATTTCTAAGGTGATGCCGTTGCCCAAATCTTCCCTGAAATATTGGGACTGTTTCGACTCTTTTTTGATTTGCTCACCCTTCGCATTTACTCGCACCACCTCAAAGTTAAATACTGATAACAGTTGTTTTGGCTCTTCTGGTTCAAGCTTGAACTGATAGCCAATTGCTCTTTCTAGTTGCTCAAATCCGTCTTCTTCCCAATAATCAAGCCGGTGAATATCTCGCAGATTCAAGCCAACTTCTGCAAGTCGCAGATCAGGAATTTCGCATTCTTCTAACCTCATGGGAATAAAAAAAATTGTCCCCGGTAGCATCTCTCCCAAGGTATCAAGTGCAATCCTCAACTCCCGTTGGATGTATCCCTGTTTATTAGCCGATTTCCCTGACAGACAGGCGAGAAAAATCTGACTAGCTTTAATCGCTTTCGGAATTTCATCTCGCCAAATTTGCCCCGCAATCAGGTCTTTTTTATCTAACCAAGGTTTATATCCCGCTTGCTTGAGGCGGTTATACAGTGCCAAAACTGCTGGTTTGTCCTCACTGGCATGGGCCAAGAAAATTTGGATCTCTGACTTTTTCATAACTTTTTCTTATGACCACAAGTAGGGGAGAGCCAGATTAACTGGCAGAAAATCTCTAAATAAACCATTTAATTGATTATTACTCATTCTTAATTCTCCTGTCTCGGAGTCTCCTAACTACTGATTCCTCACCAACCAGGACAATTTGGGATTTTTACACCAAGTCCACTTTCTCACTTTCCCCACCCGCGACCTTTTTCCGTTAGATTATAAATGGATACAAAACTTAACATTTTATCCAGAATCTACCGAGAGGGCAGACCGTGCGGCCAGATACCCTAGAAAATAACCAGCATTCAGCCGATAATTCGCTAGTTCCCGAAATTATCGCACTTAATCCTGAAATTGAGCCAGAGGAACCCGAATACTCGCCAAAACCGACAAAAACCAACTCGTGGCTATCGGGAGGAAAGGGTTTATTTATCGGTGTGGGATTAGGGGTTTTATTGACCCTAGGGGCGACTCGTTTCGCTAATCGACCCCAAACAGCCCAAAACCCCAATACTCAGCCCGTAGCGGCAAAAAATGAAGCACCGGCACAAACAGTAACCACCACTAGGGTAGAATCCACTCCCGTGGCCCGCACCCTGAAAGCGACTGGAAGCGTGGCAGCCGATGAATTAATCCCGATTCTTTCCCAAGCGACGGGACTACAAATCAAAGAAATCTTTGTCGATGAGGGTGATATCGTTAGCCAGGGTCAAATTTTGGCTCGTCTCGATGATACCGTCCTACAAGCGCAATTAACCCAAGCACAGGCTAATGTCGCCCAATCCCGATCGCGTTTGGCAGAATTGCAAGCGGGGAGCCGTAAAGAGGAGATCGCTAGAGCTAAACAAACTATTCAACGCATAAAAGCTGAAATTAGTCAAGCTCAATCGGATTGGGATTTGGCTAAAAAACGGGTCCAGAGAAACCAAAGTTTAGAAGCGGAAGGAGCGATCGCCCGGGATCGTCTCGATGAAGTCCTCAACGAAGAAAGAAACAAAGCGGCGATCGTACAACAGACCCAATCTCGTTTAGGAGAAGCAGAGCAGCAACTAGCGCAATTGCAAGCGGGCAATCGTCCCGAAGTGATCGCGCAAGCTACAGCCCAATTAGCGGAGGCTCAAAGCCGTTTAGCCATTGTTAAAGCCCAATTAAACGAGACGCGCCTGATTTCCCCGGTCAGTGGCAAAATTGCCGAAAGAAATGGCCGCATCGGGGATACCACCAACGGTCAAAATGCTCTCTTTAAAATCATCGAAAATGGGCGTTTAGAGCTAAGATTGCGGGTTCCTGAGAATCAATTGCCCTTAATCCGCGTCGGAGCGCCCGTTACTATCACTTCCGATGCTAATACCAGTTTAAAATTATCGGGACAGGTGCGCGAAATTAATCCCATCGTCGATGAGGCATCCCGTCAGGCAACGGTTAAAGTCGATTTAACCGACAATACAGGGTTAAAACCGGGGATGTTTTTACGAGGTGCGATCGTGACGAATACTAGCAATAGTTTAACCGTCCCCATGACCGCGGTTTTACCCCAAAAAGATAATCAAGCTCTAGTTTATTTAGTGGAACCTGATAACACTGTTACCGCCAAAACTGTGCAATTAGGTCAAATTATGCCCAATAACCGCGTGGAAATTCTCACCGGTTTACAAGCAGGCGATCGCATTGTGGTCAAAGGGGCAGCCTATCTCGGTGATGGCGACAAAATTACGGCAATCAGCGATCAGTAATCAGTAATCAGTGATCAGTAAACAGTAATCAGTAATCAGTGAAAAGACAGTAGCAAACTGCCATTTGATCAGGCTCACTTAATACATACTGCTCACTCAAAACTTAAAACTTAAAACTCAAATCTGATAACTGATAACCGGTAACTGAAAACTCACATCTGGTAACTGATAACTTACCCACTGATAACTGATAACTGATAACTGAAATTATGGCTTTTAATATTTCTAATTGGTCTATCAAAAATCCCATTCCGACAATCCTGATCTCCCTGGTTATGGCCCTAATGGGATACATTGCCTTTCTAGGATTAGGGATCGATCGCTCTCCTAATATTGACATTCCGGCCGTGATTATCACCGTTAATCAACCCGGCGCCGGTCCAGAGGAATTGGAAACCCAAGTCACCAAAAAAGTCGAGGATGCGGTGGCTGCTTTGGGTAATATCGATCAAATTACTTCTACCGTTAACGAAGGCAGCAGCACCACCACCGTTAACTTTATCCTAGGCACTAACAGCGATCGCGCTACCAATGATGTACGCAATGCCATAGCGCAAATTCGGCAGGATTTACCCCAAGATACTAATGATCCCATTGTCCAACGTTTAGAATTTGCCGGGGGTGCGGTGATGAACTATACCATCTCCTCCCCGAAAAGATCGATCGCCGAATTAAGTGATCTAGTTGATCGTCAAATTGGCCGCGCTTTGACGGGAGTGCCGGGGGTAGCGCGAGTCGATCGCGTTGGGGGAGTCGATCGAGAAGTGCGTGTAGATTTAGATCCCGGTCGTCTGATCGCCTACGGTATCACGGCTGCGGCGGTTAATGACCAAATTCGTAGTTTTAATATTAATTTACCCGGAGGGCGATCGGAAATCGGTGGTAGTGAACAAACTGTCCGCACCCTGGGCAGCGCTGAAACGATCGAAGATTTAAGGAATTATCAAATCTCTTTACCTAACGGTGATACGGTCCCCTTAAACAATTTAGGGACAGTTAGCGATAGTTCCAGTGATCCTCGACAAATGGCCCTCTTAGATGGGCAGCCAGTGGTGGGTTTTTCGATTTTAAGGGGGACTGGCAGCACTTTGGTGACGGTAGAAACAGCAGTGCGTCAAGAAATCGAGAATTTAAAGAAAAAACTGCCCGAAGATATTAAATTTCAATTAATTTTTACCCGTGCCGACTCAATTCGTGATAGTTACGAAAGCCTTCTTAGCGATCTCCTGATTGGTTGTCTGATGACGGTGATCACGGTGGGTCTATTTTTAGGCAATTGGCGCGCCACGATTATCACGGGTTTGGCCCTGCCTTTGTCGATTTTTCCGACTTTTTGGGTGATGCAAGCCCTAAATTATACCCTTAACGGTATGACCCTACTGGCCTTAGCTTTAGCTTTGGGGAATCTGGTCGATGATGCGGTGTGTATGGTGGAGGACATCGATCAACATTTAGCTATGGGTAAAAAACCCCTGCAAGCGGCTTTTGATGCCTCAAAAGAGATTGGATTAGCCGTTTTAGCTAGTGCGGCGGCAATTATGGCGGTATTCCTGCCGGTTGCTTTTATGGGCGGTGTGCCGGGACAATTCTTTCAACCTTTCGGCGTTACGGTGGCGGTTTCTACCCTTTTTTCCAGTTTGATCGCTGTCACCGTCACCCCGATGTTAAGTGCCTATATTCTACAGCCGAAAAAACTCAAAACCGGTGATAATCCCTCCTCCCGCCCCCGTTTTCGTCCCTACAAAAGTTTGTTAACTTGGGCTTTACGTCATCGAATCCTGACTTTATTGGCGGCTTTGGTCTTTTTTATCGGTAGTTTACAGTTAGTTCCCTTGATTCCGAAAGGGTTATTTAGTTCCGGGGATACCGGATTAAGTACGATTAGCCTAGAATTGCCTCCCGGTGCGACTTTGAATGATACTGTTGCCGTGGCTAATCAGGTTAATAGTTTACTGCAAAAAAATCCCGCCGTCGCTAATGTTTTGGCTATTCCGGGAGATTCGGGACGGGTAAATACGGGCTTAATATATGTTAATTTAGTTCCTAAGGAACAGCGATCGCTAACTCAACGGCAATTCGAGGAACAAACCCGCCGGGATTTCCAGAAGATACCGGGGGCTAGAGTGACTTTTCGAGCGCAGGGGGGAGCAGGAAGCAGTAAAGATGTGGCTATTGTCTTAAAAAGTGAAAATGGCGATATTTTAACCCAAACTGCCCAAAAATTAGAGCGAGAAATGCGAGCTTTACCCGGTTTTGTCGAGGTCAGTTCCGGGGTAAGTTTAGTTAAACCAGAGATCATTATTCAACCGGATCCTGTGCGGGCTGCTGATCAGGGAGTCTCGGTAAGAGCGATCGCCCGTACTGCATCTTTAGCTTTAATCGGCGATAATGAGTTTAATTTAGCTAAATTTAACCTTGCTGACCGACAAATTCCCATCCGGGTAAAAATTGCCAATGATGGACGCAGTGAGATAGAAACTCTGCAAAATTTGCGCGTTCCTAGCAGTAATGGGACGTTAGTACCGCTTAACTCGGTGGCGACAATTAGCTTAGGTAGTGGACCTGCGGAAATTCAACGCTTTAACCGTCAACGTCAGGTTAATATTGGAGCTAATTTAGAGGGAGTTTCGTTGGGAAGTGCGGTGACACAAATTCGCGCTTTACCAATCATGAAAAACCTCCCCCCAGAGGTGACAGAAGAACCCTTTGGTGATGCTCGTATTATGCGCGATATCTTCGCTCGTTTTTTGGGAGCGTTAAGTTTAGCAATTATTTCTATCTATGGGATTCTGGTCTTATTGTATAACAATTTCCTCTATCCCTTAGCGATTCTAACTTCCCTTCCTTTATCGATTGGTGGTACTTTAATCGCTCTTTTAATTACCCAAAAAGAGTTAGGTTTATACGCTTTAATTGGCATAGTTTTACTGATGGGATTAGTTACTAAAAATGCGATTCTGTTAGTAGATTTTGCCCTGAGTGGCATTGAGTCAGGGAACCCGCAATTTAAGGCGGTGATTGATTCGGGAGTCTCTCGTTTACGACCAATTATTATGACCTCCGTTTCCACAGTTGCCGGGATGTTACCGATTGCTTTAGCTTTAGGTGCAGATGGGGAAATTCGCGCACCGATGGCGATTGCCGTTATTGGTGGTTTTACCACTTCCACCCTATTAACTTTGGTGGTTGTGCCGGTAATCTTTACTTATATCGATAGTTTTTACTATTGGTTCCGGGGATTATTTGTTAAACAAAAACCCAAGTCGATTTAATACAGAAAACGGGTTTCTCGGAGAAACCCGTTTTCTACTCATGCACTCATGCAAAAAGGGGAATAAATAATCAGTCTTTAATAACCAGATTTAGTATAAAATATCTTGCTGAAAGCTTGAGAAAAAACCCAGAGAAACTAACCCATGAATCCCTTGACAGTCACACATCAAACTCTATCCCTTCCCCCCATGGGCTGCGGTACTTGGGCCTGGGGAAATCGTCTTCTCTGGGGTTACGATGAGAGTATGGATAGCCAGTTACAAGCGGTTTTTAATCTCTGCGTCGAGCGGGGTGTCACCCTATTTGATACGGGAGACTCCTACGGCACAGGCAAACTCAACGGACAGAGTGAGAAGCTATTAGGACGCTTTACGGGGGAATATAGCGGTTATAACGCTGATCGTATCCGTATTGCCACCAAACTCGCCCCTTATCCTTGGCGTTTAACCCGTCATGCCATGGTGAAAGCTTGTCAAGCTTCGGCAACCAGATTAGGCCGCCCTGTGGATTTAGTGCAAATGCACTGGTCAACGGGCAATTATGCGCCATGGCAGGAGGGAGGATTATTAGACGGATTGGGGGATTGTCTGGAAAAGGGGTTAGTTAAAGGGGTGGGTTTATCCAATTTTGGACCGAAAAGATTGAAGTCTGCCTATCAAAAGTTTGCCAGTCGCGGCATTCCTATCACCAGTTTACAGGTACAGTATTCTCTCCTTTCTACCTATCCTCTCACTGACTTAGGATTAAAGGAACTATGTGATCAATTGGGTATTAGAATTATTGCGTACAGTCCCTTAGCTTTGGGGTTATTAACGGGGAAATATCGAGATAATAAAAACTTACCATCAGGATTAAGGCGTTTCCTTTTTGGTCAATTAATTCCCGCTATTTCGCCTCTGATGAGTTGCCTAGAAATTATCGCCCAAGCTAAAAATAAAACTATTAGTCAAGTTGCCTTAAATTGGTGTATCTGTAAGGGAACAATTCCTATCCCCGGAGCGAAAAATGTTCGGCAAGCTGAGGATAACTTAGGTGCTTTAGGATGGAGTTTAGACAGTGGGGAAATAACAGAATTAGATAAAATTGCCGCAGGTTTGGATAAAAAAATGGTACAAAATATCTTTCAAACTAGGTAAGAATTGCTGAATAAATCTAAAAACTTTGGCTCTTCTAGGTTCTGTGTGATAAGTTTAACTTAATATATGATCGATCAATCTTTGTGTCCTTTGTGTCTTTGTGGTTCGTTCCACTCCCTTTTCCCTCAAAAAGTGCCAACCATTGGAGTGATTCGGAGGTAAAATTCAGGTGCTTTTTCCCTGAAAATTAGGTAACTGACCCCCTGAAAATCCCTAAAACCCCACACCCTACCCCACGAAAAACTTTTTGCCGCAAACCCTACATAAACTTGAGGAAAATCCCCCTAGATGCCCCTTCAAATTCGATGTGTAGCAGAAAGGGCAAGAAATTAGCTTTTGTCCCTTGCTTGTCCCTCCTCTCACCTCCCTCTTACCTGCACGGGCGGGAAAAAAGTTTTTTTGGGTACAGGAAGTATGTAAAATAGAATGTTGATCTTTCTTGGCCTAAACAGCATTTCATGATTTCGAGTAACGACTTTCGGAGCGGCACAACCATCGAGATAGATGGCTCTGTCTGGCGGGTGGTGGAATTCCTGCACGTCAAACCGGGTAAAGGATCGGCCTTCGTGCGAACCAAGTTAAAAAATGTCCAGACTGGCAACGTGGTAGAACGGACGTTCCGGGCGGGGGAAACCTTACCCTCAGCCACGATCGAAAAGCGTACCATGCAGCACACCTACAAAGAAGGCGATCAGTTCGTCTTCATGGACATGGAGACTTTTGAGGAAGCGACTCTAACCCCAGTACAAATGGGCGATCGGGCCAAGTATCTGAAAGAAGGAATGGAAGTCAATATTCTCTTTTGGAATGAGCAAGTGTTAGAGGTGGAATTGCCCACCTCGGTAATCTTGGAAATCACCGATACGGATCCAGGAGTCAAGGGAGATACAGCCACTGGTGGCACGAAACCTGCGATCGTAGAAACGGGAGCGCAGGTGATGGTTCCCCTGTTTATTTCCATCGGTGAAAGGATTAAAGTAGATACCCGGGATGGTTCCTATCTGGGACGGGAATAATTGTGATGAAAAGCCCAGAAATCAAGCATTAGGGGCGGGTTTAGGACTAAAGCCAGTTTTCTGAGCCTGTTTCCCAAAACTTAGCCGCTAGATGCAAAAAATCGACGATTTGGTGGGTGATAATTTGGATTTGTTTTTATTTGCGGGGGGATTTCAGAGCAGTGACTATTGATTACAACGAAATTCGAGAACTGATCAAAACATTGGCAGCAACGGATATCAGTGAATTTAGCCTGAAAAGTGCAGATTTAGAGGTAAATATCCGCAAAGGAACCGTTAATAATGCCCTTGGGTCTCTCGCCGCTCCCTTGCCAGTGGTGACGGCCCCTGTCGCCACCCCAGTGATAGCCGCAGTTCCACTCCCAATCCAGGAAACCTCCACCCCCGAACCCGTTGCCGCCGCTGTTGATAAAAAATGGCTGGCGATTACCTCTCCCATGGTCGGCACTTTTTATCGCGCTCCCGCTCCCGACGAGCCGTCTTTCGTGGAGAAACACGATCGAATCCGGGTTGGACAAACGGTCTGTATTATCGAAGCGATGAAGTTGATGAATGAAATCGAAGCAGAAGTGGCCGGGCAAATCGTCGAAATCGCGGTTGCTAACGGTGAACCAGTGGAATTTGGCCAGACGTTAATGTGGGTTAATCCTGAATAGATAGAATGAAAGCTATCCTCAGGACAGCCTTGGATGTTCTACAGTTTCAGGAAGTACCCACCCCAAAAATTAGTCAACCACAAAGACGGCTGGTATCAACCCTATTAATACAAAAATTCGTAAACGCGGCACTTTTTACCCTGAGCAAATGCCAGCCATTTTAGACTGTGATGGGGTGGGAATTGTCGAGGCTGTTGGGGCGGAAGTGCAGGATTTTCGCACCAGGGATGAAATGTACTTTTGTGGCGGCGGACTGGGCAAGACCGACACCTAGAAGAGCCGTAATTTGAATTGCTTGTTGAGACGAGGCAAGGGGCAACACCCCCCTCGACGTGAGCGCAGAATTCGACCAATCTAAACATAAGATTTTTAAATACGTCTTAGCTTCTCAAAAGTCGGGCTAAAATGAAAAAAACTACCCTCAGCGATAACAGCGATGGCAGAAGAAACAGCGAAAATCAAGCTTTATCGGACAACCTATCAACTTCCCCAACTGAATCGCCCCGATTTATTAATCTTGCAGGATCAGATTCAAGAAAGACAGCAACTGATTAAAACCAGAAAACGAGTTCGCAATATATGGCTGGGATTGAGGAAAAAAGAAGAACCCCTCAATTTCGAGGAAACTTTCCAAGAATTGGAAAGATTAGTCGGGGACTATAACCAGTTAATCAGATTTCTCACCGATCATAAAGATGAATACCAGCGTTTTTTCCGGTCACTGACCGAGAAAATCAAAGAGGCCGTGGCGGTTAAATGCGAAAAATTAGCGGAAACAGAGCGAAAACGCCAATTTCTAGAGAATAGCATCGAATCAGCTGAACTGCGAGATAGGCTGAAACTACAGAAAACGCAAATTTTCCGTACCGTGATCCTCGTCGGTTGTTCTAGCTTGCTCATGCTCAAGAAAATCGACCTAATCAGCGAAAATATCGAGAAATTAGCCGAAGAGCAAGATACACAAAAACAGGTTTTCTCGAAAATGATCGCCGAGTTAAACGCTTACAAACAAGTGTATCAGCTGCAGATCGAGTTAGATGATTTAGATAATCTGGAAAAAGAAGCGATCAAAATGGCCAAAGCAGCCATTAATCTAGAACAATACCTAAAACCAATTATCGGGCAGTTTCAAAGCTTGATCGATCAAGTAGTTACCACTATTGATCAAGTAGCGACCATTGACGGTGAACTTTCCTGCACTGTCAAAGAAGTTGAATCCCTCGTCCAGAACATTCTCAGTTCCGAATTGGCCGTATCTTTTCGCAGAAACGAGAATCCATCGGCTAATCTGCTCAATTTCTTCGTCACCAGCGAAGAAAAGTGCGACTGTTTAGCGATCGCATTAGAGCGAACCGAGCAGGAAGGATGGCAATGGGAAGAGGAAATCCCTGACGGGGAAATCGAACTCGTAACTGCCATTCAACGCATCAATAACCATGTAATCGAGAAAGTCGGTAATTTTGGCACCTCCGTTGTCGTTGACCCTCCTATTCCTCCCCGAACTCAACTAGAGACAGCGCTAGGCAATAAAACTTCATTTACCGAAAAACTACCCAATGGAGTAACACTGGAGATGGTAAGCTTATCTGCAGGTCAATTTCTCATGGGGTCTCCTGATAGTGATCCCGATGCTCAAAGTAGTGAACAGCCTCAACACCAAGTTCAAGTAAACAGTTTTGCGATCGGGAAATATCCTGTCACTCAGGAACAATATCAAGCACTGATGGGAACCAATCCCTCTCGGTTTAAAAACAATCTGCAAAATCCAGTAGAAATGGTTAGTTGGAGAGATGCTCAAGTCTTTTGTCAGAAATTGAGTCAAATAACCGGCAAAATCTATCGCCTCCCCACAGAAGCGGAATGGGAATATGCTTGTCGTGCGGGAACTACTACTCGCTTTTATTTCGGTGATGATGCCAATCAGTTAGGAGATTACGCTTGGTATAGCGGAAATTCTCAGGGTAAAACTCATCCTGTGGGTCAGAAAAAGCCCAATGCTTGGGGACTCTATGATATGAGTGGCAATGTTTGGGAATGGTGCGAAGACGATTGGCATAGTAGCTATACCGGAGTACCAGAGGATGGATCGGCGTGGATTCTCAAGAATAATAATCGTTTTCAGTCTCCCAAGTGTCTGCGCGGCGGTTCTTGGTTCTTCTACCCTAATTACTGTCGTTCTGCCAACCGCCTTAGGAACATCCCCGGCTACGACAATCTCAACGGCGGTTTTCGGGTTGCCTGTATCTCCCCAGGACTTTAGGGTTAGTTTTCGCTCCCAAATAATCGCACCACATCACCATCGAATTGTTATTCCCAACCGCTCGACTAAACTGTAATTAGTCAGCGCAATAAGAAGAATTAACTGAGAATAGACAAACAGCACTGCCTAAACGTATCACAGCAGACGATGCAATTAACGACCAACTGCTGTCCACCTTAATCAATGCCCCAGACTTCGACTCAGAACTCATTGTTCGCTTAATAGACCTCTTCATAATATAATCTCAAAACTAAAAGTCTTTCTAGTTAAGGAATCTACCCGAATAAAAATTATTTTAATTGCCTCATATTTTTTCAGTAAAATTGAATTAGCAACGATAGATACACATTACAGCTATCGAACTGTTTAGTTAGTACATAAACCAAAAGCAAGCTGTGACTGGGTTATACTTTTTGGAGATGTCTAATGTTTTAGGGGAAGGGTTTTAAAATTGCTGTAACCTTTATACTGTGTACCTTATTTTGTTTCTAAAGAAAACCGGGCGTTGCATAATAGAGATATGAATGGAGGAAATCAAAATGCAATGCCCTGAATGTAAATCTACCCATATCCGTAAAAATGGCATCAATAAACAAGGTAAACAAAATCCTATTTGTGTAACCTGTGGCCGTCAATTTATTGATAACTATGAAAAACCAGCAATTCTCATTTTGAAACTATTTTGCGTTGTTTCAGCGATCTAGAGATTCGTTAATAATTATTAACCCCTCTAGGTGCAAGGGTTTTAATGTCATGAAACCTTAAAATGAGAATTGCTGATGAAAAACAGAAAGGCTATGACGAAAAAACGAAGCGAGAATGCCTAACTGCCTATGTTAATGGGATGGGATTTAGAGGAATAGAAAGGCTAAAGGGAGTTGATCATACGACCGTAATTAATTGGGTAAAATCTGTGGGAGAATTATTGCCAGGGGTTCCTATGACCCAGAAACAATTCCTGAAGTAGGGGAACTGGATGAATTGGAAACCTTTGTTGGCTCAAAAAAAACAAAATCTGGGTGTGGACAGCCGTTGACCACTTTAAAAAAGGAATTTTAGCTTGGGTAATCGGAGACCATAGTAGCGAAACGTTTCGCCCATTATGGGAATTAGTTAAGTCTTGGGGATGCTATTTTGGCGTTGCTGATTTGAGATATGAATCTTCTCTTGTGGAATTTTTAAAACCTAGACCCAAACTAACTTTTCGATGGGTGCAAGGTTGTCATTCATACCTTGATTCAGCAACGCCGAGGTGGTTAGACATGTGTAATTAATTTTGCTTAGGTACTTACCCTCTTATGGGATAAAGCAACCTACCATCTAAGGAAGTTTGTCCAATGGCAGTTAGAACAGGTTTCTCGCCTGTTCTAACCTATGACTGACTTAAGCTGGTCTTCCCTCCACCACCTTATCAATTAAACCGTAGGCGACGGCTTCCTCGGCGGAGAGGAAATAATCGCGGTCCGTGTCTTTTTCGATGCGTTCGATGGTTTGTCCAGTGCGATTAGCCATAATTTCGTTTAATTGCTGGCGAATACGCAGGATTTCCTTAGCTTCAATGTCGATATCCGTCGCTTGCCGGCGCCCAGTTCCCCCCATGGGTTGGTGAATCATAATCCGCGCATGGGGAAGAGCGAGACGCTTACCCGGACTACCGGAAGCTAGTAAAAATGCCCCCATAGAGGCCGCCAATCCCACACAGATAGTCACCACTTCCGCTTTGATGTACTGCATGGTGTCGTAGATGGCCATACCGGCGGTAACGGAACCCCCCGGCGAGTTGATATAGAGATAGATGGGTTTAGTGGGGTCTTCCGAGTCGAGATAAAGCATTTGGGCCACAAGGGCATTGGCTAACCCGTCGGTGACTTCCTGCCCCAAAAAAAGAATGCGTTCCACCGAAAGACGGCTGTAAATGCTAATCCACTGTTCGTATTGGCTACCCGGCAGACGGTAGGGAACTTTTGGCACACCGATAGGCATAATTGGTAACAACTCCTGCTAATTTGTAATAAATCTTAACTAACTTGGGCGAGGGGTTTCGGTAGTTCCTTGCGACTTTCGAGAACGCGATCGATTAATCCGTAGTCTTTCGCCTGTTGTGGGGTGAGATAGAAGGTGCGATCCATATCTTTCGCCAGTTTTTCGGTGGTTTGACCCGTATTTTTCGAGAAAATCTCTAACATCGTCTGTTTGTTGGCGATTACCTCCTTGGCGCGAATCTGGATATCGGTGGCTTGTCCTTGGGCCCCGGTGCGATTTTGGTTGAGAACAATGGTAGCGTGGGGCAAGGAGGCGCGAAAACCCTTGGTTCCTGCGGAAAGAATCATCGCTGCAGTTCCCATGGCCTGTCCGATACAGATAGTATGAACGGGAGGTTTAATGTAGTTGAGGGTGTCACAGATGGCGAAAGCTTCCGTTTCGTAGCCGATCGCGTCCCCCGTGTACCAGGATGTGCCGGTAGAGTTGATATAGAAGAAAATCGGTTTTTCGGGATCGTCAAATTGCAGGTAAAGCAGTTGCGCGATAATTAATTCCGTCACGTCCACCCCGACATTGCGCTTGACATCATCGGAGGAAAATAAGGGCAACCCCAGATAAACAATTCTCTCTTTGAGCAGGAGAGATTCCAAGTCTGGTGGTGGTGTCCGATAGGCTGCATCCCCATAATAGGCAGTTTGTACCGCTTTAATCACTGAGTTCATCGAGTTTTTCCGTCATACACAGTATCCTGCTTTTGATTTTAACTTAATCAGGTTGACCGATTTTCAAAACTGTGACGGTGAATTGCCTTTGCCCTCTTTTAATAACTTCGGCTGCTCACCAGTAGTGACCAGTAGATTTCTAGTCGATAATTAGGGCTATTTTTCCCGTCACCTAACCAGTTTCTAGCAATTGATGGGCGCTGATAGCTGCCGCTAAAGGGAAGGTTTGGGAGGGATAAATAAGCTTTTACGCATTTAAGTTACATTAGTTAGCAGCATTTCCCTTATTTTTCAGTTTTCTATTCCATTTAATAATCAATCCCCCTTCATTTAAAAGCTGATTGACTACTTTTTCCAGTTTTTCTTTATTTTCAAATTCTCTATTAAGTAAGTAGTCGTGCAAAATAAATTTCCTAGTGAAGAAAGGCAAAAGGCTTCGGCCATAAGCTCAGCGTTCGACCGAGCCTTCGACAAAAGCTCACGCCGAGGTCCGAACGGCAAGAGGGGGGTTAGATATGTGTAATTAATTTTGCTTAGGTATTTATGTTCTTAAATGTAAAGTTTTGTTACGAGATTCGACGTTTCTGCACTGTTACATTTGGTAAATCGAGGAGTTGATCAAAATTTATCCACATAACCCACCTCCTGTTCCGTGTCACCATTATACCATGCTCACACAGAACCTAGAAGAGGCAATGAATTAGATTCGGAGAATGGATCAGCCCTACCCTTAATAAGAGGGGTGTTAGAGAATTTTTAACACCTATCTACTTAAGTTGTCAAATTTATCTAGTTCTCTAGAAATCTCGGCCAGGGGCGAAAAAATCAGTAACAATGATATAAATAGATTTATCAACACAAGTAAAGCGATTATGACTGTAGCCACGACGAACGCCCGAGATATTTTCCGCTCCGCCTACGAAAACCGTTACACTTGGGATGAAGGATTTCCGGGTTACACTGCCGATATTATCCTCACCCAAGGGGAGGAAGTCCATACGGGCAAAATTCAAGTTAATGGCGATTATAGTGTGGAAGTAACGGGCATTGATGACGAGAAAGTGCAAGAAAGTATTTATAATCAAATGCGCGACATCGTTACTCACCGCAAAAGAGGTAATTTTGATGCTTCCCATGGCAAAAACCAGTTTAATTTCGGGCAAGATGATCCCACCGGTGCGGTAGAAATTCTTGTCACCGGCGATGCTATGGGGTCTAATTATAAAGTACGCGGCCAGGAAATCTGTCAAGTCAGTCGAGTCATGGGACCGATGGCTTTTACTATTAATACCGAGGAAAGTCTCGATACGGGAGAAGGTTATATTTCTATTCGCTATAATGCCATTTTCCGCAATGCTAAAACCGATGAATTAAAGGGAAAACGTGACTTTAAGGAAACTTACGAAAAAATCGGTAATTATTATTTACCCTCCTGTCAAGTAATTAACGCAATCGATGCCGGTGGCGAAAAATCCACCACAGAATTTACTTTTATCAATCTACAGCTTTTAGAATCTTAAGGGTTATCCCCGCCCAAAAAGCGTTAGGATTGAAGCAACTACACTCTAATAAATCTCTGACCAGAAGCTGATTATGTCTTTAACACTGACTCCCGATAACGTCGAAAAAGTCTTAGATGAAATGCGCCCCTACCTGATGTCCGATGGTGGTAACGTGGAATTGGTCGAAATTGACGGGCCAATCGTCAAAGTGCGTCTTCAAGGCGCTTGCGGTTCCTGTCCCAGTTCCACCATGACCCTGAAAATGGGCATCGAACGCCGTCTCCGGGAAATGATTCCCGAAATTGCCGAAGTTGAACAAGCTCTATAAATCTTGGTTCAATTAATTCTCACCACCGCCCGATTGCTAATTAAATTAGCGATCGGGCGTAATATTACTTATATATTTTTTTTCTGCAAGATTGATAAAACTACAGAATTAATTAAGGTAAAAAGTATCTTTTTTAGCCGATTAACAGGCAAATTAAGCATTAACATATACTTGAAAATTTTTATTAAAACTCAAAAATTATGACGGAAAATATCCCCACCATTGTGGTCATGCACGGCGACCAAACTGGAGAAGAACTATTACTAGAAGCCCTGAGAGTATTGCAACCCTCGATAATTCGTCAACCGCTTAACTTTGCCGATTTTGATCTTAGTTTAGCCCAGCGTCGCCAGAGTAACAATCAAGTGGTTCATGAGGCCGCCGAAGCGACTCTCAAAACCGGATTAGCCCTGAAAGCTGCCACTATCACCCCAGAAATTAAAGGAGATGTGGGCAGTCCCAACGCTATTTTAAGAGAAGCAATGAATTCTCAGGTAATTCTCCGCATCGGTCGGCGTATCCCCGGTATTCGTCCGATTGGGGGCGTTTATTCTCCCATTGCCATTGTCCGCATGGCCGTTGACGATGCCTACGGGGCCAAAGAATGGCGAGAAACCACCGCCACCGGCGATGAAATTGCCTATCGCACCTCGCGCATTTCTAGGGCTACCAGTCGCGCTGTGGCCGAGTTTACCTTTCAACAGGCCAAAAAAACTGGGGCGCGGGTATTTGGCGGCCCAAAATTCACCGTTAGTGCCACCTACGAGGGGATGTTTAAAGAGGAATTAGACGCAGCAGCCCAAAGACATCCAGAAGTGCGTTATCAACCCCTGTTAATTGATGCAACTTTTGCCCTACTTTTACAAACCGACGGCGAAGCTTTGGTGATTCCAGCACTTAATCGCGATGGGGATTTATTATCTGATTTTGTCTTGCAACTCTATGGCAGTATTGCTGGGGCCGAAAGTTTAGTTTTGGGATTTGATGAGGAAACCTTAGCAGTTAAAACTATTATGGCAGAAGCTCCCCACGGCACGGCCCCGGCTTTAGAGGGCAAAAATATCGCTAATCCCATGGCGATGATTTTAGCCTCGGCAGCTTTGTTAGGTTATATCGAAACTAACGAAGCGCATAAAGCTTCCCGGGCAATTTATGAAAGTGTCTTTGAAACTATTCACGAGGGCAAAAAAACCCCCGATTTAGGGGGACAAATGACCATGAGTGAGTTTACCGATGAGGTGATTCGTCGCGTGGTCAGTAAGTTAGAAGTTTGGTCTGCTTTGGGGTAAACGAACTCATCTGATTGCTCTCTTAAAGGAGTTTGAAGAAAGGGTAATTCCAAAAAATAAGAATTGTTGCAAAGGCCTTGCTTTTGTTTGTTTTGCGGAAAAATAAAAGCTACCTTTGAAGTGTACAATGGAGTCCCTTTACAGGATTAGGATAAGAACAATGAAACTACAAACTTTGACAAAAACTCTGACTATTGCTCTGATTGGTGTAGGAGCTGCCTTGACCTTACAATCACCGAGCCAAGCTCAAACCAGATTCGAGTGTCTTGTGCCAGTGACGGGTCCCTATATAGGAATTCCGACAACTTTTGTCCAATCCGGCCCTAATGAATACAGAGCGGTGATTCGTTGGTCTTCTGATTATTTTAGTGGTTCCGGTTACACTCCCATGCGACGGTGTGAAGAAGTAACTGGAAGATTCAATAGCCTGAACTCTCGACCAGGCGGAATTGGTAATATTAACACGGGCTATCTGAATGGTGAACCAGTCATCTATGTCTCCAGTAGTGGGCGAGAACGGGCTAATAGTGCTAACCTATTATTTACCCTCAAGAGAGGAGATGATGCGAGGCAAAAACTTGCGCAGTTATTTGGCCTCCGGCAAGGAGCCAGCAGCAGTCCTTTGTTTGAAAGCTCATCGGATTCTGCCACTATCGATTTCAGCAAATTCCTAGAAAGCGTTCCCGTGGAAACAAATCCCGCTACGGGTTCGTCCTCTTCTCCGGCGCCGGGGAATTCCCCCGAACAGTCGCCCCAAAAACCATCAGGCGGTTCTGCTTGGTAAACTTTTCTAGTTCTATAGATAAGGTAGGTTGGGTTGACGCAAGGAAACCCAACGCCCGCTGTTTGGTAAACTTTTCTAGTTTCTTAGAAGGAGCATAGTGATCAAGTGAGTCGGGCGATAAAAAGAATTTTGGCTGGTGCGGGCAGTTTATTATTGGGACTGTCCACACCTTTGCTTGCTGTCCCAAGCTATGCTCCCGCTCTGGAACCTAACCGGGCCAATGCCTATAGCTCTCAACAACTTTCAGAACAACAGCTGCGTCAGTTAGCCAGAGCAATTACTGTTAAGGTGTTATCAGAGCAAGGCTGGGGTTCGGGCATTTTAGTTGAAAAGCAGGGTGGTTCCTACAAAGTCCTCACGAATGACCATGTTTTAGGGCGGTATCGCTCTCGGGTTTGGCAAATACAAACCCCTGACGGCAAGATACATCGGGGTGAGTTGGTCAGAACAGTTCGCTTGAATAATTATGATTTAGGCTTAGTTTCTTTTCGCAGTAGCCAAGTTTATTCTATTGCTGATTTGGCTAATGTCGATGATCTCACTATCGGAGATGAAGTTTTCGCCGCCGGCTATCCCTTTGATTTTACCTTCACCGTTGGTAAAGTGTCGCTTTTGAGTGATAAATCCTTTTCGGGAGGCTACCAAATCGGCTACACCAATAAGATTAAAAATGGTATGAGTGGCGGACCGCTGCTGAATCGGCAAGGTAAAGTTATTGGTATTAACGGGATTCATGCTTATCCTCTCTGGGGTAAATCCTACGTTTTTGCTGATGGAACGGTGACTTCACCGGCACTGTGGGAACAAATGAGTCGATTAAGTTGGGCGATTCCTATCGGGACTTTTTTAAAATCGGGGTCATCTTCTCTATCTGTTTCCAGTCGGCAACGGCCCGCAGTGTCACCCCCACCGCTTCCCACCCATAGAGAACCCACTTTCTGGGAAGATTTTCCTTCTCCATCCTCGTCAACCCCAAGAGAAAAGAATCCCGCTCCCACACCACTCTGGTAAATTCCACTCAACTGTATTTTTAAACCAGATGAGCAACAATTTCTTGAAAATTTCCGCCGCCCTAGTTAGTATAGCGGTGTTTGTGGTTTCTCCTCAGATTGCTAAGGCATTAACAACTGAGCAGATAGAAAAAATTGCTGAAAAGATTACCGTTTTAATCCCCTCAGAAGAAGAGGGGGCGAATGGGAAAATTACTGCTAATGGCTCTGGATCAATTATTGCCAAAGAAGGAAGGATTTATACTGTTCTTACTGCTAGTCATGTAATCTGTAAAGATGCTAGAGATGCCTGCAAGTTCTATTACGATCAACTTAAAATTGTTACCTGGGATGGTAAGCAATATCCGCTCGATTACAATAGCATCAAAAAATTACCCGGAGTAGATCTAGCCCTCGTGCAGTTTCAGAGCGACCAAAATTATCAATTAGCGACCTTGGCTAACTATCAAGTAGCTGACGAACAATTTATTTTTGCTTCTGGATGGCCGGATCCGAAATTTATCGGCAAGCGGAAACGATTGTTCAATGTGGGGAAAGTGTTACCCAAATACATTACACCCTTGCTGAAAATATTTCCTCCAGAGTTAGGGTATGAGATAGTTTATACCAGTGTCACCTATGGGGGCATGAGTGGCGGTCCAGTGTTGGATATCAATGGACGAGTCATCGCGGTTCACGGACAAAATGAAGCCGAAAAAATCGAAAAGGTTCCCGTGCCAATTGGATTTAGTCTCGCTATTCCCATCACTACTTTTTTGAAATTAGCACCCCAGTCTGGCATTCAAGGGCAGATAAATGTCGAGAGTTCGCTCCCCAATACTTTATCTTTGCAAGAAATTGGTGATCAATTGTACAAGGCTTTTGAAGTTCCCAATAATAACGACACTAATCCCCTAAACTGGCTTAATCAAGGTAATAAAATGTGGCGGTTAGGACAATTAGCCCTCGCCTATGCCGCCTACGAAAAAGCCTTGCAACTCGATGCTCAACTCTATCAAGCTTGGTACGGTAAAGGTCTGGTCTTGACCTACTGGAAACGCCCCCAAGAGGCACTCGCTGCCTACGAACAAGCTCTCAAAATTAACCCTAACTCCAATACTGCCAAAAAACTGCGAGACAATCTCCAACAATCTTTAGAGGGAAGAAATGCCCCTCCTGTAACTCCCTCACAGCCAACCACCGTACCCACCGTGGAGCCTTCACCACAGCCCTCTAATCCGAGAAGACTATGGTGAAGTTAGCAAGGAAAATGCGGGTTAGCGAGTAGCGCCCACCAATGCCGCTAAGAATGCTTGAATTGCCCGTAGTTCTGCCGGAGGATTTGCGAGAAACGCTTCGTTACTAGCTAAAATCATCGTATTATAGGCCTGCACCGCCGCCAACAAGTTAACTGGATTAACCGTATTACCCAAAGTTAATCCGTCTAAGCGGTTCAATAAGTCTTGAATAAGATCTGGCGGTGCGCCGGAAAAAGGGGCAGCGAGAGCATTGATATTATTAGCCACCTGTGCATCTCCTGTTAAGATGCCCAGGAGCAATTCCTGAATGGCTGCGGGAATCGGGATACCTGTGGGGGAGGTTAAATTATTATCAGCTAACTGAGTGTTCACAGAAGCAGCCTCCTGATTAACAGAGATTTGAGCTGGTTCTCCCCCCTGAAATCCCAATCCCGTAACGGTGGTGGTGATGGGGAGAGTTTGACCGGCAAAATCACTGGTGGAAAGAATTGGTCCGGTGATATCGGATTGGTTGCCGGTTTGTGCCATAACGGGAGAGACTAGGGAATTGGTCAATAAAACCGCCGCCACTAGGGAAACTTGAAAATTTGTCAACCGTTTCATCAACATGGTCTTTATCCTCATTCAAAAAAACTAAATTAGACAATGTAAAAACCGACTAACGGGGGAAAAAGTAATTGTAGCCGATACTCATGACGAAGCGAGCGCCGTCCCCAGCATTACCTGTTAAATCAGCACCAGCAAGGTTAACCGTCAAGGGGACTTTCGGGAAAGGAATCAGGGAAATACCCGCGTTTAAATCTTGACCCGACCATTCGACAATGGCCGAGACTGGTTCAACAATTCGTAAACCCGCACTAGCAAAAACACCGAGCGAATTTACCCCATCTTCGATGGCTCCTTCCGAGCGAAAACGACCACCACCAACACCCAAGGAGAGCGTCAATTGGCTAAAGGGTTCTTTCGTTGTTTCTGTTAACTGAAAAAATTTACTCACCACCCCGTAGATACTGCTACTGCCATCTGTCCCACCCCAGTTAATAGCGTTTTCAAATCCTAGGGCTACAGCAAAACCTTCTGGCAGAGAACGGTGAATTTTAAAGCTAAAACTGCCCCGTCCGGCATTATCACCAAAAAGGCTCAAAATCGCCAGAGTTACATCTAAACCGACAATTTTCTGGGGGTCTCCCAAACCGCCCCCTAGGGCAAACCCACCATCTGCTTGATTGGTAAAACGGGTTCTCGACTGGAAACCGAAACCACCGAAAATCTGCCCAAAAGTCGCTCCAAAAGCGCTGGGAGTAGAGATACTGCCACTAGGAGTAACCACAAATTCCGCCAGTTTCGCAGAAAGGGTTTGCGGTTCTTCAATCAGAAACTCTTGACGTAAACGCTGCAATTCGGGGGAAACATTGGTATCAACGGGGGTAGATGCTTGCGCTTGCCATTTTCCGACTTCTGGAGAGTTATTATCCTCTGCCGGTAAAAGCTGACTTGCTTGTGTTGTCCCTAGATTCCCCTTCCATTCTTCTAGGGTTGAAATTGTCCTGGTCTTTTCTGTTGCTAAAGTATCAAGGGAAGATTTCCCCAGTTTATTTTCTAAGGATGAGGGCAGATTACTATCGGCTAATCCTTCTGTTGTCGAGAAGGAATTGGTGGTCAGAACTCTTTCTGTCCTCTCTAATTCCACGGGGGAATTAATGGTAATTTTTTCTTGGGATACCCGAATAGAAGCAGCATCAATGTCTAAGGGGTAAGGAATTGCTTTTACCCCATCGCAAAGTATGGCTATCCCAAAACAGGAGGTAATGAAAATTCCTCCGGAAAATATGTGTCTTATCTGGCCGTTTCTTTTGGCTTTTTTTAAAAACACTTCCAGCTCTCCTCACAGACGAAGTTAATTTGTAAAGATTGTAACTGATTTATTCTGAGATGGCAAGTTATCGAAAGTTGTCGATGATCAATCATGGAAGCCCCTAGTGTGCCTAAATGAAGTGTAAAATGTTTACGATCTCTATTCTTGGCTTCGCTGGTCGTGGTGGGTCTTTGTTGACGAATCAAATGGGTGGATTATATTGCTAAAATTAAAAAAAGCGGGTTGAACCCCGCTTGTAACCAACAACTAAGCTAACTTAAAGGCATCTCGCCAACACCAGCGCAACAGGGTAAAAGCTATTAAACCTTTAATCACTTCTAGAAACCAGTAACCAATCTGCAAGGACATCATTTCCCCCGACATTCCGGACGCAGTAACGGGAACTAGTAAACCCATAGCGCTCAGATTGGGAGTGAGAAAATAGGTGTAAATTAGGGTGATTACTAAGAGAACACCGGCGAATAGGAGCGATCGATGTTCGGGCAGATGGATTAAGGTATGATAGCGGTGGAAAACAACAAAGCTACACAGCACAATCGCCGCACAAACTAATTCCAGATGGTTAAAAATGCCAAATAGCAAGTAACCAGCGCTGGCAAAGCCATTTTGTGTCATCATGCCAGCTACGGATAAGCTGGGGAGAATGATTAAATCGATGACGAAACTGGCACTTAACCAGAAACCGAGAACAACCATGGCTAGGGTTGTCCAATTAAACCAAGACCAATAACGCTCAACAAAAGTTTTCATTAGGCTTGCTCCTCCTTGCCTTTCTAACTTAATTGTAAAGAGCGTTCGCCAATATTTTGGCCAGTTTTTTGGTAATTCTTAGCAATTCTTATCAATTCTTATAATATCAACTTAGTTTTCTAGAAGAGAAACCAAGCAATACCCCTCTTAAGTAGGTGGGTGGAATTAAATATAAGATGAACGTAGCGACTGTCTTGATTGTCAAGGGGTAACTCAAAAAACAATCAAGGAGTTGCTGTCGAACCTAAAATCTCAAGCCAGAAAAAAGCGCAGCAAAAACTAAGTCGCTCAGGTTAAACCAAAGCAAGCGCAACCCTTGATCAGAGATAACAAAAAGTGTCAATCTCTAGGAACAAGGTGGTAAATTGTCAGCCAGCTGCCAAGGCTGATTTTGGCGAACCATTGCATTAAGAATAACTAAGATTTTCCGCACACAAGCAGTCAGAGCCAGTTTTTTTGATTTACCTCGTCCGACGAGGCGTTCGTAAAAGGTTTTAATCACCGGATTATGACGCATAGCTACCACCGCTCCCATGTAAAGAGTCGCCCGAATCTGAGCGCGACCTCCCTGAATCATTCGCTTACCTTTATGTTGACCACTATCATGATTAATCGGTGCGACACCGACTAAGCGAGAGATTTGTTTGGCGGTTAATTGACCGAGTTCTGGTAAGTCGGAGACGAGAGTAGTAGAAATTACTTGACCAATCCCCGGCACGGTTTTGAGTAAATTAACTTTCTCGAGCCATTGTTGGTTAGCTTGGGTCAATTCCTCAATTTCTTGATTGAGTTTTTCAAGGCAGTTATCGAGATACTCTAAATGGGCTTCGATATCGGCCAAAGCTTTACCGCGAGCGCGTTCCCGTCGGTTTTTTTCGGCAGTCCGCATCTCGACAAGTTGCCGGCGACGACTAATTAAGTCGCCCAATTGACGAGATTCTTCCGACTCAACCGCTAATATTTGCGGTTGCATTGCCTCGCCAAAATGAGCTAAAATTTGAGCGTCAATGGCATCGGTTTTGGCTAATTTACCAGTGGCTTTAGCAAAGTCTCTTCCTTGACGGGGATTGATTAAGACTACAGGTAAATCCGCTTCTTGTAATTGAATCACCAGTTCAGTTTCTAAACCTCCTGTCGCTTCCAGAACGATGAGGTTGACAGTGTAAGATTTTAGGGTCTCGACCAGTTTAGATATGTCCTCCTTTGTGTTAGCAACTTTCATCGCTTTACCGAGGGGACGGAGGTAAACATCTAGGGTCGCTTTACTAATGTCAATGCCTACCCATTGAGAGATATTTTCCATGATTGAACCTAACTAAAGCAAGCAGAATTGATGGTTATTTTGGAGAGCATCCCCTTGATTTTACTCATCCTTGCCCGATACGGTCTCTTAGCTTAACAATTGATTGTTTTCGCCACGACCCCGGCGACTGTTCGAGTTTTGTCAGGGACATTATGGTGGTGACCCTTGCTACGAAGCGGTCTTTTCCGACCAAGGTTGGGACGGTCTACCACCTCTCTCAATATACAAGGTTGGGCTTCGGCCGTGAGCTTTTGCCGAACGGTTGAAGCATGAAACCCAACGCCCCGATGGGTTACGCTACCGCTAACCCATCCTACAAATAATTGTGCCTCCCTACTTATCTCTAGATTTGGCTACCGGCTTGGGACGGAATTGTAAAGATTTATCAACAAGTGTTTATAAAAACCTTTAAATATTGACCAAGCCGACGATTCTAGACTTACCCTAAAACAATAACTGACTATCTACGGGTTTACTGTTATGGATAAGGATTTTCGTAACTATCGCATGGTTTGCACCCTCACCTTCGGAGATATTTACGGACAAATAATCGTCTGGTTAATCGTTATTTTTCTTACTCTGGCTTCCACTCTAGCTCTTTGGAGTAGCACTAGACAAATTTTCGCCCTCGCTACCGTGGGGTTAGTCGTCGTCCTCTCTTTGCCTTTTTTACTCTTTGCTTTCGTTACTACCCTCCTCAATCATATTGAATTCGTTCCCATCGAAGCGGAAACCAACATTCGTCGTGGTCCTGTACCCGGAGTTAGCAGCAGTCGTGTACCCGCAGCTGGCTAAATCCGACCAAATCCCCAATAAATAATCTAGAGACGTTGTCAGCAACGTCTCTAGCAGTTTTTGCCCTTGTTTGCGTCGGGGTTTCTCGTTCTTGATTTTTGTAAATTATTATAAATTTAACTTGTTTTAAAACACTTTTTCTGGTAGGGATTATCCAAAGAAAAATAGATGAAAGAGGGAAATCGTCAAGAGAATAATCTTGTTTGCTGCCTGATCCCGGTCAATGATAAATTTTTAAATACCTAGTCTTTTACATTTTCCCAACTCTCGGAGTGATCCCCGATGTTAAAAAATCTCTTTGGTGGCAAAAAATCTGACTTTTACCTAGAACTAAAAGAAACCGATGGTGAACAAAAAGCAACAGCAACCACGGCAGCAGCCGCACCGGTTGTGGAAGCGCCCGCTCCTGCTGGGGAGTCTGCTGCCGCCCCTGTAGCCGAGAAAAAAGCCCAAAAAACTTCTATCAAGAAAGAAAAACAAGTAAAAGAAACTCCCGCCGCTCCTGTGAGCGCACCAGCCCCCTTAGCCGTTACTAACGGCAAAGTGGAGCCGCAAGAAGTGGAATTTGCGACAAAATACTTGATTACTCCCACTATGTCTCGCCGTCGCCCCGGTCCGAGCTTGAATGATTTCAAAGACATGGCGCGCAAAGCGAAACTACCTGCTAACCGCCGCTAAATCCCCCGGATTGCTTTCTCAACAAAAAAAAAGGAGAGCTTTCTTTGACTCTCCTTTTTCATCAGGGTGCATCTACTGACTCAAGTTTAGCAGAGAGTTTTTTTTAGGTTGGTTATTTAGGTTACTCCCTAGAGTATTTTGGGGATAATTATCACCTGTCTTCCTGGGCAATTTTTAACACCTAGGGATAGATCGAACTGAGCCAAGCGGTGATCACCACTACTCGGCTCTGTTTCTGGTTTTTCAATTCTCCGACTTTTTCGGCGAGGTCGTTGGTTTTTCCCGCTGCCTTTTCTATAACTTTAACTCGATTGTTTATAGTGTAGTCTATTTGAAAGAGGTACATTATCGATGTTGAAAAGCTTAATGAGCAAAGGTTTAACTGTACCACACAGACGAGAGAACCGCTATAAACCCTCTATCTTCACACCCTGTCCCTAGGAAAAACTTTTTCAGCAAACCCTAAATATATCTCTAGTAAACGATAGATTTTTTCTCGATAATATTCCTCCGCTTGCTGGGGTAAAACGTAGGGATCGGCGATATAGTCATCAATAGTTGCTAATCCAGAAGCATCCTAACCTAACCAAGTAACTTCTTTTGCTGGGGGTTTCAGTGCCATTTAAAACTTGAATCTGATAACTAATAACTGATAAATGATAACTGATAATTGATAACTGAAATTAAACCACTTTAGCGATAGCAACTTCCAGCTTATCCATGGCCTCATCTACTTCTGTTTCCGAGACAATTAAAGGAGGCACAAAACGGAGAACTTTCGGACCGGCGGGGGCAATTAATAAACCCTGTGTCAAGGCTGCGTTAACAATAGTAGATGAAACCAACTCACTTTCTGAATTAATTTCCAGACCGTTAATTAAACCCCAACCGCGCACATCCACAAATAGATGGGGATACTGAGAAGCAATCACTTTTAAACGGGTGCGTAATTGTTCCCCTCGCTGCTGAACATTTTGCAGAATGTGATCCCGTTCAATGGTTTGTAATACTGTTAAAGCTGAGGCACAAGCGAACGGATTACCTCCAAAGGTACTCGCATGACTACCCGGTTCAAACACATCACAGAATTTTCTGCACATCATTGCACCGATGGGAATACCACCCGCTAAACCCTTAGCAGATGTGAAAATATCCGGTTCCACTCCTAAATTCTCATAACCCCAGAGTTTACCAGTTCTTCCGACCCCCACCTGTACTTCATCAAAGACAAGTAGAATGTTATTTTCGTCGCAAATTTGCCGTAAACGTTGGAAATATTCGATATCCCCCGGACGAACTCCCCCTTCACCCTGCAAGGGTTCCAACATAATTGCAGCCACCCGACGATTACCCTCATCGATATCAGCGATCGCATTTTCCACCGCTTCGATATTATTATAGGGAATATAGGCAAACCCCGGCATCAGGGGTTCAAAGTCTTTTTGGTACTTCGGTTGACCGGTTGCGGTGATGGTAGCTAAAGTGCGACCGTGAAAACTAGCGTGAGCGGTTAAAATAACTGGCTGTTCGAGGAAATCTAGCACCGTATGGGCATATTTTCGTACTAATTTAATTGCTGCTTCGTTCGCTTCCGCACCAGAATTACAGAAAAAGACTTTATCAGCGCAGGAATGATCGACAATCCATTTAGCTAGTTCTCCTTGTTCGGGAATATAGTATAAATTCGAGACATGATGGAGTTTTTGGATTTGCTGACTAACCACTTCAATTAAAGCAGGGTGTGCGTGACCGAGGGTACAAGTGGCAATTCCTGCGACAAAATCAAGGTATTGTTTATCGGAAGTATCCCAGAGAAGACACCCCGCTCCCTTGGCGATCGCAATGGGAAAACGACCATAAGTATTCATCACATAGCTGTTAAAACTATCTCGATCAAAGGGTTGATTCGGGTTTAAATTGGGAGTGGGATCAACTAGGGTTGGTTCTAAAAGGGTTTCTGGACTCACTGGGGAACTCCTGCGCGATTAGACATAGGGGGAATTATAATCAAATCCGTCTGAGAAGGACGGGTTATTTAGATTAAAAACTGATTTTATTGTAATTTACTAGACAGTCTTAGGGGTGAATTTTGCTTGTCCATCAGTGAAGATAAATATCGTCGTCTGCGTCAGGAATTAATCGGGGGAATTTTTGCCCTGATCGTGGTGTTTTTGCTCGGTACGCTTTGGTATCATCTGATCGAGGGTTGGAGTTTGCTAGATTCGGCCTATATGACGATTAGTACCCTCGCTACCGTCGGTTTTGGCGAAATTAATCCCCTAGGTGAACGGGGACGACTATTCACGATGGTTTTGATTATCATGGGAGTAGTCAGCATCGGTTATATTGTTAATCGCTTGACCGAAGCTTTAATTCAAGGCTATTTTCAAGAGGGACTCAAACAGAGACAGGAGAAACGTTTGATCGATCGACTATCGGAACACTATATTATCTGTGGTTTGGGTCGCACAGGCAGACAGGTAGCGATCGAATTCTACGCGGAAAATATTCCTTTTGTAGTTATTGATACAGACCCCCTACAGGTAAATCGGGCCAAAGAATTAAATTATATTGTTGTTCAAGGAGATGCTACCTTAGATAAATCTTTACAAATGGCAGGAATTGAACGCGCTATTTGTATTGTGGCTGCTTTAACTTCCGATGCGGAGAATTTATATACAGTTTTGTCTGCTAAAACTCTTAATCCGAAAATTCGCGCCATTGCTAGGGCCAGTACCGAGGAAGCAGTACAAAAATTACAACGGGCCGGGGCCGATGCGGTGGTATCTCCCTATATTACCGGTGGGAGAAGATTAGCGGCTGCGGCCTTACGACCCCAGGTGATGGATTTTGTGGATGGGATTTTAACTGGAACCGATCGATCGTTTTATATGGAGGAATTTTTAATCGATCCGAGGACTTGTCCCTGTGTCGGTTTAAGTCTTAGTCAAGCACATTTAAGATCTCGATCGGGGGCGTTAGTTTTGGCTATACGTCGTGCTGATGGTACGCTAATCGGGGGACCGACTGGCGATACGGAATTAATGGCTGGAGATCTGTTAATTTGTATGGGAACGGCCGAACAATTACGCAGTTTAACTCAGATTTTAATCCCTATGCGATCGGATGGTTTACGTTTACCGAAGCATTAGTTAAAGAATCGATAAAAAATCTACTGGTAGCATTGCGGGAACAGGGGAAACAGCAAAATCTCTTAGGTTTCGCGTTATGATTATTTCTAGCTTTTCTGATTCAGCAACGGCACTGGTAACGGCATCTTCAAAATCTTTCATCTGACTTGCCAATGCTTGCCTAATTATTGCATCTGTCACCCTAGCAACTTGCAAATTCTCTAGAAGACTTATCACCAATTTTCTTGAGCTTTCCCTTCCGTTTTGTTTAGACAAAATATAATAAATATTAGTGACGGCATGGCCAGAAATATATGCTTGAGTTTTACCTGTCTTAACTGTATTTAATGCTTGTACAGATGCTTGAAAATGTGGTTCACGCTTACCCAAAACATCTAGCAATACATCACTGTCGAATAGGACTCGTTTCACCGATACTTCTCCACTAAATAATCAATATACGATTCTTTTGGGTCTTCTGGTCCTAAATCGACAACCCCCACTAAGTCTCTTGTCCAAGGATCAAGATCGCTTAAATCATCTGTTAGGGAATGAGAAGTAGTTTCTGAGGATACATTCCTAGGATTAAATCGCTCTTCAATTCTTAAAATTATTAAACTACTATAAGCTCTCAATTGGGTGACTAAAGATTTGTCAGTATCTTGGAAATATTCGGTTATAGTACGATTAGAAACCGATAGAGCATTTTTAGCTCCCTGGTAAATTTGCTCTAGTTCTGAATCGGCAAACATATCAATAAACACATCTATGGTTTCCGAGAGAAGGTGTAAACCTTCCACCACTCTGATTAAATCGTCTTTTTCTTTACCCGTTTTTCCCTCATTGATCTGAGCAAGGCCGATAAATAATTGATTATAGGCAATTACTCTATCGGTAAATTCATTGATAATCTTAATCAAATTTATTGCCGAACCCTCATTCTTATAGTGTTTCCATACCTGAAACCATAGTTGATTAATTAGCCCAAATATATCGGCTCTTGCTTGATAAGTTTTAGAGTTATCCTTAACCTGCTCAAATAAAATTTGAGTTTCTTGTAGTACATTATCCAGTATGATTCGATCAGAATCGGTGACAATCTGATTGAGTTTATCTGTAATATCTTGCAGATTTTCTAACAAAAATTGTCCTAAATTTTCCCGTTCGACTGAAGTTTGCAGACTATTCATCATATTTACCTCTCCTAAGACTGACGATCAAACAGAAATGAGTAGCCAAAATAATCAGCCCTAAACCTACATTGTAACGATTTTGGGGTCTAAATCCTGTTTAAAAGGTATAGGAGAGGGGGAATTATAAATTATGAAGTGGGGAAGTGGGGAAGTGGGGAAGTGGGGAAGTGGGGAAGTGGGGAAGTGGGGAAGTGGGGAAGTGGGGAAGTGGGGAAGTGGGGAAGTGGGGAAGTGGGAAGAATAAATAAAAATAATCTCCTGTCTCGGAGTCTCCTGACTCGAAGACTACTAACTTCTTACTCCTCAATCTAACATCTGTGAGGAATTGAGAAATTGGGGATGAGATGTTAGTACAATCGGGGAATAGTAAAGGAAAAACCCCTATTTACCATGAGTCAAAATCCCAATTCTTCCTCACGACCGCTGCAACCGCTGCCAGTTCCCTCCATGCCGATGCCTCCCTCAGAGTTAATCACGGGAAGCAGCACAGAGATTACTCAAGAAATAAACCAAAAGGTGGCGATTAAAACCCAAAATATGCCAGATATGCTGCAAAATGGTCAAATTTCTGCCCCAAGTTCCCTCCAGAATCGCGGTCCTGGTCAGGCTGCTTCTTCCCAAAACCCACCCCGGCCCGGTCGCGCTCCCAATCAACCCACCCTAGAACATTTAATCCGAATGGCCTTTGATCGAGGTTATTCGGACGTTCACCTGGGAGTTGGAGAAAAACCCCGGATGCGGGATCGTGGTGAAATGATTATTCTCGACTATCCCGAAGTTGACATCAACACTTTTTATAGTTGGTTACGGGAAATTTTAGGGGAAGAAGAAATCCTTCGCTTTAAAAAAGATCTGGAATTTGACGGTGCGACTCAGTACGAATTTGCTAGAGTGCGGATTAATATCTTTGAAAGTCTGCGCGGTCCGGGGATGGTTTTGCGTCTAATTCCCATGAAAATCCTCACTATGGAACAATTGCGCTTACCAGCGGTGTTCCGGGATGTGTGCGATGTGCATAAGGGATTGATTTTAATCACTGGTCCGACGGGTTCAGGGAAATCCACCACCCTCGCAGCCATGATCGATTACATCAATAAAGAAAAAGCCAAACATATTATCACCATCGAAGATCCGATCGAATTTGTCCATCAAAGTCGTCGCAGTTTGATCAAACAAAGGGAAGTGGGAATGCACACCCATGAGTTCGATAATGCCCTAAAAGCCTCTTTGCGGGAAGACCCAGATATTATTCTGGTGGGGGAGATGCGGGACAAATCCACCGTTAATACTGCCCTGAAAGCTGCCCAAACCGGTCACTTAGTCATGGGAACCCTGCACACCAACAGCGCCGTTAAAACTCTGGAGCGGATTTTAACTCTTTATACCGCCGAGGAACGGGAATCGATGCGGGTTGCGATCGCAGAATCCTTGGTTTGTATTATTTCCCAGGGTTTATGTCGTACCACCGACGGTAAACGGGCTGCTTTTCACGATATTCTCGTCAACACAGAAACCGTCAAAGATTACATTCGCAGCGGCAAAAATGACGAAATTATTGAACTAATGAAAGAGGGCGAATATGATGGCATGATTACCAGTAATCAATCTCTGTTTAACCTCTATCAAGAGGGACGGATTACTGAGGAGGTGGCCCTAGAAATGTCCCCAGTTCCCAATGAAATAGCGATGATGTTGCGGGGTAGAATCTAGAAAAACCCTGAAGGAAATCCTTGAGGGGTCAAGAGTTTAGTAGTCTAAAAAAATAGAAGCTCCTATTTGTTCTCTAGGGGAACCCCTCAAGTGACCACTTCCGCGATTGTGTTGCCCGATATTTTTAAAGGCATCGCCCTGTTTACCCCCGGGGGCGACCTGATTTACTGTATAGATCCTGATAAACAAACTCATTGGCATCTGAATCTCTGCACTGCTCTCCAGTCTGCTTTAGGGTTGCCAGAACCCCCCCATTTTCTAGTTCCTAGTTTTACCGCTACCATCGATCGCTGGCGAGATCCCTATAGTCACCGTATTCATACTAGAGCCGAAGTCTATCCCCTTGTCCGTCGCTATCAGCCTTTATTAAATGCTATTTTCGCCACGGACGATCGAGATTGGTTTACTGTACCTTGGCAGGAACAATCCTCTAATCCCACTATCTTAGAAACCTATCGTCAGCAGTTTCCCCAACTTTGGCAATCCCACGATCTGATTCTCCGTTATCAGGAGCGCCCGCCAACCACTTCAGGGATTACTGCTGACTCTGACTACACTAACCCTAGTCCCAAGGGTTATGTTTTGCGGTTATTTGTCTCCGGTAATAATGCCAATACTAAACACACCCTAGAATCGATCCATCAGCTTCTAGAGCGAGAATTACACCATCCCTATACTCTAAAAGTGATCGATATCTCTAAGCATCCAGAACAAGCGGAATCTAATCATGTCTCTGCCATTCCCACTTTAGTCCGGGTTTGGCCGCAACCAGTGAAACGCATCATCGGCGAATTTGAGGATTTACCGCGAGTATTACAGATTATCGCCACTGCTTAGGGTTTAAAGACTTCTGACTCAATCCCCCGCCACCATTCACCCAATTTCATTAAGTCTTGCTGAATATCACCCAATTCTTGGATATATTCCTGTTGGGAAAGACTGGCGCGACGTTCTTGCAGTTTTTTAAGACGTAATTGCACCAACAGCCAAGGCTTAGAAATACCGTTAGTTTCTTCAATATAGCGAGCAATATCCTGACTATCCATAGTTTTTACTGTTATTGTCCTATATTTTGTCAAATTAAGCCGAGACTCCTTTTTTTACTTGCAGAAGATTATGTTTGATTTTAGCCACTATTACCCCTACACCGAATTAGTTTCTTTCCTGAAAAACCTAGCTTCATCCTATCCTAATTTAATTAGCCTCACCTCGATCGGTAAAAGCTACGAAAATCGAGATATATGGTTAACTACCCTAACAAATCAGGCCACAGGCTCCTATTTAGAAAAACCTGCCTATTGGATCGATGCTAACACCCATGCGGGGGAAGTAACAGGCTCTGCTGTCGCTCTCTACACTATCTCCCATCTTTTGCACCAATACGGTCATAATTCCCAAATTACCAGACTTCTTGACCATTACACTGTCTATATTTTGCCGCGATTAGCCGTGGATGGAGCGGAAAAATATCTCACCACTCCCTATCTGTTACGATCGAGTATTCGCCCCTATCCCCACACAGATGAGAAACCGGGGCTATATCCTGAAGATATTAACGGCGATGGTTTAATCCTACAAATGCGCCAAAAAGATACCTGTGGAGCTTGGAAAATTTCTGACCAAGATCCTCGCATTATGGTGCGTCGCGAACCAGAGGAATTTGAAGGAACTTTTTATACTTTGCTCACCGAAGGTTTAATCCGCGATTACGATGGCTATAATTTTACCACTGCCCCCACCCTAGAAGGTTTAGATTTTAACCGCAATTATCCCGTTTATTGGGTTCCCGAAGGGGAACAACAAGGGGCCGGAGATTTTCCTTTTTCCGAGCCAGAAACCCGTGCAGAAGCCGAATTTTGGGCAAATAACACCAATATTAATGGCTTCGTTACCTATCATACCTATTCGGCAGTAATGTTGCGTCCCTATAGCACCCATCCCGATGAATATTTCCCCGTGGAAGACTTAGAAATGTATAAATATATTGCTGATAAGGGAAAAGCAATGACTGGTTATGAATGCGTTTCTGTCTATCACGATTTTCGTTATCATCCCAAAGAAGTGACTAACGGTGCCATGGATGATTACGGTTACGATCATTTTGGTTGGTATGGTTTTACGGTGGAGTTATGGGATGCACCCACCCAAGCAGGAGTAAAAAAAGATGATTATATTCAATGGTTTCGCTGGCATCCTTTGGAAGATGAATTGAAGTTACAGCGTTGGAATGATGAGAATTTAGCGGGAAAGGGTTTTATTAATTGGCAAAGTTTTGATCATCCCCAATTGGGAGAGGTGGAAATTGGCGGTTGGGACTTTAAAAATGTCTGGCAAAATGCCACAGAAAAGTATTTACCAGATTTATGTGAGAAACAATGTCAGTTTACTATTGCCCATGCTTTAATGTCACCTCTTTTAGCTATCTGTCGTCTTGATCTTAAGTCGGAGGGAAATGGCATTTATCATCTAGTTTTACAGTTAGAGAATCAGGGATTCTTGCCCACTTATACCAGTAAAAAAGCACTGGAAAGAAAGATAGTTCGTCCCATTCAAGTCAAGTTAAATTTAGCCGATGAGGTGAGTTTAATAGTGGGAAAATTAGAGCAGGAAATGGGTCACTTAGAAGGGCGATCAAACAAAGTATATAGTAGTCTCGCTCACGGTTTAGATTATCGCTGTACGGTGGAATGGGTAATTAAGGGAGTTTCTGGTCAAGAAATCGAGGTTATTGCTATAGCAGAAAGAGCAGGAACAGTTAGACAAAAAGTAATTTTATAGAGCTATTTCGTTCGATAAAATTGTTAAATAAGTCTCGTTGGATTCCGTGGGTAAAACTCGTAGTTTTTGGCTGCGAAGATCTGGTTCTAATCCCAAAGCTTCTAAAGGAATTACTCCTAATAAGTTGTTTTGACCTCCGGGTAATTCTAAACATTCAAAAGTCCCTTCTCGTCCCGCAATAATCAAGGTGGCATCACGAAAAATTCTCGCCTTTCCTATGCCTTTAGCTGTAGCAACATCTACTTCTTTTAAAAGCTGTAAACCCAAGCGGGAGATTACTTCTGACACCAGACAAACAGTAGTTGCTCCCGTATCAATCAAGACATTTTCTAGGGTAAGAGAACGAATTTGATCGGGAGAAATTACAGCCGCCGCTGCTAGAATTTGATCCGCTCGATTGATAACTGTAATGCTGGTGTAGATTTTGCCCATATCTTCTGCAATAATTGCTGGATTAACCATCATATTACCCTCAATTGTACCCCTAAATTATACCAGAATAACTGCTAACAACAATTTTAATTATTAATCCGGCCATCGGGCATAATTGCACCACGGAGGTTAACTCCCATCAGATTAGCACTCATCAACTCGGCACGAGTTAGATTAGCATTACTTAAATCAGCACCAGTGAGATTTGCTCTAGCAAAGAAAGCATCGACTAAATCAGCTTCGCTAAAATTAACTCCCGAAAGATTAGCCCTTCTTAAGTCAGCATAGTTCATTCTTGCCGCTTGAAAATTAGCTTGACTAAGATTAGCTCGATCGAATTTTATTTGAGTCATAATTGCACTATGGAAATTAGCCCCCATTGCCTCCGTATCGCTCATTTTTGACCGCACTAAATTGGCTCCCGCTAGATTTGCTCCCATTAAATGCGCCCCGGTCAAATTAGCATCAGTAAGTAAAGTGTTTTGGAGATTAGCATTAGTTAAATCCGCTTTTCTAAGGTCAACATTGCACAAATTAGCTTCCTTTAAATTAGCTCCTACTAAATTAGCTCGCACCAGATCAACCCCTTTCATATTAGCCCCTTGTAGGTCGGTACGATAGAGATTAGCACCTTGTAAATTGGTATTATTATTTTTCTTCTCCTGACGCATATTTGTTCCTCGCAAACAAGCACCCGTGAGGTTAGCACCACTTAAATTAGCCCCCCGTAAATCCGCCCCGATTAAGTTAGCATCCAGTAGAATAGCTAGGGTTATATCAGTATTACAAAGATTAGCCCCTTGTAGCAGCGCTCCGTGTAAATTGGCACTACGTAAATCTGACCCATTTAAGTCAGCTTGGTTGAGACTAGCACCGCTTAAATTAGCCGCCACGAGATTAGCTTGAGCGAGATTAGCCCGGTTAAGATAGGTAAAGATAAGATTAGCTCCATGTAGATCTGCTTCATTTAAAATAATGCCAATTAAGTCAGCACCAACTAAATTAACTCCTGGTAACTTTAAGCCACTAAATTTAGTTTCTCCTGCGGCATAACGAGCAATTAATTCGTTGGGTTTCATAGGTATAATATCCAGAGAATTTGGCTAAAAAATTAAAGAATTTTTTGTAAAGCTTGCACCAGAATACCCGCAGTTTGAACGTTAGCATCCGTATCCATTTGGGTTTGAGCAATATTGTATAGTTGAATTTCGATATCCTTGAGAGATTTCCCACTTTCGATGAGTTGTTGTAGTAAATCTTCTAGGGTATAACTTCGCAGAGTTGACCAATCTTGACCGCTCCGCTCCCAAGGATAAAATAGGAGCGAAAAAATCAATATTTTAGCTCGTAAAGGATTAGCATACTGGAAAATTTCTAAACGAATTTCAAAAGGATCGTAGGCAGGAATTTGTGAGAAATTACTGGTATTGTTATTTAAGGAATCTGGCTCGGCAAATTGCAATTCCATAACTAATTGCGGTTCATTTAAATCGATGCCTGAAGAGGCAGAATTTACAGGTTCACTTCTAGAGGGGGAGAAAGATGCAGTTTTAGATGCATAATCACAATTATTATTTAGATCAACTATTTGATTGTTCAAGATTTGAATTTTTGAATTATTATCCTCTTCTTCGTAATTGTTATCATTATCGTAGAGAGGCTCTAGCTGAGTAAGAATAATATCAGCTAGAGTTAGATAGAGAGCTTTTTTATTAATATTTTCGGCAACTTGGCTGAGAGTTTGTCGCAAGCTTAAAAAATTAGGATTATTTCGCCGAAGTTCTAAAATAATATTTGTTAAGCCATGATTATTGATCAAAGCTTGATCGTTTTCCCAGCGATTTTTAGAAGCGGCAAACATTAACTTTTTAATTCTCGCCGTCTCTTGATGATTTTCTAAGCTACTAACTACCTGTCTTAATAAATGATCTTCCTCGTTGTTGACATCATTATTAACTGTGTCAAAGCTAGGGTTAACTTTTGGTTCTACTGTTAATAATTGATTGTTGTAGGCATCAGCAATATTACTATATAATTTACTTGTTTGCTCGATAATAACCGTGGCTACTTCCGTATAAATTTCAGGCCGATTGAGGCTTTTAACTAATTGATAAACAGAAAAAGTTAATTGTTCTTGACTGGTTCTAATTTGCAGCAACTCCTTCATCAAGTCTTCCATAGTTACAGGGTTTAAAATATTAGGATCATTTTCCCAATATTTTCTACAGATACAAAAGATTAATTTTTTGATCCGTAATTTTTCTTCATGTCCGTCGAGATAGCGAACTACGTTATTAAAAACGTCGATGGATAATTGCATATTAACCTCTGATCCGAGAAAGGAGCCAGTCCTCGCACTCCCCTACTATAGCGGTAAGTAGTCGTGCAAAATTAATTTCCTAGTAAAGATTAGGCAAAAGGCAAGAGGCAAAAGGCAAGAGGGGGTTAGATATGTGTAATTAATTTTGCTTAGGTACTTATGCTATTAGTCCCTAGCAAGTCAGCTTGCTAGAATATATAACTTATTCCTCGCTTTTAGTGCTTGAAAATATCCTAACCTAAAAGCGGGGTGCTATTGAGTTGGGGTTGCTGCATCTGGTCTATCTTCCTCAAGAGTACCCCGCCTAATTCCTAAAATTAGCAAAAAATTATTTTTCCCCCTTACTCGTTTTTAGTACAAAAGTACGAGTAAAATCGGAGTAAAGTCTTTAAGTTTAGGCGATCGATGCCCGATAGGGTTAGAGTAATCAGGGAGAAACTGATTTATCGAGAGGCCATATCATCCCATGCTAGAACTCTACCAATTTGAATTATCTGCCTATTGCGAGAAAGTTCGTCTCATCCTTGACTATAAAGGACTTGCCTATAAAAAAAGGGACGTGGTGCCGGGAGTGGGACAATTAGAATTATTCCGTCTTTCTGGACAGCGACAGGTTCCCGTTCTCAAGGATGGTGATACTTATATCGCTGACTCGACGGAGATTGCTTTTTATCTCGATCGCAAGTATCCTGAAAAACCAATTATCCCCACAGATCCCCTAGAACGGGGCCAATGTTTATTAATCGAAGAATGGGCCGATGAATCCCTCGGATTAAAAGGAAGAACCGCTTTTCTCGGCGCTTTTGCCCAAAATCAAAACTTTCGTACCGCTTTTTTACCTCAGGAAACCCCCGGTTTTATGCGCTTGTTGCTGGGTTCCTTGCCGGGGGAATTAATTGATATTTTAGGGACAGGTGTAGGTCTGGGAAAAGATGCTATCAATACCGCCAAAAAAGGGCTACAACAGGATTTAGAAGCTTTGAACCTCATTTTAGCCAATCGTCCCTATTTAGTCGGGGATCAGCCCACTTTAGCCGATTTAGCCGTGGCGGGATTAAGTGTCCTGCTTCAGTTTCCCCAAGGTTCCTATCTCAACTTACCCAAGGAATTGCAAGGCAAGGGGATTCCAGGGTTAGCCGATAATAGCGCCTACGAGGGCTTTTTTGCTTGGCGTGATCGTCTTTATAGTCAATACCGTCAAACTATTACCCCGGGTAATTCCACCCCTCCCATCGATTCCCCCAACTCCATCCAGATCGAATAGCAGCGCTTGACTAGGGTGGTGGGGCTTTTCAGTGATCAGTAATCAGTAATCAGTGATATGAATTAGGGAGTGGGGAATTAGGGAATTAGGGAATTGGGGAATTGGGGAATTAGGGAATTGGGGAATTGGGGAATTGGGGAGAATAAATAAAATAATCTCCTGATGACCGACTCCTGAATTTTGATGACTGATCACTGATCACTGATTACTGTTAAGATTCCCGTAAAACGTAGCCGACACCGCGCACGGTATGAATAAGGCGTTTTTGACCACCAGCTTCCATTTTCAGGCGTAAATAGCGAACATATACCTCAATAACATTTGATTCTCCTTGAAATTCATCTCCCCAGACATTTTCGAGAATTTGATCCCTTGATAATACTTCTTTCGGGTGAATCATCAGGTAGCGCAGCAGTTCAAATTCCTTCATCGTCAACTCAATATTTTTGTTTTTATAGGAGAGACGACGAGTGGCTAAATCCAATACTAAGTCACCGAAGCACAGTTGTTCGGGGATAGTTTCCAGAGGTTGCAGGTAAAAACGGATTAATTTGAGGAAAGATTGTGAATTATAGGGTTTGAGAAAATAATCGTCGGCTCCCGCTTCCAAACAGGCGAGACGTTCTTCCAGAGTTTCTTGAGATACTAATAAAATAATATAAACACGACTTCCCTGAGAACGTAAACGACGACAAAACTTTACACCGGCCTCCCCTGCGAGGAGGCGATCGAGTATAATCATCGCTGGCTGCCAACTTTTCACTTCTGGGAGAGCGCTATCAATGCTAGGCACAATTAGAGGACGATAACCTGCTTCTTTCAAGTCCGCAGTAGCTAGTTTAGCGATATTCTCCTCAATTCCCACCAAGAGGATTGAAGAATTCTGAACTGATGTACTCATGAGTCGGCAGCGGTAAAGAAATAGGAAAGATAGGGAGGCGACTAGCTAATTGTAATTAATTGATTCTTGCCTAACAGATTTTAGATAAAAAAGTTAACGCTGTGGTGCGTTGGACAAAATTACCATTGACAGACCAACCGGTCACTCGATCGGGGGACGACCAGAGGCTAAGATGATCTACAGGGGGATCTGCATAAAAATTTTCTCCACCACTACCCAATAAACAGGAACTCCAATGGGTAAAATAATCGTGACTAAGGCGATAAATGGGAAAATTAGCCATTAATGGCACTCCCCACCCGTCCAGAGCGATTAAAGCTCGAATTTTCACCCCTTGAGCTTGCCAATAATAGGCTAAAGCGATCGCAGTTATCACCCCCGCACTAAACCCAATTAAGGTTAGGTCTTCTCCCGGTGAAAAAGCTTCATTTAAGCAAGAAAAAGGAGAAATAATAATATAGGGACTTAATTTGACCGATTTGCTCCCCAGATGTCCTAAAAAATCCTCCGTCAATCTAGAATCATGAAAACCCGTACAAATCACTAAGGTCATAAAATTAATTAAAAAGCAATGAGGAGTCAGTTATCACTTATCACTTATCACTTATCAGTTATCAGTTAGCAGTCATCAGTCATCAGTTTTTTCTCCCTGCTCCCCTGCTCCCCACTTCATAATTCATAATTCATAATTCATAATTCCCCTAATCTTGCCACCTATGACCGTAGAATCCAGCTTACAACAGTTAAAAAGAGCTTCATCGGGACGATTACCCAGCAGTTACGGGGTCTATTTTAAGAATACCCTGGTGGCTCTCTGTCATGCTCTTGAAGATCATATCTTGCAAACTAGCAGCCCAGACAGTACAAATAAACCACTGGTCTTAGTCACTTTTCAACAGGGAAAATGGTATTTACAGGAAGCAGAACGCTATTTAGATATTGCTCGCTCTTCTCGTCATATTGCGATCGCTGCTGTGGCCGATAGTGGTTTTTCTGAGCATAAAACTGGCAGTTTAGAGAATGTTTCCCTAGTAAACTTAGATAATAGCGATAGTTTGGTTAATGAGTGGAATTTAATCATTCTTTCCCCCGATTACGCCTCCATGGTACTCTGTCATGAGTTATCCCCCGAAGAATACCGGTCCGATAGTCAACCCCAAATAGACACGGAGCGAAAATTCTACGGTTTATGGACATTCGATCGCAATTTAGTTGAAAAAGCCGCTAGGATCTTAATTGAGCGTCTGCATCCCTATAATCCCAGTCTAGCGGCCGATTTAAGCAGACAACAGCAAGAAATTAGTCAAAATATTAATCCCATTCCCACGGATTTAACAGGAGTAGTCTCTCGCATTGTCACCTATCTGCAAACCAGTCAACAGCAGTTAGTCACCGTCAGCAGACAAACGCGAGAATTAAGCGACTTAGAAGGACAAGCATCCCGTTTAAATAAAAATTTAGCCGCTAATAAACTGCAAGCTTTTCTAAGAATGGCTCAAAAAGTCGATGAAAGAGATATTGATAATCCCCTTGCTTCCCTACAGGTGGCTGCTTTAGCGGAAATGTTGGGACAATTGCTCGATTTACCCACCCTGAGATTACGACGCTTACGATTAGCAGGTTTATTATACCGCATTGGTCTAGCGGAGGCTCCGATCGAAGTTTTTAGACAGCGTGCCAGTCAGTTAGAGGGAGCAAATGCATTATTTTGGCGGGATAGATCGGTGTTAGGCGCACAATTACTCGCTACTATGCCCGAATTAGCTCCAATTCAACAGATTATTTACCATGAGTTTGAATACTGGGATGGTAGCGGCGTTCCCAACGGCCTAAAAGGGGAAGAAATCAGCCTAGAGTCGAGAATTTTGGGATTATCAGCCTATTTTCAGGAATTAACTCAACCGCGAGGCGATCGACTAGCTCTAGATTTAGGAGAGTCCCTAGAGCGTTGTCAAAATTATAGCGGGATTCGTTTTGATCCCGCTTTGGTAGAAAAATTAAGTTCGGTAATTCGTCTGTGCGAAATGGGATGGATGCAATTACCCGATCGCCCTAGTCAAATCCCCGCCGTCTGGTTAGAATCAGTTTAGATTAGGGTCTGCTGAAAAAGTTTTTCCTGGGGGTAGGGTGTGGGGTGTGGGGTGTGGGCTTCGGCCGTGAGCTCAGCCGAACGGGTGTAGGGTTTTACCCATTTTCAGGGGGTCAATTACCTAATTTTCAGGGAAAAAGAGCCTAAATTTTCCCCCCCGATCCCCCCAATGTCTGGCACTTTTTGATGGGAAAAAAGTCTAAAATTCCTATCCAACAAGGTTTTTAGATTTATTCAGCAGACCCTAGATTAGACTCCGATTAAACTCTGCATCGCACGTCCCATATTAGCCGGTTTAAAAGCTGCCATGGCCGCGGTCGGTTCATAGCCGCAATGTACCATACAATCGGCACATTGAGGATTGCCACTGGCCCGACCGTAGTTGTCCCAATTGGTTTCTTCTAAAAGTTCCCGAAAGCTTTTGTAATGACCTTCGTTGAGCAGATAACAGGGTTTTTGCCATCCTAAAAGACTATAGCTAGGACTACCCCAGGGAGTGCATTCATAGTCCTGTTCACCGATGAGAAAATCGAGAAAGAGAGGATTATGGTTAAAATTCCACTTTTTCTGACCTGATTTCCAGGGTGAGAGAATTTCTCGGAATAAAGCTCTGGTTTGCTCCCGTTTCAAGAAACTATCTTGATCCGGGGCCCACTCATAACTGTAGCCGGGGGAAATCATCATGCCATCGATACCCAAAGTAGCGAGAAAATCGAAAAATTCCTGCATTTCTCGCGGATCTGTGCCTTCAAAAACCGTGGTATTAGTAGTAACCCGAAAACCTCTCGCTTTCGCCGCTTTAATCCCTTTTACTGCCTTATCGAATACTCCCTCTCGATCCACACAGCGATCGTGATGTTCTTTGAGACCATCCAGATGGACACTAAAGGTAAGATAGGGGGAAGGAGTAAATTTATCTAGGCTTTTTTCCAATAACAGGGCATTGGTACAGAGATAGACGAATTTTTTTCTGTCCACTAAACCCTTGACAATTTCATCGATTTGTGGATGTAAAAGCGGCTCACCCCCGGGGATGGAAACCACGGGAACCCCGCATTCTTCCACCGCTGCGAAACATTCTGCTGGGGTAAGATGATTGCGGAGGATTTCCGGGGGATGTTGAATCTTCCCGCAGCCAGTACAGGCTAAATTACAGCGAAATAGGGGTTCTAGCATTAAAACTAAGGGAAAACGCTTTTTTCCTGCTAGACGCTGTTTCAAGATATAGGAAGCAACCACTAAAGCTTGTTGTAGTTGGACAGCCATTTGCTCACACCAATAGGATTTTAAGTCATTATAGACTGTTAGCAGGGCATCAGGGCATAGGGGCCTAGAAAATGGCAAAATAAATAAAAGCTGAGGGCTTTTTTGGCTATTTACTTGATTATCGGGTAGATTAAACCCCTTGCCTGATTAATTTTTGCCAGTTCAAAAACGTCCTATCAGTGATCAGTCTTTTTATTTATCCGATTAATTAGCCATTATTACCTTGATCTAGCTGATGGATCCAAGACTACTGACTCCTAAGCTTAACGACAATTTTTGATTTTTACCAGAGGTCTATTATGAGTTCTTTAGGCGATCGCTTTAAGAAATTTGCGGGTAAAACTCGCTATGTGGTCTGTCGCTTATTTTTGCATCTCTACGGCCGAGAAATCGCACCCCTGATCGGTATTCTTAATCGTGCCGGCCGGGAGGCGATCGATTCCGAAGGCGATTTAGAGGTCATGGGAGAGGGTTTAGTAGAAATTTGTCAAAATCTGCTGCAGATGAACCTCTATTGGTTTTCTGTGGCTAATGAGGGCGATATTTTTTGGAGTGAGGGGGAAGCCGGAGACTACGTTAACGAACTGTTTACCGATTCTGCGGCCAGATACCTAAGTGAATCGGTGTCTTCACAGTTGGGGGAAAACGAACCCTTAACTTTACCCGTCACCGATAACTTAGTTGTTATGATCACAATAGCCTTCGAGGGTGAGAGTGCTGCTTTAGAAACTAGCCTAGCCGATCGAGAGGCCCTGGAAGATGGTTTAAAATCAATAATTAACCTTCACTACCAAGGTCGGCTGCGTGCCATTCAGGTACATTTTTCTCCTGCTCAATTGGGAGATGAATTGACCAATGAGCAACTATTACTCAATTTCCCCGAATTGCTGCCTTTATAGTCTTAATTTTGCCCTTATGCTGCGCCAAGTAACGACAATCCTTTTAATTCTTACCCTTTGTTGCACAACGGTGGCCTGTGGTTCCTCGTCAAATCAAACTCAGTCACTGTCAGCTAATAACAGTAGTGTAAGACGAGAATCCAATCAGGTTAGTAGCGGTCGCTACGAGGTGCAACAAGCTACCTATGATGACGGAGATGGCACTTATACCTTAATGCTGTTAAACACCCCCGGGGGGACTTCTCCCCTCTTTCGCACCACTAACCTGCAAATGGCTAGATTAAGCGATGAAGCTATCGCTAAAGGGGAAAAAACCGCAGTGGAAATCAACGGTGATCAGGCTACCCTATACATGACCGAAGATTTTAAAATCGAATATGTCCATAATGTCACGGAAGTGCGGAACAATCCCCAAACCGGACAACAGGAAACCGTGGTGATTCGACAAGAATCGAGTTTTTGGAGTCCTTTTTTCGGTGCTGTTGCTGGTCAAGCTTTGGGTAGTTTGCTCTTTCGTCCTCAATATTACGTTCCTCCCCTCTATACTCCGGGAGGTGTGATGACCGGTTTTGGTGGTTACGGTTCCACCTATAATCAGGCAGTGGATCAATACCGGACTAAACATAATAGTCCACCTCCGGCGGTCAAAAACCGGCAAACTCTCCGTTCTACTGGCAATTTACGTCGTTATCCCAGCAGTACTTCCTCTAGTCCCAAGCGCAGCACCACCACCACCACAAAACCCAGTGGTTCCGGTTATGGTTCTAGTACCCTGAAGAATTCGGGTAAATCTGATACTGTCAAACGTTCATCTAGTTTCGGTTCCTCTGGTTCCCGTCGTACCCCTAGTCGCAGTGGTTTCGGCAGCAGCAGACGCGGCCGACGTTAGGGGGATTTGACTGGAGTGGTGGAAGATTAACCCCGTCTTCCCCACCTCAGACATTGGGGATAGCAACTACTTAGTAGTAGCAACCATTTTACGAATTTCCGAATAAAAAACCGTTTGGCGATCGCCGTTGACTGACTGGATAATACTGGTACGCAATCTCAGATTAGGACTAGCAAACCAGATTCTTTCCTCGATACGATGGTGATTGCCCTCGATGGTTAAAGTTAAAGCTTGATCGCTTCTGAGATGATATTCTCCCAGCGCTGCCGATTTACCGTCCGATGTGATTAATTTTCCTTGCCAAGAATTTTCTGAGGGCAGCCAAACTAAATAGCTAGAACCGATTTTTTTCGGTTGTCCATAGTCCACGGAATTATCCCAAGTCGCTTTCCATCCCCCTAGACTGGCCTGGGACTGACAGTTATTCTCTAAACATAATTGCACCACATCGGCAGCATCGGCAGCCAGCAAATCGATGGTGATTTCTGCTTTATTATTGGCAACTTTTTGGGCAGCTAATTGATAACTGGTGCGCTGAGAAAACCATTTACCCGCACAGAGATTAATAAATTCTTGAATGTCCATGAATGGCTGTATGCAAAGATTGATCGCTCTGGAAGAATAGATTATTTATTCTATCCTATCCCTAGACCTTGGCCAATTTTTGCAAAGATAAACGGGCAGCTTCGCGCACTTGTGGATGTTCGTCCTTGACCAAAAAATTTAAGGCTGCGATCGTTTTTTCCGCCGGAAGATGACCTAAAGCTTCCGCTAATCGCTGCCGGATTAACCAGTCATCGGAGTTAACAAAGGTTAAAAGCTTCTCGACGGTTTCCACTGCTTTGATTTCTCCAAGAGCGGCAATAGCGGCCTGTTGAATAACCGCTTCGTTACTATCGAGAGCCGATAATAACACCTGTTTAGCCCTAATATCGCGCAAATTGCCCAAAGCGACGGCGGCACTGAAGCGGACTAACCATTGCGTGTCTTCGTAAAAAGCTCGTTGTAGGGGTTCAAAAGCGCGAATATCTTCCAAATAACCTAAGGCCCCCGCAGCATCGGCGCGAATGCCATAATCGGCATCATTGGCTAACAAATCCACTAGGATAGGAAAGCATTCCTCGGTTTGTTTGACTCCCAAAGCAAAGACAGCCATTGATCGCACCGGTAGCATTTCATCATAAAGGACTTTTTTGATCAAGGGTACAGCCTCCTCCGGGGCCACTTCTCGCAGGGATGCCAAGGCCAGCAGACGATCTTTAGAGTTGCTACTTTCTAACTGGAGGGCAATGGTTTCCATATCAGGCTTACTCATTTTTGTCAATCACTTGTAATATTTCTTTAATTCTAACGCAATTGTTTCTAAGTCAGCAGCTTTAGTGGATAGACAGAAAATTTGGCTGGTAGAGCTTTTGGAGGAAAAACAGGCTAAAAGACACAAGAGAAAGGAGATGTATGGCTAAAATAACTTCAGTTTGGGTTAAGCAGATTGGGTGCATCTCACATTTGCAGAAATACCGATAATCAGCAATTATCAGTGACTCTTAGATGATGACAAATGTATCAGCAGCTGCCTGTAAGCATCCCACCGAAAAGCTAATGCGCGGGGGGTTTGGGGGGTTCTACCCCCCAAAAGCCTGGATTGAGTGATAAAATCGGGCGTTACTTCCGATTTTATCGAGGAGTTTCCCCGTAAAAATCCCAACTTGGTAGATTTACAAACATGAGATGCACCCAGCAGATTTTGTCATGACTTTCAGGAAAGAATAGGACGGACTGGCTAAGGTAAAACTAAATCCAGTTATTAAAAACTGATTATTTATTCCCCCTTTTGCCTCTTGCCGTTCGGCTGAGCTCACGGCCGAAGCCTCTTGCCTTTTGCCTATCCTGATATGTTACCTATACTCAACGGATTTAGTATAAAATTAGGGTTTCGGCTTATCTAGAACTGAGGTTAAAATAAAAAATATTTCAGTTATCAATTTTTCGTGAATATCAGAAAAGAAATCACTTTATTGATGATGTCCATGGCATTTTCGAGTACATTTTTCGGGGAGGTTTTCGCTGCTCCACGTCTTGACTGGCACAGTGCCGATTTTGAAGGTCTGCGAGTAATTGCCGAGTCAGCTTGGAAGACCGAATACGAAGCAAAGAAACGCGGGGAAGAACTACACTTCAAATATGGGTTTCAAAATCTGGGCATTCTTTGGATTCCTTACTATCGTAATCTATCGGGAAAATCCCTCTATCAAACAATTATCGTTCCAGAGGGCAATTGTGATCGATTTTTACAAGAGAATATTCGACGAATCAATCGCGACGCCTACTGCTTTACACCCAGTAATCGTGGTTTAGCTCCCAACCGTCGAGGTGGTCGTATTTTCTAATTTTATATCTCCACGGCCGTGGTAATTCTCAACTCAATTTTAGAGTGAACAAAAAGGCTAAAGCCTAAAATAAAAAAGAGGGCAGGTTTTACCCCACCCTTTGATCTTATTTTAAACGAATTACTAACCGGCGATCGGGTTCCACACCGCGACTTTCCGTGGTTAAATCGTTTTCTTCCTCAAAAAAGGCATGGATTTGGCGACGTTCTGCCGAAGATAGGGCTTTTAATTCTATTTCCTGTCCTGTTTGCCGCACTTGCGTCGCTGCTTGATTCACCCAGTCGAAAAGTTCTGACTGTCTTTGTTGACGATAGCCATTGATTTCGACAATATAGAACTGATGTTCTGCCGACTCGACACCAATATTCAGAATCGTATTAGCTAGGGATTGAATCGCATCGAGTCCCTCACCCTTGTTAGCGAGGAGAAGTTCCACTTGTTGGGGACTCAATTGACTGCTATCAATAATTAACCAACAGGAGGAAGGTCCAGTTCCCAATTCCTGCACTCCAATCTGGACATCTGCGGGCATGGCCATCAACTTTAGCAGTTTTTCCAGCCATTGTTTAGCTTTTTCGCTATTTTGCTCCCATATAGTCATTACGATGTTTTTTCCTTTTTCTTGCTAGAACGTTTTTCAAAGGGGAGAGCATCGCGGGATTTTTCCGTTTTTTCCTGTTCCGCTACCAATTTTTGCAGGTTTTCCGGTAACGGTTCCCGCATCAAAATCACCGTTTGAATAGTTTGGAAGATGTTCGCAGTTAAGATATACATCAATACCCCCGCCGGTAAGGGGAAAAACAGGAACATCATACTAAAAATTACCGGGGTGATTTTATTCACCGTTTGTTGTTGTTGGGCTGCTCCCCCCGAAGGTGCGCCGGCACCGGATAACTCTTGGTTAACATAGATACTAATACCGAAAGCGATCACCATCGCCAAAATATCCCAGTGAATTTCACCATTGGCACCGGTTGCCCCAATTCTCCCCAGGGCCTCAATAAAGAGAAAACCCGTATTAGCGGCAATCCCCGGCACGATAACTTTAATACTGGCATCTCCGGGGGCTAAAGCGACGATGGAACCGTCTTCATTCACCTGCACCAGTTCTTGACCTTTAACCACCTCGTAGGTGGGTTTTAGGTTATTTTCGGGTGCTTCCGTGGCTAATTGGCTTAAAGACTTCCCCTGGTCGTTTTGCAGGTCGATTTTTAGCTGTTCTCCCGGGGCGATTTTATTGCCTTGGGGTAAAAAAGCGGTGATGGGATAGTGGAGAGACTCGTCAATATAAACGTTTTGGGGTTTGGTGCCATAGGGTTGGCGCTGCACGAGGGCGATTTGTTCGCTTGGCAGCACTTGTAAATCGACGGTGTAGTTAATATCCGAGAAGGGGGAACCCCGCAGCGTCGCAAATAAAGCCAAAAGAATCGGCATTTGTAATAACAGGGGTAAACAACCGGCCAAGGGATTGCCCAACTCCTGCATTAATTTGCCCATTTCCTCCTGTTGTTTTTGGGGGTCGTTTTTGTAGCGTTGTTGAATTTCTGCCTGTCTTTCCTTCATTAAGGGTTGAGTGATTCGCATTTTTCTCATATTGCGAATCTGGCCGGCGCTTAGGGGAAAGACGGCAAATCTGACCACCAGCGTTAAAGCAATGATGGCGAAACCGTAACTATGCACAATCCGAAAGAAAAAATCTAGGATTGGCAACATGATATTTGTGGAAATAAATCCGACTCCAAAATCCATGGCTTTAATCTATGCCTTCTCGTTTAATAGGGGTTCACTTTGACAAATCTAATTTATCGAATCTCGGTGATCGATTATTTTGTTTTATTGACTGATGATCGATTCTAGGGGACGACCGGTTTTATCGGCGACTCTTTCGGCAATATAGTCATGAATTTCCCGGAATTTCGGCATTGCGCGCATTTCTAAACGACTTCTATCCTTGAGAGTTACGACAATATCCCCCCAAATACCAATTCCTCTCGGCATTTTTGCCACTTTTGCCACTTCTGAATAGATAATATCTGTGCGATCGCGTCCCATCCAACCCCCGGTGATTGAAATCCGCCGATCGGTTATCTTATATCTTAACCAGATTGCCCGCACTACTGCCCCAACGGTTAAAGGTAAACAAATCACTGTAAATCCTAGCAGTATATTGATGATTAGGTCGCCGATGTGCGGACCGCCTTCATAAAAAGTTTCTTCTTTAATGCCCATGAATTATATTGGCCTTCACTAACAACTGCTTTAATTCTCGCAAAAAATGTTCATAATTGCACTCGATCGCTCCGGGACGGATAATGATTACCCCTCGCCATCCTGTCGCTATTTCTGGCAATAACTGCCGAATTACCGCTCGCATTTGCCGTTTTAGTTGATTACGAACCACCGCTTTTTTACTAACTTTCTTGCTAATCGAGATGCCAAAACGACTGGGAAGAGGCTTATCCTGGCCAGAATCCTCTAAACTAATTAAGGTTAAGTGGGAACCGTGATAACGCTTCCCTGTTCCATAGACAGCTTGAAAATCCTGTCGATGTTTTAAGCGATGAATTTGGGGTAGTCCCACGAAAATTAGTCGGTTCCCAGAATAACCTAAACACTTAAACGATAGCGCCCTCTTTTCCGACGAGCTTTAATCACCTTGCGTCCGTTGACGCTACGCATTCTCGCTCTAAATCCGGAAGTGCGCTTCTGTTTGCGCGTGGTTCCCTCTAAAGTACGTTTACTCACTGCTGATTTTTCTCCTTAAGATAGAGTTAGTCTATAGATATAAAGACACAATTTCTGATTATAACAAAATTACTAGGAATTGGGAAGCTCATGGTCAAGCTCCGTTTCGGTCGAGATATCTGCAATTATCTTCCAGTGGCTGAAAAATGCGAATGGCTAGTCACTAATGGTATTGGGGGTTTTGCTGCGGGAACCGTGGCCGGATTGCTGACTCGCTGTTATCATGGTCTCTTGATCGCTGCTTTAGCTCCACCGACGCAAAGAACGCTGCTAGTGACTAAAATCGATGAATCGTTACAATATAACCAGAAAATTTATCATCTGGCCAGCAATCGCTGGTTAGGTGCTACGATCGAACCACAAGGCTATATTAATATCGAAAGTTTTCATCTGGAAGGGACAATTCCCGTCTGGACTTTTATCTGTGGGGATGCCTTACTAGAAAAGCGTATCTGGATGGAACAGGGAGAAAATACCACCTATACTCGCTATACCTACCTTCGCGGCAATTCTCCTTTAACCCTGAATCTGACTGCTTTTGTCAATTATCGTGATTTTCACGGCAATACCCAGGGTTTTAACTGGCAAATGGCTATTAGTCCCCTAGAAAAAGGAGTAAGAGTGATTGCCTATGACTATGCTGTACCTTTTTATCTATTAATCAGTCAAGGAGAGGTTTTTCCCGCTCATATCTGGTATTATCGCTTTGATTTGGCCGTGGAACGTTATCGTGGTTTAATCGATCGAGAAAATCATCTCCATGCCGCCAGTTTTTCGGCTACTCTGAAAGTGGGAGAATCGGTGACAATTGCCGCTAGTACCCGTCCTGATCCCAGTTTAGACGGTCAATCTTCTCTAGAGTCTCGCCATCGCTACGAGAGTAGTCTGATTAATCCCCAGCATCCCGAATGGATTCAACAACTTACCCTCGCTGCCGACCAGTTTATCGTTAGTCGTCCTCTCCGGGATCAACCGGACGGCAAAACGATAATCGCAGGTTATCCTTGGTTTGGTGATTGGGGTCGCGATACGATGATCTCCCTAAGAGGATTAACTTTGACTACAGGCCAACCTGCGATCGCCCGTGAGATTTTACTAACTTTTTCCCGTTATCTAGACTGGGGTTTATTGCCGAATTTGCTACCCGATGGCGGAGAAATGCCCGAATATAACGCTGTCGATGCTATTCTTTGGTATTTTGAAGCCATTCGTTCCTATTTTAACCAAAGCCAAGATTTTGAGTTTCTCAGAACTATTTATCCCGCTTTAACGGAAGTGATCGCTTGGTTTCGTCGCGGTACTCGCTACAATATTCACCTAGATGACGATGGTTTGATCTATGCCGGCGAAACGGGAGTACAGTTAACTTGGATGGATGCCAAAGTTGATGATCTGGTGATTACTCCCCGCATCGGCAAACCCGTAGAAATTAATGCTCTTTGGTTCAATGCCCTAAAAATTATGGTTCAATTTGCCCATTATTTGGGCATGGATGCCACTGATTACGAAAAAATGAGAGAAATGACCTTAAAAGGGTTTTCTCGCTTCTGGGACGATTCTCTAGGGTATTGTTACGATGTTTTAGATACGGACAAGGGCAATGATGCCAGTTTACGACCGAATCAGCTTTTTGCCCTGTCTCTGTCGGTGGAGGAGTTATTAAATTTCCCACAGAAAAAGGCTATTGTCGATATTTGTACTGTAAAACTTTTGACTCCTCGCGGTTTGCGATCGCTAGACGCCGATCATCCTGATTACCGTGGCGTTTACAGTGGCGATCGCGTAAAAAGAGATAGTGCCTACCATCAGGGGACAGTTTGGGGATGGTTACTAGGGGCATTTATCGAAGCCCATCTAAAAGTCTATCGCGATCCCATCCTAGCCGAGAGTTTTTTAACACCGATGATCGATCATCTTCGGGATAGCTGTATCGGTAATTTAAGCGAAATTTTCGATGGTAATGCTCCTTTTACCCCTAGGGGAGCTTTTGCCCAAGCATGGACAGTGGCAGAGGTATTAAGGGTTTGGCAAGTGATCCGAGAATTTCGGCCATAATCTTTTAAAATAAGCAATTGTTAGGTGTGTTAGGCCACCTAAAGGGACGACCCTAAAAACCTCAGTTCGACCGTTATAAACAAAACTCTTATGGAGAAACCGCAAGTTATTTTTCTCGATGCTGTGGGAACCCTTTTTGGGGTAAAAGGCAGTGTCGGAGCAATTTATAGTCAAATAGCGGCAGATTTTGGGGTAGAGGTGGCGGCCGAGAGCCTAGAACAGTCTTTCTTGGCTATTTTCCCCACTTCTCCTCCCCTAGCTTTTCCTGACGTTGAACCGGCACAAATTCCTGAGTTAGAGTATCGCTGGTGGCGATCGCTGACTGGGGCAGTTTTTAATAATTTAGGTTATCTGGAAAGATTTCCCGATTTTGAGGCTTTTTTCGGCGAACTTTACCATCATTTTGCCACGGCCGAGCCTTGGGTGCTGTACGAGGATGTCATTCCCGCTTTAAGACTCTGGCAGATTCAGGGGATCGAGTTGGGCATTATTTCTAATTTTGATAGTCGTATCTACCAAGTTTTGGCCGAATTAGGCTTAGAATATTTTTTTCGATCGATCACGATTTCTTCCCATGCGGGAGTCGCTAAACCCGATGCGGAAATTTTTCAAATCGCCCTAGAAAAACATAATTGTTCCCCAGCACAAGCTTGGCACATTGGCGATAGTAAAAAAGAGGATTACCAAGGAGCAAAGTCCCTGGGTATAGAAGCATTTTTAATTAAAAGATAAAAACGAGAAAAAGTCTTTCAGTGGGAAGAGGGGATAGGGAGGAAACACATATCCCCAAAACCAAAATATCTGAACACTTTTTGATGTGGAGGTGTTAGAGGGATTCCTGGGATGGAATGGAAGTAGATTCTGACGGATCAGCGTTAGGATCTGTCTCTTTGGGGGCGGCCACTTTTACCAAAGCATGACGCAAAACATCTTCTCCGAGAGTGTATCCCCGCACTAACTGCTCCACCACCGTGCCTTCGGGATGTTCATCGGTGTACTCCCGCATCATTGCTTCGTGGTAGGTGGGATCAAAGGGTTGACCTTCCGGACGCATGGGGGAAACCCCTAAACGCTTGAGACTGTCCACTAAGGTTTTATAGACCCCTTGGTAACTCTTGTGAATACCCATTTCGCCATCATTAGCTGGTTTAATTTGAGTACGGGCGCGCTCAAAATTATCCACCACACCAAGAATTTCCATCAGGGTTTTGCCCTTGATTTTTGTTTCCAGTTCCTCTTTTTCCTTGGCTGTGCGTTTGCGAAAATTGTCGAACTCGGCCGCTAGACTGATATAGCGTTTCTTATAGGCATCAACCTGTTGGGTTTGCTCCTCTAACTGCTGTTTGAGAGTGTCGATTTCCTCTTGCAGAAAATCGATAGTCATTCCGTCTAGAAGGGAAAATTCCTCGTTAGAGGCGGCCTGATCTGTCACCGTTTTGGCTTGATCGGTGACAGTAGTTTCTGATTCAGTTGTCAGGGATTCGGGAGAATTAGGAAAGGATTCTTGGTTTTCGTCGAAAATTGCTGAGTTGTTTGGTTCTGCACTCATGGTAGGCACGTTTTGGTTTAAATCTGGCAATATATGACCATTTACTGCTAATTTTGGTCTTTAAAGTACCAGTTAATAATCAGGTTTCCACCTTTAATGTAACATTTTGTGGACAAGATGGGTAACTAGATATAAGGAAACCCGATAGATGATCGGTGATCTAGAAAAATTTTTGCTAAAATGCAATTTTCTCAGTAAATCTGGGAACATTTAAGGGTAGTGGAGAGGTTAAGAATCGTCTATGACATTTTCTTCCAAGAAAACCCGTGCCGTTGCCCTACGCAATTACTTTTCCCCCTTTGGTAATAAGTTGGTGCAGTCGGGATATATCGGAGCCGACCAAATGCAACAGGCCCTAGTGGAAACACGGAAATCGGGGCGATCGCTAGTAGAAATATTACAACAACTAACCGGGCGCGCTTTGCCCCCAGATTTACAGCGACAGTACAAGAAAAATCAGTTATTTGAATTAAAAATCCTCTACGGAGTCGAATCGATCGACCCCGAATTAACCGATGTGGATGGACTAGAAATAGCCCGATTGATCGATTCTTTGATTCCGATCGATCTTTGTCGTCGCTATCGTCTCATCCCCCTGCGAAAGATTGAAGGAGAGCCAGCTGCGATTTTGATAGCGATGGTCGATCCTGACAACCTCGAGGCTACCGACGATATTAACCGCATTCTCCGGCCCAGGGATTTAGGTTTACAGCGTTTGGTGATTACCAGCGAAGATTATGAAAGATTACTGGAAAAATTCCACTCGGCACAATCGGAACTAGAACGGGAAAAAGCCCGACAGCAAAAAGAAAAAGAACTGGAAAAACTCTCGGATCTGACTGGTATTGTCGGCGATATTGAGGTGGCCGCCAGTGCTGGTAAGGATGAAGTGGCCGATGATCTCGGAGAAGGGGACGCTAATCAAGCTCCCGTCATCAATCTCGTCAATAAAATTCTAGCTAAAGCCCTACAGGAAGGGAGTTCCGATATTCACGTCGAACCCCAAGAAGAATTTCTGAAAATTCGCTTTCGCAAAGATGGAGTTCTTCATCAAGCTTTTGATCCACTGCCGAAAAAAATTACCCCAGCGGTCATTGCCCGTTTTAAAATCATGGCCGAGCTCGATATCGCCGAACGTCGTTTTCCCCAAGATGGTAAAATTCGCCGGATATATCAAGGGCGGAAAGTGGATTTTCGGGTTAATACCTTGCCCACTCGCTACGGGGAAAAAGTCTGTTTACGGATTCTCGACAACTCGGCTACCCAGTTGGGTTTAGATAAACTAATCACCGACCAAAAAACCCTGCAAATTGTCCGAGAATTGGCTAGTCGTCCCTTTGGTCTGTTGCTGGTGACAGGCCCGACTGGTTCGGGGAAATCCACCACTTTATACTCGGTGTTAGCGGAAAGAAATAACCCTGGGGTCAATATTAGCACCGCCGAAGATCCGATCGAATATTCTCTACCGGGCATCACCCAAGTACAGGTAATTCGCGAAAAAGGCATGGATTTCGCCTCGATTCTGCGGGCCTTCATGCGACAAGACCCAGATGTGATTCTGGTGGGAGAAACTAGGGACAAGGAAACGGCTAAAACAATGATCGAGGCCGCCTTAACTGGTCACTTGGTCCTAACTACCCTACACACCAACGATGCTGCTGGTGCGATCGCTCGTCTTGATGAGATGGGGGTTGAACCGTTTATGATTTCTGGTTCTCTCTTGGGAGTTTTAGCCCAGCGTCTCATGCGGCGCGTCTGTGGCCAATGTCGAGTCGCCTATCACCCCAGTCAAGAGGAATTAGCCCGTTTTGGTCTTTCCGCCGCCAATGAACGGGAAGTGATCTTTTATCGGGCTAATACCCTAACCATAAAGGAAATTCAACAGGCGCAAAAACAGGGCAATCTCTGCCTTAAGTGTGGTGGCAGCGGTTATAAAGGTCGTATTGGTGTCTATGAGGTAATCCAGAATAGTGAACGAATACAGCAGTTAATTAACCAAGGGGCAACCACCGATCGCATTAAGGAGGCGGCCGTCGATGAGGGCATGGTGACACTCCTAGCCTATAGTTTAAATCTGGTGCGCGAGGGTTACACTACCCTCGAAGAAGTGGAACGGGTGACATTTACCGATTCCGGTCTGGAAGCGGAACTAAAAGCCAAACGGAAAAGCGGTTTAATCTGTCGTGGTTGTCGCGCCGAACTACAACCAGAATGGATCGATTGTCCCTACTGTATGACACCGCGATTTAGTGATTAAGACAGTTTTTCAGTGGTCAGTTATGAGATTTGAGTTTTAAGTAAGGAGTATTAAGTTAGTAGTCTTAAATAGCACTCTTCCAATGTCTTTTCACCAGTTACTGGTTACTGTTCACTATAGATGGGGTTTAACTTATGGAATTAATGATCGAAGATTTAATGGAACAATTGGTCGAGATGGGCGGTTCTGATATGCACATTCAGTCTGGTGCGCCAGTCTATTTTCGCATTAGTGGTAAACTTTCCCCGATTAATGAAGAATCTTTAACTCCGCAAGATTGTCAGAAGTTGATTTTTAGTATGCTCAACAATACCCAAAGAAAAGAGTTAGAGCAAAATTGGGAGCTAGACTGTTCTTATGGGGTAAAAGGATTAGCAAGATTTAGGGTAAATGTTTATAAAGAAAGGGGGGCTTATGCAGCTTGTTTACGAGCTTTGTCGTCTAAAATTCCTAATTTTGAACAATTAAATTTACCGGTTATAGTTCGGGAATTATCGGAAAGACCGCGGGGATTAATTCTCGTAACTGGTCAAACAGGTTCAGGTAAAACTACCACTTTAGCGGCAATTTTAGACTTAATTAATCGAACTAGATATGAGCATATTTTAACTGTAGAAGACCCAATTGAATACGTTTTTCCTAATATAAAAAGTCTATTTCACCAACGACAAAAAGGAGAAGATACCAAGAGTTTTGCTAACGCTTTAAAAGCAGCTTTACGGGAAGATCCTGATATTATTCTTGTGGGAGAAATGCGGGATTTAGAAACAATTAGTCTGGCAATTACTGCGGCAGAAACTGGTCACTTAGTCTTCGGAACTCTACACACTAGCTCAGCCTCGGGAACAGTGGATCGGATTATTGACGTTTTTCCTGCTAACCAACAGGCACAAATTCGCGCCATGTTATCCAATTCTTTACTAGCAGTTTTTAGTCAAAACCTAGTCAAGAAAAAAAATCCTAAACCGGGGGAATTTGGCCGGGCAATGGTACAGGAAATCATGGTGGTAACTCCAGCGATTGCTAACCTAATTCGCGAAGGAAAAGCCCCCCAAGTGTATTCAGCAATTCAAACGGGAATGAAGTTAGGAATGCAAACCATGGAACAGGGATTGGCTAATTTAGTTGTTAGCGGTGTTATCTCCTTTGAAGAGGCAATTTCTAAAAGCGGTAAACCCGATGAATTACAACGTCTTGTCGCTGGGGCCAGCGCTAACGCCAAAACTAAAGACCGTTTCTAATGATAAATACTGTTTAAAAAGTATAGGAGATTGGGGAGTACCGAAGCAGGGACAATAAATAAAAATAATCTCCTGACTCCTGATGGCTAACTGATAACTGATAACTGATTTGTCCTATGCCTACTTTTGTCGCACAAGTTAAAAACAGATCTGGAAAAGTTTTCCAAGAGAAAGTTGAGGCCATGTCTCCCGAACAGGCCCGGATGATGCTGAAGGCAAAATATGCTGCCGTCGGTAAAGTCAAAAAAGCGGGGGTAGAGATCGATCTTTCTGGTTTAGAGTTGATGTTTACCAGCATTTCCATCAAAGATAAAGCGGTTTTTTCTCGTCAATTTTCGGTGATGATTAATGCTGGTGTGGCGATTGTGAGATGTTTGGGAGTTTTGGGTGATCAATGCGGTAATCCCAAGATGAAAAAGGCCTTACAAGCGATTAGTGCTGAGGTACAGCAAGGAAGTCCGTTATCGGAAGCGATGGCCAAACATCCGGAGTGTTTTGATGAACTTTATGTCAGTATGATCGAAGCTGGAGAGACGGGAGGAGTACTTGATGAAGTGCTGAACCGTCTCTCGAAACTTTTGGAAGATATGGCCCGCTTGAAAAACCAGATTAAATCAGCGATGACTTATCCAGTAGCGGTGGGAATTTTGGCGGTGACTGTGTTTTTTGGGATGACAATTTTTTTAATTCCCGTGTTTGCGAAAATTTTCAGCGATTTAAAGGTCCCGCTACCAGCTTTAACCCAATTTATGCTCTTTTTAAGTGGTGTGATGCGTAGTTGGTTGATTTTAATTCCGATTGTCACCATTACTGCCACGGTTTTTTTACTGCGTCGCTATTACAAAACTCCGATGGGTCGTCTGCAAATTGACTGGTTTTTCCTTAAAATGCCCCTTTTTGGTGATTTGAATGAAAAATCGGCTGTAGCTAGATTCTGTCGGGTTTTTGGGACTCTGACGCGTTCTGGTGTCCCGATTTTGAGTTCCCTTGATATAGTTTGTAATACGGTGGGGAATCAAGTAATTGCCAATGCGATCGCTGGTGCCAAAACGGAAATTCAGCAAGGGGGAATGATGAGTTTAGCCCTACAAAAAGCCAATGTTTTCCCAGCTTTGGCCATTCAAATGATTAGCATTGGGGAGGAAACGGGAGAATTAGATGGCATGATGATGAAAGTGGCAGATTTCTACGAAGATGAGGTGGAACAGGCCGTTAAAGCTTTAACCAGTATCATTGAACCCTTGATGATGGTTGGTATTGCGGGGATAGTGGGAACTATTCTTTTGTCTATGTACCTGCCCATGTTTAAAATCTTTGATGCCTTGGGATAAGTTTATCAGTGATCAGTTATCAGTGATTATTGCCGGTAGCTTGAAATCAGCCAGATTTTAATTTTCATCTCCTTTTATTTGATTAGGTGAATCTGTGTCTTAGGAAACTTTTGGTTGTGCAAAATTACCGGCCAGCTTTGGTTGATGATTCCTTGGAATTAGTCGATCAAGATTAGTTGATTCTCTGGGTTAGAGCATAAAGGGAACAGTTTACGATGGTTAAGCTCCTAAAATCAAGCGCTGACGATGAAAATTAAGCAGCGAAATTTCTTGGCCAGAAACCCTTTCTAACATCTCGACGATATGATCAGGCTGTAGTAAAGTGCCATCATTGCGACAACTGCCCACATAGCACAAAACGGCTTGTTTGTCAACAGTTTTTAACTCTAATTCATATAATTGTTCTCGCAGATTAATCGTAACTTTTTTGCCGGATTTGGTGGTTTTTTCCCGTTCCATCACCGTTGCTTGCTTAATTGCCTCGATCCAATTTTGCCACTGTTGGTAGTCAATTCCCTCGCTATTAAAAGTGAGCAAATACTCGGCTTTTTCTAACAAACGGGTGGCAGCCGGGGCATTTAAGGGAATTTCTTCCACCTGATAAACTGGTAAATCTGCGGGTAATTGCGCTCTTAACTGCTGTTTAAAGGTCTCTAAATCGATCACTTTTGTCAATTCAAAATCGACAATCTCACCGCTACTGGTTGCTCCTAAGGATAAAGCATTGGCGATCGAAATGCGCGGACCGGGGTGGAATCCACCGGTAAAGGAAATGGGAATAGCAGCCCGACGGACGACGCGATCAAATAAACGCACGAGATCCAAGTGGCTAACTAGAGCTATTTCGCCAATTTTGCCAAACCAAACCCGAATTCTTTGGGCGCGTTCTTGATTGGGTTGAAAATGTCCGGCAAAAGCGGGAATCGCAGGCGCTTCAATAACGATATTATGGCCAAAATCGACGCTACAAACGCCACAATGGGAACAACCCTCAAAAGAACAATCGGGAACCGTTGCCGCGTCTAGAGCGCGTTTTAAGTCCTCCTCTAGCCATTTTTTATCGATACCGGTATCCAGATGATCCCAGGGCAAAGGACGCTCTAAAATATCTTTGTCTGTATCGGCAAAAATATTCCATTCTCCCTGTTCTACCTGACGATATTTCCAAGTTAAACCGGATTCTTCGATCGCCTGTGACCATGCTTGATAGGCTTTTTCTGTATTATCCCACCAAGCATCCATCCCGGCTCCCAATTGCCAAGCGCGCAGTACCACTTTCCCTAAACTTCTGTCACCGCGACCGATAAAATCTTCCATAGCCGAGATGCGGACATCGGTATAATTGACTTTTACCCCTCTCATACCCTGGAATTCCTGTCTTAATAACTCCTGTTTGCGGATAAATTCGGCCGTCGAGACGGAATGCCACTGGAAGGGGGTATGGGGTTTAGGGGTAAAATTCGAGATAGTTAGGGTAAAATCGAGGGGTTTCCGCTTCGGTAAACGACATTCCCGACGCAACCAACGCACCGTTTCCACGATACCGATGACATCCACATCGGTTTCCCCTGGCAAACCGATCATAAAATAGAGTTTGACCTTATCCCAACCCTGTTCGACAGCAGTTTTTATCCCTCTGAGTAATTCTTCGTTGGTTAACCCTTTGTTAATCACATCGCGCATCCGTTGGGTTCCCGCTTCCGGTGCAAAGGTTAAACCCGATTGACGGTTGCCCCCAATTATGTTAGCAATATTTTCGTCAAAGCGATCGACTCTTTGACTGGGTAAGGATAGAGATATATTCTCATTCTGGAGACGGTTTTTAATCTCCATACCTACGGCAGGTAGAGCTAGATAATCGGAGCAACTGAGAGATAATAAAGAAAATTCATTATATCCTGTCGCTCGCATTCCTTTTTCAATCGATTCGATGACTGCTTCCGGTTGCACATCCCGCGCAGGACGGGTTAACATCCCCGGTTGACAAAAACGACATCCCCGAGTGCAACCGCGACGAATTTCTACCACCAGGCGATCGTGAACCGTTTCCACGAAGGGAACTAAACCGATAGAATAGGCTGGAATAGGAGTGGCTACCCGGCGTAAAATTCTTTGCGGTACATCGTCACGATTGGGGATAACTGCACCGATTGGGGTGACATCGTAGAAACGCGGCACATATACCCCCGGAATTTGGGCTAAATCTAGTAATAGTTCTTCTTTGCTTAGATTAGCTAGTTTACCTTCTTCTAAAATTAAACCGATTTCTGGCAATAATTCTTCGCCATCACCGAGGGCGATAAAATCAAAAAAGTCGGCGTAGGGTTCGGGGTTAGAGGTGGCAGTTTGTCCCCCGGCAAAAATTAGCGGATAGTTACCCGAGTCTCTTTCTCTCCAAGTCAAGGGAATTGCCGCTAGGTCGAGCATTTCTAAAATATTGGTAGCTCCTAGCTCGTAACTAAGACTAAAACCGAGAATATCAAAATCTGTGAGGCAACGACGGGATTCTAGGGCAAATAGGGGGGTTTTTGTCTGTTTGAGTTTTTGGGCTAAATCTGGTGCGGGTAAATAAGTGCGATCGCAGAGTTGGCGAGGTTGTGCATTGAGGATATTGTAGAGGATAATATGGCCGAGGTTAGATGCCCCCACTTCGTACACTTCCGGATAGGTTAACACCCAACGAACCACGGCACTTGCCCATTCTTTATGTTTAGCGCCTAACTCGTTGCCCAAATAACGCGCTGGTCGAAAAATGTCGGGGGTGAGCAGTTGGTCTAAAGCAATAGTCACGGCAATCTACCTCAGATATCGTCAGCAATGGATGCTTTTCTACTATAGCAGCCAGAATCGAGTCAGTATTCAGGAGACAGGATACAGGGTTTTGGGGTGATAGGGTTTTGGGGTGATAGGGTGATAGGGTGATGAGACAGCTTCCCCACTTCCCTATTTACCCCACTACCCCAATTCCCCAATTCCCCACACCCCACACCCCACACCCCATCTCCCTAAAATTCCAGAGGCTATAAGATAATTAAGCAACGATGAAAGAACCGTTAATTGAATTGAGAGGAGTATCGAAAAGATTCGGGGATAACGTTATTCTCGAAGGTTTAGATTTAACCATTTATCGAGGGGAGGCCCTGGTAATTATCGGTCCATCGGGAACGGGAAAATCGACGGTTTTACGAGTAATTGCGGGATTAACGGGGATAAATGCGGGAGAAATTCGTATTAAAGGTCAATTACGTCAGGGATTGCTAGAAGATGGTCGAGAAGCGATGCGAACTTCCTTAGTTTTTCAACAAACGGCCCTGTTTGATTCTCTCACCGTCGGGGAAAATGTCGGTTTTTATCTTTATGAACAAACTAATTTAAAAAAAGCCAGAATTAGGGAATTAGTGGAAAAAAGCTTGGAAATGGTCGGTTTACAGGGAATTAGTGACCTTTATCCCTCGGAACTATCGGGAGGAATGCGTAAACGGGTGGCTTTTGCCCGCGCTATTATCACTAATCCCGATAATCGGGCCGATAATCCCGAATTACTGCTGTATGATGAACCTACCGCCGGATTAGACCCAATAGCTTCTACAATTATCGAGGATCTAGTGCGGACTCTCCACGAAAAATCGGGATCTGCGAACACCTATGTCATGGTTTCTCACCAACAAAGTACCATCCGACGCACCGCCGATCGAGTAGTATTTCTCTATCAGGGAAAAGTGCAATGGCAGGGAGTAGTGGCAGATATCGATCGTACCGATCATCCCATGATTCGGCAATTTTTTAGTGCCAGCATTGAAGGCCCGATTAGAACAATAGTTTAAGCTAGATTAAGCTAAATTAAGAAATATCGAGAATGAGAGAAAAATCATGCAGAGTTCGCGAGCTTTACGGGAAGGAAGACTAGGTTTGTTTGCCCTAGGCGGATTATTGGTCTTTGGGGCGCTCGCTATCTGGGTTCGCGGGGGAGGATTTGGTCAAAGAACCTATCAATTAATCTTCGAGTTTGCTGACGTGGAAGGGTTACAAGTCGGGGCGCCGGTACGTTTTCGCGGGGTGAGAGTGGGAAGAATTACGAGTTTTATCCCGGGGAGTAATCAAGTAGAGGTTATTGCCGAGATTGCTTCTGCTACTTTAGTTATACCTAGGAAAGTAACTGTTACTACCAATCTTTCCGGATTAATTGGGGAGGCAGCCATCGATATTACTCCCTTAGTTTCTCTAAGTGCTGAGGCCAAAAATCTCGACCCTCTGAGTCCCGACTGTGATCAACAGTTAATTCTCTGTAATAATACTCGTTTACAGGGGACAATAGGAACACAATTAATGTCTAGTGTTGGTCGTTTAGTGGATACTTTTACCAGTCCTGAATTTGTGGGTAATCTCAATGATGTCACCAAAAATACCGCTATAGCAGCCCAAAAAATCGCCCGTTTATCCGATGATACCTCCCAAACTATCCGTAATGCTCAAAGAGAAATTTCTCGTCTATCTTTGGAATTAGCTGCCACCAGTAGCTCGGTAACTAATACGGCTAATAATGCCTCCCGTTTTGTCAATACTTTAGATAATACCGTTCAGGAAAATCGCAGTCAAATCAGCAGAACTTTTCAACAATCTTCCCAATTAGTCGCTAATCTTAATGCTGTTCTCAGCGAAAATCGGGGACAAATTGTTAATACTCTCGATAATCTTAATCAAGCTAGTTTAGGTATTGGCAGTCTCACTAATAATCTCAATAATACCGCCCTGAGGTTGAATGCTGGTTTAGATGAAATTGATACTAAACAAGTCATGCAAAATATTGAGACGATTTTGAATAATGCGGTGGAGACATCGAATAATTTACGAGAAATTACTAAAACTATTAACGATCCTGCTACAATAGTCGTGCTGCAAAAAACTCTCGAATCTGCTCGGGTGACTTTTGAAAATACTCAAAAAATCACCTCCGATATTGATGAGTTAATCGGTGATCCCCAATTTCGCGAGAATTTAAGACGTTTAATCGATGGCTTAAGTAATCTGCTTTCTTCTGGGGAACAATTAGAATATAATTTGCGTATCGCTCAAACTTTAGATACCATGACTCAAGAGTTAGCTAAACAAAAAGTTTTGACCATCTCTCGACCTTCTTTAAATCCTCAGCAAATGCAACTCTATCCCCAAGTTATCGTTCAACAAACCCCCACGGGTGAAAAATGACAAAACAGCACAATTCAAGCGGTGAATTATGAATTATGAATTATGAATTAGGGAGAATAAATAAAAATCATCTCCTGTCTCCTGTCTCCTGACGGCTAAAATAACTGATAACTGATAATAATATGTTGAAATCAATTTGTATTACTCTTGGAACTCGTCCCGAAGCGATTAAATTAGCTCCCGTTATTCGTGCTTTTCAAGAATCGCAACAGTTTCAAACCCATGTAATTCTGACGGGACAGCATAAAGAAATGGTGGCGCAGGTGATGGAATTATTTGCTTTAAAAGCCGATGAAAATCTCGATATTATGCAAACTCGTCAAACTTTAACTGATATTACTTGCCGCAGTTTACGGGGTTTAGAAACAGTTTTTGATCGCATAAAACCAGATTTAATTATTGTGCAAGGTGATACTACTACCGCTTTTGCTGCCACTTTAGCGGCCTTTTATCAACAAATTCCTATCGCTCATGTGGAGGCAGGATTAAGAACTAATGATATCTATAATCCCTATCCCGAAGAAGCTAATCGTCGCCTAATTTCTCAACTGACTACCCTACATTTTGCTCCCACAACTTTAGCCGTAGAAAATTTACAAAAATCTGGGGTGACAGGAAATATTCACCACACCGGCAATACGGTTATTGATGCTTTATTAACCGTAGCCAAAACCGCACCAGAATGTCAAATTTTCGGCTTAAATTGGTCAGATTATCGGGTTTTATTAGCCACGGTTCACCGCCGGGAAAATTGGGGCGAACCCTTACAGGATATTATCAAAGGATTTACTTTGTTACTAGAAAAATATGCCGATACAGCCCTATTATTACCCCTACATCGCAATCCCACCGTCCGAGAACCAATTCAGTCCGCTTTGGGCAATCATCCCAGGGTATTTTTAACTGAACCTCTCGATTATGCCGAGTTAGTGGGGGCGATTCAACGCTGTTATTTATTATTAACTGATTCTGGGGGCATTCAAGAAGAAGCACCCAGTTTAGGAAAACCGGTTTTAGTATTGCGAGAAACCACAGAAAGACCGGAAGCAGTGCAAGCGGGAACAGCGAAATTAATTGGGACAAATCCCGAGCAAATTTTAGCCGAAGCGGGAGAATTATTAAGGGATAAAATCGCCTATGATCGTATGGCTAATGCCATTAATCCTTTTGGAGATGGACAAGCATCCCAAAGAATCCTCGAAATCGTCCAAGATTTTTTGGCTTAATCTATGACTACTTGGTTGGGTATCGACCCCGGATTAGCGATTGTCGGTTGGGCTATTCTCCGGGATAATAGTGAGTTAATGCCGATTTTAGTCGATTATGGCACGATCGAAACTTCTAAAAATCTTTCTACTGCCCAGCGTTTAATCGAAATTGAACGGGATTTAAAGGAGTTAATCGCAGAATATAAACCGGGGGAAATTGCCGTGGAAATGCCCTTTTTTAACCGGCAAATCAAGGCAGCCGGTGGAGTCCTGCAAGCATTGGGAATTATCAATCTGGTTAGCTGTCGCGATGGGGGAATTGAACCGATTTTCCTCCATCAAGCTAGTTGGAAATGTCATCTCGGCCATGGTAGGGCCACTAAAGCTGAGGTGTCCGAACAAATTAAGTATTTATTCGGATTGACAAAAATGCCCATTAATGATGCTGTAGATGCTATAGCGATCGCATACGCCGCTTTCAGTGGTGTTCGCAATCAAATCTCTTGAGGCAATTTGACGCAATTGGTCAAAAAATTTAGCTGGTGACTAACAGCAATCTTTAAGCTTGCACTATCTTAGTTCGATGGGACGGTTGAAGATAATAAGGCTTTCAAATATCTTTGATTAGCGTTGGGTTTCATGCTTCAACCGTTCGGCAAAAGCTCACGGCCGAAGCCCAACCTACCATATTATACTAAATCCAGTTATTAAAAACTGATTGTTTATTCTCCATTTTGCCTTTTGCATGAGTAGAAAACGGGTTTCTCGGAGAAACCCGTTTTCTGTGCGTTACTCAAGGGATTTAGTATTAGCAATCGCGCCAAAGGATTTAAGTGTTGACATTGTGATAATTGTCATCGTCAATGCTAACAAAAATATGGTATCATTCTTAAATAAGTATAAGTTTAAAATAATGAAAATAAAAGTTTCTCAAAAAAAGGGATCATCAAACGAAGTTAACCCTCAGTTAAAAGATATTGCCTATTCGATGGACGCACTGATTCCAGGCTTTTATATTTGGTTGGGTTCTTTTTGTTGGCGATTGGGGGGTAGTGATGCAGAAGAAAGTTATCCAGGAACAATACATAGTTTTGCTGGTATCAGCTTAGTTTTACCTGGTTATCAAATTTTTACAACCTATAAAGGGAGTTATGACCCTCGATAAGCATCAAATTGATGGTCTTTCTCTCATTTCATCTAAAACAATGCCAGCAGAAGTTTTTGAACAATTGATGTTCAATGCTGGTTATACCGTTGTTGGGTCTGCTCCAGCCAAGGGAAATAGAATTAAAGTCTGGTGGAATCATTCTAGTTTTCGTCGTGTTGAAGCAATTTATAGTGCCGATAGAAGTCTGGTTATTACGGCTTATCATCCATGAATCATGAGCTTTCTGTTACGAAAATATATTTATTGTTGACCCACAACGGGCCTAACCTACAAGATTAGCAATCGCACTGCCAGATATTATCATGGGATTGCCGCTTTGATTGACACAAGCAAAAACTTCAACAGATATAATGGGGCTTGACCGGTGGTATCAGTTATCAAAGCACGGCTCAAGCGATTGAAGGAGGAACTCTCATGAGTGAAGAACAATTTGAACTGGTACAAGGTAGCGGGAATGTGTACCGCGATTTTGGCGATGTAGATGCGGACGTGCTGCGACAAGCGAAAGCACTGCTTGCTGCTGAAATTATCAAGGTTCTGGAGAAGGAAGACTTATCAACCCGCGATGCTCAAGTGCGAACTGGAATTAATCACAGTGAATTTGTCCAGATTCGCCGTGCTAATTTGGGACGCTTTACTATTGACCGTTTGATATCAATTTTGGGTCGTCTCAATCAACAGGTTGAAATTACTATTACGACCTATCCAAGACCCACTGATTCTTCACCAATGGCATCCTAACTGTAATTGAGTGTAGTTCGATTGGAACGACCGCGCCACCAAGCTAGTAGAGTACTAGCGATAAAAATACTCGAATAGGCCCCGGCTACGAAACCGATAATTAAAGCTAGGGCAAAATATTTTAAGGTGCTGCCACCAAAGAGAAAAATCGCCACCAGAGGCAATAAAGTGGTCAGGGTAGTATTAATCGAACGACTTAGGGTTTGACTGACCGCATTATCGACAATTTCATCCACGGATAATTCGGGGGTATTGACAAAATTTTCCCGCACGCGATCATAAATTACCACTGTGTCATTAACAGAAAAACCCACAATTGTCAAGAGGGAAACCAAAAATAAACTATCCACTTCTACCCCCGCAATTAAGCCTAAAACCGCAAAGACCCCTAAAGTGATCAAAACGTCGTGCAGCAGGGCGACAATGGCAAAAAAAGCGTAATCCCGTTGAAAACGGAAGCTGAGATAGGCGGCAATGCCAAAAAAGGAAACTAATAAAGCTAAAAATCCTGACCTAAATAATTCTTGACCGATGGTCGGCCCAACTGTATCGATTTGACTGGTTTCGGGGTCAAAGGTGCCAATTTTCTGATTTAAGGTGTCGAGTAATTTCGTTCTCTGTTCTTCTACGAGGGTTTTCGTCCGCACCGATAAAGTATATTTATCCAACACCTGCACACTACTGTTACCCAATCCCTCCTCGTCTAAAATCACTTGCACTTCGGCAGTAGTTAAGGGTTTCTCACAGTTATTCTTTTTGGCACAGGCTAATTCTATCTGAATTCTCGTACCACCAACAAAATCTAAACTCGGTCGCAAAGGCGCTTGAATAGTGAACCAAGAAATCACCATGGCCAAAATACTACCAATTGTCAGCAGGGACGAGACTGTCCACCAAAATTTACGCTGTTTTGTAACGCGAAATGCCATATTGATTAAGTAAAAGGAAAAAGGGAATTTGGGGAGTAGGGAGTGGCAATCGGTGGGTTACGGCGAATATGAAATTATTGGTTAACAGCATAACTTGTCGTCGCCTAACCCACCCTACTGATTTGTCGGTAAATTAGGGCAGAAAAGTTGGGGTTTTTGACGGACGCTGGGGACGTTTAAGACGGTGATTAACAGGAGAGTACGACTACAGGTTAAAGCAGTAAACATACTCACAGCTACCCCAATGGCTAAAGTTAAAGCAAAACCCTTGACTAATCCCGAACCCAACCAAAATAGGGCAGCACAGGCGATTAAAGTAGTAACATTACTATCAAGAATACTGGAAAAAGCCCGATAAAATCCCGACTCCACCGCCCGAAATAGGGATTTTCCGGCCCTTAATTCCTCCCGGGTACGCTCAAAAATTAGTACATTCGCATCAACTGCCATGCCGATACTGAGGATAAATCCAGCAATACCGGGTAACGTCATGGTGACTCCCACTAGGGCAAAAGCTCCCAGCGCAAGGATAGTATAGATAATCAGGGAAATATCAGCTATAATTCCGGGTAAACGGTAATAAACCGCCATAAAGATTAAAACTAACAGTAAACCCACTAAACCAGCGTAGATACTGCGACGGATGCTATCCTGGCCTAAAGTTGCCCCGACGGTACGAATTTCCTCCACTTTGACAGGGAAAGGTAGGGAACCACCGCGCAATTGAATCGCTAGATCGTTGGCAGTTTCGGCGGTAAAATTACCAGTAATCACGGCCCGGCCCCCTGTGATTCCCGTTTGGGCAAACTCCACACCAACCACAGGGGCGCTAATTAATTCATTATCGAGGAAAATGCCAATACTGCGACCAGTACCCGCGATCGCTTTAGTCAGTTCGGCAAATTTACTGCCCCCTTCCGAGTCGAAAGTAATGGCTACTTCCCAGTTAGTGCCTTGGGTGGAACTAATGGTGGCATTTTGCAGATTTTTTCCAGTTAAGTCCACCGATTCAAATAAATTTAAAATTGCCTCTTTAGATTTCTGGAGAGATTGTTCTAGTTCGGCAATTTTAGCGGCATTTTCGGGTTTATTTTCCGCTTTAAGGGCGGCTAATTCCGCTTTTTTTTGTTGAAAAATTGAATATTCAGCCCGAAATTCTCCTTCTGTACCTTGTTTCTGCTGACGAAATTCTAATTGGGCCTGAACATTTAGGTTTCTCTCAGCTTCTTTGGGATCTGTGACCCCGGGTAGTTGCACAATTACCTGATTTTTACTGTCCACAGTCTGCACTAATGATTCAGAAACACCGAGGGCATTAACGCGATTTTCAATCACATTTTGTACGGCTTTTAAATCATTAGGTTGAATGGTTGTCACGGTTTCAGTGGGTTTAACCTGAATGGTTAATTGACTACCACCGCGCAAGTCTAAACCTAATTGTAGGGGTAACTTAATCAGGATAAAGATCGAGGCAACAACTAGGCCGATGATCAGTAACAATAACCAATTTTGTCTCTGCATAACTTCAGTATCAAAAGGAGAATTTGTTAAATGCGATCGCCGACCATTTTTTGGACAGCTTCGACAATTTGATTAGGTTGAATAATCGTCAATCTTTCTAGATTACCGTTATAAGGTGTGGGGATATCTTGGGAAGATAATCTTAACACGGGGGCATCCAATTCATCGAATAACTGCTCATTAATTAAAGCAATTAACTCGGAAGCAATTCCCGCCGTTTTCATACATTCTTCCACAATAATCACCCTATGAGTCTTGCGAATCGAAGCAGCGATCGTCTCCATATCAAAGGGTTTCAGGGAAATTAAATCGATAATTTCTGGATCATAGCCATCTTTTTCTAACTGTTTTAATGCCTGTAAACAGTGATGACGCATCCGCGAATAGGTGAGAATAGTTATATCTTCTCCTTTACGAACGATTTCCGCTTTATCGAGGGGTAAAAGATACTCGCTATCAGGTAAATTTTCCTTGAGATTATAGAGAAGAACGTGTTCAAAGAAAAGCACGGGGTTATTATCTCTAATCGCCGATTTTAATAAACCTTTGGCATTGTAGGGAGTGGAACAAGCGACAATTTTTAGGCCCGGTACCGCGTGAAAATAGGCCTCTAAACGTTGGGAATGTTCCGCCCCTAATTGTCTCCCCACACCCCCCGGACCGCGGATAACCATGGGGATTTTAAAATTACCGCCAGAAGTATAACGTAACATCCCGGCATTGTTGGCAATTTGGTTAAAGGCAAGCAAAAGAAAACCCATATTCATGCCTTCAATAATCGGACGCAATCCCGTCATGGCTGCCCCCACTGCCATGCCTGTAAAACTATTTTCAGCGATGGGAGTATCTAAAACCCTTAAATCGCCATATTTTTTGTAGAGATCTTTGGTAACTTTGTAGGAACCACCGTAATGACCCACATCTTCACCCAAAACAAATACTGTCTGGTCGCGGCCCATTTCCTCATCGATCGCCTGTCGCAAAGCATTAAATAATAGGGTTTCTGCCATATCAAGTCCCCGCTTACAATTCGGTCATCTTATCACTAAACTTATTATCTTACCTCTTTTCTGGTCCCAGGGAATAGGAAATCGTACCCCACACCCCACACCCCACGAAAAACTTTTTTAGCAAGCCCTAACTATAGATAATAGTCTATTCTAGTTCCCGACAATCGGCCGGCAAAGAACTAAGATCAAGATTAAGCAATCCCCTACCGTTAAAGCTGTTGACATCCTCGCCGCCGTAAACGGACGGTGATTCCCAAACCTCACGATTTGAGTTTCTGCTTCTTTCCCGAAGGATTTTTCGCACCTGCCTTAACAGATTTACTCTGTTCTGGTCTTATGGTCGCTCTACAGACTGACACCGCAAGCCCTGCGGCCAAAATGTTTTTACTCGCGTTAATATCTCGGTCATGGTGAGTCCCACAGTCTGGACAGTCCCATTCTCGAACATTTAACGGCATTTTCTCAGTAATATACCCGCAATTACTACACCGCTTAGAACTAGGAAACCATCTATCTATTTCGATGTAATTTCTCCCATACCAACGGCATTTATAGGCTAATTGTCGGGTTATTTCTCCCCAACTAACGTCAGATATTGCCTGAGATAACTTCGGGTTTTTGACCATATTCTTGACGGCTAAATTCTCAACCACAATCGTTTGATTTTCACGAACTAATTGAGTGGTTAGCTTATGTAAATAGTCTTTTCTACTATCGGTGATTTGAGCGTGAATCCTTGCTACTTTGATTCTCGCTTTTTCTCGATTCTTTGAGCCTTTCTGTTTTCGAGAAAGATTTTTTTGCGCTTTTCGCAGTCTCCGATAATGCTTTTTAAAGTGCTTAGGATTAGATACTTTATCGCCATCGCTGGTAATTACTAGGCTACTAATTCCTAAGTCAATTCCGATGGCTTTATCTGTTACTGGTAATGGCTTAATCGTTGGGTCATCAAATCTTATTGAGATATGCCAACGTCCAGAAGGATGTAATCTGACTGTTACCGTGCTTGGTTCACAGCTTTCTGGTATTTGTCTTGACCATCGAATAGGTAAGGGTTCTGTGCATTTAGCTAAATAGATTTGTTTGTCTTTGAATTTAAAAGCTGACTTGGTAAATTCGGCACTTCCTCCCTGATGTTTTTTCTTAAAGTTAGGATACTTATTACGACCAGCAAAGAAATTAGTGAAAGCTGTTTGTAAATGTCTTAACCCTTGTTGTAAAGGTACACAGCTTACTTCATTGAGAAAGTCTAATTCTTCTTGTTTTTTCCAATCGGTCAACATTGAAGAAGTTTGAGCGTAGCCTACTCTTTCTTGTCTTTCGTACCATGCTTGTGTTCGTTCGTGGAGAGCTTTGTTGTAAACCAATCTTACACAGCCCAATGTGCGCCGCAATAGCGACTCTTGTTCTGGTGTGGGGTAAAATCGAAACGAATAGGCTTTTTCCATACCTCACATTCTAGAATATATCGTGTAAATGCGCTAGTATTTAACGGTAAAGCCGCCGTAAAACGGCGGTGTTTCAGACCCAAATTTTCGATGAAATTACCCCGTCTTGCCGCTTTAATCATTGGTCTGAGCTTTATTTTCGGATTAATGTTGTGGTTAGTCAACTCTATCTATCGTCTTTACATCCAGATCGCCTTTACCGCTCCTATCTTAGCTAATATTCTGCTTTTGCTGATTATCGGACTGCTGGGCTTGCTCATTTACGTTCTTCTGTACTACTTTTATCTGCTGCCCCAGCAGCAAAAAAGTCGCCGCGGGTTGCGTTCTTCCTCCCGTCCACCCCTAAAATTACCAGTAGAAAAAACCGAGGCCGCCGGGGAAACCTTAAAAGCTATCCGGCAACAAGTGGAGCAAATTCAAGATAAAGTAACCCAACAGGTTTTTATTAAGCGTTCCCAAGAAATTGAGCGAAGTTTAGTTAGAAAAGAAGTTAAAATCATTGTTTTCGGCACAGGATCGGCGGGAAAAACCTCCCTAATTAACGCCCTCATCGGTCAAATGGTGGGCAATGTGGAGGCAACCATGGGAACCACGGAAAAAGGGGAAACCTATAGTTTAAAAATGAAAGGTGTGAATCGGGAAATTCAAATTACCGATACCCCCGGCATTCTCGAAATTGGTGCAGCTGGAGGTCAAAGGGAACAGTTAGCGCGACAATTAGCCACGGAAGCAGATTTACTTTTATTTGTCATTGATAACGATATTCGACAATCGGAATACGGCCCTTTATTGCGCTTAATTGATATTGGTAAACGTTCTCTCTTAGTCTTTAATAAAATTGATCTTTATAGCGACGAAGATCGAGACATTATTTTAAAACAATTACGAGAACGTCTAAAAGGAGTGATTCTTTCCGCGGATATTATTGCCGTTACCGCTAATCCCCAACCAGTACAGTTAACCAGTGGACAAATCATCACACCAGAACCAGATATTTTAGCTTTAATTAAACGTTTGGCTTCAGTTTTACGGGCCGAAGGGGAGGATTTAGTGGCGGATAATATCCTCTTACAATCCCAAAGATTAGGAGAAGAAGCTAGGAAAATTATTGATCGCCAACGTCGTCGCCAAGCTGATAAAATTATCGATCGCTATCAGTGGATTGGTGCGGGAGTGATTGCAGTGACTCCCTTACCAGTGTTCGATCTGTTAGCAACTGCGGCGGTTAATGCTCAAATGGTCAGGGAAATTGGTCAAGTTTATGGCTGTGAAATTAACAGCGATCGAGGCAAGGAATTGGCTCTATCTTTAGGCAAAACTCTAGTTAGTTTGGGAGTAGTGAAAGGAGCGGTAGAATTATTAGCCAGAATCCTACAATTAAACTTTACTACCTATATAGTCGGTAAGGCAATTCAAGGGGTCAGTGCCGCCTATTTAACCCGCATTGCTGGCAAAAGTTTTATTGAATATTTCCGTCACGATCAAGACTGGGGTGATGGTGGTATGACGGAAGTGGTACAAAGACAATTTCAACTTAGTCGCAAGGAAGAATTTATTAAGTCTTTTGTGGCCGATGCGATCGGTAAAGTGGTACAACCTTTTCAGGATGATTGGCAACAAGAAGAAGTTTTAGAAGCTAGTCGCGAGGATGATTGGTAAAGATCGAACCCAGGAGTGATAGGCAAAATTGTATAGTAATTGTTACAATCGTTCTGGGGTTCCACAAGGGCAAAAAAAAGATGCGACAGCAAGTTATCGACTGGTTAAAAGAAAACGTCAACGAACACCGTCTGCGACATATTCTCGGTGTGGAGACCATGTGTATTGATTTAGCTCGTCATCACGATCTCGATCCCGTCCAAGCAGGGCAAGCGGGGCTAATGCACGATCTGGCTAAATTTTTCAAGCCCAAAAAACTGCTAAAAATGGCAGAATCGGCGGGAATAGAGGTGGATAATATCTGTTTATCCCATCCCCACTTACTCCACGCCGATGTAAGTGCAATTGTCGCCAAAAAAGAATTTAACGTTACCGATGAGGAAATTCTCGAAGCAATTCGCAATCACACCCTCGGTAAACCCAATATGAGCGATCTTAGCTGTATAGTCTTTATTGCCGATGCCTTGGAACCCAATCGCGGCGATACACCCGAATTAAACGCCCTACGACAACTCAGCTATCAAAATCTCCATAAAAGCCTTCAACAAACCTGCGATTATTCCCTAAAATATCTTTTAAGTAGCCATTGTCCCATTCATCCCCGCACCGTGCTAACCCGCAACTGGGCGTTACAAATTGTTAAAGAACAACCAACAAAAACTAAACCCATTGATTAACATAATCTCAAGACTCCCTTACAACCACCTCAGCCAAAGGATGACCACAAACTGAATGACCAATCCCACTGGAATTATTACCCCTGTCGCCGAAAATCTCAAGACCGAACAATTTCTAGAGACAATTGTTACCGCTGCCGAGGACAAGAAAGCAGGGGACATCGCCATCCTGAAAGTCACCGATATCTGTTATTTAACCGATTATTTTCTGATTATTACCGGCTATTCTACCACCCAAGTGCGAGCGATCGAGGATGCGATCGAAGCTGCTATGGAACTAGAATGGCAACAATCTCCCCGACAAGTGGAAGGAAAAAGCGAAGGTAGCTGGATCCTGATGGATTATGGCGATATCATTGTCCATATCTTTTTACCAAAAGAGCGAGAATTTTATAATTTAGAAGCATTTTGGGGTCATGCCCAACGGATTCCTCTACCTAGCGACCATTTAGAGGAGTAGAATCCATGAAATCCTCCCTTGATTTCTGTCCCGTCCCGGAAGAACAGCAGCCGGTTAACGAGTACGAACAATTAAAAGAATCTTGGTTTTTTCGTTGGGCGACGCTAGATGTAGCCTCTTATACAAAAAAAATTGTCTGGTTATGGTTATGGACATGGTTAATTGTCGGACCGATTGCCGCCGCTAGTTTTCCCCTCAAAAAAGCCCCTTTTCTCTTCTTCTGTGCGGGGATTTTTGGCTCGACAATTTTGGTAGGATTGGTGTTATTGCGCTTGTATCTAGGCTGGATCTACGTCTATGACCGCTTGCAATCAGAGAAAGTATTTTATGAAGAGTCGGGCTGGTATGATGGCCAAATCTGGACAAAAACCGCCGCCATTTTAGCCCGCGATCGTTTAATCGTCTCCTATCAAATCCAGCCCATTCTCCAGCGTTTACAAAAAACCGCCCTGATTCTAGGGGCAATTGTCGCTATCAGTGGTCTTTTCTGGCTATTTTTCACTCACTAACCGCAACCAATCTGAATGAATAGGGTAAAACGTTCACCAACCCACCGCTTAGAAATTCATCTTCTCCGGGAAGGTATTATTGAATCGGTCCATCATGTCGAGGCCGCTATTTGCGATGACCGCGGCCGGGTATTATCCACCGCCGGCAGCGCCGAAACTAGCGCCTTTATTCGTTCGGCCCTAAAACCTTTTCAAGCACTGGCTGTCATCAGTACCGGCACCCTCGAACGCTACGATCTCAACGATAAGGATCTAGCCATTATCTGTAGTTCTCACCAAGGCACAGTGGAACACGCCCGTCAAGTCTTTAATATTCTCTGGCGCGCCGATATCGATCCCAACGCCCTGCAATGTCCCCTCCCGTCCGGTAAACGCAGTCGCTTGCAGTACAATTGTTCTGGTAAACACGCCGGGATGTTAGCAGTGTGTCAACAGCGGGGCTGGCCATTAAATACCTATCTGCGGCGTTCTAGTCAGATACAAAAGCTAATTTTAAGCAAAATTGCCGAATTATTGGGAATGCCGGGAGATGAATTAATCAGCGCCCACGATGACTGCGGTGCGCCCACCTATTCAATGCAGTTGGGGCAAATGGCCCATCTCTACGCCCAGTTAGCCTCTGGCAACCGTTTAGACTTAGAAAGAATCGTCCGGGCGATGACCTATCATCCCCGCATGGTAGCAGGAGAAGGGGCTTTTGATACGGAATTAATGCAGATTAGCCAAGGGGAAATCGTCAGTAAAGCCGGGGCCGAAGGGATTCAATGTATTGGGCGCGTCGGTGAAGGTTTAGGATTAGCAATTAAAGCTTTAGATGGTTCCAAACGGGCTAAATATGCGGCCGCTTTGCAAATTCTTAAACAGTTAGGTTGGATTACTCCCAATGTGGCCGAATCTCTCTCGGAAAAATTCCTTAAAATCGGCAGTTATACCCGCTTGGAAGTGGTGGGAGAAATGGCTTTATTATAAATAGTGGGTAGCTGTTAAAAATTGTCAGATACCCCCCTTATTAAGGGGGGACTAAGGGGGGATCAGCACCCCCCTTATCAAGGGGAGATCCCCCCGCCTATCGGCACCCCCCTTATCAAGGGGAGATCCCCCCGCCTATCGGCACCCCCCTTATCAAGGGGAGATCCCCCCGCCTATCGGCACCCCCCTTATCAAGGGGGGCAGGGGGGATCGAACCCAAAATCTATCTTCAATTTAATTATAACCAGCTACTTAGAACAAAAACTTTTTTTTGGTGTGTTAGGGCAGTATTTGAATCTTGATTTTTTTCCTCAAAAACTGAACTTCGGAGTACAATACCTATGACTAAATTAATTCAAGAAACTTTCGAGCAAATTGCAATGCTTTCTGAAGAACAACAAGATAGCCTGGCAACCTATCTAAAAAAACACCTAGCTGAATTTTTAGAAGAAGCGGAAAAAGAACGACGAATTGCAGAAGGGATTTATACCATAAGTGATTTTAACGAAAAAACTCAACAAGCTATTCAGAATATTGAAGAGCAAAAAAACTTAACTGTTTGCCAAGATCAAGTTGAACTGTATCAGCAGCTAGGAATTTAATGTTATTACCCATTTTTGAAAATCGCTTTAAGAAAGATATTAAACGACTGCAAAAACGGGGAAAAGATATGACCAAACTGAAAAATGTCATTGATAAATTACTTCAAAAGCAAGAACTAGAACCTAAATACAAAGATCACGCTTTGATGGGAAACTGGAATGGATATAGGGATTGTCACCTAGAACCAGACTGGCTTTTAATTTATAAAATCACAGACACCCATCTTTTTTTAGTGCGCTCTGGTTCCCATGGGGATTTATTTTAATATTCGGTCAATCGTTTAAGTAGAGCTTGCTGAATACAAATGTAAGCTCTGCTAGAAAAGGGTTTTGAGCTTTTTGGCTCTTCTAGGTTCTGTGTGATAAGTTTAACTTACATTATGATCGCTCAATCTTTGTGTCCTTTGTGTCTTTGTGGTTCGTTCCACTCCGTCGCCAAGAGGAGTGTATCTTAGAACACATTTTACCCACCAAACCCAAGAGAGCCGCTTTTTTTCCAAAAAAGTCCGAGGAACAAACGTTGACAAATCGAAATAGATACTCAAAACCCTTGTACTTTTTTCGGCGAACGCGGAGAGGAAGTCAGCAAGGCTAACATTAAATCTAGTTTACAAAGATATTATCATTCTAATTTTTCTAATATTATCAATAGTATTCAAATTAACAAAGGTAATATCTGTACAGGGCTATCAGAAAAGGAATTAAAGCAGTCTAATATTTATCAACAAGCTAAATTAGAAACCATTCCCGAATTAATCAAAGAAGGATTAACTATGGAACAAATTGCTAGAGTTTTAAAACTTCCCCTAGAATTAGTGCGATCGCAACTAGAAGGATTTGAGTAACTCCCCAGCAACATCACTTATAATATAGTTAAGTAGCTGATTATAATTAAATTAAAAATGGATTTTAGGTTCGATCCCCCCTGCCCCCCTTGATAAGGGGGGTGTCTGATAATTTTTAACGCCTACCTACTTATAAGCCAATAACACCACTCTAAAGGGGTCTAGTATAATTAGAAGAGGTTGATCAAAGGGGGTTTATGGACGATAAAACCACAAAGCCAGAAGCATCCGAATCTGAAGAGAAAAAAGAATCAGATTTTGAACAGGAAAGTAAACAGGCTGAAGTTTGGACGGGAAAAATCACTGCTTTTGTTGCCCATCAACTCCGAACCTCCGCTCCTTCCCTTCCAATTATCGGGGGTAGCATTACAGGCGGCTTAACTTGGCTTAGTCAACATGACACGGTTAAGGCGATTATTGTCGGGGGAGTCACTTTTATCGTCACGGGCTTTTTTACCTACGGATCAGCCTGGAGTAAAGCGTTTTTAGAAGTGGCAAGAACCAAAGGTAAAGATCACGGTAAAGGTACAGCTTTAAGCTTTTTTGTTTGGCTAGACAAAGGACTGGAAAAAATACGTTGGCAATTAGCTAATCCTGACGGGAAATATTTAATTAAATTACGGGATTCAGATTGTCGTTATGATGATATTGAAGGGATTGAAGATGCAATCTTTGGTTTTTCTAACCCAGAACTAGAAGAAATTTTTATTAATTTGGATCTGAGTCAATTAGAACTGCGCTCAGAAGAAGAGTCTAAAGGTACGGGGGATGATATTTGGGATTTATTGCGACGGGCTAAAAAGAGGACAAATTTACGGTTGTTAATTCTGGCTCCTGGTGGCCGAGGAAAAACGACTTTATTGCGTCATTTAGCCTATAACTACGCTCTAAAACAACCGAAACAAAATGCACCTTTTTTAATTCCTGTCTTTTTACGTTTACGGAGATGGCAGGAAGTGATTACCACCACAGAAGGATTGGATTTACCGACCTTAATTGAGCGACATCTTAAACAAGATATTTCTCAAGAATTAGATTTACCTGAGAACTGGGCTAAAAGTCATTTAACCCGTCAGCAAATGTTAGTGATGTTTGATGGTTTTGATGAAATTAAACCCGAATATGCCGAAAAAGTCAGTCAATGGATTGGCAAACAGTGGCAAGATTTTCGCCAAAACTATTTTATTTTAACTTCTCGTCCGAAAGGCTATCAAGCGTTTAGCTCTGAGTATAAACCTCGGCAAAAGGTGTTTATTAATGAATTTACCGATAAAAATATTCGGGATTTTGTGTATAAATGGTATTTCTGGCAAGAGCAGGAAACCAGAGTTAGCAGAAGTTTAAAAGCTAAACAAGAAGCTGCCGATAATAAAGCAAAGGATTTAATTAATCAGTTATTTGCTCTCGATGATTCTGGGGAAAGTTCTACTCTATTATCCTTGGCGAGAAATCCCTTAAATCTGAATATGATAGTACAGTTACATCGGGCAAACTTTGGCTCGGGACAAAAATTACCTCAGCAACGAGTGGATTTATTTCGCCGAATTTTTGATCTGCAATTGATCACTCGCCCTCAAGCTAGGGGCATTGATATGATTTTAGATAATAATGAGGAAAATCATCGTCAACGGGTATTACAACAATTAGCCCTGAAAATGGGAAATACAACCACGATTGAATATTCGGAATTACTGAGTTCTACACAAAATTTTATTCAGGAATTGGGTTATCCTGAAAGCACTTCGGCTAAGGATTTTGTAGAGCGGTTAATTCATGTGAGTGAGTTAATTTTGAAAAAGGATGAATACTATGAGTTTGCCCATAATCTTTTTCAGTCCTATTTAATTGCTTTGGAGATTAAACGGTTAAAGCAAGAAAATTTACTCAAGGAAAATTGGGAGCAAAATCTCTGGTACGAGGCTTGCATTATGTATGCCACTTTATTGACTAATCCGACTGATTTTATTGTCTATTTTTATAATCAATCTAATCCTAAAGCTCAGGGATTAGCGGAGCGATGTTATCGAGAATTACCTGTTAAAAAACGTCGAGGTTTGGAATTTTTAGAACAAAAACGACAGACTTCTCTCTTTACCCAACTAGAAACCTATCTGAAAAATGGGCAATGGCGCGAAGCCGATGAGGAAACGATGCGGTTAATGTTGTTAATTGCTAAAAGGGAAGATGAAGGCTGGCTAGATGAAGAAAGCATTAACAACTTTCCCTGTGAAGAGTTACGCACGATTGATAAGCTCTGGGTAGATAATAGCCGCGGCAAATTTGGCTTTTCTGTGCAGAAAAAAGTCTGGCTGGATTGCGGTGGTGTCCCAGGAGAGTATGATTATTATGAGGTGTATGAAAAATTTGCCGACGAGGTGGGTTGGCGCAGGAGCGGAGACTGGTTGAGCTATGATCAGCTAACTTTTTTATTAGAGGGTAGTCAACACGCATACCTACCTCACCTGATATATGCTTGGGATATAAGAGAGTGGGTAGATCGAGGGGTAGAAATTAGAATCTCTCTTCCCGCACAGAGACTTGTAGGGAGACTTGTAACCTGTAATATATCACAGACTTATACATCTTAAACCAGTAAAAAGCCCCCCTTATCAAGGGGGGTTGGGGGGATCAAACCTATGCAATTAACCCATCATCTTAAACCAGTAAAAAGCCCCCCTTATCAAGGGGGGTTGGGGGGATCAAATTCAACCAGTAAAAAGCCCCCCTTATCAAGGGGGGTTGGGGGGATCAAACCTCAAAACTGCCCCCCAAAATTCCCCTGCTAACAGCAAAACTTATCAACAATAACACCTGATTTTTTAATAAAAAAACGCAATCGCTTTAAGTTTCATCCCCCCGCCTACGACTCCTTGATAAGGGATAAGTACCTAAGCAAAATTAATTACACATATCTAACCCCCTCTTGCCTTTTGCCTCTTGCCTTTTGCCTATCTTTACTAGGAAATTAATTTTGCACTACTACTTATTATAGCGGTTCTCACCCCTGGGTGGCACAGTTAAACCTTTGCTGATTAAGCTTTTCAATATTAATAATGTACCTCGTGCGAACAGAAAACTCTATATATGCTAAACTTATTAGTTGAAAAATAATCTTTCTTTTTTTAATAAATAAAACTGCAATCACGTTAAGTTTGATCCCCCCAACCCCCCTTGATAAGGGGGGCTAAGTACGGTAACATGACTAACCAGAAAGTAAGCTTATGCAATTAACCAATCATCATCATCTACCCTACAATCCCAAACTCGTAGAACGAGCTAAAGAACTCCGTAAAAACATGACCAAAGCTGAAAGAAAACTTTGGTATGAATACTTAAACAATTTTCAATATAGAGTTCATCGCCAAAGACCGATTGAACAATTTATTGTTGACTTTTATTGCCCCGAATTAAAATTAGTGATTGAAATTGATGGTGATATTCATAATAGTGAAGATGCTCAGAACTATGACTTAGAAAGAACCCAAATTTTATCAGGTTATGGATTAACAGTAATCCGCTTTACTAATCAAGAAGTTTTGAGTAATTTTGAGGGAGTTTGTGGAGTAATTGGAAGTTTGATCCCCCCAACCCCCCTTGATAAGGGGGGCTTTGATCCCTCCTTATTAAGGGGCTTTGATCCCCGCAACTCCCCTTGATAAGGGGGGCTTTGATCCCTCCTTATTAAGGGGCTTTGATCCCCGCAACTCCCCTTGATAAGGGGGGCTTTGATCCCTCCTTATTAAGGGGCTTTGATCCCCCCAACCCCCCTTGATAATGGGGGCTTTGATCCCTCCTTATTAAGGGGGATCTGACAATTTTTAACACCTAACTAATTAGAGAGGAAAAGAATACCCAAAAAGTTCTATTGACAACTTTTGCAAGAGAGAGCAAGGACAAAATCAAGGATTTACAATCTCGGTTTCAGAACAGTCCACTGGGTTACGGGAGCCATTGCTTTCCAACCCAAAAACTTGCCGACTGGTTCGGCTTTTTCAATGCCAATTCGCAGCAGTTCCCCCCCTAATTTACTATGCCATTGCAAGAGGACTAATTCGCTTTCAATTGTAACAGTGTTGGCAACAAGACGACCCCCGGGGCGCAGGGCTAACCAACAGGTTTGCAATAGGTGGGGTGTGGTGATACCGCCACCAATAAAAATAGCGTCCGGTTGCGGTAAATCTTCCAGGGCGCTCGGTGCGATTCCAGCGACGATTTGCAGGTGGGGCGTTCCCAGGGCGGCGGCATTATCGGCAATGTATTGTAATCTGGTGGGATGATGTTCGATCGCAATCCCCTGGCAACGGCGATCGCTCCGCAGCCACTCAATGGCAATGGAACCACAACCTGCCCCCACATCCCAGAGCAATTGTCCAGGTAAGGGAGCCAATCTACTCAGCGTGACAGCACGAACTTCTCTTTTTGTCAACTGTCCGTCATGATGGTAGGCAGAATCCGGCAGTCCTGGAAGGCGCGGCGCCAGGGTGGGGGGATGGGAAGAGATGCAGCTAATGGCGATGACATTTAAATCTGCCAGATCTGTAAACTCCCAATCGTTGGCGATGCCTTGAATGTGGCGTTCTCGGGTTCCCCCTAGATGTTCTAAAACCGTGATGGAACTTTCGCCAAAACCTCCCTCCCTGAGCAGCCGAGCAGCGATTGCCGGAGTCTGAGCATCGGCACTCAGTACCAGCAGTTTAGCGCCGGGATACAGCACCCCATTCAAGCAGGCCGGGGGCCGACCGCACAAACTCAAAGTTTCCACTTCACTCAGGGACCAACCCAAACGACTACAGGCAAGACTAAAGCTAGAAGGAGAGGGAATAATCGTCATTTCCTCCAGGGGAATCTGACGGGTGAGGGTGACACCAATTCCATAGCACATGGGATCACCACTGGCCAAAACACAGACGGATTGACCACGAAGGCGGATAATCTCGTTAATGGAGTCTTGAATAGGAGAAGTCCAGAGCAGTTTTTGCCGTTGATCCTCTGGGGGTAACATTGCCAGATGACGTTCACCACCGACAATAACTGATGCGAAAGAAAGCAGACTTCGCCCCACTGAACTTAACCCTTCTAAGCCATCTTCACCAATTCCTATGATCGATAGCCATTTCGACTGACAATTGCGATTCGCCATATTAAAAAAAATCGCTACTATTTCATTATCTGCCATCAGGCTCTATCCTTCAAACAAGATATAATCGGGTTAGTGCCAAGTTAATTTATCTGAAAAATTATGACCACTACCGCCGATGATGTTTGGAGATTATTAGCCGAATTAGTAGAAGCTCAAAAAGAGACAGAAAGATGCTTTCAAGAAACCGAGCGACGCTTTCAAGAAACCGAGCGACGCTTTCAAGAAACCGAGCGTGTTCTCAAAGAACAATCTTTAGAAACCGAGCGACGCTTTCAAGAAACGGAGCGCATTCTCAAAGAACAATCTTTAAAAACTGATCGCCAAATTACCAGAGTCAGTCAAGAAATTGGTAATCTTGGCGGTAAATGGGGACGTTTTGTCGAAAATATGGTAGCCCCCGCTTGTGAGACTTTATTTTTAAATCGTCATATTCCCGTACATCAAGTTAGTCAAAGAGTCAGAAAACGTCTCGACGGTAAAACCCTAGAAATTGATGTGTTAGTAACTAATGAAAATCATGTGCTAGTAGTGGAAGTCAAAAGTAGCTTGAGTGTAGATGATGTCAAAGAATTAATCAAGAATCTAACAGAATTTAGGCAATTTTTCCCCGAATATAACCACAAAGAATTATATGGAGCAGTAGCAGGTATTGAAATCGAAGAGGGAGCGGATAAATATGCCTATCGTCAAGGTTTATTTGTCTTGGCACAAAAGGGTGAAAATGTAGCGATTCTTAACGATACTGAGTTTCAACCGCAAACTTGGTAGGGGGTTTAAAAACAAGATATAATCAGGTTATCATCAAGTTAATTCAGAGGAAAAATTATGACCACCACCGCCGATGATGTTTGGAGATTATTAGCCGAATTAGTAGAAGCTCAAAAAGAGACAGAAAGATGCTTTCAAGAAACCGAGCGACGCTTTCAAGAAACTGATCGCCAAATTACTAGACTCAGTAAAGAAATTGGTAATCTTGGCGGTAAATGGGGACGTTTTGTCGAAAATATGGTAGCCCCCGCTTGTGAGACTTTATTTTTAAATCGTCATATTCCCGTACATCAAGTTAGTCAAAGAGTCAGAAAACGTCTCGACGGTAAAACCCTAGAAATTGATGTGTTAGTAACTAATGAAAATCATGTGCTAGTAGTGGAAGTCAAAAGTAGCTTGAGTGTAGATGATGTCAAAGAATTAATCAAGAATCTAACAGAATTTAGGCAATTTTTCCCCGAATATAACCACAAAGAATTATATGGAGCAGTAGCAGGTATTGAAATCGAAGAGGGAGCGGATAAATATGCCTATCGTCAAGGTTTATTTGTCTTGGCACAAAAGGGTGAAAATGTAGCGATTCTTAACGATACTGAGTTTCAACCGCAAACTTGGTAGGGGGTTTAAAAACAAGATATAATCAGGTTATCATCAAGTTAATTCAGAGGAAAAATTATGACCACCACCGCCGATGATGTTTGGAGATTATTAGCCGAATTAGTAGAAGCTCAAAAAGAGACAGAAAGATGCTTTCAAGAAACCGAGCGACGCTTTCAAGAAACCGAGCGACGCTTTCAAGAAACCGAGCGTATTCTCAAAGAACAATCTTTAAAAACTGATCGCCAAATTACTAGACTCAGTAAAGAAATTGGTAATCTTGGCGGTAAATGGGGACGTTTTGTCGAAAATATGGTAGCCCCCGCTTGTGAGACTTTATTTTTAAATCGTGATATTCCCGTACATCAAGTTAGTCAAAGAGTCAGAAAACGTCTCGACGGTAAAACCCTAGAAATTGATGTGTTAGTAACTAATGAAAATCATGTGCTAGTAGTGGAAGTCAAAAGTAGTTTAAGTGTAGATGATGTCAAAGAATTAATCAAGAATCTAACAGAATTTAGGCAATTTTTCCCCGAATATAACCACAAAGAATTATATGGAGCAGTAGCAGGTATTGAAATCGAAGAGGGAGCGGATAAATATGCCTATCGTCAAGGTTTATTTGTCTTGGCACAAAAGGGTGAAAATGTAGCGATTCTTAACGATACTGAGTTTCAACCGCAAACTTGGTAGGGGGTTTAAAAACAAGATATAATCAGGTTATCATCAAGTTAATTCAGAGGAAAAATTATGACCACCACCGCCGATGATGTTTGGAGATTATTAGCCGAATTAGTAGAAGCTCAAAAAGAGACAGAAAGATGCTTTCAAGAAACCGAGCGACGCTTTCAAGAAACCGAGCGACGCTTTCAAGAAACCGAGCGTATTCTCAAAGAACAATCTTTAAAAACTGATCGCCAAATTACTAGACTCAGTAAAGAAATTGGTAATCTTGGCGGTAAATGGGGACGTTTTGTCGAAAATATGGTAGCCCCCGCTTGTGAGACTTTATTTTTAAATCGTGATATTCCCGTACATCAAGTTAGTCAAAGAGTCAGAAAACGTCTCGACGGTAAAACCCTAGAAATTGATGTGTTAGTAACTAATGAAAATCATGTGCTAGTAGTGGAAGTCAAAAGTAGTTTAAGTGTAGATGATGTCAAAGAATTAATCAAGAATCTAACAGAATTTAGGCAATTTTTCCCCGAATATAACCACAAAGAATTATATGGAGCAGTAGCAGGTATTGAAATCGAAGAGGGAGCGGATAAATATGCCTATCGTCAAGGTTTATTTGTCTTGGCACAAAAGGGTGAAAATGTAGCGATTCTTAACGATACTGAGTTTCAACCGCAAACTTGGTAGGGGGTTTAAAAACAAGATATAATCAGGTTATCATCAAGTTAATTCAGAGGAAAAATTATGACCACCACCGCCGATGATGTTTGGAGATTATTAGCCGAATTAGTAGAAGCTCAAAAAGAGACAGAAAGATGCTTTCAAGAAACCGAGCGACGCTTTCAAGAAACCGAGCGACGCTTTCAAGAAACCGAGCGTATTCTCAAAGAACAATCTTTAAAAACTGATCGCCAAATTACTAGACTCAGTAAAGAAATTGGTAATCTTGGCGGTAAATGGGGACGTTTTGTCGAAAATATGGTAGCCCCCGCTTGTGAGACTTTATTTTTAAATCGTCATATTCCCGTACATCAAGTTAGTCAAAGAGTCAGAAAACGTCTCGACGGTAAAACCCTAGAAATTGATGTGTTAGTAACTAATGAAAATCATGTGCTAGTAGTGGAAGTCAAAAGTAGTTTAAGTGTAGATGATGTCAAAGAATTAATCAAGAATCTAACAGAATTTAGGCAATTTTTCCCCGAATATAACCACAAAGAATTATATGGAGCAGTAGCAGGTATTGAAATCGAAGAGGGAGCGGATAAATATGCCTATCGTCAAGGTTTATTTGTCTTGGCACAAAAGGGTGAAAATGTAGCGATTCTTAACGATACTGAGTTTCAACCGCAAACTTGGTAGGGGGTTTAAAAACAAGATATAATCAGGTTATCATCAAGTTAATTCAGAGGAAAAATTATGACCACCACCGCCGATGATGTTTGGAGATTATTAGCCGAATTAGTAGAAGCTCAAAAAGAGACAGAAAGATGCTTTCAAGAAACCGAGCGACGCTTTCAAGAAACCGAGCGTATTCTCAAAGAACAATCTTTAAAAACTGATCGCCAAATTACTAGACTCAGTAAAGAAATTGGTAATCTTGGCGGTAAATGGGGACGTTTTGTAGAAAATATGGTAGCCCCCGCTTGTGAGACTTTATTTTTAAATCGTGATATTCCCGTACATCAAGTTAGTCAAAGAGTCAGAAAACGTCTCGATGGTAAAACCCTAGAAATTGATGTGTTAGTAACTAATGAAAATCATGTGCTAGTAGTGGAAGTCAAAAGTAGTTTAAGTGTAGATGATGTCAAAGAATTAATCAAGAATCTAACAGAATTTAGGCAATTTTTTCCCGAATATAACCACAAACAATTATATGGGGCAGTAGCAGGTATTGAAATCGAAGAGGGAGCGGATAAATATGCCTATCGTCAAGGTTTATTTGTCTTGGCACAAAAGGGCGAAAATGTAGCGATTCTTAACGATACTGAGTTTCAACCAAAAACGTGGTATAATCCTTAAACTTGTCTTTGGGAAAGTCCAGTGCAATTCTGGTACTGTGCCGCAGCTGTAATCAGGTAAAAAGTAAAAAGAGTACATCTTCCCTTTTTCCTTGCGAGTCAGAATACCAATTACAAGCTTTTGATCGGTAGTATAGACAACTAATTTTCTAACTACTTCTCTGCGTCGCATGGAGAACAAACAACGGTGAATTGGTTAGTTAAAGCAAATGCTTGTCCCGGTTTATTTTATGGAACTGCTGCCCAGGATGGGTTTTTAATTCGTCTCCGCACCCCCGGTGGATGGCTCAATTCTCAACAGGGAAAAGCGATCGCCACTTGGCTCGAACAATGGCAGAGTACAATACAAGTTACCAATCGGGCAAATCTGCAAATTCGCGGACTGCAAAAATCCCCCAGTTTAGAAGAATTTCAAACCCTGCAAAAATTAGGGTTAGCTGCCCATAATCCCAGTATCGATCATCTGCGTAATATCATGTCCAGTCCCACGGCTGGAATTGACTGCCAAGAATTGATCGATACTCGTCCATTAGTCCAAGAATTAGATAATTTTATCCAAAATTATCCATCAATTGTCCAACTAAGTCCTAAATTTAGTATCGGGATCGATGGCGGTGGTGCAGTGGGAATTGGCACCGGTTCAACTATGGCCTGGCAACACCGCTATAATGAGATTCAGCTATCGGCAATTACCCTCAATAATCCGAAAATTTTAACTTCTATTGTTTGCTTTCGATTAGCACTCGCAGGAAATAAACAATTATATGATACGGACTTATTAATTCAGCCAGAAAACTGTTTAGGTGTGGTCAAAGCTTTAGTAACTGTTTATCTCGATTATGTTCAACAAAACCCCAACATCAAGGGGAAAAAACCGCGGATGAAACACCTACTCAAAGATTGGGGATTAGCAAAATATCTCGAACAAGTTAACTCCCAATTACATCGGACTTCTACCGGCATAATACAAGGGCAAGAATACCAGCAAGCTGCCCATTCTAATCAACCCTATTTTCATCTAGGAATTCATCCTCAAAAGCAACCCGGATTGTCTTATATCGGCCTATCATTAAGATTAGGACAATTGACGACTAATCAACTATGGGGATTAGCGACACTATCAGAAACTTTTGGCAGTGGTCAGTTACGATTAACCCCTTGGCAGACTGTTATATTACCCGATATTCCCGATGAAAAAGTCTCAGAATTGTTGCCAAAACTGGCATCACTAGGATTATCCGCTTCTCCCGGATGGGATGCGGGGATAGTTGCCTGTAGCGGTAAACCCGGTTGTGCAGCAGCAGCCACTGCAACTCAAATTCATGCTTCTCTCCTGGCAGATTATTTGCAGGAACACTTAACCTGCAATTCTCCTGTTAATATTCACTTGACAGGTTGTGCTAAATCCTGCGCTCAACCAAGTCCGGCCGAAATTACCCTTTTAGGAACTACCATCGAGGAAAATGGCCAAATAATGGAAGCTTATCAAGTCTATATGGGTGATAGTCAAAAATTATTAGAAACACCCATATTTGAGGGAGAATTTACCAAGATTCCCCCGCTCCTAGCCCAAATTTTAAGCTCCCAAAAATCGAAAAATTTAGATGAATAGAATGGAATACATCAAGAATGGCGAGGAAATTTACCGCAAATCTTTTGCTATTATTCGGGCTGAAACTAACTGGAAAAATCTCCCCGATGATTTAGCTCATGTGGCAGTTCGTCTAATTCATTCCTGCGGGATGACAGACATAACAGAAGATTTAGAAGCATCACCGGACGCGGTTAAAATCGGACGAAATGCCCTCGCTGGGGGTGCAGCAATTCTCTGTGATTCTCAAATGGTCGCTAATGGCATTACCAAAGCCCGTTTACCTAAAAATAATCCGATTATTTGTACCCTCAATCATCCAGAAATAACCGAGTTAGCACGGCAAATTAATAATACCCGCTCCGCTGCCTCTTTAGAACTTTGGCGACCTCATTTAGCTGGAGCAGTGGTAGCCATTGGTAATGCACCAACCGCACTTTTTCACCTACTAGAATTGCTCGATCAAAATGTAGCTAAACCGGCTTTGATTTTGGGCTTTCCCGTGGGATTTGTAGGAGCGGCAGAGTCAAAAATAGAATTAGCAACTAATAGTCGTGGTGTGCCATTTATTACCCTACACGGACGTAGGGGAGGAAGCGCAATCGCAGCAGCGGCAGTCAATGCTTTAGCAAAAGAGAACGAATTATGAATAAATTAGGCAAACTTTATGGATTAGGAATCGGGCCCGGTGATCCCGAATTGTTGACGCTAAAAGCACACCGGATTCTCACAACTGTTCCAGTAATTGCTTATCCTACCTTAGAAAGTGGCAAAGTTTTGGCACGGGCAATTGTCTCGGATTTTATCCGTCCCGAGCAGATAGAAATTCCCATGCCTTTGCCTTTTAGTGTCGAGCGCAGTTCTCAACCTCATTATGATATTGCCGCCGAAAATATCGCCGAACAGTTAAACTTAGGTCGAGATGTGGCGGTTCTATGTGTGGGCGATCCGATGTTGTATGGCACATTTATGTATATCTTTAATCGCTTGTGCGATCGCTTTTCCATTGAAGTTGTACCTGGTATTTCTTCAGTGATGGCAAGTGCAGCAATGCTGGGTGTGCCTATCACTTATCGAAATGACGTATTTAGTATCATGCCCGCTACTTTAGAGGCGGAAATATTGCGGGATCGCCTAGCATTTATCGATGCAGCGGCAATTATTAAATTAGGCAGACATTTCGCTAAAGTTCGTGATATTCTCCAGGAATTAGGATTATTAGAACGCGCCCTCTACATCGAACGAGCAACCCTACCCAATCAGCAAATTATTCCGATTACAGAAGTCGATCCAGAGGCTGCTACTTACTGGTCATTAATTCTGATTCCTAGTAAAACTAAACCCCAATAACTCTATAGACACTAAGTTAAATCCTCTATCCCCTACCTGACAGAACCCATCGGGTTTAGATGATATGATGAAAATGTCTTTTCTTCATTGCTTTTTTGTTCCACAGGAGGTTATATATCGCGTTTCTCGGATTGATAAGGTAATCTATTTTCTTCTCCCTTCTCTGTCACCTAAAAATAACTACCATGTCCGATTCTCCTGAATCTATCCGCAATACTAGCGTCAGCGATCAAGCTACTAATAATGATGCTCTCGGATTTGAGCCTTATGTAATAGCGATCGCTGAATTTTTGTTGCATGAGCAGACACAACCACCCCTAACTTTATCGGTTGAGGGAGAGTGGGGTAGTGGCAAGTCTTCTTTTATGAAAATGTTGGAGGAATATTTACGAAAAAAGGGAGGTCGGACGGTTTGGTTTAATGCTTGGCGACACGATAAAGCGGAGTCGGTATGGGCGGCTTTTGCACTGTCTTTTATTAAGCAGATTTCTACGCCCAAAAATTGGCGAGATTTGCCTCGAGTTATCCTAGGACATTTTAAATTACAATTATTGCGTTTTAACCTAGAAAAAGGCTTATTTGAATTAATTAAAGCTTTACCAGTAATAATTTTTGTGATTTGTGCCTCAATTGCCATTCCCTTTATTTTAATCGTTTATGGAGTTGAAGGAATTAACGAATTAATCAGAGCAACAACCTCTCAAGATGTTTTTTGGAGCAAAATTAATTCAGTTTTTAAACTGTTATTTACCGCCGGAGGTTTAACTTTATCAGGAGCAGGAATTTTTGCTGGTATTAAGAGTTTATTGAGAAATTTTCAAAGGTTAATCCAAAACCCCAAAAACAACCTAATTAAATACATAGAAGCCCCAGATTATAAAAAACAATCTGCATTTGTAGAAGAATTTCATGAAGATTTTGCTAAAATTGTCGATGCCTATGTTGGCAATGATCGGGTATATGTATTTATTGACGATTTAGATCGTTGTGAACATCCAAAATCAGCGGACTTGATGCAAGCGATTAACTTGATGATTGCTGATGATCCGTCAGTGGTCTTTATTTTAGGAATGGACAGAGAAAAAGTAGCCGCTAGTTTAGCGGTAAAATACGAAAACATTCTCAAGTATTTACCGTCAGAAACCACAGAAATTGATCCTGATATTTTGGCCAGACGTAGTGCTAATAAAGGGTTAGCTTATGGTTATACCTTTATTGAAAAGTTTGTCCAGCTTCCCTTTTTAGTTCCCCAACCATCCCAGTCAGATTTTGAGCATTTTTTGATTCAGCTTGCTACTTCAACTCCTCCCAATTTACAGCCAGCTAAACCTCGTTTTCCATTTTTTCAGTCATTCTGGGGTAAGTCAGCTTTATCACCGAGAAATAATTCTAAGAAGGTTTCCATTTCTCCAATAAGGGAATCAAACCCCTCATCTTCACATGATACCACAATAGAAGCTGTACAAAAGGAAAAAGAGAAAGCAATCAAGCGATTAGAAGCGATTCAAGTCATATTTGATAAAGAGTCCCAAAGAGTGCGGGATGTCATTTTAATGGTGGCTCCCGCATTGGATTACAATCCGCGACGGATTAAACACTTTATCAATGTCTTTCGTCTCAAGGTTTATATCGCTAATGAGACTGGTTTATTTTTTGAGGAGCGAGGTGAGAATGATAATTTGTTAGTTCCTTCTCTAACTTTTGAACAGTTAGGCAAATTTACTGCGATTAGTTTAAAATGGCCATTGTTATTATCAGATTTGGAAAATGATAAGAAAATTTTAGCAAAATTAGAAGAATTTGCACTAGATGAAGAAAAAACCCAAGAATATGAAGAGTCGATTCGCTATTGGGGTAGTCATACTAAGCTTAAAGCTTTAATGGCTTACGGTCATGAAAAATCGGCAGCTAACTCTAAATTTAGCTTGGCAGAGGTAAATGTTGATAAGTTATTACAAGTATCACCCAAGATAATTCGGTCAGCTAATGAGCCTATTCAACGAAAACAAATTAGTCAAAATATAAAAATTAGCCAAAATATTACCTCATTGCCTCCAGACTTTCACTTAGAAATGGTGGATATACCCGCCGGTAAATTTAACATGGGTTCTAATGAGTATGAAGATGAAAAACCGATACATGAAGTAATTGTGCTAGCATTTCAGATAGGCAAATATCCTATCACCCAAGCACAGTATCAAGCGGTGATGGAAAAAGCTAGTTCAAGTTTTTCACGAAATCCCCAGAACCCAGTAAAATCTGTTAGTAAGAATGATGCTGAAGTCTTTTGTAAACAACTGAGCAAGTTAACCGGAAAAAACTACCGTTTGCCTACAGAAGCAGAATGGGAATATGCCTGTCGCGCTGGCACAGAAACCCGATTTAGTTTTGGCGATGATGAAAGTCAACTAGGAGATTATGCCTGGTTTATTGATAATTCAGATAATGTAACTCATCCTGTTGGGCAAAAGCTACCTAATCTTTGGGGAATTTATGATATGCACGGCAATGTTTGGGAATGGTGTGCGGATGAATATGACGCAAGTTATGCAACCAAACCAGACAATATTAAAAAAAATGGCAGTATTCCATGGGGTAATTATCTATGTATCAAATCATCACTCCGTGGCGGCGCTTGTGACTCCTATCCCGGACTTTGCCGTTCCGCGTATCGCGGCGACATGGATGTTCTCGGCTACGGACACGGGTTTCGGGTTGTGTGCGATCTCCCCAACCCACCCATAACTCACCTATAACTTTAGTTTTTACTTCTGATGACTCATTCAATGAGATCGAACTTGATAGCGCACAAATAGTTACTTAGCAATTTTTAACTTTCAATAGTAATCGCAGTTTCTAAGGAAAATTTAAGGTTGGTGTTTTCAGCAATTGCGTAATTAATTTTTTCAAAGCCGATAACTTTACCCTGCTTATTTTTCATTAAGATAACTTCGTTTCCTGTTTATTCACAGATATATTCTATATGGCGCTCGCCAATTTTATTCTTTTTTCCACTTCCATCTAAAAATTGATAAAAAAGCCACAACATCCACTGTACCATAAGAAAACTATGAAAAAGATCTATTATTATCCAAGATCGCCTTTGAGGTTTTAATAGGTTTGAGGTTGAAAATTATCAGGAATATCGAGTTCAAATACTTGGTCATGAATCCGAGCCACATAAAACCCTTCTTGCAGAATTTTTTCCCGTAATTCGTTGGATAAGTCAACCGATGCTAGTATGCCATAGAGTTTTTTATCTTTGTGTTCAGGAAAAAAGCTGCGAAACCGTTGCAAAATACTTTTTAATTGTGTAATAGATTCCTCTCTAGCATGACTTTTAACCTCAACGATATAGGCAGTATTTAGCTCACCATTAGTATAGGCAAGAACATCAATTTCTAGGTGTTGTCCATCTTCGCTTGCTCGGACACTAGGACTAACAACTTTCATGCCGAACCGTTGTCTGAGAATCGTTTCCATTGAGGGAAGGGCAAGTCCTTCGGTAAAGCTGCCGAATTTGGCTCCGAGTCCCCCAATTTGCCGTCCTAATTCTTTGAGTTGTTTGTCAGTTTTCTTCTGTTGTTGGGCGTTTTCCTTCTGTTGTTGACTAACTTCCTTCAATAGTAGATCAGTTTCTTTTTGAGCAGTGGCTAATTCAGCTAAGATTTGCCATACGTCTTCGGATGTAGTTGCCATAGATAATTTTTTCCCTCTGATGTGGTCTATTAATATTTTACTGAATTTTGCCGATTCATGAAGAAAAAAGTGTTGCTGCCTTTGGCTAAGATAGAGCGATTACATTTCAATTTTTAATAAGGTCGAGGTTGAAAATTATCAGGAATATCGAGTTCAAATACTTGGTCATAAATCCGAGCCACATAAAACCCTTCTTGCAGAATTTTTTCCCGTAATTCGTTGGATAAGTCAACCGATGCTAGTATGCCATAGAGTTTTTTATCTTTGTGTTCAGGAAAAAAGCTGCGAAAACGTTGCAAAATACTTTTTAATTGTGTAATATATTCCTCTCTAGCATGACTTTTAACCTCAACGATATAGGCAGTATTTAGCTCACCATTAGTATAGGCAAGAACATCAATTTCTAGGTGTTGTCCATCTTCGCTTGCTCGGACACTAGGACTAACAACTTTCATGCCGAACCGTTGTCTGAGAATCGTTTCCATTGAGGGAAGAGCAAGTCCTTCGGTAAAGCTGCCGAATTTGGCTCCGAGTCCCCCAATTTGCCGTCCTAATTCTTTGAGTTGTTTGTCAGTTTTCTTCTGTTGTTGGGCGTTTTCCTTCTGTTGTTGACTAACTTCCTTCAATAGTAGATCAGTTTCTTTTTGAGCAGTGGCTAATTCAGCTAAGATTTGCCATACGTCTTCGGATGTAGTTGCCATAGATAATTTTTTCCCTCTGATGTGGTCTATTAATATTTTACTGAATTTTGCCGATTCATGAAGAAAAAAGTGTTGCTGCCTTTGGCTAAGATAGAGCGATTACATTTCAATTTTTAATAAGGTCGAGGTTGAAAATTATCAGGAATATCGAGTTCAAATACTTGGTCATAAATCCGAGCCACATAAAACCCTTCTTGCAGAATTTTTTCCCGTAATTCGTTGGATAAGTCAACCGATGCTAGTATGCCATAGAGTTTTTTATCTTTGTGTTCAGGAAAAAAGCTGCGAAAACGTTGCAAAATACTTTTTAATTGTGTAATAGATTCTTCTCTAGCATGACTTTTAACCTCGACGATATAGGCAGTATTTAGCTCACCATTGGTATAGGCAAGAACATCAATTTCTAGGTGTTGTCCATCTTTACTGACTCGCACACTGGGACTGATAACTTCCATACCAAACCGTTGTCTAAGAATCTTTTCCATTGAGGGAAGAGCAAGTCCTTCGGTAAAGCTGCCGAATTTGGCTCCGAGTCCCCCAATTTGCCGTCCTAATTCTTTGAGTTGTCGGTCGGTTTCCTGTTGTCGTCGCTCGGTTTCCTTCTGTTGTTGGGCGTTTTCCTTCTGTTGTTGACTAACTTCCTTCAATAGTAGGTCAGTTTCCTTGAGTTGTTTGTCAGTTTCTTTTTGAGCAGTGGCTAATTCGGCTAAGATTTGCCATACGTCTTCGGATGTAGTCGTCATAGATAATTTTTTCCCTCTGATGTGGTCTATTCTTATTTTACTGAATTTTGCCGATTCATGAAGAAAAAAGTGTTGCTGCCTTTAGCTAAGATAGAGCGATTACATTTCAATTTTTAATAAGGTCGAGGTTGAAAATTATCAGGAATATCGAGTTCAAATACTTGGCCATAAATCCGAGCCACATAAAACCCTTCTTGCAGAATTTTTTCCCGTAATTCGTTGGATAAGTCAACCGATGCTAGTATGCCATAGAGTTTTTTATCTTTGTGTTCAGGAAAAAAGCTGCGAAAACGTTGCAAAATACTTTTTAATTGTGTAATATCTTTCAGGGTAAGCTCATCTAATTTGGTATAAATTGTACTTGACAAATATTTCTGAATAGGGTGACGAAATCGCTATAGCACCGTCCCGCACTGCCAGTACCCAGACTTAGTCGCTGCTACCTCTATATAATTTATAATTAGCCTTAGTCTCACTGTTGTTCATGAAAATTAATGAGGAAATAGCTCATGGGTAAAAGATTTGCCACCTGAGAGGGGGACAAGAACCATGAAATCCATACATCATAAGCTTTCTAGAGCTTTTGATCGAATAAGTTTTCCGCACTAGCTCCCATTTATCGATAATAAATCGATCTATTTTGGGCGAGAGAAGCTAGAAGCCTGTGTGGGTAAAGCTTCTAGCTCGCTTGTCCCCCTGTCAGCTATCACCACACTTTCCTAGCACCCCACTTTCCTATACTTTTTAAACAGGATTTAGTATAAATCCCTTACAGCTGATCCACTTTAGCCCCTTAAATCGCACCATTGAAGGGAAATCCCCCTTAACTAGGTACGGTAAGCCACTAGAAGCCAACAAACCGGTCAATCTAGAATAGTCTCTAGGGTATAAAAGTAATCTTTTATAGAAAATGCAGCCAACCAATCCACAACAATTTACAGAAAAAGCTTGGGAGGCAATCGTCAAAACGCCGGACATTGCCAAACAGAACAGCCAGCAACAAATCGAAAGCGAACATCTAATAAAAGCCCTTCTTGAACAGGAGGGATTAGCGAGCAGTGTCTTTAGTAAAGCTAATATTAGTCTAGCCCGTTTGCGGGATCGAACCGATGACTTTATCCGTCGTCAACCGAAAATATCTAACCCCGGCGACTCGATTTATTTGGGTCGTAGTTTAGATAGTTTACTTGATCGAGCAGAAAATTATCGTCGAGAATTTGGAGATGACTTTATCTCGATCGAGCATTTAATTTTAGGTTACGCTAAAGATGATCGCTTCGGTAAAAATATTTTTCAAGAATTCGGACTTACCGAAAACAAACTCAAAGAAATTATTCAACAAGTCAGAGGTAGTCAAAAAGTGACCGATCAGAATCCAGAAGGCAAATACGAAGCCCTAGAAAAATACGGACGGGATCTCACCCAATTGGCACGAGAGGGTAAATTAGACCCCGTAATTGGACGAGATGACGAAATACGTCGCACGATTCAGATTCTCTCGCGTCGGACTAAAAATAACCCAGTTTTAATCGGGGAACCGGGAGTAGGAAAAACCGCCATTGTTGAAGGATTAGCCCAGCGAATTATTAACCGGGATGTACCAGAATCTCTGTTGGATCGTACTCTTATTTCTCTCGATTTAGGTAGTTTAATTGCGGGAGCAAAGTATCGCGGAGAATTTGAGGAAAGATTAAAAGCTGTCCTCAAGGAAGTCACCGATTCCCAAGGTAATATCATCCTATTTATTGACGAAATTCATACCGTTGTCGGTGCAGGAGCCACTCAAGGGGCAATGGATGCGGGCAATTTATTAAAACCAATGTTAGCCCGGGGTGAATTGCGTTGTATTGGGGCTACTACCCTCGATGAATACCGCAAATACATCGAAAAAGATGCAGCGTTAGAAAGACGCTTTCAAGAGGTTTTAGTAGATGAACCAAATGTGGTCGATACTATTTCGATTCTTCGCGGTCTTAAAGAACGTTATGAGGTGCATCATGGGGTAAAAATTGCCGATAATGCTTTAGTGGCAGCGGCACTGCTTTCTAATCGTTATATTAGCGATCGCTTTTTGCCCGATAAGGCCATTGATTTAGTTGATGAAGCGGCGGCCAAATTGAAGATGGAAATCACCTCTAAACCAGAAGAACTCGATGAAATTGATCGCAAAATTCTCCAGTTAGAAATGGAAAAACTTTCCCTACAACGGGAATACGATCCAGCTTCGCGAGAACGGCTAGAAAAGTTAGAAAAAGAACTAGCTAACCTCAAGGAAGAACAATCGGGATTAAATGCCCAATGGCAAGGAGAAAAAGAAATTATCGATAAAGTTCGTGGGGTTAAAGAAGCGATCGAACAAGTTAATCTAGAAATTCAACAGGCCGAACGAGATTATGATTATAATCGTGCCGCGGAATTAAAGTTCGGAAAATTAACCGATCTGCAGCGGCAAATGTCCGCCCTAGAAACTCAATTAGCTGACAAACAAACCACCGGTAAAAGTTTATTGAGGGAAGAAGTTCTCGAATCAGATATCGCCGAAATTATCTCGAAATGGACGGGAATTCCTCTCAATAAATTAATTGAATCGGAAAAAGAAAAACTTCTCAATCTGGAAGACGAATTACACGAAAGTGTCATCGGTCAAGAGGAAGCAGTCACAGCCGTAGCCGAAGCGATTCAACGTTCCCGCGCTGGTTTATCGGATCCCAACCGTCCCACGGCCAGCTTTATTTTCCTCGGTCCGACGGGTGTTGGTAAGACAGAATTAGCGAAAGCTCTAGCGCGCAATCTCTTTGACACGGAAGAGGCTCTAGTTCGCATCGATATGTCGGAATACATGGAAAAACACAGCGTTTCTCGTCTCATGGGTGCGCCTCCGGGATACGTCGGCTACGATGAAGGGGGACAATTAACCGAGGCAATCCGGCGTCGTCCCTACTCTGTCATCCTCTTTGATGAGATTGAAAAAGCCCATCCCGACGTTTTTAACGTTATGTTACAAATCCTTGACGATGGGCGCTTAACCGACTCTCAAGGTCATCTGGTTGATTTCAAAAATACCATCATTATTATGACCAGTAATATCGGTTCTCAATACATTTTAGACGTGGCCGGTGATGAGTCTCGTTATGAGGAAATGCAGGCCCGGGTGATGGAAGCCATGCGGAATAGTTTCCGTCCCGAATTCCTCAATCGTATCGATGAAACGATCATTTTCCATAGTTTACAAAAAGCGCAACTGCGATCGATTGTTAAACTACAGTTAGCCAATCTCAGCGACCGCTTGATGGAACAAAAATTAGCCCTGAAATTTGCCGATATTGCCCTCGATTATCTAGCAGAAATTGGTTACGATCCAGTGTACGGTGCGCGACCCTTAAAACGGGCAGTACAAAGATATGTGGAAACTCCGATCGCTAAGGCAATTCTGCGCGGCGAATTCAAAGGGGGAGACACGATTTTTGTCGATGTGGCCGATGAAAGATTGACCTTTAAACGGTTAGCTTCCCCGGTAGTAACTGCTTAATTAAGAAAGGGTGGGCAATGCTCACCCTTTGATTATTATGGAAGCATGGTATTTTTGCTTGAATCTATGACTGTAACACTGCTTGCACCACCGGCTGAAATGATTCACCTGTCCGGAATTAGCTGGAAAACCTACGAAACGCTGCTGGAAGAAATGAGCGATCGCCGTTTCTGGCTAACCTACAATCGTGGCAATTTAGAAATCATGGCTCCTTCGACCAGACACGAATTTAGTAAAACGCTCATCGGTCGCTTTGTCGAAACCCTAGCGGAAGAATCGCTAGTCCCGATTTATCCCCTCGGTTCTACCACCTTTAAACACCCTCAATTAAGCGGTGCAGAACCAGATGAATGTTTTTACATTGATAATATTGAGGCGGTTCGGGGGAAAAGCGACTGGACTTAAATGAAGACCCAGCACCGGATTTAGTCATAGAAATTGATGTCACCAGCAGTTCTCAAAATCGCCTTCAAGTTTATGCAGATGTAGGGGTGGCAGAGGTTTGGGTTTATAATGGGGAATCTCTGGTTATCCAACAATTACAAAATGGCACTTATATCACCTTCCCAACCAGTCGATTTTTTCCTAATTTACCCATCTTAGAAATTGCTATGTTTTTACAACAATCTGAAACATTAGATTAGCTAGAGTTAGTCAAAGCATTTCGGAATTGGGTAAGAATTCAGTTAAAAAAATAAAAGGAAGATTTTTCAGCATTAAATTTCATAATATTCGAGATTACTCTGGTTAACCTATCAAGCACGCTACACAGAGATGAGAGTCGCGGAAGTTTTTTGGAAGAACATGAATGGCAATCTTTGCGTGCCACTATTCATCCTAAATGCGTTGAGTATAGGCTACATATCAGGAAAGACAAAAGGCTTCGACGGAGGGACTTCGGCGTAAGCTCGGTCGAACGCTGAGCTTACGCCGAGGTCCGAACCGCCGAACCGTCGAAAATTTGATTATAATCAGCTACTTACTGATTACTGATTACTGATTACTGCTCACTGATTAAAGCTCACCCTAAAATACCATCTAGGCGATTAAAGATTTAACTTTACTAATGATACCAACTGGGTCAATACCTTGGTGGGGGAATTGTTCCCATAAACCGCCACAACCTTCATGGTGAGTACCGATGTAGGCATATTTAGGAGTTAAACCGCGTTCGAGTAACCAAGAACCATAACGGCTACCTAAACCCGTGCGACGGTTAAATGCTTCTACCACTAAAACAAAGGGAGAATTACCAACTTTAGCAATAATTTCTTCATCCACCACATTGAGAGTCGGTTTATTAATTAAACCCACGTCGATCCCTTCTTGTTTTAGACGTTCCACTGCATCTAAAGCGCGGTATAAACCGTCTCCAAAGCTGATGATATAACCGGCAGTGCCTTCCCGAATTACTTCATCTTTTCCAGGGACAAAGGTATAACCATCGCCAAAGAGATTATGACCGTTAGTATCAAGAATATTGGGAGTTTTAGAACGAGTGGAGAAGATAAAACGTAACCCAGGTTGATGAAAAATTGCCTCGACACAAGCGGTCATTTGTGCCGCATCGGCCGGGAAATAAAGACGGGTTTCGTAACCGTCATCAAGTCCATTATCGGCAAAGAAATTATTCAAACCAAAGTGACAGGTATTATCGGCCATGTCATCGATACCGGAATGGGAAAAATGACATAAAAGATTAGAATAATTCAAGCGAGCCATGGTGATTTCAGAAATACACATTTCTAGAAAAGCGGCAAAGGTGGCGAAAATTCCCTGTTTACCTTTTTCCATCCCAAAACCAGCAGCTGCCGAAAGATTACCGCGTTCCATAATACCGGAAGGAATAAACACTTCTGGATGTTTATCGTGGATAATTTTCAGACCGCAGGAACCTTCTAAATCGCTATCTACTACTAACACCTTAGCCTTGCGTTCTTCCTCGCTCATTTTGCCTAAAAGACTGACTACCACTTCTCCGAAAACGTTGCGGTTAGAACCCCATTTATGCCCAGAACCGAGGAATTTATAGTCATTAGAAGGCTTCGTAATACTGTTGAGATATTCCACAGCGGCACTGTGTCCTTTTGCCTCTAAATATTTTAAAGCCAAGGGGACAGAAATCACATCATGACCGTGGTTAGAACCTTCTAAACCTTCAATTCCGGGACACATGGGACGTTTATTAATAATCGCAATCGGGCCGGGAGTATTAATTGCTTCACAGATATTGCGATACAAACTATCGATATCTTCCCCATCTACCACTAACACTTTTAGTCCATGGCCAGCGAGAGTTTTTGCCACATCATAACCGGGTAAATATTTGGAAGGATGACCGGCAATCGTCACATCATTATCATCAATAATTAGCTTAACATTGATGTGTTGAGCCACGGCTAAACGGGCAGCTTCCGCGTCATTGCCTTCCTGTTGAGAACCATCGGAACCTAAACAAAAAACGGTTTTTCCGGGGTTAGCTAAAGCGACACCGTTAACGTAGGGCCACATATGTCCTAAACGGCCAGAACTAAATTTGACGCCGGGGGTTAATCCTAATTCCGGGTGTCCGGGGAGTTTAGAATTGGCCTCGCGGTAGTGCATTAATTGTTCTGCGGGTAAAGAACCTTCTAACGCAGACATGAGATATTGAGTACCGACGCGGTGTCCCGCTTCATCGAAGAAGATTGGTACAAATTGACTAGGTTGACTGCGGAAAAGAGCATCGAGAATCACCACTTCCGGGACGGTATCGTAGGGGCCGCCGGTGTGTCCACCCACACCCCGGGCCGCACCCGTGGCAGTAAAAAAGATGATAGCATCGCGACAGAGTTGGATATTGGCTTTTAGGGCGCTTCTTTGGTCGTCGGTGAGGGTGGGGTTACTGGGGTCGAGACTGATGGGTTTATAGGCGCTCAAATCGATGGGAAAGGTTGTCATCGTAGATTTTCCTTAATGTAGAGAAATAACTATAGTCAGGGAAATCATAGCCTAGAATGTCACCCGATCGATTGATTGAATAATTTCTTATCATTGATACCCCAAAGAAAAAATCGATCACTTTAATGGCGATCGATTAATTGGAAGTGACAACCGTGGGACTTTTTGACCACCGGAGCACCAGCCTTCAGGATTTGGCTCTTCTGGTTTCTGTGTGGAAACGGGGTCTATACTGATAGTTTCTTCAGCAAAATAGTCCTAAAAGTCTTTCTAGGTAAATATTTCACGATTCTATAAGCAAAAATTATCACACAAAGTCGAGAAGAGCCAGGATTTTTCTAGTTAATTTGTGTCAGAGTCATTGTTTCGGTCATCTTTAGTAGATCTCTTGCAAAAGTAATCAAGATATATCCTCTTGTCGGTAACGAAGTTCGTAATTGTAGATACCAGCAATCAAATTCAATCTCAGACCAAATCGCCGTCTGCGATTTCTGTATCTTGATGAAAGTATCCGAAATATTTTGAGACGACGATGAATAAGTAGTCGTGCAAAATTAATTTCCTAGTGAAGAAAGGCAAAAGGCAAGAGGCAAGAGGTGGTTAGATGTGTGTAATTAATTTTGCTTAGGTACTTATGTTCTATAACTATGCGCCTCTACAGCACAGGTTATGGCTTTTTGTCAACGGGGAAGTCCAGATATACAATTTCATAAGTTCATGACGATGAGGATGACAGTCTTCTATCCCTTCGTATAACGATGGCCACTTTCTTCTAAACGCTGGCGACATAAAGAGTTCGACGAAAGAGTAAACACTTCGGGTGACTAATACTGCGTCCATCAAGTCCATCACCGCGTTTTTGCCTGTTCCTAAGAGTTTATAGGCCGCTTCTCGAAATTTCTGCAAGGTTTTAAAAGTCATTTTTGGGAAATTTAGTAATCTTACTTTATATCATTTTTCAAAAGTAATGACAGACTTAGTTGATCATTCCAAAACGCAATTCCTCTCTCAGAGCGGGATTGCCCTTTCAGGTGTTAGTCACAACTATTGAAAATTGGTATTATTTCCTATTTTTTCTGTCAAGGTGGTTCTTTTGTACTGACTCCTTCTCAAATTAGTCTAAACTCGAGTTAAGTAGTCGTGCAAAATTAATTTCCTAGTAAAGATAGGCAAAAGGCAAGAGGCAAAAGGCAAGAGGGGGTTAGATATGTGTAATTAATTTTGCTTAGGTACTTATGAGGAGAGGTAAAAGTCAAGAGGCAAAAGGGAATAAATAATCAGTTTTCAATATAGCGGTAAGCGCTTGAGTGAGATACAGATCAAGCTTTGCCCAGCATGGTTTATAGCTCGTGACACTGTACCTCATACGACTGCACACCGCTATAACTGAATTTAGTATTAGATATGTGTAATTAATTGTATCTAGCTACTTAATTTTTGGCTCTTCTCGACTTTGTGTGATAATTTTAGCTTATGGAATCGTGAAATGCTTATCGGGCAACACTTTTAGGACTATTTTGTCGAAAAAACTATCAGTATAGACCTCGTTTCCACACAGAAACCAGAAGAGCCAATTTTTTTCTAGCTGTTGCTGATTAGGTAAAAACTATTTACTTTTAGTCAAAATTAATGAACTTCTAATCCCGGAATGCTTAACTGTTCAGTTTTTGGCTGTGTTTCTCCCAGATAATCTCCTTGTAACATATTAATTAAACAGCCACCAAGATGATAGGCCATATTAACAGGAACTGCGTTACCAATCTGTCGATATTGAGAGGTTAAATTACCAGTAAATTGCCAATCATCGGGAAAGGACTGCACTCGTGCATATTCTCTCACAGTCAGAGGACGAGTTTCTTGGGGATGGCATCTTTCTGTTTGGGTTTGTGCCGGACTACAGGTAATAGTTAAAGCTGGTTCATCCCAAGATAATCTTTTAGCATATCCTGTCCGTCCGCCGTGATTTTTGAGACTATTTTTCATATATTCTTTTTGAATATCCATCGGCAAATTCCGCCAATTTCCTCCTGCGGGAACTAAAGACATAATCTCTTTTTTTCTTTCTTTATATTCTACTCCTGGAGAACTTGGACAATTCTCTAGGGCTTTTTTCAAAGAAATAGTATAGTTTTTATATTGGGGAAAAATGGGTTTAATATTTAGGTCTTGACGGGTGGCGATAATAATTAATCTTTCTCTTTTTTGGGGAACATCGAGAAATTGAGCCGATAAAACTTGATAAGCAGCATAATAACCGATTTCCTGTAAAGCTTGCAGCATTAATTGCAGGGTTTCTCCTTTTTTATTACTTAATAATCCTCGAACATTTTCGGCCATAGCGATTTTAGGTTGCACTTCCTGTAAACAACGAGCAAACTCAAAAAATAAGCTCCCTCTCAAATCTTCTAATCCTTTCCCTAACCCAGCATAACTAAAAGGTTGGCAGGGAAAACCTCCAGCTACAATATCTATTTTGTCTCTAAAATCGGACAATTTAATCTTTTTTATGTCTTGATTTATAACATTCCATTGCGGTCGATTGAGTCTTAAAGTATTAACACAATCTTGATTAATTTCCACCAGTAATTGTGTTTTTATTCCCGCATTTTCTAAACCTAAAGCCATACCACCACAGCCAGCAAATAATTCGATAACCGTGTAATTAGTTGGCTCAACAGTTTGTAAAATTCTCAATTCTCCCGGGGATTGGTTATTTTTAAGATTGGTTAATTGCTCGAGATTAAATAACCAATCAACTTGATTGATTTTCTGACCTTTGATTAATTTTTTCTTTTGCCATGTTAGTATTTCTGCGGTGGTCACACCGAGAATATTAGCGGCTTTTTGTAGATTTACCTGAGTCATAACCAATAATTAGCAACTTATCTACCTCTTTATTATACATCAAAGTAGCTAAACTTGATAAAGTTCTTTTTCGATTTTCCTGACTGTCATCTTTAACTTATTCAGGATAGTTTCATAATCTAAGTCCAACATTGACAAAAAAGCTTGCCCTGCTAATAGCTCAATATTATTCTCTTTAGCTTTGGTTTTGCTAATTGTCCAAGAATTGCCCATATCTAAAGCAGCAGCAAAAACTGAGTTAGGATGTATTTTTAATTCATTGATACTCCGATCACTCTGGCTACCAGTAAGAGTATCTTTTTTAGTTTTTAATTGAGTGTATTTGATTATTCCTTGATTAAAAACTACTAAATCCACACCTTTGATTTTAAAATTTAGAATTTTTTCTGGTACAAAAACCTGTGAACTAATAGAAGCAATTTCTTCTAAAGTATGACCTAGACTTTCGGAGATAAGATTGACATATTTATTCGATAAGTACAAGTTTTCACATTGAGCAAACTCAAAAATATTTTTAAATCCTTTCTTCTTTTTGAGAGATATATTTTTAAAATCCTGTTTTTCTTTCAGGATTTTTTCAACTACTTTAGACTGGAACTCATCCAAAGCATCATCGATTTTTTGATCCCTATTGTCTGCAATGTCTGTGTCTGTTGTTCTATTTTCTTGAAAATATTCAAAAATGAAATCATCAATTAGACGACAAATTTGATAAGTATCTACCAAGTCATGAGTAACAAAGGTAGGAATTTTGATCGAAGGTTTCTGTAAATTAATTTGTTCTAATAATTGGGTCAAGTTATGGCGATAAGAGTATAAATAGCTCATTAGAGTTAGTTGCTGGTTTGGGATTGTTTACTTTTTGCTTAAAACTATTAATTTAATTGTTGCTGCTGGTCATATCAACAAATAGTAATTAGACAGCAGCTATAACGACATCGAGATAATAGACAACAATAAAGGCTGAACAAGGTTCAGCCTCCAGTATAACTTTTAACCCTTTCCTACTTGCGCCCCGGAACTGTATATTTAAAGTTCATCGGGCCAGTATAACCAGAAACCTCCGCTAATTTCTCTAATCTTTGGGTTCCCGAATATTCTTGACCCTTAATAATCCAAGTGGGGAAACCTTTAATTCCGGCATCGCGACAAGCTTGGGGATTACCATTAACCCCTTGGGGATCGCATTCGATATAAACCCTTTCTTTTTTGAGGATTTCTGCAGCTTCCTTACCAAATAACTGTTTTTGATCGTAACAGTGGGGACACCAAAAAGCCCCGTATTCTTTCGCACCAATTGCTTTTAAATGTTTAGCCAGGGCGATTTCTGCTTTTCCCGAAACCGTGGTTACTTCCCAACCGTAGGGAGGTTTAGCAGCTGTCATTGGCCGGGTAATTTCTTCTTTTCCTCCTGCCACCGTCGGGGAATTTACTCCCGCATAAACCGCTAAAGTTCCCACCAAAGTAATCATCGCCACTACAACCATCGGCAGTATAATTTGTCCTAAACCTTCCCATTCACGCCCCACAATTGTGAGAATTAATAAAGTTAAAGCGAACAAAGCCGAAGTGATGCAGTAGGGACACAATTCCCTTAATTCCGTGGCGAGAATATACATTAAATAACCACTAAATACCGCCATCGCAGTCGCCCCCGCTAACAGCAATAACCAAGTATTATTTTCTAAACTTTTGCGGAGATTTTTCTGAATTTCCCCATTAATAAATAGAGGACTGAGGGCAAAAACCGCCATGGCAATATAGGCTAAAAAACCGAACAAACTCAAGGGCAGCCCGAAAACCGTAGCGTAGGGACTATTAAGAACACCACTACAACCAGCCCCATCACTAGCCCCGGCGGTACAGGCTGCAGTCCCTCCCGTCAGTTTGGTAATGGTCAAATAGCCGGTCAGAATCGCCCCCACGATCGAAATGCCCCCAATTAGAGGCCGGGAGTAGCGATGAATCCAAGGTACAGAACGACGACGCATAATATTATTTAGATTAAATTACAGCAGAATTTGGGAGTCAGGAGGAAAATCTAAATGTACTTTGTTGAAGGGAAAAATCCCGTAACGATATTGTGTTAATTAGGACGTTTTCAATTCCTAAAAACTTAGGATCGCACCACGGCCGATAACTATCCGCCATTCTAGCAAGGGGTTATGTGGACAGGGGCAAAGAAGGCAGAGAATTATTAATTTTTGCCTTTTGATCGTTGATCTGCCGGGCCGTTTCCACAAATTGCGACACCCGGATCGGATCCACCGGTTCAGTAATTTTGCCATGACGCTTGAGGGAACTAGCCACGATCACCCCATCGGCAGCCAGCAGCAACCGCCCAATATTGTCCAAATCAGCCCCGCTGCCGATAAAAACCGGTGTTCCCTTGGCCGCCGCCACTGCCAGTTCCAAATCCTCAAAACTGGGGGGGCTACCGGTGGACCAACCGGAGAGGATCACCCCGTCTGCTAGTCCCCGTTCGATCGTATCTTGCACCGCCGTAGTCAGATTAGGAGTTCCCAAGGGGCGGGCGTGTTTAACCAAAACATCCGCTAAAATTTTGACCTCAGACCCCAATTCGCGCCGATAACGCAGGAGTTCGTGGGCCTGACCCTCAATAATGCCCTGATCGGTGGCCATAACCCCGGTTAGCACATTAACCCGAATAAATTGGGCATTGACACAGGTAGCGATCGCTAAGGCACTATGGGCATCATTGCGGAGAACATTAAGACCAATCGGTAAGACCACCAGATTTTTAATGCGATCAACAATTAACGTCATGGCACTAACCACGGCGGGATCCACCTGTTGCTTAGTAAAGGGGGCATCAAAAAAATTCTCGATAATCAAACCATCAACACCACCAGCAGCCAAGGCCGTCGCCTCCTGTTCAGCCCGCTCGATCACCGTCTTGAGACTACCACCCCAACGGGGGGAAGTGGGCAGGGGGGCGAGATGAACTACGCCAATAATCGGGTTTTTTGTCTTGAAAGTTGCAATTAAATTCACAGCGTCTACTACTCTTAGCGTCCCCAACCAGGCGCCGCTCACCCATTTTAACAGGGTGAAGGCCTACCCACGGTTCCACGGGGGGAAATTATTTTAACTGCTAATGATTTTATCAAGTCCGGAATCCGTTAAAATGTCTTAACATTGGAGAAGTTTAAGATTTGGTTGATACTCGATCGCATGGGCAATAAGCCAACCATCGCCATCTCACACCTAGGCTGTGAGAAAAACCGGATCGACTCCGAGCATATGTTAGGACTGCTGGCCAAGGCCGGCTATCCCGTAGATAATGACGAGGAGTTGGCCGATTACGTTATCGTTAATACCTGTAGTTTCATTCAAGCAGCTAGAGAAGAATCCGTTCGCACCCTCGTGGAACTGGCGGAAGCTAATAAAAAAATTATTATCTCCGGCTGTATGGCCCAACATTTCCAAGATGAACTCCTGACGGAATTGCCGGAAGCCGTGGCCATTGTTGGCACGGGGGATTATCAGAAAATTGTCGAGATTGTCGAACGGGTAGAGACGGGAGAACGAGTCAAGGAAGTCAGTGCCGATCCCACTTTTATCGCCGATGAAAATCTGCCCCGTTATCGCACCACTACCGAAGGAGTCGCCTATCTGCGGGTGGCTGAAGGCTGCGACTATCGTTGTGCCTTCTGTATTATTCCCCACCTGCGCGGTGATCAAAGATCCCGTTCGATCGAGTCCATTGTGGCCGAAGCGCGACAATTGGCCAGCCAAGGGGTCCAAGAATTAATTCTCATTTCGCAAATAACAACCAATTATGGGTTAGACTTATATGGCGAACCCAAATTAGCGGAACTCTTGCGAGCGCTGGCAGAAGTCGATATACCTTGGATTCGCGTTCACTACGCTTACCCGACCGGGTTAACGCCAAAGGTTATCGAAGCGATCCGAGAGAGCCCGAATGTTTTACCCTATCTAGACTTGCCGCTACAGCATTCCCATCCCGACATCCTGCGGGCGATGAACCGTCCCTGGCAAGGACGAGTCAACGATGGCATTATCGAGCGGATCAAGCAAGCTATCCCGAACGCGGTTTTACGAACGACTTTTATCGTCGGTTTCCCCGGAGAAACCGAGGAACATTTCAGCCATCTGCTGGAATTTGTCAAGCGTCATGAGTTCGATCACGTCGGGGTGTTTACCTTCTCCGCCGAAGAAGGTACCGCCGCTTTTGGCCTGCCCAATCCAGTGCCACAGGCAATTATGGACGAACGCCGCGAAAGGTTGATGTTAACTCAGCAACCAATCTCGGAGCGCAAAAATCAAGCTTATATCGGTGACACTGTCGATGTTCTCATCGAACAGGAAAACCCAGAAACAGGCGAATTAATCGGGCGTTCCGCTCGTTTTTCCCCAGAAGTAGATGGCTTGGTTTATGTGACAGGGGAGGCGATTCTAGGTGCGATCGTACCGGTCCGAATCACTGCGGCCGATACCTACGATCTCTACGGCGAAATAGTCTAATTTTTCGATTTTTCTAATTTAATTCCCACAAAACAACCCTTATGACCACTGGTTTCAACAATTTAGGTTTATCCGATAGCCGTCTTCAACACCTAGAAACGCTTGGATTCACCACCCCCACGGAAATTCAAACCAAAGCCATCCCTCTCCTTCTAGAAGGGCATGACATGGTAGGAATGTCACAAACGGGAACCGGCAAAACTGCCGCCTATTCCCTGCCTTTACTGGAACGCATGGACACCAAAAATCCTAACGTTCAAGCTTTAATCCTCACCCCCACCCGGGAATTAGCCCAACAGGTGGCCAGCGCCATCAAAGATTTCTCTGATGACCGTCGTCTCTTTATCCTGACAGTCTGTGGTGGTCAATCCATGGAACGTCAGATCCGCAGTCTGGAAAAAGGTGTCCAGATTGTGGTCGGCACTCCCGGCCGGGTAATTGATCTGCTCGATCGCAAAAAACTCCATCTCGAATCCTTAAACTGGGTAGTCCTCGATGAAGCGGACGAAATGCTCAGTATGGGTTTTATCGATGATGTTAAGAAAATTCTGCAAGCATCCCCCTCCACCCGTCAAACCGCCTGTTTCTCGGCCACTATGCCCCGGGAAATCCGCGATTTAATCGCTAATTTCTTGAAATCTCCCATTTCTGTGACGGTTTCTCAAACCCAGGCCGCTCCTGCTAAAATCGAACAGAAAATTTATATGATCCCTCGCGGTTGGACGAAATTAAAAGTCCTGCAACCCCTGTTAGAGATCGAACCCCTAGAATCGGCGATTATTTTCGTCCGCACCAAGCAAACCGCAGCCGAATTAACCAGCAAACTGCAAGAAGCGGGGCAAACGGTGGATGAATACCACGGTAACTTAAGCCAAGTGCAACGGGAACGACTGGTGCAACGTTTCCGCGAGGGCAAAATTAAATTAGTGGTAGCCACGGATATCGCGGCCCGCGGTCTAGATGTAGAAAATCTCAGCCACGTTATTAACTATGATCTGCCGGATAACGCCGAAACCTATATTCACCGCATTGGCCGCACCGGCCGCGCCGGTAAAACGGGAACTGCTATATCTTTAGTAGAACCGATCGATCGGCGTTTATTACGTCAGATTGAACAGCGTTTGCGTCAACGTCTGGAATCTAGTCCCATTCCTAGTCGCACCGAAGTGGAAGCAAAACGCCTGACCAAGCTGCAAAATCAGCTAAAAGAGGCTTTATCGGGGGAACGGATGGCTTCTTTCTTGCCTTTAGTGCGGGATTTAAGTGAAGAATACGATCCCCAAGCGATCGCGGCTGCTGCCCTGCAAATGATCTACGATCAAAATTGTCCCCAGTGGATGAAAACTGATTGGGAAGTTCCCGCAGCGACGAGCAGTAAACCGGTGATTAATAAAACTCCCCGCAGTGGTGGTAGTAAGTACCCCTCTAAGTCGAATAACCGTCCTTCCCTGGACAAAAAAATCGTCTTTCAAGAACGTTAATTTTTAGTTCTTGAATAGATAACTTTAAGAGTTGATAGACCGTTTTGGTTCTATCAACTTTTTTTTGTCAGGTAATTTCCCAGTAAGTCGTCGAAAGCATTCTACATAATTTTATAGCTGAACTTTTGAGGCTCTACCGAATCTGTCATGTGAAAATATTAACAACTCATGCTTGTAGAGCTTGTACAGCAAGGCTTTGAGTTTTTGTTAGATTGATATTTATCAACTTTAGAGCATTGCTGGACAGAGAGGGAGCTTGGGGAATTTTCTACAGTGTAAGTTCGGAAGAACCACTTTTGATAATTGATTCTAATCAAGTATTTGGGCTTTGTTTGACATTTTTGCTGATAATTACTATATAATTGTCTTAAATGAATAAATTTGAACATTTAATATGTCGAGTTCGTCAGAACCTTATCGTGGGAGTGTACAAGCTCAAGGAGACGATATCCAGCAAAAGGGTGGATACAGTTGTTCTTGGGCAAGAAAAAATCCTGTTACTGCTGAAGAAGGATTATCATTTCTTGCTAATATTAAAGGGCAATGCAGCGAATTTCAACGAGAGGAACGGAAACAAGCTTTTAGAAAAGCTGAACGCTTTGTTACAAATGCTAGTGAGCAAGGTGGTGTCACTCCAGAGGCACAACCGCACCCATTTCAGGATTCTAAACGTAAAACTAAAAACGCCCGTGTAGATATTGAAATTCGCAGTGGTCTTACCTTTATCCCTTCGCCCCAAACAGAATGACAACGATGCTTAGAAGAGTACAACAATTTTTAGACTCTGGCGATAGTGATAACGCTAGAGAAGAAATTGATAGAGCTTTCGGCAATCTGAGAAGGGTGGATAGTCATGTTAGAGAGTTTGCCGCTCTGTTGGCACTGGGATCGATCAAAGCTTCAGAAATCGGCTTAGGGGTATTGGGACGTAAGCTTCTACAGAATGACAGCGAGATTAACAATGAGGTTGTTTGGTTATTTATTGCGTCAATTTTATCTCGCAATAGTATTCCCCCTGATAGTCCATCTAGAATCAGCCTACTTGTTCTTACCGCTTCTGTCAATAGTTGGGAATTACCAATTTTTGCGCTTCTTGCCCCTGCCCTCGACGCTTTTTTTAAAGTTAGTCTTGCGGACGGAACCCCTTTAATTGCCGAACAAACTTTTGATTTTTTGGCCACTTGGGGAAGAATTTATGCGAAAGCACCTCATGTCAAAACGCAGCTTCAAGAACTTCAATCTCTTAGTAATAATCTATTAGAGCAAGTGGATGACTTAGAGTTAAAAGCTGAATGGTCAGAGGGAATTAATATATTTTTTGAAGAAGCCAGTACAACAAAATATTCCGATAGTAATGTTTTTTCTGCTGGCAGAGACTTAATTAAAAAAATTTATAATACTCAAAGTTTACAGCGCGATACAGAAGATAAGAATTTGGCAGAGACAAAAGACAAGTTACTCCGATTAGTCACTTCGTCTCTTGCTACTATTTCAACAGTTCTTGATAGTCAAATACTAAATCCGGTTATTAAAAACTGATTATTTATTTCCCCTTTTGTCTCTTGCCTTTTGCCTGTTCTGATATGTAGCGCATACTCAACGGATTTAGTATTAACCCTATATACTTTTGACTTTTTTATACTGTTCCGTCACGGCGGCATTTAATAGATCATCTTTAAAATTTCTGATTAATTGAATTACTAAATTATAAATACTGATGTATTCTTCATAATCGATAGTTAAATACTTGCCATGAGCAATTTTATTTCTTTGGGTGAGAAGTTGTTCATCAATAGCTTTCTGCCGCAGTTGATAATCACTATCATCAATTCCTAGAATAGTACAGATATCAGTGAAAACTTCAAAATTGAGATTAGATTTGGTGTTAATAATATTTTCGTAGGGTATATAAGCTCTATTTTCTAGGTTATCAAGTAAATTTTTGATCATCTCTTTTTGTAACTTAAATTTATTGGTTTTTATTAACTCATTTATAGATTTTCTAGAACCAAGGGCAACGAAACAGTAATCCAGTTGATGATCATTTAATTTTCTTAAGGAAACAAACTGCAAATAACATTCTGCTGCATATTTAATAAAACCTTCCCAATGGGCATAGAGAGTGGTTATTCCGGCTCTAATTAATACATCTTGCTCAGTTCCTTTTTGTCGAGGAATTTTAGTTTTTAAAATACTAAGTTCTCTGATTCGCCATGCCATATCTTCATCTAAGTTTTTCTGGAGAATTTCGATAGTTCTATTATCTTTACTCATTACTTTTTAAAATATTTTTTGCCAAATTCAATCATTTTGTGCATTCTAGTTCTAGCTCTCGATCCTGTACCGATGTTAGAAATAAAGTCAGATTCTGACCACATTTCCTGAATTTTTGTTTTTAGCAGTTCAATATCTTGAGCAGAGTAATCATCAATATTTTCTCGTAATCCTGTAGTGATCGCTTCATAAGCAGAATCGAGAAATTTACCCTTAAATCTTGTTCCATCATATTTGGTAAAAGTATCTTCATTCGTCGCTTCAGCAAGCAATAAAAACATTTTAGCGAATTTTTCTTGCTCTAACACACGATCAAAAGTGGTGGAATTACATAATTCTCTCAGATAGTCAGTCAAATATTCATTAACCTCTTTTTTGTTCAATGATTTTGGATCAAATGTGGGAGAAGACAGGGCAAAATATTTAAGAATTAGTTCCAAGTCGTAGCGTTCTTGTCTTAATCGCTCGGATAGGGAAATACAATTTTTAAAGTTCTCATTTTCTGCCAAGTCTTCTAACCACTTATATAGGCTTTTATCTAGCATAATCAAAAGACAATTACGCACCTCTTGATAAGATAAAAAAGAGCCACCAGTATTTAAACGATCAAAAACTTCAAACTTAGCATTTTTATCCGATTCTTTTTGGATAATCTGAACCTGTATTTTCGCTCTTTTGAAATCTATTTTTAGAGATGGGGGCAAATTATACTCTCCTTCCTCTGCACCTTCCCACATAACTCCGTTTAAGCTAGGTAATAAGTTAGTACCTTGAAGCACCAGTTTCGGTTTTTTCTTAGTTTCATCGTCCTCATCTCTTAAATCGCCAACAAATTCCAAAATTGTTGAAATCCTTTGTAATCCATCCACCAATTCCCAAACACTATCTTCTTCTCTCTGATAGACAAAAATAGAGGGAATAGGAATTCCTAGTAGTATCGATTCTATGAATCGGCTTTTTTGAGCTATTGTCCAACGAAAATATCTTTGAAAATCTGGATTAATTATCATTTCTTTGTTATTATAAAGACTAATAATCTCTCCGATTGACATAGGATAGTTATCGGTACGAAATTCTTTAGTTTTTGCCTTAACTTCTTCTAATAAATTCATCTTATAGCAGTTATCTTAATGGTGAAGTACAAAGTTTTCGTTTTGGGGAGCCGGTCGTCAGGATTCGATACCAAATTAGGTTACACTTCATCTTTAGGAACAAAGCTGTAATTTTTCTATAATTAGTATAATCTCTCTATTCTACTTTTATAAGTACCTAAGCAAAATTAATTACACATATCTAACCCCCTCTTGCCTTTTGCCTCTTGCCTTTTGCCTATCTTTACTAGGAAATTAATTTTGCACGACTACTTACCTCAACTTCTCCCATACATATATACCATAATAGCCGAAAACCCTTATCCATCAATGGATGCACCCCTTAACCTTTCTCAATGTACCCATGTAATTTGTAATATTTCTTAATGGACAAGAATTCTCTCTATTTGCTAAAATGATAGCCATGTATATAGAAAAAGTTCCTAACCGTAATTCCCCCCCTGCGGTTCTTCGAGAATCCTACCGAGAAGGAAATCAAGTCAAAAAAAGAACCCTTGCCAATCTCTCAAAATTACCCGATGATATTATCGACAATCTAAAACTGGCTCTCAAAGGAGCAACACTGTCCATGACTGAAGGCATTCCCAATCATTTTGAAGTGATTAGAAGTCCTCCTCATGGTCATATGATGGCTATTTTAGAGACGATTAAAAAATTAGGTTTAGATAAAATAATCAGTGAAAAATCCTCACGAATCAGAAACTTAGTGGTGGCGATGATTGTGGCAAGAATCATCAATCCAAAATCTAAATTCGCCAGGGACAGAGGGTTTAATAGCGAGACTTGCAGTCAGAGTTTAGGACAATTGTTAGACCTAGAGAAAGAGGAATAGGGGCAAAAAGTTCTCATCCTTTAGATAGAATACCCCAGGACTAACACGACTCGATTCTAACCCACTTTCCCAGAAACATTGAATCTCCTAACAAAACTTTACATTTAAGGACATAACAACCCCAAAACGCCATTTTTCAATAGGTTATCACCATAAGTGGGAGAGAGTCGCTCCCCTTTAAAACTGTCCCTTGAATTGTTCTCTATCTTTTGCTAAGTAGTCGTGCAAAATTAATTTCCTAGTAAAGATAGGCAAAAGGCAAGAGGCAAAAGGCAAGAGGGGGTTAGATATGTGTAATTAATTTTGCTTAGGTACTTATCAGGAAACTTTGTTGGGGAATACCAATGTGAATTCCCTTCTCCTCAAAAGCAATTTTTAGACGACGACGATACTCTCTTTCTATGTCCCATTGTCGTAATCTTTTGACGACAATTCTGAGCATAATTTCCATTCCCGTGTGAGAAACCCGACTAACACCAACAACCTGCACAGGATTGATGATATCTTCTTGCCATTGTGGATCTACAGCCATATTTTCAGCGATAGCTGCCATTAAAGCGATCACCACATCTGGCTCGGTGTGATAGGCGACTTCGATGGTAAAATTGACTCGCGCCCAATCTTTACTGAGGTTGTGTGAGCTAATAATTTGGTTATGGGCAATAGTGATTAAACGTCCATCAGCAGCCCGCAATTGAGTCGCTCGCAAACTCATATTTTCCACCAAACCAGTAAACTCCTGAAACTCGATTATATCACCGACGGTGTATTGATCTTCAAAGACAATCAGAAAACCGTTAATCCAATCTCTTAAAAGATCCTGAAAGGCAAAGGTGAGCAATGCTCCCACTAAACCGGCTCCCGTGAGTAAAAAGGCGAAAGAAAGACCCATCCAGCTCAAAAAAATCAAAATTCCCAGAAAAATGGCGATAAATGTGATCATTTCTCGCCCAACTTCTAATAAAGTGGGAGCGCGTAGAATCCTCCTTTCCAAATTTTCGGAAAACACCGCTCCTTCCTCTACCCACTCCCGTAGCCGAAAATTAACGTAGAGATTAACCATATTGCTCACTGATGTCAGCAGCAACCAGATAATAAAAATCCGCAAAGGAATACGAATTATCCCCCGTCCTTCTAGCCTAGTTTCAGGAAATACATACAAAATCGCCGCTATTCCGCCAACCCAAAGCAGTATCAGTCCAATAAAAGCCAGTCTTTTCCAGAGAATATTTAACGTCAGTTGTCGCTGAATATCAGCCTGTTGACGGAAATTAGAGGAATCTTCTAGAGCGGCTAAAATTGGTTCTTGGGAGCGATCTTTTCTGGGGGGGGAATTTATGGCTAAATTCCGATCAGATTGACTTTTAGCCTGTTTTTTGAGGAGATTAAAGCGATTTCTTAAACGTTTCTGCCACCAAATTGATACCCAGCTTAAGAAAATTAGCCCCAAAATAATTTTAGCGGCAGTCATTACCTGTTGCCGGCGAGCGGCGGGCTGACGTTCTTGCCAAGCTTGGAGCAAAGCTGTTTGGATGATTTGAACCCATTGGTCTGCTAAATCGTCAACCGAAGAAGAATCGATCAGGGCATCAACTTCTGTTACTGTCAGAATTACCTGTTGCGGTAACTTCTGGTTATCCTTGGCCACAATCACGGTTAAATTATTGAGCGTCGCCGTACTTACTTGCAGGGTTGTCGGATCGAAACCCCGATTGATAATATTATTTAAACCTCTTTCAATGCGCCTAGCCCGTCTTTCTACCGGGGAGAGTTCCCGGGCCTCAGAAGCGGTAAAATCTTGGGAGGCAATCTGAAATAAGGCAAATCCATCCAGATGCACGGAGGCATATTCTATATCCCCAGCTACAAAAATCCTTGTCCCGGTGGGAGATACAAATGGAACCAGAAAATTTTGGCCTAGGGATGGCAGGGAATTAAGAACAAAAATACTAACCAAGAAGCAACCCGCTAATCCTTGAAGGACCAGATTGAAAATTTTTCCCCGTTGCCATCGTCCCATTGCCCAAGTTTCCTTTTTGATTAACAATGATCTTTACCCGCTTTCTCAGCTTATAGCAGTTATCTTTATGGTGAGATAGGAAAGTTTTCGTTTTGGGGAGTTAGTCGTCCCTCTCCCCAACCCCCCACTGATGACTGATTACTGATTACTGAAATCCCCAACATTAGTTAACTTCTCATGTCCAATATACCCCCACAGTGGCGCGAGGAAATTACGTCTTTACCCGCTTGGTTACGGCGTTCACTCGGCAAATCTAGCGAAATTTCCACGGTTCAGCGCATTATCAAACAAAGGAACATTCATACTATCTGCGAGGAGGGTCGCTGTCCCAATCGCGGCGAATGTTATGCCCAAGGTACGGCGACTTTTTTGTTGATGGGTCCCACTTGTACCCGGTCCTGTGGTTTTTGTCAAGTGGATAAGGGTCATGCACCCATGCCTCTCGATGTGGAGGAACCGCAAAAAGTAGCCGAAGCGGTGCAATTGTTAAATTTAAGTTACGTTGTCTTGACTTCTGTGGCTAGAGATGATGTGGAAGACGGCGGAGCCAGTTGGTTTGTGCGGACGATGACAGCTATTCGCGAACGCAATCCCCACACTTTAATTGAGGTGTTAACCCCAGATTTTGCTGGAGGTAAGGGAAGTCAACAGGAACGGGTGGCGACGGTGGTGGGGGCAAAACCTGCCTGTTACAATCACAATATCGAGACGGTGCGCCGTTTGCAAGGGCCGGTTAGACGCGGGGCTAAATATGATCGTTCTTTGGCGGTTTTGCGTTATGTTAAGGAAATTGATTGCTCAATTCCGACGAAATCTGGCTTAATGGTCGGTCACGGTGAGACAAAAGAGGAAATTATCGAGACTTTGGCAGATTTACGGGCGATAGACTGCGATCGAGTTACTATTGGTCAATATATGCGTCCTTCTCTGGAACATTTGCTCGTACAGAAATATTGGACTCCCTCAGAATTTAGCGAGTTAGGAGAAATTGCCAAAAAAATGGGGTTTTCTCAGGTTAGATCCGGCCCCCTAGTCCGCAGTTCCTATCATGCGGGAGAGTAAATCAGTTATCAGTTATCAGTTATCAGTTATCAGTTATCAGTTATCAGTTATCAGTTATCAGTTATCAGTTATCAGTGATCAGATGTAAGTTTTAAGTAGTCGTGCAAAATTAATTTCCGAGTGAAGATAGGCAAGAGGCAAGAGGCAAGAGGCAAGAGCGGGGTTAGATATGTGTAATTAATTTTGCCTAGGTACTTAAGTTAATTAGTTAGTTATCTTTGTCTTTATACCTGATTACTGATTACTGTTTACTGATTACTGTTTACTGTTTACTAATACTAAATCCGTTGAGTATAGGCTACTTATAAGGATGGGCAAAAGGAGGAATAGATAATCAGTCTTTAGTAACTGGATTTAGTATAATTCCCATTTCATAATTCATAATTCATAATTCATAATTCCCCGATCAAAATGAATTTAGAGGCAATCATCCTAGAGGAAATTAGACAATCAGCAGCGGGTCAAATTAGCTTTGATCGCTGGATGGATTTAGCTCTCTATCACCCCGATTATGGCTATTATACCTCTGGAAAAGTAGAAATTGGCTCAAAAGGAGATTTTTTTACTTCCTCGTCCCTAGGGGCAGATTTTGGCCAATTGTTGGCGGAGCAATTTGTTGAGATGGCGGAATTTTTGGGCAATTCGCGAGGATTTACTTTAGTGGAAGTGGGAGCAGGTTCGGGAATTTTAGCGAAAGATATCCTTGATTATTTGAGTGATAGCTATGCTGATTTTTATCAAAATCTCAGTTATATAATTATCGAACAATCTCAGAAACTCAGGGAAAGACAACGGGCAACTTTAGCGGGATATTCCCCGGTATCTTGGCAAAGTTGGCCGAATTTAGCTGATAATTCCCTTGTGGGTTGTGTGTTTAGTAATGAGTTAATCGATGCTTTTCCTGTCCATCGAGTTGTGATCGAGTCGGGAGAATTACGAGAAATTTATCTGGGATTGGGGGAACCTTTTCAGGAGATTATCGGAGATTTATCCACCGACAGAATCAAAGACTATTTTGATTTAGTGGGGATAAATATTCCCTCCCCACTTTATCCGGAGGGTTATCAAACCGAGGTAAACTTATTAGCTTTAGACTGGTTAGAAACGGTTAATCGGAAACTCGATCGAGGTTATATCTTAACCATAGATTACGGTTACACTGCCGAAAAATATTATCATCCCCAAAGAAGTCAAGGAACCCTACAATGTTATCGACAACACCAGCGTCATAATCATCCTTATTTGTGGGTGGGAGAACAAGATATTACCACTCATGTGGATTTTACTGCTTTACAACGTCAAGGGGAAAAATTAGGCTTAAAAAATCTCGGTTTTACTCAGCAAGGATTATTTTTAATGGCTTTGGGATTAGGGGATAGATTAAATCAACTTTCTCAAGGAAAAATCGATATATTAACTATATTTCAGCGTCGAGATGCCCTACATCAATTAATCAATCCCACTGGTTTAGGAGGATTTGGAGTGTTAATTCAGGGGAAAGGAGTAGAGGAAAGAATACTTCAGGGATTAAGTAAATAACTAAAAAAAAATAGGGCTGAATGCTGTTAAATTTCAGCCCCAAAAATAATTAAGCTCCTACGGATTCTTTAGCGGCATACATTACCTCTAAAGTTATTTCACCAATACCTCGCTCCCGGGCAAATTTTTCGGTATTTCGTTTGACTTTCCCCCGCACAAAACCGGGGATTTTCTGCAATTCTACCGTAGCTTCCTTATTCCAATTTAGGTCAGAATCTGCCGAAATACCTTTAGTAATTACCTCTTTAGTATCATGACCACCGAATATCTCTAATAGGTGATCTTCCATACCCAAAGTAAAGGAATTATAGACCAAATCGGCGATCTGATTAGTGCCTTCGTAACCTAAGAAAGGTTTATAACCGAGGGGGAAATTTTGGATATGAATAGGTGCGGCAATTACTCCACAGGGAATATCTAAACGTTTGCCGACGTGACGTTCCATTTGGGTACCAAATATCGCCGCTGGTTCTAATCGAGCAATAGCATCCCCTATCGCCCCATTATCATCGCTAATTAACACTTCATCGCAATATTCACTCACTTGTTCCCGGAACCAATCGGCATCATACTTACAATAAGTCCCCGCTAAAACCACATGAATTCCCATCTCCCTGGCGAGAATTTTTGTCATAGCGGCTGCGTGGGTATTATCACCAAAAACCACCGCTTTTTTGCCCGTTAAATTCTGACAGTCGATGGAACGAGAAAACCAAGCAGCTTGGGAGATGTGCAGAGTTTGTTCATTGATAAAATCTTCGTAATCTACTGCCGCACCTTGGCCATTAATTACCTCTTGAATTTGGCGAATACAGCGTGCTGTTTCCACCACTCCCATGGGGGTAATATCAACGTAAGGCATAGCAAATTCGCTTTCGAGATATTTGGCTGTCATTAATCCCACTTCTCGATAGGGAACCAGATTAAACCAAGCGCGGGGCAGATTTTTTAAGTTTTCCACCGAGGCAGCTTCGGGGATAATTTCGTTAACTTCAATGTCCAAATCTGCCATTAACCGCTTTAATTCTGTGCGATCATGTTGGTTGTGGAAACCGAGGGTGGTAATACCAATAATATTAACCGAAGGTTTAGGGGTTTTCTGGGAGATAATTTCCCCTTTTCTCTGGGCCTTATCGAGATAATATTTGATAATTTGATAGAGGGTTTTATCGGCCGCTTGTAGTTCATTATAGCGATAGTGGTTAACATCGGCCAGCAGCACATCTCCTTGGGCATCCTGTCGCGCTCTTTCGACAAAGTTTTGTAAATCCTCTTGGAGAATGCTGGAGGTACAGGTGGGGGTTAAAACGATTAAATCGGGACTTTCTTCGCGATCTTTGCGAACAATATTATCGACGACTTTTTCTTGGGAACCCCGGGCTAAAACATTACGATCGACAATACTAGCAGTGACGGGGGTAAAATTACGCTCCCTTTCCAGCATCGAGCGCATGACGTTAAAATAATCGTCTCCCAGAGGAGCGTGCATGATAGCATGAACATTTTTGAAGGAACTGGCGATCCTTAACGTGCCAATATGAGCGGGACCCGCGTACATCCAATAGGCCAATTTCATAGAGGGTTATCCTACAGTCAGACTTTTTTGATTGTCTCAGACTTTACCGATTTAGGAGTGAACGCTTAACGGAAGATTACAAAAAGTCCCCATGCAGATTAAGTATCTTTTCGGGGAAAAATGACACAAATATTAATATTAACTTTTTTAACAATTTATGTCATGAGGGCAAAAATTTCTTTACCGACCGCTTGGTAACAAAGCCAACCGAAATTAGACCGGGGGTCGGGATAATCTTTGACGATGACTCCCTTTTCGGCCGCTCGTTCAAAAGCGACTAAACGGGGGATTTCTCGCTTAAATACGGGTAATTTTGCTTCTTCTAGAGCTTTTCGAGCTTCCCGTCCTGTTTTTGTCCGTGAATCTACTTGGGTTAAAAGAACTCGATAATTACCGGTCATCTTGGATAGTAATTCTACCGCTTTAATGGTGACATCGATATCGAGATGATTGGGAGTGGTGGGTAAGATTAATAAATCGCTGCCCTGAGCTAAATCTTTTAACTCGTCCGGCTCCGGCCGGGCCTGGGTATCGACGATAATATGAGTGTATTGTTTCACCAGTCCCGTCGCTCCAGCTTGGGACGCTACCATAAAAGGAAGGGTATCTTCCCGGGACCAATGAAGAGCCGAACGATTTTTATCCGCATCAATCAATAGAGTGGGCGCTTTTTCTTGAAAATAGGCGGCCAAATGAATCGATGTGGTGGTTTTCCCGACCCCTCCCTTCAGTGCTACGACGGAAATAATCATGAACGGATCGAATAAATGGGCATTTTCTACTGTACTCCTAGACGGACTGAAGACCGTCTAGGTTTCCCCCTTCCTTAAATCCGCTTTCCCCCGTGGTAAATGATCTCTTGATCAATTTATGAAGGTGCTTATTGAGTAGAAGTAATACCGCGCTGACGTAATTGGTCGATAAAAAATTCTTCTAGGGAAGCACGAGCTAAATTAAGACTAATCAAGCGAGCATCCATACTAGACAGGGCCGTCAGAAAAGCATCTGGTTCTCCCTGTAATTGTCCCTGCCAACAATTATCGCGCCAATGCAAACCGAGAAGCCATTGCTGTAGTTGATCCTCCCTACCACCTTGAACAATCACCTGATAGACATCAGCACGACCGAGAATTTGATCGAGGGAACCAACACAGAGTAATTCCCCCCGAGCTAAGAGAGCAATGCGATCGCAAATTTGTTCCACATCGGAGAGAATATGAGAGTTAAAAAAGATGGTTTTCCCCTCTTCTTTAAGGGATTGAATAATTGCGCGCACCTGATAGCGACCGATAGGATCCAGTCCCGACATCGGTTCATCGAGAAAGACTAATTCGGGATCATTGATTAATGCTTGAGCTATACCGATCCGTTGCATCATTCCCTTAGAATATTGACGCAATTGCTTTTTCTGGGCAGTTTTGCGGTCTAATCCCACTAAATCCAATAATTCAGGAATGCGTTTTTTCTGCACAAAAGAGGGAATTTTAAAAATGCTGGCGATTAATTGCAGGAATTCCCAGCCGGTGAGATAGTCGTAGTAGTAGGCATTTTCAGGAAGATAGCCGATGCGTTGCCTAACCGAGCGATCGCCAATTGGCTGACCGAGAATCAGGGCCTGTCCAGAAGTGGGTCGGACAATCCCCAAAAGAGTTTTTAAGAGCGTGGTTTTACCCGCACCGTTCGGACCTAATAATCCAAAAGTTTCGCCCTCATGGACAATTAAAGTACAGTTTTTCAAGGATTCGATTTTTTTATCTAACCAGAATCCCGTCCGATAAGTTTTTTGTAAGTTGAACGTCTCTAGCACGGTTTGACGGGTGGTATTCGTCATTGTTTTGGAATCATCTCTCCTACACTTTGCTGTTATTATTCCCAAATTGTCAGCAGTAATGTCACGGCTATCAAAATAGCACAATTTTGGAACCTAGAAAAATTCTCACCGGTCTTGAGAAGGTTTATTCAGTGTAGTTCTGGGCTATGACAAGCTTTCTTCTCTGGCATTGGTGGGAATTAGCCGTTAAAATCTGTTAGGCAGGTAACGTTGACACTTGAGCAGCAACTGGTACAATAGGGCGAATACTCAGGGAAACCAGACTCTTACACAAACACAGCATGAAAAAACTCCTCCATTGCCTCAATTCGTTGACAGTGGCCAGTGCAGCTACTATCGCTTTGGCCTACCCTAGCATCGCTCAAGTTAATCTGTCTGTTTATCCCAATCCTTCCTCGTCGAACGAATCCATAGAATTATACGTTCCCCCACCGGAAAACAATAACACCAATAATAATACCTGTACTCAATCGATTGGGGCAAATATCGATAAAATTATCAGTCAAGCTCCCAATCAGTGGGGTGTATTAATCGAATCTATCGATCGCCAAACGGTTATTTATAGTCATAACGCCGATCGCTATTTTATCCCTGCTTCTAATACAAAGTTATTTACCACGGCTGCCGCTTTACAAGCGATGAACCCGGAAACGACAATTCAGAAAAAATCCCTGCGCGATTGGGTGAATATCACTAATCAAAGAAGTAATAATTTCTATGCTGATACTCTTTTTCGCTTTATTGGCGGTTCTAAAAGTGTTACTGCCATCTTGGCACAATTGGGCATCAATCCCAGTGGTTTTCGTTTAGCTGATGGTTCGGGATTATCCCGCCATAATACCGCTACTCCCCGCTCGATCGTGGAAATTTTGCGGGTGATGTATTATTCCCCTAATCGCGACACTTTCTATGCTTCCTTACCGGTAGCGGGAATTAGTGGCACCCTGAGAAACCGAATGCGTCAGACGGCCGCTACTGGCACAGTTTACGCCAAAACCGGCACTCTTACTGGTGTGCGGGCCCTATCGGGTTATCTAGAAAACCCCCACCAAGGACCGATGTTATTTAGCATTATCGTTAATAATCAAAGGGTTCCAGGACAGGCTCTGGTGAAATCGATCGATACTATTGTCCTACAGATGACCCAATCGCGTTCCTGTCAAGCTCAGTAGCTCTCTGGTAAAAATCCCCATTTGTCCCGAACAGCTGTCCGTGCATTGAAATTGCCTGTGGAGATGAGGCAAGAGGCAACGGTAAAGGTTAATAATACCCATAATCTGCTTCAGTTTGGGTTTGGGTTTGGGGGGAGAGATATTCAAAATTAGAAGGATCTCGCAGAAAGCGAAATATTTCTTCTTCGAGACGATGAATGAGATAGGGTTCTATGGAATTAGAATCGCGTAAACAGGCTAAATAGCCTTCTACGTATAGCCGAATCTCATCAAAACGCGAGCTACGGTGCCAAAGATCCACCATGTCATCGGTTAGTCTTTGATAGTAACGAATAGATTGGGTATCTTGGAGCATGGGCAGTGGAACAAAAAAGAGAGAGTGGGGGTAAGTGTTGATCGATAATTGTAGGGAGAATTGCTATTCTCGGTCTCCGCTATCTCTATTGTACCCATCAAATTGCCAAAACACAGGTGAGCGCATTTTCAGTGATCGGTAATCAGTGAACCAATGGTACTGTCGATTCCACATTCTGCACCTTATAGTATTACTGCGAACGGTGGGTTTAAAGGGGGACAGCCAATGTGACAGGTGAAGGTGCGGAATGTGGGATTAAGTTTAACCCTCTGCTAACCAGCGCACGGCATCCTTAGCGTGGTAGGTTAAGATAATATCGGCACCCGCCCGTTTAAAGCTGGTTAAAGTCTCTAAAGTCACCCGTTTTTCGTCAATCCAGCCATTTAACGCCGCCGCTTTAATCATTGAATATTCCCCCGACACATTGTAGGCAGCCACGGGTAAATTAGTCATTTCTTTGATTCTCCAGATAATATCCATGTAAGATAGAGCAGGTTTCACCATTAACATATCTGCTCCCTCTAATACGTCTAATTCCACCTCTTTTAAGGCTTCTCTGGCATTACCCGGATCCATTTGGTAGGTTCTGCGATCGCCGAATTGAGGAGTAGAATCAGCCGCATCCCGAAACGGACCATAATAGGCAGAGGCATATTTAGCCGTATAGGAAAGAATCGGTGTATCACTATAACCGGCCTCATCCAATCCTTGACGAATTGCCTGCACAAAACCATCCATCATTCCCGACGGTGCAATGATATCCACTCCCGCTTTTACCTGAGAAACGGCGGTTTTTTGCAATAATTCCAGAGTAGGATCGTTTAACACCCTGCCGGTTAAATCTCCCGTTTGCAGATAACCACAATGACCATGGTTGGTATATTCACACAAACAAGTATCAGCGACAATGAGTAGATCGGGAACTGCCTCTTTAATTGCTGTGGCCGCTTTTTGGACAATACCATGATCGTGCCATGCTCCCGTCGCCTCTGTGTCTTTACTTTCCGGCAGCCCGAATAAAATAATCGCTGGAATTCCTAAATCCCGCACTTCCTTGGCTTCGTCAACAATTTTATCGATTGACAATTGGTAAACCCCCGGCATCGATTTGACTTCCTGAGCAATACCTTCCCCCGTCGTGGCGAAAAGAGGATAGATAAAGTCATTGGCTGTCAAGACGGTTTCACTCACCAGACGGCGCATTTGAGGGGTTTGACGCAGACGACGGGGGCGATGAATAGGAAACATAGTTTTTTGTGATTAAATCGGGAATCTGGTCTTTAGTTTAAATCTTTGGTTAGGATGAACACAAATCAATTCAGCCGGCTGCGGGCTGCCAGCAACTATCCACAATATTTAGTTATTTTGAGCTTCATCAAACCATTTAGGTCAAAAATGACCTAATGAGGCTTTATAGTCGCTTTAAGAGCGAAAAACCAGCAATTTGACTAAAATTTAATCTTTATAGCGATCACTTTTGCTGTTGCCACCACCGCGTCTATTTACAAAACTTTACCTCATCAGTTATCAGTGATCAGTTATCAGTTATCAGTTATCAGATGTGAGTTTTCAGTTCACTGATGGCTCTCTTGGATGGAGGTGCAAGCGTTCACTGATTACTGTTTACTGTTCACTGTTCACTGACACCCAAAACCCATCTCCATTTGGGAGAAGGATCGTTTATTCTAGGAAGTAAGAGCGATCGATTCAGGATTTTTGCTATGGCCAACTTAGGTGATTTAGTCAAAAAAGCAGTTTATTTGGGCGTAGGTATTGCTACCTATGCCGCCGAAAAAGCTGAAGTAAATTTACAAGAATTAAGAAATCAAGCCCAAAAATTAGCCGATGAAATGATTTCTCGCGGGGAAATGACGACGGAAGAAGCGCGGAAATACGTTGATGAATTGGTGAAACAGGCACAACAGCAAACGGTGGCAGCTAACGAATCTAATATTCCCCATGAACCCCGACGGATAGAAATCATTGAAGACGAGGAAGACACCAAGGCAGCCAATCCAAAAGTAGATGAATTGCGACAACAGGTGGAACGTCTTCAGGAAGAATTACGGAAACTGCAACAGGATTAAAACCTAGATTTTAGGGACAAATAATTAATTATTATCAGACAAGGGATGCAAGTACAAACATGGACGATTGGCAGAAGGATTTTTGGGAAGTGATCGAAACTGTGGCGCTGGGAATTGAAACTTTTTTTCAAGAAGTGACCCAAACTATCGAAGAAATTAATGAGGAGATTATCATCGATCTGGAACAGTTTATTCAAGAGGTTTTACCCCAGGAATTGGAAGAATTTTTTAACCTCGATGAATTCCTATTTTCGGAATTAGATGAACCCTCGGATTTTATCCTCACTCCTAAGGTTAACCCCGATCCTAACACCCATGCTGCTTGCATCGGTTGTCGTAATTATCATGGTTATATCTACGGAGGCAATCTTCTCGTCTGCGGTTTCCATCCCTACGGTTGGGATAGTGATAGTTGTCCCGATTGGCAAGCAGAGGATTAATTATTTTCCTATAAAATCAGGTAGGGTTATTATCCCTACCCATAACTTTTATCTCAAAGCAGTTATCTGTCATTTTTAGTTAAGAATTACCCTTGGGAGCATGGTAAGGTTCAGAATCAAAAGGCTGCATCCCCACATCGGGATATTCATCATATCTCTTGCAAAAGTAATCAAGATATATCCTTTTGTCGGTAACGAAGTTCGTAATTGTAGATACCAGCAATCAAATTCAATCTCAGACCAAATCGCCGTCTGCGATTTCTGTATCTTGATGAAAGTATCCGAAATATTTTGAGACGACGATGAATATGTTCTATAATTATGCGCCGTTGTGATAACTGACGATTGGCTTTTTTTTTTGCTCTTTACTTAGTTTTTCTTTTTTCTTTTTTTTATGAGGGATTTGACTGTTTTGATGGATTTTCTGAATTCCTTGATAGCCTTTATCTCCTAATATTTCTATTTCCTTATTTAACCTTATTTTGCTCTCTTGACCCAGTCGAAAATCATGGACTCTTCCTTTCTCACAACGGACGCAGATTATCTGCTCACTTTTTTGGTCGCAACGCGCTCGCTGCGCGAGATCGGCAACGACTTGCGACTTTAATGTGTGGTATCCCTGCTTTCCACTATAGCATGATTTCTGTTTTTTTTCGGTCTTTCTATTTTTCAAGAGAACGAAATTTGTTCGATTGGTTCAGGATCGGTGGAATCAACGATTAAACAAATCGATAGACGCTTGAAAATTTCGGGAGCGCAATGGAATGAAAGGAATGTACCTCAAGTTCTCAAACTTCGTTGTGCGTACCTGAACGGAACACTTTGAACAAGGCTTGGTACGTTTGTTCTGACAAAATTGACTTGCTCCCTTCTCTTTGTAATTGTTCCCGCAAAGTCAACAGTTTAGATAAACAAGCGAGAATTCCCTCAATCGTGACCGGATTGCGATAGGGTTCCAATAAACAAGGGGTTTGAGCTAATTTGCCCAATAAACCTAATTCGGGCGGCATTTCTGGGGAAGTCGGTCGAAAATACACATCAATTTCTTGAGTTTCTGCCATCACATCAAGGCTAGTTTTCACGTCACCGCAAGAAGCGAGAAAAGTTTCGAGGTAATCTTTACTAAATTTGTCCCAAAGAAAGCGAGTCAAGGCTGAAGTGATTAAATCAATGATGATTATTTTATCATTTTAAAAGTCTGTGGAGCGGTTTAGCCAATTAATTAAGTCAGCTTGAGTCTCAAAGTCTAGCAATGCTTCTCCTAAGTCTTCTAATTTTTCTACGGTTAGTTTTTGGATAGTTTCAGTAATATGCGGGGGAAGTTCACCAAAACGTCGGTTAAGCAAGCGTAGCACTAGGTTGGCTTCTCCTTCTTGAATCCCTTCAATTCTCCCTTGTTGAATAGCTTTTTCTCTATCTTGTTCGTATAAAGGGGCTAAACGCATAATAAATTTCCTCTCCTCCTGGGTTCTTTTGGGTAAGGCTTGCAAGTTCCTACTCAAATTGTATAATAATTTTAAGGAAGCTGATTTAAAGGGATGATGGGGAGACAAGGCCTCTAATTCATCAATCGCTCTGCTTCTGGTTCCTCCTCTACCTAATAATCTTAACCAGAGGGTTTCAGGGGTTTCGGGTAATTGATGCAGGACAATAATGGCTGTGGTTAATGCTGGGGCTAAAAAATAAATTCCTTCTCCCCAATCTGGATGATTGAGAGCTGAAAAAGCAGTTATAATTCTTTGACTGGCCGTAGGAGTTAGTATCCATAGTCTAGGAATATTTTCTGCTAATAAGGGTTGTTGATTGCGGTGAGCTTCTCTTTGTAATTGTTCCCGCACAGTCAACAGTTTAGATAAACAAGCGAGAATTCCCTCAATCGTGACCGGATTGCGATAGGGTTCCAATAGACAAGGGGTTTGAGCTAATCGGCCCAATAAACCTAATTCGGGCGGCATTTCTGGGGAAGTCGGTCGAAAATATACATCAATTTCTTGAGTTTCTGCCGTCACATCAAGGCTAGTTTTCACGTCACCGGAAGAAGAGAGAAAGGTTTCGAGGTAATCTTTACTAAATTTATCCCAAAGAAAGCGAGTCAAGACCTAAGTGATTAAATCGATGATGATTATTTTATCATTTTCAAAGCCTGATTAGGAAAATTGGCAATATTGCAGCTTTAGTTACAGATTTTTCCTAGTTTTTGCGCTAAAAATGAAAGGTTAATCAGCAAAAAACGCGCTCGACGAATGAAACCGCAAATCATCGTCTGTGGATTAGGTCGCACGGGTTATAAAATCTTTTGTTTACTCAAACAACAATCTGCGGCAGTAGTAGCGATTAGCGATCGCCAAATGGTCTGTGAATACCAGTCTGATATTATTATCGGCGATCCCTGCTCTCCTAAAACTCTGCTGCAAGCTGGCCTTCCAGATGCAGAAACCCTAGTTTTGGCCATCGATAACGACGCACTCAATCTAGAAATTCTCACCCGCGCAAGAATAATTAACCCGAAAATTCGGATAGTTAACCGACTATTTAACGAAACTTTGGGAGAAAGACTCGATCAAACCCTCCCTGCTCACGTTAGCATGAGCGTTGCTTCCCTAGCATCCCCGATCTTTTCCTTTGCTGCCCTTGGCAATAAAGCTATCGGTCAATTACAGCTATTCGATCGCCTTTGGCCAATTCAAGAGATAATTATCGAGGAAAATCATCCTTGGTGGGGATTACCCCTTTACGAACTTTGGGACGATCCGGCCCGGATGTTAATCTATTATCTCCCCGCTCACGACGAAATCGATCTGGTTTCCGCAGTTCTTTTAGGCAAAAAACTCCAAACTGGCGATCATCTCATTATCGGCAATAAACCGACAATTAAGGCAAAACAGCGTTTTAAACTGCAAAAGTGGCTGAGAAATCTACTTAATCTTCGTCCCTATCAGCACTATGTCCAACCGGTAATTCTTGTCACCCTTTCCCTCCTGGGGATGATTTCCCTTGCTACCATTACCTATCTCAGCGTTAATCAAAAAATTTCCCTCGTCGATTCCCTCTATTTCTCCGTCGGGATGATTACCGGCGCCGGAGGTAACGAAAAAGTGGCCGAATCTACCCCCGATAGTATCAAAATTTTTACCGTGGTCATGATGATTGTCGGTGCCGGGGTTATCGGTATCTGTTATGCTCTCCTCAACGATTTTATTCTCGGTAGTCGCTTTAAACAGTTTTGGGATGCTACCCGCATTCCCGTCCGCAATCATCACATTATCTGTGGTTTAGGAGGTATCGGCACCCGGATCGTGCGACAATTGCACGAGCAAGGCTGTGAAGTGGTGGTGATTGAATCGGACCCCAATAATAGATTTTTGCATTCTGTGCGCTCTTGGGGAATCCCCGTTATCATCGAGGATGCGCGTCTAGTAGCTACCCTAGAAACGGCTAATATTAATAACGCTGAATCTTTGATCGTGGTGACTTACGAGGATATGATTAATGTGGAGATTGCTCTCACCGCTAAAGCGATCGCTCCTAAAATTAATCTAGTTTTACGCTGCTCTCAGGAACAATTCGGGCGATCGATTCAAGAGGTTTTTGATTTTGATACGGTATTATGTCCCCGGGATTTAGCTACCTATTCCTTCGCTGCGGCCGCTTTGGGCGGTAGAATTCTCGGTAATGGCATGACCGATGATCTCCTCTGGGTTGCTTTGGCTACATTAATCACACCTAATCATCCTTTTATGGGGCAAATTGTCAAGGAAGCGGCGATGAATGCCGATTTTGTGCCACTTTACCTAGAAAAACAGGGTCAAACTATCCACGGTTGGCAATTACTGGAAATCACTCTCGATCAAGGTGATATTCTTTATCTAACTATGCCGGCTATGCGTTTACAACAGGTTTGGCAAAATACGTCCCTAACTATTCCCCAATCTTTCCCCGATTTAAAATGATTTCTGGTCTTAATTATCTGAGCAAAGCTAGTTATCGCTGTATCTTGAGTTTAGGCAGTGCCGGCAGTATTTTAAGTCTCGCTAGTGCCGGCAGCATTTTAAGTCTGGTTAGTATCGGCAGTATGCTCAGTATTGGCAGTGTCGGCAGTATTCTTAGTATTGGCAGTGTCGGCAGTATTCTTAGTATTGGCAGTGTCGGCAGTATCTTTGGCATCTTTCAATATCATTCTCTGCCTAACCATCCTGGATAGGTCTAATGAACTATTCCTCACCGCTTCTTTGTCGATGGCGGTTTTATAAGTTTAAACTGTTAGGCGATCGCTTTTTATGAAAACAAAATAGAAAGGGTATTGTGTTTAGTGATGACATTCCTAACCGTTGTATGATCGGAGAATGCGAAGATTCACAATGACTCGACCCGATGACTGGCACCTTCATCTCCGCGATGGTGCAGCACTGAAAGCGGTTCTACCCCATACGGTGCGTCAGTTTGCCCGTGCCATTATTATGCCGAATTTAAAGCCACCAGTACGCTCAGTCGCCGAGGCTGCCTCCTACCGCGAGCGCATTCTGGCGGCAGTTCCAGAGAGTCAACAGTTTGAGCCATTGATGACCCTCTATCTAACTGATAATACCAGTCCCGAAGAGATCATGGCGGCGAAAGCCTCCCAGTTTGTCAAAGCGGTGAAATACTACCCGGCCGGTGCAACAACTAATTCCGACTTGGGGGTAACGGACATTCGTAGGTGCGATGGCGTTTTTGAGGCGATGCAGCAGCTGGATATGCCACTACTACTGCACGGAGAAGTTACCGATGGTGATATTGATGTGTTCGATCGAGAGAAAGTGTTCATTGAGAGGCACTTGCTGCCACTGATAACAAGATTTCCGAAACTGCGGGTAGTGTTTGAACACATTACCACTGCCGATGCGGTCAAGTTTGTTCTATCTACTAACAACAATGTCGCTGCCACAATTACGCCTCAACATTTATTGTTTAGCCGAAACATTCTCTTGACCGGTGGCATTCGTCCCCATTTTTATTGCCTGCCGATTTTGAAACGAGAGGATCATCGTTTGGCACTTTTGCAAGCAGCAACATCGGGCAATCCCAAGTTTTTTCTAGGAACCGATAGCGCGCCCCATTCTCGCTACAGCAAAGAAAGTTCCTGCGGCTGCGCGGGTTGTTATTCGGCTCTGCACGCCCTAGAGTTGTACGCAGAAGCTTTTGAGAGCGTTGATGCGATCGAGCAATTGGAAGGGTTCGCCAGCTTTCACGGTGCAGATTTTTATCAACTCCCCCGGAATACTGAACAAATAACATTAACCAAAACCACTTGGCGTATTCCCGATGAATTGCCATTTCCCGAATCCGGACTGGTGCCGTTACGAGCGGGTGAAGAGATAACCTGGCAATTAGGGGAATAAAAACTGCGCTGGTGATTCGGTAGTAGTGATGGCGGCTTAATCCTTTGCTTTGCTGTGCATTGTAGTTGTTGATAAGTACCTAAGCAAAATTAATTACACATATCTAACCCCCTCTTGCCTTTTGCCTCTTGCATGAGTGCCTATCTTTACTAGGAAATTAATTTTGCACGACTACTTACTAACAATTCTCTGTCTCGATCGCCTTACCGATGGGATAGGATAGAGGATGGAATACTTGGTAGCGAGCGAGCGACAAACGAGAGAAATCCCATGAATTTAGTTAGCTTAGAGAACTTTCTCGATAACACTTCTTTTTTAGTCCTGTTTTTAACCATGCTGGTTTATTGGGCTGGGGCAGCCTTTCCTAGCATACCTTTGTTGTCAGGCCTGGGCAGCACCGGCGTGGCCATCGCTAACCTCTGTATCGCCGCTTTATTGGGAGCGCGTTGGTTAGAAGCGGGTTATTTCCCCATTAGCAATCTTTACGAATCTTTATTCTTTCTCGCTTGGGGTGTAACTGCGGTTCATTTAATTGCTGAGTACACTAGCCGCAGTCGCCTGGTGGGGGTGGTGACGACTCCTGTAGCCATGGGGATTACCGCTTTTGCCACTTTGTCTTTGCCCGGAGAAATGCAAACTTCGGCGCCCTTGGTTCCGGCTTTAAAATCGAATTGGTTGATGATGCACGTTAGCGTCATGATGTTAAGTTATGCTGCTTTGATGGTGGGTTCCCTGATGGCGATCGCTTTTCTGATCGTCACGAGAGGTCAAAATATCGAGTTAAAAGGCAGTTCCGTGGGTACGGGGGCCTATCGTCTGCAAAATAAGTTATCCACCACTCTTTCCGCCCCAATTTTCATGGAAACGGCTAACGGTGGCACAACCGCCCTTTTGACTCCCACCCTAACAGCGATGGCGACTCTTTCGCCCCAACGTCTTAGCTTGGCGGAAACCCTCGATAATATCAGTTATCGGGTCATTGGTCTCGGTTTTCCCCTTCTCACTATCGGTATCATCGCCGGGGCAGTTTGGGCCAATGAAGCTTGGGGTTCCTACTGGAGTTGGGATCCGAAAGAAACCTGGGCGCTAATCACTTGGTTAGTGTTTGCCGCTTATCTCCATGCTCGCATTACCCGGGGATGGCAGGGAAGAAAACCAGCTATTCTAGCAGCCAGTGGTTTTGTTGTGGTTTGGGTATGTTATTTAGGGGTGAATCTTTTAGGTAAAGGTCTTCATTCCTACGGCTGGTTTTTCTAAATCAGTTATAGGGGTGGGGTGTGGGGTGTGGGGAGTTTTCTTTTGTGAACTGATAACTGATAACTGATAACTGATAACTGATAACTGTCTCCTAACCCCACCAACAAACTTTTTGCCGCAAACCATAAATAATTACAACTTTTCAAAACTTATAAAAAATGATCGATCAGAAAACTACTATTAAAAATCTGGCTTTAATTGCTGGTGTGCATGGCAATGAACTAACTCCCGCTTATTTGGTTAAATACCTGCAAAACTCACCTAATCTTATTGCTCGCAGCAGTTTTCAGTCCCACAGTCTCATCGCTAACCCCTTGGCCCTAAAGCAACGGGTTAGATATATCGATACGGATTTAAATCGTTGTTTTAACCAGAAAGATTTAGTGAATCCCGATTGTCAGCAATACGAACAAAAACGAGCCAAAAAAATAGTCAAAGAAATCCGAGAAAAATCCATTGATTTATTAATCGATATTCACAGCACCACATCTAACATGATGCTGGCGATTATTTATTCTAACCCCCATCCTTGGCTATTAAAACTCTTTACCTATCTGACTAAAATTAATCCTGATGTGCGCTTAATTTATCATCCCGTCAGCGAGGAAGAAAATCATTTTCTAAAAGGAATTTGTCCCCTAGCTTTTACCCTAGAAATCGGTCCCATTAAGCATGGTGTCATCTGTCCCTATCTTTTTCGTCAAACCGAAACACTCATTTATCAAATCCTAGACTATATCGAACAGGAAAATTATCTGGCTGCCCATCTCGATACTTTCAGCGAATCCCTAACAGTTTACCAACGTTTAGGCTCGATCGATTATCCTAGGGATGAACAGGGTGAAATTAAAGCCATGTTACATCCTCAGATTCTCCAACGAGATTATCAGGCAATTCAACCTAATCAACCGATTTTTCTAGGATTTGATGGTCAGGAAATTATCTATCGTGGTGAATCTGAATTATATCCTATCTTTGTCGGGGAATCTTCCTATAAAGAAAAAGGAATCGCCCTTTGTTGGACAGCCAAAAAACAAATCGATATTAATTAGTACCAGACAGCAGTTTTCCTGACAAAAAGCAGACCCTAAATAAGGGAAAAGCCACTATGACCTTTACTTCTCATTCTCTTTTAGCGGAACGTTACCGACTACAACAACGCTTGGGAAATACCGCTATCGGTCGTCAAACTTGGTTAGCTACCGATATATTATCCCAGGAATTAGTAATTATTAAACTCCTCGCTTTTAGTCCCCAGATGGAGTGGGAAGAATTAAAATTATTTGAACGAGAGTCCGCCGTTTTAGCTTCTCTCTATCATCCCCGTATTCCCCGCTATCGCGATTATTTTTCCCTCGATAAAAATCAAGGTGACGGGATTCCTTGGTTTGTGCTTGTACAAGATTATATACCGGGAGAATCCTTAAGCGATCGCTTAGAAAAGGGGCAACGTTTCACCCCTACGGTAATTCGGAATATTGCCCAAGAAGTTCTCGAAATTCTCATTTATTTGCATGAATTATCGCCCCCAGTATTACATCGAGATATTAAACCTAGTAATTTAATTATTAACTCGGAAAATAATGTTTATTTAGTAGATTTTGGCGCAGTCCAGTCCAGGGGTGCAGTGACGGGAGTTACTTTTACTGTGGTGGGGACGAGTGGTTATGCACCCCTAGAACAATTTTGGGGCCGGGCAGTTCCGGGTTCTGATTTATATGCTTTAGGTATGACTTTAATTCATTTATTGACGGGAATTGTGCCGATAGAACTGCCCCATCGCGACTCTAAAATTCAATTTCGCCAACTGGTGACAATCGATGATGATTTAATCGATTGGTTAGAAACTATGACCGATATGGCAGCAGAAAAGCGGTTTAAAAGTGCCAGAGAAGCCCTAAAATTTCTTCAACATCCCTACTATCGTCAAGTATCAAGTTTAATCGATCCTAAGAAATTACCAAAACCTCCCCACAGTTCCATCCGTATCGCTAAACACCGGGATAATTTAGAGATCAATTTACCCCCAAAAATTAAGCTACCTTCTGATGCTCCTACCCTCTGGTCTTTGGCGATTGTCCTTACTGTCACTGTCTTTATCTCCCCGATTCTTACCTTTATTATAGCTCTAATTGCTTTTATTTGTTTGCGAGAAATGCAATTAGTTCTTACCCCTCAAGAAGTTTTAATTAAATATAAACTTTTCAATTTTATCTACAAAAAATTTGCTTTTAAAACTCAAGATTTATGGGGTATTTTTCTCCATAGTAATGGCACAGAAGGTAACTATCAGATTCGTCTGCGGACGGCTAAAAATTATTATCTTATCGGCCAGAATCTCCGCGAGGATGAATGTCTCTGGTTAGGACAGGAAATCCAAGATTGGTTAAATTTTATCAAATATAACGTTTCTCCTCAAAATGAAGTGTAACCTGACAGGGTATCTTCTCCTGACTCCCCAAAAGGAGAACTTTGTACCTCACCATTAAGATAAATGAAAATCAATTCAAGAAATCTGGGGAATTAGTCGGTAGGCATTTTACCTTTTTTAACCTTAATTTTGCAGAGATTACCCTATCTTGATAGAATAATAACTGATTTACATTCCCTTGGCTACAGGACGGCAATTATTAAATCGAATTAGGAATTACAAAAAATCAGCCATGAAATGTTAGTTATTAGTGGAGAATAAAAAATGATCTCTGAAATTTACCAAAAAGTCAGCTTATTAGTTTTATATCAAGGAGTTTTTAATAATGCTATTGGCCAGGCACTTATTACCCTATTATCTACGGATAATATCGCCGATTTTCTCAAAGCTTATGGTAAATTGTTTCAAGCTTTAGCATCTAAAAATATCAGTTGGAATGATTTTCTAGTCGAGCAAATTTTATTAGATGATAATCCCTTTAGTCAACAGGTACAGAAAAAAAGTGTTTGGGAGTTACCCGAATCTTTAATTAATGGCGTTAAACAGGATTTATCTATCCTCCAATCTCTCTATAATTCTAGCATTTATAGCTTAAGTAATTCGACAATTTTTGAACAAATTAAATTTCTCAATTTCCCCGCTTGGGAAGTGGACAATAAATTAGAAAGTTTTCTACATTCCGGTTTAGATTGGACGGAATTAATCGAAGATTTAGCCGATTATTATCGCGAATGTGGTACAGGAATTTTTGCCCGTTATCAAGCTTTAAGGTGGCAAGAAGGCCGATTACAAGGAATTACTCATCCCGATCCTGTGCAGATTCAAGAAATAGTCGGTTATGAAATGCCCAAGGAAACCTTGATTAAAAACACTGAGTTTTTATTAGCAGGTTATCCCGCTTTAAATGTCCTACTCTATGGCAGCCGTGGTTCAGGAAAATCTTCTCTAGTCAAGGGATTATTGCAAAAATATCATAGTCAGGGATTGCGCTTAATTGAAGTGGCAAAATCCCAATTAAAAGACCTACCATTGATTGTAGAAAAATTGCGAGATTTGCCACAAAAATTTATTATCTTTGTCGATGATTTATCCTTTGAAGAAGACGATGAAGCTTTTAAAGCTTTAAAGGTTGTTTTAGAGGGAAGTGTCACCGCTAGACCGAAAAATGTTGTAGTTTATGCCACTTCTAATCGCCGACATTTAGTCAGAGAATTTTTCGCCGATCGACCACAACCAAAAGATGGGGATGAAGTCCATAATTGGGACACAGTACAAGAAAAATTATCCTTTAGTGATCGCTTTGGTTTAACCCTAACTTTTGAACCAGCTAATCAAGAAAAGTATCTGGAAATAGTGCGTCATTTAGCCAGTTTAGCTAAATTAAAAATTAGCTTAGAAGACCTAGAATTTCGTGCCAAACAATGGGCAACCCAACATAATGGGCGATCAGGAAGAACTGCCAGACAATTTATTGATTTTCTCCAAGGAGAATTAGAATTAAATAGGTAGCATTAATTGTGTTATGATTAAATAAAAGAATATCTAACCTAGAAAAATGTTGACTTCATCTCCTACCAAAACCCTCAGCTTAGAAGCATATCGTAATTTAGAAACTAGAGCGGAAACTAAACACGAATATCAAGACGGAGAAATTATCGAGATGACGGGGGGAAGCATCAATCATAATAGTATTCTCATTAATCTTATTGTCCTGCTCAAATTAGCTTTAAGAGGAACTAATTATCGTCTTCAATCTAGCGATCTACGTCTATGGATACCCCAATATAATCGCGGTTTATACCCAGATTTAATGATCATTGCTGGGGAACCATTATTTAGTGATCATCGCAATGATGAAATTTTAAATCCCTGCGTAATTATCGAAGTTTTATCCCCTTCCACCTCTAGTTATGATCGGGGTGATAAATTCCGTTATTATCGTTCCATACCCCAATTAAACCAATATCTTCTCGTCAGTCAAGGGGAGATACTAATAGAATCCTATAGCAAAACCTCAGAAAATAATTGGTTACTGCAAGAATACACCCCAGCAAGGGGAATTATATCCCTAGATTCTTTAGGAATTAGCTTAAATCTTGCCGATATTTACGAAGGAATTGATTTTAATCTCAACTCCTAACTTTAGCTATCTTTCAAGGGGACGTACTAAAAACAATTTTACCATCTTTTACCGCCACTAAACGCAAGGTTAAAGGTCCAGATGTATTAGTTTTACTAGCAGCAACTGCCTCAAGTGTTTCGATAGCATTACCCGACTTTTTCACTTGACCAATAAAGTTAACTACCGTAGTTAATAAACCATCTTCCACTTGAATTGACCCTAAAACTCCCGCACTTCTAGCGCGAAATTGAGCCGAAGCTAAAAGTAAATCTAAACGCTTTTGTAGGTCCTCTTCTGTCATATTTTGGGGATCAATAGAAACGGCAGCGATTACCTGTTTCTCCTCAAAAACTCGTTGATTGGGAACCACATCAGCAAAGACACGAATCTCGCTTTCTCCTAAAACATAATTACCTGCGGAAAGGATTCTCACCACATATTCTTTACCGTCCTGTAATTGTTGACTTAACTGTTCTACCTGTGCTTTTGTGATCTTAATTAAACGCTGGTCAAAATTAGGCTGATTTGGTTGGGTAGCACGGATAGCATTCATATTCGCTTCCCGCAATAACTTATCGATAACGGTGACAATAGCTTGGGGATCAACAATACGAAAAGCTCCAAAAGATAACACCTGTCCCCGGAAAATAGCGATTTGTTTTTCCCGCAATTCTTGATAGGTTTGATAGTATTGTTCTAAAACTTCCACTTCCCGCTTAAGAAAAGCCATTTGGGTTTCTAAATCCTTTAATTTTCCCTCGCGCTGTTCCAAAGCAAAATTTTTATCCACAATCGATCGATCGAGTTCTCCAATACGTTGATCCCGGCGATCAATTTCTAGCTGTAGGGTTTTTTGTTGAGTTTCCAACTGTTGAAGTCGCGCTTGTCTGGTTGTTAATAACTTTTGTTGATTAGCTAACTCTTTATCTCTAGCTTGAAGGGTGGTTTGTAGTTGATTGATCTGACTAGAAAGAATTGATTTTTGTTGGGACAATTGCTCCCGTTGACTGATTAACTGTGCCTTTTGATTAGTTAAAATAACTCGTTCATTATTTAAATTGGCCACTTCCTTGCGAAACTTTTCTAACTGTCCCGAAACTAATCGCAAACGTTGACGAGAAGCCTGATAATTTTTATTAAGAACCTCTAGACGTTTCTGCACAGCTATCTGTTCACTTTTAGCCGTTTTTAAAGCCTTTTCCACCTGATTTTTTTGTTCGGTGGTTTTTCTCACCTGACTTTCTAAATCCTTAATAGCGGTACGACGTTCATTTAAAAGGCGATCCAGTTCAAAAACCCCTTGACGTAGGGATTTACTAGAAGCAAATAAGACAATTAAAGTCGAGCCAGCGATCAAAATTCCCGTTACAATCGTCATTAAAGTTGCGGTTTGTTTCGGACGCAGATTAAATAAACGCATCCTTTTCTTACCTATACGACTACCTATGCGATCGCCAACCGCCGCTATCAGACCACCTAAAACCACGATAGCCAAAACTAAAATATAAGCGCTAGTCATCCAGAATTTAAGTAAATTGTTGACTGAGAGCGACGGGATTATGGACGGTGATTTTCTTCTTGTAAATTGAGACCATTTCCTGATCCCGCAGCTCTCCCAATAAACGGGTGACAGTGACGCGAGTAGAACCGATCGCTTCTGCGATCGCTTGGTGAGACAATTTTAGATCCACCCGGATGCCATCGGTGGTGGGAACCCCAAAATCACGACAGAGAATCAATAAAAAACTGACCAAACGTGAACCCATATCCCGGTGAGCTAAGGTTTCGATCATCATTTCCGTTTGCAGAATCCGCGAGGACAAACCCTGCAGCATCAACATTGATAAATCGGGATTATTGCGGAGGGATCTTTCTACCTGCTCGATCGGGGCTGAGAGTAATTCTACCGGAGTAAAAGCCACGGCATGATAAAAACGATCCGATCGCTGACCAGTCAGTAAGGATAGCACACCAAAGACGCTATTTTCCCGCAGTAGAGCCACGGTAATTTCTTCTCCCGCTTCATAGACTCGCGACAACTTAACGGCTCCTTTCAGCAAAAAATAGACTCTTTCAGCGGGATCTCCGGGGAAAAAGATCGTTTTGCCGCGCTCGAACAACTCCACCACCGGGGGGAAATTGCCGCTGCCGATTCGACGGAACACATCTGCTAGGGGTTTATCTTGTATTAATGATAAGTCCATCTCACATCCAGAAAAGGGGAAAATTGTTTTTATTATCCAACGAGTGTCACCTCTATTAAACATAACCGCTGCCTAAACTGGGAAAAGTTTTGGGCGCTTTTTGCCAGACAATGGGGAAGGGGTGATCATTGCTGCCCCGTTATCTGTATCCCTATTATACCGAATCTCGCTGGGGTCGGCTATTGGGGAGATTTTTGTAAGAGAAACGAGAACTATGTTAGATTTAACGGGAAAAAACGCCCTAGTGACAGGAATTGCCAATAATCGCTCGATCGCTTGGGGAATTGCCCAACAACTCCATCAAGCTGGTGCAAATATCGGTGTCACCTATCTCCCCGACGAAAAAGGCCGTTTTGAGAAAAAAGTGCGAGAATTGGCCGATGAACTTAATCCCGCTTTTTATGTCCCCTGCGATGTCCAAAATGACCAACAGGTAGAAGATACTTTCGCTACAGTGGCGGAAAAATGGGGTAAACTGGATATTTTGATTCACTGTCTCGCTTTTGCCGATAAAGAGGGTTTAACGGGCGATTTTACCGCCATTCCCCGGGAAGCTTTCACTAAGTCCCTAGATATTAGCACTTTTTCCCTAACCCGTCTAGCGCGATCGGCTAAACCCTTGATGACGGAAGGGGGAAGTATTATCACTCTTACCTATCTCGGCGGTGTCAAGGTAATTCCTAACTATAATTTAATGGGGGTGGCAAAAGCTGGTTTAGAAATGAGTGTTCGCTATTTAGCCGCGGAATTAGGTGGCCAAAAGATCCGAGTTAATGGTATTTCTGCCGGTCCAATTCGCACCTTAGCATCTTCGGCCGTCGGGGGAATTCTTGATATGATCCATCATGTGGAAGAAATCGCTCCTTTACATCGCACAGTGACACAAATTGAAGTGGGAAATACGGCCGCTTTTTTAGCCAGTGATCTTGCTAGTGGTATTACTGGTCAGATTATTTATGTAGATTCCGGTTACGAAATTATGGGAATGTAGTTTTATTCAGTTATTAGTTATTAGTTATTAGTGTCACGAGGTTCTGAAGGGGGATTTTTGACTTCTTTGGGGTTAATTGCGATCGGACTGAAGGTTCGTTTAGTTTTTTAACAATTTATTCCCTATTTTCAAGCAATTTCTCAATTATGCGGTGAGAAATGCGAAAATTAGTCTGTTGTAGTCGGGCTATAGTATCTGAAAGCTCGATTAAGCCTCGGCTTGATGCGTCGTCTAAAATTCCGAGAGTGCCAATAATAGGAATTCCCCGCTCGCTGGCAATTCGCCGCCCCAAGCGTTCATCGATAATCAGCAAATCGGCGGGTAAGGTTTGAGCGAGGGTGATAGCGGCCTGTTCTCCGGGGTCGAGAATATTTAGGGCTTCATCAATCGTTTGAACAGCCTCAATGATAAGCCAAGAGGGTGGATTGGCGATCCATTGCTGAAGAATGGCCGGTGCATCTGCATCAAGCATTTCACCGCGAACCACATCGGGAATGATAATCTGTCCAAATAAGCGGGGGAATAGGTCGATCTGGTCAATGAGCAGTAAATAGTTGATAGGTGAGGTATCAGAAACGACTATCATAAAAGACTATGATCGTGTTTGTTGCGAAGTTGCTGAAGAGTCTTGCGATCGCTGTCTAGATCGACTTCATTGTAATGTAAATCGGCATCATGGTTTTTTAAAAAAGCATCCACCACCCAACGAGAAGATAGACCTAAAATACTTCCGACCTCGGCACTGGTGATTTTTTCCGCTCGGTAGGCCTGCACCACCAAAGCCTCTAAAATTTCACGGGTAAGATTATTGTAGTTGTAATGTTGAAGCAATTCATCGGGAATATCGATAGTAATTTTCATGATTTAGCTTCCTTTTTTTTGGGGTTTACTGATAATGTTTATAGAACTTAGGTTGAGTTAAAGCATGAAACCCAACGCCTATTCTACACCTTCTCAACAGGATTTAGTATAACTTTTGGATATGGATAAAGCTGGCATTTCTATTACTTCGCTTCAAATAATTTCCAAATCTCTTTAATAGAAATATAGATACCGAGAACAGCAGCTAACAAAAGAAGGATTTGACTATCCGAACCAAGGCAATTCTGAAAATCTTCATCGGTTAACACTTTATAGACCACCTTAGATATTGCCAAGACAGCCGATAAACTTAACCCAGAAACGAAAAGAATTTCTAGATAAGATTTATTGTTTCCCCGTCGCTGCCGTCTTCTTGTAACCAGTGCCACGCTTGCGGTAATAACCAAGGTTCCGATTAACAAAAGAAAGTTTTCAATGTTAACAATCTTCATCAAAAATTTATGCTGATTTTGCTTTCCTAAAGGTAATATACCATCCGCAGCCGGCCGCTAATATCGCACCAATAACCGCGCCATAAACTCCCGCAATCGATCCCCCTAGGGCCGCACCTCCCACCGTTACCACCATCAGGCGATCAGCTTTATCCCAAAATCGAGGGGAATCAGCACCCTCGTGATCAAGGGGGATCCCCCCGCCTGTCGGCACCCCCCTTATCAAGGGGGGCAGGGGGGATCCAGCTAATTTTTGGGCAGTTTTTACCCAATCTTGGCTAGGAATAACATCATTAATAAATAGGGACTCGAAATCTAAACTATCGGGAAAAGTGACGCTTAAACTTTTGGCGCGTTCTTGGTTAGCATAGGCTGCGTCTAACTCTTCGATCGCTTTTTTATAAGCTTTTTCTAGGGGGGGAAAATCCTTGACAAGTTGCCGCAATTGTGTTGCTGCCTGGGGTTGTTCTTCCCTTAATAATCGTTCAATTTCTTTGAGCGATCGCTGTAGATATTCTGGCAAGGGTTCAGTCTGCTGTGCGAGGGCGATTAGCAGCGCTTCAAGATCGATAATTGTTTTGGGGATTTCCATAAGTTAGTCCTGTCCAGTCAGGGTATAGGCTGCCCAATGGTAAGGATCACTATATTCTGTTAGTTGATCTAGCCCTATTGTACTGCCTTCCTTTAAAATATTCGCCGCCCTCACCTCCAGTCGATCGACCCCTTCCCTTAGGTCGGGAAGTTGTCCAAGTTGCTCGATCCAGTTAGCTAGTTGCTGCCAAGTGATATTTTTTAACCAATTTTGTGTATTTTTCAAAGCTAGGGACGGAGATTCACCCGCTAATAATCTTTGATAGAAGTTAACCATAAACCAAGCACTAGAAATCTCCTTCACCGGCCAGAGGGTACTGACCACATTAGTCGCACCGGCTGCCAAGAAAGCACTGACGAGGCCGACGTATTCGGTAGTAATGCCATCCTTGCCGGTGAGAGCGGTTTCACAGGCAGCCAGACAGACGAGACGGTAACTAGAGAGGTTGAGCTTGTTGATGTCCCGGACAGTTAATAAACCATCGCTAAGGGCGATCGCAGACTCCTGGGGACGAAAAGAGTCATAAAAGCCGTGACCAGTGAAATGAAAGGTTTTATGGGCATTTTCGAGGGCTTTGCGGACGTTTTCGCGTGATGCCTTTTTCGGGCTGATTCTCTGGCTCGGTTGCAGGATATGGCTAATAATCGCTGATTCCAGTTGGGCGAAATCCATGGGTTTTTGTTCCGTTTTGGGGTCTTCGACGCTGAGGAGGGGAGAATAGGAGAAATCGCCGGACTGGGGACGCAAACCGACCTGAGCAGAGGGGAGATAGGTGGCGGTGTATTTTTCGGGGAAGAGGGTATGTAGGGGGAAGCGGTGCAGATCCCGGTGGGGGATGAGAATGAGGGAATCAACGGAAACCGGCAAAGGTTCGAGAATTTTATCGATCTGTAAAATCCGCTTTAATTGGGCAAAACGGCTGTTAAGTGACAATCTCCAGGGGTGATTTTGTTTATTCTCCGTTTCTTTTTTACTGGCATAGTCAAGGTATTGTTTATCCCATTCGGTTAACCAAGTCCGAAACTGTCGCGCTGGTTGACGGCGTTGTTCTGGCTCTAGAATGACGGGATCAGCCTCTGGGGTGATAATAAAGGTGGTGAGATTGTCCTCGCTGAGATACCAGTAAATAATCGCCTTATTCGGACCTGTCAGGCTTTGGATGGTGGCATAATCGGGACTGGTGGCGTTTTCTTGCCAATTATCGAGAATCCAAGTCAAACAACGATTTTTATAAAATTCTGCCTGTTCAATTGCGTCTAGGGGATGATTTTCCTCGATCAGTAAATCGATTTCTAGGTGACTAAAACTGCTGAATTTTCTCTCAAAAGCCGGTTTATCCCGTTTCTGGGCGCGTAGTCGGGTGAAAAGGTGGCGCCCCTGTTGTTGATAGAATCGCGCTTCAGGGATTTCCTGTAGGGAAAGATGAGCGCGGATCAATCCTTGCAGAATTTCTAAATGATCTTCCGGGAAGTCTTTTTCGCTGAGAATCGGTAAAGCGATTTGATAATGTCGGATCGCTTCGCGCCAATAGGGACTAGCTTTCTCTTTATACTGGGAATGTTCCAGATAAGCTTGCCCTAGATAGCGATAAATTTGCCCCCACGGAGGCGATCCTTGAATGAGGTGGGGAAGTGCCTCCCGGAGGGCGAAAATATGGGGTTCTCGGTCATTAAGGGCTACTATCGGTTTACGATAAATGAGAGCTTCTAGACTAGGAGTAGAAATACGATTTTTACTCAGAGAACAAACGGCCCCCCCTCGGTTGCCCCAAGCTAGATGGAAATCGGGTTTAATTTCTAAAGCTCGATCATAAGATGCGATCGCTTCTTCAAATCTGCCTAAATCAGCTAACGCAATCCCTCGGTTGTTCCAAGCATCATGGTCATCGGGTTTAATTTCTAAAGCTCGATCATAGGATGCGATCGCTTCTGCCAATCTGCCTAAATTACCTAACGCAATCCCTCGGTTGTTCCAAGCTTCATGCTTATCGGGTTTAAATTCTAAAGCTTGATCGTAGGATGCGATCGCTTCTTCTAATCTGCCTAAATTACCTAACGCAAACCCTCGGTTGTACCAAGCATCAGGGTAATCGGGTTTAAATTCTAAAGCTCGATCGTAGGATGCGATCGCTTCTGCAAATCTGCCTAAATTAACTAACGCAATCCCTCGGTTGTACCAAGCTTCATGGTCATCGGGTTTAATTTCTAAAGCTCGATCGTAGGATGCGATCGCTTGTTCAAATCTGCCTAAATTATGTAACGCACTCCCTCGGATGTGCCAAGCATAGTGGTCATCGGGTTTAATTTCTAAAGCTCGATCATAGGATGCGATCGCTTCTGCCAATCTGCCTAAATTACCTAACGCAATCCCTCGGTTGTACCAAGCTTCATGCAAATCGGGTTTAATTTCTAAAGCTCGATCAAAGGATGCGATCGCTTCTTCTAATCTGCCTAAATTATCTAACGCATTCCCTCGGTTGTACCAAGCTTCATGGTCATCGGGTTTAATTTCTAAAGCTCGATCCCAGGATGCGATCGCGCCGATAAAATCCCCATTGATTGCTTTCTGGGTTCCTTGCTCAAACCAGAATTCGGCATCCTGAACCACTTCCGTTAAATCCGTCTCCTTTGGGCATAGATTTTCCCCCTCCACACCGGAAACATCCCTCACCGCGTCGCGTAACTGGAGGCTAATCCGTTGGGACACTTCCCCCAGATTTCCCGTCATCACCTTGCCTAAAGCCGCCAGATCCCGCCCTAAAGTTTGATAATCTTCCGGATACTTTAGCCATTCCTCGCTTTTGACCCCTAACCACCGCGCCAGCTTTTTATCGTCACAATGGCGACTGTATAGCCATCCCCGTAACCCGTCGGTAGTGGTTCCCGCCGCCACCTGCTCGAATAACCCCATCAATATCCCTTCATATTCCCCATCGCTGGGTTCTGGAGGAGTATTTTTGACTTTTTTGGGGTTAATTGCCTTCGGACTGGCAATAAAGAGCGATTTTAGCCAATTCCAGAGCTTTTTTAGTAAGGATAGCATCGGAGAAAGGGGGAAAGGAAGATAAGGAAATTATATCTCTACTGCCGAAAGTCGTCCCTTTCGGGGTTCAAACTCGTCCTGAAAGGGGAAATCGACAATCGAACTTCAAGACAAGCGATAAGGCTCTCTTGGGTTTGGTGGGTAAAATGTATTTTAAGATACATTCTTCCTAGAGAGGGAGTGGAACGAACCACAAAGACACAAAGGACACAAAGATTGATCAATCATAATGTAAGTACCTAAGCAAAATTAATTACACATATCTAACCCCCTCTTGCCTTTTGCCTCTTGCCTTTTGCCTATCTTTACTAGGAAATTAATTTTGCACGACTACTTAAGTTAAACTTATCACACACAACCTAGAAGAGCCTAGGTTTCCTAAGCTAACCTGATATGTAGCCTATACTCTACTACAGAAAACGGGTTTCTCCGAGAAACCCGTTTTCTGTGCGTTACTCAGTGACAGGGGAAAAATTTTTCTGGACTGGAGTAGCCAAAAAATCCCAGTCCGGGTAAAATTGATTATCGATCGATTGTGTGAGGAGTCCGATCCCCATGACCAATAAACACACAGCAAGGCTGCTGGGCAGTTACCTGCAGCGCCTGCCTGCTCATAGTTGGCTAGTCCTAGTTTTTTGGGCTTTGATTATTGCTCCAGTCCAAGCTGCTGTCGAGTTACGCATTGCCATCAGTAAAGGTGTTAGCGCCGTCTCCGTGGGTAGTTCCACCGATGCTGTGGTGAAGGATGGGGCCGGGAGAGTCCTAGGAGAATTAACCGCCATGAATGCCCTCAATGCTAATCCCAGAGGAAAAGCGGTGGGTTTGGCCGATTGGCAGGCCAGTCAATTGATCATCGAACCGGAGAATGATGGTTACGTCTGGATTAATGATCGCTGGTATCGAGGACGAACAAGGATTATTCGGCAGGGTTCTGGGGTAACAGCCCTAAATTTAGTCGATTTAGAGGAATATCTCTATAGTGTCGTCGGTGCGGAGGCGATTCCCTCCTGGCCGCAAGAGGCCTTAAAGGCCCAATCCGTGGCGGCCCGCACCTATGCTCTCTACCAAATGAATACTTCCGGTAATCGCATCTACGATCTCGATACTACCACCCGCACCCAAGTTTATAAGGGTCTAGAAAGCGAGTTTACTAGCACCCACGAGGCAGTTAATGCCACCGCTGGACAAATTATGACCTTCAACGGCAAACCGATTTTAGCGGTGTTTCACTCCTCCTCCGGGGGTCATACGGAAAATGTCGAAGATGTTTGGAATTCCCCCTTACCCTACCTGCGCGGTGTCGTCGATTACGATCAAGTCGCCCCAGTATTCCAATGGTCAAAAAACTTTAGCGCCAACGAATTAGGCCGTTTAATCGGTGGTATCGGTCGCGTGCGATCGCTATCTCCCGAAAGGATCACTCCCCACGGACGGGTGATTAGAATGCGTATAGTGGGCGATCAAGGCTCTAAATTAATCTCTGATACCCAATTACGGCGAATACTGGAGCTGCGTAGTACCCTATTCACGATTTCAGCTAATAACGGTACTTTTGCCATCAATGGTCGCGGTTTCGGTCATGGGATCGGTTTAAGTCAATGGGGTGCTTTTTCCCTCGCTGACCAAGGGGTGACTTATGATCGCATTCTCGGCCATTATTATCAAAATGCTCGTTTAACTGAAATGCCCAATTAAAAAGGCTGTCAGCCATTTCCAGTGAACTGATCACTGATCACTGATAACTGATTATGAGATAATGTCTAATCTCACTTGTAATTTTTGACTTGCATGACCATCGTTACCGAAGCCTTAACCGAGTTGGAACCAGTCATAAAAACTACCTTTACCGTTGAGGAAATTCGCCAACTACTGCCCCATCGTTATCCCTTTGCCCTAGTTGATCGGATTATTGACTATGTACCAGGTAAAAAGGCTGTTGGCCTAAAAAATGTCACGATCAACGAGCCTTTTTTTCCCGGTCATATTCCCAGTCGTCCCTTGATGCCGGGGGTGTTAATTGTGGAATCCATGGCCCAGGTGGGGGGAGTGATTTTAACCCAATTACCCGGGATGAAAGGGAAATTTTTTGCCTTCGCTGGCATTGATAAAACCCGTTTTCGTCGTCCTGTGGTGCCGGGAGATCAATTAATTATGACGGTGGAATTATTATCCTTCAAGATGAATAAAATTGCTAAAATGCAAGGGGAAGCAAGAGTCGATGGGCAATTGGCCGCCCAGGGCGAAATGATGTTTTCCGTCTTTGATTGACCTATGAATTTTGATCGAGATCGTTTCCGACAAGAACTAAATTTATTTGCTATTCTAGGGGCTTTTATTACCAACATTTTCGCTAATATTTTTCCTCTTAAGGGCGAAAATATCGGGGCTATCTCGAATACAGTTTTTCAAGATGTCTTAATTGTTCCCGCTAATTATGCTTTTGCTATCTGGGGATTAATTTATCTGGGTTTAATTAGTCTGGGAATTTACCAAGCTTTGGCTTTTAATAAAACTGAACCGCGTTTGCGTCGGTTAGGCTACGAATTAGCCATCGCTAGTGCTTGTCAGATTCTTTGGGTAATTCTCTTTCAATTGCGTTTTTTTACTCTGTCTTTATTGGCAATGCTAGGCATTTTAATTCCTCTCATCCGGCTTTATCTTCGCTTAGAAATTAATCGCTTGATTGTCAATCGTAAACAGGGTTTATTAGTTAATGCTCCTATTAGTATTTATTTCGCTTGGATTAGCGTAGCCACGATTGTCAACGTCGCTTCGGTGCTAGATTGGATCGACTGGCAGCGATGGGGTTTAACTGACCAGATCTGGACGGTAATAATCCTAGTTATCGGGGCGATAATCGCGATTTTAGTCGGTTTAAAAAGAAAAGATCGGGCTTTTATCGGGGTGTTTATCTGGGCTTTTTTAGCGATCGCTGTTAAACAGATTTCTCTGCCTCTAATTGCGATAACAGCGATTATATTAGCGATTATCCTAACTTTTTTGGTTTTTCGTGGCAATTTTCGTCCTCTGAGTCGTTAAGATGCGGGATCACAGCGAATTTCGACGATAAAGCCATCGGGATCGTAGAAGTAAACCCCTCTCCCAGTCGGCCGGGTTACGGGTCCACTAGCAATAGTAATTCCCTGACTTTGTAGCACTTCTAGGGCAAAATCGAAGCATTCCGGGGCAATATCGAAGGCTAAATGATTGGCACGGGTAAAAGCGATTTCGGGATTGTCGTCGGGAGGGTTTAAATCTGGTTCCCAAAATAGGTCAATTACTGTAAGTAGTCGTGCAAAATTAATTTCCTGGTGAAGATAGGCAAGAGGCAAGAGGCAAGGGGCAAGAGGTGGTTAGATATGTGTAATTAATTTTGCTTAGGTACTTACCATCGGGGGTGATAAAGTTGGCCACTTTTCCCTGGGCAACTAATTCTTTTAAGGTACTAGGAATTTTTTCCCCCACTAATTCCTCTAATCCTAATATTTCCCCATAAAAATGACGAGAGGCATCCATATCTTTGACGTTGAAAGCGATATGATGAACTTTTCGCAGTTGACCGATTTTGAGTTTTTTCGCAGTTACGAAAGGGCTAATAGTCATTTTAGTTATCATTTATCAGTAAAGGATTGGGGGATTTTTCAGTGAACAGTAATCAGTAATCAGTGAAAAGACAGCACTATTAATGTCATTTAATACTCCTCATTTAATACCGCTAACTGATAACTGATAACTGATAACTGATAACTGATAACTGATAACTGATAACTGATAACTGATTGGCGACTTAAGAGTTAATTTTTTGCAATAATTGTCGAATGGATTCGGCATCTTGAGCGTTGGGTAGGAGAGCGAGATAGAAGCCTAAATCCTGTTGCGCTTGGCTGAGTTGTCCAATTTGATAGTAAACTAAACCTCGATCGCGCAGCTCTAGGGGATGATTAGGAATGAGCAAAAGTAGCAGATCTATTGTCCGAATTGTCTGAGACCATTGTTGACGATTCAGGTAAATATATTTTAAATTAGTCAACAAACGTAATAAAATTTGCTGATTAGTAGCAATATTGAGAAAATGTTCTTCTAATTTAACTGGCTGTTGATAAACTTGACTTAATCTTTCTTGACAGTCCTGTTTAAATAGGATTTCACCACCGTGAAAGGGATCGACAAAAATTTCCACTTCCTCAAAATCGGGACGGATAATAAAATGCCCTGGCATACCAATTCCTACCATGGGAAAATCGATCTGTTTGGCAATCTCTAAATAGATAATCGAGAGAGTGAGTGGGATACCCGTGCGGCGATCGATTACGTCATTTAAGTAGCTATTGCGGGGGTCATAGTATTCTTGGGTATTACCGGTAAATTGTAAATCTTCAAACAAATATTGATTGATAACCTTGACTATTTTTAAGGGATATAATCTATCGGGTAGGCGTTTTTTTACTTCCTCAGCCATTAAGTTTATTCTATTTAAATAGTGATCAATCTTGAGACGGGGATATTCAAAATTGGCTATTTGTAGAGCTGCCCGAGCTAGATTTATCTCATGGTCAGGATGTTGAATTGTTTCGATGAAAGCTTGGTATAAGAGTTCAAGGGTCATTAGAAAAGGGTATTAATCAGATTATCAACTATTTTAACCGATCTTTCTGGTTTTATCGCCTCTCTTTTCTGATCACTATTAAAGATTCAGCGCTTTAGATGAGCTTTCTTGGGAGCAGTAGCGAGAAATCTTGTCAATGTCTAGATTAACCACCGCTTTTTCTAAAGGGATCGTGCGACAATTTTTAGATTGATCCTGCACTTGATAAACTAATTGATTTGTCCAATCTAAAGCAGTTAACCAACCACTTTGGGGATGATAAACCCCAGTTTCAATGTCTAGCCAACCGCTGCCGCAAGCTAGTTGCCCCGGTTTGACATCGGGAAAGGCAAAGGTTAAAGTATGACCTGTGATAATTAGTTTATCCTTGAAATAGGGTTGGGTCATCCTATGGAATTGGTTTCTAATCCAACAAAACCGCTCGTTTGTTTGCTGTTCAAGGGGATATTCTGGGTGTAATCCTGCGTGAACTAACCAAATATCTCCTAGGTCTAAATAAGCGGGTAAGGATTGGAACCAATTGATATGCTCGGTGGGTATATTGTTATTATAACTTAGCAGTGTCGCCGCCCCACCACTCTCGAGCCAGCCGTTTAACCATTTTTCAGAAACTTCTTTTCCCGTCAGAGCTTTTAAGAGCATATATTCATGATTTCCTAGGAGACACTGGTAGTTATTTTTGATGACAAAATCCACCACTTCTAAGCTCTGCTCTCCTCGATCGATTAAATCCCCCAGAAAATAAACCTCATCCTCACTATCGGGAGCAACTCGGTTTAATAGTCGCAAAAGTGCCTGAAAATTGCCATGCACATCCCCGATAATAATACGACGCGGTTCTTGAGTCTGTTTCCCTATTTTTCTAAAAAACACATACCCCTCCCTAATCCCTGAGATTGCTACTCTTTTATCGCTAAAAAAGTAGTCTTTATAAAGTCTTAATTTTATTATAGGACAAGAATTTCCCTTTGACAGTCACTCCCTCCCAAGAACTGCGGAAAAAAGGCAGTAATTGCTTTGTAAAGTATTTTTGCAATCTCTGGGCAGGAAGCGGACGGGTTATGGTATCATTTTTTTATGATTAGTTTTTATATAGTTAAACATGGGTAACTTGATGCAAACGCAAAGATTCCCATTATATAAAAAAGTATCTCAAAAAAATGCTCCTTTGTCAAGCATAATCAAAAAAAAAGTTTTTTTTGAGATTATAATAAAAAAAAATTAGTTTTCTGCTGCTATGATAACCCTAATTAACGCTAGAACTCCCGCCCATCAGGATCGACAACAAATAGAGATAAATGCTGCGGGAAAGATCGAGAGGATCACGGAAATGGGGGGAAAGACAAAAGGGGAAAAGATTATCGATATGAAAGGAGATTGGCTATCCTTAGGAGGAGTAGATTTACAGATCAACGGGGGATTAGGATTAGCATTTCCTGACTTAGAAATAACAGATCTAGAAAAGTTAGATAAGATTAGCGATTATCTGGGGAATCAAGGAATTGATGGTTATCTTCCCACCCTAGTCACCACGTCGGTGGAGAAATTCCAAAAATCCCTCTCAGTAATTGCCAAATATATCGAAAAACAGCAACAGGAAAATCGATCGAGCGCCCAGGTTTTAGGAGTACATTTAGAGGGACCATTTTTAAACTATGAAAAAAGGGGAGCGCATCCGGGACAATATCTTTTAACCCCAAGTATAGAAACAATAGATAAAATCTTTGGGGACTACTTATCGATCGTAAAAATTATCACCTTAGCCCCCGAATTAGATAGTAGCGGTACGGTGATTAAATACCTAAGCGATCGAGGAATTACCGTCAGTTTAGGACATTCGCAAGCGAGTCAAGAAATAGCAAAAAAAGCCTTTTTCCAAGGGGCAAAAATGGTTACTCATGCCTTTAATGCCATGCCTCCTTTACATCATCGTCAACCCGGTTTATTAGGGGAAGCAATTATTAATCACGAGGTGTATTGTGGGTTAATTGCCGATGGTCAACACATCCATCCAACCATGATAGAATTATTACTAAAAGCCAGTAATTATCATAAAGGAATTTTCTTAGTTAGTGATGCTTTAGCGCCGATTGGTTTAGGGGATGGTGTCTATCCTTGGGACGAGAGAGAAATTGAAGTTAAACAGGGAACAGCAAGACTTTTTGACGGTACTTTAGCGGGAACAACCTTACCGTTATTGCAAGGAGTAGCTAATTTAGTTAACTGGGGAATATGTGATTTAGAAACGGCGATTATCCTAGGCACAGAATCCCCCAGAAAAGCGATCGGATTAGCGGGTTTATCAGTGGGACAACCTGCCAACTTTTTGCGCTGGCAATCGGCATCAAATTGGGAAAGATTGGATTTCCGCCAGCATTTTGGACTCTAACTGTTGAATGAGGGTATCGAGATCCACCTCGAGGCAATCAAAACATTCAGGAGGGGAAAGATCGGGTTGAAAATAAATCAATTTTACCTGACCATCACCGATAGCGACTATAGCCACTTCTTCGCTGGGATTATAGCGATAAATAATCCCAAGCATCTCTTGAATTTTACAATTAACCTTGCGATTTAATTTTTCTAAGGACTCCCTAGAACAACAGACAAAATGGGGCTGAGGTTTAAGATCGATGCCCAGGGTTTCTTGAGCATCTTCTCCCCATTCCGAGAGTAAACCCCACATTAAACCGGCTAATTCCTGTTGATTTTCTTGCACGAATTGATCTAATTGATAGCGCCATTGATTAGCGGGATCATCGGGGATTGGTTGTTCAAATCTCATCATTAGCCTCTTTTCAGTTATCAGTTATCAGTTATCAGTCGTCAGTTATCAGTTATCAGTTGTTCGGGGTAGTTAGACAAGCTATGCCTAGATTAATCTTGATGAGAAGTATATACAACTTTTCCTCTAGATAGGGATTGAATAGGGATAGAACTATTCACCTTTTCAGTTAACGACGGTACTCATCACCGCAATCACCGATTAACTGCAATAAATCCCGGGATTTTTGCAAGACATGATCAATTTTTTCATAGTCTTGGGGAGATAATTGAAAATCGAAAATACGGGCATTTTCTGCGATATGTTCAGCAACACCCAAACGCACCCCGATAATTGCTCCAGCTACGGCTTTTTGTTCGAGAACGTAACGCACTGCCACATTAGGAATGGTGACATGATAGGAATCAGCGATCGCTTTAAGAACAGTTAATAATTCTTGGAATAATTGCCAGTTTCCCCACGCATCGATCATGTTTTTATATTTCCGTAAACTAGCGGTATTGAGACTTATAGGATTGGGTTCAGGATGACCGAGATATTTTGCTCCTAATAAGCCTCCTGCTAGAGTACCATAGGCGAGGAGATAGATGTTATGTTCTTGGCAAAACTGCGCCATTTTGACGAGGGGACGGCGATCAATCAGGGAAAACTGGACTTGATTGGAGACTATTTTAATCCCGGTGCTGAGAATAATTTTTAAATGTTCCGTGTCGAAATTAGTCAAGGCCAGGTGTTTAATTTTGCCTTCCTGTTGTAATTCTCCTAAAAAATATAAGGCATCTAGATAATTTTTATCGCGATAATCCCACCAGTGAAACTGCAATAAATCGAGACTATCCACATCCATGCGACGCAGGGAAATAGCGATATTTTTTGCGACTATTTCCTTAGTCATTTTACCCGGACGGGGAACCCATTTAGTGAAAGCTTGCAGATTATTTAAAGCATCAATGCCCCTTTGAGCGACTAATTGACGACGAAATTCACCGATAAAATCTTCAGCCGGACCGTAATGATCGGCCAGATCCCAAGTGGTGAAACCGGCATCTAGATAGGAGAACATACTAGGGATCGCTTTTTGGGGTGCGATCGAACCATGGGCGCCTGAAACTTGCCACATTCCGTTCAAAATACGACAAATTTCCAGATCGGGGGTAAACTGTAAGCGACGAGATTCGGACATGGGAATTATGAATTATGAATTATGAATTGGGGAGTGGGGGGAGAGGGAAGTGGGGAGAATAAATAAAAATAATCTCCTGACTCCTAAATACTGACTCCTGAAGGCTAAAAAGCCGATGAATCTACTTTCTTAAATTATCGCCCGATTTTAACCTGTTTCGTTGAACAGATCGATCGTTCCTGTCCAGAAAAACGCAGCAAAGGGGAAGACTTTCGGAAAAATCTCCCCCTGTTTAGGTTTTTGCTGCTCAATTTTTGCTGGGTTAATATTCCACTTCCAATCGCGCTGCGGTGACAGCATCAAAAGCGAAAGCGAGAACTATAGGCATAGGACAAGCGAGGATGACAGCGATAATTAAAGCTGTTACAGTCAATCCAATCGCCATTCCTAACCAAAGTTTTTCGGCAGGAGATAGACCTTTTTGGCGCTTAATTTTTTGTAACACTTTGGTGGGAATTGGTTCTGGCATCACGGCATTGGGAGGGAATGCCCAATAATTACTGTAGCGTTCGAGAAATAGCTCTGTCCAGCCGTTTTCTTGACACCATTCTTGAATCCATTGTTCGTGAAAGTGTTTCATTGCTTCCCTGTTGACTTTTTCCGGTGATTACTTTAAACATCTCTTGATGCGAACTTCATCCTAGCAAAGCTATCTTCAGGGTCGATCGGATTCAATAAAACTTAATATATGAGTAGTCGGTGAGTAAAATGTATTCTAAGATACAGCGCCAGCGAACGACCAGAACGAACCACAAATACACAAAGGACACAAAGATCGATCGCTCCCATATAAGTTAAACCGATCACACAAAAGGAAATAATTGTTAAAAAATTTCGGTTCTCGATTCGGTACAGATTGCCTGTAATTTTTGGTCCCAAGTATCGAGGGGAAGGGTATCGAGATAGGCAAAGTCAAAGACAATCCCGATCGAGGGGATAGCTTGCCATTCGGGGGAATGTAGGAGACGATCAAAATAACCTCCCCCGTAACCTAAGCGATAACCTTGGCGATCACAAGCGAGGGCGGGAATTAACAGTAAGTCCACTTCGGCAGGTAAAATGAGAGGGGCGATCGCTGTTGGTTCATAGATGCCATAACGATTTAATTCTAGGGGATCGTCGGCAGTCCAACAGTGCCAAGTCAGGCTATCTCCGTCACAACGGGGAAAACCCCAGCGATGGTGTTGACAAAATAAGGAACTTAAATCCGGCTCTTGACGATAACTGAAATAAGCGAGAATGGTTTTAGCGTGCTGAAAGAGGGGTAAAGATTGTAAATTTTTGCAAAGTTGCTGACTATTTTCTTGCCAAATATGCTTAGGAAGAGCGCGTCTTTGGGTAATTAGTTGTTTGCGTAATTGGGCTTTTTTGGTAGCAGAATCCATAAAATAGAGATAAATATTTCTGTAGTCACAAGATGCTAAATCTATTTAACTCGCTTTTTGGGCGTTATAACGAGAATATCAAGGCCAATGTGGAAATTTACACCTGGGCAACTTGTCCCTACTGTATTCGGGCCAAATGGTTGCTGGGTTGGAAAGGGGTAAAATACACCGAATACAAGATTGATGGGGATGAAAGCGCTCGTCAAGCCATGGCCGAACGGTCTAACGGTAAACGCAGTGTACCACAGATTTTTATTAATAATGAACATATCGGTGGTTGTGATGATTTGTATGCTTTGGATGGTCAGAAAAAACTAGATAATTTATTAGCTAAATGTGGGACTATCTAAAGTCTATTGACGAAAAAGCCTATGAGAAACATCGACAATGGATGCAGTTAGCTTTAAATTTAGCGGCAACTGCGGGGAATCGGGGTGATGTACCTGTGGGAGCGGTTATCGTGGATAAACAGGGACATTTAATCGCTCAAGGGGCTAATTGCAAGGAAAAACACCATGATCCCACTGCTCACGCCGAAATTCTGGCGATTCGTGCCGCTAGTCAAGTTTTAGGCAATTGGCACTTAAATGATTGTACCCTCTACGTCACCCTCGAACCCTGTCCCATGTGTGCCGGGGCAATCATTCAGGCTAGATTAGGATTATTAGTGTACGGTGCTGACGATCCCAAAACAGGAGTTATCCGCACTGTGGCTAATTTTATTGATAGTCCTTTTTCTAACCATCGTTTACCAGTAATCGCGGGAATTTTAGCTAAGGAATCCGGGGAATTATTACAAACTTGGTTTGAGAAAAAAAGAAATGTTTAAAGGAGTCAGGGAGATAGGAGTCAATATCAAATTAGGTTACACTTCATCTTAAGGAGAAAGACCGTAAGGAGAATTCACGATGAATAATTGGAAAAGTCCTATCCACCCCGGTGAAATTTTAGCTGATGAATTAGAGAAAATTAATCTTAATGTTTCTCAGCTTGCCAAAAGAGTTAATCTCTCTGAGAATGAACTTGAGCAAATTCTCAAGGGACAAGGAAATATCACGGGAGATATTTCCTTAAAATTAGGGCGTTTTTTTAATACAGGTGCAGAAATTTGGATGAATTTACAAAAAGCATACGAGTTAGATATAGCGAGGGAAAAGTTAGGAAATACCCTCGAAGAAATTATTCCTTATCAATCCCTGTCTTCAGTATAAATTCTCTTGAATTCTATGATTATTCATTTGACATAAGTTAGGTAGGAGTTAAAAATCATCAGATGCTCCCCTTATCAAGGGGGGATTTATCTTCAATTTAATTACAACCACTTACTTACTGGCTGCATCTCACATTTGCAGAAATAGCGACAATCAGCAATTATCAGTTATCCCTAAACTAATACAAATGTATGAATAACCGCGTGTGGGAGTTAATCCTACTGTTAACAGTGGACTAGCTGATCACCACCAGTGGCATTAACTGGATCTTTTGCCAAAATGGAGTAAATATAGTAGCGGGGGGATGGTCAATGACAGCACAGGAAGTATTAGAGTTAATTCAACAGGCAAAGGACGAAAGAGCGGGGAAGTTGGATCTGTCCATCAAAAACTTAACAGAAATTCCCCCCGAAATCGCTGACCTCACCTCCCTGCAACTCCTCAACCTCAGCTTTAACCAAATCAGCGAGATTCCAGAAGCACTCGCTCAACTCACCTCCCTGCAAGTCCTCAACCTCAACAATAACCAAATCAGGGAGATACCAGAAGCGCTCGCTCAACTCACCTCCCTGCAACGCCTCTATCTCAACAATAACCAAATCAGGGAGATACCAGAAGCGCTCGCTCAACTCACCTCCCTGCAGCGCCTCTATCTCAGCAATAACCAAATCAGGGAGATACCAGAAGCGCTCACTCACCTAGTCAACCTGAAGCGATTAGTCCTCCAAAATAACCCGATTACCAACGTTCCTCCGGAAATTATTCGTCAGGGATGGGGTAAAACAATATCGGATGATGGCAACCCGCAGGCGATTTTTAATTATCTCAAGTATAAAGGGGAAAAACGCCCTCTTAATGAGCTTAAAGTTTTATTGGTGGGGGAGGGGGATGTGGGGAAAACTTCCCTGTTAAAGCGGTTACTGCACAATACCTTTAATTCCGGAGAACCCAAGACCCCCGGCATTAATATTGAAAGGTGGCAACTCCCCCAAAAACCTGATATTCGCCTCAATCTCTGGGATTTTGGCGGTCAGAAAGTGATGCAAACCACCCATCAGTTTTTTCTGACTAAACGCAGTCTTTATCTGCTTGTCCTCGACAACCGCAAAAATGAACAGCAAAACCGTCTGGAATACTGGTTAAAACTCATTGAAACCTACGGAGGCAATTCTCCCGTGATTATCGTGGGTAATTGTGCCGATGAAAATCCCCCGCAAGTTAAGATCCGCACCCTCCGGAAAAAATATCCCCAAATCACCAAACTAATCGCCACTTCCTGTAAAACCGGTGCGGGAATCGAGCAACTTGTGCAGGAAATCGCCTCTCAAATCGATGCTATTCCCCATATCAAAGATCCATTCCCTAATAGTTGGTTTCAGATCAAAACTCAACTAGAAACGATGCAAAAGAGTTATGACTTTATTTCCTACGAAAAGTATCAGGAAATGTGTCAGACAGCCGAGATTAAAGAGGCCAGCGATCAAAAAAGTTTAGTGCAGTTTCTCCACGATCTCGGTATTGTCCTCAACTACCAAGATGATCCGCGACTGAATGAAACCAATGTCCTGAACCCGGAATGGGTAACTAGCGGTGTTTATGATATTCTCAATAATCACGATTTGATGGTGCAAAAAAAGGGCATTCTTTCACTGCCAGATCTGCAAAATATTCTCAAACAACCCCAACGTTATCCCGAAAATAAACGCCGATTTTTGATGGATTTGATGGGAAAATTTGAACTCTGTTTTCCCCTTGATGGTTACAGTCCCGATCGCTATCTAATCACCGATCTTCTACCCATCGATGAACCGGATGTGGATATCTACGAAAACGCACCTTTACACTTCCAGTACCGTTATGATATCCTGCCCGGTAGCATTATTTCCCGCTTTATCGTCCGTAATCACCAGATGATCTATAAAACCATGCGTTGGCGTAGTGGTGTGGTTTTGACAATGGATCTTAATAAAGCTTTGGTGCGTGCCGACGAGGAAGATAACTATATCAGCATAAAAGCTAAGGGTGAGCGTGCTAGTGCGCTTTTAGCTATTATTAAGACAGATTTTGACAAAATTCACGATACTATCCCTAATTTAGCCGTACAGGAAAAGTTAGTGATTCGAGAATTGCAAGGGGAAAAACCCACCGGGGTAGAAGTTCCCGTCGATTATCTCCATCTGATAGAACTCGATCGCCAAGGTGTCGTGGAGGCAATTCTCCCCGGTTTGCGCGGCAAATATAATATCCGCGATATCTTAGAAGGGGTGGAATCTAAGACAGAAAGAGCAAGAGATCTCGATATAAAGGAGGAACGTAGCCGCAAAAGCCGAAAAAATCGCCCTATGACTCCCGGAACGCCAGAAACTCCCAATCTCCTGAAACCTAGTCTCCCTTTGTTGCTGGTTTTCGCTGTGGTTGCTTGTATAGTTGCGGTGATTGCCCATTTTGTGCCAGATTCAAAGCATATTACCAGCGTTTTGACAATTATTGTTATCTTTGCTTTTATTGTCTTTGTGTTATTGCTCTTGACGGGTAAAATCAATCAAACGACCTTCAATCAGCTTTTTGAAGTTTTGTCGCGATTTATCCCTACTTTTAAAGGACAAGAACCAAAAACCAACAACGATGACACCCCCCAAGAAACCCCCAAATCGGAGCAGTAAAGATTTGCTTACCACAGAAAGGTAACTTAGGCTTCGGCTCTCTTGGCTCTTCTCGGTTCTGTGTGATAAGTTTAACTTACAATAAGTACCTAAGCAAAATTAATTACACACTTCGATGAAGCTTTTGCCTCTTGCCTCTTGCCTATCTTCACTGGGAAATTTATTTTGCATGACTACTTATGATCGATCAATCTTTGTGTCCTTTGTGTCTTTGTGGTTCGTTCCACTCCCTCGCTCGGAGGAATGTATCCTAGAATACATTTTACCCACGAAACTAAAGAGAGCCTAGCTTCTAGCTGGCTATTTTGTCACCCGCCAACTAAGTTTAAGATTAACCCAAAAGTTCCAAATCGTGACAACGGCGATCGCAATAAAGTTAGCTAGATAGCGATTGATTCCCAAACCATTAAAGAGCAGGTTAAGCAGCAGTACATTTAAAATTAAACCAGCTAAACAAATCAAATTGAACTTGAAAAATCTTTTCCAGCGTTTATTCCAACCTCGTTGACGAGCGGATAAATCGCCAAAAGTCCAGAGATCATTCCAGATAAAATTATTAATAATTGCTAATTCGGCAGCGATGATTTTGCTGCGGGTTAATCCCCAACCCAAAGCGGCGGGATCACTGAGAAGATAGAGAAAAGCCATATCGACAAAAACCCCAGTTAATCCCACTAAACCGAAGCGAATAAATCTGTCTAAAGGTAGATTGACAATTGCATCTAAAAATCTGAGAGGCCTTTGAGAGCGCAAACGCAGCAGATGAGAGATATATTCTAGCCATTGTTTCCAAGTTACCTTACTTTCCCCCTCCTGTCGCTCTTGGAAAACATAACCCACTTCTCCGATGGTTTCGATGCGGCCTTTGCCGATGACTTCTAGTAAAATTTTGTAACCAGTGGGATTAAGAATCGGACCGGCGATCGCTTGACGACGCACCATAAAGTAACCGCTCATCGGATCGGAGACGCGACCGACCACTTCTGGCAGTAGAATTAAACCAAGAATTTGAGCGCCGCGGGAGAGAAATCGTCGCAACAGACTCCACTCGCTCACTCCTCCCCCTTCGACGTGACGACTAGCAAGAGCTAAATCGGCTCCTTTTTCGATAGTTTCGAGGAGATTATAGAGAATTTCGGGGGGATGTTGTAAATCTCCATCGATTACCCCTAGTATCTCACCTCTTGACCCTTGCCAACCCCGCACCACTGCCGACGCTAATCCTTTTTCTCCCTGACGACGCATCACCCGTAGTTGCGGGTAATCCGAGGTTAATTTGCCGGCTAATTCCCATGTGCGATCGGGACTGTCATCATCAACGATAATTAGTTCATACTGATCAAGAATTTTTCGATCAAGTAATTGACTGAGATTCTCGACTAGGGGAATAACGTTATCTCGCTCGTTATAGGTGGGAATGACTAGAGATAATTTGACTAACTTGGGTGCATCCTCGAGAATATAACTATTATTGCTAATAATTCCTTCAATTTGCTCTAAAAAAGGAATTTGCAAAGAGCCGACGGGGGTGGTTAAAAAGGGATAGGATGGAGAGTTGGTCACTCGCTTACACTCACAGACTAAAACAGTTTTAGAGACGCGCAATTCACTGGCAAAGTTTTTGAAACCAGAATTTTGAGCTAACTACTGGCGATGCGGAATCCTAATACACTATAGCGATTATCAGGACCAAATTGGCCCCGACTAGCGGATCGACATTCCCTCAATTCTGTCCCCCAACCACCCCCACGTAGAACGCGATAGCGATTGCCGGTACTATTAGGATCGGCCAGCCATACTTGGTCATCGCTGGGAGCATTTTTATAGTTGCGATGCCAAGAATCGGCACACCATTCGTATAAACTGCCGTGTAAATCGTATAATCCGAAGGCATTTGGGGGAAAACTGCCGACAGGGGTAGTTTTAGCTCGAAATTCGCTCTCTCTTTCCACTGCATAAGGAAATTTAATGGCATAGTAGTTAGCGAATTCACTGGTAAGGGTGGCACCAAAGTAGAAGGGTGTGGTAGTGCCAGCACGACAAGCATATTCCCATTGTGCCTCGCTTGGGAGTCGATAGTTTCTGCCAGTAGCCCTGGAAAGTCGATCGCAAAACTCGATCGCATCATACCAAGAGATGCTATCGACGGGTAAGTTATCCCCTTGAAAGTGAGAGGGATTAGGGTTTAAATCGCGGTTAATTTTGGGCAGATTAGCGACAATTTGCCATTGTTTTTGGGTTATCGGGTATTTACTCAGGTAAAAACTGTTTACCTTGACTGAGCGCTGGGGTTTATCACTACCAGTAAAGTCTCCTTTTTCTCCGTCCGGTGTCCCCATGATAAAAGTGCCAGCAGGGATAGCAATCATCTCTAATTCCCCAAGGGTTTCCCTGTAGTATTCGGCACTGCGGGAATTGCGATCGATCACAAAACCGCTAGGATCGAGAGTAACGGTTTCAAAGGAAAAGCTTTGTCGGGGGGGAAAAGAGGAATTTGGGGAGGGTTGCGGGGGGATGATTGTCGTAGCAGTGGAGGGGGAAAAAATATTTTTTCTATCTAGAATCGCTGCCAGTCCGACTCCTGCACCGATAAGAACGAACCATCGGCCAAATTTACGTCTGTTTACTTGAATCATGGTTTTAGTAATAAGTAGTCGTGCAAAATTAATTTCCTAGTCGAGATAGGAGACTCCGAAACGGGAGACAGTTAGTTAGTTATCAGATGTGAATTGAAAACTCAAATTTGATAACTAACTAACTGTTTTAGGATTCTACCATTTGCAGAAATTGGGCTTCTGAAAGAGTTTTAATACCTAATTTTTGAGCCTTTTTGAGTTTCTCACCGGGAGCTTTACCGAGGATAACATAATCAGTATTCGTACTAGGGGAACCAGTAACAGTACCACCGACATTAATAATCAATGATTTCGCTTGCTCGCGACTGATTTTGCTGAAGGTTCCTAATATAACTAGGCTTTTTCCCCTGAGGGGGTTTTCTGCGGATTCTTCACTCGTTTGGACTATTTTTGCTGCGGGTTGCACTTCTAAACTTGTATCGGCAACCGTAATTTTTTCTGCTGTTACTACAGGGGGTTCATCGGCAATCACCGGGGGGGGTTGCGGTTCTTCTACTACTGGAGTCTCACTAATAATTGCTTCTGGTTCATTAGTAGTAATAGGGGTATTTTGTCGAGAGAGGTCGTCTCTTTTTTGCTGTAGGTTTTGAATTTTAACCTCTAAAGCGGTGATTTCTGCTTGCTTAGTTGTTAACTCACTCTCAAACTTAATTGTTTCCTTTTCTAAAGTTTTAGCTGCCGTTTTTTGGACTGCTAAATCTTGAGTTAGTTGGCGATTTTGTTGGCTTAATTCCTCGATATGATGGGAAGTTGTGGCTTCTAATTGATCTTTTTCGGCACTTAATTGGTGTAGTTGAATTTCTAAATTAGAAATGTTCTCCCGATAGATTTCTAGCTGTTGGGGTAACTGGGTTAATTCCTGTAATTGCCCTTCTAAATCAGCAATTTTTGCCTGAGAATCGGCCAATTGTTGGGGTAACTGGGTTAATTCCTGTAGTTGCCCTTCTAAATCAGCAATTTTTGCCTGAGAATCGGCCAATTGTTGGGGTAACTGGGTTAATTCCTGTAGTTGCCCTTCTAAATCAGCAATTTTTTCGGCAGCAGTGGTTAATTCTGCCGATAATTCCCCTTTCTGGACTGCTAAAGCTTGTGACTCCAGTTTAGCTGCTTCGAGATGAGCTTTGAGACTGTCCTTTTCGTCGGTTATAGCTGCCACTTGAGCGACGGTTTCTTGCAGTTTTATAGTTAAATTGTCGCATTCTTGGCCTAAAGAGAGCGATCGAGTTTGACTTGCGGCTAAATCTTCGCTGAGAGACTTTTTTTCCCGCTCTAACCCACTAATTTGACCCTGTAAGCTGGCCATTTCCTGCTGTCCTTGCTCATACTGTTCTGTTTGGTCAGCTAGATTCTGTTCTAGGGTTTGAATTTGACCTTGCAAGCTGGGAATTTGAGCAGCTAAATCGCTTAATTCTTGGTTTTTATGATCTAAATCGGCCACTTTCGCCCTTAATTCCCCCTGTAAGAGAGCTTTATCCTGCTCTAGGGTCTGAATTTGACTATAGAGAGAGGTGGTCTGTTTTTTAGTCAAATCAAATTGACGGTTAATTTCGCCTTTTTGCTGCTCTAAAGTTTGAATCTGTGCCTCTAAGCCAATAATTTGGGCTTTTTCTGCCTCTAACTGCTCCATCAAACCAGTTTTCTCCGCTTCTATGTCCTTAGCGGTGGTTTTCAGTTGTTCGATTTCACCCTCACTTATCTGCACAGCTTGCTGGAGGGACAGGAGAGAATTTTCTAAATCCGTAGCTTTATGTTGTAATTGGGCGGAATGTTGTTCTATGTGAATAATTTTGGCGTGTAGCTGCTGATTTTCGTCTTTTAAATCTGATTGCGCCACGTCTAAGCCCTTGACTTGAACCAACAAATCTGAGTTACTTTGCTGTAATTGCGCTTGTGCGGCTAAAAGGGCGGTATTTTTGCTGACGAGACCAGAGCGCGACCAGAGGAATAGTCCTCCGAAAACAGCACTTAAACCTAATCCTTCATAAATTAATTCGTTGAGCATATCTACTCTCCTAGACAAGCGAAAAACAGTCACCTAACCGAACTGATGGGGCAATTTTGGTTATAGACCTACATCTCTACTTATATCAGTTACGGGGTACATTACAGAAAGCAGAAGATTCAATTTAGGTGCAATCGCCAGAACTTTTCCCCATATCATACCCAAAAGTGTGTTAGTCAGATTAGCCCATATCGCACTTAAACCCACAGTTTCAATCAATGTGCATGGTGCTACAGCGATAGCGATCGCACTAGGCGGATATTTCGGGTATTTCAACCTTATTTCATGTCTAAACGTTTCGCACGCATCTTTTCTGTTATGATCTGACAACGCCGTAATTATCGTCCCATTTCTCGCTTTAATTTTTTCAATTCTTCTTCCATTTCCCATTCTTTAAATTTTAGATCGAGATTATCGTAGTTTGAGCGCTGATAGTCCGATTCTTGGGGTTGATCCCAAAAAGTGGTTTCCCAGTCACGGGACTGATTTTTAGGGGCTTTTTCGGCTTTAATTTGCACTTCCTGACGACGTTGTTGTACTTGCTGCAGTAACTCTTGGGATTGCGTCAGACGTTTTTTCACCCCTTCCATCCGTCCCCACAGTTGATTACCCTGACGGAAGAGGGCCGCCTCGCGTTCACTGGCAGCCTTAACCAAGTCCTGCCGTCCAGCGGCCTTAGCCTTATCGATTCTAGCGTGCCAAGTTTGGATATCTTGAGCAGTGGCCAAAATTTGCTGTTCGAGACGTTGACGCTCATTTTCTAGGGCGCTAATTAGTTTAGCAGTATCGCGCTCCTGTTCGCGCAGTTGTTCCACCAGCGCCTGTAATTCTAATTGGGGATGACTTCTGAGAAATTCTTCCAGTTGGGTTTCAAGAAAGCGACTGACATCATCAAATAGATTGCCCATCTGTGCAGTATCCTAAATTTGCAATTAAAGTCTAGGAGCGATTTTAATCCCCCTCTTTTTAGCATAGGCTAGATCAACCCTAGGTTTAAATATATTTGGGAAAAGTAGTACAAAAATGTTATTCGGCTGCGGGTTAGGGACGGGGAAACCCGTATAATAAAACTAAGTAGCTAGTTATAATTAAATTAAAAATGGATTTTGGGTGCCGATCCCCCCTTAGTCCCCCCTTGATAAGGGGGGTGCCGATCCCCCCTTAGTCCCCCCTTGATAAGCTGTCCTTTAGTCACATCTTTCTTAACATTTCAAACCTTTGTAGCACAAGGCTTTCAAGACTTGGTTAACAATTTGTAATATTCCTTGTTGACACTCTTACTGACAAAGAAAAAACTGAAATCAAGTCAGGATAAGGGTTGGAGTGCTTACTGAAAAAATTGTCAAGAAAGATCCCTATAATGGACAGCTTAGTCCCCCCTTAATAAGCTATCCATTAGTCACATCTTTCTTAACATAAAATTTGACAAAAAGAGAAAAGTGTGCCAGATGGCTCAAGGGGGTTCTATGGGGGGACCAATTTGATGAGATAGTTTCCAAGTCTGGCTGATATCATGTAACCTTCGCAGTCCCAACCAAATAGTTTTAACACCGGGTTCACCGTCACCTTTTCTACCTAAAAACCCCCCAAGAGAAGCAATCATTCTGACCGCTTCCCTAAAGGAGGGCGGCTTTTCAGGCGGCGGACTCTTTTTATGAATAGTGGCACACAAAGATTGCCATTCATGTTCTTCCAAAAAACTTTCACAACTCTCCTCTCCGTGTAAGCGTGCTTGATAAGTTAACCAGAGTAATCTCCAGGCTACAATTGAATAGGTAGCTAAAGCCATCTCAATTCTCCGACCCGTTTCTAATTGCAGTTTTTCTAATCCACAACCACTTTTTAAAACAAAATGATAGCGTTCTATCAACCAGCGATAACTATACCAGCGCACGCAGTTTATCGCTGATTCAAAGCTACTAATGTCTAGGCTAGTTAAGAGGAGCCAACTGATAGGATTAACCCCGGGAGGCGGATTTTCTTCTTCAGCTAAAATTACCTGTAATTTGACCGGTTGACGAGGGTTCGCTTTCGAGTGATGGCTAGGTACTTGTATTTCAAAACTGGCAAATCTAACTGTTAGTTTAGCTAGTCTAGCCTCGTGATTAGGATTGCGTTTTACTTGCACATCTAGGCTACCACAGGCTTTTATTTCTCTGATGGATTGATGTAAATATTTAGTCTCTGGATGCCCTGACCTTTGCTTGTCTTCGAGATAGTTAACTTTTCGGTTATGAGTTCCTCGAATTAATAAATGAGAGTTAGGACTTCTTGATTGGGCAAATAAATCAAATATGTCTGCCTCACAATCTCCGATTGTTACTACTTGAATATCTTCGGGTATTTGTTGTTGTGTTTCTGATACAGAATCTAACCATCTTTGACTTTCTTTTTCTTGGGTTTCTCTTTTTTTGCGTTGCTTGGCAATCCCTAAATTCTTTTCTTCTCTTGCCCAGACATATTGATTAATCAGTCCTAAAGGTATTCCTTCCGCTGACACTCCTAAGGTGGTATGAACTTTGAGTCCAAAGGATTTTTTACAATCTAGATAACCCATTCCTTTTTTGGCTTTTTGGGTCGTAAAGTCTAAACTTGTTGTGTCTTGCACTGCCAAAACTATTGGATGTTCTTTGATTCTTTCTACTGTACTTTTGGCCTGGGCGGCAATTATATCTGAGGGGTGAAAATAGGGGGAATTCCAAAAGTCGTAGGTGGCACTCGCTGCGGCTAGATTTCCCGAAGCTTGTGGCACACTTGTACTAGGTTGGCTGGCCAAGTTTTCCACGATACTGATTAACCTTTTCTTTCTTCTGGTGTCCCCTAGGTCTGCATACTGTAATTCTTGGGCTGCCCATTTCTCCATTTTTTTGCTTACCTCCACCTTAATTCCTTCTTTCAAAACTATACCTGTCAATCGTTTCCCCTTTTTTTAAGTTTCTTCTCTTTTTGTTAAGAAAGATCTGACTAATGGATAGCTTAATAAGGGGGGCATCTGATAATTTTTAACGCCTATCTACTTAGAGTAATATTTCCTGAAAACCTCTTAATTGTTTGACTTAAGTGACAACTTCACCAGCTTGGACAGAACGTATCGGTTATCAACGGGATTGGGTGTGGCGCGGTTGGCAAATTCGTTATAGTTTTATGCCGGCAAAAAACCCCCACGATGCCGATAATCCCCCTTTAATTTTACTGCACGGATTTGGAGCGGCGATCGAACATTGGCGAAATAATATTCCCATTCTCAGCCAAAATCATCGAGTTTACGCGTTAGATTTATTAGGTTTCGGTGGTTCACGTAAAGTGCAGGTTCCCTATACCGTTAATCTCTGGGTGGAACAGATACACGATTTCTGGCAAACTTTTATTAATACACCAGTGGTATTAGTGGGAAATTCGATCGGTTCTTTAGTTAGTATGGCCCTAGCGGGTAAATACCCAGAAATGGTAGCTGGATTAGTTATGCTCAGTTTACCCGATGTCAGTCGCCGGCGGGAAATGATCGCCGATTGGTTATTAAATATCGTCACTCCCATCGAAAACTTTTTCACTTCTCCTTGGCTATTAAAACCGATTTTTTATTATCTGCGTCGTCCGCAAGTCTTGAAAAAATGGACAGGAATCGCCTACGAGGACAAGAAAGCAGTTAGCGAGGAATTAGTACAAATTATCGCCGCCCCAACCCTAGATGAGGGGGCAGCCGAGGCCTTTGTTTCCCTAGCACAAGCAGTCAATCATCCCGAATATTGTCCACCGGCAAAGTTAATTTTACCACGCTTAGAAATCCCGATTTTATTGTGTTGGGGCAAACAAGATCGGATGGTTCCCGTCCAGTTAGCCCAGGGTTTTGTCTCCCTTAATCCTAGGATTAAATATGTAGAATTTGAACGGGCCGGTCATTGTTTACAGGATGAATGTCCCGACCGTTTTAATCCAATTTTATTAGATTGGCTAGAATCTGTTGCTGTTCTTTGAGAGAATAGGGAGAGTGATTGTTGGTGATAGTCCTATGCAAACCTTGGAATCGACGTTCAACCCCCTCGCAACTGCCTCCGAATTCGACACCACGATTCACCGACGCAAAACCCGTCCCGTCCGGGTAGGTAGCGTTACCATCGGTGGTGGTTATCCCGTAGTCGTGCAGTCGATGATTAACGAGGATACCCTTGATATAGATGGTTCTGTGGCCGGTATCCGTCGCCTCCATGAGGTCGGTTGTGAAATTGTCCGCGTCACCGTGCCGAGTCTAGCCCATGCCACTGCGTTAGCTAAAATTAGGGAAAAACTGCTAACCACCTATCAACCTGTGCCGTTAGTAGCCGATGTGCATCACAACGGCATGAAAATTGCCCTAGAAGTGGCCAAGCACGTCGATAAAGTGCGGATTAACCCCGGTTTGTACGTTTTCGAGAAACCGAAGGCCGACCGCAGCGAGTACAGTCAAGCAGAATTTGATGAAATTGGCGAAAAAATTGCTGAAACCCTGAAACCTTTAGTAGTTTCCCTGCGAGATCAAGGTAAAGCGATGCGAATCGGCGTTAACCACGGTTCTCTGGCCGAAAGAATGCTCTTTACCTACGGCGACACCCCCGAAGGAATGGTACAGTCGGCTTTAGAATTTATCCGCATCTGCGAATCCCTCGATTTTCGCAATCTGGTGGTTTCCCTGAAAGCTTCCCGCGTGCCGGTGATGGTGGCCGCCTATCGTCTCATGGTTAAGCGCATGGACGAGTTAGGTATGGATTATCCCCTGCATTTGGGGGTTACTGAGGCAGGAGATGGGGAATACGGACGAATTAAATCCACTGCTGGGATTGCCACTCTCTTAGCGGACGGTATTGGTGATACGATTCGCGTTTCTCTGACGGAAGCTCCCGAAAAGGAAATTCCCGTCTGTTACAGCATTCTCCAGGCCCTGGGACTGCGGAAAACCATGGTCGAGTATGTTGCCTGTCCTTCCTGTGGTCGCACTCTTTTTAATTTAGAAGATGTCCTCCAGCAAGTGCGCGCAGCGACTCAACACCTCACCGGACTCGATATCGCCGTTATGGGTTGCATTGTCAATGGACCGGGAGAAATGGCCGACGCAGACTATGGTTATGTGGGGAAACAGGCCGGTTATATCTCCCTTTATCGCGGTCGCGAGGAAATTAAACGCGTCCCCGAAAATGAAGGTGTAAGGGAGTTGATTAATTTAATTAAAGCCGATGGCCGTTGGGTAGAACCCTAATTAGTTTTACCATTGGGGGTTGACATCTATGCAACCCCTGATAATCAGCTATAATAAAAAGCTTGCTAGAAATTGCCGCCCCAGAGAGTTCATGCTACCTACACGCGATTGTGTTCGTCAAACCCCCGCTTACACTCCGGGAGAACAGCCCCAAAGCGCGGGATTTACCAAACTTAACACCAATGAGAACCCCTATCCCCCACCGGCGGAAATTTTTGCCCCCTTGCAAGAGCAATTAGAGAAAGTCCGACTCTATCCCGATCCTATCTCCAAAGAGTTACGGCAAACGGCGGCGGAATTATACGGCATAACAGCCAATCAGATAATCGCGGGTAATGGCTCTGATGATATCCTCAATATCGCCCTGCGTACCTTTGTTAACCCCGGTGAAAGCGTTGCTTTTTTGGATTTAACCTATTCCCTTTACGAGACAATTGCTCGGGTACACGGGGCAAATATTATCGAATTTACCACTAATGATCAATTTGAATTAGCGGGACCGGTTATTTGTCCAGAAGCGAAATTAATTTTTCTCGCTTCTCCTAATCCTCCCCTCGGTAAAAATCTTGATCGCGACTATTTAGAAGCAACCTGTGCTAATGCGTCGGGATTGGTATTAATTGATGAAGCTTATGTGGATTTTAGTGATGACAATCATCTCGATTTTCTCTCCCGTTACGATAATGTCATCATTAGTCGCACCATGTCGAAAAGTTATAGTTTAGCGGGGTTAAGAGTCGGTTTCGGTTTTGCTTCTGGGGCCATTATCGAACAGATGGATAAGGTGCGTGATTCCTATAATTTAGATCGGATTGCTCAAACTTTAGCCACAGCAGCTTTAAAACACCATAATTATTTTGAGCAAGTTTGGCAAAAAGTCTGTCAAACCCGCAGCCGTTTAATTACTTCTTTGCGCGATTTGGGATTTATTGTCTTTGACTCGGAAGCTAATTTTATCCTCGCTTCTCCCCCGCACATTAGTGCCAGTGAGTTATATAATCAACTGAAAGGGCGTCAGATATTAGTGCGATACTTTAAACATCCTCGCATTCAGAATTATGTGCGGATTTCTATCGGCACTGATGAGGAGATTGATCGCCTTTTATCTGCTGTTCAAGAGATTATGGGAACAAATTAATCTCGATTTTCGTCAGGGTTTTATTAACACTTTAAACCCTGATAAATTCTCGAAAAAAAGGCTAGATTGATCGGAACAAAGCAGCGATAAACAAGGGTCTAATGGCCTGTCGTTTCTCCCGATTACTAGCCTTGGCTATCAAGATTATTAGTCCGACAAAAGGATTAAATACTAGCGCACAAATTTTTGAACTTATGCAGTTTTATCCCCAAGGAATTACAGTTCAAGAATTGAGCCAACGCTTAAATCGTCCTGTTTCTATGCTCAATCTTTGTCTAAAATCTTTGGTTGCTTCTAAAAAAATCGTGGCAAAAAAAAATCACAATCAGTGGGTTTATACTGTTGATAAAAAAGCTTAGTTTGTCCAGATAAGCATACTTAAGATGTAGAAAAAGTATTTATTAAGTACCCAGAGAGAATCAATTATACATATTTTTCCCTTTCCTGTTGCCTCTTTCCGGAGGGCGAATGCAATTCGCCCCTACAATAATATTATTGCGCCAATTGCCTGCGCCCAAAATGTAATATAGACATTTCTATAAAACTGAGATATACCCATATATTACCCCTATTGCTGAATAACTATTTTAGGCTGTAGATAGTATTCATCTTCTGCGACAACTATCTCACCAATGCCGAGAAATTGAGCCTCTAAAGACTCCACAGCAACGAGAGAACTGCTCATAACATTTGTATCGGTGAGATTAATTTTTCTACCGTGAAACCAATCGATAACCCTCTCTGGTGTCAAAGAAATCCAGTCTAGATGTGCCAAGGCAATGCGCGGCGAAATTAAACCCTCGGAATTAGCCATTAAAGCTTCCAGGTTAATACTATCAGCTAATTGAAAACCACAGCTTTCCGTGCGAGTTAAACTGGCTAAAGTGCCACCCACAGCTAACACCTTGCCCAAATCTCTGGCCAGGGAACGGATATAAGTCCCCGATCCACAGTGAATATCTAGCTCCATTTGTGGAAATTCGCCATCTAACCAGCCTAAAACCGTAATTTGGTCAATTTTGACCTGACGAGGCTCCACTGCGATTATTGCCCCTTTGCGCGCCAATTCGTAGAGACGGCGACCATCTTTGTGAATAGCACTATACATCGGCGGAATCTGGGTAATATTGCCAATAAATTCCGCTAAATAAGGCTTAACTTCCTCTAAAGTTAAATCGGCACAGGGACAAGTGGCGATCGCTTTTCCCGTAATATCATCGGTATCGGTGCTGAGTCCTAACTGGATTTTTGCCCGATAAGCCTTATTTTCGGGTAAATAGGGCAGTAATCGGGTGGCAGCACCGACGGCGATCGGTAAAACTCCCGTAGCCATAGGATCTAAAGTTCCCCCATGGCCGACTCTTTTAGTCTTCAGAATTTTGCGGACTTTGGCCACGCAATCGTGAGAAGTCCAATCGGGGGGTTTATTGAGATTTAAAAAGCCAAACATTATAAATTATGAATTATGAATTATGAAGTGGGGTGGTGGGGTGATGGGGAGAATAGATAAAAGCAATCTCCTCAATTCTGAATACTGAATACTGACGGCTGATAGCTAAAAATCTGACGTATTATATAATTGCATAACTTCGCTTAAAGGTAAACGGGAACGAACACCGAGAGAAAGGTCAGAAAAATGACCAAGATCATAATGATCAACAGCAGCACAAGCAATCATAGCGGCGTTATCGGTACAGAGTTTGAGCGGCGGAAAATAGACGGTTAAATCATGATTTTTGGCGGCAGTTTCCAGATGATTTCTTAAGGCACTATTAGCAGCCACTCCTCCCCCGATCGCAATAGTTTTTAAGCCATAATCTAAGGCACAATTGATTGTCCGACGGGTTAAACTTCTGGCTACCGTATCTTGAAAACTAGCGGCTATATCAGCTACAGGTAAATTATCTGGCTCGAATTTCTCTACTAAGCGCAAAACAGCCGTTTTTAAACCGCTAAAACTGGAATCGTAGGCATGAAAACCGCCAGTTGGTAAAGATATTTTACCTTCAGGTAAGGGAAAAGCTTGGGGATTACCATCTTTAGCCATGCGATCGATTATCGGACCTCCGGGATAACTTAAGTTTAATAATCGTGCCACTTTATCAAAAGCTTCTCCGGCTGCATCATCTCTAGTGGTTCCTAATTGTTGATATTTACCGCAAGCCTGCACATGGATTAAACTGGTATGACCCCCGGAGACTAAAAGAGATAAAAAAGGAGGTTTAAGATCAGATTCAGCGAGATAGGAAGCATAGATATGACCTTCGAGATGATGAATACCGATAAAGGGTTTATCGTGGATAATAGCCAGGGTTTTGGCTGCTGTCATTCCCACCATCAAAGCGCCTACTAAACCGGGAGCAACTGTGGCGGCTATTCCATCAATTTCTGACCAAGTTAAACCCGTTTCTTGCCAAGCTTTTTCTAGACAAAAATTAATGGTTTCTAAGTGTTGTCGCGAGGCTATTTCTGGCACAACACCGCCATAGAGACGATGGAGATCAATTTGAGAAGAAACCACACTACTCAACACCTGGTTATTGTTAACAATAGCCACGGCCGTTTCATCGCAACTAGTTTCGATCGCTAAGATAATTGTCATAAATTAATCAGTAAATCGTCAGACACCCCCCTTATCAAGGGGAGATTAAGAGGGAATCCATCTTTAATTTAATTATAACCACTTACTTGATTTTGCTTGGGTACTTAATTAAAATTAAAGTTATCGTTCAGCAATTTCCATAGCCACCACCGCCGGGGGTTTCAATAATAAAAATATCACCGGGGTTCATTTCTATAGTAGCAGTGCCGGGCAATTCTTCGATAGTTCCATCGTTTCTTTCCACGGCATTACGTCCTATTTTACCGGCTTTTCCTCCCGCTAATCCAAAGGGGGGAATCCGGCGATTACTAGATAAAATATTAGCAGTCATCGCCTCTTGAAATTTAATCCTTCTAATTACACCATCACCTCCAGAATATTGTCCTTTACCGCCACTATCTTGGCGAATACTAAAACTTTCTACTACCACAGGATAGCGCATTTCTAATACTTCTGGATCCGTAAGACGGGAATTAGTCATCTGGGTTTGTACGGCAGCGGTTCCCGCAAAATTTGCGCCAGCACCGGAACCGCCGCAAATAGTCTCATAATATTGATATTCTTGGTTGCCAAAAGTGAAATTATTCATCGTTCCTTGACTGGCTGCTTGAATACCTAAAGCACCGTATAAAGTATTAACTATTGCCTGGGAAGTTTCCACATTTCCTGCTACCACGGCCGCCGGATAAACAGGATTAAGAAAACAACCAGATGGGATAATTAAATGGAGGGGTTTAAAACAGCCAGCATTTAGAGGAATTGCCTCCTCTACAAGAGTACGAAAAACGTATAAAACCGCCGCTCTTGTCACTGCCAGGGGTGCATTAAAATTATTATTTAACTGGTCAGATGTGCCAGTAAAATCAATAGTTGCTTGACAATTATTAATATCTATGCTAATTTTTACCTTGATGACAGCGCCGTTATCCAGATAATAGGTAAATTCACCATCTTTGAGGACAGATATAGCTTTTCTAACTGCTAATTCGGCATTATCTTGAACAAATTGTTGATAGGCTTTAACCATAGCTAATCCGTAGCGATCAACCATATTATGTAATTCTCTTTCCCCCTTGGTATTAGCGGCTATTTGTGCCTGAAAATCGGCAATATTTTGAGCAATATTGCGCGCAGGAAAAGGATTATTAGTTAAGTGATTAATTAATTCTTGTTCCCGAAACTGGCCCGCTGCTACCAGCAAAAAATTATCGAATAAAATTCCTTCTTCGCTAATATGAACAGAATGGGGAGGCATAGAACCGGGGGTAATGCCACCGATATCAGCTTGATGTCCCCGGGAGGCAAGATAAAATAATATTTCCTGATTTTGACGGTCAAAAATAGGACTAATTACTGTAACATCTGGGAGGTGAGTACCGCCATTATAAGGATTATTAGCCAGATAAATATTTCCAGGACGAATCGTCTCCCCTTTATCCTCAATTAAGCTTTTGACACTATCGGCCATAGAGCCTAAATGAACGGGAATATGAGGAGCATTAGCGATTAAATTTCCCACCTCATCAAAGATAGCACAGGAGAAGTCTAGGCGTTCTTTAATATTGACACTTGCTGCCGTATTTTGCAGAGTAATCCCCATTTCTTCGGCAATAAATTGATAGAGATTTTTAAAGATTTCTAGATAAATAGGATCGGCAACGGTCGTTATTTGCGAGCAGGAAGAATTGAGAGGGGACATAATACTAAATCTGGTTATTAAAGACTGATTGCATGAGTAGAAAACAGATTTCTCGGAGAAACCCGTTTTCTGTAGTAGAGTATAGGCTACATATCAGGTTAGCTTAGGAAACCTAGGCTCTTCTAGGTTGTGTGTGATAAGTTTAACTTAAGTAGTCGTGCAAAATTAATTTCCTAGCAAAGATAGGCAAAAGGCAAGAGGCAAAAGGCAAGAGGGGGTTAGATATGTGTAATTAATTTTGCTTAGGTACTTACATTATGATTGATCAATCTTTGTGTCCTTTGTGTCTTTGTGGTTCGTTCCACTCCCTCTCTAGGAAGAATGTATCTTAAAATACATTTTACCCACCAAACCCAAGAGAGCCTTATCGCTTGTCTTGAAGTTCGATTGTCGATTTCCCCTTTCAGGACGAGTTTGAACCCCGAAAGGGACGACTTTCGGCAGTAGAGATATAATTTTCTTATCTCCTTTACGCTTTTCTTCGATGCTATCCTTACTAAAAAAGCTCTGGAATTGGCTAAAATCGCTCTTTATTGCCAGTCCAAAGGCAATTAACCCCAAAAAAGTCAAAAATACTCCTCCAGAACCCAGCGATGGGGAATATGAAGGGATATTGATGGGGTTATTCGAGCAGGTGGCGGCGGGAACCACTACCGGCGGGTTACGGGGATGGCTATACAGTCGCCATTGTGACGATAAAAAGCTGGCGCGGTGGTTAGAGGTCAAAAGCGAGGAATGGCTACAGTATCCAGAAGATTATCAAACTTTAGGGCGGGATCTGGCGGCTTTAGGCAAGGTGATGACGGGAAATCTGGGGGAAGTGTCCCAACGGATTAGCCTCCAGTTACGCGACGCGGTGAGGGATGTTTCCGGTGTGGAGGAGGAAAATCTAGGCCCAAAGGAGACGGATTTAACGGAAGTGGTTCAGGATGTCGCATTCTGGTTTGAGCAAGGATACCAGAAAGCAATCAATGGGGATTTTATTGGCGCGATCGCATCCTGGGATCGAGCTTTAGAAATTAAACCCGATTTCCATCTAGCTTGGTTGATCCGAGGGTTTGCGTTAGATAATTTAGGCAGATTTGAAAAAGCGATCACATCTTATGATCAAGCTTTAGAAATTAAACCCGATTACCATGAAGCTTGGAACAACCGAGGGAATGCGTTAGATGATTTAGGCAGGTTTGAAGAAGCGATCGCATCCTGGGATCGAGCTTTAGAATTTAAACCCGATTTCCATGAAGCTTGGAACAACCGAGGGATTGCGTTAGGTAATCTAGGGAGATTTGAAGAAGCGATCGCATCCTACGATCAAGCTATTAAAATTAATTCAAATTATGCTAAGTACCTAGGCAAAATTAATTACATACTCGCCTCCAAAATTGTCCAGCACTTTTTTAACGTAAGCGAGGAGGCTCTTTCGGTCTTTATAGGCGCTAAATTCAATCCATTCATATTTTAAAAATCTCCATAATATTTCAATTAAATTTAAATGAGGTGAATAAGTGGGCAACCAAAATATTTTCAAGTTTTTCTTTTCCCATTCCTCAAGTTTCTCGATAAATGCATCGCTGGTATGAATGGAAGCTTGGTCAATTATTATGACAGTTTTTTTCTGTATATTTTGGCAATATTTATCCAGAAAATTGATAACTATCTCGCTAGTAACCGTTCCGACCTGTGTCTCATAAAATAATTGATTATCTCGTTTCATTATTCCTAAAATATTTAGTCTTTTACCTTCAATTGGTGGTAACTTTATCGTGGTTTTTTCTTCTTGCCAAGCATAAGGAATACAAGGCTTTGAATCCCATCCCATTTCATCCAAATATCCTATCTCAATCTCTCCTCTTTTTTCCTGTTTTTTGAGTTCTTCTAAAATAGGTAGTTTGACCTCAAGCTCCCACTCATCAGGGGTTTTGCCCAACCCTCTTCTCACCCTTTTCCACCTCATGTTGATTTTTTTTATTAGTCTTTTTATCGTGTCTTTGCTTATGGTTAATTTCCATTCTTCTACAATTTTGATCTGGATTTTTTTTAAGCTTTTCGGTTCTTCTTTTACCCAGTCAATAACTTGTTGACCTTGGGCTTCTGTCAATTTAGGTTTTCTCCCTCTTCCTCGACGATTATAAAAACCAATTAGTTTTCTATCCTCCCAGTTCGTCAACCAATTATAGATGGTCTTTCTCGTAACTCCAAATATTCCGCTCAATTCTTCTATCGTGGTTCCCTGAAAACTTAAGAGTATACATTTCGCTCGCTCTCTTACTTGATGATGTTTACTAGCTCGATAAATTCTCTCTAGCATTTTCTGGCTCTCGGGGTTTAGGTCTCTAATCAATCTCATTGTATTTTCCTGCTACTTCGTTTTTTCATGTATTATACTTCTTAATTTTTTATTTGGGTAATTAATTTTGCATGACTACTTAATGCTTACTACAATAAAGCTTGCTGTTATGGCTTACAAAACAATGTGGAATTAGCTAAGTACCTAAGCAAAATTAATTACACATATCTAACCCCCTCTTGCCTTTTGCCTCTTGCCTTTTGCCTATCTTTACTAGGAAATTAATTTTGCACGACTACTTATCGAAAACTTACAACGCGCCATCAATCTTGATGTCAAATATCAGGATATGGCGAAAACAGATAAAGATTTTGAGCAGATTCGGGGAGATGAGCGGTTTCAGAGTTTCCTAAATCGAGTATAATAATATATATTTGTATTTTAGCTAAGGAGATATTCTATGACTAATACCTACACAGCTATAATTCAGCCAGACGGAGATTGGTGGATTGGTTGGATAGAAGAAATTCCGGGAGTTAACTGTCAAGAAGCATCTCATGACCAGTTATTAGAAAGCCTAAAAATTACTCTTAGCGAAGCATTAGAATTGAATAAACAGGAAGCAATTGCCGCTACTAGGGGAAACTACCAAGAAGAGAAAATTGTTGTATGAAACGCAAACAGTTTATCGATCACGTCCTGTAGGGGCGAAGCATTCGGACAATAACCTATCGGTGAAACCGTAGATTTTCTATCTGAATGCTTCGCCCGTACTTTTTCAGCAAGTCCTAGCCATTCTTGGTGGTTTAACCCCCAATTAAATAAAAAATCTGCGATTCCAAGACATACGGAAATTAGGGATATTCTCGCTAATAAAATCTGCAAAGACCTCGGAATACCACTAATCAAATAAATCGTTCATCAGTCTTGATGTCAAATATCAGTATCTGGCAAAAACAGATAAAGATTTTGATCAGATTCGGGGAGATGATCGGTTAAGTTAAGTAAATAAAAAAAGAGATAACTATGCTCAATCAATATACTGCTAAATATACAAAAATTCCCTCTGGTTACATGGGACAACTAATAGAATGGCCAGAAGTGATTACCGAAGGAGCAACCTTAGAAGAATGTCGAGAAATGCTCAAAGATGCTCTCTTGGAAATGATTTTAGCCTATCAACAACAAAACCAACCGATTCCTCTAGAAGAATGCTTGTTAGAATCAATTTATCTAAGTATTTAAGATGTCAGTAAAACGCAGAGATCTAATCAAATATTTTGAAGAAAATGGTTTTTATCTTCTCAGGGAAGGCGGGAATCACTCTATCTATACCAATGGAGAAAAAACTATTCCCATTAAAAGACACCGTACTATTGATAAAGTAACAGCCAATGTCATTTGCAAACAAGCTGGACTAGAAGCAAAATTTTAAATCACCTCGATTAAAGCTTGTAATAAATATTTATTTTAGGTGCATTCCAATCATTTTCAAGGTGTTGGAGGTGATAATAAGATTCTTTGACCTCGGTTTCTGACCATTCCAATTCTTCAACTAGAAGTGGCTGTTCAGGGTTTTGAGGAAAATCAACAGATTGCTTCCTAGCATTCAGAGAAATAGATGCTGGTTTAGTTTCTTGATTTGACATATCAGAAATTATACTAAATCTGGTTATCAAAGACTGATTATTTATTCTCCCCTTTGCCGTTCGGCTAAGCTCACGGCCGAAGCCTCTTGCATGAGTCCCTCTCTTGATATGTAGCCTATACCAAGGTATTTAGTATAATTGACCGCCTAAAAATCGAAAATTTCGCTTATTATATCATAAAAATCACCAAAAATACTTAATTTAAATAAGACAACTAAATAATTGTTTAATCGATAATTCTTGAGGAAATCTAAAATCAGAACCCAACCGGCAAAAAGAGTGAGAGAATAAAAACATAGTTCAGAGACGAGAGGCTGTCAAGACAAGCTTTCCAGTGGTAAAATCTATAATTATTGCCTGGTGAAGGCTAATCAATAACTTGCAAAAAAGCGGGATTCAATTTAGTAGAACAAATCGCGACAATCTGTCAATCTACTGAAAAAAAGAGAGAAAAATTATGTTTTGTGAACAATGCGAACAAACTGCTAGTGGTAATGGTTGTCATCAGTGGGGAGCCTGTGGAAAAAGTCCCGAAGTCAACGCCGTTCAAGACTTATTAGTTTATTGTCTGCGGGGATTAGCATCGGTGGTTTTAAAAGCTAAAGAAGCGGCGATATCTACTCGCAAAGCTGATATTTTTACCTGTGAGGCACTTTTCGCCACCATGACCAATGTTAACTTTGATCAACGGCGTTTTACTGATTATATTCAGCGTTGTTTAGAGATTCGAGAAAATTTAAAAGCACAATTGGGATCGCTGGACTGGTCTGCACTTGCCAACTATCAGCCTAATTTTAATGAGAGTCTAGTTAGCCAAGGTCAAGAAGTATCCTTAGAACTAATTGAAAAAGTGCAAAACCTCGATATTTTTTCCCTAAAGTTAACTGCTATCTACGGAGTTAAAGGTCTGGCTTCCTATACTTTCCACGCTCAGGAATTAGGTCAAGAGGATGACTCAGTTTATCAGGTTATCCAAGAGACTTTAGCGGCAATTGATCGGGGGGATTTAAACCTCAATGATTGGGTGGCAATCTGTCTAAAAGTCGGGGCGGCAAACCTGCGGGCCATGGAATTATTAGATCAAGGTCATACCGAAACCTACGGTCATCCCATACCGACAAATGTTCCCTTAAATCCGCGTCTAGGTAAAGCCATTTTAGTCTCCGGTCATGATATTAAACAATTGGCAGCTTTACTGGCACAAACTGCCAATACTGGGATAACAGTCTATACCCACGGAGAATTATTACCCGCCCACGGTTATCCAAAACTCAAAGAAAAATATCCCCATCTCTACGGTCATTATGGCACCGCCTGGCAAAATCAAACTAAGGAATTTGCTAAATTTCCGGGGGCAATAGTTTTAACTACTAATTGTCTCATGCCCCCCCACGAAAACTATGAAAGTAAACTTTTTACCCTCGGACCTGTGGGTTATGCCCATATTAACCGCTTAGAAACAGTGGACGGTGCGATCGATTTTAGTCCCGTGATTGCTAAAGCGCAGTCATTGCCCGGATTTACTGAAATAAGCGAACCTCGGCAGGTAATGGTAGGATTTGCCCACAATACCGTTCTTAGTGTCGCTGATACGGTGGTTGATGCCCTTAAACAGGGTAAAATCCGTCACTTTTTCCTAGTTGGCGGCTGCGATGGCGCAAAACCCGATCGCAATTACTACACCGAATTTGTGGAACAAGTCCCCGAAGATTGCATCGTTTTAACCCTTGCCTGTGGAAAATTCCGCTTTTTCGACAAGCAATTAGGTAGCATCGAAGGATTACCCCGGCTAATGGACGTGGGACAATGTAACGATGCCTATAGTGCCATCAAAATCGCCCTAGGATTAGCCAACGCTTTTAACGTTAGCGTCAATGAGATTCCCCTCTCCCTAATTATCTCTTGGTACGAACAAAAAGCGATCGCTGTACTGCTCACCCTGCTGCATCTAGGTATTCAAAATATCCGTCTGGGACCAACTTTACCGGCATTTATCTCCCCTAACGTCCTGAAATTCCTCTCCGATACCTATCACCTGCAGCCGATTACCACCCCCGCAAAAGACTTAGCCGCTTGTCTAGGTTAAAACTTTCTGTAAAAATCCCACCCTTGGCCACAAATTGTGGCCTATGGGAAGGAGAGGGATATTATCCTCAAGGAGAATAATTTGTATGTCCGTAATCACTTTAAGCATTGATGGTAAAGATGTAGCGATCGAAGCGGGTTCGCGAGTTCTCGCAGCCGCTAGTCAGGTAGGAATAAAAATTCCCGCCCTCTGTCATCTGGACGGAGTTTCCGAAGTAGCTGCCTGTCGCTTATGTTTGGTAGAAATTGAAGGTATTAATAAATTATTACCTGCCTGTGTAACGGAAGTGGCGGAAGGAATGGTGGTCCATACCGATACCCCAAAACTGAAAGAATATCGCCGCATGACAGTGGAATTATTATTCGCTGAAGGTAATCACGTTTGTGCGGTTTGTGTGGCTAATGGTAACTGTGAATTACAAGATTTAGCCATCGAAGTGGGTATGGATCATAGTCGTTTTCCCTACCGTTTTCCCAAGCGAGAAGTGGATATTTCCCATCATCTTTTTGGTATCGATCATAATCGTTGTGTTCTCTGTACCCGTTGTGTGCGAGTCTGTGATGAAATTGAAGGGGCGCACGTTTGGGATCTAGCTTATCGCGGCGAAAAAGATAAAATTATCGCGGGAATGGATCAGCCTTGGGGCAGCGTTTCTGCCTGTACTTCCTGCGGCAAATGTGTTGCCGCTTGTCCAACCGGGGCAATATTCCGCAAGGGTTCCGCCGTTTCTGAAAAAGAGGAAGATCGATCGAAGTTGGAATTTTTAGTTAATGCTAGGACTGAACACCAATGGACGCGTTAGCGAAAAATGGTAGATTCTCAAAACGTTCGTTGGGGACATCTAGGTATTTATGCCAAGTATCTGCGGGCGGAAATGGCTCTGTATGACGAGATTATGGGGATGAATGAAGATATTCGCTTGATTTCCGATTACTGCGGTATTTTTGCCCAGGAAACTCAACGAGCAAAGGACTACGCTTTCGGTAGCGGTGTCAGTCAGTATGAATTTTGGCCTAGTATTGATATGGCAAAGGCTTGGTTGAGGATGGCGCGAGGACAGGGAACGGCGATCGATCGCGTCTTTCTACAACACGAAATCTTAGAATCGGATTTAGTGATCAATCAGGGTATGAATCAGCCTTCTGCTCACGAAATCGCTCAAGCTCAATATGGTTGGTCTGTCCTACTGCGTCAAGGGAATCAATAATGTTATGAATGATACAAATCTCGAACAGACCTTTCTGCAAGCCTTGGATCGCTGTCTATCCCTGCTGGATTATCAATCTCAACCAACCAATTTAGCTTGGTCGGCGATCGAACTTTTCGCCGAAGTTGGGCGATTTCCCCAGATGCTTCGTCAATTCTGTGATCAATACCGAGAGCGTGTGGCGGCGGCAGATCGGGCGATCGAGGATTACGCCAGTAGTGTGGATAATTGGACAGTCAAGGGGACTATTTTCGGGGCGCAGGATCAATGTAATATCTTGCATTTTTTTCTCAATGTCCACACGAAAAATTTTAAGTTTTTTAGAGGTGAAAATTGGACACCACAGCTAATCTGTGAATTTTTGCAAGAATGGAAGGGGATCGATCTTTTTTCTTTAATTGCAGATAATCAGGAACTTGTCGAGATAGGCAAAAACCCTCCCCTCGGTAAACAGCCGCTTTTCTATTAGCTAGTAATCACTATTGCCCAAACCTAACAAACAAGGAATTAAAATTATGAGTAAAATTCGCTTCGCTACTGTCTGGTTAGCCGGTTGTTCGGGATGCCATATGTCCTTCCTCGATTTGGACGAATGGCTGTTAGAATTAGCCGAAAAAGTTGACGTGGTGTATAGTCCCGTCGGCTGCGATCTGAAAACCTATCCGGAAAATGTCGATGTCTGTTTAGTGGAAGGAGCGATCGCTAATCAGGATAATTTAGAACTAATTCATCTAGTCCGTCAAAATACCAAAACCGTCGTTTCTTTTGGTGATTGCGCTGTGACTGCTAATGTTCCCGCTATGCGGAATATGTTGGGAACTGCCGATCCCGTGCTAAAAAGAGCTTATTTAGAGTTAGGAGATAACACACCTCAACTACCAGAAGAACCCGGTATCGTTCCCGAATTATTAGATCAAGTGCTGCCCGTCCATCAAGTCATTCCCATCGATATTTTTATGCCGGGATGTCCCCCCGATGCGGACAGAATTCGCGAGACATTGATTCCGATTTTAAAAGGGGAATTACCCGTGATGGCAGGACGAGAAATGATTAAATTTGGTTAATTAAATCAGTTATCAGTTATCAGTTATCAGTTATCAGGAGACAGCTTTGACGTATTCTCCCCATTTGCTTCTCCCGGCTCTTCTCGACTTTGTGTGATAATTTTTGCTTATAGAATCGTGAAATATTTACCTAGAAAGACTTTGAGGACTATTTTGCTGAAGAAACTATCAGTATAGACCCCGTTTCCACACAGAAACCAGAAGAGCCTTCTCCCTTCTCCCCTCACTCCCCAATTCACAATTCATAATTCATAATTCATAATTCATAATTCCCCAAATCAAGTTAAAATATCCGCTCCTAACATCCGTTGATATTTAGCTTCTAAAGCTTGTTTCAAATTGGGCAAAGTGATTAAATGGGGATCATCTAACATAATTTTTTCTGCGGCATCTCTTGCCAAAACTAACACCTCTTGATCCTCCACTAAACTAGCGAGAGCAAAATCTGGTAAACCCGATTGTCGTTGTCCTAAAACTTCTCCTGGACCGCGAAATCGCATATCCATTTCCGAGATAAAAAAGCCGTCTTGGGATTGTTCCAAAACCGTCAATCTTTGACGGGAATTAGCACTATTACTGCCACTTAAAAGTAAACAATAGGATTGATGGGAACCTCTGCCCACGCGCCCCCGTAATTGATGCAATTGTGAAAGGCCAAAACGTTCGGCATTTTCAATTAACATCACCGTGGCATTGGGAACATCCACCCCCACTTCGATAACCGTAGTTGAGACAATAATTTGCAGAATATTATCGCGAAAAGCTGTTAAGATTTCCTCTTTTTCGGCAGAACTCATGCGACCATGGAGTAAACCGATATTAAAATTAGGAAAAATCTTTTCTGATAAATTTTGATATTCTTCCACCGCAGCCCTCACATCTAATTTTTCCGATTCTTCAATTAAGGGAAAAATCACATAAGCTTGTCTGCCTTGAGCAATTTCACGGCGAATTAAATCATAGGCAGCCCTTCTTTGATTGCCATTTAAAGCGGTGGTTTGAATCGGTTGTCTGCCGGGGGGTAATTCGTCAATTTGACTCACATCTAAATCCCCATGCAGGGTTAAAGCTAAAGTACGGGGAATCGGTGTTGCTGTCATGGTTAAAACGTGGGGAGACTCTCCTTTGCTTAATAATCTTGCCCTTTGTTGTACCCCAAAGCGATGCTGTTCATCAATAACAACTAAACCTAATTTGCGGAAATTAACTGCATCTTGAATTAGGGCATGAGTTCCCACTAAAAGTGGTAATTCTCCTGTCTCTAATTGGGCGTGAATTTCTCGCCGTTTAGCGGTTTTTGTGGAACCAGTTAATAATTCTACGGGTAAATGTAAGAGATTAAACCAGCTAACTAACTTACGATAATGTTGTTCTGCTAAAACTTCCGTGGGAGCCATTAATGCCGCTTGATAACCGGATTGTAGGGCTGCTAAAATGGCATAAACTCCGACAATTGTTTTGCCAGAACCCACATCCCCCTGCACAAGACGATTCATCGGGGTGCTAGAATCTAAATCATCTAAAATTTCCTCAATAACTCGTTTTTGAGCATTGGTTAATTGAAAGGGAATTATCTGATTAAATTGATCAATTAGTTGACCCTTAGCACTAAAAATAGCACTTTTCTGTGTCTGACGATACTGTTGCCGCCGCCGCAGAAAACCCAATTGTAAAAAGAAGAATTCATCAAAAACTAATCGCCGTCGCGCTTGACTGAGAATATCGGAATTATTGGGAAAATGAATGTTAGTAATTGCTGTTTTTAAATCGATTAATCCGTATTGTTTTTTTAGACCGAAAGGTAGGGGGTCTTTTATCGCCTCTACTGCCCCAAAAGCGGCGACTACAGACTTTCTAATTAGGTCGGCGGGTACTCCATCGGTGAGGGGATAAACCGGCAGAATACGCCCGATTTTTAAGGACTCAATACTTGCCCCAGAACTGTCTAATAATTCAAATTCAGGATTTTCTAAAGTTAACCCATATTTACCCGCTTTAACTAAACCACTAACCGCCACCACCGAACCGACGGGATAGAGTTTTTTTTGTCCTTCTTGCCAAGCTCGATTAGTATAGCGAGTTCCCGCATAAAAACGGTTTAATTTTATCTGTCCAGTGCGATCCTGTAAGAGCAATTCAAAGATAGCTAACTTGGTATTTTTGGGGCTATTAAAACAATTACAGCGCTTGACATTCCCCACTAAAGTTACCGTTTCTCCCTCGGTTAAATTAGCGATATTGACTTGACGACTGTAATCCACATGATCCCGGGGATAATAATATAATAAATCTTCAACTTTGTGGAGGTTTAATCTTTCTAAAAGACTGGCTTTTCTCTCTCCCACTTCCGCTAGATATTTCAAAGGTTGTTCGAGGGTGACTTGCCGTGGAGAATGAGCTTTTGCAGTGATGGGAGTGGTATTAATAATTTTTGCTGCAGCTGGTTCTTTTGGGGTAGGGGTTGCTTCTAAAGTTTGCCGTAATTGTTGTAAAAAATTGCGAGTTTCGGTGACTAATTGTTGTCTTTGTCTAGGATTAAATTGGGAATATTGGGCAAATTTTTGGGCTAATTCTCGCCAGCGATTTCTCTCACTGGTGGAAATTCCCACGGGAGGGTTATCTCCGAAACTAAGACACAAAAACTCGCTAAAACGATATTGATTTCCCTGAAGATCGGGATAACCTTTTTCCGCTTCTATAGATAAGGCTTTTTGTAATCTCACCCAGTCGGGCATTTCCCCTTTCATAATTGCCTCTTGACTCCAAATTTCCCAGTATTATGTTTCCCTAATACCTCTGTTTGATCATAACTGATTAATCATACCAACTACTGCGCCAAGCCGCTTCCGCTTGAGCAATAGTATATTCTTTGCGAATACGATAATATTGTTTCCCTAGACGATTTAATTGTTCCCAAAGGGAGCGAATTTGATTTCTTTCGACACTTAAGCGCGTATCAGCAAATTCCAGTTCAGCCATTCGTAGATGAATTGCCGTTACTTTAGTGACTTTGCCACTTGAAAAATCATGATCATCCCCATCATCTTCATCTTCATCTTCATCTTCATCTTTTTCTTCCTCTGGTTCAGGGTTTTTAGCTTCTACTAAAATGTTTAACATATTATTTCCTCCACCTAGGGATTGTCCCTCTTCTCCCGCTTGAATTGCCATATCGATAATTTGACTGGGTAGATAAGGGGGAAGAATATAAGCTTTTTGTAGTTGCTGATTAATTTGTTTGGAGAGATGATTAAGAATCTCAATACAGTTTTTTTCCAGCACTCGACAACAATGGAGTAAAATATCAGGGTTATTAATCTCTCCAGTTGCGGCTATATTTTCCGGTTTGTTTAGAAAAAGTTTCAAGAAATCTGGGGTATTAACTGTCTCTGCTGGACTTTTAGAGAATCCTACCCCTGAAAATGTCCCTCGATCGAAGCTCTGCTCGCCCAATTGCTGTAAACTGGCTTTAGCCTCTTGTCCCAAAGTTTTGATCTCCTCTTGTAGTTTCTGACGATTGCTGTGGGAGAGAGCCAGAAATTCCCCCCCATAGTAACGGGTACAGATATAATACACTGCCCCGATCGCCTGTTTATAGAGAGATTCTCCGAGTAAATCAAGATAAATTCGGTATTTTTCTCGCATTCTTTCGGCTAAATTTGCCACTTCCGTTTCTATGTTCTTTAAATCTTGTTGTAGTTTGTTCAGTCTTCCAGTCATAGAAATTTTACTGAGGGAGAAATTAGCGATCGGCAAATTCTATTATAACGACTCACTGTCAGCTATAGCACCTTGACATGGGGGAGATACTCAGAAGAAAAGAAGTTAAACTGGAATCTGTACTGCGTTGCTCGTCTTTCAATTTCACTAGCGTTTCTCATCAAGATCAAGTGTAACCTAATTTGCTATCGACCAGCGACTCACCAAAACGAAAACTTTCTACCTCACCTATGACTAGCACTCCTTCAGCTTTTTTAAGATTAAAAAAAAACAAAATCACTGATACAAATATCACTCTCTCCCATGGCAGTGGTGGCAGCGCAATGCGAGATTTAATTAATGAGATATTTGTTAGTAATTTTGATAATAACCTACTGGCAACCCTTGAAGATCAAGCCCGATTTGAAATTAAAGATTTAGCTGGAATAGGCGATCGCTTGGCATTTACCACCGATTCCTATGTGGTTTCTCCCCTATTCTTTCCGGGGGGTGATATTGGCAGTTTAGCAGTCAATGGAACCGTTAATGATTTGGCTGTGGGTGGGGCAATTCCTCTCTATCTCAGTTGTAGTTTTATCCTCGAAGAAGGTTTATCTATCGACACCCTAAAAACCATTGTTACTAGCATGAAAATAGCCGCCGAAAAAGCAGCAGTAAAAATCGTCACCGGGGATACAAAAGTCGTTCCCAAGGGACAAGGGGATCAAATATTTATTAATACCTCTGGAGTGGGAGTAATTCCAGCCGGAATCAATTCTGGGGCGAATAATTTACAAGTTGGCGATCGCATTTTGCTGAACGGTTTTCTGGGGGATCACGGTGCCGCCATTCTGATTGCTAGGGGCGAATTAGACCTACAATGCACAATCGAAAGCGATTGTCAAGCCCTGAATTCTTTAATTTCTGCAATTCTGGCCGTTTGCCCGCAAGTTAAAGCGATGCGGGATGCCACTAGAGGCGGATTAGCCACGGTTTTAAACGAATTTGCCCAAAGTTCAGGGGTGGGAATACAGGTGCAGGAAACGGCGATCCCCATCCGGGAAGAAGTGCGAGGAATGTGCGAATTATTGGGCTTAGAACCGCTTTATCTGGCAAACGAGGGCAAATTAGTCCTTGTCGTGCCTCCAGAGGCAGAAAATCGCGTTTTAGCAGTGATGCGTTCCCATCCTGACGGTAAAAATGCCGCTTCTATCGGGGAAGTCGTCGCTTCTCCTCCCAATTTAGTTTACTTAAAAACCCCCTTCGGCACTAACAGAATTCTCGATATGTTAGTCGGTGAACAATTACCGAGAATATGTTAATTAGGGTTTGCTGAAAACGTTTGTTGTTAGGGTTAAGAGTCAGGAGTCAGGAGTCAGGAGAATTAAGAATGAATAATAATCAATTAAATAGTCTATTTACAAATTTTAGGAAATTTAATCCTTATTTTTGCCGTTTGTGAACCCTCAAATAGTTTGGGTTTTGGGGTTTTAGTAGAAATTTCCCTGATAAGTAGTAGTGCAAAATTAATTTCCTAGTAAAGATAGGCAAAAGGCAAGAGGCAAAAGGCAAGAGGGGGTTAGATATGTGTAATTAATTTTGCTTAGGTACTTAACTGATAACTGATCACTGATGACTGATCACTGATAACTGATAACCGGTAACTGATAACTGAAAATGCACGAACTAGGAATCACCCAAAATATTATCGAACTTGCTTTAGAACATTCCCGAGGAATGAAAGTTAAACGCGTGGTGTTAGAGATTGGTAAACTAACGGCAATTATGCCAGAATCGATCGCTTTTTGTTTTGATACCTGTTGTCAAGGTACTAATATAGAGGGGGCAATGTTAGAGATTCTGGAAATTTCTGGTTTAGGACAGTGCCAAGATTGCGAAAATAAGCTAGAACTAGAATATCCCTACGGAATCTGCGATCAATGTGGTAGTCGCAATATAATCATTTTACAGGGTCAAGAATTAAATCTTAAATCGTTGGAGACAGAATCCTTATGTGTGTAACCTGTGGTTGTTCTGATAACTCGGAAGTAACGGTAACTAATCCGCAAACGGGAACCCATGAACATATTTTAGCCGATGGTACTGTTATTAGTCATAGCCATCACGATCACGAGCATGAGCATCCCCATCATCCCGCGGAAATTCACGCTCAAATTCATGGCAATATTCTCCAAGTTGAGCAAAATCTGCTGGCAAAAAATAATCTATTAGCGGCACAAAATCGCGGTTGGTTGAAGGGGAGAAAAACTGTTGCTCTTAATCTGGTTTCTTCCCCCGGTTCGGGAAAAACTACCCTGTTAACTCGCACAATTGCCGATTTAAAAACCGCTATTCCTATCAGTGTCATTGAGGGAGATCAAGCTACAGCTAATGATGCTCAAAAAATTAGTGAAACCGGTTGTCAGGTTATCCAAATTAACACCGGAACAGGTTGTCATTTAGAAGCATCAATGGTAGAGAGAGGATTAATCGAACTCGATCCACCGATGAATTCTTTAGTCATGATCGAAAATGTCGGTAATCTAGTTTGTCCTGCTTTATTTGATTTGGGAGAAAATGCCAAAGTCGTCATTCTTTCCGTCACCGAAGGAGAAGATAAACCGATTAAATATCCCTATATGTTCCACGCTTCTCAAGTCATGATTTTGACAAAAATAGACCTACTACCCTACGTTAATTTTAACCTCGATCGCTGTTTAGATTACGCTTATCAGGTTAATCCCAATCTGAAAGTTTTTCAAGTTTCTGCTACCACTGGAGAAGGTTTAGATGCTTGGTACAGTTGGTTAAAATCACTGGTTTAAATTAAGCAATAACACACCCAAAAAGTTCAGTCTAACGAAAAGAAAAATGATTCTAGCACTTGATCACAATACTTATAATCAACTGTTGACTAAATTTCAACTCAAAATTATTGAAAATGAGAAAAAATATGAGCAAGTGCGTTATCTCCTGCTTAATCTAATCAGTAAACAGAATCGACTACCAGAAGAAACTGTGATGGTTAAATTAATGGCGACAATTATTAAGGATTTTGATACCAAACAACCTCGACCCAAACCAGCTTCACCACAGGAAGTATTATTACACTTAATGTCAGCTAATAACATGAAATAATGTGAGTGCTGGATAGAACCCTTGTGTGGTTCGGAGTTGGTAACTTTTAATTTACAACCCAAAAAGGCTTTATACTAAATCCAGTTATTAAAAACTGATTATTTATTCTCCGTTTTGCCCTTTGCATGAGTAGAAAAAGGGTTTCTCGGAGAAACCCTTTTTCTGTGCGTTACTCAACGGATTTAGTATTATACTAAATCTAGTTATTAAAAACTGATTATTTATTTCCCCTTTTGCATTTCCTAACCAAGAAGTTAATTTTGTTCTAGCGCGTAATCATATTCTTTTGCCGCTTGTACTAAAGATAAAAGTTGTCCAGTTTGATCAGTTCCTGATACTCCTAAATCACTGTGACAGAGGATAACTTTTTCGCTTACCCTTGCTAATAAATCCCTTAAAACTCTCTGTAAACGTGCCTGATTTTCCTCTAATTCTGCTTCCGTTGTCCAGCGTTGATAAGGACTTTCTCGCCAAAAAATCGGCGCAGCAAAAAGAGTAGCAGCACCTCCTTGTTCCCAGAGTGGGGAGGAACAATCTAGCCAAAAATGCCAACGATGACTAGAACGAAAAGAACGATATTGAAAGATATTGCCTAGAGTAACTGCTGAGGAAGATTTAATAAATTGTCGCACAGGATAGGGATTAGCAGCAATTGTACCGCGGCGCAAAAGTTGGATAAACTGACTAATAGTTTCGCTGGGACTTTGAAAAGAGGGTTCACTCTCGCGCAAACGGCGATCGATCTCCCAAAAATGTTGGGCAGTTTCCATTAATTCTCGCAAAGCTGCCAAGTGATCGAAGGGCAAATTTTCTCCATCGTTTAATAATTGTTCGATCGCTTGATTTAAGACAAAAATCGGGAAAAGTTTGGCTTCTTGCTGCCGTTTTTTCATCCCTTCGATCCAGTGACAAATTCTTTCGTAGGCAGTACAAGCTTTTTGTCCTAAGCGATCCCAACGGGGAAAAGTTTCGATCGCTAATAAACGAGGATTTTCCAGATCCACTTGATAACAATGATCGGCAATTAATCCAGCGCGAACCGGATCGATATCGGGAATTAAATTTTGTTCTTCATCCCAGCGATAACGGCTAAAAATCACCAGCATTTCCGCTATAGCCTCTTGGGGGGCTAAACGCCCCAAATTTTCATAAACAAGGGCGAGAAGGGTCAATAATCCCCGAATCAGAGGACAACTGATCAGGGGTCGTTGTTCGTTCAGGGGTTGAACGGCTATCCCGGCACTGGTTAAAATTTCCATCAGGCTATAACGGGCAATTTCGTCTAAACCAGGGGCAATAACGGCGATTTCTTCGGGTTTTACCGCTCCTTGCTTGACTGCTTGAATAATAGCTGTAGCTGTCTTCCGTAACAATTCAGCGCGAGAGGTGGTTTGCAGGGAGATGAATTGATCGGGAAGATTGCCAAGATAGTTACCGTCGCTGATTAAGGAGAGAACAGTCTCGCTAAACTGAGCAGCTAACCCCTCAGTGGTAGATAATGACATAATTTGACAGCGTTTCTCTAATTTTTGTAGATAATCGGGATCAGCAGTTAATCCTAAGCGAATTTTTCCCTGGGGATTGTAGGTAAAAACGCTAAAACAATCGTGATCGAGGAAAAAACTGAGTAAATCCTTGGCAATAGCTGGATAATCGTCCACATCGTCCGCAAAAACTGCCCGGAAGCGTTTTAATAGTTGCTGTTGATAACGACTATCAGGAAATAAATAGCGCCAATAGAGTTCGTAGATGATACCATAACTTAATAAACCACGTTCTAGAGACCAATCACGCCATTGAATGATTAATTCTCCCACTTTTTCTGGTGTTTCCTGCTCATTAATCGCTAAAACTCGTTTTGAATCTGTTTCTGATAATCCGTCGGCTAATCTTTCGGGTATCTTTTCTGCGGGAACACCACTAGCGCCGGCTAATTGTAACAAATCGAGAACTTGACGGACGAAACGATATTCATTTATGCTAGTAAGCTGGAAGAATTCAGCGATTGCTGGTTGCCAGAGACGGGTGGCGAGTTCCTGCTCCGTTTCTGGGCGTAATCGGCGGGGAAATTGCGCTTTTAGCCCCAAAAACTCGAAAATTAACGGCCAAAACAGGATGACTTCATCGGTGAGAAAACCTAAAGGGGTTTTGCAGAGAATCGGATAGCTACCCCTAACAGCAATGGCTAATCGATCGGCTAATTCCCGTTTATTATCATCGTTGGCAGCGAAAACTAAGATCGATCGAGGAAGGGGGGATGATTTTTCTTGATCGCGAGACACCCAGCGCCGAAATTCCCCGACTAAAGCGGTGGTTTTTCCCGATCGCGTGCCACCTTCGATCCAAATTGGTATGATTGACATCGTTTTTTCTCGATTGTATTTGTTAAGATAACTGATCGGTACTCTAGCTTTTCTCCCTTGTGGAAGTAATTGTTTCCTATGAATCTTAATCGGATTTTGCAAGGTGTTAATCAATGGTTATTACAAACTCCTGAACGTTCTTTAGATGAGGCCTATCATGCAGCTTTGAAGATTAAGGAAATAGAAGATAAGCATTTTCAAGGGCGAAAAGTGGCGAATGAATTCTCGAATTATGGCAGCAGCACTAATTCCTATTTTATCGCAGAAGTTAAAGGTTATTTGCAAAAAATTAAAGTCAGATTGACGGAGTTTAAAGCTAGTCGCTCGATCGTTAATACTTTCGGACCTAATCAACCGACAATTAATAATGGTGTGATTACTGTCACCACAGATGTTTGTCTGAAAAAACTTCAGTTTATCGATAGTATTATTGGAAAATATCAAGATAATTATTGGCAAGAAGACATTCAAGATGTTCCCAAAAGTATCCAGAACAGAAATTTTGAGCAGGAAACAGCCAAAAATAAGACTTCTAGAAATCGCTCTTTTTTAGCAGCGGGTAGTATTGAAGATGAGGAAATAATCAAAAGTAATAAATCCCAAAAAGCTACGGAAAAACCGGGGGTTTTACCCCGTTCTTTTGTCAATACTTTTAATCGCATTAAACAGGAAATAGATCCCCAAGCGGAGGAATCGGAGGAGGCAGTTTTAAAGAAATTTCGCGATTCTCGTTATAAAACCGCCATTTCCCTCAAGTTTATTTTACTGTTAATTATTGTTCCTTTATTAACTCAGCAATTAACCAAAACTTTCCTGATTACCCCCTTGGTTAATAAATATTTCCAACAACAGGAACAGTTTATTTTTATCAATCAGGATTTAGAAGAAGAAGCTTTTTCGGAACTGAGAAGATTTGAGGAAGCTTTACATTTTCGAGGTATGATTGGTTTAGCACCCAAATTATCTAACGAAGAAATCGAGGTAGAAATTACTAAAAAAGCAGCGGTAATAAGTGAAGAATTTCGCCAACGAGGTTTAAATGCGATCGCTAATATTTTCGCTGATATTTGTTCCCTGATTGCCTTTGGTTTTGTTATCGCTTTTAGTCGTCGAGAAATCGAGATTGTCAAGTCTTTTCTGGATGGCATTCTCTATAATCTTAGTGATTCAGCTAAAGCTTTTTTAATTATTCTCTTTACCGATATATTTGTCGGTTTCCACTCTCCCCACGGTTGGGAAGTGATCCTAGAAGGATTAAGTCGTCATTTCGGTTTACCAGAAAATCGCCAGTTTAATTTTCTCTTTATCGCCACTTTTCCCGTTATCTTGGATACAGTCTTAAAATACTGGATTTTCCGTTACCTCAATCGCATTTCTCCCTCGGCAGTGGCTACCTATCGTAATATGAATGAATAGGGTAAAGTCAGGGAGAAACCTAATAATTTATCCTTCTAATTTGGGGGGATAATTTGGCCTCTGTCTCTTGTACTTTGGTAAGTTCTAATTACAAAGCAGTGGCAATCTGTTCTATACTTAAACCTAAAGCTAGTAAACCAGCGACCGCTTCAATTTTAGCTTGTTCACGACCTTCTTCTTTAGCTTCTTGATAAAGTCGAGTCTGTCTGAAGATCATCTAATCCGAATATAGCTTCTAACTCCATGTGACCAAGATTAGTAAATAGCCGATTCAAGTCTGAATTGCATCACTATCTAGACTAAATTAATTATTTCCGCTGGCGTAAAAGTAATGAAACTCCACCAAAAATGCCAAAAATTAGCAGTCCTGTTATAGAACTAGGTTCGGGGACTGAAACCTGAACACGAACAACTTGACCTTGTCCTGGAATGTAACCTAGATTAGAAATATAAATATCACCATCAAGACCAATTGCTAAAGCCGTCGGGAAAAATAGTCCATCACTGATGATGGATTTGCGATTTCCTTTGGGATCTATGTAGCTTAAAAGACCTGGACTAATATCAAAATATAATGAGCGAGTGGCATATTCTAGGACATACAAGCCTCCTTGATCATCAAAGGCAATATCAATTATTTGGGTGAAGCCATCAGCATACACTTCTGGTTTATTATCAGTCCCCAAGCGAAAAATACGTGCTGCATTTTCTGGAGAAGGAAATCCCGTCAATTCTGAGATATAAAAAGCTCCATCAGGCCCAATAGCCACACTGGTAGGAACTGATTGCATGGCAATGATTTCTCCAGTAAAGGGGTCAGTTATCGGACGTTCAGGAAAGACAGACAACAGAGTAAGTTCGCTACCATCAGTTTTAGCTTTAAAAAAATCGTTCCCAGCTGCATCGACGATATAAGCAGTGTCATCTTTAATTAAAAAAGCATAGGGATTGCTATCAATGCCATCGTTATAGGGGTTAAAAAAGCCCGAATTATTATTATCGGGATTAAACAATCCTTCATACTCAGCTAGGTCTGCTAACGTTGTCAGAGTAACCTGTCCATTAAGATTATCAATGGCGACCAGTTGTCCAAATTCAGGAACATTAAGCACTTGATCCCGTTGTTCTGGAGAAGACCCCAACCCAAAAATGGCATAAGCTCTTCCAGTGGAGTCAAATTGTATATCATGGATTCCGGTCGCATCAATAGCAGTAGAGAATTCTGGAATTGGTAAAGCAATAGACGGAAGACCTGTAACAATGCGTTCAGCTGTACCATTTTTAATGCGGGTTATCGCACCAGTGTTACCATAACAAACTACTGGTCCGTTAGGTCCGGCTCCCGGTGCGGGAATACAGGGGCCTGCGCCTCCTCTACCTGCTTCTGTAACGTATAAGGCTCCATCGGGACCAAAGGTGAGACCTCGTGGACTTTCAAGTCCACTGGCGATTATTTGCAAGTTAGCCGCCTGTAAGGGGCTGCCAACTCCGAATATCGTTAAGGCTGTTCCTACGGCAACTGTCAATAATTTTTTGAGCATTGATTAATTTCTCCGTAAATATTCAGGTCTAGGGCTTGACAAAGAGAGAAAAATCAGCAGTGGGGATAAGAGAGACAACCGTATTTAAGGGGTGATGGACAGGGGCCAAAGCCTGTCGTCGGCAGCCGGTTTTCTTGCACTAACATCGGATTTTAGCAGGTCAAAAGTCTTATTTTAAAGGTTCTTCGGTTTTTTTTATGCAACGTACAGAATTATAAGAAATGAGACTCTTATAGAGAAAGACATTTGGCAATTTTTGTCAATTTTTTTCGATCTAGAGCGAACTAATCAATTAAATCTATTGCCAGATAAGAATTTAGTCGATTTATGCCCCCCAATCGAACCATACCAAGTAACGAAGAAGCATTTTTAAAGAGTTTTCCCATTATTCAGCAAACCCTAGATAGTTTTTGGTAATTTCTAGCATTTGGAGTTTCCTCTAAAAGTTCTCGGCTCTCTCAGGTTTGGTGGGTAAAATGTATTCTAAGATACAGTCATGCTGGTGAGTCAGTGGAAGAAACCACAGAGACACAGAGAACACAAAGATTGACCGCTTCTATAGTAAGTTAAACTGCTCACACAAAGAATAAGAGAGCCAGTTCTCTAGTCTGCATTATTCATGAGAGTAGGGTAAAAAACCCTGAAACCACTACCAGATATAAGTTAGAGCGACTTGATCTCAACAACAGTCTGTTTTGTCTCTCCGTCACTGGGCTAAATGAGAGAAAATAATGGTTAAAAAAGCAGAAAAAAGATGATGTTTATGTCCAAAGAGGAGCTAGTTCGGAGCATAGAATTAAAGAATTAAAACTAGGAATCAAAGCTGACAGACTCAGTTGTCAAAAATTTATTGTCAATCAGTTTCGTCTGTTTTTATCTCAAGCTGTTTATATTTTACTGCTGGGGATTCGGGAAGCAGTACAGGGGACAAGATTGGCAAAAGCAACAGTTTCTCGTTTAAAAGAAACTTTTATTAAAAGTGCGGCAAAAGTTAGTGTTTCGGTCAGAAAACTATTAGTTGAGTTAGCATCTCATTGTCCATTTGCTTATGAAATTAGTCTAATTTCACAGCGACTTTCTAGTGGAGTTCAACTAATTTTTTTTAAAAGCCAAGCCTCCCTAGGATTATTGTATCTGAATGATAGTTTTAGTCGCTTTTTAAGGCTTTAATTGTTAATTTTGTGCGGTTGATTAAGGATTTTTACTTACTTATTTAACCCCCAAAAAAACTAGATGTAAATCCAGTTTTTCGGGTTCTTTGTTTTTTGGTTCATGAATAATGCAGGTTAAATTAATCATGCCGCGGGGGTTTATTGGTCGCAGAACCCGCCGGAGCGACCTTCGAGGTGGGGGGGATACCCTTGAGGGAAATAAGCGTATTCATCACCGTTTTTGCTACCGGAGCGGCAACAGTGGAGCCAAAAGTATTCGCCCCCTTGGGTTCATCCACCACCACCAAAACCACATAACGGGGCGATTCGATCGGTAAAATTGCGACAAAGCTGGTAATTTTGGCGTTAGGTAGATAACCCCCCGTGGGACTAGCTTTTTGTGCGGTTCCAGTTTTGCCTCCGATGCGATAACCGGGGATTTGGGCCGCTACCCCTGTCCCCTTGCTGACGACGGTTTCCATCATTTCCACCACTTGCCGGGCTACGGTGGCAGAAAAGACTTTTTTGCTGGGATAATCGGGCTGCCAGTGCAAACGGCCGCGGTCGTCGGCTAATCCTTTGATCACATGGGGAGTCACCAGCGTGCCACCATTGGCCAACGCACCGTGCAATTGTACTAATTTTAAGGGTGTTAGGGATAAACCTTGACCAAAGGAAGCGGTGGCCGATTCAATGGCATTATCCAGAAATTCTGGTTCGGGTTTGAGATATCCTGCCACTTCTCCGGGTAAATCTACACCAACCCTTTGATTTATTTCCAATCCTAATAAACTTTTATAGAAATCAACTCGCCCCATTTTTTGGGCAATTTGCACCATAGCCACGTTACTAGAGGTTTGCAGAACTCGGGCCATATCTAGCGCCCCATAACCCTGTTTAGATGCATTTTTAATGGTCCAAGGACCGACAGTAATTGCCCCCGGATCATTGACTACCGTATTAGCTTTAATTGCCCCTGCTTCCATGGCCAGGGCGATAATAATTGGTTTAAAAGTTGACCCTGGTTCGTACTGATCGGCTACGGTCCAATTTTTAAATAGAGCTACATTGGCTTTGTAGTATTCATTGGGGTTAAAAGTTGGCTCACAAACTAGGGCTAAAAGAGAACCATCGAGGGAGTCCATGACGATGACAGCCCCTCGTTTAGCATTAAATTTTTTTAGCTGTTCCCGTAGGGCAGTGCGAGCGGCTCTTTGTAGTTTTAAATCGAGGGTTACTTCTAACTGTAATTCATCAAATTGAAAGATACCATCGGGAACAAAAGCTGGTAAAATTCGCCCGTCTCCCATGCGTCTTGTATTGACAGAAAAGGGATCTCTTTCTAATAACTGACTGGAACCTCTTTCTAATCCTGCCTGACCACGATGTTCTTTATCTACATAGCCAATCACGTCGCCGGCCACATCGTCTTGGGGATAATAACGAGCGTATTTTTCCTCTAATTCTACACCGTCAAGAGATAATTGTTTTAAGCCCCTAGCCACGGATTCGGTTAATTGATTGGCTAAACGAATTCCTGTTTCTTTTTCTTTAAATCTTTGAATCAGTTGATTAGTAGGAATGTTTAATAAAGGAGCTAATTTATTAGCTACTTCTGCTGGGGGAATAGCAAACAGTTTTGGGTGTACATAAAGAGTATAAATCAAGCGATCGGTCGCCAAAACATTACCATTACTATCGACGATCGCCCGTCGGGGAATATAAGGTCTAATGCTGGTGGTTTGCTGTTTTCTGGCTCTTTTTTGCAATTCCTGCACTTGTACTACCTGTAATTGGTACAATCGCCAAGCTAACCCCAAAATACCCATGACTAAAACCAGCCATACCGCCACCAGTCGCCCATTACTCAAAGGCAATTTTTTTAACTGTTGCTGTTGTTTTTTGGCGTTTAAGTAGGACTTTCTGTCCCGAATACTGCCAGAGGGCGATCGAGTTTTTTTAGCTCTAAATCCTGGTCTTTTTGTGTCAGTCATGAGAAGTATATTTCAGTTATCAGTAAATAGTAAACAGTAATCAGTAAACAGTAATTACTGATCAGTAATCAGTAATCAGAGTAATCAGTAATCAGACAGTAGGAAACTTCTAAGTAGTCGTGCAAAATAAATTTCCTAGTGAAGAAAGGCAAAAGGCAAAAGGCAAGGGGGGGTTAGATATGTGTAATTAATTTTGCTTAGGTACTTATTTAATACTGCACACTTAAAAACTCACATCTGATAACTTTTAACTTACTCACTGATAACTGATAACTGATAACTGATAACTGTTAACTTACCCACTGATAAATGATAACTGATAACTGTTAATAAGCACTTCTGGGTCGAGAATTGACTGTAGATTGGGGTTGAGAAACGGAGGACGGTTTCAGGTTGGGAGCAGATTTACGCTGTAAAAAGATAGTTTGGAAAGGTTGGGGATGAGTTAATCCAGTTTCGGGTTTTTCTGCTTGTTGAGCTAGTTGATGTTTAAGGGTTTCATTGGTGGCCAAAAGATGACGTTCATGACGTTGCAGTGTTTCCAGTTTGCCAAATTCTTTGTCCCAAACCTTGGGAATATACACCGTCCAAGCATATATTCCCAGAGTCGAACCCAAGAGACAAAAAGTAATCACAGCTACTATTTTTTCTAGGAGGCAAAGGAAACGTAATTGACGCGAGGCTAATTGTTTTTGGGTCGGGGCCACGGGAACTCTCCCCACTGATTTAGTCGTCGGTTTGACTGTTGGGAGCGCCCGATTTACTGATGACTGGGGACGAGGTTGACTCCCTTCACTTTTTTGGCAAGAAACGGAAACGGGGATATAGGACTTATGGGCAGCAGACATGATTTTCTCTCAATATTTCTAGCTGGTTGTCGTGGTCAAAAATTAAGTTTCTAAAATTAGGAGTCGGTCATCAGTAGTCAGTAGGAAATATTTAATTGATAACTGTTGCCTTTTTTCCTTTTTACTTTAAAATTACTGCTCTAGTTCTAGACGTAAACGATATAAGATAGTTTGTGGATGAACTTGAGCGAGAATTTGATTAATCACCGTACTCGGTCCGGATGCCCCCCAACTACAACCGCGTTCTAGATAGATTTTAGCGGCTTTCCCGATGATATAGGTTCCATAAGCGGCAATTGCTCCCTGTAGGAGAGCGGTGCTACCGTAGAGAGTTAAAGAGGTGGGATTTTCAAAAATACTCGCCGCAACAGCTGCCGTTTTGCCCAAACCAATAATCACAGTGCTGAGGATTTCCCCCACCAACAACCCCACACTGCTCAAAAGTAGAGTCCGCCAGAGTTGACCAGCTTGGTGACTGGTAATTGGCAGGCCGTACAAACGAGCTAAAGCTCGAACTAGAGTTAAATCGACGATTGAAGCCCCTAGGAGGTCTAAAATAGCGATCGGATTAGCCGCAATCGCTAAAGCCTTATATTTCGCGTATTGCCAGATAATTTCTTCCGCTTGACTATCCCGCAGTTCCAGGGTTTTTCTAGCGATATTTTCCTCCGCTTCTTGTCCTTGTACTAAAGCATTTAAGGCCAAAAGCGATCGCCCTTCCCGATTTAAAATCGTTAAGAGTTTATCTTGCAGCTCGTCAATTTGGGGGGGAGGGGTTTCCCACTCACTCACCACGCGCCCATCGGGGTATTCCACCCGGACAGGAATCGGTTGCGGTTCGGCGGCTACCATAACTATCTCATCGCTAGTTAACAAATCTTCTAACGTTTTTTCGGCCCGATTGGTTCCTAATCTCTGTAACTGCTGAAAAATCTGACAGCGATCAGCTTCTGGATAGAGATCAATCTTATTAAACACCAAAATGATCGGTTTTTTAGCCCGGCGCAATTCTGAGAGAGCCTCGTATTCAGTGCGGGTAATATCCCCCGCAACGATAAATAAAATCAAATCGGCACTTTTAGCGACTTCTCTGGCCATATTCGCCCGTGCTTCACCTTCAATCTCATCCAATCCGGGAGTATCGATTAATTCTATCTGGATTTTACCCGTGGCTGGCATCCAACGCACCGATCGCGGCCAGCGTGTCACCCCGTGTAGGGGTCCGGTTGCCAGGATTTTTTGACCGACTAAAGCGTTTACCACTGAGGATTTACCGCGACTTACTAACCCGAAGGCTGCCACCCGAATCACCGTTTCATCGAGTTTATCTAAGGCCGATTTGAGGGACTGCAAATCCTGTTTAACAGCGGCCTGAAGTTGGGGATCGGGGGGATAATTCCAATGGCGGCGAAAACTGGCATACCAAGTTAAGGCCTGTTGTAAACTAGCTTTAGCCTGATTGTAATGAGTTTCCTCGATCGATGGGGTCTTGGTCACGGTTGATTTTTTCAGTATTGAGGAACTTGCGTATTAATAGGTTAACGTCTAGGCGGTCGAAAGCAACTTGTTACTCTCACTCTCAACTATTATGGTAACTGAACTGACTTAAAAAATCAAATCAAGCTTAAAAGATGCGGCAAAAAAGCTGATAGGGTCGAAGAAAAGGGCTTTTATGGCGCAAGTAACTATAGACTATTTTAACTCTTCGCCCCATTGGGCTGAAACAGAATTGGGATGGTTTAGACAGGCAATAGCAAAGGGATTGAAAGATGTAGAAACTGGGATTATTTATGTTGATAACTATCGTGCTAGGGGGAGAAAAAACGGAGGAGCTGCTGCCAAATTTAGAGGCAGATATTAAGAGTTTAGTGGAGATGTACTCGCAAGCAGACCCTAAATTTTAATCAACTCTTGCCTTGAAAAAATCAGTACCACACCCCTAAAAGAGGCATTAAAAGAAGAAAAAGGTTATAGGGATGAACAATTGCCTTCTCGTCAAACCATAGGTTAAAAAAATACAAAAAATAAAACCGCTCAAAAAAATTCCAGAAAACGGATTTAGTATTATTTGTAGGATGGGTTAGCGATAGCATAACATGAGCAGGCGTTGGGTTTCATGCTTCAACCCATCCTAGGTTCTGATAATACCAGCGGTTTAGTGTCCAGTGAATTTGCTATAATTCCCCTTGACAATCAATATTTTATAGTAGCTTTTACCTTGAAAAGTCCCTTTTTGCCTTTAAAACAGATTGAAAGTCTATCTAAACTGGCTTTGATTGCTATACTCGCTTTTGATGCTTCTGTCTCTCTCGCTGGACAATTTCCCGATGGCAGAATATTTTTTGAGAGTTCTCCCACTCTGGTTAATTTCTTTGCTACTTTCCAATCCGTGCGCGCTTGGGGTGCAAAATACTATCTTACCATCGCTCTGCCGCCGTCCCTCGGGGCTCCCTTGGGCAAAGTAACCATACAGCAGCAACCCAATATTCAAACTATTGCTTTTCTTGTTGACCAAACTTTTGCTTTTCTTGGCGATCGCAATCAGCGAGGCGAAAATTTAACCCTAAAATCCACTACTTTTGACCCCAATACTCAGACAATCACGGTCATTTTTGATCCTCCTGTCCCCCCCGGTAATACCGTTTCCATCGGTCTGAAACCAGTACAAAATCCCGATTATGGTGGTGTCTATCAGTTTGGAATTACTGCCTATCCCCCCGGGGATAATTCTCCCGGATTAGCTCTAGGTGTCGGACGTTTAACAATTTACGATGCAGGCGATCACTGGTAGTCTGTTCCGCGTCATCTTGCCAAGTGAGTGAAGTTAACAACAGGCGATCGCCTGGGGTAACAGTTAGTTGTTTTAATGCTAATAACATCAGAATTTGTCGGCTCAGTTGTTATAATTGGGCAGTTTAGTCAGTATTTAACTTTTTTCTAGCTTAGATTATATTATATAGTCGTTTTCATCAGAATGAGGCATGGGCAAGGGGCTTAAACTCTTTGTTGGCAAAACTTGTCGATACCTCAGTAACGTGAAAAGCTCTATATGCAAACTGAAAACTCAAATCTGATCACTGATCAAGGAGAACTTCCCACCTTACCCTTGATACCAAATCCGTTGAGTAACGCACAGAAAACGGGTTTCTCGGAGAAACCCGTTTTCTACTCATGCAAGGGGCAAGAGGAGAAATAGATAATCAGCCTTTAATAACTGGATTTAGCCTGAGATAACGGCCTCAACTTTCCCGTCTGAGTTTTAGAAAAATTTAACTTTATTCAATCCATGAACATCTGTTCAGATGTTATACTAAAGTCAGTAAAGAAGTTCAGAGGTAGTAACCATGATCGCTGTCACCATGATGAAATGTGCTTGTAAACCCTGTTTGTGTGTAGTATCGATCGCCGATGCCATCGAAAAAAACGATCAATACTACTGTTCCCAAGCTTGTGCCAATGGTCACGTTAACGAGAACAAGAAAGGCTGTGGACACAAGGGCTGTGGTTGCGTTTAAATTTAGTTATTGGGGAGAAGGGGACAAGTATCGGGATTGAAGATTCGATCAATACCTCCCTTTCTCAACTTTCCCTTAATAACCAGCAATTCTCATTTTGAAACGATTTTGCGTTGTTTCAGCGATCTAGAGATTCGTTAAGAATTATTAACCCCTCTGGGTGCAAGGGTTTTAATGTCATGAAACCTTAAAATGAGAATTGCTGCTTAATAACCGATCAGGAAAAAACATGGCCCTAGAGAAAATAGCACCGGTTTGTGGGGAATCCCATCACCAAGGGGCGAAATTCCAGCACTTGCAGGGATTAGAAATCGAAAAAGCCCAAAAAATGGCCGAATTTTTCAGCCTTTTGGGGGATGCCAACCGCCTCAGAATTCTGTCGCTTTTAGCCAAACAAGAATTATGTGTTTGTGACTTAGCCGACGATTTAGGGATGAGTGAATCGGCCGTATCGCACCAGTTAAGAACCCTAAGAGCCTTAAGATTAGTTAAATACCAAAAACAGGGACGGAGAGTCTTTTATCGTCTTGCCGATCATCATGTCCTTGACCTTTATTACGCGGTCTCGGAACATTTAGAAGAGCCAGCGGACGAGGACTAAAATAGTCCCAAAGCGGGTAAAACAAACTGTAAGAGCAGAGAACCAATCCCCTGCACCATTTGGTCTAATTGAGCGTTGCCACCACCTTGTTCTCGCGGTTTTAGGGCGATTTCCATGCCTTTAATAAAATTCTCTGCCGCTTCGTAACCGGGGGTATTGCCTTGTCGTTGAAAGAGAGTCGAAGCCATTTGAGCATCCTGGGCTGCTAGAGCATTTTGTCCCAGACGATAGTGAGCCATAGCCCGGGCTAGATAAGCTGGAGCATATTCGGAGTTAATTGTCAAGGCTTTATTAAAATTTTCTATGGCGGCGCTGGTGCGTCCCTGTTTTCCTTCCACCATTCCTAGTCCGTAGAATAGTTCAGGAGTACCGGCACTACTGGGAATTCCCACCGCACCCTGCACGTAGGCAGTATCTAGTTTGGTGTTTTCGAGGTTAGCATTATTGAGATAAGCGCCTCTTAAATCCGCACCCGTCAAGATTGCCCCAGTTAAGTTCGCTCCAGTCAGATTAGCACCAAAAAGAGAGGCACTGGTTAAATTTGCACCACTCAGATCCGCTCCACTTAAATTAGCTTGACTAAGATTAGCACCGACGAGATTGGCCCCATTTAATTTTGCCCCGACTAGATTCGATTGCACTAACCCCGAACCGCTCAGATCGCATTGGGGACATTGTCGGGAGGATAATAATTGCTGTAGGTGGTTTAAATCTTCCCCATAACCAACTAGGGACAAGTTCAGGGGAAGACTGAGGACGAGGGTTAGGGTGATCGATTTGTACATAGTTTCAAAATAACTCTATTGATTATCATTGATAATAACCATGCGATCGGGGCTAATCGCTGAACTAGATTCTGCTTGAGAAATCAGCCCTTGTCCACTAAAATAGAAGATTAGAGGCTCTTAAGGTCAGAAGAAGCGACAAAATCGAGATTTTTTGCCTTTTCAACAGCAGGTTTTTTAGAGGAATTTCCCTATTTCATAATGACTACTCTACACGGTAATTGGCTGATTGGTTCGCACGATAGTGTTTTTTTTCTTTGGGGTGAACAGTGGCAAGGGAAAGAATTAAGTGAAACCCAAGAAAATCATCCTTTTTGTCTAGAATCTGGGGCATTAGCCCAATTTATCGAGAAATTTTCTCCTCAGCTTAACCAGTATTCTCCAGAATCAATCAAGCTGAGTTTGCCGAGCTATTCTCCCCCTAGGAAAAAATATTTTTTACCGCTGTTGTCGGGGCAAATTCTCGAACCCACACCTAAATCCTTGTCTTGGCAGCCATGGCAGCTATCGGGATTAACTTTTTCTGCGGGGATGATAGTACAGTTATGGGAAAAATTACCCCTAGCTAAGGCCGAATTTATCGGCAATGATCTACGATTTTGGCTGTATTTACACCGTTGGAGTTTAGATTTATTAGCAAGGGGGAAATTTTTAGCAGGAATAAATCAGGGTGAAAGTTGCTGGTATCCGCTGCTAGATAGTACCATCGATCGCACTCGTTTAGCTAAGTTTATCCAAACCATCCCCCCTGTTTGTCTTGCCTATCAAGAAAATAGCGAACCACAAACAATTATTCTCGATTGCTTAAAAAATATTGTCGATGCTCGTTTGCGACAAAAAATAGATAGTACTGTTAATATTTCTCCCTCATTGATGGTGAAACCTTGGCTACAATCTTTAAGCAGTAATGATCATAACATTGCCTTAGAAGCCAAAAATCTACAACGTCTAGAAAATGCTTATAATAACTGGGTGTTTCCTATCCAAGAAAGTTTAGTTAATGGCAATAATCGCCAATTAATCGAGAATCAATACCGTGTTTGTTTATCTTTACAACCTCCCAGTTTAGGAACAGCGTGGAAACTCACCTATTATTTACAAGCGTTAGATGATCCCGAATTTCTCATTAGTGCTAAGTTGATTTGGTTAGAGGGAAAAGAAAGTTATCATAGTTATCAAAGAGTTGTCAATAATCCCCAGGAAATTCTCTTAAAAGGATTGGGATTAGCAGCGCGATTGTACGAACCGATTAGAATTAGTTTAGAGCAGAGACACCCAGAGGAATGTTCTCTTGATTCGATCGAAGTTTACCAGTTTATTCGCTCGATCGCTTGGCAATTGCAAGAGCAGGGATTAGGGGTAATTTTGCCAACGGGGTTAACTGCTGGTAGTAATAAACAAAGATTAGGAATTAAGATTGCTGCCAGTGTAACTCCCAAAAAAGGAGAAAGATTAAGTTTAACCAGTTTATTAAACTTTCAGCTTAAATTAGTGGTAGGGGAACAGGAAATATCAAAAAAAGATTTTGACAAGTTATTAGAGAAAAAATCGCCAGTGGTGGAAGTGGGGGGCAAATGGTTAATCCTACAACCTAGCGATGTTAAAGCAGCTCAGGGAATTTTAAATAATACCATCACTCCCCTGAATCTCTCGGTGGAAGATGCTCTGCGCTTGAGTTCAGGAGATAATAATCTAATTGCTAAACTGCCGGTAGTCAACTTCCAAGCGGAGGGAGCATTAAAGGAATTAATTGATAATTTAAATAATAATCAAGGGATTCAATTAATCAACCCACCGCGGGAATTTCGGGGAGAATTACGTCCCTATCAACTCAAGGGAGTTAGTTGGTTAGCTTTCCTAGAAAAGTGGGGTTTAGGTGCTTGTTTAGCCGATGATATGGGTTTAGGAAAAACCCCGCAATTAATCGCTTTTTTACTAGCATTAAAAGAAGAGGATATGTTAGTTAATCCCGTGTTAGTGGTTGCTCCCACTTCCGTGGTTAATAACTGGGAACATGAGTTAAGAAAATTTGCTCCTACCCTAGCGGTTTTTGTGCATCATGGCGAAAAAAGATTAAAAGGTCAAGCTTTTGCTCAAGCGGTAAAAAATCAATCGGTTGTTATTACCAGTTATCCTTTAATCTATCGTGATCTGTCCACCTTAGAAGCAGTACAATGGCAAGGTTTAGTTTTAGATGAGGCTCAAAATATTAAAAATTCTACGGCTAAACAATCCCAAGCAGTGCGAAAAATACCCGCAGGATTTCGGATTGCCTTAACGGGAACTCCCGTAGAAAATCGCCTGACAGAATTATGGTCAATTTTGGATTTTCTCAATCCCAATTTTTTAGGAACTCAAGCCTTTTTTCAGCGTCGGTTTGCCCTTCCCATTGAAAAATACGGCGATCAAGAATCCCTGCATAATTTGCGTTCCCTCGTCCGTCCTTTTATTTTAAGGAGATTAAAAACCGATAAAACTATTATTGAAGATTTACCAGAAAAACAGGAAATGAACGTCCTGTGTGGTTTATCAAAAGAACAGGGACAACTTTATCAACAATTAGTCGAGAAAACCCTCCAGAAAATTGAAGAAACCCAAGGGATTCAGAGACATGGATTAGTTTTAACCTTGCTAATGCAACTCAAACAAATTTGTAATCATCCCGCCCATTTTTTGAAAGAAAACAGTTTAGAAACCAGTCAAAGATCGGGAAAATTATTACGCTTAGAAGCTATGGTAGAGGAAGTGATAGCAGAAGGCGATCGAGCTTTAATTTTTACACAATTTGCCGAGTGGGGAAAACTCTTAAAAACCCATCTCCAGAAAAAATTAGCCGAGGAAATATTATTTCTCTCCGGTTCTACCAAAACAAAAGATCGGGTAGAAATGATCGAGCGCTTTCAAAATGATCCCCAGGGACCAAAGATTTTTATTCTCTCCCTGAAAGCAGGGGGAACAGGATTAAATTTAACCCGCGCTAATCACGTTTTTCATATCGATCGTTGGTGGAATCCGGCCGTAGAAAATCAGGCCACCGATCGCGCTTTTCGCATCGGACAAAAACGCAATGTTCAGGTACATAAATTCATCTGTACGGGAACCCTAGAGGAACGCATTAATGAGATGATCGAAAGCAAGAAACAATTAGCCGAACAAACCGTAGATGCCGGGGAAAATTGGTTAACCGAATTAGATACCGATCGCCTGCGAGATTTATTATTATTAGATCGATCGGCAATTATTGATGAAGAAGAAACTGATTAATCTGTCCGTGCATTTAAACTGCACCTTAATATATTTTAGTAGAAGGGATTATTTTGGTTAACGACCATTGTGTAAACTGACTAAACGAGCGATAAAAACGGCGGGATAGAGAACTCCAGTCATTCCTTCTAAATTGGCTAGAACTCTAGCGACTTTACTGGCAGGAACTATATCACCATAGCCCACCGTGGCCAAGGTAGTAAAGCTGAAATGAAGTAGATCCGCCTGGTTGACGGTTTTAGCGGCGGAGCCAAAGGAATCGGGGTCGAAAATCTGGACGATATTATAAGCGGCCGCCCAGAAAAATCCCAAGAGAAAATAGACACAAATTCCCCCTTTGATAATATCAGACGTGACTTGTTCGGCAGGAATTAATTCTAGTAAAATCGAGTACACACATAAACCAATAAAAGCTAAGTAGTCGTGCAAAATTAATTTCCTAGTCAAGATAGGCAAAAGGCAAGAGGCAGGAGGCAAGAGGTGGTTAGATATGTGTAATTAATTTTGCTTAGGTACTTAGAAAAATTAACGTACTAGATAGCTCGAACCAACGGTTGAAATCGCTATAAATAGGGATAATCGTGCTGAATGCTCGCAGGAGGAGGGCAATCAAAAACAGACCGATATTAAATCTTAAAGCCAATTTACTTCGATCGATCTGATAAACAGCGATGATCAGAGAGAGGGAGAAGAAAAAGAAAATCAGCCAATCTCCCAGCAGCAATTCTCATTTTGAAATAAATAGAGCATTAACCCCGATTTTGGCAAGGAAAATATAGTACGAAGCAACTATTTTCTAGAAGAGGCGAACAATAAAAAAAACAATTGGCTAGACAAATTAAGTATAAATACTCAAGCAATCAAAGAGGTTGGCTGAGAACGAACGGGGTTAAATCAGGAAGATAGTTCTGTTTTTAGAATAGGGAATTCAAGGGAAATAAAAATTTATAATTATTGTCAGCTAAGGTAAAATGGGTGAGATAGAAATCCACCAGCACGTCAAATTATTCCAAGATGGCTCAAAAAGCGGCAACCCTAGAAATTTCGGAATTAATGCAATTTTTACATCAAGAATTAGATGATTTACCCGATGAGAGGAAACCTGGAAATAATAGAAAATATGAGATAAAAGATGCCGTGATGGCTGCATTTTCAGTCTTTTTTACTCAGTCGCCGTCTTTTTTAGACCATCAACGTTTAATGAAAAGCAATAAGGGAAAAGATAATGCTGAAAGTTTATTTTCAATTAAAAAAATTCCTGGGGATAATCAAATAAGAAATTTGCTAGATCCAGTGCCAGCATCTAATATCTCTAGGACTTTTCAAAAAGTCTATGAATGGTTAAAAGAAAAGGGAGTTTTGAAAAAGTTTCTCTACTTAGATGGAGAAATATTAGTGGCGTTAGATGGCACAGAATATTTCTCATCAAAGAAAATTAATTGCCCTCATTGTAACTGTCGTAATCATCGAAATGGAACTACAACTTATTTTCATGGCTGTGTCACACCGATAGTAGTTTCTCCTAAGCAAAAACAAGTAATTAATTTAGAGCCAGAATTCATTAAAAAACAAGATGGACATCAAAAACAAGACTGTGAAAATGCGGCCGTTAAAAGATGGTTAAATAGGAATCATAAAAATAAGTATGGTTATCCTGTAACTCTTTTAGGAGACGACTTATATTCTCACGAACCTGTCTGTAAATTAGCGGTAAAACAAGGTTATAATTTTATTTTTGTTTGTTTGGAAACGTCGCATAAAACTTTATATGAATGGCTAGAATTTTTAGAAAAAAGTGGCGAAGTTAGGACCGTTGAAAAGAAACAATGGGATGGACGAAAAAATCTAATTTATCGTTATCGTTATGCTTCTAGAGTTCCCTTAAGAGAGGGGGACTCAAGTCTCGAAGTTAATTGGTGTGAAGTGACTGTTATTAATGAAAAAACCCAGAAAACTATCTACCAAAATAATTGGATAACTAATCATAAAATCACGGAAAATAATGTCGAAGAAATTGTCAAAGCTGGACGTAGCAGATGGAAAGTTGAAAATGAAGGCAATAACGTTCTTAAAAATCACGGTTATAATTTAGAGCATAACTTTGGTCATGGTCAGAATCATTTGTGCGAGTTCTTATTGTCTTTGAATTTACTAGCTTTTTTATTTCATACCGTGTTGGATTTAGTTAATTACACCTATCAAAAGATTCGTGAGCTATTAGTAACTAGGACTTCTTTCTTTAATGATATTCGTACCCTATTAAAATTTATTTGGTTTAAGAATTGGTCGGAATTTTTCTCATTTATTCTAACCGAATATGTCCCATTTAAAAAAGTAAATTCTAGTTAAAAATGTCAGAACTCTTGAAGGAGAAAAAGAAAATTGTTTATAAAAAAACTAAAAATTTTGTTAGAATTTCATCCAGATTTATGAGTTGAAATCGATTTTTCGTGGACAAAGTTCTTAAAACCTGTCTATCTCCAGCTTTGGATGATAATTATCTGTCAAAAAATCATGCTTCTACACAAGTTCTCTATTTAAATAAGAGAATTTTATCTGATTTTTTTCAAAATGAGAATTGCTGATCTCCCAGGGGTAGATATACTAAAAACGGGTAAATAATGTAGAGCGAGAGCAGATTTGCCAGCAGCCGATTGTATTTATTTTCTGTGGCCTGTATCAATTGACGGAATTTCATAGCAGCGAACCTTTAACTGGCTTACACTAAATCTGGTTATTAAAAACTGATTATTTATTCCCCTTTGCCTTTTGCCTCTTGCATGAGTGCCTCTCCTCATAACTAGCCTGTACTCAACGGATTTAGTATTAACTATATACCAACTCTCGCTTTCAGTAATCTTCCCTCTATTCTAACTCTCCTTCTCTGACAAAATAGAGATTAGGGAGCGATTTTGAGCGGCTCTAGGCAAGATCAGCCCCTTGCTGCTGAAAAAATTTAACTTTTGATGGTATAGTTCGCCTGGAAAGTCAAGATCGGCTCTCAAAGGGTAGCTATATGGTTCCAACTTCAGATCAAGCCAATGATTTCATTCAAAAAAATGCCCTGAGCAGTGGTGTCACCAACGCTGTTATCAATGGTGTGATTGGCTGGTTTATGTTTCGAGGAAAAGATACTCTACCGCTTACTGTGGATACCATATCAGGGCATGAAAAAACGGTCTTCTCCACGGGAGTGATGACCGCTTTTATACTTTCCCTCATCTTAGGGATGATTGCCTTTTTTACCTTCCGCCAAAAAGCCAAAGATTTCCACATCGCCTCCCCAGAACTTTTAGAGCGTCCTTTCTTCTTTTTTGGAGTTAGGACAGTCCTGTTTTATGCTCTGTTTGTCTTTGGTACAGTGGCCTTGGCTGCTCTATTCTTGCAAAAGTTTTTGGGGACGATTCTGGTAACACCTGTTATCGGCGCAATTATCTTAGGGATTATCGCCGGGATAGCCTCTTGGTTTATTAATGCGGCGGTGATGAAAGCCATCGGGCGGCCTGAGTAGATTTTTGAGGTATGACCGAGCATCATTGAATATTATGGAGATTTTATGACCGTTTTGGACGCATTTAAGCTCGATGGACAAGTAGCGATTGTAACTGGGGCAGGTGCGGGCATTGGCCGGGGCATTGCCGAATTATTTGCCCAAGCAGGGGCAGCGGTGGTGGTCAGTGACCTCAAGGAAGACACCGCCGCTATTGTTGCTGATGGTATTAAGGAAAAGGGCGGCAGAGCGATCGCAGTTGCCTGTGATGTTACCAATGAACAGGCTCTAGAAAACCTGGTTAAGTCCACCCTGGATGCTTTTGGCAAAATCACCCTGCTGGTAAACAATGCCGGCGGTGGTGGGCCGAAACCCTTTGATATGCCCATGGATACTTTCATCTGGGCCTATAAAATCAATGTATTTTCGGCGTTTCATCTCTGTCAATTATGTGTCCCTTATATGGAAGCGGCGGGGGGAGGAGCGATTTTAAATATCTCCTCGATGTCGGCAGAGAACAAGAATATCAATATGGCCTCTTATAGCTCCTCTAAAGCCGCCGTTAGCCACCTCACCCGCAATATTGCTTTTGACCTCGGACCGAAAGGAATTCGGGTAAATGCGATCGCCCCCGGTGCGATCAAAACCGATGCCTTGGCTAAGGTGCTGACTCCGGATATTGAAAAAGTGATGCTCAAGCATACCAGCAATTCTCATTTTAAGGTTTCATGACATTAAAACCCTTGCACCTAGAGGGGTTAATAATTCTTAACGAATCTATAGATCGCTGAAACAACGCAAAATCGTTTCAAAATGAGAATTGCTGAGTCTCGGCAAGGTTTATAACAACTCTAATAGTTTTTCTCATCGAGTCAATTTTACGGTGATGCCTACCAGTAACTTTGAGTTATCCCTAGATTACTACTACCGGTTTGCCGACACTTTGAATAACTTAGGGGGTAATCCCGCCCTCCAGACGCTGAAATCCTATGATCTTGCCCATGAATTACTATTAATCGGGCGATATTATCTGTCTCAAAATTTCTTGCTTCAGGGGGTTGGTTCCGTGGCTTTTCCGGGTAGTGCTATTCGTCTCGCTGCGGAGAATAATACTAGCCCTTGGGTTACTCTACAAGTGTCTCTGTTTATGTTTTTCTAACCCAAATTCCACACCCTAAGTGTTATGCTAAATCCAGTTATTAAAAACTGATTATTTATTACCCTTTGCCTTTAAAAACGTTGCCAAATAAGAATTTGAGACAATGACATTCGAGAGCATGAATAATTATGCAGGATTCCATCGAACCCTTGATGGGTTGATTATTTTCTGTATGGCTCAGGGCAGATTTGAACTGCCGACCTTGGGCTTATGAGTCCCCTGCTCTGACCAACTGAGCTACTAAGCCGTTGTTTACACAGTTATCAATCATAACACATAATCACCCAATTGCACAAGAGCAAAAAAGGGAAGATTTTTTCTTCCCTTTGCGGGTATCTTTAGCGTCTGCCCGGCAGGAAAGCGATGGGATTAACTGCGCCCTGGCCAGAGGGGTGAATCTCGAAATGTAGATGGGGACCGGTGCTAAAACCAGTGCTACCCATCTGGGCAATTGGCTCGCCTTGCTGAACAGTTTGGCCGCGACGCACCAACAGACGGCTGTTATGGGCATAGAGAGTGGTGCTACCATCGGGGTGACGCAGTTTCACCAGATTGCCATAACCACCCGAATTCCAACCAGAGGAGATTACTTCACCGGCAGCCGCCGCCACAACTGGTGTACCCACTGGACCAGCGATATCGATGCCGCGATGGGGTCTGCCCCAGCGCCAACCGAAACCGGAGGTTAAAACCCCCCTAGTGGGCCAGATAAAGCCGGTAAAAATGGGGATGGGATTAGGTAAATACTCATCGGGATTGGTGAGGGGAGGAAGGGAAGGTTCTACAGTTTCGCCGACGGGAATTCGGAGGCGGTCATTATATTCTTCCACATTGGTAGGAGCCGAACCGATAATCTGTGGGGGGGTGCTTTGGTTAGAACGCGAACGAAGGGCTGTCCATTGGGGATTAGGGGTTATTTGCCGATCATTGAGAGTTTCTGCGGGGTTATCGACGGGAATAGCGATACTTTTCTGGGTTTCCGAAAGGTTAGTTTCCCGCAGATTAGCCACCTCTTGGCGCAATCTTTCCCGATAGCTGCCGGTGATATTTTCGGGGAATTCTTCTCCCCTTGTGGTGGCGGTTGCGGCCGGCAAATTTGGCCTAGTGCTGGGGTTAAAGGATAATTTCGAGCGATCGCCGACCAAGGGGGTAAGATTTGGATTAACTCTAGCGTTGGCAGAGCGGTCAGGAATCACTAGGGTTTGATTGACTTTAATCCGGTTGGGGTTGTCAATGCCGTTTTCCCTGGCTAATTCGGCGGGGGTGATGCCTAAAACACGAGCGATCGTATTTAAGGTATCCCCTGGCCGAACCCGATAAACTTGGTTTTCTGGGGGGATTATGACCTTAGGATTGGGAATCGCGGGAATTTCAGTAACAGGGGCCGGATTTCGTAGGGCAACGCTGGGAATTTCTGGTCTGCTGGTTAAGGGAGGATTGATGGGAATTGTCGCTATCTGACGATCGCTTTCAGGGGTGGGAACGGGAATCGGGATCACCTGGCCGTTTGGTCGGGGGGATTCTTCGGGAGCAATAACGGGAATCTCGACAGCAGTTGGCGAATTATCGGGAACGAGAGCGGTGGTTTCAGTGACGATTACCGTTTCCCCGGAATTGGAGTGATGGGGGGTTTCCTCGGTTTGTAAGGCGGCCAAACTCTCTTGGAGACGTTGACGGGTTTGACGCAGACTAGCAGAGGAACTATCCAACTGCTCAGGAGTTGCTGCCGGGGCTGCCGGGGGCAACTGCTCAGGAGTGGGAATTTTTAAGGTTTGTCCGATAATCAGATCGGATTGGGGAGAGAGATTATTGCTACTAGCGATCGCTGTGGGGGTGGTTTGATAGCTGTCGGCTAAACTCCACAGGGATTCTCCCGGTTTTACCTGATGCTCAACCACTGATGTGGCGATGAATTTGACGGTGGCCAGTGCTTGGGATTGGATTATTTGCGGTTCTTTTAGTTCTTTCCCCGTACCTTTTGCTTTTTGGGACAGGTCGATCACTTCCCATTCTAAGGGTACAGAATTCGCAGCCTGGGCTGATTCTGAGGTGGAGTTGAGAATGCTAGGTACTCCCAGAGAGAGTGCTAATCCCAGTAGAGCAACTGAGTAACGGACTCGGTTAGACTCAGGGGTGCAATTCTGTTCTGGGGTAGCGGATGTCATGGGGTTGTGGATAAAAGTCTCTTTCAAACAGACCTCCTGTGGTGTAAAGAGTTAGCTAGAACCGGCCGATTAAGCCGATGATTCTAGCTTTCAGCATTAGCCTTGAGGCTAGAGTAGAAGTTAGGCCACTTTTTTTTAGTCAAAATACCTAAAGGTTACTTTTAGGTGAGACTAACTTAGATTTTGAAATTGTGCAAGTCTCCCTCCGACTATTAGCATCGGGATCACGGCAAGTTGGTGACATTTTGAATGTCCAGATTGACGATGCTCTATCTCAGATGTTCCAAGCTGATCAGCATTTTTCGTCCTGCCAATTTCTGCCAGTTTTTTGATAGAAATTTTTTATCGGTTTTGCCGTTTACAAAGAAATTATTAATGATTCGATGTTCAACAGGAAACAAGAAGCAATGATGGCTATTCGGGGGTTAATTCCGGATAAGTAGAGTTTGCTGAATAAACCTAAAAACCTTGTTGGGTAAGATTTTTAGACTTTTTTTCCTCAAAAAGTGCCAATCATTGGGCTCTCTTATTTTTTGTATGATAAGTTTAACTTATATAGTAGTGATCGATCTCTGTGTCCTTTGTGTCTCTGTGGTTTCTTGCACTCCCTCGCCAGCGGGACTGTATCTTAGAATACATTTTGCCCACCAAATCTAAGAGAGTCACCATTGGAGTGATTGGGGGTAAAATTCAGGTACTTTTTACCTGAATTTTAGGTAATTGACCCTCTCAAAATCGGTAAAACCCAACACCCTACACCCACGAAAAACTTTTTCAGCAGACCCTAAGTAGAGCTAATATAGCCGATTATGTTTTTTTATCTATTATCAGCAGCGATCATCGAGATTATCAAGTGCGATGCCGAGTGGAGCCGATATCTAGATAGATTAGACATCACCAGCACTGCGGCAGTGAAACTGGTAACTGAGGCAGCTCTGTTAGTGCCGTCGAAGGGGGGATTTCCCCAGAACCGATTGTGGTTCAGTGATAGGCCGGACAGTTTGTCATCTTGGTTCATGCTCTGTGTTGGGTGCATACCGAACCAGGTGTCCGTCGCTTTTGCTTACCTAGAGCCACAGCACAACATCGCCAAGATATCGCCGAAGTCACCCCAGACCTGTGGGACTATTATCAAGAACTGAAGGCTTATCAACAGCAGCCTACGACTGGAGAAAAATCTATCTTCTACTTAATTAGAACCACTTACTGAATAGAAGGTTTTTGCGTCATTTTTAACTAATGTAACAAGCAGATGACCTATCCCAAATTATGTGCTAGTCTGGCGAAAGATATTAGATTACTTAAACCTGCAGCAATTTTCTCGAATGTCAATAGCTAATTAATTACAGCCTTTCTTCTAAAAGTAAATTATAGACTAGTCCTTGCCAAATTAGGTATTTTAGACGCGAGAAAGAACCTCATGTATCTGGTAAACGCTGTATCCACAAGTGAGGAATAGGAAAATGTCCGGTGATAACAAAAACAATAGTTTAATCGTACAGATTATTAGTTCAGTTATTATAGCCCTTCTTGCTGGAGCGGCAGCCCCCTGGTGGTGGCAAGAAATTAAAGCTTTTTTTGCTGGTAAATCACCGGAACCATCACCAATACCAACCCCTACATATACGCCACAAAAAACCTTAATTAATATAGCTTATCGGGGAGATAATTTTGGATGTGTTCTGCCCATAGCTATCAACATTAGTGGTCAATCTTTTTATCCGCAAGGAAATTTTTCTTCTATAGATAATATTGACTTAGGACAACAAAGATATCAAATAACTGGACAAATTCATTGTCAAACTATCGGCAGCTGTCAAGTCTATGGGGAAGGGGTAATTAATGTAATACCAAATAATACCTACTATGTGATTTGGCAAAAGACAAGTATAAATCAATGTACTGCAAGTTTGCAATAACCTTGCTTGTTGCTAGGCAAAATATCAATATCTTCTTTTTCCTTTTTCTCTTGAAACTGATTCCTGACTCATACTGTATGAGCTAACGACTAAGGGTGATAATTGTTTCAAAATCCCTTTGAATAATAGTAAAATTTTTATCAGTTAGAAGCGGGACATGAACGAATAAAGCCCTCGGATGATATTTTAAGACTTGAAAATATAATTCTTCGCAGACAAACTGACCAGCATTATCGCTGATATAACTATAGTTAAGCTTTTTAATTAAATCTAGCAAGGGAATTGGTGTTAATAACTTTTTTGTGCTACTCCTAGCCTGAGATTCTAAACTTAAACGATAACGACTTTCCGCCATACCACAACAAATAACTAAATCGGTTTTTGAGTCTTGAATAGCTTTGATAACTCGTTCACTAGCTCGATGGGTATTAACGGGAAGTTGACGCAAAAATAAAAGCTTTTTTGCATAATTATCCTGAATAGATACTAACAAATCATCGGAGGAATTACTCCAGTGATGGCATAACCAAGGGGCGAAAGAAGTTAAGAGAATTTTCAAGTTATCTCCTGAGGGTTAATTGGGATAATCAACAAAAAAGCGATCAAAGGGACAAAAATTGCTACACTAACTGACGTGACCTCAATTACAGACGAGATTTATACCCTATGCAACGCCGTAAATTTTTGCTTATTAGTAGCAGTTTAGGCGGTTTTAGCTTGGCAGCTTGCGCTGATCAAATTTTACAGCCTGTTACTTCTAAAAATCCCCCTGAGTCTGCTGTTAAACAAGCACAAAAGGCGAAAAAAGTCAAAATAATCGTGATTAGTGACCTTAATAGTCAATACGGTTCCACCACTTACGATCCCGAAATCGATCGAGCTATCCCCTTAATTATCAATAATAAACCCGATCTAGTCCTCTGTGGTGGCGACATGGTGGCAGGACAAAAAAGCAGCTTGACAGAGGCAGCAATTAACGCCATGTGGTCAGCCTTTGATCGCCATATCGCCGCGCCCCTGCGAGCTGCTAAAATACCTTTTGGTTTTACCATCGGTAATCATGACGCTTCTGGAGCTTTATCCGCAGGAAAATTTATCTATGCTAAAGAGAGAAAATTAGCCCTAGATTATTGGCAAAACCCCCAACATAATACAAGTTTAAATTTTATCGATAAAACCGGTTTTCCTTTTTATTATACTTTCACTCAAAATGGTATATTCTATCTAGTTTGGGATGCCTCAACTCATTTAATCTCTCGGGAACAACTAAATTGGGCAGCAAAAAACTTGAGTAGCTCCGACGCTAAAAATGCTAGAATGCGGCTAGTAATCGGTCATTTGCCCCTCTACGGTATTGCTGTGGGTAGAAATCGACCAGGGGATTATTTAGCCGATGCTGAGAAATTAAGAGCGTTTTTAGAGGGCCATCAGGTGCATACTTATATTAGTGGCCACGCTCACGCTTACTATCCGGGTAAACGGGGACAGTTACAATTATTACACGCAGGAGCTTTAGGCAGTGGACCGCGACGATTATTGAACAGTGAACAAGCACCCAGAAAAACCCTAACAATTGTCGATATTAATCCCAATCAACAGGAAACAGTTTACACCACCTACGACATGAAAACCCAAGAAGCGATCAATATTACCAGTTTACCTCCTTTGATTATGGCTCCTAACGGGCAAGTTTTACGTCGAGATATTCCATCGGTTAACTAGAAAGGAATCCCCATCATGGCCACTATCATCAGCACCGTTAATATGAAAGGAGGAGTAGGAAAAACTACCCTTACCGTCAACCTTGCCACCTGTTTAGCTAAATTTCAGCAAAAACGAGTCCTTGTCCTCGATTTAGATGCTCAAATCAGTGCGACTCTGAGCTTGATGTCTCCCCACGAATTTGCTCAACTGCGTCGTAAAAAACGTACTTTAAGCTATTTATTAGAAGCAATTATCAAACCCAATCCCTACAATAAATTAACTATTGATGATATTATTGTTCCTTCAGTCTGTGAAATTCAAGGCTTAGATATACTGCCAGGAGACATCGAACTGTATGATGAATATATCGTCTCAGAAACCTTGCACCACCAAGCAATTTTACAGGAAGATTTGGGCTTTGACCATGCTTGGAATAACCTAGAAAGAATCCTAATTCAAAAAATAATTGATCCCATTCAAGACCGTTATGATTATATTATCATGGATTGTGCGCCGGGGTATAATCTTTTGACTCGTAGTGGTCTATGTAGTAGTCATTTCTATTTACTACCTGCCCGTCCCGAACCTTTATCAATTGTCGGTATTCAGCTATTAGAAAGAAGAATAGTTAAACTGAAAGCTAGTCATCAAGAAAACGAACCGATTAACCCCAGTTTACTCGGTATAGTTTTTATTCTTTCTGGTGGTGGGTTACTTAGTCGCTACTATAATCAAGTCATGCGCCGGGTACAACAGGATTTTCAACCCCATCAAATTTTTGCTAATGCGATTCCTATGGATGTTAATGTAGCTAAAGCTGTGGATATGTTCGTGCCTGCGGTAGCAGCCATGCCCTCTTCTAGTGGTTCCAAGGCTTTTATGAAACTCACGGAAGAATTCTTGATGAAATCCAAAAAATAGGAGATAATTACTATGGTCATTGAGTGGTTAGAATTTCAAGTTAAACCCGAAGCTCGGGAAAAATTTATCCAAAAAGATGAAGAAATTTGGACAAAGTTTTTAACAAAACAACCAGGTTTTTTAGGTAAAGAAATTTGGATTAATCCCGCCATCGAGGAAGAATTAATTATCGTTGCCCATTGGCAAACGAAGGAACAGTGGAAAGCTGTTCCCCAAAATTTGCTGGACAAGACCGAAACCAAATTTTCCCTAGCTATGGGAAAAGATAATTATCAATTAATCAAAGTTAAGGAATTTCAAGTCAGAAAATTTCGAGAAAATTGTTAGAAAAGTTTAGTATCTATACAGACGGGATAAAAAATCAATTCATCTTTTTGTACCCTCTCAGTTTAGTCAGACTCGTCCTGATTTGAGACAATTTATCAAATTTTCAGTTCGAGAAACGAGCGAACGGTGAGTCAAAATGGTTGTGTTATACTAAATCCGTTGAGTACAGGCTAGTTATGAGGAGAGGCAAAAGGCAAAGGGGAATAAATAATCAGTTTTTAATAACCAGATTTAGTATTAAAACTGTTTGATAAATTTGTATTCAATCTTTAGCATACTGAACTCAGATAAGCCATAATTCATAATTCCCACTGATAACTCAGGAACTATGCAAACAATCTTTCAGCGCGTAGGCTACCTGTTGTTGTTCCTCGCGGCTTAAATCGGGGAACATAGGTAAAGATAACACTTTTTCACTGGCCAATTCAGCCACAGGTAAATCACCTTTTTTATAGCCTAAATACTGATAAACAGGCTGTAAATGTAGGGGAATCGGATAATAAACCATGGATAGGACATCTTTTTCCTGCAAAGCTGCCCGAATTTGGTCACGATTTTCCGTTAGGATTGTGTACTGATTCCAAACGTGCTTACCTCCGGCTAAAGCGGTAGGTAAAGTGATATTAGGCAAAGGTTGCAGTAATTCTCGATAACGTTGGGCAATCTCGATCCGTTGATTATTCCAAAAATCGAGATATTTTAGCTTAATTTGCAAAATAACCGCTTGAATGGCATCTAAGCGGCTATTTACCCCAATCACCTCGTGGAGATAACGCACCTTGCTCCCATGTTCTTTAATCATGCGAATTTGTGCCGCTAACTCGGGGTTATTGGTGGTAATTGCGCCACCATCGCCACAACCGCCTAAATTTTTGGTGGGAAAGAAGCTAAAACAGCCAATATCGCCGATACTCCCCACTTTCTGCCCATGCCATTCTGCTCCCGTCGCCTGAGCGCAATCCTCAATCACCAATAAATTATGGGAACGAGCGAAATTTACCACCTCAGACATATTGACAGATTGCCCAAAAAGGTGTACTGGGATAATCGCTTTCGTCTGGGGAGTAATCGCTTTTTCCAACAGTGCCACATCGAGGTTAAAAGTATTGATATCGATATCGACAAAAACCGGCACTGCCCCGACTAAATTAATCGCTTCGGCGGTGGCAATAAAAGAAAAAGTGGAAGTAATTACTTCATCCCCCGCTTGAATACCGAGGGAGCGCAGTGCCAGATAAAGGGCATCGGTTCCCGAATTACAGGCAACACAATCGCTAACACCATGATAGAGGGCAAATTGTCGTTCTAATTCGCTCACAGCTTCACCGCCAATATAGCGCCCAGAACGGAGAATTTCTAAAACGGCATGGTTAGCTTCTTCGCTGATGACTTGGTATTGACGGGATAAATCGACGGGGGGAATTTTACTCACGCGCTTTCACTCAAATTAGAGACTAATCGGGATTTGTTGGGTAAAAAAATGAATAATTAGTCAAAAATAATTATAAACTTGCTATTTATAGATGAAGTATCCTTTTAATTTGTTTCTTTTATTTTTATGGATGGATTAGTAGAACTCAATCTGGTGGATTTGGGTTGGGCTTTGGGGATGATGGGTATTTGTTTAGTCCTCTCCCGTTGGTCAAATTTAGCCCTAGAGGGACAATTATTATTGGCGACCGGTCGATCGATCCTGCAATTATTAGTGGTAGGCTACGTTATCGCCGTTATTTTTTCCCTGGATAATCCTCTAGCAGTGCTGGGTATCTTGGCAGTAATGATGACTATTGCGACTATTGTTGCTAAAAATCGTATTGATAGCCGAGATAAAGGTTTATTACCTCTAGTTTTTGGCTCTTTATTGATTAGTAGCTGTCTAACTTTAGGTTATGCGATCGCTTTAATTATTCAACCAGAACAATGGTACTCACCCCAATACTTAATTCCCTTGACGGGGATGGTGTTAGGGCAAGCGATGAATAGTGCCTCTTTAGCCGGAGAGAGATTAAGCAGTGCCATTAAAAGTCACCGTTTGGAAATCGAAACCCATCTTTGTTTGGGGGCAACTCCTCAACAGGCGATCGCATCTTACCAAAAAGAAGCGATTCGAGCTAGTTTAATCCCCACCCTTAATCAGATGATGGTGGTGGGTTTAGTCAGTTTACCCGGAATGTTCACCGGACAGGTATTGGCAGGAAGTGAACCTTTAAACGCCGCTTCCTACCAGATACTGATCCTGTTTATGATTGCCCTAGCTAACCTAATCACCGCTCAATTGGTGACAGAGGGAATCTATCGGCGCTTTTTTAGTGAGAATTTATCACTGCTCAGTTAACAGTGATCAGTTATCAGTTAGTCAGTTATCAGTTAGTCAGTTATCACTAACCACTCCTGACTCCTAACTAACGCCCACTGTTCACTGATTACTGTTTACTGATCACTGATTTAGCCTTTCCACTTGCTGGCGACGACTTCAGCGAGATCAACCACCCGTTGGGAGTAACCCCATTCGTTATCGTACCAAGCGATAACTTTCACCATATCGCCACCCATCACCATCGTTAGACTAGCATCAATGATCGAGGAGGCATCAACACCGCGATAATCAGAGGAAACGAGGGGTAAATCATTGTATTCGAGAATTCCTTTCAAAGAATTTTCCGAAGCTTCTTTGAGGACTTCGTTTACCTGTTCCGCGATCGTGCTTTTTTCCACTTGCGCGACTAAATCCACCACAGAAACGTTAGGAGTGGGTACCCGCAGAGCGATACCGTTAAGTTTTCCTTTCATGTCGGGGATAACTAAGGCTACAGCTTTAGCGGCACCGGTGGAGGTAGGAACGATGTTAACGGCTGCCGCGCGAGCGCGACGCAGATCTCGGTGACTAGCATCCAGAATCCGCTGATCACCAGTGTAACTATGGGTGGTGGTCATTGTCCCTTTGATGATGCCGAAGTTTTCGTGAATCACTTTGACGACAGGAGCAAGACAGTTGGTGGTACAACTGGCATTGCTGATGACATTGTATTTATCATGTTCGTATTCGTGAGCGTTGACACCAACCACATAGGTTCCTACACCCGAACCTTTACCCGGTGCGGTAATGAGGACTTTTTTAGCTCCTGCGACAATATGCTTAGAAGCGCCCTCTTCATCGACGAAAACACCGGTAGCTTCGATCACTAAATCTACACCCCATTCTGCCCAGGGCAGATTGAGGGGATTGCGATCGGAATAACATTTAATGGTTTTACCGTTAACAATTAAAGAATTATCATCGGCATCGATATTAGCGTTCAGTTTGCCTAACATCGAATCATACTTGAGCAGGTGAGCGTTACTCCGGGGATCGGATGTATCATTGATCCCCACTACCTCCAAGCCACTATTAGTCCGTCCTAACCAACATCTTAGGAAATTACGTCCAATCCGTCCGAAACCATTGATCGCTACTCTAATCACTGCTGCTTGCCCTCTACGTTTTAGTGCAATACATAAAAAAATAATTAATGTTCCCAATCATACCTTAAAGGTTGAACTTTACGATCCCGATCGAAAATAATTTATTACATCACCATTTAGGAGTCGGGAGATAGGAGACAGGAGACTCCGAGACGGGAGAAAAATTTTTAATTCTGCGTCAAGGATTTTGCAAGGTGACTGGACAACATTTGGGAATTCTGGTCAAATGCCCCTATCATGAGGTTGACTTTACTACCGATCGAGTTTAAAACTTATATAATCGTGGGTCTGAGGAGTGAAAAAAGTGAAAAAAGTTAATTTTAACGGCCAACCTTTCCATTTTATCGGTATTGGCGGCATTGGGATGTCAGCCCTCGCTTATATCTTAGCCAAGCGCAATTTACCTGTGTCTGGCTCCGATTTACGTCCTACTCATATCACCCAAAGGCTACAGGGAGCGGGAGCGCAGATTTTCCACCGTCAAGAGGCAAATAATTTAGCTTTATTTCATTCTCCTGGCCCTCAAAACAGTAGCCAAACAGTTCCGCAAGTAATCTGCTCCACGGCGATTAATGACCATAACAAGGAATATCGAGCGGCCAGAGACTTAGGATACCCAATTTTTCACCGTAGCGACGTTTTAGCGGCTTTAATCGCTGATTACGACAGTATCGCCGTTGCTGGAACCCACGGCAAAACCACCACTAGCAGCTTAATCGGTTACGTTTTGTTAGAAGCGGGATTAGACCCCACGATCATTGTTGGTGGTGAGGTGGACGCTTGGGAAGGTAACGCTCGTCTTGGTCAAGGTCGTTTTTTAGTGGCAGAGGCCGATGAGTCCGATGGTTCCCTAACCAAGCACGCCCCGAAAATCGGCATAATCACTAATATTGAGCTAGATCACCCCGATCATTACCAGAATTTAAGCGAAGTTATCGATACTTTCCGTGAATTTGCCGAGCAGTGCCAGATTTTAGTCGCTTGTTTAGATTGTGACACGATCGCCGAGCATTTCCGTCCGACAATTAGTTATAGTCTCGATCCCGAAAAAGGTGCCGATTACACCGTCAGCGAGATTATCTATGAACAGGGAATGATGAAAGCTTCCGTCTGGGAAAAAGGCAGTTATCTGGGACAAATGGAAGTGAAAATCCCGGGACAACATAATATTAGTAATGCTTTGGCAGTGGTGGCCATCGGACGTTATCTCGGTTTAGAATTTGCTATTATTGCCGATGCGATCGCTACTTTTGCCGGAGCAAAACGCCGTTTTGAACACAAGGGAGAAGCAAACGGTATTACTTTTATCGACGATTATGCCCACCATCCTAGCGAATTGTTGGCCACTTTAGCGGCGGCAAAATTAAAGGTAGAAGGCAAACAGTACCAACGTTCGATCGCTATTTTCCAACCCCATCGCTACAGTCGCACCACTACCTTTTTAGAGGAATTTGGCTCCGCTTTCAGTTCCGCCGATGTGGTAGTCTTAACGGATATTTATAGTGCCGGGGAAGTGAATATCAATCACGTCACTGGGCAGCAAGTGGCTGAACAGGTGAGAAAACACCATAAAAACGCCTACTATCACCCCGAATTGAGTTCTTTAGGTCAATTCCTGTTAGAAATTCTCCAACCCGGCGATTTAGCTCTGTTCCTCGGCGCTGGCAATCTCAATCAAGTTATCCCCGAAATGCTCTCTCATTACCACGAACAATTAGCGGTTAGAGTATAGATTCAGTTATCAGTTATCAGTTATCAGTGATCAGATTTGAGTTTTTAAGTGAGCAGTATTAAATAAGTAGGGAGGCACAATTATTTGTAGGATGGGTTAGCGGCATCCTAAGATGATCGTTGGGTTTCATGCTTCAACCCAACCTACGTTCTGCTCCCCATCTCCCCAACCCCCAACTCATAATTCATAATTCATAATTTATAATTTCCAACCCCTAAAACCCTATGATTAAATCCTCTGTTTCTCTAGCTGATTTCACTTCCTACCGGGTGGGGGGAAGAGCGCAATGGTATGCCGAACCAGTTAATCTAGAGGAATTAAGAGAAGTGTTCGCTTGGTGGCAATCGCAAGGGTTGCCCTTGACTGTTTTGGGGGCTGGTTCAAATTTACTAATCAGCGATCGGGGTTTACCCGGACTTGTCCTCAATACTCGTCATCTGCGATCGAGTTGTTTTGATGCCGAAACTGCTACGATTACAGCAGCGGCGGGGGAACCCCTGCCAAAAATAGCTTGGAGAGCGGCAAAACGAGGCTGGAGGGGCTTAGAATGGGCGGTGGGTATCCCGGGTACGGTGGGGGGTGCTGTGGTGATGAATGCGGGGGCGCATACCTCCTGTGTGGCGGATCGATTAGTGCGGGCGCTGGTATTAAATGCCGATGGTCAGTTAGAAACTTTAAGCAAAGAAGATTTAAATTATAGTTATCGCAGTTCTTCTCTGCAAGGGGATCAACGCTTAGTTATCGAAGCCACATTTCAGTTAGAAGCTACCGATAATAGCGAGGAAATAATGGCAATTACTACCCATAATTTACGCCATCGCAAAAGTACCCAACCCTATGACCGTCCTAGTTGTGGCAGTGTTTTCCGCAATCCTAAACCACAATATGCTGGGGCTTTAATTGAGGAAATGGGATTAAAAGGTTATCAAATTGGTGGGGCGCAAGTATCAGAATTACACGCTAATTTTATTCTGAATATTGGTTCAGCAAAAGCCTCGGATATTCTGCGTTTAATTCGCCATGTGCAGGAACAAGTGTTCGATCGCTGGTCCCTCTGGTTAGAACCAGAAGTGAAAGTTTTAGGGGAATTTGACGGGATTTAACTATTTTTCTCGATAACGGTTGAACTCAGCCACGATAGGCTGGAGTGCGACGGCAAATATTTTTATAATCCTCTAGCATGGTGTGTTCCCCAAAAATCTATTGGTGGGGCAGTAGGAGCCACATTAGGGAACGCACCCTACAGCGATGGGGATCGTACTGACAGTGGGAGCAGTCTAACGGTCTAGTTATACCGTCTTCGCTTGTGAGGTTAACTTAAGCAGTTCACTAAGCTTATTTTTTAAGTTTTGGGATGCCATAAGCGGATTGTAAACTTCTCCTGCGTAGGGTTGCCAAACATAACTAGAACTAAAGGGGCGCAATACTGGCAATATTCCTAGCTCTTGTTCGAGTGGTTTTGCTAAAACCAGTCCTGGGATAGATAAGTTAGATGATTCTTCGATAAGCTCGCTGTAAGTTCTAAATTCATCGACTTCAACACCAACCAGTGCATAACGGAATGGGGGAGCAAATCGTAGGGACTGATATAGTAAGATACCTAACTCTGTCATTGAATATGCACTTTCAGGGCTGTCTATTCCCACTTCGCTAAGATTACTTGGTGAAACACGACACCACCAATTTTCTTCTATGTCTTGGAATATATCTGTGTGACACTGGCAATGGCGACCATTTGACAGCAACCATGATACTCCCTCAAAATGCTGAGCAAATTTATGGGCGTTGCTCTCATCCGAACCACATTCTGCCGATAGACTAAATATCCATGCCATTTTGATAGCCTCCCATTGTGTGTATGCCACTAATCAACCTTTTCCCAATATTTTTGGGTGTTGAGTCCGTCGGCTGCAAACCCTGGTTAGACAACTGATAGCCGTTTGACTTTGATATTGCCAATTGTCTGCTCTGCTTGCCATAGATCGTATTGCATTTGCTGATTGAGCCAACTTTCAGGAGATGTATCGAAAGCTTTCCCTAAGCGAATTGCCATTTCGGGGCTAATACCTGCCCTACCATTTAAGATGGCAGATAGGGTTTTTCGACTTACACCCAATGCTTCAGCAGCCTCAGTCACAGTCAGATTCAAAGGTTCGAGACAAAGTTCTTTAAGCACTTCACCAGGATGTGGTGGATTATGCATTTTCATCAGTGGTAGTCCTCAAGATCGACATCACAAGCATCAACACCGTCAAAGGTGAAAGTGATCCGCCAGTTTCCAGATACTCTCACCGTCCAGGTTCCTTTACGTTGCCCTGCCAGTTCATGAAGTACCAATCCGGGTAAGTTCATGTCTTGCGGTGAAGTTGCAGCACTGAGACGAGCCAGAATCAGCCGAATTCGTTGGGCATGATTTGCTTGAATGCCTCGGGTGGTTCCCGACTCAAAGAACTGCTCTAGTCCTCGATGCTTGAAACTGACTATCATCCATTAAGTGTAACCCATAACGTTACTGGTTACAACCCAACGATAAAAAAATAACGCCTACTATTTTTAATATATCTCGTGGGTGGTGCGTTACGACGGATTGCTAGTCCTAAGTAAGAGCAGAGATTGTCGCCGTCTAACGCACCCTACTGGACTGTTTCAGCTAAAATAGGGCAATAGATTTCGGCTTAAAGTCTTAGATTGTAAAATCTATAGCAATTTTCTAATGCACCAAATTAGCTGAAACAATCCACTACGACTATTTTTAATATATCTCGTGGGTGGTGCGTTACATTTAATTAACGTACCCTACGCGATCAGCGATCGCACTCAAAGTGAAACTTATTTCAAGGCGAAACAAAAATGGCTAATACTAGTATTTCCGACTTACGTTCTGCTGGTGTAGATTTTTTCTCTGATTCTGAAAGCTTTTTAGATGATCTAAATGATAATGAGCTTTCCACGGTTGCTTGTAGAGCAACCTCATGTAAGAGGAGTTGGTCGTGTCCTGACAGGGGGACAAGCGGGCTAGAAAACTTGCCAACAAAGGCTTCTGGCTTCTCTCGCCAGAAATAGATCTAGCGATTCTAGGCAAAAAGCTAACGAAAGAATTAGGGATAGGAGCGAGCTTACTAGGAATTATTATTAATAAGTGAGAGATGGTGAGACGAACTTTTTTGAGCTAAAACCATGAAAAGCTTATGATATATGGATTTCAGCCTTCTTGTCCCCCTGTCAGGGTCGTGTCCTCTCCCGCGCAAACCTCGGATTCGCGAAGTGAATGTCCAGGCAGGATTTTTCATTCGTTTTGATGGGCGAGACATGTAGAGTTTAACCCATAAAGGCTTGATAGTATTGTTAAGTTTTGTAAATAACAACAAATTAACGAAACCTTGGTAGTTCCAGGGTTTCGGATCTGGTTGACTGACAAAACTTAGTCAGAGGCATACTGGTAAGTACCTAAGCAAAATTAATTACACATATCTGACCACCTCTTACCTCTTGCCTCTTGCCTCTTGCCTATCTTCACTAGGAAATTAATTTTGCACGACTACTTACGTGTGTATTTTGAACTCAATTCGATAGGTACGTTCATCATGTTGCTTTCGAGATGCCATCGCCGGTTGAGTATCTTTAACATGAGTAAAACGAACCGAATCAATCAGTTGCCAACCGTGTATCAAGGCTGTTTTAACCCAGTCCCAGCCAATGCGAAAGTAGCTGTTACCGCGAAACCAATGGGGGTCGACGCGGCAGCAATTTTGTAGGGTGCGTTAGGCGGTGATAAGCTTGGAATGAAAAACCAAAATTAGTAATCCGCCGTAACGCACCAGTTAAGTATTATCAAAGTTCTCGTCAACCAGAAGCTTAATCATGCGGCTCTTCGGTTTGTGTTATGCAATGGACGGGGATTATAAGGGTTGGAAACCTTATTTAGAAAGGCATTTAGCGATTTTTGTCAACTGTTTTTGATCTGGAGCGAACTAATCAATTAAGTCTCTTGCCAGATAAGGATTTAGGTGATCAGAATTGAGACGGCGATCGCATAGTTAAGATTGGCGATCATACTAAGGTTTGATATTTTGGTTCGTAAACATGGCTACGAATAAATGCTTCTAAATCATCGGGCTGTTCTACCCGTGCTAAATGACGATCAAAGATTAATTTCGCCACTCGGACTGCGGTTTTAATTTCCGTTTCTAAAATATTAGCTTGGAGAGGATAAAGTAAACCCTGATTGAGTTGCTCGGTCGTGACTGAATCCGCCACAGACCGGGCAGCTTCAATAAACATCTCGTCAGTGACTCGTTGCGCCTGAGTGGCATAAATTGCCATACCAACAGCTGGGAAAATATAGAAGTTATTCGCCTGACCTGGTAAAAAAGTTTTTCCTTCGTATTGAACAGGAGGGAATTGAACCCCTGCGGCATAGAGTGCCTGACCCTGAGACCGCTGATAGGCTTGCTCTGCGGTACATTCAGCATGGTCGGTCGGGTTAGAAAGAGCAAAAATGATGGGACGTTCATTAATCTGAGCCATAGTTGCTACCACTTCTTGGGTGAAAGCTTTCCCAATGGTACTGACCCCAATAATTGCGGTTGGTTTAAGAGACTTGATTACCTCAACAAAATTCTTACTGGGGGGATGAGGATGGGCATAGACTTGTTGGAAATCTACTAAATCAGTACGAGTGGACTCCAATAATCCATTAACATCAAATAAAGAAATCCGAGAACGCGCTTCCTCTAGGGTCAGTCCCTCTTGTACCATAGTTGAAGCAATTAAATCAGCAATACCAATCCCTGCCGAACCTGCGCCGAGAAAGAGAATGCGTTGGTCGTGCAATTGGCTCTTAGTGACTTTCATCGCATTCACTAAACCGGCGACAGCAATTGCGGCGGTTCCCTGAATATCATCGTTATAACAAGAAACTCGGTTACGATAACGTTCTAAAAGATGAACAGCATCTACACCTGTCCAGTCTTCAAAGTGGATACAGCAAAGAGGAAAGACTTCTTGTACTGCCTCTACAAATTCATCTACGAAAGAAAATAAGTCTTCTGTTGTGGGACGGGTTTGGCGTAAGCCCAAGTAAAGGGGATCGTGTAAATACTGTTCATTATTAGTACCTGCATCTAAATATAATGGTAAAAGTCCCTGGGGAGGAACTCCTGCTGCTGCTGTATAAAGTTGCAATTTGCCGATAGGAATGCCCATCCCATTGGCTCCCAGGTCTCCTAAACCTAAAATGCGACCGCCATCAGTGACACAAATAAACCGTATATCTTTGACCGGCCAATTTTGCAAAATTTCTTTGACATGACCCCGACGAGTTATAGACAAATACATTCCCCGTGGCCTGCGAAAAATATGTCCGAATTTTAGGCAAGCTTCGCCAATGGTGGGATCATAGACAATGGGTAAAAAACGAGTGGGATCGGACATGATCGTGCGATAAAAGAGCGTTTCATCGTGATCTAGTAAGTTGACCAGATAAATATAACGCTCTAAGTCTGTGGTTTTATGACTTAGCTGGAGCATCACTCGCTGTAATTGCAAATCTTCTGATTCAGTCACATCGGGAACTAATCCTACTAATCCCAAGGCTTGGCGTTCAGCTTCGGTATAAGCAGTGGATTTGTTGAGAGTAGGATCGTGAAGAAGATCAATATTGCGCTTCGAGACAGTCATCGGTTCATTCTCCGAATTTAAGGGATATCCTAAGTAGTTGGACAAAAGTAAAGTTAACTGTGGGGTAAGGAGTCAGTAAGAATTGCGGCAATTTACATTTCTTAAGATAGACAACAGAATTTATGTCCGACTACTTGAGAGGGTGAAAGTGTTCTAGCCATTGGATTATAGCGCAATTCAGAAGTCAAAAGTACAACCTGAAAGGGTTTCGGAGATTATAAATGTTCTAACTGCCTGGGCGGTTGTTACAATCGAAAAAGTGTTTAAGTTTTGGACTGAACCGCCACATAAGGATGTACCATTTTTAGGGGATCAACGATCCGATCAAAGTCGGACTCAGTGACGTATCCCAAGGTCAAAGCAGCTTCTTTAAGGCTTAAGTCGTGATCGAGAGCATAGTGAGCCACTTCAGAGGCTTTGTCATAACCTATTACTGGACTTAGGGCCGTGGTGGTGATTCGGTAGTAGTGATGGCGGCTTAATCCTTTGCTTTGCTGTGCATTGTAGTCATGGATAAAATACCAAACAGCTCCAACGTGATTCTCCATTTTTTTAGAGAAAGATAGACTGTCTCTCACCAGCCGAGAAATTCTTTGTCGAAAGGTATCTGAGAGGGGGACAAGCGAGCTAGAAGGTATATAGGGCAAGCGATATACCTCTTTTTCCTTTGATGTAATCCTTCAACCGATAGCGGCTAATTTGCATTAGCTATTCTATATTTTTTTGGAATATTTGATGTAGCTGTAGCCAATGATAGAGATGTTGACCCACATAAAAACTGCTGTGTCTGCGTTGACCTTTATATCTTTTTTCAGGTCTTGTGACATGACATATTTTTGGATTCCCATATCCTTAATTTTTTTACCTTGCATTGTGGCACTTGTATAGGCGATAGCTATAACAATTATCAGCTTTGATAAGTATTGCGTGGCTAATTGAGAACCTTCTAAGCTATAGCCTCCCGCCTTAAAATCTCGGAACATATCCTCAATATCAATTTTTTTTGATGGGCAATTATTGCCGTCTGTAAATCTCCCAAATTCGTCAGAATATACCAAGGTTTTTTTGTTTGAAAATCCCGATTTTTTTCCACTTATCAGCTAAGTTAAACTGTCCAAATCCCTGCTATTTTGTAATATTGACATCCTTCAAAAATAGTTGAGTTCCTGGACTTAAACCTAACTCTCTCATTTCTTGATAAATTCCTTCTTTTGTCTTCACATTTGTACTTTTTTTTGTCTTAAACAAAAGTATAAACTCTGCTTCTGAAGACACTTTCCAAGACTGACCGAGCAAAATTCTCTATCTCCTAGCTGTTCTTCGAGATTACTACTTCCTTTTTTATCCAATATCTCCCAATAGATTGCCACGGCTCTCTCGTCATAAATTAGACTCACCATCAAGATATTTATTGCCACCAAATTCGTTCGATCTATAGCAATATATACTAATCCTTTTATTGTGAACCTCTCCTGCTGTTTTAACATCTCTTTTAGGCAGAGAAACCAGATTTTTTCAATGTTGAGAATTTCCAGCTTTTAAAATCTTTTTAGTTTTTTTCTCCGACTCTCAAACAGAATCGGTATTGGCAGTGCTTCTGCTAATATCTCTAACTTGACTTGCTTTAGTATTTGCAAGGTTCCAACTATCATTAACAACAGTAGATATCTGGCTCGTCCCAGTTCATTCTCTAAGACTTTCTGGTATAGTTCACTTATCATTTTCGTTATCTAGGTCATATCTAGTAAATGTGACCTATCTTTTTTTGGAGTCTGTGTCTGTATTCCATGCTACATAAGCTTTTCAGCTTGCTTGTCCCCCTGTCAGCTGACGACCACACTTCGACAGGGGAATAGAGGTGAACTAGGGGGGTATTTTGTTCGGTGCTAGACTGATATTTGAGTAAGCCAGACAGGAGCCAGAAAAAGATATTTATCAGAAAAGTCATGATCAAGCTAGAGGTTTAAAGACTGATTCGAGCCAATTATGGCTCTTCGTTACTTGGTATGGTTCGATAGGGGGCATAAATCGACTAAATCCTTATCTGGCAAGGAATTTAATTGATTAGTTCGCTTTAGATCAAAAGCAATTGACAAAAATCGCCAAATGCCTTTCTATATAAGGGTTTCATCCCTTATAACCCCCGTCCATTGCATAAGACAAACCGAAGAACCCCAATTATTTTTATTCATAAATATTTTACACAATTCATACCAGGTAAACAACATGGCTCACCACTACTACCAAATCATTACCCAGATGCTTTATTAAGAATAGAAACCGGTGGATAATCAAGCATTAGTGAAGATGATTATGTAGAAAGCGTGCCGGAATTAATCGTAGAACTTGCCACTTCTACGCCAATATTTTTGTGAAATTTTGGCTAATAAATAACCCAGATAAACTTGATTTTTTTCTTAGTTGCCTAGGGATGACTCAGAAAGATTAGCTGACTTTTCTGGCCAATCTTGACCGATTTTAATCGTCACATCAGAAGCGAGATTCCCCGTACTTTCCACCAAAACTTCTCCGACACCAAGACTATTATGCAGGTCAGCAGCGAGGGAATTATCTCCTTTTTGAGCAATAATTTTGGTAGTTTCTAGAATTGGCGATGAAGACTTAGAGACAAAAACATTTTCATAACCCAATGAACGCAGATATCTGACTAGAGTTTGCACCGCTTCTGGATTATCGATACTATCTTCCACAGCTATACGAGTCGGTTGCGTGGTTTCTTCAGTATCAGCCATAAAAAAGCCGTGGTTAAAATGTTGAGCCACTAGCTCTTGAATTTTACTTTGATTGGGTAGCCAATAACTGATCCCTTGCCGACCATCACCATTAAAGTCTCCCGGTAGAAGTAGCATTTGCACATCAGTGCGCTGAGTTTTGGAGGCAAACCCAGCTAGGGCAAGTAACTCCTCTAAACTGAGATTAGTATCGATATGAGTGCGGATAACCTCAATAATATCGGGCATTTTCAGTAAAGTTGCTGGTTTTAGGGTTTGTTCTACTAAAGACCGCATTAATTGCTGTTGTCGTTGGATACGACCGATATCGCCGTTAGCATCGTAGCGAAAACGGGCAAACTGGAGGAATTTCTCGCCGTTTAGGTGTTGTTCTCCTTTTTTCAGATCAATGAAGAGGTGTTGACTAAAATCGTTGTACTTCATGTCTTTGGGAACATATACCGTCACCCCCCCCAGAGCATCAATTAATTTTTCAATACCCTGCACATTAATGCGAACATAGCGATCGATAGCGACTCCTTCCAACAGATGACTAACCGTTTCCGCAGTTAAAGCAGGTCCACCGAGGGCGTTAGCTTCATTGATTTTTTTATCCCCGTAACCCTCAATATCGGTGCGAGTATCCCGGGGGATAGAAAGCATGGTTAACTTCTGTCTGTGGGGGTCAAAACGCAGTAACAGCATGGTATCGGTTAAACCATCCAAGGAATTAACCGGGGCATGATAACCCAGATCTGGGGTTTGTGCCTTCTTAACATCGGATGTCAACACTTTAGCACCAACTACCAGAATATTAATGGGGCGGTTAAGGGCGGGAAGTTGCAGATTTTGATAGGATATGGCCTGCTGATTGTTAAAAGCGGCGGTTTCTTCGGGACTAAGGGCAGCTTGTCGCAAAGGTGTGGAGGAGAGAGACACGGCCAACATAGCGCCCGCTGTGGCGGAAACTAGGGCGCAGCCAGTTAAACCTAGGGCTGTCAAGAACCATTTACCGGATAATCGCCGCTTTTTAACAGGTTTAGCCGCTAATTTAGCTGATTTTTCGCTTTTAAGCCTCGATTTAGTCTTATTAACCACAAATTCCCCCACACAGTTACTAAATATCTCCCTAAAACCATCTTTAAAGAGATCAACTATTTGTTTTCTCAGACACCCAGAAGAGATTATTAAACTAATCGGGTTTGTTAGAGAGTTAGCAGATAATATAGCAGAATTTTTCTTGATAATTTTTCTAACCTCCGTCTCCACTGTCTCGATAGTACAGAGAAGAACACCTACCAGCAAGGCAAACTTCATCGGAGAGGAACCAAAGAACGATCAGGCTAGTTTTTTGATTCTAGGGATTCTTCCTTTTCTCCCAATTCCCAGTAATTGAGCAGAATGGCATTAACCGTATTACCGATCACATTTAATACGGTTTTAAAGCCATCGGTCAAGCGATCAACCCCTGCAACCAAAGCAACCCCTTCTAATGGTAAACCCGCTGCCGATAATACGGTAGTCATGGTAATTAATGCGCTGCCGGGGACTCCAGGGGTACTAAAAGAAACCAGTAAACCACTCAATGCGATCGCTAATAACAAAGAGGGACTTAAAGGAACTCCGTAAACCTGAGCGATAAAAAGAGCATTAAATCCCTGTAAAATTGCCGAACCATCGCGTTTTAGTACCGTTCCCAAGGGAATAGCGAAACTGGCGATATCTTCGGGTAAACCGTATTCTTGAATTTCCCGCAAAACTACCGGTAAAGCGGCGTTAGAACTAGCAGTACCGAAAGCTAAGGATAAAGATTCCGATAAAGAGCTAAAAAAGCGTCGAGGTTCTCCTTTGAGGGCAAAAAGGAGCAAAACATACACCCCAATCATCAAGGTGCTGGCCAAAAACAGACCAAAAACATAGAAAAAAAGTCTCGCCACTAATTCTAATCCCTGGGTGGCGATAACCGAAGCAATCAGAGCAAATACCCCCACAGGTGCTAGATAAAGAATCACCGATAGGATTCTCTCGCTGATTAGATAAAGACTGTCTATCAAGAGAATAAAAGGTTTTGCCCCCTCTTTGGCCAGTCCGATGCCGATACTAAATAAAACTCCCGTCACGATTACCTGTAAAAGATTGCCCCCAGTAAGAGCTTCTAGGGGATTAACCGGGATTAAGCTAATCAGCCAATCTCTCAAGGATACTGGTGTATTGGTGGTCATGGCCGCATTAGTGGCAAATCCCTCTAAACCTATCCCCGGTTTTAATAGCAACGCCGTCGCCATGCCAATTAACAGAGCAAGTGTACTGGTTAGCAGATAGCCAGTCATCAATCTGAGTAAATATCTACCGATCCGCGCCGCATTCTGTACCCGGGTTAATCCTAAAATAAGGGAAGAAAAAACGATCGGAACCACCACAAATTGAATTAAGCGCAGAAAAACCTGTCCCACTGGCGCGAGAATATAGTCATCTAAAGGTAGGATTAGCGCAGGAAAAAAACCATTCAGCAGCGCACCGAAAACAATTCCCGCAGCGAGAGCGACTAAGATCAGGTTAGATAAATTCATGGCGTTAAGTTGAGAATTCCGAGACTAATTTGGGGCAGTATAGCACTAGGATAATCTTATCGAACCCTTCTGTCATTTTTTGCCAAAAAAGGGAGAGATGAGCCAATAAAAGCCCATCTCTCGGTAATTTATCGCTCTACTTTAGTGACAGCCAAGAATACTTTACCTGTTACCGTTACCCTGCATAGCTAAAACCGCATCGCGCAGTTTATCTGGCACTTCTTGCAGGTGATCCTCATCCCACTGGAAGAAACCAACCCCCATAGTCAAAGAACGCAAATCAACGATGAAATCGTGCATTTCCGCTTGGGGGAGATAGGTCGTTATCTGATCCCAACCTTTCCACTCCTCAGAAGCTTCAAAACCCTGAATTTGACCGCGTTTACCACTGATTAACTGTAAAACCTTGGCGGTGTATTCCGAGGGAGCGAGAACCATCACCGATAGAATTGGTTCTAATAAGACCGGATGACATTTAGGCAGTCCTTCCGTCATCGCTAGACGGGCCGCTTGTTTAAAAGCTTGTTCGGAACTATCGACACTGTGATAGGAACCATCGGTGAGGGTGACATCAATATCCACCACGGGGAAACCCAAAGGACCATGACCGAGATATTCCCGCACTCCCGTTTCCACCCCGGGGATATACTGTTTGGGGACAACACCACCGACAATGGTTTCATGGAATTGGAAACCTTCCCCCCGGGGTAAGGGTTTAATATCGAGATACACATCGCCAAAAGCACCGTGGCCGCCAGTTTGGTGTTTATAACGTCCGTGGGATTTGGTACTGGTTTTGATCGTTTCCTTGTAGGGAACTTGGGGTAGATGTGTGGTCATCGGTAGATTATACTTGCGCGCTAGGCGATCGAGGGCCACTTGCAGATGAATTTCTCCCTGTCCCCAAAGAATCACTTCTTTAGTATCGCCGTGTTGTTCCCAGTGGAGGGAGGGATCTTCTTCGATCAGTTTCGTCAAAGCTGAACTTAATTTAACTTCATCCTTGCGATTTGCGGCGGCAATAGCGAGAGCAAAGACGGGTTTAAGCTGTAATCCTTTGGGAAGAGCGGGTTTTTGACTGCCGCTGCTAACCACGTCTCCGGTGGCGATTCCTTCCAAACGACCAAGAGCGACAATTTCCCCCGCTTGGGCCTGCTGTAGGGGTTGCTGTTGTTGTCCCATGAGACGATAGATACCACCAATCCGCACACCGTTCAAGGCCATGCCATCGCTAAGGGTTCCCTGCCAAATTCGCCCTAGGGAGAGGCGACCGCCCTGGGGAGTAAAATAGGTTTTGAGGATTTGTACCACTGCATCTCCATCCGCACTGGGATCGAGACCGCGACGATTGGCGGTAATTGTCGGGGCCGGTGCTTCTTCCACTAAAGCGGTAAGGAGATGACGCACACCATAATCCCGTTCCGCCATACCGAAGAACACGGGTACTATCTGATCGGCTCCCAGTTCTTGTTTTAAGTCTTGGAGAATTTCTTCCCGGGAGGGGTTAATATCTTCGAGGAGTTCTTCTAAAAGATGATCGTCAAATTCGGCGATCGTTTCTAGCATTTCTTGTCGAGCAATCTGTTCTTCTTCCTTGAGGTGATCGGGTAAAGCTACAGGATCGGCGGGACTGTTAGCATGGTAATGATAAGCCTGTTCGTTGATTAAATCGATGAATCCGATAATTTCGTTGTTCTGACGGATAGGATATTGCTGGGGAACGAGGGGACGACTAGAAACGGATTTGAGAGCTTGTAGGACTTCGTTAAAGTGACTATTACAGCGATCCATCTTGTTGATGAAGATTAGATGCGGAATTTCCCAATCATCGAGGAATTTTAACAAGGGAGCTAGGGTGAGAACTCGATCGACTACCGGTTCACAAACGATAATAGCAGCACCGGCCCCGACGAGGGCATTATAGGTTTCACTGGCAAATTCGATCGAACCGGGGCAATCGAGAAAGGTAAAATTTAGGTCTTGGTATTGACTATGGGCAACGGAAACTTCTACACTCATCTGTCGATCCCGCGCTTGGGTGGAACTATCACCGACGGTATTGCCATCGCTGATTTTGCCTTTTCTGGTGATCGCTCCTGTTACGAAAAGTAAACTTTCCAGTAAGGAGGTTTTTCCACTGGAGTAGGGGCCGACAAGGGCCACATTACGGGTGTTTGCTCCGATACTTTGATTCATACAGATACCCCCAACAATGATTTAGTGATTAGTTGTGGCGATTGGACGATATTTACACTCGATCGCCCTAGGAAATATACTGTCATAGCACTGAAAATTACTCTCAGGACGTATTTAGAAGTGAAAGGCCTGTCTTGCCATAATTTTGCCCAGTGCTACAGGTGTATTCTTTCTTACTCTTCACCCTAACTCAGTCTCAAGCATTACATCCCATTCTCGCAATCTCTTGTAAAGTCTTGCCTACTTTTAGTTAAGGAACTTGAATAAATGTTAACTAGGGTTTGCTAAATAAGTTTTTCGTGGGTGTGGGGAAATGGGGAAATGGGGAAATGGGGAAATGGGGAAATGGGGAAATGGGGAGAATAAATAAAAATAATCTCCTGTCTCCTGAATCGGAGTCTCCTGAATCCTGAATCGGAGTCTCCTACCTCCAGGAAAAATTTTTTCAGCAAACCCTAACTAAGCGGTTAACTATCCACAGCCTTGCTCCTCAACCGGATTTACAAAAACGAGAGGCTGCCTGATATAGTGAGAGGTCGGGATGATGTTTATTAAGCAATTTTTATGTTAAAAGCTGGAATCGTGGGACTGCCAAATGTGGGGAAATCGACCCTATTTAACGCTCTCGTGGCTAATGCCAAGGCTGAGGCCGCTAATTTCCCCTTTTGTACCATTGAACCGAATGTGGGTGTGGTATCCGTCCCCGATGAACGTCTGGAGGTTTTGGCTAAAATCTCTAATTCCGAGAAAATCGTGCCGACGCGGATTGAATTTGTCGATATTGCTGGATTAGTCAAGGGTGCGAGTCGGGGGGAAGGATTGGGTAATCAATTTTTGGCTAATATCCGGGAAGTGGACGCGATCGTTCATGTGGTGCGCTGTTTTGATAATGATGATATTATTCATGTTTCCGGTTCTGTGGATCCGGCCCGGGATATCGAGGTGATTAATCTAGAGTTAGCTCTGGCGGATTTGGGACAGGTGGAGAAGCGGGTGGAACGTTTACGCAAACAGGCGAAAAATAGCAAGGAAGCCGCCGAAGAATTAGCTATCCTTGAAAAAATCCTAATTTGTCTTAATGACGGTATTTCGGCGCGAAAAGTGGATTTAAGCAAAGAGGAAGAAGAATTAATTAAAAATCTCGGTTTATTGAGTCGGAAACCGATTATTTATGCCGCTAATGTTAGCGAAGATGATCTAGCCACGGGTAATGATTGGGTAGAAAGTGTCCGTCAAATTGCCCAACAGGAACAGGCCAAAGTTGTGATCGTTTCTGCTCAAGTGGAATCGGAATTAGTGGAATTGTCAGAAGAAGAAAGAAAAGATTTTCTCGGTTCTTTAGGAGTAGAAGAAGGGGGATTAAAATCTTTAATTCAAGCTACCTACGAGTTATTAGGACTGCGTACCTATCTCACCACTGGTCCCCAAGAAACCCGCGCATGGACGATTATTTCTGGTATGAAAGCACCCCAAGCAGCCGGAGTTATTCACTCGGATTTTGAACGGGGTTTTATTCGTGCAGAAACCGTGTCTTATCAGGATTTAGTTAATAGTGGCACAATGAGCGCGGCCAAAGAAAAAGGTTTAGTCAGAAGTGAAGGCAAGGAATACATTGTTCAAGAAGGTGATGTTTTACTATTCCGTTTTAATGTATAGCTAAAAATAAGTCAGGTGAGTGTCACCCACCTGATCAAAAGGCTGAATAATTGGCGTTATCAAATTGAAAGATGCTCCGAATTTCTGTCATCAACAATCTCTCAGCTTTTTTTACTCACTTTGGTTAACATTAAACTGAATTTTTTATCTCTTGACATACTCCAATTTAGATTCTATAATTAGGTATAGGGGCAAGTTCTTGTTTAATCAAGATGGTGATGATCTCTGTCCACTAAAAAACTGGTTTGCTAGGAGTCAAGACTAAAAATATTCTATCTATTCAACAACCCGCAACAGAAAACATTCAAATCAAACTCGAAAAATGAAAGAGCAAGGATTGTTATTTTCCGAAGATAGTCTGTTACCTGAAAAACTCCCGCAAATTCAGGAATTACGACCTTCTAACAATCTTTCCGCAGTTTTTGAAGAGTGCCATAATTATATTTACGCCAACGAAGGAATGCTCAAAGACAAGATTTTTCACGAGATGGTTAAACTAATCATCATCAAACTTCATGATGAAAAATCTGCCAAGCAATCTGTAAATTTTGGCGTTACAGCAAATGAATATAAAGCCATCGTCGCCAATAAGTCCGATGAATTTATGTCGCGTCTCAGTCAATTATTTACCTCCATCAAAAATCATTATCGGGGATTTTTCACCGATGACACATTCAAGTTAAAACCTTTGACTCTTGCTTATATTGTAGGCAGGTTACAGTACATTAATTTAACTAAAACATCTGGGGATATAAAAGGTGAAGCCTTTCAGACTTTTGTAAATAGACACCAGCGTGGAGATAGGGGAGAATTTTTTACCCCTCACCCAATTGTCCGCCTTGCGGTTGAAATGATAGACCCCAAACCAAACGAAAAAATTATAGATCCTGCTTGTGGAAGTGGTGGTTTCTTAATTCAAGCAATAAACCATGTTCGACAAAATAACCCGGAGTTTAATATAGCAAGTTTTGTGCAAGAAAGTATTACAGGAATTGAATTTAATCCCGATGTCGCCCTTTCGGGAATGATTCGTTTAGTTTTTGAAGGTGGCACAGGTTCAGAAATTATCTGCACTAATGCGCTTATCGAAGATGAAAAATTAAATAATTCCTTTGATGTTATCTTGACCAATCCTCCTTTCGGAAATAAAGGCAAAGTAGAAGACCAGAAAATTCTTCAATCATATCTTCTTGCCCGTAAATGGCATAAATCAGCGTCCAATGGGTGGGAAGTTTCCCCAACCATTTTAGCGGGTCAGTCGCCCGATATTTTATTTATTGAGAAATCTATAAAATTATTGCGGGCAGGTGGACGCATGGCGATTATTCTGCCCGATGGTTTATTACAAAATATCTCTAATGGACCGATTCGCCATTGGTTGCGCTCCCAAACAAAAATATTAGGGGTTGTTTCCATACCGCCGGAAGCATTCGTGCCATACGGTACAGGAATCAAAACATCACTTTTGGTAGTTCAAAAATTACCAGCAGACAATGATTCTTGTTTTATGGCACAAATCAAAAAAATAGGCTATGACGTTAAAGGACAAACAATATATAAGCGCAACGAGTCGGGAGTTATAGCCCGAACAAAATCAGGTTTGCCAATAGTTGACGATGATATAAATGATATTTCTCAATCTTTTACGTCATTTATCAACGGCGAATTTGCACAAAACAGCGATTGTATTTATACAGTTAAGAACACCCTGCTCAATTCGAGACTGGATGCCGAACATTATTTACCCAATGACCAAAAATTATTAGAACATCTAAAATCTATTGGGGCGAAACCTTTAGCTGAAATTGCCGATATTTTGAGAGCTGCGGCTGATTTTCGTTTAGCTAGGGACAGTGAAATTAGATATATAGCTATTTCCGATGTTGATTATCGTACAATGCAAGTTGTTTCCCAACAAATAATTAAGGCACATGAAGCCCCATCTCGCGCAACTTATAGATTGTACAAAGGTGATATTATTACAGCAATTTCAGGAGCAAGTACAGGAACACCACGCCAAGCAACAGCCCTAATCACGGAAGATGAAGACGGGGCAATTTGCTCAAATGGATTTTCAGTATTAAGAAATATTCAGGGAGTCGAGCCTTTGTTTTTATTAGTATATATGCGAACAGACTTTTTTTTGCGTCAGATTAAAAGGTACATGACAGGTCATGCTATTCCTACTATTTTAGTAGATGATTTGTCTAAAGTTTTAGTGCCTATTCCACCCAAATCTGAACAGCAGAGACTCGCCAAAAGTATGGCCGAAATTCAAGCAATTAGAAAAGAAGCGTTAAAGGCAAGTGAGAATGTGGTTAACGAAATGAGTCTTTTACTTGGCCAATTTGAGTAAGGCAAAAAGCAGGTTAAGCTTAGAACAAGTCTTAAGTAGGTAGGCGTTAAAAATCATCAGACACCCCTCTTATCAAGGGGGGATCAAAGACAAAATCTATCTTCAATTTAATTAAAACCACTTACTTAATACTAAATCCGGTTATTAAAAACTGATTATTTATTCACCCTTTTGTCTGTCCTGATATGTAGCCTATATTCAACGAATTTAGTATGAGTCGCTAGTCGAGGAGAAAAATGTAAAGATTTATTAAATTGTAACTTTTGATACATTTGTGGGGGGGGGAATGTGTATCTTTATCACTGTCCTCCTTTGGTCTTGGGTTGGGCTGTTGCTTGACCAAGCTGCGAGGAAGACGATAGTTGCCTCTATTCACCCGTTTGCTCAATCAAGATGATTAAAAACCGATTAATTCCCACCCTAGCTTTAGCTGGCGCAACTTCTCTCGCCGCTATGCTCACTCCTGTGGCAGCAAAGGCCGTTACTTTTACTGTTAACCGCAGTTGGAGTCAATCAGGTAATAACGCTTCTTTAGTGGGAACCGTAGATGTGGCAATAGGTAGCTATACTATCGATGTCACTGGTAATCCCAATCCCTTTACCAACGTTAACCTTACCTTGACGGTTAATACTAATTCTTTTACTTTAGATGCTGCAGACACTTCTAATATTACCGGAACAGGGCAATTTTTGGTTAATGCCACATCTTCAACGTTAACTTTTAATACAGCTAATGCTAATGGGAGTAACCTGGCTTTTTTACTGTTTGTGAACTCGTCCACGGGTTTCAGTGATCCATTTTATTCAATTGGTTCTGATAATAGTCCTGGTTTTGAAATCGCCGTCGGTACATCACCAAATGTTCTTGCTTCAGTATCTTTCCCCGTAACTTTTGGGACAGCGCAAACAGCACAACAAGTACCTGAACCCTCCTCCCTCTTTGGTCTTGGAGTTCTCGGTACTCTCGGCGCAGCTTCAACCCTCAAGCGCAAACTGAAGCCATCCAAATCAGCCGAAAAAGAAACCACAAAAGTTGGCTAAATTGCTCACAAAAAATACAATAAATGCCCCTTTAATTAGCCAGTTGAGGGGGGTTTATTTGGTTCTTCCGAACTTACAATGTAGAAAATTCCCCAAGCTCCCTCTCTGTCCAGCAATGCTCTAAAGTTGATAAATATCAATCTAACAAAAATTCAAAGCTTTACTATACAAGCTTTACAAGCATAAGTTGTTAATAGTTTTACATGACAGGTTCGGTAGAGCCGTTTATTTTTAGTCCATGTTTCTATTCATTGATTTTTTTTATCCAATGGCAACTTTTAAATCATACTAAATCCGTTGAGTAACGCACAGAAAACGGGTTTCTCCGAGAAACCCGTTTTCTGCTAATGCAATCATGCAAAAAGGGGAATAAATAATCAGTCTTTAATAACCAGATTTAGTATCAATAGGGTCAAATTGAATGAATATGATGATTTTGTGCTACAATAGAGGTCTGTTAAAAGTAAAAAAACAATCAATTACCATGAATAGCAAGACAGAAATCACTATTCAAGTTCCTTTAGAAATTGCTAGATATTACGCTAAAATTAAACCCAATGACCGAGCGAACATAGAAAACAAATTAACTGAAACTATTCAATTAGAATTAGAAAAATATCGTCAAAAAGCAGCGGCGAGATTATCAACGATTATGGATCAAGCTAGTGATGAAGCAGAAGCTAACGGATTAACTCCAGATATTTTAGCCTCTATTTTAGAACAAGATGAATAAACCACGATTTGTTTTTGATGCTAATGTGATTGTTAGTGCTTTTTTATTTAAAACCAGTTCACCTCGTTTGGCTTTAGAAACTGCCAAGAATCAGGGCATAATTATCTTATCTGAGACGGTTCTTGATGAACTTAGCAACGTTTTATCTCGTCCTAAATTTGACCGCTATTTAGCTAGGTTAATTCGCCAAGAGCTACTAGAAACATTAGTGGCATCATCTTTATTAGTGAAACCGTCAGAATCTGTCAATGAGTGTCGAGATGCCAAAGATAATAAATATCTAGAGTTAGCAATTAGTGGTCATGCGGAATCTCTTATTACAGGGGATGAAGATTTGTTAGTCTTGAACCCATTTAGAAACATTAAAATCATCACTGTATTAGAATTTTTGGAGACTTATTCCGTCACCTGATGGGGTTTATAGGGAAGTGGGGGGTGGGGAGAAACAATTCATAACTTGAGAGTTAATCACATTATTAAAAACGGATTAGGTGTAGGGCTAATTCCGGAATTAGCCCTACAATAGGCGTTGTTATTCTGATCTGACAACGCCGATAAATCAACAGCGATTCTCAATTAGCTTGGGAAATGTGGGTCGCCAGGGCCGCCGATTGTAGGATGGGGGTAGTGGTGACGGAATCCGTCGCTAGGGTAAAGAGAGGATTGGAAAGGATACCAGCTAGGGAAGTCGCCACTAGGGAGAGGACAATACCCACCTGTAGGGGACGCATCCCGGTAAGAGTCCAATTGATAACGGGGTAATTTTTCACCGCATCGGACATCTCTTGGGGTTCCTTGACCACCATCATTTTGACCACACGGATATAGTAGTAAATCGAGGCCACACTGGTGACTAAACCAACGAGGACGAGGGCATAAAGTCCCGCTTGCCAACCGGCCCAGAATAGATAAATCTTACCAAAGAAGCCCGCTAGAGGCGGAATTCCCCCCAAAGAGAGCAGACAGATGCTTAAACAGAGGGTTAGCAGCGGATCTTTCTGGTAGAGTCCCGAATACTCAGCGATCTGATCGGTTCCAGTTCTGAGAGCAAAGAGAATCACACAGGCAAAAGCCCCTAGGTTCATGAACAGGTAAATTAACAGATAGAAAATCATGCTAGAGTAACCCGCGTCAGTACCGGCGGTTAAACCAATCATGACAAAACCCGCCTGACCGATCGAGGAATAGGCTAACATCCGTTTCATGCTAGTTTGGGCCAAGGCGACCACGTTGCCGAGGATCATGCTCAAAATGGCTAGGGCAATAAAGATAAACCGCCATTGTTCGCTGACTAGACCGAAAACCGTCACTAATAGGCGAATTGCTAGGGCAAAACCGGCCGCTTTGGAACCCACCGAGAGAAAAGCGACCACGGGAGTGGGTGAACCTTCGTACACATCAGGAGTCCACTGGTGAAAGGGAACCGCCGAAATTTTGAAAGCGATACCGGCGATCACAAAAACCAATGCGATCGCCAAGGCCAAAGACTGACCACCGTTAACAGCGGTTAATTTTTCGGCAATGGCACTTAAACTGGTTTCACCTCCGGATAAACCGTAGAGAAGGGAAACACCATAGAGGAAAATCGCCGAACTAGAAGCTCCAATTAACAGGTATTTTAAAGCAGCCTCGTTCGATCGAGGATCCCGCTTCATGTAACCAGTCATTAGATAGGAGGAAATACTGAGCATTTCTAGGGAGATGAAAATCATCACCAATTCACTAGCGCCAGATAGGAACATTCCCCCGATAGTCGCAGTGAGCATAATGGCTAAGAATTCCGCTAGGGAGGTTCCCGCTTGTTCCACATAACGCACCGACATCAGCACTGTGGAGGCGGTAGAAAGGGCAATAATCCCCCTAAAGACGATACTGAGATTATCCCCCTCAAAAGCCCCTAAAAAAGCCACCGGTTTCGGATTGTCCCAGGTAAAGTAGAGAGCAACCACGGCAGCGAGCAGACCAGCGATCGCAACGTAGGGCAGCCAACTTCTGGCACTCCGTCCCACGATTAGATCGCCGATTAAAATTACCATCAGGGTAATAATCAGAATTCCTTCGGGCCAGATAACGCCGGCATTTAGCTGACTGGCAACAAGACTAGAAAAATCCATATTGATTGAGGTTAAAGGAATTTGAAGTTAAAAAAGGCTTAATACAAGCTTAGGGCATTTGATCAGCGATTCAGTGATCAGTTATCGGTGACCACTGATCCGGTGTGAGTTTTCAGTTCACCGATCGCCGCTATCGGGTTAAAATTTATCAAAAACCAGATAAATTTGAGATAATCTTAGTTTTTATCGTTAGTTTAGTTCTCTCTTGTCTTTTTAATCTTCCTGTCTCGGATTCTCCTCAGCTAAGGGAGAATCTTTGATTTTTGCAGCCGAGCTAATTTCTGATGGTGACAACTTGTCACCAAAATGTATCCACGTTAACAGGGAAAAAGTGAAAACTCAGGAAATCATGACATAGACTAGCATCGTTAGTTGTCATTCAAGGATTCTGGTAAAATCAAGCTAGGGAAACCCTCGAAAAATCAATTGTTTTTGAGCCATCCGCTTGATTTTGTTGTGGAAAAACTTTCTAGTTCGCTCCCTCCTTTTCCTTTAGCGATCGCTTGAATGAGTAACGAAACCTATCTCAATCATCCTACTTTCGGTCTATTATACAGAGTGTGTCTATTAGAAGAACATCGGGAATTATTCACCACTCTTTATGCCCAACGTCTTTTTTTTCTGGTGACGGTGGGACCCAAAAAAGTCTCGTTCGATCCGATTAGTCGTTCCGATGCTCGTCTTTTGGTGGAAAACCGGCTGCGGAATTTGCGCCGGGGCAGCAATGTGCAAGAATTTAACAGTCTCAACCAAACTTATCAACAAACCTTTTCAGTCTAGTTCATGACGATCGCTAGTCGTATCGAGTCCATCCGTCTTACCCTACCCCCCTGCACGCGTCTGATTGCCGTCAGTAAACAGGTATCGAGCGATTATATCCGTCAAGCTTACCAAGCAGGAGTGAGAGATTTTGCCGAAAGTAAGCTACAGGAAGCAATCTCAAAGCAGCAAGAACTAAAAGACCTGCCAGATATTTCTTGGCACTTTATTGGGCATCTACAGGCAAATAAAGCCCGCAAAGTCCTAGAATCTTTTGATTTAATCCATTCCCTCGATAGTTTAAAATTAGCCCAAAGACTCGATCGCCTAGCTGGGGAATTAGAGATTAATCCCCAAGTTTTGCTACAGGTGAAAGTTGTCCCCGATCCCGATAAGTTCGGTTGGGACAAGGCCGAACTCCTAGCAGATCTTCCCGCTTTAGTCAACTGTCAACAGCTAAAAATTCAAGGTTTGATGACAATTCTGCCCCGGGGATTATCGGCTGAGGAAAAGTTAGCCGCCTTTGAAAAAACCAGCGATTTAGCCCAAATCATCGAGAATAGCTCTAGTTTATGCCTGCCTCATCTATCCATGGGAATGTCTAACGATTATCCCCTGGCCATCAACGCCGGAGCCACTTTGATCCGGGTGGGAACTGGCATTTTTGGCGATCGCATTTACTGAACAATCTGCGTAAATTCACAGAAAAAAAACCCAGAAATTTTAATCATTGGTGATAATATATCTTAAAATTACAGCGTTCAGTCTAGAAACTGGTGGTTAGAAATGAGGAATTGACTTTTTCCCAATCCCTAAAAACTATCCCCTGATAACTGATAACTAAAAAGAGGGAACTAACCGCTGCCTCCAGACGACTAAAATGACGAACCCTTAACAAAATAGTTCCCCTGTACCAAGCGAGAGCAAAGATTGTTAAAGGCCACCAAATAACCCCGACTCTAGACAAGAACACCCAAAAAAATCTTTTGAAGGACATTAGACTGTGAACAACATTTTTACCAAACTCAAAGATTTTGTCGGCATCTCCGAACAACCAGAAGATGAAGATGAAACCGACTACGAAGAAATGAACTGGGAACAGTTTTCCCCCCAAGAGAAGGATCAAAACGAAGAAGAAGAACCCCTTAATCGTCGTCAACGCGAACCTTTAAATCTCAATACAGCCACATCTATGGGACTCAACAGAAGCAACGTGATCGGTATGCCAGGTATTAACAATAATAATGCAGAAGTAGTCGTGATCGAGCCTCATTCCTTCGAGGAAATGCCCCAAGTTATCCAAACTCTGAGAGAACGCAAATCGGTGGTTTTAAACCTCAACGTCATGGATCCCGAAGAAGCACAAAGAGCCGTGGATTTTGTCGCTGGTGGCACTTACGCAATTGATGGTCATCAAGAACGCATCGGTGAGAGTATTTTCCTATTTACCCCCAGCTGCGTTAAAGTTAGCACCCTTTCCGGAACTATTCACGATATCGCTGATAACCCGAAAATGGCTCGTCCCGTTTCCTCCGCACCTGCTTGGGGAGCCGAAAGCAGTCGATTAGCTCAATGAATCCTTCCATAGTCCTCTCGTCAAGTTTGTCGAAGCTAGAAATCGATCGATTTATCGAGAGGATTCGCTTTTTTCTAGGTAAGACCGCTTAATCTCTCTTTTTACTTTTTACTTTAAAAAATACTGTGTCTATTCGTTTAGGAATTATTGGCGGTGGAGTGATGGCCGAGGCCATTCTCAGCCGTTTATTAAAAAAAAATATTTATAGTCCGGAAGCGGTGTTAGTTAGTGAACCCCAATCCCAACGGCGCAACTTTTGGGTTAATACCTACGGAGTGCAAGTCAGTGAGGATAACCGGGAAGCCGCTAGAGCAACTGAGGTGTTAATCTTAGCGGTAAAACCGCAAATTTTAGAGCAAGTAGTGAACAGTTTGCTAGGAATACCCGAAAAACCGCTAATTATCTCGATTTTAGCGGGAGTTACCCTCAATCGCTTAGAAATGGGTTTTCCCGATCGCCCCGTAATCCGGACGATGCCCAATACCCCGGCCACGGTGGGACAAGGGGTTACAGCGATCGCATCCGGTCGTTATGCGGAACCGGAACATCTGGCCGTAGCTAGAGATATTTTTGCTGCGGTCGGTTCGGTGGTGGAAGTTCCCGAGGCTTTGATGGATGCGGTAACGGGATTATCGGGATCGGGCCCGGCATTTGTGGCCTTGATGGTGGAAGCTTTAAGTGATGGTGGTGTGGCGGCCGGATTACCGCGATCAATCGCCTCTCAATTGGCCATAGAAACAGTTTTAGGGACGGCAACCCTATTAAAAGAATCGGCCATACATCCGGGTGAATTAAAGGATCGCGTCACTAGCCCCGGGGGAACTACGATTGCTGGGGTGAGACAATTAGAAAAAGGCTCTTTTCGATCGACTATTATCGAGGCAGTAGTGGCGGCCTATCATAGATCTAAAGATTTAGGGCGTAGTTCCGAAAAGTAATTTTTGTATCTTTTTTAACCCACAAGTAGGTAGGCGTTAAAAACATCAGACACCCCCCTTATCAAGGGGGGCTAGGGGGGATCGAACCTAAAATCCATTTTTAATTTAATTATAACCAGCTACTTAACTGATGTCTCGATCTGTGATAGGATACGCAGCAATTCTTGTCCAGAAAAAGTTATGAATAAGAAATCTTATCGTTTTGATTTAATGGCATTAATTGCCATTGCTGTTTTTTTTCTGGGGATTGTTTTCTGGAAAATCCCGCTTCATTATCCCTATATCCTTAATTTTGATGAAGCGGTGGCCCTGGTACTTGCCTACGTCACTAAACAAGGTTATCGTCTCTACGAACAAGTTTGGCACGATCATTTATCGGGTTTATCTCTTTTACTAAATGGTTGGTTAAGCTTGACAGGATTTACTATCCATGCCGCGCGCCTTATGGTGCTTTCTTTGTCCACAATTATGTTAGGATTTTTTTATCTAATTCTGAGAGTTAATTGCGGAATATTTGCCTCGTGTTTATCGGTATTTATTCTCTCAACCTGTCTAGTGTATATTACCCTGTCAACGACAATGTTGCGGGAGTTACCCTCACTTTTTTTTATAATCTTAAGTATTTTTATCATCTTTAAAGCCGTTCAATCTACTGGTAAGCGTAAGTATGGACTGTATTTACTTAGTGCCATTGCTTTCGTTTTTTCCCTGCAAATTAAACTTTCAGGCATTACTATTATCCCAACTGTAGCTTTAATCATTTTTCTCAATCAACAGAATAGTTTTATTAAAAAAATCATTGATATTGTTATTTGGTTAGTCGCTGTTGTTTTAGTCTTTGTCTTAGGTTCCCTGACTATTTTTCCTTTTTCCTACGAAAATATTATTAAATCTCATGTCAGTGTTGCCGCTAGTTTCGCTCAGGAAAATCTCACCTTATGGACTCTCTTACAAAGCGCCCTACAACACGAACCAATTTATCTAATTGTGACAGCGATCGCTATTATAGCGATGGTTTTTACTCGCAATATAATACCACTGTTACCGCCCTTGGTTTGGTTAGGTTCTAATCTGTTCAGATTTGCCACAGTCGCCCCAATTTGGCCTTATTATTATATCCATTTAATTATTCCTGCCGTTTGGATAATTGCCTTATTTGTAGAACAGTTAAAAATTACTGATAGTCTCGGAAAATTTAGGCAAAATCGCCAAATAACCAGAGTATTAATGCTTAAAATGCTAATTTTTCTCCCCCTGTCTGGTCAATTTCTCTTTAATACCTTAAGAATAATCACCAATCGTGATCCCTCAATTAATGCCTACGTTCAATATAATAAAAAGTATAAACCTCTTTTGGCAGAAGCTGTGTTTGAAAAATTTAAAAACTCCGATAAACTTCTGTTAACCGATAATCCTCACTACATATATCAATATTTCTTGAAAACACCCCCAGAAACTGCTGTCATCACCAGAAAGAGATTCCTCAATCAGAATCTCGATGGGGATTTTATCCTAGAAGTTATTGAAAAAAGACAGCCAGATTTGGTTTTTCTCTATCGATTTGAAAAGCAATTTCTGCAATCACCAAAACTCAAGGATTATTTAGAGAAAAATTATATCCAGTTTCCCGACCAGCAAGAAAAAGGAACCCTCTTTATCAGTCCGAAAACTTGGCAAGAATATCAAAGTAAGGCTAATTAGAAATTGTGGACGGGGATTATTAACGTTTTTTCTTTTTTACCGGTTTTTGAGCCACTTTTTGAGAACGTTTATAGGCCGATCCGATCCAATCACTACAACTATGACTCATCGCTCCTAATTCTAAACCTAGGAAAATAGCAATCGCTACCCGGGGATACTGTTGCCATAATGCGATCGCTTGCTGCGGCCACAGTCGCCAATCCCAGTCTATACCCCAGAAACTTTGCAGGATCGCAATGATCATGATCGCAGCTAGTAAAAGAAAACTAGCAAGATAAAATAACCGAAAAATTGTGCCGATCAATAAACCGTGGGATAACCAACCGCGATGACGGATCATAGAACGATAGGGTAGCCACAACCAGCGCAGATAACCCCAACGTTTGTATTGTACCGAGTGGATGTCAAGATCTGGCCCAAACAGGAATCCGCTAAACAAATAACTGGCCAAGAGTAACAGGGTTAATTTACCACTGCCACTGACCAAAAAACTCGCCCCCGCAATCGGTGGCAACAGAATTAGGGTAATGCGATCGTGAGTTCGACCAGAGGGCATCAGAAAAAAATTAACTTGCTCAAAAAAATAATATACTTTTTTGAAAATATATGTTATGCTGAGAAAGTGCGAAATTGATTGGGGCGTTTAGCTCAGTGGTAGAGCGCCTGCCTTACAAGCAGGATGCCGTAAGTTCGACCCTTACAACGCCCATTTTATTAGATTCTTGCCTTGTCAAGCTTTCACTCCTGATCGCAGGTTGAGATTAAAACTGTTGAGGGGGATTGCTGCTGGATGGCAAAATTGGGACTAATTGCTGGTAAGCTGGTTAGTAGGTCAGTAACTGGTTTTAATTAAATATAAGATAGATTTTGTCTTCGATCCCCCCTTAATCTCCCCTTGATAAGGGGGGTATCTGGCAATTTTTAACACCTACCTACTTAAGTAGTCATGCAAAATAAATTTCCCAGTGAAGATAGGCAAGAGGCAATAGGCAAGAGGCAAAAGCTTCATCGAAGTGTGTAATTAATTTTGCTTAGGTACTTACTAGGATTAACTCATTGCGGCACACTGGTTATATGGCCAATTGGAAATGTATTAAAAATTGTGGAGCTTGTTGTCAACTAAATCCCGATGAGCGTCCTGACTTAGAAGATTATCTTACTCCCGCACAATTAAGTCAATATCTCAGCATGGTGGGGGAAGATGGTTGGTGTATAAACTTCGATCGCCAAACCCGTCTCTGTACCATTTATGACCAAAGACCAGAATTTTGTCGTGTTCAACCCGATATTTTTGGCAAAATGTATCAAATTGAACTGGGAGAATTTGAGCAATTTGCGATCGATTGCTGTCATGAACACATTGAGGATCTTTATGGGGAAGATAGCCTAGAAATGAATAGCTATCGTCAGCAAGTAGGCTAAGATTTACCCCTATCCTAGAAATAACTCAGACGGAGAAGAAAATAAGTGGTCTGGTTATTGGCTCTTCTCGACTTTGTGTGATAATTTTTGCTTATATAATCGTGAAATATTTACCTAGAAAGACTTTTAGGACTATTTTGCTCAAGAAACTATCAGTATAGACCCCGTTTCCACACAGAAACCAGAAGAGCCGGTTATTTTCCCGATCCTCTCCATCCCTAAACCAGTGACCCACTTTCCGCACTTCTTAACATTCAATTAATAATTTTTACTAAAATATTGCTTACAACCCTTTCCCAGTAAGGATTATAGCCATAATCATCGATTTTTGTCAATGTAAAGGATTGTAAAATTTTTTATCAGAAAAAATCAATTATTGAAAATGTTCTCAATAGTAGTTTCTACAATGAAGGTTTTTCGTTAAAACATCTTGGGGAATGTAAGGCTCTTCGTTACTTGGTATGGTTCGATAGGGGGGCATAAATTGACTAAATCCTTATCTGGCAAAAGACTTAATTGATGAGTTCGCTCTAGATGAAAAACAATTGACAAAAATCGCCAAATGCCTTTCTATATAAGGGTTCCATCCCTTATAACCCCCGTCCATTGCATAAGACAAACAGAAGAGCCGAATGTAAAAATATATACAAGTATATGAAGATGTGGGGAATGTCGGCAAAAATTACGGAATTGATTGTGTCCCTGTTGAGGAGAAGTCTATAGGAAACTCAAAACCTCTAGGGGTGCAGAGTTTGAGTTCAGGACAGGGAAAAACTATCATGAAAAAACCAGAAAAACAGCGCCGCAGACGCGGGGTTATCCTCACCTCCAAGGGACTAGAAAAATTACTTACTGCTAAACAAGAAGCGGAATATCGGGATAATCGTGGTTATCGCTTCACCCTAGAAGTCCTCAGCGAGAAAACTCTTTTAGGGGTAGATACTCTGATGAAGGTATTTGCTTGTGAATCGGGAGTGGATAAACAAACCCTAAAACATTGTTTTCAAGCTTTTAATTTAACTTTAGAAAATAGCGATTATTATCGTCCTAACTTACCAGAAACTGATACTATTAATCCTCAACTATTGCCTGAGTTACCAGAGGGACAAGTCCCCCTCGATTCCCCCTTTTATATTAACAGAAATAATCTAGAACATACCTGTTATCAAGAGATCTTGCGCGGGGGTAGTCTGATCCGGATTAATGCGGCCAGAAAAATGGGAAAAACTTCCCTGATAACCAGAATTATTAATCATGCACAACAACAGCAATACCATACACTTTATTTCAGTTTTCGGTTAGCAGAAAGCTCAATTTTTCAAGACTTAAATCACTGGCTGCACTGGCTTTGTGTTAGTATTAGTCGCCAGTTAGATTTAGACAATCATCTCCCAGAGGATTGGGATGAATTCTTAGGGGGTAAAATTAACTGTAAAATCTATCTAGAAAAGCATATTCTTTCCCATCTTGATCGCCCTTTAGTGATTGCCTTTGATGATCTTGAATATCTTTTATCCTATCCACAGCTAAGGGAAGAATTTTTTAGTATTCTGCACCTCTGGCACGAGGAAGGCAAAAACAAACCCCTCTGGCAAAAATTACGTTTAATTGTTGCCTATTCCCCTGCACAGGAGCTTGATAAAACCTCAGATACCTATCAATCTCCTTTTAGTCTTGGTTTACCGATCGAATTGCCTAATTTTACCAGCGCACAAGTACGAGAATTAAGTCAAAGACAGGGATTAGATCAGAATTTTAACTCCGAAAAATTACGAATATTTCTAGGAGGTAATCCCTATTTAATTCGTCTTGCTTGTTATCATATTGCTCGGGGTGATTGTACCCTAGAAACCATTCTAGCTACTTCGATCGACGAGGAAAATAATATTTTTGCAGATCATCTTAAACGTTTACTTTCGCATCTGCAATACTTAAAGGGCAATTTAGCGGCTATCTTTGCTAAGGTGGTGATGGCAGAAAAAGACATAGAAATTGATTTAATTGCCGCTTTTCACCTAGAAAGTCTCGGACTGATTCACCGACAAGGTAAGTTTTGCCGAGTGAGTTGTCCTCTCTACCGTCAATATTTTGGCGAATATTTCCAGCAACGTTCTGTTTTTTTGCCTCAAAAAACTTCTCTCCTCGCCAAAAAAATTACGCTTGCTCACTTTGATAATTCCAGAAAAAGTCGCTATGCTATGTAGTTTATAGTCCGTTAGGCGCTCGGCTAACACAGCCTAGGAGTGCTAAAGTTATCACCATAAACATCCTCAACAAAAATCAACAATGTCATTATGGTGGGATAGGCTTGTAGTTCCTCTGTTTTACGAATAAAACTTTTCGTACTCATCATGATCGCCAATCCAAAACCAGGTCACTGTATCCCCTGACAGCACTCCCAAAGCTCGATGACTCTTCGTTACACGCACTGACCAAATATCTTCGTCGCTGTCAATACACTTAAAATGTAACGATGGATGAAACGGATTCTCCACCCATAACCGATATGCTTTTCTGGCTCCGGCTTTGACTGCTGGCTTCAAGTCGCGATACTTCTGCCAAAATGAAGGCAATGTTGCGGAATTCATAGCTGCTCATAATCCATCGGCGTGGACAATCCTGCCGCAATCTCTTCTTTAGCTTTTCGAGCTGCTGCGACTAGATTATTCTTCGTCTGTTTAAACGACTGATCCCATCGTTTTTCTTCTTCAATTTCTGCAATATAAGCTCGAACGTACTCTACTAACTGCTCTTGAAGCTCATCAGGCAGAGACTCAACCATCTTGATGATCGTGGTAATAGCAGGAGAGGGCATAGCATCTATCAGCGCATTAGGTTTTCTCAATTCTACAACGTCCACCGCAAACCCAAAATGATATGATCTTTGTTTCCTCTGTGTCTGGAGTGGTTTTTATTAAGTAGGTAGGCGTTAAAAGTTGTCAGATCCCCCCGCCTATCGGCACCCCCCTTATCAAGGGGGGCAGGGGGGATCGAACCTAAAATCCATTTTTAATTTAATTATAACCAGCTACTTAATGAGCCTTGCTCAAAACCAAACAATTCATAATTCAAGAGCGAGGTATTTATGGGTAAAGAAGAAGAAATACTTGAACAATGGCGAGAACTGACACCGGAAAAGCAACAAAAAGTTTTACAATTTGTTCAAACACTGAAATCTAAGTCAGAAACAACAGCACCAATTAATTAGGAGTCTAACCCATGAGCAGCCCCACCATCGAAACCGATTTAGGAAAAATCCTAGACCAGATTAATCAGAATCTTAAAGAGACCAATCAGAAGCTAGACGCGCTCCAGAAAGATGTCACAGAGATCAGGATTGTTCAAGTCAGATTCGAGGCCGAAGTCAAGGGAGATCTCAAGGCATTACAGGGAGAATTCAACACCTTACAAGGTGATTTAAAAGAGATTAAAGGCTCCCAGAAATCCCAAATTTGGGCATTAATCACCATCTTGGCAACAGCAGTTATCGGAACTGTTATCCGCTTTGTCATCACTGTTCCCCCTGTTAGCAACCCCTAACTTCCACTGCCGGGGAACAGGCTTCTGGTTCCTGTTTGATATTCAGGTAGAATTAATCATATAATCGGTGCGTTACGGCGGATTGTTAATTTTGCTTTTTTGACGGGATTTGTAACCGCCTAATCCACCCTACACTTTACTAATTCTTAAGATTCCCATAGTTCACCTACTTCAAAAATTTAGGAGGCTTGAAAAAATGTCAAAAAGATGGTCGCGCCGTAAAGTTTTAAAACAGTTGGGGTTAGTTACAGCCGGGAGTGTCGCTAGTGTTGTTTCTTCATGTCAGTCTATTACTCAATTTCGTCCTCAACCGATTACAGAGAAACTACCCAATGGAGTAACACTGGAGATGGTGGGCTTACCAGCAGGTCAATTTCTCATGGGCTCTCCTGACAGCGATCCCGATGCTGAAAGTTGGGAAAAGCCTCAACACCAAGTTAAATTAAACAGTTTTGCTATTGGCAAATATCCTGTGACTCAGGCACAATATCAAGCGGTAATGGGAAACAATCCCTCTTATTTTAAAAACAATCCGCAAAATCCGGTAGAAAAGGTTAGTTGGGATGATGCTCAAGCCTTTTGCCAAAAATTGAGTCAAATAACCGGGAAAACCTATCGCCTACCGACAGAAGCGGAATGGGAATATGCTTGTCGTGCGGGGACTACTACTCGCTTTTATTTCGGTGATGATGCTAATGAGTTAGGAGATTACGCTTGGTATGACGGAAATTCTCAGGAGACAACTCATCCTGTGGGCCAGAAAAAGCCCAATGCTTGGGGACTCTATGACATGAGTGGCAATGTTTGGGAATGGTGCGAAGACGATTGGCACTATAACTATATCGGAGCGCCGACGGATGGATCGGCGTGGCTTATCAATAGTGATAATCGTTATCATTCTAAGTGTCGGCGCGGCGGTTCTTGGGTCAACTACCCTAATGGCTGTCGTTCTGCCATCCGTCTCGTATATCGCAGGTACTACCCCGGCAACGATGGCGTCGACATCGGTTTTCGGGTGGTGAGCGGTACTGGGAGGACTCTGTAACCCTTTTCCCCTTTTTTTCCCTTTTTACCCTTTTTTACTTTTTCCAATTTTTCTCTTTTTCCCGCCTAGCGGCGGGTCGATTTTTTTGGAAAAAATTGAGGTAGTAATCTGTAGGTTAAGTTAAGGTTCGTAGTTGCGCTGAATTCGCCAACTTCTGGGGAAAATCGGGCTAGAGCCTCGACAACGAACCTAGTTTTATTACATAGTGAATCTGTGAATGATAATGCTCTCATCGATCAACTCAAACAAGCAGCGATCACCGATCTCGTAAGGTGCGTTAATATTAATGTAACGCACCAGCCAACTTGACATGGTGGGTTACTGTAACCTGTAATATATATAGCGGTATTCAAAGTCATGAAGTACGCCGATTTTCTGGCTTGTTACCTGTTACCTCGCTCCCCATTCATAATTCATAATTCAAAGGACTAACCGCAATGTCATCGATCATTACCGAAGAAAAAACCAAAGAAATCCTAACCGAAATCCTCATTGAAATGATGCAAAACAAACGGGAACTATTTTATGAAATTGTTATCGAAGCCTTAGAAGATATTGGTTTAGCTAATGCTATTATGGAAGGATTAAATGGTGAATTTGTTCCAGAAGAAGAAGTTTTTGCTATTCTCAATGGAGAAGCTGAATGAAAATTCAATTTGTAGCTAAATTTTCCAAAGACTTAAGAAAAATTAAAGATCAAAAACTATTATCTGAGATCAAAACTGTTGTCAATGAATGCAAATTAGCTCAAACACTGGATGATATAAAAAACCTCAAAAAGCTTAAAGGTTATCAGGGTTTTTATCGTATCAAAATAGGAGATTATCGCATTGGTGTTGCAATTATTAACGATGAACTGATCTTTAGTCGATTCTTACACAGAAGAGAAGTTTATAGATTTTTTCCCTAATCCAATCCATAAAATCGTCCATTCTTTGGATAAGCCTGACTCTTTTGATAGCTTGTAGGGTGCGTGTTTGCGAGTACTTAAAGGAAATTTGTTAATAATTAAATTATGATTGCGCCGTAACGCACCATCTTAAGAAAATTGGTGCGTTACGCTATCACTAACGCACCCTACAAGAGCCGCTACTGTGTCTGGAGTGGTTTTTATTATGATTATTTAACTGCTACCGAATATCCCGCCGTAGCAATCTCTCCCTAGTAACAGGTTTCTAATTCCTGTTTGATATTCAGGCAGAATGAATGATATAATTGGTGCGTGGGTTGTGGATCTCTCGTGCAAAAGCTTGTTACCTGTAGAATATAACGATCTCAGGTTTTTTGTCAAGTCTAATTTGAGGGATTTTGCTCCCGTAAACATCAGCTTTTCACAGAACTCGATACTTAACGATGTTGATGTCTATTAAGTAGTCATGCAAAATAAATTTCCCAGTGAAGATAGGCAAGAGGCAATAGGCAAGAGGCAAAAGCTTCATCGAAGTGTGTAATTAATTTTGCTTAGGTACTTATCGCGGAATTTCTAAGTTTAATTTAGGGGATAAACAAGGGGCGATCGCATAATTCTTTTCAACGAGGTTATGAGCTATCCAGCAATTCGATACCCATCACCATCACCTGATTACATTATTGATTTTTCATCGCATACTATTTCAAAAGAAACGTGCCAAAGACAAAAATCATCTTTTATCAAGAAGCAGAAGGCATCTCACCCGTTGTTGAGTGGCTTCAGAAATTACTCAAAACTGATAAAAAAGGATTTGCCAAATGTATAACCAAAATCGAACAACTTGCCGCACAAGGTCATGAACTGCACCGCCCTGCTGCCGATTATCTCAGAAATGAGATCTGGGAGCTTAGAGCCAAACAGGGAACCATACAATATCGAATCCTCTATTTTTATCATGGTCAAAATATAGCAATTATTGGTCATGCTCTTATCAAAAAAACTTCCGCCGTTCCCTCACAAGACATCGAGAGAATTATCCAAAGAAAAGCACAATTTAAACAAAATCCAGAACTTCATACTTATCAAGGAGAAATAAACAATGCCTAAAACCACAGATGCCGTAAAAATCATTCACCAAATGATTGCAGACGATCCCACAATCAAAGAACAAATTGCCCTAGAATCCCTCAACTCAGAAATCGCACAATTGATTTATGACGCTCGTATGAATGCTGGATTAACTCAACAACAACTAGCCGACCTAATCCATGTTGAGCAATCCGTTATTGAAGATATAGAAGACGCTGACTATCAAGACAATCCCCTAATAATGCTACAAAAAATTGCCACTGCCCTTAATCAACGAGTCAAAATGAGCCTTGTTAGTAGCTTGTAGGGTGCGTGTTTGCGCGTATTTAAATGAGATTTGTTAATAATTAAACTATGATCGCGCCGTAACGCACCATCTTAAGAAAATTGGTGCGTTACGCTATTACTAACGCACCCGACAAGAGCCGCTACTGTGTCCTCTGTGGTTTTTATTATGATTATTTAACTGCTACCGAATATCCCCCCGTAGCAATCTCTCCCTAGTAACAGGTTTCTAGTTCCTGTTTGATATTCAGGCAGAATGAATGATATAATTGGTGCGTGGGGCGTGGCTCTTTCGTGCAAAAGCTTCTCACCTGTAGAATATAACAATCTCAGGTCTTTTGTCAAGTCTAATTTTAGGGGTTTTGCTCACATAAACATCAGCTTTTCACAGAACTCGATACTTGACACTATTTAATTTATCATTTGTTAGAAAACTCACATATATAAAAGCTTTAATATGCAAAAAATACAACTTATTTTTTACCAAGATGAAAGAGGTAATATAGCGTTTCTGATTCACAAGAGGTACATTCCCGATCCTGAACAGCTTAATCAGCAAAGGTTTAAGTGTGCCGCACAGATGCGAGAACCGCTATATACCAATTATAGAATGGCTTGATAGTCTTCCTGGCAAAGCTCAAAACAAATGCTTTATCAAATTACAAAGACTGGCAGAACTAGGATATGAATTACGCAGACCAGAAGCAGACTTTTTGCGGGACAAAATTTATGAACTGAGAGTTAATTTTAAAGGAATAAATTATAGAATTCTTTATTTCTTTTATAAAAACAAAGCTGTGGTCATTTCTCATGGTATAATTAAAGAAAAAGAAGTTCTACCACTGGAAATCGCGCAAGCAATTAAAAACAAAGCTAAATTTGAAAAAAATCCCGAATTACACACCTATTTTCAGGAGTTGATATGAATACACACCAAACGACAGCCGATGGCTTACAAATTCTTTACCAACGTTATTATGCTAATAATCCAGAACGTCAATTAGAATTAGAAAAGGCTCGTATTGATGACGAAGTAGCCAGAAAAATATTTAAGATTAAGGAAACACATCATCTTTCGACAAAAGCTTTAGCAGAATTAATTAATACTGATGAATCTATTATTGAAGCCTTAGAAAATGCTGACTATGAAGGAAACTCTTTTTTGTTGCTAAATCTCATCGCTACAGCCCTAAAAATCAAGGTTAAATTTGAATTAGTTTCAGCCTAATTGTTTCAGTAATTTGCTACAATGAGAATAAGCTGTCGCGCATTTAAACAATGACAATGATAAACCTAGAAACAATTGAAGAAGATATTGCGTCTCTTCCCCCCGACGCACAACAGACTATTCTTGAACTTGTAGATATTCTAAAAAAACGATATTCTCTCAAGCAACAGGAAATGAAAGAGCAGGGAACAGAAGATTGGTCTGACTTTATCGGTTGTATAGAAGCTGAACCAGACCTTTCGCAAAACTATAAAACCTATTTAACAAGTGAACTTAAGCAAAAATATGATCATTGTTGATACTGGTTTCTGGCTGGCTCTTGCTAATAAAAACGACTTACTTCACCCATTAGCAAAAAAACAATTCCAAAAATTCATCAATCAACAATTTATTACAACCTGGTGCGTTGTTACTGAAACTTGCTACTTACTACAAAAACGAGTAGGAATAGATGTCCCAAAAACCTTTATCCATAAAATTTCCACAGGAAAAATACAGGTATTCAACCTAAAAACTAAGCACTGCCAACGCATTGAAGAACTGATGCAAAAATATAGAGATTTGCCAATGGATTTAGCCGACGCATCTTTGGTTATTTTAGCAGAAGAATTAGGTTCAGGTCAAATTTTTTCCGTTGATTATCGAGATTTTAATACCTATCGTTGGAAAAATACGGAGCCATTTCAAAATCTTTTTCAAGAACAAATGTAATCTGGAACAGGTTTCTAGTTTCTGTGTTTGATATTCAGGCAGAATGAATGATATAATTGGTGCGTGGGGCGTGGCTCTCTCGTGCAAAAGCTTGTCACCTGTAGAATATAACGATCTCAGGTTTTTTGTCAAGTCTAATTTTAGTGGTTTTGCTCACGAAAACATCAGCTTTTCACAGAACTCGATACTTGACACCTCGCTTTATCAATAAACAATAATTTGAGAAAATGAACCAAAAAACTTACCAACTAACCTTAAACTTTGACCAGATTTTAGATTTGGTTAAACAACTCCCAGAAAGTGACAAAATACAACTCAGTAAAGAACTCGAAAAAGAAACTTTAAATCACAAATTAACCCAACTTTTAGAAACCTTTAAAACCGATGAGCTTTCCCTAGAGACAATTACCGAAGAAGTGGATGAAGTTAGGGCTGAAATTTATGGACAACAAGCCACCAATTAAAGTTATTATTGATACTAACCTTTGGATTAGCTTTCTTATTGGTAAACAGTTAGCCAGTTTAAAATATCTACTAATTGAAACAACTCTTGTGCCGATTTTTTCTCCACAGCTACTTAATGAAATTAACCTTGTTACTAAAAGACCAAAATTACAAAAGCATTTTCCCGAAAGTAAAGTTCAAGAATTACTTGAACTTTTAAACATAATTGGGTTATGTATTGAGACTAAATCAAAAACTAATATCTGTAGAGACGCTAAAGATAACTACCTTTTAGCCTTAGCCAAAGATAGTCAAGCTGACTTTTTAATTACAGGCGATCAAGATTTATTAATTTTGCAACAATTTGGAATAACTAAAATTGTTACTTATCAACAATTTTTGGTAATCTGTAGGTTGGGTTGAGGAACGAAACTTAACCCAATTATTTAAAAGTCTTGGGTTTCACTATGGTTCAACTCAACTTACAATAAGACTACAATAAGACTGGCAAAAATTAAGCTAGAACATCGACAACGAACCTGGTTTTATTGCAAGGTTTGTTGTTGCGCTTCAGCGCTCAACTCTAAAAGAGGATAAATGATTATGACAGAATATACTATTAGTTCAGGAAACATTTTTGAAGACTTAGGCTTTGCTAATGCTGAAGAAAAACTCGCTAAAGTCAAGCTGGCTTCAGTGATTTATGATCTGATTACTGAAAAAGGATTAAGCCAGCAGGAGGTCAGTCAAATTTTGGGAATTGACGAGGCTAAAATTTCTAACTTAAAAAATGGCAGATTGCAAAAATTTTCTCTTGAGCAGATGTTTAGCTTTCTAGTAGCATTAGGTCAGAATATAGAAATCTTAGTCACTCCCCAAGCCGTAGCAAACTCTAGTGTAAGTATCCAGGTCATGTATCGAAATAAATCCTAATTTAAGTGCGATCGCCGATCTCGTAAAGTGTGTTAATATTAATGTAACGCACCAGCCAACTTTTTTTTATGGCGAGTAATCAAGATATTAAAGAATTAATATTCGTTGCTTCAGCCAAGAAAGCTTTACAAGAGTTTCCTTTGCAGGTGCGAAGAGATATTGGTTTTGCTCTTTACCAAGTTCAGCAAGGCAAAAAAACCAGAAACTCAAAGCCAATTAAGGGTTTTGGTGGTGCAGGCGTTTTAGAAATCATTGAAGATTATGATGGAGATACTTACCGTGCAGTTTATACAGTAAAATTTGAGAAAGTTCTCTAAGTACCTAAGCAAAATTAATTACACATATCTAACCCCCTCTTGCCTTTTGCCTCTTGCCTTTTGCCTATCTTTACTAGGAAATTAATTTTGCACGACTACTTATATACTTCATTGCTTTCAGAAAAAATCAAAAAAAGGGAAAGCAACACCAAAAGAGGATATTAATCTGATTAAACAACGTTTAAAACTGGCTGAAATAAGTTATCAAGAATGGTTAAAAAATCAAGGAGAATAACAAAATGAGTGATTTTGAAAAAAGTGATAGTAATATTTTCGCTGATCTTGGCGACCCAGAAGCCGAACAAACTTTAGTCCGCGCTCAAATTCTATCTCGGATTATTGATATTGTCAATGAACGGAACTTCACGGAAGCTGAAACAGCAGAAACTTTAGGAATATCAAAACTAGAAGCATCTCAATTAATCAAGGGAAAACTGAGTCAATTTTCTCTTGAAGATTTGTTTCATATTCTCAACGCTCTTGATAAAGATGTTGAAATAATTCTTAAGCCGAAAGTTGATGCTCAAGTTGCTAAAATTCGGGTGTTAATAGAACTATAGTGTTTTCAAATAAAACTTTGAAAAAATCTCGAATTACACACCTATTTTCAGGAGTTAATACGAATAAACACCAAACAACAGCCGATGGTTTACAAATTCTTTACCAACGTTATTATGCTAATAATCCAGAACGTCAATTAGAATTAGAAAAGGTTCGTATTGATGACGAAGTAGCCAGAAAAATATTTAAGATTAAGGAAACACATCATCTTTCGACAAAAGCTTTAGCAGAATTAATTAATACTGATGAATCTATTATTGAAGCCTTAGAAAATGCTGACTATGAAGGAAACTCTTTTTTGTTGCTAAATCTCATCGCTACAGCCCTAAAAATAAAGGTTAAATTTGAATTAGTTTCAGTTCAGAATTAGTTTGTAGGATGCGTTAGGCGCGTATTTAAAGGAGATTTGTTAATAATTATAGCGTTTCTGATTCACAAGAGGTACATTCCCGATCCTGAACAGCTTAATCAGCAAAGGTTTAAGTGTGCCGCACAGATGCGAGAACCGCTATAAACTATTACTGCGCCGTAACGCACCATCTTAAGAAAATTGGTGTGTTATGCTATTACTAACGCACCCGACAAGAGCCGCCACTATGACCTCTGTGTCTGGAGTGGTTTTTATTATGATTATTTAACTGCTACCGAATATCCCCCCGTAGCAATCTCTCCCTAGTAACAGGTTTCTAGTTCCTGTTTGATATTCAGGCAGAATGAATGATATAATTGGTGCGTGGGGCGTGGCTCTCTCTTGCAAGAGCTTGTTACCTATAGAATATAACGATCTCAGGTCTTGTGTCAAGTCTAATTTTAGGGGTTTTGCTCACGTAAACATCAGCTTTTCACAGAACTCGATACCTGACGATGTTGATGTCTATTATCGCAGAAATGCTAAATATAATTTAGGAGATTAGACGAAAAACTTTTTTGAAAACTACCCGCTATTTTGAAGAACAAATATTAGTCAAAAGACCCTATCTTAAGCGAGAATGGTGTCAACAAGCTATCCAGACTCCTCTAAGACGAGAGATTGAAGTCAACGGGCGTATCCGTCACTGGATATATATTTCTGAATTGGGAAAATACTTGCGTGTTGTTACCTTAGATGACAGAGAAACCATTCATAACGCTTTTCCAGATCGTAATTTTAAGGAGTAAAAAAATGAAATTTAATTATTATCCTGAAACTGATTCTTTGTACATTAGTCTGTCAGATAAAACGAGTACCGATTCTCAAGAAATTGCTCCTGATATTGTCTTAGATTTTGACGATGAAGGGAAATTAGTCGGAATTGACATTGATAGAGCAAGTCAAGTTGTTGACTTAACTCATTTGGAATCTGAATCGTTACCTGTAAATTCTATTCTCTTAGCCAATTAGTAATCTGTAGATTGGGTTGAGGAACGAAACCCAACCCAATTATTTAAAAGTGTTGGGTTTCACTATCGTTCAACCCAACCTACAATAGACCTCCTGCAAAAATAGGAACTGATTATGTAAAATAAAGTAAAACACTCAGAAAAACAATGACTTACGAAAAAGTAAAAAATTTGAATCCAGAAGAGTTTAAACGCTTTTGTGGAGTATATCCTGAAACATTTAAGGATATGGTGAAAGTTCTGGCCGCCGAAAAAGTTCTGCAAAAAAAATCGGGAAGACCAAGTAAATTAAGTTTAGAAGACCAAATCTTGATGACCTTAGAGTATTTGCGGGAATATAGGACTTATTTCCATCTCGCAATTAACTGGGAGATTAATGAGACAACAGCCCTACGAATCACTAGAATGGTAGAAGGTATTCTCATGAAATCAGGATTATTTAATCTGCCAGATAAAAAGACAGTTCAACAAGCCAATAGTGACCTAGAGGTAGTGGTAGTAGATGTAGCAGAGCATGAGATAGAAAGACCTCAAAAGAAGCAGAAAGATTACTATAGCGGGAAACAGGGCTATCATACAATAAAATCTCAAGTTCTTGCGGCTCAAAAAACAGGAATGATAATCTGTACCGCTCATGGAAAGGGAAGAATACATGACTTTAACCTTTGGAAAAATAGTCAAATTGGGATAGATAAAAGTATTGAATGTTTAGCAGATAAGGGCTATCAAGGAATCCAAAAACAGCATGAAAATAGTAGGATTCCTTACAAAAAGAAGAAAAATCAAGAATTAAGTTCAGAAGAGAAGGAATTTAATCGCCAGTTATCAAGAGAAAGAATTATTATCGAACATATTCACAGAAGTCTGAAGATATTTAGAATTTTATCATCAAGATATAGGAATCGGAGACGGCATTTTGGTCTAAGATTTAATTTAATCGCTGGCATTTACAACTATGAACTTGCTTTAGGCTATCATCAAGTAGCTGAATAAGACTTTTGCAGGAGGTCTATGGTGAACGATTATCCTGTCAAAGAAAACTAATCGTTCTCGGTACTTTCCACTATCACCGGCTGTATACAGACCATTTTATCGCTTAGGTTATCTATCGGAGGGGAAAATACAAAGTATCTTGGCCGATCAACTCAACACTTAGAGACGCGCTACAGGTACATCTATCGGTTGCTCGACGGATGCTCTCGGCATATTACCGAAGGTTAGAGAAGTTAATTAGCTTAATTTCTCTGCTTTCTACGGATTCTACCACATAGGTAAAAAGTCGATTCCATCAAAGGGCAAATTCGTAATAAAACTTGAGAATTTCGGCTCTTCGTTACTTGTTATGGTTCAATAGGGGGGCATAAATCGACTAAATCCTTATCTGGCAAGAGACTTAATTGATTAGTTCGCTCTAGAGCAAAAACAATTGATAAAAATCGCCAAATGTCTTTCTCTATAAGGGTTCCATCCCTTATAACCCCCGTCCATTGCATAACACAAACCGAAGAACCAGAATTTCATTGACAATGATTCTTGGGCTCTTCGTTACTTGGTATGGTTCGATAGGGGGCATAAATCGACTAAATCCTTATCTGGCAAGGAATTTAATTGATTAGCTCGCTTTAGATCAAAAGCAATTGACAAAAATCGCCAAATGCCTTTGTATATAAGGGTTCCATCCCTTATAACCCCCGTCCATTGCATAAGACAAACCGAAGAACCGATTCTTGAAAGTCCACTGGATTATTTCTCGATCGGTAGATTGCCGAGCGCTGACCAATGGGAACGAATTATACCTTTAGCATAGGTGTTTTGATGAATATTTTCTTTCTTTTTAAGAATTGCCCCACGAAAATTACATCTATTCAATTGTTGTTCTAAGATATTTTTCTGAACTTGTGACGAGGGAGGTTTTCTGATTGGTGGTTTAACAGTCGTAAAAAGTTGTTCATGATCAGAACTATTCAAAACATATTTTTGACTGCCTAATCTTTTTTGTCCTGGGGGAGCATAAATAAAATTAAATCCCTCTTCATTCCAAAGTTCGCTAGAGGGTTTATTAGCATCAGCATAGGAATCTTGAATTAAATTTTCAGGAATTTTACCCTTGAGTATAGTTTTTATCTCTTGTAAATTATTGGTCGCATTAGTTAGATCGCTCTCACAACCTTCTCCATACCTAATCAGAGTTAGCAAAGCAGCAATAGTTCTCTTTTTATATAAAACAATTTCTCTGTTATCCCTAAAAATAATTAAATATCCTTTTCCTTGAGGATTCTTTTTAATTTCCCTAATATCCTCTAACTTGATCGGACTCACCGGAATGCCTCTGGAGATTAAAAAATGATTGACTGTCAATTGATAAAAAAAGGGTGAATTTTGTTCACCCCCAACAGATAAAGTAATCTTACAAAGTGCTGATAAACTTATCAATGCGATCGAATCCTTTTTCAATCGTCTTTAGATCTGTAGCATAGGAAAGACGAATACAATCATCAGCACCGAAAGCAATACCGGGGATAGCAGCCACTTTTTGGGTTTCGAGGAGTTTCTGACAAAAATCCCGTGATTTTAAACCAGTTTGACTAATATCGATAAACACATAAAAAGCACCGTTGGGAGTAGGACAATTGAGTCCAGGGAGCGATCGCACTCGTTCTAAAATATACTGTCGGCGCTCGCTAAAAGCTTTGACCATTTCCTCGATGCAATCTTGGGGACTCTCCAAAGCAGCGATCGCACCGTACTGAGCAAAAGTGCAGACATTGGAGGTACTATGACCTTGAATCTTAGTCATAGCCTTGACAATTTCCACCGGTCCTGCCACATAACCGACGCGCCACCCCGTCATCGAGAAAGCTTTAGCAAAACCATTACTAATAATACTGCGCTGAAAGATTTCCGGGCCAAAAGAAGCGATACTGCGGTGAATCGCGCCATCATAGAGGATTTTCTCGTAAATTTCATCAGAAACCACTAAAATATCCTTTTCAACCACAATTTTGGCTAAAGCTGCGATTTCTTCGGGAGTATAGACAATGCCAGTGGGATTAGAGGGTGAATTGAAAACAAATAATTTAGTTTTCGGTGTAATTGCCGCTTCTAGCTGTTCGGGGGTGATTTTATACTGATTCTCTAGGCTAGTGTTCACTATAACCGATGTTCCTCCCGCTAACGTCACCATTTCAGGATAACTCAACCAGTAGGGTGCGGGAATAATTACTTCGTCCCCCGCTTCAATTAACGCCATGATTAGATTATAGAGAGACTGTTTACCGCCATTGGTAACGATGACATTATCGGCATTGTATGCTAGTTGATTATCCCGCAGCAATTTCTCGGCGATGGCTTTTCTTAACCCCGGTTCTCCGGCAGCCGGTCCGTAGCGAGTTTTTCCCTCATCGAGGGCTTTTTTCGCAGCAGCTTTGATGTGAGTGGGTGTGTCGAAATCTGGCTCCCCAGCGCTAAAACTACAAACATCTTCGCCGTTTCTCTTCATTTCCTTGGCCAGAGAGTCGATAGCTAGGGTAAGGGAGGGGGTGACTTGATTGACTCGTGACGCTAGTTTCATAGTATTTTACCCTGAAAGGGCTTTTCTGATGACCTACACAACCTTTAGTATTGTCCATCACCTCGATTGTTCTGGGTGTTTTTTTATATAATCTCCGGAATTGCGGCGCTTAGGGATGGGTGTGGGGTGATGGGGTGATGGGGTGATGGGGTGTGGGGAGGGGGAATTATGAATTATGAATTATGAAGTGGGGAGGGGGAATTATGAATTATGAATTATGAATTATGAAGTGGGGAGGGGGAATTATGAATTATGAATTATGAATTATGAAGTGGGGAAGTGGGGTGATGGGGAAGTGGGGAGGGGGAATTATGAATTATGAATTATAAAGTGGGGAAGTGGGGTGATGGGGAAGTGGGGAGGGGGAATTATGAATTATGAATTATGAATTATGAAGTGGGGAAGTGGGGTGATGGGGAAGTGGGGAGGGGGAATTATGAATTATGAATTATGAATTATGAATTATGAAGTGGGGAAGTGGTAGGGCTGTTTCATTCTCCCATCAGAATATCTGAACTTCCCCCATACATATATACCATAATAGCCGAAAACCCTTATCCATCAATGGATGCACCCCCTTAACCCTTCTTGGCGTACCCATGTAATTTGTAATATTTCTTAATGGACAAGAATTCTCTCTATTTGCTAAAATGATAGCCATGTATATAGAAAAAGTTCCTAACCGTAATTCCCCCCCCCCGCTGTTCTTCTTCGGGAGTCCTACCGAGAAGGAGATCAAGTCAAAAAAAGAACCCTGGCCAATCTCTCAAAATTACCCGATAATATTATCGACAATCTAAAACTGGCTCTTAAAGGAGCAACACTGTCCATGAATGAAGGCATTCCCAATCATTTTGAAGTGATTAGAAGTCTTCCTCACGGTCATGTAATGGCTATTTTAGAGACGATTTAAAAATTAGGTTTAGATAAAATAATCAGTGAAAAATCCTCACGAATCAGAAACTTAGTCGTGGCGATGATTGTGGCAAGAATCATCAATCCTAAATCGAAACTAGCCACAGCAAGAAGGTTTAATAGCGAAACTTACAGTCAGAGTTTAGGACAATTGTTAGACTTAGAGAAAGCTGATGAAGACGAATTATATAACGCCTTAGATTGGTTATTAGAAAAACAAGAGAAAATTGAGAAGCACCTAGCACTTAAAGATGGTGTGTATGTGTTAAGAACTTCTCTGGAGTCAACCTTGATGGATGCAGCGACGACGGTTAAAGCTTATAAAAGTTTGTCTCAAGTGGAGGAGGCATTTCGCTGTTATAAGTCAATTGATTTAAAGGTACGTCCTATCTATCATTATAAGGGTGATAGAGTCAAGGCTCATATCTTTTTATGTATGTTGGCTTATTATGCGGAATGGCATTTAAAACAGTCCTTGGCTCCTTTGTTATTTGAGGATGAAGAAATTGATGATGGTTCTCTGAATGTGATTAAAGCGAGTCGCAGTGAATCCGCTCAGTCTAAAGAGAGAAAAAAACGGAATCAAGAGAACTTTCCTGTGCATAGTTTTCGGACTTTGTTGGAAGACCTAGGGACAATTTGCTTGAATACAGTGGAATGTAGGATTAGGGAGGGAAGTTATCGTTTTTCTAAGATAACTCGACCGACCCAACTGCAACAAAAAGCGTTAGATTTATTGGAAGTTTCCCTGATTTGTACCCAGTAACGGGGCACTGAAAATTCTCTTAATCCCTTCTACAGCAAAGGTTATGCTTTTTGTCAACGGGGAAGTCCAGATATAAAAAAAACATAATTGGGTTATTTATGTCTTGAAAAACAAAGCTCGTTGATACGAGATTATGGGCATTTGCGGTCATAATCTAGATGAAGTTACGGTTTTTAGTCGGTAAAATTGAGACATAATTGTGTCATTTATATTAATTTTAAAGTTGCTTAACCTATTGTCATTGTTGGAGAATTGGGCAATAATAATGGTCATAGGGAAAGGAAAAACATAAATCTGATTACCTGAAAGTCAAACTTATTCCAAGAAGAAACAAAAATGGCTAATATTACTATTTCTGAGTTACGCCCTGCTGGTGCAGACTTGTTCTCCGATTCCGAGAGTTACCTTACTGACTTGACCGGGTCGGAAACGCTTGGTACAGTCAATGGTGGGTTATTTTGGTTTGGAGTTGCGGTAGGACTTGCTATTTCTCATGTTCTGAGGAACTAGCTAGTAATTCATAGGTTGGATTTAGGCATTACGAAACGCAATACGCAAGAATACCTAGTTTTGTGGTGTTTCGTAACGCCTCAACCTGCGTCTAAGTTTATCAAGACATCTTTGTCACTATTTTGAAGTTAACAACTTAAAGCTGCTTAATTACTTAGCTCAAAATTAGTTTGATCTTCAATTTGGTGTTTTAGCCATCCCGAAAACAAATCTGATAAAATTTGAAAACGCAACTTATAATCCAATTCCGGCTGTATAATTTCCTCCACTAAAATCAAGCTTATCCCTTTAGCTTTCACAATAGGTTTAAGCAACTGAGGAGGTTTCGTAGCAAACACAGCAGCAGATATTTCTGGTTTTAAATCCTGGCGACGCTGTACCCCCAAATATCCGCCCTGACGGCGTAACTCTTTATCCTCAATATACTTGTCAGGCAAATCATTGAAACTCATGTCCCCTAGCAAACCCTAATTAATTTTCAAAAAATCTTGCAATTTTTGTAGATAAGTAGGGACATCTTCTAACATGGGAAAGTGAGCAGTATTAGCCATCTCCACATACTGGATATTATTATTCAAATTCGCCGCCATTTTGCCCATTTTGGCAGGGATAATAATATCTTTTTCTCCTGATACTAAAAGAGTTGGCACCTTAATCTCAGCAAATTTACCAGGCATAATTTCCACTGCTTTTTTACTCACAGATGTATAAATTGTGCCTAGGGCGGCCTCGTAATCCGCCGCTAAAAAATCTTCTAAAAAAGCAATTCTTTCTGATTTTGGGATCGATCGATGCAAGAATCTCGCCATAAATAATTGATCGGCAAAAGGTACTTTTAAAAACCAATGATAACGAAACTGTACCACATACTTACCGAATTTATGAAAGGCAGCAAAAGCCGCTTTATTATACTCAAAAATGCCATTACAGGTTAAAATTGCTTTGACCACTCTTTCCGGGTACATAGTAATAAAAAAAGTCGCCACCGATGCCCCCATCGAGTGACTATTGAGATAGATTTTTTCGATTTCCAAACTATCTAAAAACAAGGCCAAATCAAGGGCATATTCTTCTAAATCGTAGGAAAGATCAAGGGATTTTTCTGGCAATTTAGACCGACCAAAACCGCGCATATCGTACAATAAACAATCAAAGCGATCGCAAATTGCCGCAGCCGTTGATCGCCAATAGCGTCCCGATCCTCCCCAACCATGAATAAACACCATTACCGGCTTTTTCTGGGCAGATTCCGACCCGCGAATCCACTCGTAATAGTGGGGAACACCGCGGACAGTGATTGTTTGATCGATTATTTGAGTTTTCATGATAGTTAGATACCTAGCCATCCTCGTAAAGAGTTTTGCAAACGTCGCGCATCTGTGTCCGATAGTCGTCCGATTCTCTTAAGGAGTAAATCTTGTTGGATTGTGTATATCCCCCGCTTAACGGCCGTCGGTACATTCAATCCCTCGTTCTCCCAATCTTCTAGCAAAAACTCACCCTCCAGTAAATTATTGATGCGACTGGTAAGGGGAACCAGAAAAACATCCCGTGAACGGTGAGGAGAACTAACAATGATAACCGGTCTGATTTTAGCGTCCGCTAAATCTGAAAAAGGATAACGAACGAGAACGATTTCAAGCTTCGAGTAATCGTTCATAGATGTCGTCTTCCAGATTATCCCAAATCTTAGCGAGAGCAGTTTCGCTGACTTTTTGCCAGAAATCCGAGTTTGTCTCCTCCGGGATGAGGGTGACTAAAACCCTAGTACCCTCTGGAATCGGCACGGATTCGAGGAGTTCGATCCGGCCTTCTTTGACAATTGCAGGAACGGTATTGAGCATGGTTAACCTCGATTTTTCCCCTTAAGCGGATTCTTGACTCGGTAGAGAGGAAGGATGAACCAATAGCTCTGCCGTGGAACGTTTTTCCACCATTTCGCGGGTGATTAAACAGCGTTTCACGTCCTTGCGCGAGGGCAATTCGTACATGACATCGAGCATTAATTCCTCGACAATACCCCGTAGGGCCCGGGCCCCGGTTTTGCGACGATAGGCCTCTTGGGCGATCGCTAGGACGGCATCAGATTTAAACTCTAACTGTACATTATCCATCTTCAACAGTTTTTGATACTGTTTCACTAACGCGTTGCGGGGTTGGGTCAGGATAGCGATTAAAGCTTCCTCATCCAGGGGTGAAAGCGCCGCTAGGATGGGAATCCGACCGACAAACTCTGGAATCATGCCAAATTTGACCAAATCATCGGGAGTCATTTGTTTTAATAACCCTGCCGCCACCTTATCCTTACTAGCTTGGCTATCTCCCGGTTGAATAAAGCCCATGGATTTTTTACCGAGACGCTGATCGATCACCTTATCTAAACCGACAAACGCCCCACCGCAGATAAACAGGATATTGCTGGTGTCAATCTGAATACAATCCTGATAGGGGTGTTTGCGGCCGCCTTGGGGGGGAACATTGGCGATCGTTCCCTCTAACATTTTCAGTAAAGCTTGCTGTACCCCTTCTCCAGACACATCCCGGGTAATCGAGGTATTTTCGCTCTTGCGGGCAATTTTATCGATTTCATCGATGTAGATAATGCCCCGCTGCGCCTCTTCCACGTCTAAATCTGCCACTTGTAACAGACGCAAGAGAATATTTTCCACATCTTCCCCCACATAACCAGCCTCGGTTAAAGTGGTGGCATCGGCGACAGCAAAAGGTACATCGAGGATTTTAGCCAGAGTTTGAGCTAGAAGGGTTTTTCCCGATCCTGTGGGACCAATTAACAAAATATTAGATTTTTGCAGTTCAATGCTATCTTCTGGATTGCCGCCACCGGCTTTTTGGGTTTGGATATCTTTGAGGCGTTTGTAGTGGTTATAAACCGCCACCGAAAGCACTTTTTTCGCCTCATTTTGACCAATAACGTAGTCATCGAGGTGTTTTTTAATCTCTCTTGGTTTGGGAATTTGTTCCCAAGTGGTTTTATTTTGGCCCGATCGCCGTTTGTTGGGACGTTCCTCCACTGGGGCGACTGGACTGGGCGGTTCCATCAATTCCTCATCGAGAATTTCGTTACACAGTTCCACACACTCGTCACAAATATAGACCCCCGGCCCGGCGATTAATTTTCGCACTTGTTCCTGGGATTTGCCGCAAAATGAACACTTGAGGTGGGAGTCGTATTTAGACATAGTTTATTATTTACAGGGAAGTAACGGGAACGGTAGGATCGGGCAGTTCGGGACGGGAAATCACCTGATCGATTAACCCATATTCTTTAGCTTCGACGGCGGACATAAAAAAGTCCCGTTCGGTGTCGTTGGCGATGCGATCATAGGGTTGACCGGTGTGGTGAGCCAGCATGGTGTTGAGTCTCTGTTTAATGTAGAGGATTTCTTTAGCTTGGATGGCGATATCACTAGCTTGACCTTGGGCGCCGCCGAGGGGTTGGTGAATCATGATCCGGCTACTGGGTAGGGACATCCGTTTACCTGCTGCGCCGCCACACAGCAGGAATGCTCCCATACTAGCGGCTAAACCGAAACAAATTGTCGCCACTTGGGGGCGAATTTGTTGCATGGTGTCGTAGATAGCTAGTCCAGCATAAACGGAACCACCGGGGGAGTTGATATAGAGTTGGATATCTTTTTCGGGATCTTCTGCCTCCAAGTAGAGGAGTTGGGCAACGATCGAATCAGCGACCTGATCATCGACGGGAGTTCCCAAAAAGACAATTCTCTCGCGCAGGAGTCGAGAATAGATATCAAAAGCCCGTTCACCCATGCCAGACTGTTCGATTACCACGGGTAAAACGTTAGCTAGGGAGTTTCTCCCCGTGTTGGCGTAGATAGCAGGGCGACAATTACTGGTAATTGGGTAGTCAGGTGATCTCGATTCGAGCATAATTTTTTCGGTTCCGCTATCACAATCTTAGGGTTTTTGCTTGGCTGTGGAGCTTTTACTGGCAAATGTTAAGCATCTTTAGCACTTCTGTCCATCTATTATGCCCTAAGTTTCCCCCGGTTGGCAGGAATCAGTCATCAGTTATCAGTGATCAGCTATCAGTGATCAGCTATCAGTGATCAGCTATCAGTGATCAGGGGATGGGGGAATGGGGGAATTCAACCAATACCCTAAAACCCCAACACCCCAACACCCCAATCAGTTATCAGTTATCAGTGATCAGCTATCAGTGATCAGGGAATGGGGGAATGGGGGAATTCAAGCAATGCCCCAACACCCCAACACGACTGCTAACTCCTTACGGTTATTCTTCCTCAGCCTCAGCTGCCAACACTTCCACTTCGGTGAATGTGAAGGTTTCTTCTGTTTCCTCCTCCTCGCTTGTTTCTTCCTCTAGGGAACCTTTGGGGACGAGGGTGATAGTAGCCTTTTCTTTCAGCCATTCTAGGGTGTTTTCCGCCAGCATTTCTTCGGTGATCACCTGTTCGAGACGCTGCATATCTATGTCGCGATCGGACAATTGCTCCATGATTTTAGCGATTTTTTCCGTTACCGCTTCGGGACTGACTTCAATGCCGGCGACTTTAGCCAATTCTTGCACCACGAGAGTCTCTTTCAGACTTTCGATCGCATCGGGACGGGTGCTTTCCCGCATTTTGGGAATATTATCTTTTGTAAACAACTGGTTGACATCTAGCCCCATTTGTTGAAATTCCATGAAGCTTTGGGTCAAAATATGTGTCACTTCCTTTTCGATCAGCGTCTCCGGTAAATCTAAAGTCGCACCCTTGACTAATTCCTTAGTTAAAGCGTCATAAATGCTTTCTTTGGTTTCCTTCTCCGCTTCTTCTTGGAAGCGTTTCTCTAAACTTGCTCTTAATTCGGCGATTGTTTCCTGATCGCTGACTTCTTGGGCAAAATCGTCGTCAAGCTCCGGTAATTCCTTTGCCTTTAACTCTTTCATCGTAATGGTAAAGATTACCGCTTTTGCTGCCACATCCTCTTTGGGATAATCTTCTGGGAAAGTTAAAGTCATCTCTTTGACTTCTTCCGGTTTCATGCCGACAATTCCTTCCACCATCCCCTCGATAAAGCGTCCTGCTTCCATATCCACCCGCAGATCTTCGCCGTCAATATCCGGGATATACTCGCCAGTTTCGGCGGATTTTCCCCGATAATCAACGATCGCCACATCTCCCAGCTGCGCTCCGCGATCTTCCACGGGAACCAATGTCGCTAACTGTTCTTGACGCTCTTTAAACCAATTTTCCACGGATTCGGGATCATAAACGGTTTCTTCGGCAGTAACGCTCAGATTTTCGTAATCTCCGAGAATAATTGTCGGGGCCACATCCACGGAAACTGAAAAAGTCAAAGCTTTACCCGGTTCATAGGCAGCGATCAAATCCTCAAACTTAGACAATAGCTGGGGATTCCCCAGGGACTCGATCCCCTCCTGTTTTAGGGCAGATTCGAGACAATTTTCGATTAATTCCTCAATTACCGCCGCTTTTACCGCTTTAGTTCCCAATCTTTGTAGAAGAATCTGACGGGGAACCTTACCGGGGCGAAAACCGGGTATATTGGCCGACTTCGCTAAATTACCTACCACTTTCTCGTGGGTGTTTTTCGTGGTTTCGGCGGGAATTTCAATTTCTAAACCTATCTGACTGGCAGGAAGCTTTTCCTGAATAACTTTCATCGATTTTTCTAGCTCTTACGACAAGGAACGTTTATAATAGGGTGAGCGGTGTTTACGCCTGCGGTGGATCCGTCCCGCTCATGATATTCTAGGGGAATAGCTGCAGTTGCTCCCCAAGCTGTCACAATCTTTTTATTTTAGCGGTCAATGGGGTATATTTAATTTATTCCGTCCTTGGGCAGTTAAGCCCAATCAGAAAATTTTACTGATCAAAAGCCGATCAATCCAAGCTTGAGAATAACTCGGTGGACAAAAAAGATTTTTTACTTTAACGATTTCTTCGGATCATTATCGTCACCCAACTCGTCAGGAGGTTACACAATTTGAGTCAAAAAGTACGGGTCGCTATTTTAGGGGCCACCGGGGCCGTGGGAACGGAATTACTAGAGTTATTAGCTAGTCGTCATTTCCCTCTTGCTGGTCTAAAATTACTGGCTTCCGAGCGTTCTGCTGGAAAAACCCTCAATTTTCAGGGCGAAAGTCTCCTCATCGAAGCGGTAAACGAGCGCTCTTTTCAGGACGTGGATATCGTTCTCGCTTCTGCGGGGGGATCCACCTCAAAAGCTTGGGCGAAAACTATTGTCGAGTCCGGTGCGACGGTTATCGATAACTCCAGTGCTTTTCGCATGAATCCCGAAGTGCCTTTAGTTGTCCCAGAAATCAATCCCGACAGTGTGGACAATCACCGGGGCATTATCGCTAATCCCAACTGTACGACAATTCTTTTAGGGGTGGCGATCTGGCCTCTCCACCAAGTACAGGCGATCGAGCGAGTAGTAGTTTCTACTTATCAGTCCGCTAGTGGTGCTGGAGCGCGAGCGATGGAGGAGGTAAAACAGCAAGCACAAGCAATTCTTGACAATCGGCAACCCCCCACTAATTCCTTCCCCTATCCCCTCGCTTTTAATCTTTTTCCCCACAATACCCCGATTAATGGTCAAGGGTACTGCGAGGAAGAAATGAAAATGGTCAACGAAACCCGCAAGATTTTTGCTTGTCCAGAGCTGCGGGTTAGTGCCACCTGTGTGAGGGTTCCCGTCCTGCGGGCCCATTCGGAATCGGTTAACCTAGAATTTAGTCGGCCTTTTTCTGTGGTGAAGGCCAGAGAAATTCTTGAGTCTGCTCCGGGGGTAAAATTAGTGGAAGATTGGGACGCTAATTATTTTCCTATGCCAATTGATGCCACCGGTCGTGATGAAGTATTAGTGGGACGCATTCGTCAAGATATCTCCCATCCTAATGGTCTAGAATTATGGCTATGCGGCGATCAAATTCGCAAGGGTGCGGCTTTAAATGCTGTACAAATTGCCGAACTTTTAGTTAAGAAAAATCTCGTCGGTTCAAGATTAGCAACAGTTTGATAATTAAGCTATCAGCCATCAGCTAGACCAAGGCAATGATAACTAGAAAAATCGCTAATTAATCGGACAAATCCAGTCTTAAAGCTGATTGCTGATCGCTCAAAAACTGATAACAAAGACCGAATCTAAAACCTAATTTGTTAAGCTAAAAGCTTCAATGTATTTAGTTGATAACCTTTTTTTGCTGATAACTGATAACTAATAACTGATCAATGAGTGAAACATATTTTGGACGAGTAATTACGGCGATGGTGACACCCTTCACCGTCGAGGGTCAAGTTAATTATGGGATGGTGGAAAAATTGGCCGATTATCTAGTTACCCACGGTAGCGATGGTATAGTGGTCTGTGGGACGACGGGAGAATCACCCACCCTAAGTTGGCAGGAAGAGTACGAACTATTTAGTGTTGTCAAAAAAGCTGTTAGTGGTCGGGGAAAAGTGATCGCAGGCACGGGTTCTAATTGCACTTCCGAAGCGATTGAAGCGACCCAACAGGCTGCTAAACTGGGTTTGGATGGTTCTTTACAAGTGGTTCCCTACTACAATAAACCTCCCCAAGAGGGTTTATATGAGCATTTTTGTGCCATTGCCAAAGCTTGTCCCGATCTGCCAGTAATGCTTTATAATATACCCGGTCGTACTGGTCAAAATATGACCCCAGAAACGATTATTAAACTGGCAGCAGTTGATAATATTGTGGCGGTAAAAGAAGCTAGTGGTAATTTAGAACAAACCTGCAAGATTTACTGTCATACTCCTGAAAATTTCGCTATTTATTCCGGCGATGATTTTCTCACCTTACCCCTGATGACCTGTGGTGCGGTGGGGGTGGTCAGTGTTGCTAGTCATCTAGTGGGAGAAGAAATTCAAGGGATGATTCAAGCTTTCTTAACTGGAGATGCGGCCAAAGCGATCGAGATTAATTTGAAATTATTTCCTCTGTTTAAAGGTTTATTCTGTACCACTAATCCAATTCCAATTAAAGCGGCCTTAAATCTAGTCGGTTGGGAAGTGGGGGGATTGCGCTCTCCTTTATGTTCCTTAAGTCCCGAGTTAGAAGAAGGATTAGAAAAAATTATGCGAGAATTGTCTTTGATTTAGAAAAATACTAGAAAATTTGGCTCACTAAACTAGGATTTTTTCGAGAAATAGGTTATAATGTCAATAGCTTAACTAGAAGAAAAGAAATATAGTTTAGAACAGCCAAAAAGTATCAATACTAAGTGAATTTAACTAGGTGTTATCTCCCTAGTTCGACTTATTCTAACTATTAATTTTTTGAGATTTCCCGTCCACAAAACCCACCTGAAAAATCACCATAACTTACCATCAAAGGACACCTAATGAGTCAAGATAAAACCCAAGCAAAACTAAAGATCATTCCCCTAGGAGGATTACACGAAATCGGCAAAAACACCTGTGTTTTTGAATACGATGATGAGATTATTCTCTTGGATGCTGGTTTAGCTTTTCCTTCCGATGATATGCACGGGGTCAATGTAGTGCTTCCCGATATGACTTATCTAAGAGAAAATCGCCATAAAATTAAGGGTATGATCGTCACCCACGGTCACGAAGATCATATCGGTGGTATTCCCTACCATCTCAAACAATTTGATGTACCAATTATCTACGGTCCGCGTCTAGCGATGGCTTTATTGCGGGATAAATTGGAAGAAGCAGGATTAGCAAATCGTACCAAATTAGAAACCGTTGCTCCTCGGCAAATGGTGCGTTTAGGTAAATCTTTCATGGTGGAATATATCCGCAATACCCACTCGATCGCCGATAGTTTTTGTGTAGCAATTCACACTCCTTTAGGGATAATTATTCACACAGGAGATTTTAAAATTGACCATACTCCCGTCGATGGTGAGTTTTTTGATCTACAAAAAATTGCCGAACATGGCGAGAAAGGGGTGCTATGTTTATTGAGTGATTCCACTAACGCGGAAGTACCTGGTTATACTCCCTCGGAAGCTTCCGTTTATCCCGGTTTAGAGCGGGTTTTTAACCAAGCAACGGGACGGATTATGATCACTACCTTTGCTTCCTCGGTGCATCGGATTAATCTGGTGTTGAAATTAGCCCAGAAATTTAACCGGAAAGTGGTGGTAGTAGGTCGATCGATGTTAAATGTTATCGCTCATGCGCGTAATTTGGGGTATATCAAATGTCCCGACGATATATTTGAACCCTTGAAAGCGACCCGCAATTTAGCTGATGAGAAAATCGTCATTTTAACCACAGGATCCCAGGGGGAACCTTTAGCGGCCATGACGCGGATTTCTAAGGGTGAACATCCTCATATTCGAGCGCGTCAGGGGGATACGATTGTCTTTTCCGCTAATCCGATTCCGGGTAATACCATCGCTGTGGTCAATACAATTGATCGCCTGATGATGCAGGGTGCTAACGTGGTTTACGGACGCGATAAAGGAATTCACGTTTCCGGCCATGGTTCCCAAGAAGACCATAAATTGATGTTATCTTTGACCCGGCCGAAGTTTTTTGTGCCAGTGCATGGAGAACACCGAATGCTGGTCAAACACGCTCAGATGGCCCAAAGTATGGGGATTCCCGCCGAAAATATGGTAATTGTCAAAAATGGTGACACGATCGAGTTAACTGGCGATCGCATTGGCCTCGGCACACCAGTGCCATCGGGAATCGAGTTAGTCGATCAAGCGGGTGTGGTCCACGAACACATTATGCAGGAAAGACAACAGTTAGCCGAAGATGGTGTGATTACGATCGCCGCCTTCGTTAACGCTGAGGGACAATTAAGCGCACCTCCAGAGATTAATTTGCGCGGTGTGGTGACAAAAGTGGAAATCCCGCTGCTGAATCAGTTAATTATTCGGGCGATCGAACGCTGTTTAAGCGATCGCAGTGGTGAATTTAAAACTGCGACGGGGGACCCAGATTGGGCCGGTTTGCGGGCCGAAATCGAGACGACTTTGCAACGTTTAATCAAACGGGAGTTAAAGAGTCAACCTCTAGTGATTTTCCTCCTGCAAGCGGCGGCAACAGAACCAGCGAACAATCGTACTTATCGCCGCCGCCGTCCCGCAGCTACCATGGCCTCCTAATAGCAGTGAGCAGTAATCAGTGAGCAGTAATCAGTGAGCAGTAATCAGTGAGCAGTAATCAGTGAAAAGTAATCTCGGAACTTGCCACTTAATATTGTTCACTGAAAACTCAAATCTGATAATTGATAGCTGAAAACTCAAATCTGATAACTGATCACTGAATAACTGATAACTGATAACTGATAACTGATAACTGACCATGTTCCATGCTGCCGATTTGCGATCGCTGCTGACCGCCGTTGCCAGGGGAGAAATTAACCCGGAGACAGCTTTAGATAAACTTAAACATCTGGCCTTTGAACCGGTGGAAGACTTCGCTAAAATTGACCATCATCGTCAATTAAGAACGGGATTTCCGGAGGTTATCTGGGGACCGGGTAAAACCACCGCTCAAATCGCCCAAATTATCGGTGTATTGCGTCAAAATAGTCCCGTGGTTATGGCCACCCGCATTGAAGCAGAGATAGCAGTCCAGCTACAGGAACAGGTAACAGACTTAGTTTATTATCCCTTAGCCCGCATCTGTGCCATTGCCGCAGCCGCTCCAGAAAATCCCCCAAAAGGGATAATTTCCATCCTAACGGCGGGAACTGCCGATATTCCCGTAGCGGAGGAGGCGGCGGTTACTGCTCAATTATGCGGTTTTTCCGTGCAGCGTCTCTGGGATGTGGGAGTAGCGGGAATTCATCGCCTCTTGAATCATCGCCATCTACTGGATGCCGCCGATGTGTTAATTGTTGTTGCGGGAATGGAAGGAGCCTTACCAAGTGTGGTAGCGGGATTAGTTGATCGCCCGGTGATCGCGGTTCCCACCAGTATCGGTTATGGAACCAGTTTCGGCGGTATTGCTCCTTTGTTAACTATGCTCAATTCCTGCGCGGTCGGCATCGGCGTGGTTAATATAGATAATGGTTTTGGGGCCGCCATGTTAGCCGGCCAAATTTTACGCACGGCGGCCAGATTAGCCTAGATTTTCCCTCATCGGAAATTTTGGGTCTGAAACCCCGCCGTTTTAGGTTGGCTTTACCGTTAAATACTAGCGCATTTACACGATATATTCTAGAATGTGAGATATGGAAAAAGCCTATTCTTACCGATTTTACCCAACACCCGAACAAGAGTCGCTATTGCGGCGCACATTGGGCTGTGTAAGATTAGTTTACAATAAGGCACTCCATCTCAGAACACAAGCATGGTATGAAAGACAAGAAAGAGTAGGATATGCTCAAACTTCTTCAATGTTGACCGATTGGAAAAAGCAAGAAGAATTAGACTTTTTAAACGAAGTTAGCTGTGTACCTTTACAACAAGGGTTAAGACACCTACAAACAGCTTTTACTAACTTCTTTGCTGGTCGTACTAAGTATCCTAACTTTAAGAAAAAACATCAGGGAGGAAGTGCCGAATTTACCAAATCTGCTTTTAAATTTAAAGACAGACAAATCTATTTAGCTAAATGCACAGAACCTTTACCTATTCGATGGTCAAGACAAATACCAGAAAGCTGTGAACCAAGTACAGTAACAGTCAGATTACATCCTTCTGGACGCTGGCATATTTCAATTAGATTTGATGACCCAACGATTAAGCCTTTACCAGTAACAGATAAAGCCATTGGAATTGACTTAGGAATTAGTAGCCTCGTGATTACCAGCAATGGCGATAAAGTATCTAATCCTAAGCACTTTAAAAAGCATTATCGGAAACTGCGAAAGGCACAAAAAAGCCTTTCTAGAAAACAGAAAGGGTCAAAGAATCGGGAAAAAGCAAGAATCAAAGTAGCAAGGATTCACGCTCAAATCACCGATAGTAGAAAAGACCATTTACACAAGCTAACCACTCAATTAGTTCGTGAAAACCAAACGATTGTGGTTGAGAATTTAGCTGTCAAGAATATGGTCAAAAACCCGAAATTATCTCAGGCAATATCTGACGTTAGTTGGGGAGAAATAACCCGACAATTAGCCTATAAATGCCGTTGGTATGGGAGAAACTACATCGAAATAGATAGATGGTTTCCTAGCTCTAAAAGGTGTAGTAATTGCGGGTATATTGTCGAAAAGATGCCGTTAAATATTCGAGAATGGGATTGTCCAGACTGTGGAACACACCATGACCGAGATATTAACGCGAGTAAAAACATTTTGGCCGCAGGGCTTGCGGTGTCAGTCTGTAGAGCGACCATAAGACCAGAACAGAGTAAATCTGTTAAGGCAGGTGCGAAAAATCCTTCGGGAAAGAAGCAGAAACTCAAATCGTGAGGTTTGGGAATCACCGTCCGTTTACGGCGGTGAGGATGTCAACTCAGGCTGAAAATCCTATACAGTTGGTATAGGGATAAACTACTTTGAAAAAGAAGCCGATATGCACCTAAGTGAAATTACTCATCCCAACCAGTTACATGGTTTGTCACTCCGTCAATTAGAAGATATTGCCCGTCAGATTCGCGAAAAACACCTCCAGACGATCGCCGCTACCGGTGGACATTTGGGACCGGGGTTAGGAGTCGTAGAACTAACGATCGCCCTTTACCAAACCCTTGATCTTAATCGCGATAAAGTCCTTTGGGACGTGGGACACCAAGCTTATCCGCACAAACTCCTCACCGGTCGCTATAACGATTTTCACACCCTGCGCCAAAAAAACGGCGTTGCGGGCTATCTAAAACGTTGCGAGAGCAAATTTGACCATTTTGGGGCTGGACACGCCTCCACGAGCATTTCTGCGGGGTTAGGAATGGCTTTAGCCCGGGATGCCAAGGGCGAAGATTTCAAGGTGGTATCGATCATCGGGGACGGCGCTTTAACCGGGGGTATGGCCCTAGAAGCGATTAACCATGCTGGACATTTACCGAACACCAACATCATGGTTATACTCAACGATAACGAGATGTCCATTTCCCCCAACGTCGGGGCAATTTCCCGCTATCTCAATAAAGTTCGTCTGAGCGAACCCGTCCAGTTTATCGCTGATAATCTCGAAGAGCAATTGAAACATCTACCCTTCTTCGGTGACTCCCTCACTCCCGAAATGGAACGAGTCAAAGAAGGAATGAAACGGTTAGCAGTTCCCAAAGTCGGCGCTGTCATCGAAGAATTGGGCTTTAAATATTTTGGCCCGATTGATGGTCATAATATTCCCGAATTAATCGCCACTTTTAAACAGGCCCATAAAGTCCACGGACCGGTTTTCGTCCACGTTGCCACCGTTAAAGGTAAAGGCTACGAATGGGCCGAAAAAGATCAAGTGGGTTATCATGCCCAAAATCCCTTTAATTTAGCCACGGGTAAACCGATTCCCTCCAGTAAACCGAAACCTCCCGCTTATTCCAAAGTTTTCGGGCATACTCTCACTAAATTAGCGGAAAATGACCCGCGCATTATTGGCATTACCGCCGCCATGGCCACCGGGACGGGATTGGATAAATTTCAGGCAAAACTACCGAAACAGTACATCGATGTGGGAATTGCCGAACAACACGCCGTTACTCTCGCTGGTGGTCTTGCTTGCGAAGGAATGCGCCCGGTTGTCACCATTTACTCTACTTTCCTGCAGCGGGCTTTTGATCAGATTATTCACGATATCTGCATTCAAAATCTCCCGGTTTTCTTCTGCATGGACCGGGCCGGTATTGTCGGGGCCGATGGACCGACTCACCAAGGGATGTACGATATCGCCTACCTGCGTTGTATCCCCAATATGACCATTATGGCCCCGAAAGATGAGGCAGAACTGCAAAGAATGGTAGTGACAGGGATTAATCATACCAGCGGTCCCATTGCCATGCGTTACCCCCGGGGCAATGGTTTAGGGGTTCCCCTGATGGAAGAGGGTTGGGAAGCTTTACCCATCGGTAAGGGCGAAATTCTCCGCAGTGGCGATGATGTTCTCCTGTTAGGATACGGCACGATGGTCAATACTTCCCTACAAGTGGCCGAAATTCTCAGCGAACACGGCATCGAAGCCACAGTGGTTAATGCTCGTTTTGTCAAGCCCCTTGATACAGAACTTATCTTTCCCCTTGCCCAACGTCTTGGTAAAGTGGTGACTTTGGAAGAAGGTTGTTTGATGGGTGGTTTTGGTTCTGCGGTTTTGGAAGCTTTACAGGATGCTAATATTTTAGTTCCGGTCAAGCGTTTCGGGGTTCCCGATAAATTAGTGGACCACGCAAAACCAGAGGAATCTTTCGCTGATTTGGGTTTAACCAGTCCCCAGATTGCCGAACAGGTTTTAGCGGCATTTTTTAGCCAAAAACAAACCGCTAACGTCGGTTAAAATTTCAAGATTAGTTTGTCCAGTTTTCCCGAAAAATTAGGGAAGACTGGTTTTTTTTGGTCTAGATAGGGCGAAGCATTGGGACAATAATACTAAATCCAGTTATTAAAAAGTGATTATTTATTCCCCCTTTTGCCGTTCGGACTTCGGCCGTGAGCTCGGTCGAACGCTAAGCTCACACCGAGGTCTGAACGGAGACGGGATAAGGGATACGGGAGACGGGATACAGCTATTAGGGATCGGATTTGAGTTTTCAGTTCACTGTTTACTAATCACAGCAGAAGTCTGACGGCTCTTCTCGACTTTGTGTGATAATTTTTGCTTATAGAATCGTGAAATATTTACCTAGAAAGACTTTTAGGACTATTTTGCTGAAGAAACTATCAGTATAGACCCCGTTTCCACACAGAAACCAGAAGAGCCGTCTGACGGAGTAGTGGTTTAGATGTGTAATTAATTGTGCTTAGATACTTAGCAGATAATTTAATCAAAAGACCCAATGGATAGAGAAACTGAGGCAAAAATCGGAGAAAATAACAATTGTCAATTATAAAATATTCTGTGGGGCTAAAATCATGACAAATCTCCAGTGGACTAGCTATGAATGCATCGTGGTCGGGGCAGGATTAGCAGGATTAATCGCCGCGCGGAATCTCCAGAGGCGAGGTCATCAAGTTCTGGTGATCGAAGCGCGAAATCGTTACGGTGGCAGAATGTCTGGTCAATATCTCCCCTCCGGACAGTGGATCGATCGAGGTGGTCAGTGGGTGGGTCCAACCCAAGAGCGTTTTTTAGCCCTCCTTGATGAGTATAAAATACGTCGTTTTCCCTCTCCCAATCAGGGAAAAACCGTCCTAGTCTTTAACAACAAACGCTATGAATTCAATGGTTTTTTTCAAGGTTTCCACGAGGGAGAAGTACCCGATATCGGCCCAGCAGAATGGCAAGATGCGATGTCAGCATGGGCGCGTTTTCAAGAACTAGCTAAAACCCTACCTTCCGGTTATCCCCAAAGCAACGATCACACCAAAAAACTAGATAGTAAAACTTTTGCCCAGTGGATTGAAGAAAACACCAGCACAGATTTTGGTCAATGGTATTTTGCTTATATGGTGCGTGCCGTGGGTTTTCTCGGGCCAGCCGAACCCCAGCAAGTCTCACTGCTGCACGTTCTTTGGGGACAAAATTGCGCCGCTCAAGCTGAACATCCAGAAGCCGAACTGATCCATGGCGGAGCGGGACAAATTCCCGACAAGATCGCGGCGGAATTAGGAGAGCGAATTCGACTGGGGGAACCGGTTGTTCGCCTTAATTATGACTCGGCTGGTGTCACCATAGAAACCACTCAAAACACTTTTACCGCCAAATTTGCCATCATTGCCATGCCACCCCATCTTGCCGGCCGCATTATTTATCATCCCCCGCTGCCACCCCAGCGAGAACAACTAACCCAACGAGTACCGATGGGATGCTGCGCTAAAATCCTGATTTCCTATGAGCAACCTTTCTGGCGAAAACAGGGACTAGCGGGAGTTGCTCAGGGGAATTGTCAATGGTTGGAACTCTGTGCTGATAGTTCCGATCCCGAAACCGGCGTCGGGGTAATTGCTACCTTTGTGGTTGGCGATCGCTATATTCGTTGGCGCTCCATGAGTAGTCCGGCGCGTCGTGCCGCCGTCCTCTCGGATTTAGCTATTTATTTCGGTCAAGAGGCTCTTTTCCCGATCAGTTACGATGAAGTGGATTGGCCCGGGGATCCCTGGACTGGTGGCGCCTATTCCGCTTTTATGCCCCCCGGAGTCTGGACAAGTTTCGGCGAGGCTCTTTTTACTCCCGTTGGACCGATTCACTGGGCCGGCACAGAAATGGCCGATCGCTGGCCGGGATTTTTTGAAGGAGCGATCCGCAGCGGTGAGGCGGCAGCCGATCGAATCGCCTTGCTTTTGCGGGAAAAATGAGCATTTACAGGGCTAGGACACCTTTTAGGTCAAAAAAGTCATCATAGTCGAGTTTCGTGGCTAATAGGGCAAAAAATCCTAAATCATCACTATTTCGCCCTGGTAATGTTCGACGAAATATTGGACACGATGACGATATTCTTTAATTGTCCGATCGACCCATTCCCGCTGCTCACTGTTGGCATAGATATGCACTAAAGGTTCTCCGGCATCGGGTAAAATCAATACCCAGTCATCATTAAGGGGATTAATCACCTTCACCCCATCGATTAACTCTAGATTATCGGTAGCGTGAGTCTCCACCAGATAGCGCATCAAAGATCCCTTGACTTTCCAAGGACAACGCACCGCCGTATTCTTATTGTAAATGCGCGGTAACTCGGCCCGCACCTGAGCTAGAGAACGTTCCTGAATGGTTAACATCTCCAAAAGTTTCGCCACGCTGAACATGGCATCGAAACCGGGATGTAATTGCGGAAAAATAAAGCCAGTTTGCCCAGAGCCTCCTAAAACCACATTAGGATTAGTTTGACATCCTTCCATTAAAGCGCTAGGACTGGCTTTTGTCCGCACCACCCGGCCATCGTGACGACGTGCGATCTGTTCCACGGCACTAGAAGCATGAACTGGCACTACCACTGTACCGCGCGGATGGGCGGTCAGAATTGTATTCACCATTAAAGCAGTTAATTGTTCCCCGCGAATCGATAAACCACTCTCATCGACGAGGACTAATTGTTCCCCGTTGGCCGAAACTTGTACGCCTAAGTTCGCTTTCAGGGCCTCCACCACATGGCCCAATTGATGGATCAGTAACTCTCTTTCCTGCATGGAAAGGGCATTCTGACGTAAACTGGCATTGAGAACCACGGCATCACAGCCAAATTTAGCCAGTAATTCTGGTAAAATTGCTCCCGATACTCCGTAGGCGTAGTCAATGACGATTTTGGAACTACTATTGCGAATAGCCTCCACATTTAGCTGAGTTTCAAAGGTTTTGCGGTAATTATCGAGAATATCAGCCGGATAGGACATACTGCCGATTTCCTGCATTCCCACCCGTCGCAGATCTTCTTTGAAATAAGCGCCTTCGATTTTCTTTTCCCTCGCTTTGGAAACATTAATCCCTTTTTCGTCTAAAAACTCGATTAAGAGAAAATCTGGGCGATCGGGATGGATACGAACGTGAATACCACCGACTACGTTTAATTTTGACACCAGAGTGCGCGAAATCGGTAAAGCATTCGCTTGTAGGTTTTGGATATTCACCCCCACGGACATTAAACCGGCAATCAGCGATCGACTGACCATGCGCGAGACACTACGTTGATCCCGGGAGACAATTACCGTTGACCCCGGTTTCAGGATGGAACCGTAGGCTGCCCCCAGTTTAACGGCGAATTCGGGCGTGATATCGATGTTAGCGAGGCCCGATACTCCTCGTTGACCAAAGAGGTTTTTATGGGCAGTATTTCCCCAAATCAGGTTAATATTGAGGATGGCTCCCGATTCGATCTGTTTACTCGGCCAGACTCTGACTCCAGAATTGATCTGCGCTTCTTCCCCGACGATCGATAATTGTCCGATCACCGCACCTTCGTGTACCTGGGCCCGTCGATCGATTCTAGTTCCTCTAGCGATCGTACAAGCAGCTAAATTGACCTCATCCCCGATCACCACACCATTCCAGAGGATAGGACGTTTCAGATCGGAACCAGCGCCGATGGTGACATTATCGCCGATAACCGAACCCCTCTCGATCAGAACATTTGCACCAATGCGGCAATGATTGCCGATCATGGCCGGGGCCTCAATCTGGGCGCTAGGATCGATATAGGTATTAGTGCCGACCCATACTCCGGGGGATTTTTCTCGATAGGGAAATTCCAGGTTAACTTTGCCGGATAAAGCGTCGTATTGCGCTTCTCGGTAGGCCTCCAGATGACCGACATCGCACCAATAACCATCGGCCACATAACCATACATAGGTTCGCCCCTTTGCAGCAGCAGTGGAAACAAATCTTTAGAAAAATCGGCTTCTTCTTTGTAGGGGAGATAATCGAGGACTTCTGGTTCGAGAATATAGGTTCCGGTGTTGACAGTATCGGAAAAAATCTCGCTGGTGGATGGTTTTTCGATAAAACGGCGAATTCTGCCTTCTTTGTCGGTAATCACTACCCCAAACTCGATCGGATTGGGAACGCGCGTTAGGACTAGAGTTGCTTTCGAGTTTTTGCTTTTATGGAATGCGATCGCTTTTTGCAGGTCAAAATCGGTGATACTATCGCCACTAATCACCAGAAAGGTATCATCTAACCATTCGGCAATATTTTTCACACATCCTGCGGTGCCTAGGGGTTGATCCTCCTCCACAGCGTAGGTGATTTTTACCCCAAAGTCGCTGCCGTCTTGAAAGTAGTCGCGCATGACATCGGGGAGATAGTGTAGGGTGGTGATAATTTCGGTAATGTCATGCTTTCGTAGTAAATTAATAATATGTTCGGCGATCGGACGGTTGAGAATCGGAACCATCGGTTTGGGAAGATCACAAGTAAGCGGACGTAATCTTGTCCCCGAACCACCTGCCATTAGTACCGCTCGCATAACTTCCTCCCAAGGCTATCTTTTCGCCGTTTTTAAATATTTTTTTCAAATTCTGGCTTTAGTTTTCCTATCTCGATCGAGCTAGTTCCTAACCGGCATTCTAACACCGTCTCCCGGATTCAGGACAATATTTTCTTTTCCCAAGTCGGCAAAACCCAAGCTTAAAATGAGAGATGTGAATTGTCTAAATCTAAGGATGAGATGGCATGAGACCCGTTATTTTTATCTTAATAATTGCTTATGGTTTCGTTGGTTGGAAATTCTGGAATGGGTACAGAAGCACTAATTTTAGTTCCAGTTTACCCAATCGTTTAGCTCTAACACTGTTCTGGCCGCTTCTGTTGGCTGTTAATCCCGCCTATCGCAAGAATTTTAAAAAAGCCCTCAAGGGCAAATAAAATTAATATACTGCCAAGGTTGTGGCCATAAAACAGAAAGTAGGCGGGTATCGAGGCCTGATTCTGCTGGATTAGTCGGGATTACCCCCCCAAAAAAACCCTAAATAATCCATGGCAATCAACAGTTTAGCCGTGGATGTCTTATCATGGTTAGGGAAAAAATAGGGGTCGTAGCTCAGTTGGATAGAGCGAGTGCCTCCTAAGCACTAGGCCGCCGGTTCGATCCCGGCCGATCCCGCCTTTTTCAGTGTTGCCAAAGGCACGGCGTAGCCGTCCAGTAAACAGTAAACAGTGAAAAGATGCTGGTAAACTGCTATTTATAGAGCTTTTCACGTTACTGAGGTGAGGTTAGGCTCGATCGCTTCTGTTCTCGTTAATCTGTCGGATGATTTCAATCATTTGAGTGTGTCGATCATCCATTCTCTCTAGATGCCGGTAAAAATCGGCTTGAGTCTCATAAAAATCTGATTGTGCGCTTGCTATTCGAGCTAGGTAATCGTAAAGCCCTTTTTTCTCCTGTTTCCGTTCTTCGCGGTCACTAGCGACGGCATCAGCTAGGGCTTGAATAGCGCGAGCGTTCGATTCCACTATTTTCTCGATCCGCTCTAATCTGTCTTCTGACATTTTGGTAAACTCCTAATAGACTAATTCTTGTCCCCCACCGATGCCCGTCAGATGGGGGAATAACTTTAATTATGGGCTTTTCGATGCCAACGCTGATCCGATTCCCTAAATTCCCCCTGTAATGCGATCTCATCAGGAGCCTTAATCTTTCCTGACTATTACCAAGTCAGGGAGACAAAATCAAGGGTTTTCCGTTACAGGAAAACCCATATATAGCACTTTTCACGTTACTGAGGTATCGACAAGTTTCGCCAACAAAGGGCTTAAGCCCCTTGCCCATACCTCATTCTGATGAAAACTGCTATAATACTGCTCACTCAAAACTTAAAACTGATAACTGATAACTGATAACTGATATTTATCTTCTCATTCTGCCCTTAACTTGATACCAAAGCCTTCTTAAACGTAGATCGAGAGAAAAACCTCGACGGGTGGGAATAACAATCGTGCCACCGATGCGATCGTGGAAAGCTTGGTTAAATTGCTCATCACCGATCGCCATACCACAATCGGCGAAAAGGGGCGAAGATAATAAAATCAAGCTTAAAGGATTGCCAAAAAAAGTATTTAACCCTACCATCATTAAAGCTGCCCCGCCACCAGCGATCGCCTCTCGTTTGCTTAACTCCAAAATTCCGGGTAAACGCTGAAGTCGTAGATCGATGACCTTCATATCCAAGGCCCAACGTCCTAAACTCTGACCCCGATTCTGCGCTACTAATAACACCCGCAAACACCACCAAATCAGGAGAAAAAGGAAAAATTGTAGTACAGGCGCACTGTTAGCAAAGGAGCTTAAAAACCAGATCGAGGCAAAGTCAATCAGGAAAGCATAGGCCCGACGATCTAAGGGAATTTTCGGAAATTTTTGCGGTAGATTATCTTCAGGCGGGATCGGGTAAACCATAAAGTCAATTCTCGGGAAAATCCTGCGGTTTATCTTCTACTCTAATCGGGAAATTGGCAATTCTAGGATAGTTGTCCCTTGTCTTTTTTCTTCCCCTGTCTCGGAGTCTTCTGTCTGGGAGTCTGCTTACCTAACCGAAGATTTTTGATTTTTGCAGGAGATATAATTATTAATCGACTCGGAGATCTAGGCTACCATTGAGCAAAGGTAGCCCAGAATACAGGGATAATCATGGAGCAAGATTCATTAACAACGGAGGTTATTCTAACCCATCCGCGGCAAAGTTTGGGAGAGATTCAATTGGATTGGATGCCACAACCGGGTAATTATTTGGCCTTAAAAGGACAAACCTACGCAGTTTTGGAACGTCACCACCAGTATCAATACAAGATTGGTGGCTATTGTTTACGCAAAATTTCCCTTTATGTACAAACTGCTCCCACTCCTAACGAAAAAAGTTTGATTGAAGGACGTTGGGTGATGGGGGATGCTAGTTGTCGTTTTAACGCCAGATCCGAACTGTTGCGCTGTGCGATTAACCCCTCCGGTCCCTGTCAAGATTGTCGTTTTTACGAAACTATTAACCCTTAAAAGAGCCTTTTTCGGCAATAATCTGGCTATATATTGACAAATCGCCCATGAATCATCCTTACTCTTGGATCGAGGATAGCTTAAAAACCCTCCATCGGGCCAATTGGTATCGAAGGGTTAAAACCATTCAAGGCCGGAGCGGGGCCGTTATAGAATTAGAGGGTCGATCGCTGATTAATTTTGCCAGTAATGATTATCTGGGATTAGCAGCCGATGAAAGAATGATTGCGGCAGCCATAGCAGCCACACAACGCTATGGAACTGGAAGCACCGGCTCGCGTCTATTAAGTGGACACCGAGATATTCATCGAGATCTAGAGTTAGCGATCGCATCTTTTAAAAATAGTGAAGACGCAATCGTTTTTAGTTCGGGATATTTAGCCAATTTGGGGACAATTACCTGTTTAGTGGCGCAGAAAGACCTGATTTTAGGAGATCAATATAATCACTCTAGCCTCAAAAATGGAGCCAAGTTAAGCGGTGCCACGGTGAAAGAATACCGGCACAATAGTCTCGAAGACTTAGAAAATCAGTTATTAGCCCACCGTCATCACTATCGTCATTGTTTACTGCTCACTGATACAGTGTTTAGTATGGATGGGGATATCTGTCCCCTAGCGGAAATTCTCGCTCTAGCCGAGATTTATGATTGTATGGTTTTGGTGGATGAGGCTCACGCTACCGGAGTTATGGGGGAAAATGGCACAGGTTGCGTGGAATATTGTGGTTGTCAGGGACGGGAATTAATTCAGATGGGGACTCTGAGTAAAGCTTTGGGCAGTTTAGGGGGATATGTGACAGGAAGTGCCAAAATTATCGATTTTATCCGCAATCGCGCCGCCACCTGGATTTATACTACCGGTTTATCCCCCGCCGACACCGCCGCCGCTAGAATGGCTTTAGAGATTATTCGTCTGGAACCGGAACGTCGCCAACGCCTACACCAAAATATTAATTTTGTCAAGAGTAAATTAAATAATTTTAATATATTGCCTTCGGAAGCGGCGATTTTATGTTTAACGGTAGCCAATCCGGGCCAAGCCCTAGAATTATCGCAAAAACTGCTAGAAAAAGGGATTTTTGCCCCCGCCATTCGTCCTCCTACCGTTCCCACCAGTCGTCTGCGATTTACTGCCATGGCCACCCATAGTCTCGCCCATCTAGAGGTTCTTGTCCAGTCTATTGGCGAATCTTTCCCCTCATAGGGAAAAAGTTTTTCGTGGGAAGTGGGGAACAACTAAGTTGAGCGGCGGTTAGCATCCTTGATCCCATCATCAAGCTCTCTAGCTTGGCCGCTCCAACGACTTGTTAGACTGGGCTTTCGCAATAAGTTTACGACTTCTCTGCCGCTTGCTGCTTCCTTTTTGCGTAGGTCTGCAAAGATTGCATCCAAGTCATAGTTGAAGGACTTGGCATACTCTTCACGGATTAGGTGGATCTCCTCAACAATTTCATCTGTCCACATGACTTAATCTCCCATTAGTTCGTTGGGTGTGCAAAGGATAGGCAATACATAGCCACAACCAAGGGTAATCTCAGCTAACTTACCCTGTATTTGAGCATTAGCAATATGCTTACAGTTCCACGTTAACAGATAATCCATGCCGTGGACAGTTGCGGCGGCAATGTGGATCGCGTCAACTTTCGCTTTTGGAGGCAGATTACTGCGGGTTAAGAATTGTTTAGCCAAATCTTGTGCAGCGTCATTCAATGCTAACAAGGGAAAATCACGCAAAATATCCAGCCTTTGGGAGGCGATCGCTGTATCCCCTTTAGCTACTTCCTCTAGGACAGCCTCCGAAGTGTACAGAATAAAGTCGTTTCGACGAAATTCCCACCATTCCCGTGTTATTTCAATATTGGCAGCAATAATCAGGTTTTTGGTCGATCTGGCTGTCAGATAACCGATAACACTGGTTTCAATATAGACGGTTTCGCTCACGGCAATCTAGAAAATCTATCCCACGTCTATCCTACTGCATTGTTTTGAGGGAGTTGGGTAACAGCCGTCAACCCAAGCTACAAGAGCAGCGATCTGCTACGCAGTGCCTTTGGCATCGCACTTAAACCCGCAGCTGCAATCAATGTGCATGGTGCGTTCCCCAAAAATCGATCGGTCGATCAGTAGGAGTCACCTTAGAGAACGCACCCTACAAGATTGCGATCTGCTACGCAGTGCCTTCGGCATCACACTGCACCAATTTAATTTAACGGCGCAAAAGTTCAGCAATTTTAGTGAGTGTCACTGAACCAGCTATGCCATCAGGTATTCCTAACCCATTTTCAAGTTGAAATTTTTCGACCGCTTGTGCTAACTCAGGATTGAATGCTTGATCTATATTCCCATGATAATAACCAAGCTGATTTAACATCTCTTTAAGTTGCGTTATTCCAACACCTTCATTTTTGAGATGGGTGTGAGTGAGGGATTCTTGTGTTGCTAATTTCTCTTGAGGACTCATTTTTGCAAGTATGTTAACAGTCCAAGAATCATAATTCTGCTGCCGAATATCACGGGCTTGTTGCGAGAGTATTGCTTCATTTTGTTGAACCCGCTCCAGCGTTTGCAATAGTTTGTTATCCATTTTCTCTACTTTTGCGTCAATTTTCTGAATTTTCTCTTTAACCTCATTCATAGCAATCTCGATACCACCGCTGCCGACCTTTATAGTCTTGACGTAAACCGCTATTTCTTCAAGATATGGAATTATGGCTGATATAAGTGCAGAATAAAACCAGTATATAGCTTGAGTTTTAATAGCAGTTTCAGATGAGACAAATAAACTATGGCAACAGACTACTAGAGCAAAGATAGCGAATGAAATACTAATAGTCGAAATGTTTGCGCGTCGCATGATTAATTATTCTCCCAAAAACTAAACTTGCTTAATTATGCACCCTTTTATATTTTCAAATAAACTAATCTTAATCTGAAATTTCGGGAATGACAATTTGTTCTCCGCGTTGTAAGAGAGCTTTTAGCCATAGTTGACAATCAAGAGTAATACCTGTGGCTTTTGGATTAGTGACCATTCCCAGTAGTCCAGAATCTAGCAAAATCAGACGGATCATGGAAATAAGGGGCGATCAGATAACCGATCTTCGTCAAGAGCAGTTTTCAGAAAATCCCAGGCTTGCTGATGCTCCTAGGCATCTTCAGTGTCATGTAGCCACGAATCTAGAAGGTCGATCGCCGCTTGATTTTTCTGGGCTTGTTCAGCATCAATTAAAGATGGGGCGGTTGATGGAATTTTCTCTCGAAACTGGCGTAAGGTATCCAGCAAATCTGCCCAATATTCTCTAGGCGTTGCCTCAATTTCCTGAAGCAGCAAATCGAGATATGCTGGAGCCGGGCTAGAACATTTTGCTATATCTGTAAGGTTGCCATAAGAGGTGATAAAACCAATTTTAGCGCAGCAGTCGCTGGAGCCATAGAGGATTGACATAAATAGACCTCGACCTAATATAATCTCAAGACTAAAAGTCTTTCTAGTTAAGAAATCTACTCGAATAACAATTATTTTAATTGCCTCATATTTTTGGCTCTTCGGGACTTGTTATGGTTCGATAGGGGGGCATAAATAGACTAAATCCCTGACAGGGGGACAAGAAGACTGAAATCCATACATCATAAGCTTTCCATGGTTTTAGCTCGAAAAAGTTTGCCGCACCATCTCTCACTTATTAATAATAATTCTTAGTAAGCTCGCTCCTATCCCTAATTCTTTCGTTAGCTTTTTGCCCAGAATCGCTATATCTATTTCTAGCGAGAGAAGCCAGAAGCCTTTGTTGGCAAGTTTTCTATCTGGCTTGTCCCCCTGTCAGACTAAATCCTTATCTGACAAGAGACTTAATTGATTAGTTCGCTCTAGATCAAAAATAATTGACAAAAATCGCTAAATGCTTTTCTCTATAGGGGTTCCATCTCTTATAACCTCCGTTCATTGCATAACACAAACCGAAGAGCCGATATTTTCTAGGTGTCGATAGCCTTGAATACAGGTTCCTTGTAGGTTAAAAAATTTGTCAAGTATCATAAGTAAAATAATCTCGTTTTTGGCTATTATATCAAATCTTAACTCAATTGTCTATCTTTTGGTATTAATTTATTTGTGCCTTAAGTCCTTTCCTGTATGAATTTCAGCTACTTTTAAGCGTAGTTATTCTCATCGAATTTTATTTTAAGTTAATTATTTGCATAACAGTTCCCGAAGAGTCCTTTTAAGCAATGCTCATTGATAAAAACCACTCCAGACACAACGGTTAGGAACTTTTTCTATATACATAACCACTATTGCACGGGTACAGCAAGAAAAGTTAACTGGTCTATCCATTGCTGGACAAGGGTTTTTGGCTCTTGTAGTAGATATGTATTAGAAAAGTTCAGGTATTTTAGGTGGGAATTGGTTCACCGGGACGCAAACTAGACCATTTACCAGTTTCCCGTAAAAAGCTATCGCAACCCACCACATCCCATTCCATTTCGATATAATCTTCCTTGGTGCGAATGTTAACGTTAATAGAAGGGTTCTTCGCTTCAAAGTCCGGTGTCTCGGTGAGATGACGTTCCTGATGTTGTGTTTCTACGGCATGATAGGTGAAACAGCGATCAACAAAATAGCAGTTAATACAAATACACATAAGTTTAACTCTATAGGTCTTTTCCGTTAATCTAGCTCAGTCTCTCCCCAAATGGGGCCGGTCAAAATTATATTTTTGTAAATTTATCTTCTCGATGTCTTGTCAAAAAAACCTAGATAGTTTAGTTAAAGAAGTTTTTGCGATTAATCAGCAAGAATTGCCAGAAAATGCTTATTTAGTCGGTGGTGCTGTGCGAGACGCTTTATTAAACCGTCAGAAAGACTATATTGACCTAGATTTTGTGGTTCCCGAAAAAGCGATCGAAATTGCTCAAACTATTGCCCATCAGTATAAAGCCGGTTTTGTGGTTTTAGATGCAGTTCGTCAAATTGCTCGCGTCGTTTTTCCGCAGGGGACTCTTGATTTCGCGCAACAGGAGGGAGAATCCCTAGAAATAGACCTAAAAAGACGGGATTTCACCGTTAATGCTCTCGCTTATAATCTCCAAACCCAAGAAATTTTCGATCCTTTAGGGGGATTAAAAGATTTAGGCTGCCAATCTCTGCGGATGATTTCCCGCGAAAATCTCCAAGATGATCCCCTAAGATTATTAAGGGCCTATCGACAAGCGGCTCAATTGGACTTTACAATCGAACCCCATACCCGTGCAACTATTCGTTCCCTTGCCCCTTTATTGCGCCGTGTAGCCGCCGAAAGGGTACAATCTGAGTTGAATTACCTTTTGCTCAATTCCCGTGGCAATAAATGGCTAAAAAGTGCCTGGGAAGATGGCTTATTATCTCTCTGGTTGCGTCGGATTACCCCCGCAAAAATGGAGCGAGTTATGGGGGTGGAAGCGGCAGCAGGATTGTTAGAATCTTTGTCACCGGAAAAATTTATCTTTTCCCCTTCTCAGTTACAGTTGACAAAATTAGCTCTATTGGTATCGGATATTTTAGCAGAAGCGGAAAAAGAGTTAATCGAGCTTAAGTATTCCCGTGGGGAAATTCGCACGGTAATGACGGTAATTAAGTCTTTACCCTCCCTCAAGGAAGCAGCTAATTTAAGTCTGCGGGAACAGTATTTTATTTATCTAAATGCGGGAAAAGTATTTCCTGTTTTTGCCCTTTTTGCTTTATCAATGGGGATTAACAAAAATATTGTCGCTTCCCTGTTTACTTCCTATCTCGATCCTGATAATATTATCGCCCATCCCCGACCTTTATTAAGAGGCGATGATTTAATTAACCATTTACACCTGAAACCTAGTCCGATTATCGGTAAGTTATTAATCGAGGTACAAATTGCCCAAATTGAAGGCAAAGTGACAGTTTTTCAGGAGGCGATCAATTTTGCTAAAAAGTTATTATAACTAACAATCCTCACTTTGAGATTGGTTTAGGTTTATTTAACCAAGAAACCGACAACCCTACAACCCCATCTGGTGTCTAAACGTTTCGCACTTATGATCAACGCTGTAGTATATATGATCTTTCTTGGATTTTTTCGATAATTAGCCGTATTCTACGTTAGAATAGATTCAGAATTTAAGGATAAAACTTCGTCTTCTATGAATCCCGTTGTTTTGGTGCATGGTTTTCTGGATACTACTGCTGTTTTTAAACCGATGAGTGAGTATTTAAACTATCATGGTTGGCAGGTGCATAGTTTTAATCTAATTCCCAATCATGGTTACGAAAAGTTAGAAGTTTTAGCCAGTCAGGTGGACAATTATATCGAGAAAAACTTTGCTAAAGAGCAGAAAGTAGATCTGATTGGGTTTAGTATGGGAGGACTAATTACCCGCTACTATCTGCAAAGATTGGGAGGAGTGGAAAGAGTGCAACGTTACCTAAATATTTCTGCCCCGAATCGAGGCACTTTAACTGCTTATAGTTTACCCTTAGACGGGATTAGACAAATGCAGCCGGGGAGTCAATTTCTAGAGGATTTAAATCAAGATTGTCAACAAACTTTAAATAAAATTAAAACCACAATTATCTGGACTCCCTACGATTTAATGATATTTCCTGCCCATAGTTCCCGTTTATCGGTGGGCAAAGAAATTTCCATTCCTGTATTGCTTCATGCTTGGATGGTCAAAGATAGTAAAGTTTTAACAACAATTAAAGAGACATTATTAGAATAGAAATACTGCTTGTCTCCAACACTGAAACAAGGTCAAAATATTACCGACAAAAAAGTTAATTTTTATCAAAAAAGCTTGACTTAAGGTTATAATTGTGCAAGGCGATCAAATTATCCTAGGTGTCACCATGTCCACTCAAGAACCTACCCTAACCGATGTTCTCAACGAATTGAAAAGCTTCCAAATGGCAGTAAATCAACGTTTTGAGGCGATAGATCAAAGTTTTGAAGCGATAGATCAAAGTTTTGAGGCGATAGACCAACGTTTTGAGGAAATAGACCAACGTTTTGATACTATGGGGCAACGCTTTCAGGAAATAGACCAAAGATTAGACAAGCTCGACTATAAATTTGACACCTACGAAAAAGCCTCCGAGAAAGTGCTGAGATTAGCCACGACAATTATTATCGCAGCCGCCACCGTAGCGGTTTTACCCTCGGCCTTTCAGGCCATCGGACCTCTATTAACCCAGATCATCGCCGCCAGCAATAACTAACTTGTGATCGATACTTGACAATTCCATGGTATGATAGGGGTTTTGGAAGTATTGTTTTAGGTCAAGATCATGGCGAAACGAATGCAGGTTATCCTCAATCAAAAAGTCACCAAATTAGGTGAAAATGGCGATGTGGTGGAAGTCGCCCCCGGTTACGCGCGAAATTACCTTATCCCCCAAGGGGTGGCCGTTTTAGCCACCAAAGGCGCGATGAAACAGGCAGAATTTAGGAAAGAAAAAGAGCGTCAACGTCTCCTCGCTGAAAAACAAGAAGCAGAAACCAGAAAAACTGCGATCGAAAAACTCAGTCCCTACACCATCTCTAAACAGGTGGGTGAAAACGAGGCGATTTTCGGTACTGTCACCAGTCAAGATGTGGCTACGGTTATTCTAGAAAATGCCAAATTAGAAATCGATCGCCGTGGTATTACCGTCCCCGATATCGGTCAATTGGGAGTCTATAAAGTACAAGTCAAACTCCATCCCGAAGTGAGTGCCGATATCGAAATTAAAGTAACTGCACAATAACAATTATCGGGGCATAGTTATCAGTAATCAGTGAAAATTTATCAGAGCGATTAACTAGCTAATGGCTGCTAGCTAATAGCCATTTACATCTCAAAAATTATGACTCATTCCACGGATATAAAAACCCTAGCACGCTGGATGGCGGCGGATTTTAGTAATCAAGAACAAGCTTTTGCTAATCCGCCTTTTTTTGCCCATATTCGCGTGTGTATGCGTCCTTTACCCGATGAATTACTGAAGGGAACCAGTTTATTTTTAGAGCAGGCCTACGATTTTATGCTCAATACTCCCTATCGTTTGCGAGTGTTTAAATTATCGGTAGTCGATGACCATATTGAACTAGAAAACTTTAAAGTTAAAGAGGAAGCTAACTTTTTTGGTGCTTCTAGAGAACCCCAGCGTCTCAAAAATCTCAGCTTAGACCTATTAGAACCGATGCCGGGTTGTGATATGAATGTAACTTGGACAGGTAACAGTTTTAAAGGGGTGGTGAAACCGGGTAAACAATGTTTAGTCTTTCGCAAAGATAAAATGACTTATTTAGATAATAGTTTTGAAATTAGTGAACAGGGATTAATTAGCGTTGATCGCGGTTTAGATCCCGAAACTGATCAATTAGTCTGGGGTTCGATCGCCGGTCCCTTTGAGTTTGTGCGTCGCAGTAGTTTTGCTGAGGAAGTGTGAGAAAAATTCTCGGTTTTTAGCTATGAAAATCGCCACATGGAATGTCAACTCAATTCGCAGCCGACAAGAGCAGGTAATTAACTGGTTACAACTTAATCCCGTTGAGGTTTTATGTTTGCAAGAAACCAAGGTCATCGATCGAGATTTTCCCAGAGAAGCTTTTGAATCTTTGGGTTATCATCTCTATATTTCTGGACAAAAATCCTATAATGGTGTAGCGATTTTTAGCCAGAAACCTATGGACGATATCACTGTGGGATTTAGTCCCATTATCGGCGAAAATTTAACGGGAGAACTGGACGAACAAAAACGTTTAATTACTGGAGTAATCGGCGATATTCGGATTATTAATCTCTACGTTCCTAATGGTTCTTCCCTAGATAGTGACAAGTATATTTATAAGCTTAAATGGTTAGAAACTCTTAGAAAATATCTAGATAAAATAATTAATTCTCAACCCCAAGAATTATGTATCTGTGGAGATTTTAATATTGCCTTAGAAGATAAAGATATTTATGATCCCAAAGGCAAAGAAAATCATATTATGTCTTCAGCTAAAGAAAGAGAAGCTTTAGAAAAGGTCTTAGAAATTGGTTTACAAGATGCCTTTAGAAAATTCACCTCAGCAGCAGGACATTATAGTTGGTGGGATTATCGCAGCGGTGGTTTTGCTCGTAACCGAGGTTGGCGAATCGATCATATTTATTTAACTCCTCAGCTATACGAAAAAGCCGTTAATTGTCTGATCGATCGAGAACCCAGAAAACAAGAAAAACCTAGCGATCATACCCCCGTTATTCTGGAAATATAAGGCAAAAATAGCTAAAGGATCAACCTAGACTTTGCACAGCCATAATTTTGCTCTCTTAGCTTCCCTAACTAGGGACTTTAACCTTGAGGATTTATTCGGTAACGAGAAAATGCTATGATTCGGGTTGAATTTACCAAGTTTATTAAATTATGCGTTCTCCCCAATTAATTGTTCTATTGCTCGGTTTATCCTTTCTCCCCAGCATCTCCCCCCCTTTTGTCCATGCTAACCCCTCGATAGTGCAGGTAAAACAATCGAGTAATCGCAATGGGGGACAAAAAATCAGTGAAGCGGAAATTAAAGCAATGATTCAAGACATTGAAACCGCTATTAAAGATAGAAATATCGCCCTAATCCTCAAACACTATGCCCCGTTTATTTCCTCGCAATTGACCATTAAAACCGATGCTAGTACCGAAATTTTTGAGTTAAATGGCATCACGGAACATAAAACATTTTTAGAGGAATCCTACAAAAATATTAAAAGTATAGAGGTTCTTTCTGAGAATTGGGACGTGGATATTCTTGCTAATGACGAGATGGCGATTATCACTCGTGATCGGGTAGTCAATATTACTAATACCGAGGGTGATAACTATATAGTGGCATCGGAAGCAGTGGCTAAAGTCGCTCCCATCGACGGCAAATTGAGGATATTTTCCATTCAAGAAACCGCCGAAGTGGGACGCAGACCAAAAAAATAATTAGTTTCTCCGATTAGGACTAGACCAACCCGATTCCCGGCGTCTTCGTCCCTCGATAAAACCGTCATCGTAGTCTCTGGAATTGCGCGGATTGTCATAGCGGGCAAAGTTAAAACCGTCCTCTAATCCGCGCTGAAATTCTTGCTCTGGTGGTACAAATCGATAACGTTGTCTATTATCCTGTACCGCTCGGTTGATTAACAAGGCCCCCGCTCCAATACCAACGGCCTCACCAAAGGTTAAAGACTTAGCATAGTTGATGTTAATTGTCAAGAAAGTTGTTGTTAAAATTAAGGCTTTTCCCCAATGTTGACCCATAAAATCCTCCTTCAAAAAATCAAGTTGACAACAAAACCAGTACAGATAGAGAGTTTCTCATAAAATTGACCACCGACTCCCTAAAATGAAAACTTTGTACCTCATCATTACGATAAATGAGATCAAGAAGTTTTAGAAGAATGGGAGTGAAAGCGAATCCCCAAGAAGACATCGTAGAGAAAACTCCAGAAATTCTTACCTTGCAGTAAACCCAAAGACTGTTCACAGTCTTTTGCGTCTAAAAGCGGTTTAATGGCATAGTATGCCGGTTGGTATTTGTACCAGGGAATCGACGGCCAAAGATGATGCACGAGATGATAATTCTGCCCTAAAATCAGCAGATTTAACAGGGGACTGGGGTAAACTCGGGAATTTTTCCAACGATCGCGCTCTTGGAAAGGACGATGGGGAAGATAGTCAAAAAATAAACCGAGGGCAATTCCCACCACTAAAGCGGGAACAAACCAAAAATTCATCACATAGCCAATAAAACCGAATTGACAGGCGACGATGACTATGGTAGCCACAAAAAGACGACTGAGGAACCATTCCAGCAGTTCGTATTTTCGCCAGAGTTGCCGCTTAAAAAAGAAGATTTCGTGATAAAAAAATCTGGCCGCAATCATCCACAAAGGGCCACCGGTGGAGACAAAATGATCCGGATCATTTTCGGGATCGTTAACGTGAGCGTGGTGCTGTAAATGGACTCTAGTGAAGACCGGAAAGGCAAAACCGAGCATTAAAGCACTACCATGACCTAAAATAGCATTAAATACCCGATTTCTATGGGCAGAATTATGAGAGGCATCGTGGATAACTGTCCCCGATAAATGTAAAGCGAGGACATTAGCACTAAAACAAATCCAGTCCGGCCAGGACCATAGCCAATAGCCACAGGTAGATAGGGTTATTAGGCTCAAGGCACTGAAAAACATGGTAACGTTTGGGTTGAAGCCCCCCGGTGCTTTTAAATACTCTTTGGGGACTGTCAGCAACATCTCGGCCGACTGCATTATGGGTGTTGCTCCTTATTGTGTTCGCTTTACTGGCGTAAATTATCATACTACGCCTTTTTCATAAAGTTTTGTAACATTATCTTAATTAATCTAAAGCTATGAAGAAAGTAAGGATTTGTTATATGGTCTTCCCCCCTCAGTCCCCGAAGGAAAAATGAGGCTACAAGAGAAAATCACGGGCGCTTAACGCCAGTTTCGCACTTAAACGATTAAAAAATTCGGCTAGAGACTCGGCTTGAGAGGGAGCGATCGCCTGTTTCCCCCCTATCACCGATTCTACCCTATCCCGATCGCCGAAAATATCGATAAGACACTCCCTATCGATATCGAATTCATGCAGTAAAGATTCTAACGTAGCGGTAGGATTTGTTCGGGCGATCGGATAATGTTTCTGCTCGTATTCTTCCACTAATAAGACCAGTAAATCAAATAATAGTCCTTCGTCATTGCTTAACTCCCGTGACATCATCCCTTCAATTATGCTTAAAAATCGCTCGTATTCTTGGGAGTTATTAATCGGTTTCGGTTGATACTGCAAGAGTAAATCACCATAGGTTAATGGATTAGAAGTAGGGATCATTTTTCCAGTTCTCCTTATTGTATTCAGCGTGACTGAGAATATATTTAACGAAAATGGTTTGACGAGAATAATTGATGTCAGCGATTAAACGGTATTTGTTTCCCTTGATATTAAAAACTGTAAAATTTCCCACCGCCTCCGCTTTCGGGTAGCGACCTTGAACTTCTACTAAATTTTTCCAGTTAGCCTTACTAGCGAAGTTATACCAATCGCTCAGAGCGTCTTCCGCGTCCGAGTGGCGTTCCCAAAACTCTCGTAATTTAACTTTACTGATCACGCGCATCGATCGCTAGTTTTATTGTTCTCTTTAACTTAGATAAACATTGATCGCTCTAATAATCATAGTATATGTCAATTTGACCGATCGCTCCCCGCACCCTAGAAAAGCGCACCCCTTCGCGCATCTCTGGGAGATCGCCCTCAATCCCCAATCGAGTAATCAATAGCTAGATAAAGCATAAGAAATATAAATAGAAACAACCTTGACAAAATCGGGGGGGGGAGTAAGATTTGGCTAGATTTTCAACAAATTCAAGTCAGAATTATGTCCCTGAAAAAATCCTTCAACAAACCCCTAACCGTCGCCCTCGCCACGGTAGCCACCGCCACCCTCGCACCAGTTGCCAGCGCCGCAACTTTTAACTTTTCCTACACCTCCAGCGCAGGAACCATCACTGCGACGGTTGACGGAACCCTGCAACTGGATAACAACACGGTATTCGTCAGTTCTATCAGTAATACCACCTTTAACGGCTCTCCCGCTCCTGCCCTCCCGTTCATAGGTTCTTTTGACGCTTTTAACCTTTCTGGTGGTAGTCTAACGGGTCAGGCTGTGCTATCCTTAGACGGATCGGGACTAGATTTTATCGCTTGTGACAACACTGCTTGTGATAATGATCTATTCGGCTTTTTCACCGGTAACGACATTGCGGGGAACGTGGCTACGGGGTTCGCTTCCGAAGGTAGTTACGGTTCTACTGTTGAACTCTTCGTTCTCGCCAATTATTCCCTGACCACCGTTCCCGAACCGGCGACGGTTCTCGGTTTACTCTCTGTTGCTGGGGTCGGTCTTTTGTGCAAAGGACGGAAACTGGAAGGGTAATTTTGACCGACTGATCCCTTCTGCCCCCCTTATCAAGGTAGGGTTAATTCATAGTAGGGGACTTGCGCTTTGATAATGTACCTTTTGGGCGAACGCAGTTCGCCCCTACATTGTGGACAAAATCCGTTACTGTAGGGGCGCAAAGCTTGCGCCCTCCGATCGATTGGGATATTATTCTCACGCAAGTCCCTAGGGTTGATTCATAGTAGGGTTGATTCATGAATCAACCCTACTTATCAAGGGGGGTGTCTGACAACTTTTAACGCCTACCTACTTAACCAAAGGGATTAACGATCATCAATTGATTCTCGATTCGCTGACCATCGTGTAAATCTTCACTGTAGAGAATTTGGCAGCCCGCTTCCAGAGTGCTGGCCAGTATTAAACTATCAAAAAAAACTTTATCGGGCATTAGCCTCGTCCCGATCGAATCTAAATCCCCGTGTATTTAAAGAAATCGCCTCGAACATCGTTTTTTCAGTTTTCTGGCCCGGATCGGGGACGATTTCCGAATCATCCAAAACAATCACCCGTATCATCTTACCCTCCCATCGAGAAGAATATCGGGGGGGAACGCTCACTTGACCGTCATGAATAACCGTCCTAAATTTGATCGCTTCCATACATAACTCCAATTAAACCCTATCTCTACTTTAGCTCTAGAGTTAGGCGATCATAACTCGGACGTATTTTAGAGACTAGAATAAGGTTAAAAATCGCTTGCAGGGCTTACGGTGATGGAAGAAAAAGAAACAGGACTAAATGAACGGGAATTAGAGTAAATTCTGGAAATGGCACGGGATGCGGCGGAAAAAGCCCGAACAATGGGCGAGGTAATTACGGAAAATTCAAAAAAATGGCGGGAGAGAGCAGAAAGAATCAATCGAACGGGATCGAGATAGCGATCGAGTATTTCTTCGATTGTAGGAGCGATCAAACTTGTATCGGAAAAGCGATCTCGATCAGGGGGTAAAGCAGCGAGAGGAACCCTTGTCACATCGAAACATTTCCTTAAGATATAAGACCGAAGGTCCAGTCTGGATACAGAATTGATATACCTAGAATCGCTACTCTGGCTCACCCTCTAGGCCCTTCCCTTCCAGACTGCTAGGCTATCAGACAAAATGAATAACAATCAAACTCCACGGAAACAAGGACTATACGATCCCCGATTTGAACATGATGCTTGTGGTGTCGGTTTTATCGTTCATAAAACGGGTAAAAAGTCCCACGATATTGTTGAACAGGCCTTGACAATTCTACTAAACCTCGATCACCGTGGCGCGTGCGGTGCGGAAAAAAATACCGGAGATGGGGCGGGTATTTTATGCCAAATCCCTGACCTATTTTTCCGGAAAGTAACCAGTAATCTAGGTTTTACCTTACCAGCAGCGGGACAATACGGGGTAGGAATGCTCTACACTGCCCCTGATGCCGAAATTCGCGGGAAAAGTCGCCAGGAATTCGAGAAAATCGCCGCCGAAGAGGGGTTAAAAGTTCTCGGTTGGCGTGATGTTCCCACGGATAACTCCAGTTTAGGCAATTCGGCCAGATCTACCGAACCCTTTATCGAACAGGTTTTTATCGAACGCGATGCCAATTTAAGCGATGATCTGGCCTTTGAACGCAAATTATACGTTATTCGCAAACGTTCCCACCTCAATCGTCAATCTTTTAATCGTTACTGGTATCCTTGCAGTATTTCTAGTCGTACCATTGTCTATAAAGGGCAATTAATGCCAGTACAGGTGGGTGACTATTTTCCCGATTTACACGACCCCGACTTTCAAAGTGCTTTAGGATTAGTCCATTCCCGTTTTAGTACCAATACCTTCCCCAGTTGGGAACGCGCCCACCCTTACCGTTATATTGCCCACAATGGCGAAATTAATACCCTGCGAGGTAATATTAACTGGATGCACGCCCGTCAGTCGATGTTTGCCTCACCCTTATTCGGGGAAGACATCAAAAAAATCCAGCCGGTTATTAATATCGAGGGTAGTGACTCCTTAATTTTTGATAATGCCCTAGAATTAATGGTTTTATCGGGGCGTTCTCTCCCTCACGCTGTCATGATGATGATTCCTGAACCCTGGGCAGCCCACGAATCGATGAGTGATGAGAAAAAAGCCTTTTATGAATACCATTCCTGTTTGATGGAACCCTGGGATGGTCCGGCCTCGATCGCTTTTACCGATGGTACGATGATGGGAGCAGTGTTAGACCGCAATGGTTTACGTCCTTCCCGTTACTACGTCACCAAAGATGACCTAGTAATTATGGCATCGGAAGCGGGAGTTTTACCCATTGAACCGGAACGCGTCGCTTTTAAAGGTCGTCTGCAACCCGGCCGGATGTTCCTTGTGGATATGAAAGAAGGTCGTATCGTGGCCGATGAGGAGATAAAAGAAGCTATTGCCAAAGCTCATCCCTATCGCCAGTGGTTAACCGAAAATTTAGTCAATTTAGATGATTTACCGGCGGTGGAAACTGCCCCACCGGAAACTGCTGTTTCCCTAATCCAACAGCAAACCGCTTTCGGTTACACTTTTGAAGAATTACGTCTTTTATTAGCTCCCATGGGCCGGGATGGAGTGGAAGCAGTGGGTTCCATGGGTTCCGATACACCCCTAGCCGTCTTGTCCGATCGCCCAAAACTGCTTTATGATTACTTTCAGCAGTTATTCGCCCAAGTCACTAACCCCCCGATTGACTCGATTCGCGAAGAAATTATCACCTCTCCCATCACCACTATCGGTGCGGAGAGAAATCTCCTGGATCCGCAGCCGGAAAGCTGTCACCTGATTAAACTTAACTCTCCCATCCTCACCAACGCCCAATTAGCGCGTTTACAGGGCAATAGCGAATTTAACACCGTGACTATTCCCATTCTCTTCGATCCCACTTCGGGAGTCGAGGGAATGCGTAGCACAATTGAGGCAATTTGTCAAGAGGTGGACGAGGCAATTTTAGCGGGCGCGAGTATTATTATTTTAAGCGATCGAGGTATCGATAAAAATCACGCCCCGATTCCCTCACTGCTGGCGGTTGCCGGTTTACACCATCATCTCATCCGGCAGGGAACCCGCACCAGAGTCGGTCTTGTCTTGGAATCCGGCGAACCCCGGGAAGTACATCACTACGCCCTTCTCCTCGGTTATGGTTGCGGTGCGATTAATCCCTATCTAGCCTTTGCCACCCTCGGCAGTATGATCGAGGAAGGTTTATTGGTGGGAGTTGACCACCAGACCGCCTGTAAAAACTACATAAAAGCCGCCACCAAGGGCGTAATTAAAGTGGCCTCTAAAATTGGCATTTCTACCCTGCAAAGCTACCGTGGGGCGCAAATATTCGAGGCTATCGGCTTAAATCGATCGGTAGTTGATCGCTATTTTACTTGGACAGCTTCCCGCATTGAAGGGGCCGATTTAGAAATTATTGCCCGAGAATCCCTACTCAGACACGGCCACGCTTTCCCCGACCGGGATGTGAATGTGCATACCCTCGATATTGGCGGTGAATATCAATGGCGTAAGGACGGGGAAGCCCATCTTTTTAGCCCAGAAACCATTCATACCCTGCAACAAGCGGTAAAATTGGGCAAATACGACCTCTTTAAGAAGTATTCCCAACTGGTCAACCAACAAAATCAAAAATTCTTCACCCTGCGGGGACTATTAACCTTTAAAAACCGGGAAAGTATCCCCATCGAAGAAGTGGAACCGATTGAAGCGATTATGAAACGCTTTAAAACCGGGGCCATGAGTTACGGTTCCATTTCCAAAGAGGCCCACGAATCCCTCGCTATTGCCATGAATCGTATCGGTGGCAAGTCGAACACCGGAGAAGGCGGCGAAGATTCCGAGCGCTACACTTGGACAAATGAACGGGGAGACTCGAAAAATAGTGCCATTAAACAGGTAGCTTCCGGCCGTTTTGGTGTCACCAGTCTTTACCTTTCCCAAGCGCGAGAATTGCAGATAAAAATGGCCCAGGGGGCAAAACCGGGGGAAGGCGGTCAATTACCGGGTAAAAAAGTCTATCCTTGGATTGCCAAAGTCCGTCACTCCACCCCCGGAGTCGGTTTAATTTCTCCCCCACCCCACCACGATATCTACTCGATTGAAGACCTCGCGGAGTTGATTCATGACCTAAAAAATGCCAATCGCGCGGCCAGAGTGAGCGTAAAACTGGTTTCTGAGGTGGGAGTTGGCACAATCGCCGCCGGAGTCGCTAAAGCTCACGCCGACGTGGTTTTAATCTCTGGTTTTGATGGTGGGACCGGTGCTTCACCCCAAACCTCGATTAAACACGCGGGTTTACCCTGGGAGTTGGGACTAGCAGAAACCCATCAAACATTGGTGTTAAATAATCTTCGCAGTCGCATTGCGGTGGAAACCGATGGCCAGATGAAAACCGGCCGCGATGTGGTGGTGGCAGCCCTATTGGGGGCCGAAGAATTCGGTTTTTCGACTGCGCCACTGGTAACGTTAGGCTGTATTATGATGCGGGTTTGTCATCTTAATACCTGTCCGGCGGGGGTAGCGACCCAGGATCCGTTATTACGGAAGAATTTCATCGGGGATCCTGAATATACGGTGAATTTCATGAAATTTATCGCCCAGGAAGTGCGGGAAATTATGGCCGAATTGGGATTCCGCACCTTAAATGAAATGGTGGGGCGAACTGATGTATTAGAGCCAAAACAGGCTGTAGAACATTGGAAAGCGAAAGGAATTGACCTAACTCCGATTCTCTATCAACCGGAGGTAGATGCAGAGGTAGGACGTTATTGTCAGATTCCCCAGGACCACGGTTTAGATAAGTCCTTGGATATAACCGTTTTACTGGATTTATGCAAAGATGCCATTGAAAAAGGCGAAAAAGTCAAGGCGACACTACCGATTAAAAATATTAACCGCGTGGTGGGGACGATTTTAGGCAACGAAATCACTAAACGTCACTGGGAGGGTTTACCGGAAGATACCGTACATCTCCATTTTCAGGGCAGCGCGGGGCAGAGTTTCGGTGCTTTTGTTCCCAAAGGGGTGACACTGGAGTTAGAAGGGGATGCTAATGATTATGTGGGTAAGGGTTTAAGCGGTGGCAAAATCATCGTTTATCCACCCAAAGGTTCCACTTTTGTGGCCGAGGAGAATATTATCATCGGTAATGTGGCTTTATACGGTGCAACCAGTGGTGAGGTGTATATTTCTGGGGTTGCCGGGGAACGTTTCTGTGTCCGCAATTCTGGAGTTAATACCGTAGTTGAGGCCGTTGGCGACCACGCTTGCGAGTATATGACTGGGGGTAAAGTCGTTGTTTTAGGGCCTACCGGTCGCAATTTCGCCGCCGGAATGAGTGGTGGTGTCGCCTACGTCCTCGATGAGTCGGGGGATTTCGCCACTCGTTGCAATACCCAAATGGTGGCTTTAGAGGCACTAGAAGGGGAAGAAATCAACGATTTACGCGAGTTAATTCAACGCCATGCTGATTACACCCAAAGTCAAAAAGCGGCATTGGTTTTAGCAAATTGGTCGGAAATGTTGCCCAAGTTTGTTAAGGTAATGCCCAAGGATTATAAGCGGATGTTGCAGTGTATTAAAGAGGCGTTAGATTCCGGTTTAACCGGCGATTCTGCCCTCGATGCCGCTTTTGAAGCCAACGCCCGCGATGTGGCAAGGATTGGCGGTAGTTAGAGGTTAAGGGGGCTGAATAAGCCCCTTTTTTTTCAATAGACAAGTTAAAATAGAGGGTAGATGTTGTTTATAGACCTAACTCCTGTCATTCCAATGGACACACAAAACAATTTTCTCACCTTTGAAATCTTCGCATTTGACACTTCTAATCAATCTCATATCAAAACTCCTGATAATTTAGTCCATCTTCTCGCCTCGAATAATTCATTTTGGAAGGGAACACAACAAATAGGTTGTAACAGTCGCCAAATCAAGGATAATTTTATAGAAATTACAGTAAATCCAATTAAATCTGATCAAGACAGCAAAGATAAATGTATTACAGGTTTTTCAATTGTTGTAAAGGGAGAATATGATTGTTTAGAACCTCAACGTATTCCAATTTTAAAATTTTTAAAAGACCAAAAATTAGAAAAACTGGATATAGTAAAAGACGAAATTTCTAAACAGATTGCTGATCAAATTTATCCTTATATTAATCGTGTGGAACGCGATTTAAGAGCCTACATAACGAAATTCATGACAACCAAGATAGGAGTGAATTGGTGGACAACGGGATCCACCCAAGATTTTAGAAAGAAAGTTGATCACAGAAAAAATAATGAAAAAGAATTTGCAATCCATATTGACAATCAACTCTATCTGATAGATTTTGATGATTTAGGTTCGATTATATACAAGCTTTCATCTGGTTGTATAACCAAAGAGGATTTAATTAAAAAAATTGATAGGCTTGAAGAAACTCCCGAGGCAATTCGTAAATTAAAAGAAGAAATTAAAAGCAACTATGATAAGTTTTTTAAGGAATCATTTAAATACAGAAATTTTCAATCTAATTGGGAGAAACTGCATAAAATCAGAAACAAAGTAGCTCATAGTAATCTTTTTACCAATGAGGACTTAAGTGTGGCCAAAAACATATACAAACACTTAATTGAAACAATCGAGAACGCAGAGCAGAAACTTGAAGGACTGATATTAACTCCTGAAGAAGTAGGATTAATACAAGAAGAAGCAAATTCTATAGAAGATAGACAATATCCCATCGAAAAATTGATGGATATAGTAGGAAAGTTACCATCCGAAAAATTGATGGATCCATTAAGAAAGTCACCATCCAAAAAGATGGATCTAGTAGGAAAGTTACCATCATGCCATTCTCTTATCACTCCTTCTGGCTTAAACTTAAGACGAATGAAAACCGAAAAATTGATGGATGCATTAAGAAAGTTACCATCCGAAAAATTGATGGATCTATTAAGAAAGTCACCATCTGACGGGTTCTTCGGTTTGTGCTATGCAATGGACGGAGTTATAAGGGATGAAACCCTTATAGAGAAGGACATTGATGCGATTTTGTCAATTGTTTTCGATCTAGAACGAACTAATCAATAGAACTCTTGCCAGATAAGGGTTTAGTCGATTTATGCCACCCTATCGAACCATACCAAGTAACGAAGAACCCTCCATTATAGGTTCGATCGTTATCTCCCCCCAGGGTGCGGTTAGCTTACTGGGAACCATGGTCGGTGGTTATAACGTTCATTCTCTCATTCTCTGATTGAACTGCTGAAATCCTGCGTTATACCATTTCTCTAAATGAAAACTACACATCGAATTTAAGTCACCCTTTTTAAGGGCGATTTAGGGGGATTAAACTTCTGTAGTCAGACTTTGGAGAATTGGTATTAATTTCGATTTTATTACTCAATCCAAGCTTTTGGGGGGTTCTACCCCCCAAACCCCCCGCGCATTAGTTTTTCGGTGGGATGCTTACAGGCAGTTATTAATATATTTGTACTGAGTTAAGAGTGACTGATAATTCCTGATGGTCGGTATTTCTGCAAATGTTGAGATGCAGCCCACACAGCAAAGTCATGTCTCACTAACCTAGAAATTCAGAGACTAGCAAAGATCCAGTAACCTAGGAAGAAACCGTTACAAGTGAAGACTAGGAGACAATAGACCTATGTTAGAAGCCTATCATCAGCACGTTGCAGGGATCTCTCCCCTTCCCCTCAATGCCCAACAAACGGCGGAATTATGCGAATTAACTAAAACCAGGTGTTGTTAAATCAGAATATGAAGAATGAATTGCTACACAACGAAAGCCCTGCTCTTACCCAAAAATTTTATCGCCCATGAACACTTTTAATGAATTAGAAGAACTGGAAGCTTTTCAGCGCCGTTTAGAGTCTGCTCGTCTGCGTCGTCGTCAGCTGGAAGAGCAGCGCAGACAACTGGAGAATGAATATACTTCCTACGATACACCAGAAAAACTGAAAGGACTGGCAGAAATTGCCGAGACAGCTACTGAATCACCGACTTTTAAGGCAAAATTTTGTCATTTTTATCATCGAAGAGCGACGAGAACGACAGCAGATATAGTGGAAGGGGTAATCGGAATTACCTTTGGCAGCAATATCCCCTTAGCGATCGTAGCCCTAATTATTATTAAACTCTTAAGGATGCTTCTGGAAAACCGTCTTGATGATTATTGCGCTCAGTTTGGAGAAAACGAACCAGAATCAAGATAAAAAACCTAATACCAAATTTCTAAATTCCTGAAAGACATAGAGCTTCTAAAATCCAAGACCATCCCGTCAAATACCCGATAGTGTCATTGGATAAACGATTAAAAAGAGCATCGAGTTTATCTCTTAAAGCATCAAGAGATTCAAAAGTTTCCCATACCAGAGAATTTTTCAGGTAAAGCCAAACTCTCTGTTGCGGGGTTAACTTCAGGACAACAAGAAGGTTGATAAAATAAGAGAATATTGTCAGGAATTTCTAAGTGTCCCGCAATATGTGCAGGAGCGTTATCTACTTGTAAAATATGTAATTCATCGGGAAAAGCTTGCGATAGTTGTAATAGATATTCTCTGAAACAATGCCCATCTAAATGGGAGAATTCAGAGAAGAAGCTTCTGACCTGTCGAGGCTCTACAGCCCCGTACAACCAAAAGCATTGGAAGTTATCTTGAAAATTACCAATGGGCTTAACTCCGAAAAGAGTTATTTTATTCCGAGCAATAGTGTGACAACCAAATCTACTTTCATCCTCGCACCAAAAACTTACTTTCTCGTAATTCTTTACTTTCTCGCTTTCCCTGTCTAGTAAAGCTTTTAGCTGTTTAGATAAGTTCGCTGTTTTTTTGTAGAAACTTAACCAGCGATGGATTGTTCTTTCCCCTCGTCCCATTAATACTGCTAAATGGCGAACCGTCTCTACCTCGTCCATCTTCAAAAAATATCAGGACTGTACTTTAGCGTAGGCTAAACTACTTTTTTGTTGTTTCATTAATTCTTTCAAATCTTCTACTGACTCAACAATATCAATTTTGGGTACGACTGGCATCGCCAATTTATCCACTTAATCATCTTTTCTATAAGTAGGGCTTGCTGAATAAAGGTGAAATCTAGGCAAGGTAAGGGTTTTCTGGCTTTTCTCGCGAAACAGGTGCAAGATTTTGAGAGAATCGTCGTTCAAAACCTTGCGTCTTCATCGGCCCGCGTCCTGTAGGGGCGAAGCATTCGGGCAATAACCTATCGGTGAAACCGTAGATTTTCTATCCGAATGCTTCGCCCGTACTTTTTCAGCCAACCCTAAGTATGCCATAGTTTTTGAAATTTGGTATGACTTTTCTATCCGCACCCATTGCCCTAAGTTTGCATTTTCGCCAAGCTTTTTTGAGGAGATGGTCTTTTGCCCGTTAGTTTAGAACTTGAGAGGAGGTAACGTGCCATTGAGACAAATGATTAATTAAAGCTGTCCATAATTTCTTGAACTAGCTCAGGATGATCTTTTTTATATTTTGAGAGATAGTATTGCCAAAAGAGTTTTTGCAGGTTTTGATCAATTTCTAGGCATTCAAAATCTTTAAACAACTTTTCATGAATGTATCTTGTTCCACCTTCAATCAGCATTTGATTACGCTGAGAAACATCTTCGATTTTAAGGCTTTTCATAATTAAACGGTAATCTCTATAATTTTCAGCAAGAAATTTAAGTATTCTGATTTTTTGAAACTTGGTTAACCCTTTAAACAGTTGTTTGGAAATTTCTGCTGTTATTATTTTCTGCCAGGATATAAACATAATCACTAAAATCTCAAAGATTATCATAAATATCATCAATAAGACACCAATAAGCAAGCGTTTTAATAGCTCAAGCACTGTAAGCGATATAGGTTCTATAGGTTTCGTAGACAGGGTACTATTTATTAAGCCGACAAACTTAATGAGTAACTTATCTATTTCTGATATATTCTTTAGATGAGGATTGCTTAAACAATATTGTTGTAGTTTTTGAAGGTGATCAGTTATGTAACTTATGTAATTATAAATAATAGGAACAACTTCCGCTCGTGAAATATTATATGTCCTATTAATATAGAAATTACATCCATCATAATTAGATTGATCAGAAAATAAGAAATATAAAACAAATATAACAAGTGCTAAAATTGATAATTTAAAAATGGTTATTACAATTCTTTTAAATAACTTTAATGTCGAGATAGGCTCCCAATTTAATTTGCTACAAAACAAAGAAAGTTTCTTAGTTAAAAAGAATGTTCCCGAGTGGTACTTACAATACTGTAAAGCTCTAGCTAAGATTTCCCATTGATCTTTTTGTGAAAGGGAATTCCATTTACTTGATTGGGTATTGTGGTTACAGGTAAAATTAACAAATGAAATCGGATCAAAATCACGATGATATTTTCCACTTATTTTTAATCTTTGCTTAAAATCAAGCATTCCAGAGAATTTCTTGAAATTACGCTTTCTAATTGTTTCAATTTTCCCGTATAACTTATCTGGATTGATAATCCAAAAGAAAAGTATAGTTATGGTTAGCAGAATTCCAAGTTTAGTTAGTAAAATGGTTAATCGAGAAGTTATCGTATCCGCTTGCCACCAGTTAATATTGATTCCTAGAAATTTTTCCAAAGCATCCAAGCATTGTACATAAACGAGATAAAGGTTAGGGTGATTAATGTAATTACTGAAATGATAAACAATTAATTCTATAGCCAATTTTAAATTCGTGACAATAAACTTATCAAATAACTCAGACAATGGAGGAATGATTAAAACAATAAATCCTAAAAAGAAAGTTATCAAACCAGCATTTACACCCGTCTCTTCAGAGGCATCAATAGTATTCGTATTACGATTCATTGAATTGACTAAAATTTCTTGAGTCCATCCGTCAAAAGTATGCCAATAATTTTTAAGCTGACGGAAATAAACTCGTTCTCTTTGAATTTTTTGGGAGAAGCTAAAAGTATTGATTAATATTTTAATGGGTATAATCGTAAACTTACAAAACAGCCATAAAATAAAAGACATGAGCCAATCTACACCTTGACAAATATATAAAAAGGGAATCATGGCATAGTGTATTAATCGGATGAGGAAGAATAAATATTTAAAAATGCTAAGAATATATAAATAAAATTCTAAAAGATAATTTTCAAAATTATTTTGGTATGTTATCAAATTTCCGATTTTATTGATGAGATTATGTAGTTTCCTATATAGCGAATATTTTATCACTCCATGATCAGCTAACTGAGAAAATTTATCATATTCTCTTAACCAAATATCCCGCTTCATTTTCATATAAAGTGACTGAATCACTAAAGACGACTTAAAACTAGGGGTAAAAAATACCTTAGAAAAATCTTGATAAGAAACGCCTGAAGCATAGTGATAAAGCTGTTTAAAACTATAGCCCCGCTTTTCTAAGTCGTGATTAATTAAACCCTCTTTAAAATAAGCAATTAAGTGAAGAAAATATTGATTAGATGAATTTCGCTCTAAGACATCTAACACAGTGGGAATATCTTTATCATACTGATTTTTTGACTGAATATCATGGATAGTGAAGGATAAAATGATCGGTGTAATCTGAGCAGGGTTTCCTAGTAATTGCGAATAAATCTCTATGTATTTTGTATAGGTATTAGGAGATCTAAAAACTTTCTCTTTCAAAGAATCAGTTAATGCGTCTTTAATAGATTTATTTAAAGATGGTAGCTCTTCCAAAGATTGTTTTAAATCATCAATCAAATCCTGAATCTTTTCTAGATCGTCAAAATAAATCATTAATTGAGCAATCAACGATGCTTTATACTCAATAGGCGCAATTTCCTTAATACACTTAAAAGCCGTTTGTGACTTAGCATTATATTCTTTTTTCTCATCTTGTGGAATCAAGGCAGAAATAACTTCAGCCAAAGACTTGACAATCAATTCATGATCAATAGAAAGTTGAATCAAATATTCAAATGCTTTTTTCCAATCAACCGCAGTATCATTTATTTTAGTCACTCCTAACGGATTTACATTGAGAAAATCTACAATATTAGGTAATACCTCAAAAGTTTTATTAACAGATTCTTCATTATCCTCTGTTATTGTGTTCTTCGTATATTGTTTATAACTATTGGAAGGATATTTGTAATTGTACCCCGATCTTAGTCGTATAAATTCAGAAATATCAAAATTCCACTCTGATTGTGCTTGATTATTAACGGGTACTGGTATCTCTTTCTCTGCTGTTTCTATTGGTTCTTCCTCAATTAAAGAAAAACCCAACTCAGTTAAAACCCTACCCGCAGCATGGGCTACTGTTAATTTATCTCTCCATAAATCAGGCTTTCCTCGAACTTGGCAGATTATCTTCCTAAAATAGTTTCTATCAACACCACCCAGAAACTTATCAAAGCTCCAAGACTCTTCAAGATCAAATCCATATTGCTGTAGAAATTCATCTTTAGATTGAGATAACTTAAGTGATCTAAAACTCTTATCCTTATTATCTAAAAGATACTCCTCATCAAAGATTGCCCATCGCAACATTTGCTTAATAACCTTTTTCTGCTTTCTCGGATTCTCAAATTCTGTTAATCCCAATGCCGCCATAAAATAAGCCTGATATTGATAATATCCATCCCAGCCATCCTTAAACGTTGTTAAAGCATTAATTAAACGATTTTTCTTGCTTTTTGCTAAATCTTCCCTACCCAACCACAGCAAAAAAACTTCTCGCCACTGGGTATCAAAAATACGGTAACTAGCTCTAGTATGATTAGGATTATAGGAAATATGATTGAAAAAAAAGCGACTATCCTCAATTCCCACCGCCGCAAAGTATTCCGTAAAGCTAGGATGAAAGAAAGCATAAATATTTTTGTTTTTATTGTTAACATCTTCTCCTACCTTATTAAGCCAACCTAACTTGAGAACTAGATTAAATAAGGAACTATCATTACCTTGTTCACCCAAAAACTTACAGACAATATCTTCGTGAAATCGAAAACGAGTCAATTCATGATCCCAACAATATTGAGCTAATTTACCTATCTGACGATTTAGCTGTTTTAATTGCTTAGAAGTCACCGATAAACGATACTTTTTCCCCTCATTTTGCCAATGTAATAAACTATTAACAAATTGACGATATAAACCTGCTCTCGTCTCTGGTAAACGATTGTGACCCTGTTGATGATACCAATTCCAACAAAGCAACGTTAAACAAAGCGGATTCCTGACTAAATCCTGAACACGCTGTTTCCCCTCATTTTTTAACTCATTAATTAATTTAGCTCCTTGCTGTTGATTATTTTCTTGATCATAGGGTGAAAACCAACGAGTAATAAACTCCTCTACTTGCTCAGGATAGGAGAATTTAAGCGTTTTGTAAGTATCAAACTCAATTAAAGCATTAAAATCATTGTCCCAAAGATTTAAACGACAAGTTAAAATAATTCGAGTATTGTCAAACCAACTAACCTCATTGATTTGTTTCTCAAGCTCTCGTAAAATGTTAACAGACTGGTTGTACATTTCATCAACCCCGTCCAATAATATCCAAATATTGCCTGCTTTTAATCGCTGCTTAAAACTACTTTCAATCCGATTAAAATCCGCATCTATATTAATATTCCTAATAACAGACTTTAACCATGTATCAAATAAATAATGCTCTAAATCCTGACCTTGTAAATCTGCTAAAGACACCCAAATAGGAATATCTTCGGGCATCTCTTGACCTAACCAACGGCCAACCTGTTGCAACAAGGTTGTTTTTCCCGAACCTGGTTCTCCAATAATTGCGATACGTTTTCCCTGACTTTTAGGACTTTGACAACGTTTTAATACCTGTTCTAAAAATTCCTGATTTTCATAGGTTTTAATAACCTCAACTTCAGTTGTTACCTCTTTAAAAATGATCGGCTCATCAGTTGAGATTGGCTCATTTTGATTCTTATTTTTACTGAAAGGATTTAGATTTTTTATCCCTTGATTAATGGCTTGAATGACACCACCTAGAGGGTTAAAATTACTTTTTTCTCTTCGAGATTGCGTGTACGCTGGATATTTCTCAATAACTTTACGTTCCAGTAAACCGAGAGGTACATAGACTTCTTCTCGCTCATACTTTCTATCAACTTTTCGCGCCGTCAAGGGATTTGTTGTTAGTTTTTGCTGTAATTGTAAGCGGTCATTACAAATTGTCTGCCAAGGAATATTTTCAGCAGTATAACGAATCTCGGTGTCTAAACTCAATGGTTCTGTTGCAGGATTTTGGAACACTACAGGCAACCAACCAATCCCAGGATAACTATTATTATAGTCTTCATTAATACGTTCAGTTGCTGTTCTGACAGCATAATAAAATGACTCTCTTTGATGAAAAAAAGCATCCAGAAAATACTTAAAAAAGTCTTGAGCAACGCCATTCGGTACAGGCTCTCGCATAACAATAACTTGCGGAATATTCAAATCCTGTAAATACTCTGCTAACTTGAGACCGTCACAGGAATTAAAGATGGCTAACTTTAAGCCTCTAGAAATCGCTTTCTTTAAACCGTCTCTTAATTCATCCAGATTTAAATTCTCATGGTCATTAATTGCTATGGATCCGCGATCGCCTTGACTAGAACTATGACCTGAAAAAGATAGAATATCCCAAGTCTGCTCCCATAAAGCATCACTAAACCTTGATTTAGGTTCTTTGACTAAAAACTCAGGATCAGTATTCGGCAACTGATTTAAAAATACTTTATCTTTCTGCACGTCAATCCCTTTATCGCCCCCTAAAATTGCTAAAAGACGAATCTTGCCCTCCCTAGATTTAGCACTAGATGGCGATTTATAGCTGGTCGGACTAAGCGCGAACCAAGCCTGGGGACGTTTTTCCCAGAGCGACCATTCTGACCAAGGAAACTCAATAAACTTACGATCATCAGTAGAAATGTTGATAATAACTTCCTCTCGGTCACTGGTTTTATCCAGAATTTCCTCTTTTAGAGTCCGTAAATTGTCTTCTAGCCACTGTCTTGACTGACTTGCAAATTCTACTCTTGCCTCTTGACAAGCATTTCGCTGTATCTCTTCAGAATAATTTGTGATCTGTCCTGGAATATCACCAATACGAGGAGGATTATTCAAATCCTGACGAACTAACCCGCGAAAATTTCCTTGCCATCGGCTAGACTCCCGTTGATTCTCAGGTAAAACTAGAGTAGAACTGACACGCATGAGAGGATTGCTGCCCGAACCCTGGGTAACATCAAAAATACTGAGCCTTGCCTCCTGATCAAGTTCAATATTGACCTTTTTATAGTTTTTTGACATAGCTTCCTATCTAGTCTTGAGAATCTTAAGCCTCAAAAGTTTCAATCAGACTGAACTCATCTAAAGCAATCTTAACTTTAAAAACTTCACCCTCATTGAGGCTAAACTCTCGCTGAATCCAAGTATCCCTTTCTCTTGATACCGATTCCGTTAAAGCAGGGGTTTCATCTTCATTAAGAATAGCTAACTTCAGTTGAGGAGGTAAGTAAGGGATCCCTTGAGCGGTGGTAATTCGTACTTTAGCTTGACTGCTCGTGGGAGAATCGGGAATAAGCTCAACGGTTAAAACAATGGCGTAACCAACGATCGCCACCCCTAAATCATAAAATTTGCTACGCTCAAGCTCATTTCGTGCCGTTGATCTAGCCGCTAATTGGCGATCGCCGAGCAAAGTTTCCGTTGCCTCCCACCCCTGTCCAAAAATTCCCCGCCTCCAATCACGAAAACGGATAATGGTATTGACTGGTTCATTAACAGATATTTCGGCTTTTTTGAGGGCAATTTGCCATTCTAAGTCAGCTATTTCTCGATCGAGTTCGACAATTTCACTATTAACTTGCTTTAAATCGGCGATAATTTCTTGTTTACTGCGTTTTCTACCGTAGATAGCCAGTTCATCCTCTTGTAATTTCTCAAGGATAGAGTCTAGGGAAGCGGTTAAATCGGCCGAGGGACTATCCATAATACCTAAACGCATTAAGACCTGTACCGCTTTGAGAACGTCTTGCTGATAAGCTTCTCTAGAGGGGTAATCTTGGGGTTTTTTGAGATTTAAAGCGTCAATGATATTCATATTCCATCTTATGAAGGTTAAATGCGAAACTGTGATTATGTCACACTTAATATACCTCAAGTTTCTGAGAAATTCTCTAACAGGGATTGCAATATCTTTCATTTTAGAGTAGAAATGCTCGACCGAGAAAATATTGATAGAGTATTCACAGGAGACTGGGAAAAATTCAACTATAAGAGGATTGTCACTTATGACAGCAGTTACCGAGAATGATCTGAAAAGGTTAGAAGATTTAATCGTTAGCGGACAGAAAGCGATCGAATCCCGACTGACAAACCTGGAAAATGGCGAGAAGGCGATCGAGAAACCAGCAAAAAATCTCTGTTTTCCACTTCAGTCCGATCATCTCGCAGGAAAATTATGTATTAGAATAGAGAAAAGTTAACAAAATTTAAAATATGTTAGTTCCGATTCTCATCTTTGACCTCGGTCTTGTGGCTTGGTCATTGCATCTGATGCAGCAAGCGTTCGACAAGCAAGAGTTTTCCTTGATGCTGGCAGGAACCTTAGTGGCAGCAGCGGCAGCAGCTATGTTAGTGGTTTATTTCCTCATGGGTCACTGTTTAACCTATTTAATCCAAATTCCCGATCCAGTCTAAATGGAGGCGATTGTTTTACCCTTGTCAATCAGCGATCGCCTTGGGAGTGACAAATTTTTTTTTCGTCACCCCTTGACAAAATGATTCTATTTAAGCTATATTCAAAAATGGTCTTCGCGGGGTTATAGCTCAGTTGGTAGAGCACCTCAATGGCATTGAGGGGGTCAGCGGTTCGAATCCGCTTAGCTCCATAGAGTTAAGATAAGAGTTTCACGGTTCCCGATGCCAGAAAAGTGGCACGGAGATGGTAGATTGAAAGAGGATTTCTGGTTAGAAAAGTCTCTTTTTATCTCGATACTCTCTCACGACAACATTAGTTATATGATAGAGCTTTTTAGGCAACTACCTCGTTGGTTGCGGCTAAGTCTAGTTTTTCCGCTCTTATTTCTCAATGGCTGGTTATTATTTCAATTATTTAGCTACCTAGAACCCTTAGTTAGCATTTTTGTCACTGCTAGTTTACTGGCTTTTGTCTTAGATGTTCCCATCAAACTGCTGCAAAGACGCGGGGTTAATCGCAGTGGTTCGATCGCCGTTGTCTTTTTAATTGCCCTATTAATTTTGATTGTTTTAGGTTTAATTTTAATTCCCCAGATTGTCGAACAATTAAGCAGTTTAATCAATAGTTTGCCCCAGTGGATCGAATCGGGAACCGAACAGATACAAAATTTAGAAAAGTGGGATAAAACTCAGAAATATGCGATTTATATCGAGCAATCAATCACCCAGTTATCGGAACGACTAACCAATGTTTTACAAACTCTTAGCACTCAATTACTTAGCTTTGTGCTGGGAACTATCAACAGTATCTTAAACATTCTATTTGTTCTGGTTCTAACTGTCTTTCTTGTTCTCTACGGTGAAAAAATTTGGGAGGGAATTTTAAGTTGGATTCCTGCTCCCTGGAATCTCAAATTAAAAACGATTATTCGTCAAACTTTTGAAACCTATTTTGCTGGCCAAACCATTTTAGCAGGAATTCTCAGCCTTGCTCAAATTTTTGTTTTTGTGATTCTCAAGGTCGATTATGCCCTATTATTCGGGGTGGCGATCGGTCTAACTACATTAATTCCTTTTGCCAGTGCCTTTACCATTATTGGCATTAGTACCCTACTGATGTTTCAAGATTTTTGGTTAGGGTTAAAAGTTTTGACCCTGACTATTATTGTCGGTCAAATTAATGATAATGTCATCTCCCCTCGATTAATGGGAGGTATGATCGGACTTAACCCCGTCTGGATTATTCTATCTCTTTTTATCGGTGGCAAAGTGGCAGGAATTCTCGGTTTATTGATAGCAGTTCCCATCGCTAGTGTGCTGAAAAGTACCATCGATATTATCCGCTCACAGCAACGGGAAAAAGAACCGGTAGTTTTCCTAGAAGAAACGGTGAAAAATTCCTCGGAGGAGAGCAAATAATAATAAATCCTGTTTAAAGGGAAGTGGGATGTGGGAAGTGGGGTGTGGGGAAGTGGGGAAGTGGGGAAGTGGGGTGTGGGGGGATGGGGAGAATAAATAAAAATGGTTCTTCGTTACTTGGTATGGTTCGATAGGGGGGCATAAATCGACTAAATCCTTATCTGGCAAGAGACTTAATTGATTAGTTCGCTCTAGAGAAAAAACAATTGACAAAAATCGCTAAATGCCTCTCTATATAAGGGTTCCATCCCTTATAACCCCCGTCCATTGCATAACAATTACCGAAGAGCCATAAAAATAATCTCCTGACTCCTGACTCCTGACTCCTGACTCCTGACTCCTGACTCCTGACTCCTGACTCCTAATGACTGATAACTGATTACTGATTACTGATTACTGTTATGAGCGGCTAATTTCTTCAAGAATAGCCATCGCTTCTGTCACCCTATCTCTAGAGATAAATAAATGATCATGATAATAACCTGAAATAACATTGACGCTAATTGCTGCTGCGGCCAGCTTCTCGCTAATTACCGCTAAAAATCCCACCGCCGCTAAACTAGAATGCACAGAAAGAGTAATTTGTCTGTAAATATATTTGTACTGCAATCTCATGCGATCGGCTTGCTGACGGGGAATAATCACCGTTATGCCTTCCTCTTCCTGAAATTGGCAGATAGGAGTTAATTGTAGCTGTTCTAGTGCTGTTGCTGTGAGGGAAGAGAAAACGAATTCTTCAGTATTTAGGATTGGTTTCAGGGATTGGAGTAGAATATCGAGATTAGTTTCACCTTCCTCGGGTTTTTCTGGCGATTTTTTCGCCGCATCCATACACTGATTAGCAGCAGCATCAGCCACACTATTTTTAGCTCGTTCAATCCAGCGCCAGCTAATGCGATCGAATCGGGCGACTAATTGACAAGCACGCTGATAAAAGGGACGTAAACTATCGCTTTTTACCTTCCAGTCTCCCTTAACTTGATTGATGACTAATTGACTGTCTCCCCGAATTTCTAGGCTTTTTAAGCCTAATTCTTGGGCTTTTTCCAATCCAATAATCAATCCCGTGTATTCAGCTTCGTTATTAGTGGCTCTCTCCATATGTCTAGTCGTGGTTAAGGAATTACCCTCGGCTAAAACTATTACCGCTGCACCAGCTGCTCTCCCCGGATTGCCGCGAGAACCACCATCAAAATAGAGAATCGCTGAATCATCGGTTTTTTGAGCTTTTTTATCCATAATTTTCGTCAATAAATCTTATTGTCTCCATTTTTATCCCTTTGACAATTCTAGGCCGTAGCAATTCCTGTCAGCAAAGCGGACAAGCAAAATTTTAGCCGATCGCCGCTACCGGGTAACTTTTTTTTCTTCAAGTTATTGATAATTATTTGCAGTTGTCGGCTATACTGAGAAGATCAGCCTAGAGTTATATTGCTAATAATTCTCAATTAAAAGCCCCATGAGTATAGACAAATCGCCATCGGAAGCTGAGAAAATCTTCAATCTTAGTGCTTGGGATCGCTGGCAGGTTTACCACCGGCTCCGGGACCTAGACATTGAATGTCAATGCTCGCTCCATAAGCCTTTGCAGGTTCGCATCGATGGACCGGCTCAACTTTTACAACTGTGGATTGTCCTGGGACAGGTAAAGGTTTCCCGAGGCTGTTTAATCGCTTGACTAGAAACCTGTGGCAAGCATAATCCTTGAGAAAAATTAGTAATCTAAGAGTAAAAAGTGAGAAATTATGTCAAAATCTGCAACTACCATGATTCCCTTTCAAGTGGTCGGTCAATTCCTCGGTTTTGTCCTCAAAGACGGACATAAGGTAAAGTACCTAAGAATTAGTGTTGATAAACGAGAATATTGGTTTAAGCCCAAAAAAACACTGCGAGACCACATACCTCTTAATATTGCTCTCCACTCATGGCTAAAAGTGACGGGAGAAAGTAGTCTTTGTTCAAAAAAGGGAAAATTGAAACTGAGGGTACTGGGGATTGAGTATTTATCTGGCGAAAAAACCCCAGAAGTCGCCCCAGCAAAAGCGCAAAAAGCCACCGTCTTAATCTGTCAGAAGTCCGATTGTTGGAAAAATGGCGGTGCGAGAGTTTGCCAAAGGTTGGAGAGTGGTTTAGAGGAAAAAGGACTGGGAGAAGCGGTGAATATTAAATTAACCGGCTGTTTAAAACAGTGCAAAAAAGGCCCGAATCTGGTGGTTATGCCCGATAAAAAGCATTATAATCAGGTAGCTCCCCAAGATGTCCCCTCCCTAATCGAGCGGCATTTTGCCACTTCTGAGCAAGGGAAGAGCCTATCAGTTTAACCAAAAATTTAATCGGCGATCGCTATTGACAAGCGATCTTTTTTGTGCATCAGAGGGACGAAGTGCCTAAAATTGTAATAAATTAGGGAGAGAAAAAGTCAATTCTTGCCGCCGATAATTGATTATCACGATAAGCTCATCTAAAATCCTATAAGATGTACTTGACAAAAAAGAGAGCATGGAAGGTTAAAAATTAGGAAGTATCGGCCCGATTGGCTAAAATAGCAATAGACCAGAGCAGAAGGAAAAAATCATCTATGGCAACCACATCCGAAGATGTATGGCGACTCTTAGCCGAATTAACTACCGCTCAAAAAGAAACTGACCGACAACTCAAGGAAACTGACAAACAACTGAAGGAAGTTAGTCAACAACAGAAAGAGACTGAACTGCTATTAAAAGAAGTTAGTCAACAACAGAAGGAAAACGCCCAACAACAGAAGGAAACTGACAAACAACTCAAAGAACTGGGCAAACAAATCGGGGGACTCGGTGCCAAATTCGGCAGCTTTACCGAAGGACTTGCCCTTCCCTCAATGGAAACGATTCTCAGACAACGCTTTGGTATGGAAATTGTTAGTCCCAGTGTCCGAGTCAGTAAAGAAGGACAACACCTAGAAATTGATGTTCTTGCCTATAGCAATGGTGAGCTAAATACTGCTTATATCGTTGAGGTTAAAAGTCATGTTAGACAGGAAGATATTACACAATTAAAAAGTATTTTGCAACGGTTTCGCCGCTTTTTTACTGAACACAAAGATAAAAAACTCTATGGCATATTAGCGGCGGTTGATTTATCGCCGGAATTACGCGAAAAAATTCTGCAAGAGGGGCTTTATGTGGCTCGGATTCATGACCAAGTATTTGAATTAGATATTCCCGATAATTTTCAACCTCAAACCTATTAAAAATTCAGATGTGATCGCTCTATCTTTCCCAAAGGCAGCAACACTCTCTTATTCATGAATAGGCAAAATTTAGTAAAATAGTAATAGACCAAATCAAAAAGAAAAATTTATCTATGGCAACCACATCTGAAGATGTATGGCGACTCTTAGCCGAATTAACTACCGCTCAAAAAGAAACTGACAAACAACTCAAGGAAAACGCCCAACAACAGAAGGAAACTGACAAACAACTCAAAGAACTGGGCAAACAAATTGGGGGACTTGGTGCCAAATTCGGCAGCTTTACCGAAGGACTTGCCCTTCCCTCAATGGAAACGATTCTCAGACAACGCTTTGGTATGGAAGTTGTTAGTCCCAGTGTGCGAGTCAGTAAAGAAGGACAACACCTAGAAATTGATGTACTTGCCTATAGCAATGGTCAGCTAAATACTGCTTATATCGTCGAGGTTAAAAGTCATGCCAGAGAGGAGTCTATTACACAATTAAAAAGTATTTTGCAACGGTTTCGCCGCTTTTTTCCTGAACACAAAGATAAAAAACTCTATGGCATATTAGCCGCCGTTGATTTATCCCAGGAATTGCGAGAAAAAATTCTGCAAGAGGGGCTTTATGTGGCTCGGATTCATGACCAAGTATTTGAATTAGATATTCCCGATAATTTTCAACCTCAAACCTATTAAATAACCCTACCCTAGGAAAAACTTTTTCGGTAAACCCTATTGTACTCGTCCGCGCAGAGCATAACGATCTTTTTCTAAACCGAAAGCGAAGAGAAAAGAATGGCGTATGGTAGGGTTAGAAAGAGTAAAAAAGAGAAAGAGAGCAATAACAGCTAATCCCGACGATAAACTAAACATAGTTTCGTAGGAAATTGCTAAAACCCCCAGAATTGGACCAGCTAAGGCTGTTCCCACATCAAAACCGCCGATACAGATAGAATAGGCCCGGCCGCGTTCTTGGGGTCCAGAGCGATCGGAGATTAAAGCCAGTAACATAGGGAATAAAATCCCCCCTCCCGTACCTTCGAGAATAGCGGCCAAAATTAAATCGGAAGGAGATCGAGCAGAAGATAGAACCAACATGGATAAACCATAGCAAAAAACGCTAATAGTGATGAATAAACCCCGTCCATAGCGATCGCTGGCTCCTCCCGACAAAATCCGTCCGATTACGCCCGATACTGCCGCACAACTGTAGAATAGACCAGGACTGAACGGAAGCTGGTTTTCGAGGAGAAACAGGGGTAAAAAAGCGACTAAACCGCCGAATAAAGTACCAACCAGCAAAAAAACTAAGGTGGGGACTAAAAAAGCCCGCTCTTGACATAATGCCCAGAAACTGCGCTCAATTGTCGGATTTTCTGCCTTCATTTCCGCTAATTTTTTCTTGAAGTCGGGTTCTTGAATGGAGAAACCCAAGAGAAAAGCGATCGCTCCTGAAGTAGCGGAAACTAGAAATAAACCGTCATAACCGATCGATTCGTAGAGATAACTGCCTAAAGCCGGACCGATTCCCATGCCTATGGGTGCAGTTAAACTCATATAACCAATTATCTCCCCCCGTTGACGAACGGGGGAAAAATCCACCACTAGGGTGCTGTAACCAGTGGTAAAAGCAGCGATGCTGAGACCATGGTAGGCGCGGACGGCAAATAAAGAGGAAAGATCCCGAAAAAATAGATAACCGAGGGGTGCAGTAGCGGCGACAATAGTTCCAAATAAAACCACCAATTTGCGACTGCGGCGATCAACTAGATTGCCTAACCAGCTGCGCGATAAAATTAAACCGATGGCAAAGGCCCCCATGACAAAGCCTATATCTTGTTTGCTACCGCCTAGGGAATCAATATAGATGGGGAGAGTGGGGAGGAGAGTGGTAATACTTATCCAGAAAAACAGCGCCGTGACGAAGAGGATCAGTAGTTGACGACGAGTTTCGCCAGTAAGCGATCGAAAAGTTTTGAAAGCGTTCACGACAGCGACCGTCACAGGCAACAAAAAGACCCGGAGATCACGCCAGTCACAAGCATCCCGTATTGCTGCTACCTTCCGGTCCTGACAAGGTTAAGGCGTTGCGATCGCATGAGTCCGAGTCTTTTTTATCATAACATCTTTTTCGGGGATACCGGTATTTCTTTCTAGGGAATTTCCTCTCAATCTAGACTGTGAACAGAAATTTTCTCAACGAGGGGGTTTTTGTAATTGTTGTTGTAGAGAAATTTCTGGTTCGATCGCCAATCCGCTAAACTGTCGGATTAAGGGTGAAGGACTCTCCCCAGAATCGGCAGCCAGGAAAAATAACCAACGGCTGCCGGGGGTGAGTTGTTCGATGGAATTGAGGTTACTTGTCAACCAAATTAGCGGTAAATTAGGCAGATTAGCTTTTTTTTGGCTAGCTTTTGCATCTATAGCCGCTAAAGTTTCTAAAATGACCCTTTCTCCCTGAATTAACCCCGTTTCACCGGTCCAGAGTTTCACATTTAATTGCCGACGATGGGCATAAAAATAGAGGGAAGCAGCGGCAATAATCGCTCGTTCAAAACTGTCTTCTTGCCAATCACAGAGGGTATCGAGACAGATAACCACTTCCTGTCCTCCCGTCAACACTTCTAATTCCCGAATTTGCAATTCTCCCAAACGGGCGCTAGTTTTCCAGTGAATTAAACGGGTAGAATCACCCCGGCGATATTGTCTCAGGTTACGGGTAAGTCCTTGACTAGCCCTTTGATAATAGCGATTATTTTCTAATTTTTGTGCCATCTCTTGACCGAGGGAATCGATCAGGGGACACTGTTGCAAGGGTAAAATTTGAGGATAAACTAAAGCTTTAGCCGCTGCTTGCTGACAACGACGACACCAAAATAAACCGAGAGGGGCTGCTGTTCTTAATTGTACTTCTTGCCAGTGATAAATACCTCGTTTACTGGTGGGTAAATAATAAGTCCAACGATGGCAACTTTTGGGAGCAATCGCTTCTATTGGGGTTATTTTTGGCCGATCAAGGACAATTGGCAGTACATCTGTCACTTCTAACAGATTTATCGGCTGATTGCTCGTATTTTCTATCTCTAGGCTAATACTAAGATCGTCTCCCGCACTCACGGGTACAATGGCAAGACGACGCACTTTCAGAGGAAGAAGGGAACGACGGGGTAAAATTATCGATAAAACTAAAACAGCGATCGTCGTGCCAGAGATAGCATACAACCATCCCGCCATGGTATTGGTTGCAGCTCCGAAAAAACAGAGGGTAATGCCAATGATTACCCCCCCACCGTAAGCGGGTAAGATACCGCGATCTTCTAACCAAGTTTTCATAGGGTTTAGTGGTTTTGTCGTCTTTGCTAGAAAGCTAAAAATCAGGCCCACATCTCTATAATTCCCCCAAAAGCCCTCTGATCAGCAAAGAGAGTCCTATCCCTTGTCACTATTGTTATTTTTCTTAACAAAATTTAACAATTGATGGCAAAGTTTGGCTTGCTTTTGTCGGCAGATTTTGGGATAATACTTTTAAAAGAGTTTATTCATAATGGTAGTCTAAGCACTTCGCCGCAAACACAAACATCCCATTGTGAGACAATCATAACCCAAGCCGCCGCCAAAGTCAAGCCCTCACTCTTAATTATTTGTCGCCTAAAACTTCTAATTCCCTGGTCGGTGGGGGGGTGGGGATATTAATTAAAATAACAAAGGTTGAAACCCGTGTTTGCGGGAAGCTGCACCGATTTGTTCCATTTTAGAGACAGAAATTTGATTGCGTCCCCAGGAAAAATTAGTTTGCCAACCCTCCAACTCCAATAAAATCGCCTCAGCAAAACAGGCAAACATTTGACGAGAGGGAATATCCATATTAACGATTTTCATAATTTTCCAGTCAATATCGAGGGAATGCTCGACAATGCCGCCCTTAATCACCGAAATATCGGGGGCATTTAATACCATGCCTAAATTTTTCGGATAACCACCATCAATAATAATGCAGGGGCGCTTGAGTTTATCTAGATCAATTTCTACCCCTTTAGGCATACTAGCCACCCAAACAATGATATCAGCCAGGGGTAAAGCCTCCTCTAGGGGGAGAATTTTACCGCGACCTAACTCCTCTTGCAGAGATTGTAAACGCTCTTGATTGCGTGCCACATAGATTAGTTCTTTTGTATCGGTTTTTTCATTTAACCAACGACAAACAGCGCTGCCGATATCTCCGGTGGCCCCGCAAACCACGACGGTAGATTGAGCTAAATCGATGCCCATTTTTTCAGCGAGGGTTTGCACCTGAGTGCAGATGACGTAAGCGGTGTGGGTGTTACCGGTGGTAAAACGGCCAAAATCTAGCTCGATATTGCGCACCTGTCGATTATCTTTGAGATTAAACTCCTCGAAAATAATTGAAGAAAAACCGCCGAGTGCGGTGATATTGATATCACTTTTTTGAGCGAGTGCCATGGCATTTAGCACCTTACGAATAGCAGACTTTACCCAACGATTCGACAACATCTCTGGTAAAAAACAGGATTCGATGTATTTACCCGTGATGGTTTGCCCCGTGATGCTGGTGACATGAAAATCATCGACAATTTGCGGGGGGGCAGCGCACCAAAAATCTAATCCTTGGTTAGCATATTCAGGATAACCTAGATCGTCGGCGACCGATTGGGCGTGTTCTAAACTGGTAAGATGACCTATAAGACCAAACATTGATTGTTCTTTCGTTAGACTAGATGGCACTAGATAAAAATTAGGATATTGCTAAGAAATCGTTAAGACTCTTAAATATAATACACAAAAGCGCCGCTCTGTGCTGAGCGGCAGTAGGGGAAAAAAGAAATCTCGATGCTCAAGCTTTAGACAGCAGTTAATCCGTAGGCAGACATCCGCATGATATCACGGGTGCTGAAACCGATATTGCTTAAAGCTTCGCCGTAGCTAATCATAAAGTCTTCCACGAGGGCCTCTTTTTCCATAGCGAGGACGCGAGCATCATCCTCGACTTGATTGAGCATTCTCCAGACAATGGGGAGATTAGCTCGATTTGCCGCTTCTAATTCCTCTTTAGCGGTTTCAAAGTTCGCTTTTAGCCATTCTTCGCCAAAATTGAGGTGTAAATATTCGTCTTTAACTACGCCTTCAGTAATTTTACGGGCAAAAGGATCAGCAACGGGAATGTAAATATTATAGGCAGCGATCGCGAAAGCTTCGATAATCAAAGATTGGATCAATAAACAGGTAACGATTTTACCTTCTGCGTAGGCAATTTGGAAGTTACTGTGCAGAGAGGAAAAGAATTCTTTGGCATACTCCATATCAGGAGTGATTTTCAAATTTTGGCCGCAAGCTTGAAAACCTTTCATGTGACGGTTTTCCATTTTTGCTAGACGGTGTAACTCTTCTTTTTTATCGGTGAGGATGTCTGCTAATTGAATATAATTGCTATTGGCCTCGTATTCGCCTTCAATAACGATGGCATTAATGCGACTATAGGCTGATTTATAGGTTTCGCTGGTGAAATCAAGCTCTAATGGTACAGCAAGCTCTGGCATAAACTCGATTGACTCCTATTTCTGACGAGATTTTTCCGATGTTCTTTCCAGTCTAGGGTAAGCCTTCTAGATGGAGTGATCTTTTTACGAGTCTAGCTCGATCGGTCTTTTTTGTATAGCTTGGCCTGAGGGGCTGACTTGCCAAGTTAGCTATAGCGGTTATCTTTTGCCACTGAAAACAAATCTAGAGGCAATCCCTTCTTAAGGGAGGAGATTGCCGGCTGTTTGCTCAAACCGTGGCTAAAGATTTCTGGCGCTCGGCCTGTTGTAGGATCGCTTTGGCTGCCTGTTTACCGGATAAAGTGGCTCCTTCCATGCTATCAATGTAATCCTGTTGGGTATAACTACCAGCAAGGAAAAAGTTAGCAATAGGAGTCGCTTGCGAGGGACGATAGACATCCATCCCCGGTGCTTCCCGATAGAGACTCTGGGCCAATTTCACCACGCTAAACCAAGTCATCTTTAACTCCCGCGAGGAGGGAAATAACTGATGGACTTGCGCTAAAACGTGCTGGGCAATATCTTCATTTTTAGCTTTAATAAAAGGGTCTCCGGGGGTTAAAACCAACTGTAATAAAGAGCCTTCTTCGGGGCGATAATAATCTCTAGGACTGGTGAGAGCAAGATCCGCAAAACAGGAAAAATCCGCTTGGTGGGTGTACAAAAGATTGTCAATTCCCACCGCTTTTTGCAGTTGTCGGCGTTTTTCGGCATCATTTAACTCCGTCACCCAACCGTCAAAACGCAATTGTACCGTGGCGACGGGGACGGCTTCTAGTCGGAAAATATTGTCAAAAATCGGCATTTTTCGCCAATCTTGGGGAATGAGACGCTGAATACCGGGGACATCACCAGCGCAAACGTAGGCATCTGCGGTGATAGTTTCTGTGGTTTCTCCGTTAGCGACGATCAGGCCATTAACTTGCAGATTTTCGCCCTCTCCAGAATAGAGAATTTCCCGCACCTGACGACGGGTGGAGATTTTGGCACCCCGGGCCTCCAGATAGTTAATAATCGGTTTATGCAGGTATTCGTGGGGGGAACCTTCCAACATCCGCAGGACGGAAGCTTCGGTTTTAGCGGCAAAAAATTGGAAAATCGTCAGCATACAACGGGCCGAGATATTTTCCGTATCGATAAATCCTAACGCATAGGCGATCGGATTCCACATTTTTTTTAAACTGCCTTCATTACCGCCATGGCTACGAAACCAATCGGCAAAACTAATCGAATCCAGATCCCGAATCGTTTTCATCGCTCCTTGAAAGTCTATCAGACCGCGGACGATGGGACTTGTACCTAAAGCCAGAGAATTAAAGATTTTATCGGCTGCTGAGAGTTGGGAGGAGGTAAAAAAGGCTTTTAAACCGTTAAAAGGCGCACCTGCGACGAAACGAAAGTCTAATTCGCCGATTTTTCCCCCTTCGTTGATAAAAGTGTGGGTGTGTTCTTTGAGTAGTAGGGATTGAAAAGCGCCCACTTTTTTCATTAACTCAAAAAGATTATAGTAACAGCCAAAAAAGACGTGCAAGCCCATCTCGATGTGATTACCGTCCGCATCTACCCAACTACCGACTTTTCCACCGACAAAGGGACGAGATTCTAAGATTTCTACTGTACAGCCCGCATCGACCAGATCGATAGCTGTTGCCATTCCCGCTAATCCTGCACCAACGATCACCACTCGCATTTGTCAAGTTCCTGTTACAATTTTTCACTAAATCTTTATTTTACTCGATCGATCTGGTGTTTCTCGCTGATGATTTTTTCAGGGTCGCTTGAGAGCGTGGCAGAATAATTGAGAGTTGCACTAGGGAGAAGTCATTTTGAAGCGATCGCTAGATAGAAGACAGGAATTAATTATTGTCACTATTATTTGGATATTGGGGATATTAGTCGATAGATTCTGGTTTAGTCTCGATCATACTATTCCTGCTTGGGATCAGGCCGATTATCTCAATGGTGGGATTATCTATACCCAAGCTTTCCAAAATCCGCGCTGGTTTGATGGGGATTGGTGGCGCGGTTTATGGCTAATGTCGCCAAAAATTCCCCCTTTAACCTATCTTTTAACGATTCCCTTCTTTAATCTCTTTGGTATTAGCGTTGACGCGGGTATGTGGGTAATGGCCATCTATAGCGCCCTACTGCTCTTTTCTGTGTACGGATTGGGAATTATCCTCTTTAATGGGACTGTGGCACTCTGGGCGGTCTTAATCTGTCAATTTCTGCCTGGTTTATACTATTATCGCCTCGAATATCTCTTAGATTTTCCCTTAGCGGCAATTGTAACGTTTTCTTACTTCTGCTTGACATGGTGGCGATTTAGTGGCTATGGCTGGCTAAAAGCAATCGCTTTCGGGATTTCTTTCGGTTTAGGGATGTTAGTCAAACAAACCGCCCTATTTTTCCTCTTTTTGCCAATTTTGTGGGTATTAGGCGAAAATCTCCGGCGAAAACGTTGGGGCAATCTAGCGCAATTAATGCTGAGTTTTTTGACGGCAGCACTGTTGATGTTTCCCTGGTATCGGACGAATTGGTTATTAATGTTAACCGCGAGCAAACGTGCCACGGTAGATTCGGCAATTTTGGAGGGAGATCCGCCTCTTACCAGTCCTGATGCCTGGACATTTTACGCCCAAATTTTACCCTATTTTCTTTCTTGGGTATTATTATTAGTTCCCGTGGTGGGATTATTAATCTCATTACGTCACAGAAAAACCGAAGATAAGGTTAATCATCCTGTGTGGATTTGGTTAGGAGTTTTTCTGCTGGGGGGATACCTATTATCATCCCTAAATATCAATAAAGATGCTCGTTATATTTTGCCGCTTTTACCGACTTTATCCTTAATTTTATCCGTTGGTTTATTATCTTGGCGCGGTCGTTTTGCCTCCGGTATCCGTTGGGGAACGATAACTATTGCCGCTATCCTCACCAGCTTAAATTTATTTCCCTTGGGGGGAGATATAATTACTAACGTTTTCAGTCCCCAATTACAACACCATCCCTATTTAAAAACTGGTTGGCAGCACGAAGAAGTAGTTAAAGAGATTCTAGCCGATTCTCCCTATCTTCGCAGCACCCTAGGGGTTTTACCTTCCACCCCGGAATTAAATCAACATACCTTCTCTTTCTACGGTGGTAAACATAATTCCCAGGTTGCTGGGAGACAGGTGGGAGTTAGGGAAGAAGATATCGAAAAGGATGTCAATTCTTTAGATTGGTTTTTAACTAAAACTGGTGAACAGGGTTCCGTCCCCGATGTCCAGAAAAAAATTGTTAATCGAGTTGCCACAGGGTCAGATTTCCAAGTGGAGAAAACTTGGCAGCTACCAGATGATAGTACCCTGTCCCTACACCGAAAAATATATCCTTCCGTCACGGTTAAACCCCTTGAAAATGCGCCAAAACAGGTGGAATTAAGAGAAATTGCCATTGCTGAAAAAGCCTCTCCTAATCAACCCATTCCCGTGGTTTACAAATGGGCCGGAGACTGGCAACAATTAAAGTCAGGGATAGTAATTTTAACTTGGCAAGAAGTGGACGGTAAGGATTATTGGATGCACGATCATGGTATTGCTATGGGGGGATTAATGGCAGAAAAATTAACTACTGAAGAGCAACAAAAGAGTTTTGAAGTTACTGAAAAAACCGCCATGCAGTCGGCAGCGACCCCCGGAGTTTATCGCTTATCTGCTGTCTATCTCAATCGGGAAACTGGCGAAACCTATCCGATTAAAACTAATGCTGAAATTACCATCGATCCTCAAGTTGCCAAGTTAGCAACGCCCCAATTAGATTTAGTCACCCAATTGCGCTTAAAGTCTGCTAATATTGGTCAAGGATTAACGGGTATTGAACCAATTTTTGAGTTAACTAATCGTATCAATCAATACGATTCGATTCAGGATTATGTGCTGCAAGCAGACAAGGCCTTTTCCTATCGGTTACAGCAACAAAACCCCCCCGATAAATTATCTTTAGCCTACGGATTAGCAATTTCTAAGGTACTACAACAGGATGTGGCAGTGGCAATAAAAGCAACCGAGGAAATGATTAAAATTGACCCCTATAATCCCTATCATTATGCTTATCAAGGTTTTATTTATCTCTACGATTGGCAACCGCAAGCAGCCCAAAAAGTCTTAGATAAAGCTAGACAATTAAATCCCGATAGTGAGGAAATTAAGACTTTAAATGCAGTGGCTGCCTTGATGGGGGGAAATCTCGTTAAAGCTTGGCAATTATGGCAGTCAAATTAAAATAGAGCTGGAATTATGAATTATGAATTATGAATTGGGGAGGTGGGGAAGTGGGGAAGTGGGGAAGTGAAGCATTTGGCTGAAATTTCGCTAAACCCCTAAACTCCTAAATCCCTATCACCCCAAAACCCTATCACCCTATCACCTGACTCCTGACTCCTAACCCAATGGTAGATGTGGGATTTTTGCAGGAGTTCTATTTTTCGACAAAGATAAGTAAAAATTATTGATTTACTGTAAAAACTTGAGAATATTTAAATTAACATTCCGTAATATTTATAAATTCTTAAGAATTAATTGAGAAAGATTTTTATTTAACAACGACGTTATGCTGGTTACAGCGATTTGATATAATTTCATAATGGGTCATTCTGTGCCTTTTTGGGAAGCAATGGTTGAAACCCTTGCCACACCTAGAAGGTGATCCTAATTAAAACGGGTAAATCAGTCAATTTCACCCACAACGATGATCTTTTTTTTATGTAGTTTTATTGCAAAAAAAAAGTTTTTTTGACAAAAAGCACAAAGTATGATAGGAACCCAAGGTATTTCTGGTTGCGAGTAATTATTGTAGAGAAGGGAGTAGGAAGTGGGGTGTGGGGAGTTTTCTCAGTGAACTGATAACTGATAACTGATAACTGACTCCCGACTCACCATTGAGATAACTACTGTAACAACTCCCTGGGATCGGTGACTTCCCCTTTAATTGCTGCCGCTACCACCATCGCCGGACTCATCAACAAAGTACGCCCGGAAGCGGAACCTTGACGACCTTTAAAGTTACGATTGGAGGAAGAGGCGCTGATCTGATCTCCCTGCAATTTATCGGGATTCATGGCTAAACACATGGAACAGCCAGCCTCGCGCCATTCAAAGCCCGATGCTAGGAAAATTTGGTCTAATCCTTCCGCTTCCGCCTGTTTTTTGACTCTTTCGGAACCGGGGACGATAAAAGCTTTCACATTGGGGGCAACATGATGACCTTGGGCAAATTTGGCCGCTTCGCGCAGATCACTGATCCGGCCGTTAGTACAGCTACCGACGAAGCAGACATCGATTTTTGTGCCTTTAATCGGGGTGCCGGGGGTGAGTTTCATGTATTGATAGGCTTCCTCTGCGATTGCTCTTTCACTTTCTGGTAAACTATCGGGAGTGGGAATGACTTCGTTAACCCCGATTCCTTGGCCCGGAGTAATCCCCCAAGTAACTGTGGGTTCGATTTCGCCGGCATCAAAGACCACCACATCGTCATAAACCGCATCGGTATCGCTTTTAATGCTTTCCCACCAATTAACCGCACTTTCCCAGTCTTTAGGCGCAAAATCACGACCTTTGAGGTAATCGTAGGTGATTTGATCGGGGTTTATATAACCACATCGGGCCCCACCTTCGATCGCCATGTTACAAATCGTCATCCTTTCTTCCATGGACATCCGTTCAATTGTACTACCAGCATACTCGTAGGCGTAACCAACACCGCCTTTTACGCCCAATTGACGGATAATATGGAGAATTACATCTTTAGCATAGACCCCGGGGTTTAAATCGCCGTTTACCTCGACTCGACGCACTTTTAATTTCGATAGGGATAGGGTTTGGGTAGCAAGAACATCGCGTACTTGGGAGGTTCCGATGCCAAAAGCGATCGCACCAAAAGCGCCGTGGGTGGAGGTGTGGGAGTCACCACAGGCGATCGTCATCCCTGGTTGGGTTAGGCCCTGTTCGGGAGCGATCACATGAACTATGCCCTGATTGCCGGAACCGATGCCATAGAAAGGAATATGATTGGTTTGAACATTAGTTTCGATCGCCCGGATCATTTCCTCGGCCAAATCGTCAAGGAAAGGACGCGCCTGATTTTCGGTGGGGACGATGTGATCGACGGTGGCAATAGTCCGTCTAGGAAATAATACTTTTAAACCCCTTTCTCTCAGCATCGAAAAAGCTTGCGGACTGGTGACTTCATGCACTAGATGCAGTCCGATAAATAATTGTGTCTGTCCACTGGGAAGAATCTTAACCGTGTGTGCGTCCCAGACTTTATCGAATAATGTTCTTGCGCTCATTGACTTTGGAATGATAGTCATCTCCTTGATCATATCAGCTAACCCTGGCCGATAAATATTAATTTTTTCTTTTCTCTTGGTTAGGAAGGATAATAGATAAATAGCTTTGTTTTTGCCAGATTAAAACCATCAGTTTTTGAGTCAAATAAAAGACTTTCTAGGAGAGTGGGAAGTGGGGGAACAATCCATTTTAAAACTGATTTGGTATAAGCAAAACAAATCGGCGAACATATAACTAGCTATTTTTGCCCTGCAGCGCAGGATACACAGAATAAAAATCGTTGATGAATGGGAAATAAGATTATTGTAGTGGCGAATTGCATTCGCCCTCTTTTAATAAACCCTCGATCTATAGCAATAAAAAATTATTCTTTTCTTGTCACCGCTAAATCATGCTTGCTAACTCTCCTCTTCAGATAAATTTCTCCGAGAACAATTAATCCTAGAATCAAAGGTAAACTCAGCCATGCTCCTAGGTTTCCTAAGTAGTTGACACTAATAGCAATCAGGAGAGTTACCGCCATATAAATAATCGCTACTTGTGAGTGAGACAAGCCAGATTTTTGCAATCTTTGATAAAGGTGACTGCGGTGAGCTTGGAAGATATTTTCCTTTCTGAATAATCGACAAATAAGGGTATAAATAGCATCACCAATCAGAGGAAAAGTGATAGTTAAAGCTGACCAAGCTTGACTTTGATCGCCCTGGTTATTAAGTAAAACCATAGGGATAATTGCCCCTAGACTGGTGCTACCCACATCGCCCATAAAAATTTTCGCTGGCGACCAATTCCAGAGGAGAAACCCGACTAAAGCTGCCACTAAAAGCCATAAAATTGGTTGCTGAAAATAGAGAGCGAGAAATCCTAATTGTACCGCCGTACAGCCAGCCACCAAACCATCAAGACCATCCATAAAATTATAAAAATTAATGATGGCAGTCAGGCCGATAATTGTGAGAATGACAGCCAAAATTTTGCCGACAAAACCTAAATCTAATAGCCAAGATTGGGGAAAAGCACCGAAAAAAGTAACCGCAATACTAGCGGAGGATAACTGGACTAAATAGCGAATACTAGAAGGAATACCACGACGATCATCGAGAAGGCCGATAATAATTAAAGGAGTTAGGGATAACCACAGGGGAATGAGAGGTAGGGAAGGAGGAAGGAGAAAATAACTGAGGCAGCCAGTCAGAGCAAAAGCAATGACAAAACCGAGTCCACCTCCTCTAGGTGTGGGTTGACTATGGCTGCTACGCTCATTGGGAATATCTAACAATTGTTGGCTAAAACGTTGTTTAATCAGGGCAACCACCAGAAAACTAATCAGAAAACTAATAACTGAGAGTAGGGATAATAACATAGGGATTTTTGCGCTCAGATTAATTATCGATCCTACGCTGTTCTGTGACAAAAAGTAACGAAAAAAGTCAATTATTTCTTTGTCGGGAGATTAACAACTGAAATAGTATCTCTGATCTGCTCCTCTACGGTGAAAATTTATTTACGGAGTTTCTCACAAAGATAAAGTATAACATTATCGATAGCTAAATTGCACAAAAAATGACAGCATATTTAGTAGAATTTGGTCAAAAATCCTCGACTATTGTGGCTAACCTGAATTTGTTGTTAACAATATGTAACAAAAAAAATGAACGGTCTACTGCCATATAATCTATTCTAGTATTGATAAATCATTCTAGTAGCGATCGCCCCATGTATAGACCCCTTCTAGTCGTTATCCTCGCCGCCGTTCCCAACTGTCCTTTGGTCAATGTTGCCGGAAACTATAAACTTGACTTACGAACTGAATCTGCTTCCTCATGGGATTTAAGTGACAAGGAACGCGGTTGCAGAAAAAGTGGGGGTACAACTATCGAGATTGACTCCAATGGTCTTATGACTGGAAATAATCTTACTTGGCCGCCAGGGAATTCAAGTATTCTTAACAATAGTGGAAAATTAGGAGGGAGAGTGGAGCCAGGGGCAGAACCAATGCAATGGGTTGCTAGTGCTGGCGATGTTGAAATGAAAGGCACTTGGAAGAGGGGACAACTATCGGGGGAATTTGTGCGACGTTTTATTTATGACGGCAAAGAAATCGAATGTCGTGGCAAGGTTAGTGGTTTTAAAAGGGGTAAATAGTCATGAAATCTTCATTTTTTAAGTTAAATTTTGGGATTTTGTCATTTTTTGTTACTCTCCTTGCGAACGGGGAACTTAAAGACTTGGGTAATTTCTCTGCTTTAACGGCAACAGATAGACCTAAATTCGTGCTTTTTTCGCAAACTGTTTTAGCACAAAATATTTCTTCTAATGTTGTGTTAGTTTATGGCAATCCCCGCTGTGGATGGACTAACAAGCTAATTCAAGAACTGAAAGCAAAGAAAATCCCCTATCAATTCAAGAATCTTGATATTCAATCTATTCGAGATGAATGGAATCGAATTTTAGAAAAAAATGGTGTTCCTGATGGTTCACCGGTCAAATTACCAGTTGTTTTAGTTAACAATAAAGTCTTTATGCGGCCAAGTATTGAGCAAGTAATTGCCCAGAGAAAGACAGCTGAAAGCTCAACCGCAAAAATACCCAATGGTTGGTATATTGGCGAAAGCAATACTGACGCAATGATTGAAATTAAAAATAATCAATACTGCGGACTTGATCTAGAAACAAGCAAAGAGCGGTGTGATCCAATTTCAGATATTAAATATATTAAACCTGGGGTTGTACAACTTGGCACTGGTGATTATTTTTGCTCGCAAACCTTGTTTAGAATCAATCCGTCTCGTTATGGTAAATGTACGGCTAATGGCTGGATAGAAAAATAAAAATTTATTGGAGAAAATAACGATGAAAAAACGATTTATTTCTAGTGTGCTAACTTCTAGTCTATTCCTCTGGCAAACATCGCCTACCCTAGCAGCTGGAACAAATTATTATCGCAATTTACAATCTAACAGTATTTTGAAATGCTCTTCGCCTAAACAGATTGAAATTATTTGGGGAGGAGGAAATACGACCAGCTATGGCTCTGCACATACAATAATTTGTTTAAAAAATGATCGTCAGGCAGCATGGATTATGGAATCTTCCGTGACTTGTCAAAGTCAAAAAGTTTCATTAGAAAATTGTCCATCTTGGCTTGGTAATCAACAGCTTGAGTTCGGTGCTAATGTAGTAATTAAGCCACCGAAAACAGCAATTGGTATAAACTGTACTATCAAAACACAACTTGCTAAATATAGCGAAGACTTAAACTATTATTGGACTTGCGAAAAATACCAAGCTCGTAAAAACTTAACAATCAAAACGACTGGACAAAAGTTTTCAGTGAATAATCGAGACGGTAACGAAGATAAATTTTGGTTACATACCTATGACAATCCAAGCTGTAAAAAAGATTCCGAGTTGGGTGGTTGCTTTAGGGGATACCCAAGCTTAGGTAATGATGGCAATAAATATCATCCTGAAATGGCCATTGATTGTCGTGGTGACAAAGAGTTTTGTAATTATTACTACAATCCTGCTCCATATTGAAAAGCTTATTAAGTTTGTAAGCAATTTTTGTCTTTTCTCACAAAATCTGTCAATTCTAATCAAGTTAATCTTATGTTATCTATCCACAAAACAATCAACTTTTTTACTTTAAAAATTCTATTCTTATCGATTGCAATTCTAGGTAATTTTCCAAAAATAGCACAAGCAGAAACCTATCAGATCCTAGGTCAATTTGATGGTAAAAATGGCAGTTTTCCTGCTTCCAGCGTAATTACAGACTCTAAGGGTAATCTCTATGGCACTACAACCTATGGGCCTAAACGTTTTGGAACTGTGTTTAAACTGACTCCCCAGGGTGTCATTCAAACGCTTTTTCATTTTAGCCGTGACACAGGTACTGAGCCTATCTCTGGTTTAATCTGGGGAAAGGATGGAAACTTGTACGGAACGACTCGTTATCGGGGCAAACGTCCTGACGGCAAGATTGGTAGCGGGACAGTTTATAAAATGACCCCTAACGGGCAATTCTCTTTACTTCATGTTTTTGATAATCGGCATGGTCAATTACCTGGGCCGGGTCTTCTACTGGCCAACGACGGAAATTTTTATGGTGTAACATCACTAGATCATGGAACAATTTATCGAGTGAATTACAAGGGAGATTTTACGGTTTTATACAAGTTTTCAGGGCATGGAAAACTTAATGGTAGTCATCCCTCATCCCCTTTAATACAGGCAAAAGATGGCTTTCTTTACGGCACAACGGCAGGAGGTGGCAAATATAACCATAACCAAGGTACTATCTTTAAAATTTCTTTAGATGGTAGTTTTTCAACCATTTGGGATTTTAATGATAAAAAATTGAAAGGTGGTCGTATGCCAACAGGAAGCTTGGTAGAAGGCTCTGATGGCAATCTGTATGGAACAACCAGAGAGGGGGGAAATTATGGCTATGGCACAATTTTCAAAATAACTCCTAATGGGAATTTAACAACCTTAGTTCACTTTGACGGTCAAAATGGTCGCTATCCAGAAACCGCATTAATTGAAGGAAATAAAGGGATTTTTTATGGGGTGACTTTGTTCGGAGGTAATTCCAGTAAATGCTCCTCTGGTTGTGGCACTTTATTTAAAGTAACTTCTGATGGAAATTTAACAACTTTAGTCAATTTCAATGGTCAGAATGGAATTTTTCCAAAAGGCAATTTAACTAAAGATAGTAAAGGAAATATTTATGGCACAACTGTTAATGGGGGGAGTAACTCAACTTGCCCAGAATCAGAGGGGAAAGGGTGTGGTTTAGTTTTTAAACTTTCTCCGTGAAATTTCTTCTTCACTTTTTGAGCAATTGAACGGACGATTTTTTGTTTTTTAATACAAATAAACTGAATTTATTATGTTTAAACAATTATTTCACTCCCTTGCCTACGCTACCGGTCTTGTAAGTCTTAGTATTTTGCCTAGTTTTGCTAGTCTTTCAAAAGAGTTTGGTACTTTTGACTATTCACCTAAAACAATGATCGTTGCTCAAGCTTCAAGCACATTGAATTCTCTTTTATATGAGAAAGGTAATATACTGGTTCAATTTCAAGTCGAATTTTTACTCAGTCCCAAGTGTCCAGGCACTGTTAGTGAAGGAGGCGAACTAGGAAGTTATGATGCCGCAAAAAATTGTTTGTGGGATGACAGTTTTTTAGGAAGCAAGACTGCTAAACCTGACATTTATGCTATCTTAGTTGAGGGAAATACGCCTTTTCCTCAACGTACTGATTGCCAAGATACACCATCTGCCCGTTGTATTTTGGTATGTCCAGAAAATCAGTTAAATTGTCAGTTTACATTACTACTTAATTCTCAAAAAGCATACTCACTATTTTTAGGGGATAAAGACTTATTAGTTGATGATACTGCTGGCATTTTTGCATTTTATCCATCGCAGTTAACTGAAGGGTCTTTAATACTACAAGATAAGGAAGGTAGAAGTGTTGTGAAGTTAAGTAAGGCCAACATCAATCCCCTTGATGATTGCTTGTTTGCAATTGAAGCTCTCTCCTCGGGTAGTCCAAATAGTGCAAATGATCAACTAAAAAAGGCGCAAGATTTTCTTAAGTTACTTATAAATTACCTTACGAAACAACAAAGTTCCCTACCAGACTTTTCAACTATTCAATTTATTGCTGGAAGTTGTAAACCTTTTGCTGATCAAGTTAAACCTCAAACATATTAAATTAAAATTACGGTTAACTATGTGTTTTATTTAAATATTACATTCTCTTGATCCTTTCCTTAAACTTAATTAGAAGGATGATTCATGCCTAAAAAAACTACATACGTTTTCTTCATAGACTTAGAGGCAGCTGGTGGGTGTCTGGTAGGTCTCTTCAAGATTAACCTCTATTTCATGGCGATGGCATTTTTAGCCACACCGATCTGGCTTCCTTTTTACTTACTACCGGAATGGGTTGCTGAACCACTTATTATAAAAGCCGCCAGGGAGGGATATATATTGGATTCAACCTCCCAAGCTCTTCTGCTGAGTTTTCTATATCTAATCTTATCCCCGTCACTTTTATGGACTTTTTCTTGGTGTGCATCAATATATCGACGTACAAAATTTTTACCCTTGTCAAGTCGTATTGCAAACATCCTCAGGTTTCGTCTGATGTTTTGGTTAGCATCATTAATATTTTTACCTATAATTGCCTTTCAGATTACAGGCAGTGAAGGCATAGTAGCTAGTTATAAGATGAAAACTCCAGGATTTGAAGTAAACTATGAGCAAAATATGGTGGATCAAATTGAATTGTTGAGAATAGAAAATCAATACTCTCTTAATCTTAGTCCCAGTGATCGCAGAAAGATGCTAGATATTGCTCCTAGTTCTTCAATTGATGATCGAAGCATTATCATTGTTTTTTATGATGAATTTAAGAAACTTCAGGACAAATACCGTGTTGATTTCAAGAGAGATGACAAGTTACAAATAGCTCAGTCAGCGGAAAAGATTGCATATGTAAAGAATGGTGGCTGGGAAAAACCATCGAAAGCTGAAATATTAAAATTCTTAGAATATTCTTTTATTTCAAAGATTTCTGAAGATAGAGCATTAAAAAAAATTACCAGTTTTACATCGGATGAACTTAAATTGTTTGGTAAATTTCAACCTAATAAATTTTGGCTTCCTCGCTTCTCTCGTCATCGCTCTATTGAATTAACGAAATTGTATAAACATGATTTATCTAATGAGCAAAGGAAAGTATTCTATGAAAATTATTGTAACGTAGTTGTTAATTCAATTTATCGAGCCTATCATGTAGAGTCAGGGTATTTACCTGGCAAAAATGATTCTAGAATGATTAAATCAGAAGCCAGAAATCCTCAAGGAAATCCCGATTTTAATAACTGTCGTAAATTTTTGCTCGACAAGGGTTATCAACTATCCGATGGTGCTATGTTTACTTATTTCTATAAACCTTAATTTATTTGGTTACATACTTACGACAATCCAAGCTGCAAACAAGATTCTCAGTTAGTTAAATAAAGATAGTCAATACCGTCCCGAAATGGCTATTGATTGTTGCAGTTATGCCCAATTTTGCCATTTTTACTATCAACCATTTTAGCATTAAGAAACACTTATATTTTCTCAAATAAAAATAGTTAAAACTATGTCACTGATTTACAAACTCCCCAACTCTATTTTAGACTAAATAGATCTCTTGCAAAAGTAATCAAGATATATCCTTTTGTCGGTAACGAAGTTCGTAATTCTGGACTTCCCCCGTATAAACATACGGCTCTTCGGGACTTGGTATGGTTCGATAGGGGGGCATAAATCGACTAAATCCTTATCTGGCAAGGGATTTAATTGATTAGTTCGCTCCAGATCGCAAACAATTGACAAAAATTGCGTTAATGTCTGTCTCTATAAGGGTTTCATTCCTTATAACCCCGTCCATTGCATAAGACAAACCGAAGAACCAAACATACTAGCTATAGTGATGCAATTCAGACTTGAATTAGTCTTATATATTGGCCTCAAAAACGGGACAATAGCCTTCAGCAACCACTTTAAAACCGTAGAGAGGAGAAGCGGGATTCCAACACCGCTGACTTTTGTGGTGGACACAGACACGACAGCAATCCATCTCCTCTAAAGCTTTGGCGATGCGATTGGCACTCTCGCTTAATAATTCCCGTTGGGAGACTCCCCGCAATAATAATTCTTCCCCTTGCCAGCGCGCTTCCACCAGTCCCGTATCGGCGAAATTACTCCAACGAGGATCCTGGGTGATCGGCTCTGGTAAGGTGATAGTGACGATCGAATCCGATTCATTTAATTCTCCCTCATAGTGACTGGGGGCCGGGGGTGTCGGTTGCACAAAGCGATCGCCAATGGGCAATTCCACCAGAGTTCCCACGGCCGGAGAATGGAGTTGATAACGGCTTTGTAATTCTTCCAAACTGGTCAAATCCGCTAGATAGAGGGGCGAGCCATGGACGAACATGATATGCTGAGGTCGCAGGTTATGGATCAGTTGGGTGGTGTTGCGACTATCGCTATGTTCCGCGAGTAGATAGGTTTCTTGGCTAATTAATCGCGAACGCTGTGCCGCTTTTAATCGGGGATTCTCTAGGTTGATATCGTGCAGGTGTTGGGGAACTAAGATTAACCAAGGTTTATCCCCTTGCAGATATTTACTTACCTCCTCTAGGCGATCGATTAGTAAAATTATCGGAGTGGTTCCCCCTAGAGGTGTCGGTTTTTCTGGCAATCTTCGCAACCGGGGACAGATGCGCTCATCCCAAAATAAGGGCTGATGTTTGGCAAAATTCTGGACAGATGCGGGAAATTGTGGTAAGATTTCTAGGTAGGCATCGCAAGCTTTAGCAATCTTGCCCCCAACCCAGATATCAATGTCGCGACCCGTGAATTGGTGGTGCGATCGCAGTAATTTTAAAATTTCTTGACCCAATCCCAAAGCGGGGACGGGTAGTAAAACATTTTGCCCCTCAGCGATCGCATGATAGATGCGATTCATCAACTGTTTTTCCTGCTGTCGTCGGTGGGGATGGCGTTCTGTGCCATAACTGCCTTCAATAATCAGCACATCGGGGGATACTCCCCGCAGCAGATCGATCGATAATCCTTCCACCAGTTGAAAATTAGATAGGGAAAAATCGCCGGTATAGAGGACTTTATAGGTGCGTTTGGGGGTTTTGTAGGTGAATAGGACTACGGCAGCCCCAGGGAGGTGGCCAGCTGGAAAAATCTCGACGGTGAGATCATCAAAGAGAGCGATCGGCGATCGCCATGGCCAACCCTGACAGAAACTGCCGATTTCCTCGGCAGAATCGGGCCATTGTAGGGGCAGCAGTTGCACTGTCACCTCACTGGCATAAACTGGCAATTGGGGATAGGTCTGATGGAGAGCCATTAACCCACGGATGTGATCGCTGTGGGCATGACTACAGAACACCAGATCTACGGGGGGTTTTTTGTTTTGGGTGAGGGGTTGCATATCGGCCAAACCGCAATCTAAAAGTAGGCGATAGGGACCGATTTTCAGTAGGAGACAAACCCCTTCCGATGTGTGACCGACACCAAAAGGTAAACAGGATAAAAGGGATTTTGACCCCCAGACAGCAGTAGAGCGTTGAACCATGGCAACCCTGATTATGATGACTGGTTAGTGAGCGGAACCGTTGCCATCGTAGTTATCGCTATCATAAAAACCGTTGCGGGTGCCGAAAAAGAGACAAGACACGGTGAATACAGCCGTTAATGCCAACAAGATTAATTTGATGTCCATATAATTAGTGCAACTCCTCAGAGGGTAATCTCCCCTCATACTAACTCAACTTTTTCGGTTGTTAGCAGCTAGGTTTCGGATTTGTCCCTAGGCGCTCAACCTCTTTCCCCCTCCATCGCCTGGTCTATGTTAATAATTAACGAAGGCAGCAAGCGGAGGGCAGGAGTCCGTTTTTGTAACGGGGATTTATACTCCGCTCCAAAAACTTTTCGCCAACCAGAAGCGAGGTTTTAGACCTGTCCATTAGTCACATCTTTCTTAACATTTCAAACCTTTGTAGCACAGGGCTTTCAAGACTCGGTTAACAATCTGTAATATTCCTTGTTGACACCCTTAATGACAAAGAAAAAACTGAAATCAAGTTAGGATAAGGGTTGGAGTCCTGACTGACCAAATTGTTAAGCAATATCTCTATAAGGGATAGGTTTTAGAAAAGGGTTGTGTGCGATAATTTTAGTTAATTTAAAAGTCTTGAGCAAAGCTAATCCCAAGTCACAGGACTACTTTTCTGTATCTCATATTAAGAAAAAAAGTATCCCCTCAATATATCGGGGTCAGGAGTTATTCTGGTATTCATGAACAAGCAAAGTGATTGAGAGAAGACTGCTCACGAATAATAGTTGCCAAAGAGGGAAGATTACCAAGTTGAGAAATGCGGTCACGAACATACTCAAAAAAAGCTGATTCCTAATTTCCGAGTAGTAGCAACAAGGGACATAACTGACAGGGGGACAAGAAGACTGAAATCCATACATCATAAGCTTTCCATGGTTTTAGCTCGAAAAAGTTTGCCGCGCCATCTCTCACTTATTAATAATAATTCCTAGTAAGCTCGCTCCTATCCCTAATTCTTTCGTTAGCTTTTTGCCCAGAATCGCTATATCTATTTCTAGCGAGAGAAGCCAGAAGCCTTTGTTGGCAAGTTTTCTAGCTGGCTTGTCCCCCTGTCAGCCTGAAAAAAGATATAAAGGTCAACGCAGACACAGCAGTTTTTATGTGGGTCAACATCTCTATCATTGGCTACAGCTACATCAAATGTTCCAAAAAAATATAGAAGAGCTAATGCAAATTAGCCGCTATCGGTTGAAGGATTACATCAAAGGACAAAGAGCTATATCGCTTGCTCTATCTACCTTCTAGCTCCCTTGTCCCCCTCTCAGTCCTTTTAGGTCAGACCACGTCCCTTTTTCTTGACTTTTACCTGCTATGCTGAGAACTACCCACTCTCCAGTGGGTTAAAATAAACCAAGTAAAGTTAACAAAAAAATTGTCTCGCTCAAGTGGGCGAAAATAAGCTTATGACCCTTGCGGTGGCGATCAAAAAGTTAAAAAAATCCTACGGTCAGACAGCAGCGGTTAAAGATATATCCTTTACCGTGGCAGCGGCAGAAATCTTCGGTTTACTCGGTCCCAATGGTGCGGGGAAAACCACCACGATTCGCTGTCTTTGTACCCTTGCTAAACCCGATGGCGGCACAATCGAGGTGGGGGGGGTCGATGCCCTGAGTAACCCCAAATCCGCCCGTAAACGCCTGGGTTATGTTGCCCAGGAAGTCGCCCTCGATAAAATGCTCACCGGCCGGGAACTTTTGCAATTACAAGCAGCCCTTTATCACATTCCCGCTCAAAAGTCAAGAGATCGTATTAAAGAATTAATAAATCTTTTAGGATTAGAGGAATACGCCGACAAAAAAACGGCGACCTATTCCGGGGGTATCAAAAAACGGCTGGATTTAGCAGCGGGATTACTGCATCAGCCGGAAGTTTTGGTGCTGGATGAACCGACTGTGGGACTCGATATCGAAAGTCGTTTGATTGTCTGGGATTTTCTGCGACAATTGCGCGCAGCCGGAACCAGTGTATTAATTACTAGCCATTATCTCGAAGAAATCGACGCCTTGGCTGATAACTTGGCAATTATCGACCATGGTATCGTCATCGCTCGTGGTACCCCCTCACAACTGAAAGAGCAACTGGGCGGCGATCGCATCACCCTAAAAGTGCAGGAATTTTCCCCAGAGGAAGAAGCATTGAAAGCGAAAGAGTTATTATCCCGTCTGCCTTTTGTCGAGGAAGTGATCGTTAATACCGCCCAGGGAAACTCCCTGAATCTTATCGTCACGGCCAATAGCAATCCTTTAAGCAAAATTGAACAAACCCTAGCCGAATCGGGATTACCCGTGTTTAGCATCGCCCAATCCCGTCCTAGTCTCGATGATGTCTATCTAGCGGCCACTGGACGCACCCTGATGGATGCGGAAATTGCCGCCGCCAGCAGTCGCGACCTCAAGACGGAGAAAAAACAAGCGATGAAAGAATCCTAGCCCAGCGAGAAAGGCTGTATTAAGTAGCTGGTTATAATTAAATTGAAAATAGATTTTGCCTCTGATTCCCCCTACCCTCCTATCCATTGGTCACATCTTTCTTAACATAAAATTTGACAAAAAGAAAAAAGTATGCAAGATGGCTCAAAAGGGTTCTATGGGGGGACTGATTTAGGCTTGCTGAATAATGATAAAAACCTTTTAAAATAAGGCTTTTGATCTGTTAAAATCTGATGTTAGTGCAAGAATAAGCTGTTTTGAATCTAAATCGCCTATTCGATTTTTCCTCCTGCCGACCGCCGACCGCCTGATCTCAACAAGCAATTTAAATTACAAACAGCTGTGTCTCTGTGGTTCCTTTCAACTTTACTCACCAAATCCAAGAGAGCTTGGAAAGGCTCTTTTTGTTAAGAAAAATCCGAATAATGGATAGGGGTGTCCGACAATTTTTAACACCTACCTACTTATAAGTTATAGTTTACACGGCTCTTACCTGTTCGGTGTAATCTTTCGGGCGTAGTTGACGGAAAACTTGAAAGGATAATTGTCTCAAGTTCAGGGGTAAATAGGCAAGCAGTAAACCCAGTCTAGCACGTCGGGATTTTCCTAATAATTTCGAGGCTTTTTCTATTAAAACTCGGCCAGCTTGGGTTTCTCCCTTTTCAATTAATTTTATTCCCAAAGATTCCTGTAAAAAAGCCGCCTTTTTCAGTCTTTCGTCTTCTAGTTTTACATCACTGAAGTGATAACTTTCTGTACAAAACAGTTTTGCTTGCAAAAAGTGAACCGCTTGTTTTAAGCTAGTTTGACCGCCATGGAAACGATATTCCATTAATAATTCTGGCAGAAAATAAGCTTGTTTTCCCGCTAAAGCTAGACGTACTAATAAATCAAAATCTTCACAACCATCCGCTTGAGGGCGCATATAATCCACATCGGCTAAAGATTGATAACGAAAAAGAGTCGAACCCACTTGTAAACTTTGATAGGAAAAAGTTTGTCTTTCTAAATCTGGAATAATCCCTTGTTGTAATCTGTCTTTGCCCCATTTCGCTGAATTTTCTTGGGTAGCATCTGTAACTTTTTGTCCAAATTTATCAATAATCCAGTGATCGGTACAGACAAAATCAACGTTTTTTTCTTGATCTAAAATAGGGACAGTTTTCGCTAAAAATTCGGGAGTTAGTCCATCATCATCATCGAATTTAATAAAATATTCTCCCTGAGCAGCCGTAAAACCCGATCGCATATTTAAACTTCTGCCCATATTTTGGGGATGACGCAGATAAATTATTCTCGAATCCTGAAATGCTGCCACCACCTCTGGGGTACGATCAGAAGAACCATCATCACAAACAATTAACTCAAAATCTTTATAAGTCTGCTGCAAGACACTATTAATCGAATAGCTGAGATAATCGGCGCGGTTATAGGTGGGAATACAAACAGTTACTTTCGGCATAATATTTCAGTTATCAGTAATCAGTAATCAGTAATCAGTTATCAGTGGAGAGTTTTATAACAGTTATCTTCATGGTGAAATAGGCAGTTTTCCTCTTGGGGAGTTGGTCGTCAATACCAAATTAGGTTATACTTCATCTTTACGAGAAACTCTATAAGTAAAACTAAATCTGGTTATTAAAAACTGATTATTTATTCCCCTTTGCCTTTTGCCTCTTGCATGAGTGCCTCTCCTCATAACTAGCCTGTACTCAACGGATTTAGTATAAAAAGCAATCTTCTGTCTCGGAGTCCCCTCAAGTATTTTTACATTTTTACAAAGGAATGTTAAGTTTTAGGGTATTGAATCAGTAACCTTGATAGCCATGGTTCCTAAAATAGCAGGGATTATCTGTACCCACAACCGCGATCACTACCTAGCAGCAGCGATCGATAGTCTTTTGGCGCAAACTTGCCCAGATTGCGAGATTTTAGTGGTTGATAACTCATCTACCGATAAAACCCGTCAGGTGGTCGAGTCGCGTCTGGGAGATGGGCGGCTAAAATACGTTTACGAACCTATTTTAGGGCTATCTACCGCCAGAAATCGCGGGGCGAAGGAAACTAGAGCGCCGATTTTAGCCTATTTGGATGATGATGCGATCGCAAGTCCTCAATGGCTGCAAATTCTGTTAAATGCCTACGAAAATAACCAAAAACTGGCAGTAGCGGGGGGAAAAGTCACTCTTATTTGGCCGCAAGGCTACAGTCAACCCAATTGGTTATCCGATCAGTTAGCAGCGGGTTTAGGTGCTTTCGATTTGGGTGACAATGTGATATACATTAGCCAAGCTAATTTAACTCCGCGCGGGGTTAATTACTCAATCCGGCGAGATTTCTTGGAGAATATTGGCGGTTTTGACCCTAATTTGGGAAGAATCGGCAAAAAACTTCTCTCTAACGAGGAATTGTACACTACAGAACTGGCACTCGTCCAGGGATGGCAAGTGGGCTATTTTCCCGCAGCATTGGTGGAACACAATGTTGCCCCGGAAAGAATCAGTCGTCAATGGTTTATGCGTCGCAGTTGGTGGCAAGGCATCAGCGAACATTACCGGGAAGAAGTAGCAGGAAAGACGGGATTGGCTCAATTTGGGCGAGGAGGTGAGCGTTTAGTGAGAGGATTGATTAAATCTGTCAAATTTATCAATGATCCTGCTAAAAGCTTTGATAATCTTCTCTATGCCTACGGACAAATCGGTTATTTAAGCGAAGCCGCCAAGGCGATGTTAACCCCTCAAAAGTAAATTATTGTAAATAAATGGGTAAAAAAGCGTTAATTTGTGGTGTATCCGGGCAGGATGGAGCCTACCTAGCCAAATTACTGTTAAAAGCTGGCTATGCAGTTTGTGGCACCTCCCGGGATGCCCAAATGTCATCTTTTAGTAATCTGAAACGTTTGGGAATCAAGGAACAGGTAAAACTAGAATCAATGGCACTGAATGACTTTCGTAGTGTCCTACAGGTGTTAATTAAAATTCAGCCGGATGAGATCTATAATTTGGCTGGACAAAGTTCTGTGGGTTTATCCTTCGAGCAGCCAGTGGAAACCTTAGAAAGTATTGCCACGGGAACCTTAAATCTCTTAGAAGCAATTCGATTTACTGGAGCAAAAATTAAATTATATAATGCCGGATCGAGTGAATGTTTCGGGGATATCGGCGATAATTCTGCCGATGAAAATACCCCTTTTCGCCCTCGCAGTCCCTACGCTGTGGCCAAATCAGCGGCTTTTTGGGAAGTGGCTAATTATCGGGAAGCTTACGGAATTTTTGCCTGTTCAGGCATACTTTTCAATCATGAATCTCCCCTCCGTCCCGAGCGCTTTGTTACCCAAAAAATTATCGCTGCCGTCGCTAGAATTGCCCAGGGAAGTACCGAGACTTTACACTTAGGAAATATGGATATTCAAAGGGATTGGGGTTGGGCGCCGGAGTACGTTGAAGCGATGTATTTAATGCTGCAACAGGAGCAACCCGATGATTACGTCATTGCCACGGGAGAAAGTTCAAAACTAGAGGATTTTGTCGCCACAGCTTTTGCTACTGTTGGTTTAAATTGGCAAGATCATGTAATTTCCGATCGAAGTTTATTAAGACCAACAGATTTAGCCATTAGTCGCGGCAATCCCCACAAAGCTAAAGAAAAATTAGGTTGGCAAGCACAATACAAAATGACCAATATTGTCCGCATGATGGTAGAAAATCGTTTAGAGAAATAGCTATGAATATCTTAATGATTAGTTCTACTTTTCCCTATCCTCCAACCAGAGGAGGAACTCAAGTTAGAACCTTCAATCTTTTAAAACACCTAAGTAAGAATCATGAAATTACGATCATGACTCGACCAAATTCGGATGTTAGTAGAACTGAGATTGAAGCTTTGGAGAGATTGGTTAAGGAGGTAAAGATATTTCCCTATTCCAATGCTCTTAACCCTAGTATTTTAGGCAAAATAAATCGCTTTTATGATTTTATCATACAAGGTACTCCTCCCAACGTTCGACAAGTATATAGTGCTGATATTCAATTTTGGCTTGATCGTGCCATTGATAGTCAAAAATTTGATGTCATTACTTGTGAGCATAGTGTCAATGAAATCTTTGTCCGACCCCATTGGCAAAAAAAGCTTAAAACTATAGTAAATATACATAGCTTAGCCTATAGAACCTGCAAAAATCAATTAGAGATAGGAGTCAGTCCTAATCCTATTCGAGATAGATTATATCTACCACTTCTTGAACGTTACGAACGAAGATTTTGTAAGAAATTTAACACTATAGTTGTCACCACTTCCGAAGACAAGGAACAGATGGAAGAGTTGAACATTAATCGCCCTGTTATTGTAATTCCCAACGGTGTTGACTTGGAAATGTTCCCCTATCGAGAAACCGCTCCCAGTGGTTATCAAATCATTATGACGGGAGGCCTAGATTACAGTTCTAATATAGATGCGGTACGCTTTTTCAGTTTAGAGGTTTTCCCTATTTTACAACAAAAATATCCTAAGGTTACTCTGATACTTGTTGGCTCTAATCCTGCTCCATCCGTGATAGAATTAACAAAAAATTCTAAAATTACTGTCACCGGTCGAGTTCCATCTATGGCTGAGTATCTTCATCATGCTACTGTTTGTGTTGTGGCAATGCGTTCGGGTTTTGGAATTAAAAATAAAACCCTAGAATCTATGGCTGCGGGAGTGCCAGTGGTGGCCAGCGATCGAGGTTTAGAAGGGTTAACAGTGGAGGGAAATAATGTTCCTTTAGCAGCTTTAAGAGCTAATAGTATTGAGGAATATTGTACGGCGATTAGTAGTCTTTTTGAATCAGCAGAGTTGCGAGAAAAATTATCTAGAAATGCTCGCAAGTTAATTGAAGATAATTATACATGGCAGCAAGCAGCAGGTAAGTACGAACAAGTTTTAACTGCTGATATTTGTTAGGAAATTTCTCTAATTTTTTGTCAATTAATATGCTATCAAATCAAATACCAGTGAAAATATCTGTTGTCCTCCTGTATAATGAAGAAGAAAATATCGACGCTCTTTTTCAGCAACATACCAGTTATGAGATTATTTGCATCAATGATGATAGTCATGATAATACTCTCAAAAATCTTGTGGAATATCATCAACTTTACCCACAAATTAAAATCGATGGTATTACTTCTTTTAGTTTTTTACCTCTGAAAGTCTGGACTTATGTAGGATTTATCATTGCACTTGTTAGTCTTGTTTATGCTAGTTTTTTAATGCTCAGGACTATTATTTTAGGAATCGATGTACCTGGATACGCTTCTCTGATGGTTGCTGTCTTATTTTTAGGAGGAATTCAATTACTGACTCTTGGTATTATTGGCGAATATATTGGCAGGGTTTATGAAGAAGTAAAGGGACGGCCACTTTATCTGGTTCGAGATTGTTATGGTTTTGAAAATAGGGAACAAGTTACTGATAAAATAACTTAAAATTAAGATACTGACAACAGGAGAATTACATCTATGAATACCGAAGTTTTTCAGCAATTTTTTGCCTATTGTGTTGGTAGTTGGCAAACGGAAAGAACTTATCATTATCTAGCTGCTCAAGAAGTGGAACGTTCCCGTACTGAATTCCTCATTCAACCCCTCACCAGGGAGATTAAAGAGAAAGTTCTGACAGATAATAACTATCCCACTCTTGCCGATTTAGAAACTATCCCTGGTTTTAATTTAGGTTTCTATACGATCTCGGAAAAAGGAGAAGAAGTGCGACAAAATCTTAATCTTTTATTTGTGGTTAAAGCAGAAAATAACGGTTATTTAGAAGGGGATTATCTTCGCGATCGCGCCTACGAAGAAGCAAGACCAATTATCTCCGCTTTTCGCTTTGATTCCACCACCAGAGAGTTATTAATGACCACCAATTATACTCGCAGTGTTTCCGTGGATTCAATTACTTTAATTAATCCAAACCTGCGAATTCGCAAAATTATTAACTATCAACGTCCCCAGGAGGAAGAACCCTTAGAAAAAGTTATCCTGGTCGGTTTTGGGGTTGAGTGTAAAGTCAGTTAAAAAAAATATTTCTTTCACCCCTTGATTCTCCAGTCAAGGGGAGATTTTATCATGGGGGAACGATAGGATTAAGGAGCAAAAATAATGCTCAAAATCGGTCAACTTTCCCTAGAAAGTGGTGTTTCGATTAAAACAATTCGTTATTACGAAGAATTAGGACTAATTCAGTCCCCTGAGAGGACAGAGGGACAATTTCGCCTATTTACTCCCGATACTGTCCATCGCTTGCTATTTGTCAAAAGATTGCAATCCTTGGGTTTGAGTCTGCAAGAGATCCGCGAATGTTTAGTAATTCATGACCATGGAGAATTACCCTGTGGAGATATTCAGGAAAAATTAATTAAACATATTGCTGAGATCGATAAACAAGTGGAACAATTGCTTTTATTGCGTCAACAATTAACCGAAACCCTGCAAGGATGGACGGATACACCAGTAAAAGACGATCAATTTATTTGCCCTAATCTCAAGGTTTAACTATCATGAAAAAGTTAATTTTATTGGTAACTGTAGCAATGATTTCTACTCCTGTCATTGCTCAACATTTACATTTTGATTCACCTCAAACTCAGACTTTACAAGCAATTCCTGACAATATACCAGCTTGGATGTATAACAAGCAACGTAATCATATTTATCCCCAAAGAGGGGTTTATAATAATGCAATTTATAATGTCAGAGATTTAGCTTTAGACTTAAATGCGATCGCTGTTGGTCATGCCTTTGCTTACGAAGATATCGTAACGGGAAAAGCGAAAGATTTAGAAACTAAGACATACCAAACAATTAATTGGGTTTTAAAAAATCCGCCTAAATTTATGCCCGACGAGGGTAATATTTCCCCAACTTTTGGCAGAAAATACGGTGTTTTAGAACAGGTTTTCGATTGGGCGCATATTTTCCATGCTCAAACCGTTGATGTTTTAGCCAGCAGCAAATTAACCAACAAGGAAAAAGAGGCGGAAATTGAGAAATTATATCAATTTTACTTGACAAAAGTTCCCTATGCGATTACGGGATTACCCATGAATATGGGTTATCTGGATTCCCAGCCTTATTCTAAAGCCTTTCGCCAGAAATATCCGAAAGTTAATGGCTTATTTTGGGGCTACCATTGGCTACAAGGAACCATGTATGACTTGCTTTATGAAAAGACACTAGAAGAACAAAAACAGACTTATAAACAGGTGGGTAAACAATATCATGCTAAGGAATTATATCGCACTGATCGAGCTTTTATGCCGATGTTTGCCGGACTTAGTCCCAAGTTTGCCCGACGTTTTCCCGAAATATCTAACACCTTCGATAACCTGCATATGTTACATGATATGGTTAATGATATTCTGGCATCAGATTGGCTAAGTCCCCAACAAAAAGATGAACAAATTACCCGCGCTATTTGGTTAGTCATGGCTGCTAATCATCAAGGAATGGCAGCAGGAAAAAATTATGGTGGTGAAGGACTACACGATCATCGTTTTCAGTCAGGAATTCCAGGGATGGGATTAATGCCAACAGATATTTCTCACGAAGGTCATAATCACGAAAATCCTGATAATTCTGAGAAAAAACCTGATAATTCTCAGGGACATGAGGGGGGAGATCACCAACACCATAACCACGAAAATTACTCTCCAGAAAACCCTCCTAATAACGAGAAAAAACCTGAGGATAGCAATGCTCAAGAGGAACTGAAAAAATGAGAAGATTTTTATTAATTGCCGTGGGTTTGGTCGCTGGTTTTACTAATCCAGTTTTTGCCAACGATCATAATAATCTGGATTCTGGTCGTCCCCTTTCTTTTGATGATGCTGAAAGTCTCGGTTTTGGAGAACAATCTATAGAATTTGGTACTGGGTTAGTCTTTCCTGAAAACAGCAATGTCGGTGGTGAATTTGATATTGAATACCTCAACGGTATTATTCGCAATGGTCACATTATTATCGGTATTGATCCACAAGTGGGAGGACGAGTTAATAGTGATGACACGGATTTTGATGTGGGGAATTTATCCGTAGGTTTTTTCTATAATTTCAATCGAGAATACGATAATGTTCCCGCTTTTGCCATTCGTACCGATTTAGGATTACCGACGGGAAATAATGCTAGGGGATTAGATTTTCGTCTGCGGGGAATTGCGAGTAAAACTATTGGTCAATTCAATCGCTTGCATCTTAATCTCGATTTAAACATCAAAACTGACCCCGATAACAGTGATCGATCTTTTTTACCCGCTGCAATTCTCGGTTATTCGCGACCGATTGGTTATCCGAAACGTTTTGATCGCACTTTTTTAGCAGAATTGGGCGTAATTACTAGCGATAATAGTAATGGTGGGGCTTTAATTCGCACTGGTATCGGAATTCGTCAGCAAATTAACCGTCAAGGTGTGATCGATTGGGGCATTGAGGGAGATGTTGCCACTAATGGCAATGATCAAAGTCAAATAAAGCTAAAAATTGGTTATTCTTTCGGATTTTAGCCTATAACCTGAAGATTAATCTTCGATTATAGGATGCCATTATTATAGCGGTAAGCGCTTGAGTGAGATACAAACCAAGCTTTGCCTAGCATGGTTTATAGCTCGTCACACTGTACCTCATACGACTGCACACCGCTATAGTATAGTTTTTTCTCTGGCAAAAATAGCCCAAGGCATTAGGTGATTCCGAGAACAAATTTACCTTCGGCAGAGTTTAACAATGCCAAGCTCTGACAGCATAATTGACACTCTGGTAATTTCTTTAGAGGAAATCACCTTATCTAGAAAGGTTTTTCGGTTTGTCTTATGCAATGGACAGGATCATAAGAGATAAAACCCTTATAGAGAAAGACATTTGCTGATTTTTGTCAATTGTTTTCGATCTAGAGCGAACTAATCAATTAAATCTCTTGCCAGACAAAGATTTAGTAGATTTATGCCACCTTATCGAACCATAACAAGTAACGAAGAACGATAAAACCCACATTCCGCACCCTAGTCGTTGAAATCAAAAGTTGCTCTAGCCCTTGTATAGTAAAACTTTTAGCGATTACTAAGAATTATGAAGTGTCACACTCTAGTCAGCGATCGCCAGCTTAATGAGAGTTTATCTCAATAATTTGGTATCAAAGCTATCAGATTTTTATGGCTAATTGTGCATCTGCTAGACAAACAAATTAGCCTGTAATTCAGAGCCAGCAATCGTTTTGACGATTTGGATAAAATTTTCAATGTGACACTTTAGGGTGCGGAATGTGGGATAAAAAAGAGAATGTGTCATAACATTGGGAAACTCCTGTTCCCTTTTCCCAATTCATAATTCATAATTCCCACTCCCAACTTCCCCTCACCTTTCCTGAGAATTCTAGAGGTACTTGTAAATATTTGTTACAACAAGACAAGGAAAAATCTGACGGCAGGGACATAATAAGGGATTATCAACGGGGATCAAGGATTTCAGGGGAAATTGTAGTGGGGATCAAGAGAAACTGATTGTAAAGTTTTCGATACCTGTCGCCAGTTATTGTAATAGTTCGATACACATAACATAGATAATCAGCCATGATTGTAAATTTATATTGCGAATGGCTCATCTTCTTCGGTGTTTTCCCTATACTGGTTTTCATCAACTTTGAGCCAACGTGCAGAAAAGTTAGACCACCAAGTTTGTAAGAGGTCAGGAAGATGCAATTAACCGCAAGAAATAACTGGGGCTACATTTCTTTAACAATGCTAAAAAGCTTTCTTCTTTGGAGTTTCGTCCTCACTGTCTGTTTATTAGTAGTGGGATTTCCTTTAGTAGTTTTAATGATGACAGTGGGAGCATTGTCTGCGATTATCTTACAGTCAGTTTTACCGATTAGTTCCGTGCTTTTAGTGGCGGGAATGATTATTGGTATCAATATTTTGGCTATCCTAATTAGTGCCGCTTTATTAACAGCAAAAGGTGTTCATCCCCATGAAGTTAGCTGGTTGCACTGGTTACACGGTGAAGTAAAAACCTCTCATCAAGCTGTTTATGCTTCTTGTCCCTTAACCTGCGGGGTAGTTCATTAAATCTGATTTTCTTACAATTGCTTAACTTTTTTCTATTTAGATTTATTCAAGTTTTCAACTGCTTTATCGGTTGATTATACACACTCCAAGCTAGTGCAACCCGGTTTCACCGGGTTTTTTCATTATTATTGAGCTAAAGCAGTTAGCGGAATGTGGTTTAGAATTACTGGTGGCCTGAGACCAAAACATCCCTGCAAAAATTGGCTATAGGATCGATGACCGCATCAATTATGATCTAACCTAAACCAGGGTAAGCTGTTAACTACGAAGATATTCTCTCCTCACTTGCCACTGGTAAGAGAAATATAACCACCTTAACTTAATCATTACTATATCTTAATCTTAGTCAATATTTAAGCTTTTCTTGATAAAATCTAAAGACAGATTATCTTAGACTAGGGGCAGCCAATCTTAGGTAAAAATGATCCTATGAATCCATCTCCAGACGCAACTTTTGTTTGTCCGATTATCATCGAAGACGACAGAACGGGATTAGACACAGAAACTATCCGACGAGCTTTAAGGGATAATTTGCTCTATATTCAAGGTAAATTACCAGAATTAGCCAGCAAAAACGATCTTTATATGGCCTTGGCCTATACAATCCGCGATCGTTTATTACAGCGTTGGTTAACCACCCAACAAACCTATCTAAAAAAAGATGTCAGAACAGTTTGTTATCTCTCGGCCGAATTTTTAGTTGGTCCCCATTTGGCTAATAATTTAATTAATCTCGGTATCTACGAACAGGTGGAGAAAGCTGTCAGCGAATCGGGATTAAAACTAGAAGAATTAATTGCCCAGGAAGAAGAACCGGGGTTAGGAAATGGTGGTTTAGGTCGTTTAGCTGCCTGTTATCTCGATTCCCTTTCTACCCTAGAAATTCCAGCTATTGGTTACGGTATTCGCTACGAATTTGGTATCTTTGATCAAGAAATTCATGACGGTTGGCAGGTAGAAATAACTGATAAGTGGTTACAGTATGGAAATCCCTGGGAAATTGCCCGACCAGAAGCGGGAGTAGAGGTAAAATTTGCCGGTTATACCGAATCCTATACCGACGAAAATGGTAATTATCGCAGTCGTTGGATTCCCGATTATGTAGTCAAAGGAATTCCCTACGATACCCCAATTCTCGGCTATCGAGTTAACACCGCTAATACCATGCGTCTATGGAAATCAGAAGCTTGTGAATCTTTTGATTTTGGTCGCTTTAATCGCGGTGATTATTATGGTGCGGTAGATAATAAAGTTCACTCGGAAAATATTAGTAAAGTTCTCTATCCTAATGATGAACCAATTCAGGGCAAAGAACTACGTTTAGAACAGCAATATTTCTTTGTTTCCTGTTCCCTACAGGATATGATTCGTATTCACTTGTACGAGAACCCCAGTCTCGATAATTTTCATCAAAAATGGTCGGTACAATTGAATGATACTCACCCTTCCGTCGGGGTAGCTGAGTTAATGCGCTTGTTAATTGACGTGCATCATTTTGATTGGGATAAAGCTTGGTCTATCACTCAAAATACCTTCGCTTACACCAATCACACTCTTTTGCCAGAAGCTTTAGAAAAATGGCCTTTGAGTATTTTTGGTCGTCTTTTACCGCGATTAATGGAAATTATCTACGAAATTAACCATCGTTTCTTGGATAAAATTCGCATTATTTATCCCCAGGATGACGGCAAAATGTCCCGTTTATCTATAATCGATGAAAGCGGCGAAAAATACGTCCGTATGGCTCACCTCGCCTGTGTGGGTTCCCAGGCAATTAATGGGGTGGCAGCCCTCCATACAGAATTACTAAAAAAAGATGTTCTGCGCGATTTCTATGAACTCTTTCCTGAAAAGTTTAGCAACAAAACCAATGGAGTTACTCCCCGGCGCTGGATAGTTTCTAGTAATCCCCGCTTGACTGTTGCGATTACAGAAAAAATCGGCGAAAATTGGATTAAGCATCTGGAGGATTTACGCGGTTTAGAAAACTATGTGGATGATGGGGGATTTCGGGACTCTTGGCGACAAATTAAATACGATATTAAGGCAGATTTAGCCAATTATATCGATAAAAAAGTCGGTATTAAAGTTGATCCTAGTACCCTCTTTGATGTGCAGGTAAAACGCATTCACGAATATAAACGGCAACATCTCAACGTTTTACATATCGTCACCCTCTATCATCGCCTCAAAAATAATCCCAATCTCGATATTACCCCCCGTACCTTTATTTTCGGTGGTAAGGCAGCCCCGGGTTATTTTATGGCGAAATTAATCATTAAATTGATTAATTCTGTGGCAGAAGTGATCGATAATGATCCGACAATTGGAGGACGCTTAAAAGTGGTTTTCCTACCCGATTATAATGTCACCTTCGGTCAACGGGTTTATCCCGCTGCCGACTTGTCTGAACAAATTTCCACCGCCGGGAAAGAAGCTTCGGGAACTGGTAATATGAAATTCTCCATGAATGGGGCCTTAACTATCGGCACTCTTGATGGGGCAAATATCGAAATTCGTGAAGAGGTGGGGGCAGAAAATTTCTTTCTTTTTGGCTTGACAACCGAGGAGGTTTATGCTAAAAAAGCCGCTGGTTATAATCCCCAAGAATACTATTACCATAACGAAGAATTGCGGGCAGTATTAGACCTCATTAGTTCGGGATTTTTTAGCCGGGGTGATAGTAGTTTATTCCGTCCGCTTGTGGATAATCTTATCTACGATGATCCCTATATGTTACTGGCCGATTATCAGTCCTATATCGACTGTCAGGAAGGAGTCGGTCGCGCCTATAAAGATCAAGAACATTGGAGTCGTTTAGCGATTCTTAATGTGGCGCGCATGGGTAAATTCTCTAGCGATCGCTCGATTCGGCAATACTGCGAGGAAATCTGGCGGGTACAACCGGTAAAGATTGAATTACCCGATTATACTCAAGCTAATGCTGGTTTATCGGTAAATTAGAACCAATTTAGGCAGTAGGAGCCTGTTTATTCATCCTACTGCCCACTGGTCAACTCGCCTTAAACGACTCTAATCTGGATTTTTACGGGATTGACGGGGCTCGAACCCGCAACTTCCGCCGTGACAGGGCGGTGCTCTAACCAATTGAACTACAATCCCATTTTTGCGACAATTCTGATTGTAGCTTCATCATCAGGGTTATGTCAAGCACTTCTAGGAAAATTTTTTTGAGGGAGAGGGAATTATGAATTATCAATGATGAATTATGAAGTGGGGAGAGGAGGAATTATGAATTGGGGAGTGGGGGGAGACCACTGCGAGCCGTTGCGGGGGGAGAGGGGAGTAGGGAGAATAAATAAAAATAATCTCCAGCCTCCTGCCGACCCCCTGATCTCAACAAGCAATTTAAATTACGAACAGCTTATCAATCCTGAATTAAAGCCAAAAAATCCCCAATTAGGGAGGGATCCTCTTTACCATGGGATTGTAATTAAGCTTGTTGGGAGCCTGAGCTATGACTAACCTGAATTTGATCGAACAGCTATCGCAAGAATTACTCGATCTAGACCAAGTAGATGCCGATACCGGGGCAGATTTGCGGCAAAAAGCCCAAGAAATCCTCGCTGAAACCAGTATTGACCTGCCGATTCGAGAAGCGATCGCCGATAGTCTCAGTCAAGGCAATCAACTACTTACCCTCAAAACCGTCGGCAAGGAAGAAAGTTACTAGCACATTTGGGGTCAAAAGTCAAGATGAAAGAAAAAAATTTTTTTGTCTGGCTGGGGCGATTTTTGGCCTCTTTTGGGCTGTTATCGGGGATAAATGGCTGTAATTCCCCTCTTTTAATCACTCCTCAAGTTCCCGCCGGTGGTTTAAATAGTTTTGCTCCCGATCAATTCCCCAGTTATAGTGCTGATGGTCGCTATTTAGCCTTCGCTTCCGATCGCTCCGGTCGTCGTAGTATATATTTATTCGATCTGCAAGAAAAGCGCTTAGTTAATCTTCCTAACCTAAATCGTGGCGATTCTAGCCAAGATCAGCCATCTTTAAATGCTGACGGTCGTTTAATTGCCTATATCTCCAGCGAACGGGGTAAAAGTGATGTCATGGTGTACGATCGTTCCCAGTCCCGTACAACCCTGTTAACCGCTAACCTGCGGGGAAGCGTCCGCAATCCCACCATTAGCGGTGATGGTCGCCAAATTGCCTTTGAAACCAACCAAGACGGTCAATGGAATATTGCGATCGTTAACGGACAATTTTAAACTTGTTCTACTCGGTCTTAATCGTTAAAACCTGCGGAGGAGTGGCATCTGGTGGATATAAAAAATTCACCTGTACTATACGCCAATCCCCCGGAGGAATAGTCAGAGTCACTAAAGATTCTCCCTCTTGTCCGCGTCTTTGGACGAGATGAAAAAATCTGCTTTGTGCCTGTCCTTGGTCATCGCTATAATTGACGGCTACCGTTCCCCGAAAAAACACTTGTGGAGCAGCCGGATCGAGAAAACGCAAACCCTGCCCAATAACATCCTCTTTAATCGGTGTTTCTAGCGCAATAGTCACCGTTTTCGCCTCATTACTTCGATTAAATAGAGGTAAACTTAACCTATATTCCACACCGTAATTACCATGAGCTTGATAGGCCGTATCGGGATAGCGAACTAACATACTAGCACTTTGATTTTGTTCCGTTCCCAATTTGCCCCCGGGTAGGGTGCTAATCCCATAGGCTATAGATTGACCAGAATCAGGAATATTTAACCATAAAGAAGCTCGATCGACCAATCGGGCGGGCCAAGCTGAACCTTGGGACACCCCCGCTACCCGTCCATAAATTATTTGTCCTTGACTATGGGGAGGAGTGGGCGCTCGATCGCGCGGAGTTGATAAATCGCCTTTTTCTAGCAAATTTTGCCACTCTGTCAGATTTGGTGGTCTTTCCTGCCCATTTTCATCTAGGGGTGCATAAAGAGCTAAACTAGCAGCGTAGAGAAGACCGTCACTTTCCAGACGAAGATAAGTGGATCTACCATTTAAAGGGGGAGTCAAATCGCGCACGGGAATCGCCGCATTTAAGACCATAAAACTCTCCCCGGGGGGAATAATAATTCTATCGGGAAAAATATCCTGACGCTGCCCCATTAAAATATCCCCCATTACCCGACTTCCCGGCCCAGCAAAAACCGTCCCCTGATTATTTTCCACTTGTGCCGGTAAATCGATAAAAGCTGCATCGGGTTGACTCAAATAACTGGCCCCCTGCAAAATTTTAACGGTCAAGGGATTAGGACTGGGATTGTGGAGTAATACACCCAGATAAAGGGTGCGTAAATTATCGGGGAAACTCCCTCTCGCTATATGGTGGGCAAAAATATCAAAGCGTCCCTGAAAAGCATAATTTAAATGGGCCGAGGGAAATCTTTTTTCTTGAGGGGGAAAAGTCGAAAGCAAAATCCCTTCTCCTAGCAATAATTCGGGACTATTACTATTAAAAACGGGAACTTGATCTAGTTGATTCGGTAAAGGACGCACCTGCGCCGGTCGAATTATTTCTACACTAGGGGGAGTTTGGGCAATGGGTAGTAAAAAAGGTAACATCACACAAATTACCATCTCAAGATAATTAATTTTTGATCATAGCATTACTGGCTCGCTCAATTTAGATAGTATTCTGTTTGTCCATATCTAGAGGATTGTTTAATATTTCTTGCCGGTGTTAGCTGACCTTTTTGGTTAAGTACAATCAAGAAAAATTATCAAATTTACCAATCATTATTGGCTCTTGCCATTGAGCAAATCTATTGTCATCATAGACTAAAATCTAGATGTAACTGTGGTTTTCTGGAAACTTGGCCCGATGTCTAGATATCGATCGAGCCGGAATTGTTATGATAAATTCATGAAGTTTTATGACAGTATTGCCCCGTGAACATGAACCAAATCGACTATCTCAGGATTAGTTTAATCGATCGCTGTAACTTTCGCTGTCAGTATTGTCTGCCTGAGGATGCAGAATTGGCCTATGTTCGACTGCAAGACTTACTCACCCGGGAGGAAATTCTTACTTTAGTCAAAAATGTCTTTATTCCCCTCGGTTTCCGCAAATTTCGCCTTACTGGTGGAGAACCTCTGTTACATCCCGAAGTAGTGGAGATTGTGCGCGATATCGCCTCTTTATCTGCTACTAGCGATTTAGCCTTGACCACTAATGGCTATTTACTTGACAATTTAGCCGAAATGTTGTATGACGCTGGACTAAGACGGATTAATATCAGTTTAGACTCCCTCGACCCCGACACTTTCGATAAAATTATCGGTAATCGCGGCCGGAGTCGTTGGCAAAAAACTTGGGCAGGTATTCAAGCAGCCCAGAGAGTGGGTTTTGACCCCTTAAAATTGAATGTGGTGGTAATTCCGGGGATAAATGAGGCAGAAGTGGAAGATTTAGCGGCTTTGACCATCGAGAAGCGTTGGCACGTCCGTTTTATCGAGTTTATGCCCATCGGTAACGGTGATTTATTTCAAGAAAAAGCTTGGATTGCGAACGAGGAATTAAGGGGGCGAATTCGGGCAAAATGGGGCTTAAATGAGGGTCAAGTGCGGGGAAATGGTCCAGCCGATGTTTTTCAAATTCCGGGGGCTAAGGGTACAATTGGCTTTATTAGTCAGATGTCGGAGTGTTTTTGCGATCGCTGTAACCGCCTACGTCTTTCGGCCGATGGTTGGTTGCGTCCCTGTCTCCTCAACGAAACTGGACAAATTGACCTAAAAACTGCCCTCCGTCAGGGAATTTCGCCAGCAGAAATCAGGGAAAGAGTCCGGGGATTAATAGAAATGAAAGCAGAAATAAACTTTAAACTGCGTGATTCCGGCACATCAAGCGGCATTTATACCCGTACTATGTCCCAAATTGGCGGCTAAAAATCTACTGTCCGAATTCTACTCTAGCCTGTTCTACCATTTCCACAGTAACTCGATCGGAACCGGCATGACGAGCTAATTCTTCTATTCTTTGACGCGCTTGAGAACGAACAAAATAGGGAATATTTTTCAGTTTTGCTTTTGCTTCTGCTGTCCATTGTAGTTGATCGGAAAAATCTAGAGCGTCCATAGATTTAACATATAGTAGTCCGTCTATTATACCAAAAAAGTTAGCTATTTTGAGATGACGATTTTCTTGATAGCGACTCTTTTTCAGGTTTCTCTTAATTTTAGGTTTCTGCTAGGTCGAAATTGACTCTTTGATATAAATCTTGAAAAGAAATCTGCCAATCTATCGACACCAATTGTAAAACCGCATTTTCCCCCGTGAGGAAATCAACTAACCATTGATCATCCTTTTGTTTATAGTAACGTTCTACACTATAACTAGATTGTTCAATCAGAATATATTCCTGAAAAGTTGGCAAGGAACGATAGAATTTAAACTTATCCCCTCGATCATAAGCTTGGGTAGAATTAGAGAGAACTTCGACAATAATTAAAGGATTGATCACGTTAGATTGACTATTCCCTTGATAGAGAGGTTGACCTTTAATCACCATCACATCGGGATAGGTGTAAATGCTATAATCTGATAGCCATAAACGCACCGTTTCCATGTAAGTATAATAATCTTGATTATTGATATTTAAAGGAAATCTTCGATAGAAGTTTCCAGCAATCTGATTGTGATTAGTTGTTGCTCCTACCATTGGGATAATTTCTCCTTGACGATATTCATTTTTATCCTCGGACGTTTCCTCCAGAGCTAGATATTCTTCGGGAGTATAATATTTAGTTTCGGTAGCGCTTAACATTTTTGACTCTCCTTCCTATTCTATTTTCTAGGATACAGCATTTCCCTAAAAAGAGATAAAGTTATCCTTGAGCAAGGTTATCATTTTTCCCTTAATAGATCTCTTGCATAAGTCTAGACAAAATAGGATAAAATAGTCCAAGAGTTAAGATTGAAAGATGAATTACGAACAAGTAAAAACTTTAAAGCTAACAGAGTTCAAACGCTTGTGTGGCGTGTATCCAGATACATTTAAGGATATGGTAACAGTCCTAAAGGCAGAAAAAGTTTGGCAAAAAAAGACAGGTAGACCGAGCAAATTGAGTACAGAAGACCAACTACTAATAACATTAGAGTATTGGCGAGAATATCGCACCTATTTTCATCTGGGAAATAGCTGGGGTATTAACGAATCAACGGCGTATAGAATTGTTAGGAAAGTAGAGAATATTCTCATCAAATCAGGTCTGTTTAATCTACCTGGAAAAAAAGCCCTATTAGAAAGTAATAGTGAAATAGAAGTAATAGTGGTGGATGTGTCAGAACATGAGATAGAAAGACCCAAAAAAAAACAGAAATCATACTATAGTGGCAAGCAGGGATACCACACATTAAAGTCGCAAGTCGTTGCCGATCTCGCGCAGCGAGCGCGTTGCGACCAAAAAAGCGAGCAGGTAATCTGTGTCCGTTGTGAGAAAGGAAGAGTCCATGATTTTCGACTGGGTCAAGAGAGCAAAATAAGGTTAAATAAGGACATAGAAATATTAGGGGATAAAGGCTATCAAGGAATTCAGAAAATCCATCAAAACAGTCAAATCCCTCATAAAAAAAAGAAAAAAGAAAAACTAAGTAAAGAGCAAAAAAAAGCCAATCGTCAGTTATCACAACGGCGCATAGTTATAGAACATATTCATCGTCGTCTCAAAATATTTCGGATACTTTCATCAAGATACAGAAATCGCAGACGGCGATTTGGTCTGAGATTGAATTTGATTGCTGGTATCTACAATTACGAACTTCGTTACCGACAAAAGGATATATCTTGATTACTTTTGCAAGAGATCTATTGAGAGAAATTTCTGTTGTGGGTAAAATAGTGTAGAGAAGTTAAAGGGTTGTTCAATGGAAACTAGAGGAAAATACAAGGGCAGGAAGGAAAACCCACCGAATCCGGACGGTAGGCCTCAGTTATATCAAGAGCCGAAGAAACGTCGCCACCTAACCGTGACTCAGGCTGGCTGGGAAGAAGTTCAAGCGATTGCGGAACAGTACAACCTATCGGTGTCGGAAATGTTGGAACGGTTAGCCCGCGGCGAGTTTGAACTGGTGCGGAAGGTTTCTTATTGACATCTCCCCGCTTTAAAAAGACGGGGATTGTAATCGGTGAATAGAATCGGGTTGAAATCCGATTCTATTCGATTACGATATATTTTAGAAAGGCTATCCAATTTATATCGTTGTGGCACTGTCAAAGATGCCCTACCCACCTTATCTAGAAAAACCCCTAGCTGTGTGGCTACTTTTTTAATGATATTGGCCGCACCGTTGCAATCAGCATTAATTAATTGACCACTAAAAGCTTTAAACAAACCTCTTTTCTACGGAAACTATTAAAAAATACATTGAGAATCAAACTAATGAATGATACAGGGGGATAAATCCCCTTGATCGAAGTCATCCCGTGTTTCGGTTCGGTTGCCTTGTCGATTCGGGTTCAGCAATTCTAAATTTGCCCTGTAGCAAGGCTTTTGGGAGTTAGTTCGCATAATACGGGGTAAAATTCAATGGGATGGCGAATTTCATTTCACGAGTCTTCGGGCTTTTGACGTGATAGTACACCCAAAGTTGCCCCAAAAATCCCCCTTTAAAATGTTCTCTAAATCCCTAAAAGGTTTGCTGTGTCTAAAACTGAGAATTGTTGATTCGGGTTCTTGAAGGTTGACTTGCGAGCTATGATCTGGTAGAAAGAGACTAGGGATTTCATGGGGATATTATGCCTAAACTGAGAAAAGCGGCCACAGAACCCTACAAGCAATTGATGGTAGAACTCCCCTTGAGTGAATACCAAATTCTTGAGGAATACTGCCAACAGTCTCAAGAAACAAAGGGACAGGTGGTTCTGACTTGGATTCGTCGCCTAAAATCTCATCTGTCTTCAAACGAGTCTTAATCAATGAAAAGAATCCTTATTCTGTCAGCAAATCCCAAAAACACGGCTCCATTGCGTCTTGATGAGGAAATGCGCGAGATTAAAGAAGGGCTACGACGAGCAGAACAACGAGATAATTTCGTTATTGAAACAGGGCAAGCCGTGAGGTACAGAGACATTCGCCGTGCCATCCTCGACTTTGAGCCAAATATTGTCCATTTTTCAGGACATGGTGCGGGGGAAGAAGGGTTAGCCTTTGAAGATGAAACAGGTCAAGTTAAGCTAGTTGAGGCTCAAGCATTAGCAAGTTTATTTGAGTTATTTGCTGACCAAATAGAATGCGTAGTTCTCAATGCTTGTTATTCGGAGGTTCAAGCAAAAGCGATCGCAGAGCATATTCCTTATGTGGTAGGGATGAGCAAATCCATTGGGGATAAAGCAGCCATTGAGTTTGCGGTGGGTTTCTATGATGCTTTAGGCGCGGGAAGGACGGTGGAATTTGCTTATAAATTAGGCTGTAATTCTATTGAGATAGCAGGAATATCAGAACATCTAACTCCACAATTATTGTCTAATTCTGACATATTGACCAATACAGTTTCGTCTCAAGCAGAAGTCAATCATCTAGGAGAACCCTCAACAAAATATAATCAAAAACAAACTACGATTGATCAATTAGATTCAGAATTAAAGGAAAAAGAAATGCCATCAGTTTTTATTTGTTATTCTCACAAAGATGAAATATGGAGAGATAAGCTTTTAGAATTTCTGCAATCTCTTAATTTCGAGAAACAAATAGTCTGGTCAGATCTTGATTTAGAACAGGGGGATATTTGGGATGAAAAGATTAAAGAAGTCTTACCCAAGGTAACGGTAGCAGTTGTTTTAGTAAGTCAAGCTATTCTTAATTCTACTTATGTTCGTAATGAAGAGTTACCTCGTCTTTTGCAAAGATTTGAAGATAAAAAAGTACGGATAATTCCTTTATTTGTTAAATATGCAGATGTTGAAAATGTTCCTTTTAACTACACTAATGAACAGGGAGAAGCTAAAACATTTTACTTAAATAACGCTCAGTCTCCCCCCAATAATTCTCCTCGCAATCCTCTCTATACTTTACCTGAACCAGAGCAAGATAAAGTCCTATTATCTGTTGTTCAAAATTTGCGATCGCTTATAGATAAAAAAAAAAGATAGAAGTTCCAAGTGATTTTGTTTTAGAAGAAGTTACTCAAAGACCAAAGGCGAGTATTTCGCATGATAATTTTATCAATCAAAATTCTCTTCATTTTGATAATGCACGTCTATATTTATCAATAAAATTGAAGAATGTAAGTTCTCAAAGTAATAATAGTGAATCTGAAAAATTTTCTGTTGATACTAAAGTCTCAATTCCTCAATCTCCTACAGACTATCAACAGGAAAATTTATTAGAGACGTTTCAAGAGAATGCAGCTTATACTCAAACTGAGATAGAAAAAAAGATCCCCAATCTACTAGAAGAATGTTATCAAAAATTAGAAGAAATTGGATTTGAGCAAGATGTTCATTTAGCAATAGAGTGGGTGTTTGATGATGATTTATTTTCACTAGATGTTGACTGTTGGAAATTTAAAGAAGATGAATATAGACTCCCTTCGGAGGCACAATGGGAATACGCTTGTCGTGCTATGACAGAACCCCTAGACCTCGCAAAAGGTGAATCTTACCCACCCTTTTACTTTGGAGAAACCCTCACTGATAAGTTAGCCAACTATAATGCTTCTAGAACTTATGCTGATGAACCCAAAGGCGAAAGTAGAAACAAAACCACCCCCGTTGGTCAATTTCCCCCCAATGCTTTCAGATTATACGATCTGCACGGAAATGTCTGGGAATGGTGTATGGATGACTGGCATGACAATTATGAAAATGCGCCTAGTGACGGTAGTGCTTGGCTTGATAATAATCAAGAGGAAAATCTTGATGCTGAAAATAGCCTAGAATCTACTGAAAAAGCAGATTCGGCAGGCTCACTGCAAGACGAAAATAATCCATATTCTGTCATGCGGGGCGGTTCCTGGGGCCTCTATCCTGTTATCTGCCGTTCCGCGTTTCGCAACTACGTCAGCCTCCGCCGCGTCCTCCGCATCAGCAATAACGGTTTTCGGGTAGTCTGCTCGCAGTGAGCCTGCCGAATCTGCGTATTCGGGAGAACTCTCTAACCCTTTTTCCTTTTTCCCCTTTTACCCTTTACTCTATGTTTTACTTTTTCCTTTTCCAAGCGGATCGCTATATTTTTGATTTTCCAATATCAAGGTTTGATGACATTAACCAAAGACAGGTTGATCGAATATATTTGTTAAACTGAGATCTGGTACCTAGTCTAAAATCCCAGATTTTTTACCGAAATTTTGGGTTAAAGCCCCGTCCTTTTAGGACGGCTTTTTAAACTATATCTTGTTAACTTAACTTTTATTGTGCTATACTGATTTTGTCTAAGTCCCCCCTGCGTAAAATGTTTGTCTTAGAGTTTAAAGTTAAAGCTAAAACTCAACAGTATCAAGCCATAGACGATGCTATTCGTACTGCTCAATTCATCCGTAACAAATGTGTAAGGTTATGGATGGATACAAAAGGTACGGGTAAGAACGATTTATACCGATATTCTAAAGAATTAGCTCAGGACTTTAAATTTGCCGATGAACTTAATTCAACTGCTAGACAGGCAAGTGCTGAACGTGCTTGGAGTTCAATTAGTCGTTTTTACGACAACTGTAAACGTAAAGTATCAGGCAAAAAGGGGTATCCTCAATTTAAAAAATCTCGCTCTGTTGAATACAAACAATCAGGATGGAAGCTTCTTAGCCCTAAAACTGTTAAGTTCACTGACAAGAAAAACATTGGTGTTCTTAAGTTGGTAGGAACTTGGGATTTAGGGTACTTTCAAGAATCCGATATTAAACGGGTTAGGTTGATTCGGAGAGCGGACGGTTATTATTGTCAATTTGTCCTTTCTTGTGACGTTAAAGAAGATGTTAAACCATCAGGTAAGTGTATTGGCTTAGATGTAGGTTTGGCTTCTTTCTATACAGATAACAATGGCAACAAGGTTGATAATCCTCAATTCTTGAGAAAGTCCCAGAAACGATTAAAACGACTTCAAAGGCGATTATCTAAAAAGAAAAAGGGAAGTAAAAATCGTCAAAAAGCTAGACAAAGATTAGCTAAAGCTCACCTTAAAGTAAGTAGGCAACGTCAAGACTTTGCTGTGAAATTAGCAAGGTGCGTAGTTCACTCTAATGATGTGATAGCCTACGAGGATTTAAGAGTTAAGAACTTAGTCAAGAATCATTGTCTAGCTAAATCGATAAATGATGCGGCCTGGTATCAGTTTCGGGAATGGATAGAGTATTTTGGGGTTAAATTCGGCAAGATAACGATTGCTGTCTCACCGAATTATACAAGCCAAAACTGTTCAAACTGTGGTGAAACTGTCAAAAAATCTTTATCGACTAGAACCCATCAGTGCAAATGTGGATGTGTTTTGGATAGGGATGAAAACGCCGCAATCAAGTGCGATTCGTTCAGTCGAAACCTAGAAATAGGGGAATGACTGGCTTCTGTTGAGTAACCCTAACTGGGTTGAGTACGCACTTTAATCCTCAGCAGATGACAACTTCATAACCTTGTAAGTGAGGGCTAGTATCCTAGAAACCCCAAGTATTACCTTCCAGACGCAGGAATGAAAGCAAACGCCCTTACGGTAGCGACTAGCCATCAATCCGTAAAGCAGGGAATCGAGCGGAAAAAGCGACTTATAGCCTAAATAAGTCAACCGTAAGCAAGTTCCTATGGATAACGAAAGTTAAGTCATCGTCCGAATTACCGTTACGGCGAAGCAGTGAAATAAGGCTGACACACTGCCAGTACCAAAAGGTCAATAGTATAGGGTGGTATAAGGATTTGTATCGATATACCAAGCGTTACCCAAAAACTCGGTAAAGAGATGACATCCTAAAGGGAACAAACCAAAGGTTATGAGGAACGAAGTAACCCTATTATTACTCTTTAGTAAAGGTCGAAAACTAAGAGCAGTCAGCTAAGACGAAAACTCTGCAATACAGCAGGTAATAGTAGGGAAAGATTGAGTCAAAAGCCAACGCCTATTTGTAACGAATAGGATATGCAGACGGACTCACGATTACATGGAATGAAAAGTTGTAAGTAGTAATGTAAAAGTTATGACCACTGTTCAACAGATGGATAAATGGAAGACTTGGCAAGACATCAATTGGAAAAAGGTTGAACGTCAGGTTTTTAAGTTACAAAAACGAATTTTCAGAGCGTCTAGTTGTGGAGATGTCAAGAAGGTTCACAGACTCCAAAAATTATTGTTAAAGTCCTACAGTGCTAAAGCGTTAGCGGTGCGTAGAGTAACCCAAGACAATCAAGGAAAGAAAACCGCAGGTGTGGATGGAGTTAAATCTCTAACCCCAAAACAACGGTTAACCCTAATGACTGAACTAAACTTGGGAACAAAGGTCAAACCCACACGCCGAGTATGGATTCCCAAACCCAACGGCGAAAAACGACCTTTAGGAATACCTACCATGAAAGACCGTGCCTTACAAGCACTAGCTAAACTGGTACTAGAACCAGAGTGGGAAGCCAAATTCGAGCCTAACAGCTATGGATTTAGAGTAGGACGCTCTTGTCACGATGCTATAGCAGGGATATTCGGCTCTTCGGTTTGTGTTATGCAATGGACGAGGGTTATAAGGGATGGAACCCTTATAGAGAAAGGCATTTAGCGATTTTTGTCAATTGTTTTTGATCTAGAGCGAACTAATCAATTAAATCTTTTGCCAGATAAGGATTTAGTCGATTTATGCAACCCTATCGAACCATACCAAGTAACGAAGAACCGGATATTCCAAGCCATTAACAAAAAGGCAAAGTATGTTCTTGATGCAGATATAGCTAAATGCTTTGACCGCATTGACCATCAAAAACTGTTAGAAAAACTTAACACCTACCCAACCATGAGGAAACAAATCAAATCATGGTTAAAAGCAGGAGTCATAGACGACAAACAGTTATTCCCAACCTCAGAAGGTACACCGCAAGGCGGAGTGTTATCGCCATTATTGGCAAATATAGCACTTCATGGGTTAGAGGAATTGGGGCTCTTCGGTAACTGTTATGCAAATAATTAACTTAAAATAAAATTCGATGAGAGAGCCTACGCCCAAAAATAGCTGAAACCCATACAGGAAAAGGTTTAAGGCACAAACTGGTTAATACAAAAAGATAGACAATCGAGTTAAGATTTGATATAATAGCCAAAAACCAGAGTATTTTACTTATGATACTTGACAAATTTTTGAACCTAGAAGGAACCTCTATTCAAGGCTATCTACACCTAGAAAATATCGGTATAGTTTTCCAAATCGAATCGAAAAATCAAAAAGCAATCTGTCCTCGTTGTGGGTTAGAGAGCGATAAACTCCACCAAAATCATCGACATTTAGTCAAAGATTTACCAATCTCAGGACAACCAGTGTACCTACAAGTTAATCGTCGTCAATTTAAGTGCGGTAATTGTCAGAAACCCTTTAGCGAAGAGTTAGATTTTGTCGCCAAGAAACGAACCTATACGAAAAGACTAGCCGAGAATATACTCGAACAATTAAAAGAAGGAGATATTTTAAATGTTAGCCGAAGAAATGACGTAACGGAAGAAGAGATTCAAAGAATGATAGAGGACATAGCTGAAGAAATTACAGAGACAGACCTATCGAAATTAAAAAGACTAGGAATTGATGAAATCGCTCTAGTCAAAGGACAAAAAAATTACTGTGCGGTTTTAGTAAATTTAGATACGGGAAAACTAATAGCTATTCTAGAGAAGCGAACACAAGAGGAGTTGAGGGAAACGCTTACAGGGTGGGGAAAAGAGGTGTTAGAGCAAATTGAAGAAGTCAGCATAGACCTTTGGTTGCCCTATAAAAATTTGGTGAAAGAATTGATGCCATCGGCCGAGGTAGTCGCCGATAGATTCCATGTAATGAAACAAATTAATCAAGAGTTAGACGAACAGAGAAAAGCAGAAAAAAGAGCCGTAGAAGCGCAGAAAAATAAAAAACAGAAAGCGGAAAAAGAAGCGAAGCTAGAAGTTTTAAAGCGAAGTAAATATAGCTTGTTAAAAAATGAAAAAGATTTAACGGAAACCCAAAAAATCAAACTAGAAGCTATCAAAGAAAATTTCCCAAGTTTGAAAAAGATGCACGAGTTAAAGGAAGAATTGAGAAAGATTTATGAAACCTCAGAGAATCCGACAGAAGGACTGCTATCTATCTCAGAATGGTTGGCAAAATCCTCCAGTGTTTTTACCAAGAGTTGTCAAACAATCCGAAACTGGTTTGGAGAAATAATTAGTTATTTCGAGCGAAGGACAACGAATGGGGTGGTCGAGGGAATCAACAATAAACTTAAACTAATAAAACGGAGAGGCTATGGATTTAGAAACTTTCGGAATTTTTGGGTTAGAAGTATGTTATCTTGGCATCTTGTCTGTTGATTTAGCATAAAGGGTAACGAAGAGCCGGAATTGGTTATGAATCTAGCACCCTCATTTGACATGAAACGCAAAGACGGGACACAAATGAGTGTTAGAGACAAAATAAAATCAGTGACCTTAATCCGATATGCAGACGATTTTGTGGTACTACATGAAAACCTAGGGGTTATTCTCCTAATCAAAAAGGAAATAGAGGGATGGTTACAAAACATCGGACTTGAGTTAAAACCAAGTAAAACAAGAATAGCCCACACACTGAGAGAACATGAAAGCGAACAAGCTGGATTCGACTTTCTAGGGTTTAATATAAGACAATTTCCCGTCGGTAAATACACCTCGGGAAAAGTCAGAGGTAATCTGCTTGGTTTCAAAACAATAATAACCCCTAACAAAGAGAGTCAAATAAGACACTATAGAGAACTTAAACGCATCATAAACACCAGCAAGGGAATCAACCAAGCTGAACTCATTAAAAGGTTAAACCCTGTAATAAGAGGATGGTGCAATTACTTCTCAACAGTGGTTAGTCAGAAAATTTTTGAAAGATTAACCCACATCCTAGGGCAGGGAGCATCTCACTTACGCGATGAGTAATTATACTTAGCCTAAAAGCCACTCTTAATCGTGTCTTGGAACGAAATAGAGGCTTTTAAAGACCGCGTACATGGAGAATTAAAACAAGAATTACCCTCGAAAAGCCTATTTTTCTACTAAGTATTTATGCTCATTGCAAAGGTGAGATGCTCCCCTAGGGCATAAACTCATCAAATGGGGGATAAAACGCCATCGAAACAAAGGAAGAAAGTGGATTTCTAAAAGACACTTTCACACAATAGGTGGCAATAACTGGGCTTTCACAACCAGAGAAGAAAATAATCCTCTAAGGTTGTACGAACATAGAGAAACGGAAATCCGACGCTATGTGAAGGTCAAAGGGAACGCCTCACCCTACAATGGAAACCTAGTTTATTGGAGTTCAAGAATGGGGACTCATCCCGAAATGCCAACAGAAATTTCAAAACTGTTGAAAAAGCAAAAAGGGAAATGTACTCACTGTGGACACTTCTTAAGAGATGGGGATTTAATGGAGATAGACCACATCACCCCTAAATCACTAGGGGGGAATAACAGTTACAATAACCTCCAACTTCTTCATCGACATTGCCATGATGAAAAGACAGCCAATGATGGCAGTCTAGGCAACAAATCTGACTGCAATAGTGTCAAGCCAGAACCGCCCATACCAGATAATTACATCTGGGTAAAGGATATGTTGGTAATGACGTAGGAATGACAAACCCCGTGTAGTTGAGGAGCGGAATGACGAGAAATTGTCACGTTCCGTTTTGTAGAGCAGTAGGAGAGGCGACTCTCTTACTGACTTTAATCATCCTTAAAAGGGGACTAAGTACGGTAGGGCATACCGGAACCTTTGGGCTCGATCCAATAAACGCTTGGGGAGAGAATACCTCTACTTTTTCAGAAGCAATTCTGTCTAAGCAAGTAATCTCTGTGAACCAAGAATCCCCGTCTCTTTAGAGCGGGGAGTGTCAATTAACGAATTTTTCGAGGTTCTCACTTAACGAATCGTTAAGTGAGGGGAGAATTGAAACTGACCATGGACATAACCCGATCCTTAGAGAGCGATCGATGACGCAGTGATCATCTTTCTGGGGGAGCAAATGATTTATCGAGTATTAACACGGAACAATTACAGATTAGAGAAACCAATTTTCAATCACTAAACCTTCTAAATCTTGAAAATCATCAACATTATTGGTAACTAAAGTCAAATTGTTGGTAAAAGCAATAGACGCTATTTGACCATCGACAAAAGTAGGACTCTTACCGAATTTAGACAATCTTGACCTTTCCCGTGCGTGATATTGGGCTGATTTTAAGTCATAATCGAATAAAGGTAGATTGGCTAAAATAACGTTATTTACATAATCCTCTAAGTCTTGGCGTTTTTTAGACAGAGGAAGTCGAAAACAACCAAATAATAGCTCATGGATAACCAGAGTAGCTGTGGCTATTTCCCGTTTAGATAATCTTAGCTTCGTCATGACCTTCTCATTCGGGTGAGGTCGTTTAGCCTCTGACAAAATATTAGTGTCTAGCAAATATTTGAGAGTCATAAACGAACATCTCTCCCCGTTGACTTGTCGCGTAAATTATCAAAACTATCATCATCAATACTTGCCAAATCTACTCTTTGCCTAAAATCTTGCAAGGCTGACCAAAAATCATTAACCTCTCTAATTTCTACTAATAACTCTTCATTATCAGGAAAATCAACTTCCTCTAATAACTCAATAGTTTTGCCTTTTTTAATTCCTTTAACTAACATGACATCAACTCCTTCTAAGCTTAACTAGCTACCAGCAAAAATTGTTTCATCAATAAAATTATAGCACTTAATAGAATAATTGAAGATTTCGGGAGTCACAGCGCTCCGAATTGTCAGAAAGATTGAGGAAAAATTAAAATTTTATTCCGTTCAAACCATGTAATTATTCCTACCTAAGGGTAAGCGCACCTAAAACGCTATTGACAATTAGCTTTGTGAGCAGCATGGGCATTTCAAGTGACGAAGGTTTTTCGGCTCTTCGTTACTTGGTATGGTTCGATCGGGGGGCATAAATCGACTAAACCCTTATCTGGCAAGGGATTTAATGGATTAGTTCGCTCCAGATCGCAAACAATTGACAAAAATCGCCAAACGTCTTTCTCTATAAGGGTTCCATCTTTTATAACTCCCCTCTATTACATAATACAAACTGAAGAACTGTTAATCACGACTATTGAAAATTGGTATAATTTATTGATCCATTACTACTTTAGCTGATAATTAACTTTATTTTTAGAGATGAATCTAATTTTATCAAGTAAAGCGGCCGCAAGACTCCAAGTAGAAGTGCAGTCAAGAGAAGATTTTATCGCTGATGTTAATGCTTGGCGAATTGATGTCCTCGATCTCAGGAAGCGAGGTATTTTTCTCATTACTCAGGAAAAGAGTTTATACACCTTAATTTCTTCGTACAAGCAGGGAATTAAGGGAATTATCGCTCAAATTACCACCATTGACCAGCAAGAGGGCGATTTCCCTGAAATTCATTATCTCAAATCCGAGAATAGGAGTCTGGTAAGCTCCATGAATAACATAAAGAATTTAATCGCTAAATTAGATCGGTACAATGCAGTTGATAACGAAAGATTTGCAGAAATAATTAATCAGACTCCCTTTAAATATTTATCTTACCGTACCCCGACCGAATGTTACCAAAATCTCTTGAATCAATCGAAGGGAGTACAATAAAACGGTCGTGTTTTAATCTGTGGAAGCCCGTTTAAATAGCATACCCGATCGTCCATCACGTCAAATGTTTTCCCTCTATTTTCTGATGCTATTTGACCCCGTTCGTCGTCATTCCCCGACCGTCGAGCGTCTGCGACCCCGTTTTCTGACAACGGGACGTTGTCGGGATGTCGAACGTGATAATCTAGGTATCTTGACATACTCCCACCGTCAAGCTACGCTGTGATGGGGGATTCTTGACCTATCACTATCAGAAATTCCTTGTTCAACGAGACAGCTTAGATTCTCAATGTCTTCATTAAGAGTCCAGAGGCTGGACTCTCCCAAGGCGTTTGGGTCGGTTTCTGTTTGCCCAACAGTACCGTTGAGATAATTTCCCAAATATTTCAACCCTTTTTTAAGAATATTTATTGCTGCATTATGATCCCTATCTAAGACTGTTTGATAATTAGGACATTGATGAGTTCTAGTGCTTAAGGTTTTTTGAATTCTCGTTCCACAAACTGAACAATCTTGAGAAGTGAAATGGGGAGGAACAGCAACACAAACAATCCGATAAATCTTAGAAAAATAATTCAACCATTCCGTGAATTGATACCAAGAAGCATCAGAAATAAGTCACCGTCACCCCTCTTAAATCTGAGATTTAAAAATCATCAATTAGGAGTTTTAACCATGAAAAAAACAACTCTTCCTATTAATTTATCTCAAGAAGAAATTAAACAATTTTGTCAGCGTCACTCGATCTGCAAGTTATCTTTATTTGGTTCAGTATTAAGGGATGATTTTACAAGAGAAAGTGATGTTGATGTTTTAGTAGAATTTGAACAAGGGAAGACTCCTGGTTTAGCTATTATTACGATGGAAGATGAGTTATCAAATATAATAAATCGCCAGATAGATTTAAGAACAGCGGCAGATTTAAGCCGTTATTTTCGTGAGCAAGTCTTAGCAGAAGCTATAGTTATTTATGAGCAAAATTGATAATTTAACTCGGCTAAAACACATCAGAGATTCAGCAAAAGAGGCATTATCTTTTGTAAATAATCGCACCAGACAAGATTTAGATGACGATAGGATGTTATCTTTAGCTCTCGTAAGATTAATTGAAATAATGGGCGAAGCTGCTAATAATGTTTCTGAACCTTGCCAAGTTAAGTATTTTAAAATCCCATGGCGACAAATCATCGGCATGAGAAATCGTATTGTTCATGCTTATTTTGATATTGACTTAGATATTGTCTGGCAAGTAATCACTCAAGATTTAGGTTTACTTTTGATTGAAGTTGAAAAGGCAATTAAAGAATTGGAAGCGTAAATTATGGGAACAGGAAACAGTTTCGAGCCAATAGACCTCTTAGACCTCTTGCAAAAGTCTTAATTTGATCCTTGTACAGCAACATTTTTGAAGATTATCAACTACTAATAAATAATTAACTGAAAGTCCCTCCCATTATTGTTTCTATCGTTTGTTTTCGGATTTATGCAAGAGGTCTATTGTAGTTGATCGGAAAAACCTAGAGCGTCCATAGATTTAACATATAGTAGTCCGTTTTGAGATGACGATTTTATTGACAGCGACTCTCTTTCACCTTTCTCTTAATTTTAGGTTTCTGCTAGGTCAAAATTGACTCTTTGATATAAATCTTGCAAAGAAATCTGCCAATCCACCGACACCAATTGTAAAACTGCATTTTCCTCCGTGAGGAAATCAACTAACCATTGATCATCCTTTTGTTTATAGTAACGTTCTACACTATAACTAGATTGTTCAATCAGAATATATTCCTGAAAAGTTGGCAAAGAACGATAGAATTTAAACTTATCCCCTCGATCATAAGCTTGGGTAGAATTAGAGAGAACTTCGACAATAATTAAAGGATTGATCACGTTAGATTGACTATTCCCTTGATAGAGAGGTTGACCTTTAATCACCATCACATCGGGATAGGTGTAAATACTATAATCTGATAGCCATAAACGCACCGTTTCCATATAGGTATAATAATCTTGATTATTGATATTTAAAGGAAAATTACGGCAAAAATTTAGACAAATCTGATTGTGATTAGTGGTGGCTCCTACCATTGGGATAATTTCTCCTTGATGATATTCATTTTTATCCTCGGATGTTTCCTCTAGGGCGAGATATTCTTCGGGAGTATAATATTTAGTTTCGGTAGTGCTTAACATTTTTGACTCTCCTTCTTCTTCTATTTTCTAGGATACAGCATTTCCCTAAAAAGAGATAAAGTTATCCTTGAGCAAGGTTATCATTTTCCCTTAATCTCTGGCAAAAAATGCGGAGAAATCCATAATTAAAAATCTAACTATCAAAATTGCTCACTTCAAGGGTTAAGATAAACTAGATAAATAGTTTTATGTTTAGTTTCTCCTATGTTTAACTGGTTCCGTCGTCAGAAAGTCCAACCCGAACAAGAACAAACACCCCCCGCACCCGTAGAGGAAACCCCCAGCGAGACAACCAGTCAGGAAGAGTATTTAGATTGGGCCAAAAAAGCCTTTAAAAATATTCAAGAGAAAAAAGCCACGGCCGAGGCCGTCGTCAGCGAAACCCCTGAAACATCCATTGCTGAAACAGAACCTCCGCAAGAGCAAGAACCAGTTAAAGAAGAAGAAACTGAGGATAATACCCCCGCATGGCTGAAAAAATCCGATCGCCTCGAAATTCTCAAAGAAACCGCCATCGAAACCCCCACAGAACCAGATGAAGATTTTATCTGGTCGGCCAAAGTTTTAGCCAATCAGGGACGACAAGCAGAGGACGTTTCGGAAGAAGAAATCACCTGGTTAAAAAAATTGCGTCAGGGTTTAGGCAAAACGCGCCGCAGCTTGGTCAATCAGCTTAAGGCCGTGGTCGGTCAGGGTCCCCTCAATCAAGACGCGGTGGAGGAAATCGAAGCTTTATTGCTTCAGGCCGATGTGGGGGTAGATGCCACCGATTATATTATCACTACCCTCCAAAATAAGCTAAAACAGGAAGCTCTGCCCCCCGAAAAAGCGATCGAATATCTCAAAGAAATTATCCGCGAGATTTTAGATGCACCTTTAGCCAATTATAGCAACCCCGGTTTTGAGCCAGAAAAAGGCAAATTAAATATCTGGATGCTCACAGGAGTTAACGGAGTCGGTAAAACAACGACTATCGGTAAATTAGCCCATTTATCTAAACAATCTGGCTATAGCTGTATAATTGCCGCTGCCGACACCTTTCGCGCTGCTGCCGTGGAGCAGGTGAAAGTTTGGGGAGAGCGATCGCAAGTCGAAGTCATTGCCAACCCGGGCAAAAATACCGACCCGGCCGCCGTGGTGTACGATGGCATCGAAGCCGCTAAATCCAGGGAGGTAGAATTACTCTTAGTGGATACGGCGGGAAGATTGCAGAATAAAAAGAACTTAATGGCAGAATTAAGCAAAATTCGCCGCATTATCGACAAAAAAGCCGAGAGTGCCGTGGTGGAATCCCTTCTAGTTCTCGATGCCACTTTAGGACAAAACGGCCTGCGACAAGCAGAAGTTTTCTCGGAAGCTGCCCAATTAAGCGGCGTGATCCTGACTAAAATCGATGGTACAGCTAAAGGGGGTGTTGCCCTTGCCGTAGCGCGTCAGCTTAACCTCCCGATTCGCTTTGTCGGCGCCGGGGAAGGAATCGAGGATCTGCGGCCCTTTTCCAGTTACGAATTCGTGGAAGCTTTACTGAGTGGCGATTGATCTCACCCTAGCTATCTTTCATAATCTTTTCATGGTTGCTTCATATTTGTCTCATTTTTAGTTATGCTAGAAATGGAGACTCGGGGTAACAACTATGCAAAGGACAATTACAGTTAGTCATCTGGGAGTATATTATCGCGGCGTGGAGGCCCTACGGGATATCACCCTGAAAATTCATCCGGGACGATTAACTGGTATTATCGGTCCCAACGGTGCGGGCAAAAGTACCCTGATCAAAGCCATGCTAGGATTAATTCCCGTACAACAGGGAAGCGTTAACTATCAAGGGCAATCTCTACAGCAACAACTGGATAAAGTCGCTTATGTTCCCCAAAGATCTCAAATCGACTGGACCTATCCCGTCACCGCTTGGGATGTGGTAATGATGGGGAGAGTCAGAAAAACCGGTTGGTTTCGTCCTTTTTCCCATATTAGTCGTCAACAGGCTTTAAACGCCCTAGAACGGGTGGAAATGGCTGATTTACGCCATCGTCCCCTCGGTCAGTTGTCGGGAGGACAACAGCAAAGAGTCTTTTTAGCCAGATCTTTGGCCCAAGAAGCGGAGATTTTCTGTTTTGATGAACCTTTCGTTGGGGTAGATCAAAAAACCGAGGGGATTCTTTTTAATATCTTTGGTGAGTTAGCCCAAGAAAATAAGATTGTCATGGTGGTTAACCATGATTTAGGCGAATCTATCACCCATTTTGCTGATTTAATCCTCTTAAATAAAGAATTGATCCTCGCCGATCAACGATCTAAGGTCTTAACTGATTTTAATCTCCGGCGTGCCTATGGGGGTAAAGTCTCTTTCTATGATGCCATGACACCACCAGATCATCGCCGATCGAGTCTCGATTATCTCGATCGCCTATCGAAAAACAATGGGATAAACTAGAAGTGAAGATATTTTGGCTGACTGCCGATAGGGACACCGATGAAAACTATTTCCCCGCAAGAAGTAACAGGAACGATCGAACTGGCTCCTAACTATCGAATTCCCCTGTTTTTGGTAATTTTATCGCTGCCTTTACTCTTTTTACAGGTCTGGCTCGGCATAATTTTCTCCCTGTTAGGACTATTCTTGATGTTCCAGACTACCCGCATTCGTCTCCAGTTTACCCCCACTTCCCTAGATGTCTATCTATCTGGGCAACAAATTCGCTCCTTTCCTTACCAAGAATGGCAAAATTGGCGGATTTTCTGGAACAAAGTCCCGATCCTATTTTATTTCAAAGAAATTAACAGCATTCATTTTTTGCCCATTATCTTTGACAGCGCAACCCTGAGACTTTGCCTCGAAAAATACTATCCTTTAGCAGCATCGCCAGCGATCGACTCAGAAGCGAACTAAGATTGAGATAAAATAAAATCTGGCTAATAGCGTCTTAATTGCCTGCCTTGGCCCTTTGTTCGCTCTGCATTTCTAAAGCCGATGACTTCAGAAGATTTTAATGTTTTACCCCTTGACAAAATGACAGACTTACCTAATGAATCTGTCGAAGAATTTAGTTTTGATGATCTGTGGAACGATCGCCCAGTAGAGAATCCCCAGCCATCGGCAATCGCCCCCGAAGGCGAATTAGTTCCCCCAGCGCAAGCGCAACCCCTACGAGCAGAAATCGAGGCTCTAGAACGGCAAAAACAGAGCCTAGCGGCAGAAATCTCGGCATTAAAAGCGGAGAAAGAACGCTTGATTGCCGAGGAATTGGGGGATATCAAAGCTCAAATCGAAAGAATGCTCAAGGAAGGCGTAAAAGACCTAGAACAACGCAAACAGGCTTTAGAAGTGGCGATCGAACAGTTAGAACGCCGTCGTGAGCGGATTCGACAGGAAATGCGGAGTAATTTCGCCGGAGTCTCCCAGGAGTTAGCCGTGCGGGTTCAGGGATTTAAAGACTATCTGGTGGGCAGTTTACAGGATTTGGCCGCGGCTGCCGAACAGTTGGAATTACCCCGTTTTGAAACCCCCGAAAAATCCCCCCGCTCCGTGGAACCCCCCCTGCGGATCGAACGGGAGGAAAACCCCCGTCCATCCCGTGGCAGTCAAGGCCGGGATGTTCGCGAAGAAAGTCCCCGTCCCCCCCGCAGCAGTAACCAGGGCCGGGATAATTGGCAAGAACCCCGTCGCTCTAACCGTTCGGGTTATGAATCGGAACCGGTGGGACAATCTGCCCCTAGACAGGGTTTTTCTGACCAAAATCAGCGCATACAAACTCTTTTAGACCGTTATCGCAGTCGTCCTGACTATTACGGTCCCCCTTGGCAATTACGGCGCACTTTTGAACCAATTCACGCCGAACGGGTGCAACAGTGGTTCTTTAAACAGGGGGGCCGGGGTACGGTTCGCGGTATGGGCAGCCGTCTCCAGAATATTCTGGTGGCTTCGGCAATTATCTCGATTATGGCGGAATTACAGGGCGATCGCTTCCGTTCTCTCGTTCTGGCTAATAGTCCCGAACGTTTAGGCGAATGGCGGCGCGGCCTCCAAGATTGTCTCGGCATTTCCCGCGCCGATTTTGGACCGGACCGCGGCATCGTTCTCTTTGAGTCTCCCGAAGCTTTAATTCAAAAAGCGGAACGTTTAATTGAGGATAAGTATTCACCGCTCATTATCATCGATGATACGGAAGAAAGGCTGAATTTCGCTCTTTTACAATTCCCCTACTGGTTAGCTTTTGCCCCTGAACCCCAACAAAGTTCTAGTTATTGGTATTAACTAATTAGCCCTTGAGTAGTGCGATACATTGGGCTAAAGAAGCGTTAGTTTTCACCGCTTGCGGGTTAATATGGGTGGCAGCAGCTCGATAACCTTGTTCTAAGAGAGCCGCAATTAAATCTTCTCTTTTGGGTAAATCTAATTTGCCCCTTCTCCCAATTTCCCGAAAGCTATAAAAATAGGGAGGAAAATCATTTTCTTCCCTCATTATTTCTAACAATTTAACTACCTTTTTCCACTGCCATTGAGCGGCTAAATCTGCCATCTTTTCTAGATAAAAGCGATCGTGTAAACTGCCTAACCACAAGGGTCCAGTTAAGGTTAAAGGTTGCCCGTCCCCAGAACAAACTATCTTGCCTAACTTTGGCCAAGGCACTGATTGATATTCCCCACAGCTATGACAATAACCGAGAAAACCGTAGTTATGACTATTTAATTGTCTATTAGCTGTTAACCGCACCATCACCCGATAACTTTGACCAAAAAAGAAAGAAAAAATCGGCGTAATTCCTAAACCTAATCGGGCCGATTCTAATTGCAAACCGGCGATAATTAATCTTAATCCCTGTTCGTGGGCAGCTGGATGATTGCGAGCATACGCTCCATAATCAGCTAAACTATTTTCTAGATTATGACCCGTCAGCGTCCGTCCATCGGTATTAGTCAGATAAATTAAACCACCGATTTTAGTGGCTAAAGGAATAGCACTAAACAGAGATGCGGGAGAACCAAAAGCATCAATATCAACTAGATCATAATGGTCTTTTTCAAGATAACATTCTAGGAGAACTTCTTGAGCAGATTTATAGGTTATCTTCCCTTTTTTCTGTTGTAATAAACTCTCTAAGTTAGCGGCTAAAGTTGGCTTAATTTCTGGATTCCCATCATTAACCCACAGCCAATCCGCACCACTTTCTAACCAATACCTGAGCGCTCGCACACCAGAGCCGCTCATTACTTCTAAAACCCGCAAACTTCCCCGCTCTTTTTGGGCAATTGCCGCCCCTAAAACTCCTAAATCTCGGACGATTTTACTCTCCGGTCGATAGAAAGTATTGTTGATATTAAATATCGCTTTTTCTTCCTGCATCGCTCATCTCATAATTAGCACTCGATCGCTTCTTTTGTCTTTCCACAATTCCCTAGGAGGGGAAAAGGTCAACCACTGCCAAAATCCATCAGACATCAAGATAGAAGATAAATCTAAAGAAAGTATGAAATTGGCAGAAATTACCGATTTTTTTAGTATTATATCTCTGAAAAGCTGATAGTTTCCCCGTGAGAACGGCAAATTAAAGGTGAAAAAATAGTTATTTTTTTGCATCTTATAAGTAGGGTTTGCTAAATAAATGTGAAATGTAGGCAAGGTAAGAGTTTTGTGGCTTTTCTCGCGAAACAGGTGCAAGATTTTGAGAGAATCGTCGTTCAAAACCTTGCGTCTTCATCGGCCCGCATCCTGTAGGGGCGAAGCATTCGGGCAATAACCTATCGGTGAAACCAGAGATTTTCTATCCGAATGCTTCGCCCGTACTTTTTGCCGCAAACCTTAAGTAGTTAGGTGTTAAAAACTATCAGTTCCCCCCTTATCAAGGGAGATTAAGGGGGGATCGAACCCAACATCTATCTTAGATGCGGAAAGTTACCGCTAAAGTTTGATTGCTTAAAGAGTTAAGTGCTGATAGCGAGTCCTGTGGGGTCGCTATTTTTTTCGTCCCCACCGACAAAATTGAGCAGCGCTCGTCGTCCCTGCTCACCTCGATCGAGTAAAGTAATCTCTAGATAATTTTCCGGCAAAAAAGTTAAACGTTCCGACCATTCGATCGCCACTATCCCTAAATCCACCTCGATTCCCTGCCAATAATTTTCTAGGTACAGCGCCTCGATATCTTGACCCTGCAAACGGTACAAATCCAAATGATACAAAGGAAGGCGGCCTTCGCTATACTCGTTAACGAGGGTGAAGGTAGGACTAGCTATAGGCTCTTGAATGCCCAATCCTAAGCCAATTCCCTGTACTAAGGTGGTTTTTCCCGCTCCCAAATCGCCTTTTAATAAAATTACACTGCCGGAGGCCAGGGTTTGCGCCAGTTTTTCCCCTAAATTGACAGTAGCTTCTCGATCGGGTAAGTCGATAATCATTTTTTCCGCTAGGATGCCAATTAATCACTGATTCTAATATAGCGATCAGACCAGCTTTCTGGCCTCCTTGGCTCTGGGGGGCTAAATCTGGTCTTTTGATCGAGAAAAATAGAAGCAGTTAAACTCATCTCTTATCACTTAGTCTTGCCTTTGGTCAAATGGTCGCTATCAGGACAGAGATAAGCGATCGGTGAAACCTTTTGGTAGATTAGACTAAATGGGAGTTGGTTAACTGCTTTTATAAAATTGATTGTTCCCTAACCATCACCATTGTCTAGGGTCGAAGGCAATAAAACAACCGAAGTTTAGGACTTTAAGCCAGAAGTTAAGAAAAAAAGTGAAATTATTATTTTTGAGTAATGGCCACGGTGAAGATGAGATTGCGATCCGGATTATTAAAAGACTGCAATCATCTCCCCACTGTCCGGATATTACTGCGTTACCCCTAGTGGGTAACGGTTATGCTTATACTCGTCTGGGGATTCCCCTTCTCGATCGAGGTCAAAAAATGCCCTCTGGGGGTTTTATCACCGGGGATGTCAAACAATTATGGCGAGATCTACGAGAGGGATTATTAGGATTAACCTCCCGTCAATACCGTCTGGTCAGAAATTGGGGCCAAGAAGGGGGAAAAATTGTCGCAGTGGGAGATATTTTACCCCTTGCCCTTGCTTGGTTGAGCGAGACAGATTATGCTTTTGTGGGAACGGCTAAATCAGAATACTATCTCCGGGATGAGCAGGGATGGTTAGATAGTAGCTCGATGATCGATCGCCTCTGGGGTTCCTACTATTATCCCTGGGAACGCTGGTTAATGGCCCGTCCTCGCTGTCGGGGGGTTTTTCCCCGGGATAGTTTAACTAGCAAAATTTTACAACAGTGGTCAATTACCGTTGTCGATGGGGGTAATCCGATGATGGATGACCTTTTACCCTCGATAACAGACGATTTTCCCCAAGATTGCCTAACTATTCTGCTGCTACCCGGTTCGCGCTTTCCCGAATCTCTCCACAATTGGCAGCAAATTCTCGCAGCTGTGGCGGCCATAATTGGACGTTTTCCCGATTACAAGCTGGAATTTTTGGCGGCGATCGCTCCTTCTCTCCCCCTAGAATCTTTTACGGCTGCCTTAATTGACCGGGGTTGGCGAGAACACAGCACAAATAAGTTTATTTGTCAAGAGGTATTTATAACTATTTCTCAAAGGGATTACGCCGAATATTTAGGCCGTTGCCATCTAGCGATCGCCATGGCGGGAACTGCCACGGAACAGTTCGTCGGTTTGGGTAAACCGGCGATCACAATTGCGGGATCTGGACCACAGTTTACTCCCCATTTTGCCAAACTGCAACAGCGTTTATTAGGCTGTTCAATTCTCTTAGGCGATAGTGCCGAGTCAGTGGCCGACAAGTTAGAATATTTATTACAAAATCCCCCAAAGTGGCAAGAAATCGCCGTTAATGGTCGTCAGAGAATGGGACCGGCCGGTGCCTCCGATCGCATTGCCCAATGGTTACTAGACGATTTTTGCCCTTAAATGAAAGTATCGGTCTGATTTTCGCCCCTAGTGGGCCCCTCAAAAACAGTTTCTAGGGCGATTTTTTGGGCGCTTGCTTGTTGTCCATAGCTGAAAAGATAGGGAATTTCTCCGCTTTGTTGACGAAACCACTGGAAAACGTAGGGACTACCATAAATAATCAATGCTTGAATCTGTCCGGTTTTCAGCAAAGCTTGATAGACAGCTTTCGTTTCCTCCCCTAATCCGGCACTACCCCGAAAAGGATTGCCACGGATGAATACTTGTAGGAGAGTCGTTTCTGGGGAGACGAGGGACTGATTAAAGGTGCTACGGTCGATTATTTGGGTTTGATAACCCCATTGTCGGGGAATTGTCACCGCCGGACAAGAGCGATCGAGAAAGTCACAATTGAGTAAATCATCGATAATGATTAAATTGCGGCCTTGAGTGGCTTTAATGGGTAAATTACCGCTAACTGTTTGGGAATCTTTTAAAATATCGCTGACAATCTCTAGAGCTTGCGGTGCCGCTAAACTGCTTAAGGATTCTAAGGATGGCTGTCTTTGCCCTAATTTCTCTTTTGCTCGTTGAATACGCTGCCAAGAATCATTAATTCTGGCTTCGCTAATTGTACCCGCTTGTACGGCACTATACACCGCTTCGATCGCTTCGATCGGATCGGGAGGCATTAATAGTATATCAGCCCCCGCCTGTACCGCCTTCACTGCTATGGCGGCAGCACTAGCAATTTTAGTCACTCCTCCCATAATCAGGGCATCAGTGACAATTAAACCCTGAAAACCGAGATTTTGGCGCAGTTTTTCCTCGAGAATTTTCGAGGAAAGAGTGGCAGGAAATTCGGCATCCCAAGCGGGAATTAACAGATGGCCTGACATAATACTATCAACCCCCGACTCGATCGCCGCTTGAAAGGGGGGCAATTCGATCGCTTCTAGGCGATGATCATCGTGGTTGATGATGGGAAGATCGAGATGGGAGTCATTGCTGGTGTCACCGTGGCCGGGAAAATGTTTGGCCGTGGTCAAAACTGGATAGGAATCCGCCCCTAAAATAAAAGCTTGAGCTAGATTAGCGACGATTTCGGGAGTTTCAGCGAAGGAACGAATATTTATAACCGGATTGTCGGGATTATTGTTCACATCGACAATTGGGGCTAAAATCCAGTTAATCCCGATCGCTAGAGCCTCCTTAGCCGTAATTGCTCCCATTTCCTTAGCATATTCTGTGGCTTTTGTCAAGCTTTTTTCAGCTATTTTTCCTAAAGCCATCGGGGGGGGAAACCAAGTAGCACCGGAAAACCTTTGGCCGACTCCCTCCTCGATATCGGCAGCAATGAGCAGAGGATTATCCCCGGACCAACTTTGTAATTGTTGGCTACGGAAAGCGATTTCGGCGGCGCTACCTCCTAAGAGAATCACCCCACCGAGGTGGAGGGTTTCTAACCAATGTTTCAGGGTAGCGTTGACAGGTTCCCAAGCAGGATAGCGGATTTGTTGGTCAAAGAGATAGCCGGAAGCGCGGACTACTATCATCTGACCAATACGTTCTTTTAGGGATAAAATGCGATCGCTCACTATTCAGTTATCAGTTATCAGTTATCAGTTATCAGTTATCAGTTATCAGGTTTAAGTTCCCAGTTTTGCCTAAATTTAGTCATCTTCTACTGGTCACTGGTCACTGGTCACTGGTCACTGGTCACTGGTCACTGGTCACTGGTCACTGTTCACTGGTCACTGATATCGGAATCGTCATCTTCTGGGGGTCGATCGCTTTTAATATGATCAAGAAGGTGTAACATTCGATCGCCGCGTTCGAGGGAAGAATCTTCTAGGAAGACCACTTCGGGGGTGCGTCTGAGACGGATGCGTTGACCGAGTTCGCGCCGGACGAATCCCGCAGCAGCTTTTAAACCGGCCATAGTTTCGGCCTTTGCATCTTTGTTGCCGTAGATAGACACAAAAATCCTAGCGTGTTGCAGGTCGTGGGAGAGATCCACATCGGTAACGCTAACCATACCAGCACCGACCCGATCATCTTTAATTTCCATTAATAACATTTGGCTGACCTCGCGCTTAATTAGCGAGGACACGCGAGATACTCGACGGTCGTTAGCCATAATTTTTGTCCCCTAAAAACAGCGAAACCCTTACCATTGTATCAAGCTAATCCGAGCATGGCTTTGAGGGTGAAATAAAGAAAGGCGAAAGTTCCCCCCAGAAAACCCACAAGTGCGATCGCTGTGAGGGGATTTTTAAATAAAGGGGCCAACCAGCCGAAAAAGGCGAAGAAAATCCCTAAACTAAAGCTAATCAGATAGCGGGGGTAACGGCTCACGTTATCAAAAAAGTCGCCCATAAATTTTATTTATTATCTTTGTCCGTAAGTAATTATAGCAGTAAGCTCCGATGCTGCCACGCCGCCCGATTAATGGGACTTAGCCACAGCCATGTTCAAGGATAATTTGATCATTTCCCCGATTGACTCTCATCGGGATTTTGGGACATCTGGCGCGAAAATCATCAATTGTCCCTCCTTATCCTCGCGAATGGCTAGAATCGCCGGACGTTCATTTTCTGCCGACTGAGGGGATAACCCGCGAAAAATATAAGTCCAATTGTTATTTTGGATTAATAACCGCCAGACTCGCGGGGGATTAACTTTACTATCATTCGTTTCTTTTCCCCGCAGATCTTCGAGTAATTTAGTCTCACCAATAATTCGATAACCTTTGAGAGAAGGATCGGTAAAAACATCCTCCGGATTCCGACCGATCGCTATCTGTTTTTCTGGTAAAACTAAAGTGATAACTGGTAAGGTAGAAGTATCATTAATTGCATCGCGACGGGCATCGATCGATCCCTGAATTCGAGCTAACCAAAAAAGGATAATTAATAGCCAAATAACAGCGATCAAATCTTTTCGGAGAGCTTCGGGAATTCCCCGGACTAATAAACTTAGAAACTGAAATTTTTGATGAAATTTCCGTTTAGATTGACTGACAATTGAATAGGATGGCAGGGGAGACAAAATCCAGAGAGTAAATTGAATCGCAAAGGCAACGGCAACCAGCGCCAGAAAAGTTCGCAGAAACGCCCCGAAATCGCCACAGAAGACCTGTATCGGCACGAAAAGGAAGGAACGCAAGGGCAAGTCCAGACGGTTAATCTCAAGGCTAAACCAGCCGAAATAGGCCCACCGATAAATCCATCCCGTAAAATAGAGAAAAATCCCCAGCAAACCGAGAAGACTGGCGAAGGTTCCTAGTATCTGTGTTCCGGGAGGGGGAGAATTCGGAGCGCTCACGGCAAAATGTCCCTGATTGGCGTTTTCGATTGCTATTCTACTCGATCGATCGGGTTCTATCGCCAGTTCTTTGTATTTTATCAAGGAGAATAACCATGTCCATCGACGATCCCCGACAAGTTCGTTTTTTAATTGAGAAAATGGAAGCGAGTTTACCAATCCCTGTGCGTGCAACTCCCGAAACGTTAAAAATAGCTGAAACAAAAGGCGAGCGATACAAACCCGATCACCAGTTTTCGATCGATAAAATTTTCTACATGGGAGACGAGGGGGGAATTATTTGTTCCCTAAAAAACGAATCGGGAAAACAAACGAGTCTTGTCTGTTCTTTAACCCATCTACGCATCGATAACTCTCATCCGTTAGCGGCGGATATTCAATCCTACCAGAAAAAGCGATCGATGCGGATCGCACTACAGGATGGTAAAACCGGAAAAGCCCTCCGTATTGCCAAACAAAACCGCCCGAACAAAGGTTTCGGAAAGTAAAAATATATTGACAAAAACCGCAGGTTGGGTTAGGAGTAGCGCTAACCCACCGAATCGAATTATATTCGGGGAATAGGAATTTGATTAGTTCGTTGCTACCAGATCGTATGGCTCTTCGTTACTTGTTATGGTTCGATAGGGGGGCATAAATCGACAAAATCTTTATCTGGTAAGGGATTTAATTGATTAGTTCGCTTTAGATAAAAAACAATTGACAAAAATCGCCCAATGTCTTTCTCTATAAGGGTTCCATCCCTTATAACCCCCGTCCATTGCATAAGACAAACCGAAGAACCGATCGTATTAACCGTTGATAATTGAATTTTTCGATCTCGGCTAATTAAGGGAACGTTTAAATATAGGGCGGTTGCCGCAATAATTCGATCGGGTAAATCGGGAACATCCGAGCGCTCGATTCCTCCCATAGTAACCACGATATTGCGAGCGAGCGGGATTTCTATCAAAATAGAATTTTCCCTGTCCAATTCTATTAACAATCGCTCTATTGTTTGAGCGGAAATCCGCCCTTTTTCACCAAGATAGACAATTTCAGCGAGAGTAATCGAGGAAACAGCAACCGTATCTCCACTATTGCCAATTTGTTCGATGGTTTGTCGAGCCAAATTGGATAATCGTTGATCTGCGTAAAGATACCAGATAACTGCATGAGTATCTAAAACTGCTTTTAACACTTAAAGATCCTCTGCCGTAAAATCTCCCCACGCTTCTCGTCGGGTTTTATCAATATCTTCAGCCGAGGGAGCCTGTCCTAAATCGGCGCATATACCCCATAAAGAGGGACGGGGTTGATTAACTTCTGCCGATTCCGATGCCATTTCTGCGGTAATTTTTTCGATCAGTTGCCGTTTCTCGATTGCGGATAATTTTTCCGCCCACCGCATTAGCTCTTGTAGAGTCATATTTCTATCGCTTACCGCATAAAGGAGTACCTTCATAAGTTTTAACATAAAGAGAAGATAAAACGCTTCCCCTTTAACAATCCCGACGCTAAAATATGGAAAAACCCCTCTAGAAAAAACCCTAGGGTGAGTTACTGTTACTCCTAACCCACCGCATCCAAGATCGAAAACAGAACCAACTAAATCCCGATCATTCAGGCAAGGTAAAGATGAAAAAACTCTACCCAATAATAACCGCAACTAGCCTAGTTTTTATCGCCTCTCTTGCTGGCTATCATCTACCAGCCACCGGCGATCGATCTCCCGTCAAGAAAATCCCCGTATTCGTACCAGATGATACGAAAGTATCTTTAAAAAATGGCACTTCTCTATCTGGGAGATTAATCAAGTTCGATTCCCAAGCAAAAACGATCGCTTTAGGGAGAGATTCAAAAACAAAAGAAGTGGCAATGAAAGAGATCAAACAGATAGAGTTTCAAGGGAAGATTATTATCAAAAGCGGAACGCTTGTTATTCGTGGGGAAGGGGGATCAAGCAATCCAAACCAGAATAGACAACGCTGGACGGAACCCCTACAGAACTTCAAAATTATTGATGTTAATCAAGGAAAAGCGGAAGTAACTTTAACTTCGCTAGATTCTCTAGAAATAAGAGGAATCGAAGGGGTAGCGATTAAGAGTTCCTACGTTGTCGAGGAAATTAAATTTAACCCCTCGGACAAAATTGAGATTCAAGTAAACCCCCATTAAAATTCACAAAAGAGAGGTCTATTTTTTGGGCAATCAAGGAAGACTTTAAATAGGAAAACTGGCTGATGTATTGTTCGATTGTTTTTGGTGATAGTGGATCGTTTAAGGTCGGGTTAGCGAGGTCAAAGATGATGTCATTGATGAGATTTTCCTCATCTGTTTCATAGGCGATATCTTCTCTGCATTCGATGGCATCGGCCCAGTTTTCTAGGTCGGTGGCAGATAGAGCGTTATTGAGATAGCGATCGAGAATATCGATCAGATGCTCTTTTTTTAGGGTGATAATTGCTTCGCTACTGTCCCAAGGAAAGGTTTTTAGGATAGGGAGGATAGTTGATAAGGGTTGGTCAAAGTTGACTAGGGCGTTGAGGTATTCTTGTCTATTTTTCATGGGTATTTTTGTTTGATGTGAACAGTATAAGTAGCTGGTTATAATTAAATTAAAAATGGATTTTAGGTTTGATCCCCCCTTAGTCCCCCCTTGATAAGGGGGGTTTCTGATAATTTTTAACGCCTACCTACTTAGTAATTATAATCTTTATTGCCTTGGCGGTTGCTATATGAAAATAGACTATGATCGAGCCGCTAATGCCGCTTATATTCGTCGTTTTGAGGGAAAGGTTATCGATTCTGAGGAAGTAGCGCTGGGGATTGTCTATGATTACGATGAGACGGATAGGGTTGTGGGGATTGAGATTTTAGCAGTCAAACAGAGAACGGCCGAACAATTCAAAAATATTGATTTTCCGTTGGAAGAGAGTGAAAAACAAGAGATTAGACAATGGTTCGGAAAGTTAATACTAAATTGTTAAGTGATGTGAGAAATTCAGGAAATATGGGAGGTGCTATAATTGATATATTTACTCAGTCAAAAAACGATGATTAAGTTAAAAGTCACAACGGTAGGGAACTCTATGGGGGTGATTTTCCCGAAAGAGTTGGTGGAGAAGCTGCGCCTTAGTAAAGGCGATATGCTCTACCTCTTGGAAACGCCGAATGGCTTTGAGCTTACACCCTACGACCCCGAATTTGTCCAGCAAATGGAAGTGGCGGAGGAAGTGATGCGCGAAGACTGGAATATTTTGAGAAAGCTGGCAACTTAGGCTCATGAACCAGCTAATCTGGATAGCTGATGGGGTAGCTCTCGTGATTCATCACCGCCAAATAGCCGAGCATGGTGGATTAGAGGGTATTCGAGATGAGGGGTTGCTAGAAAGCGCACTTTCCCGACCGCAAAATCTTCTGGCTTATTCTAAGTCGCCTCCTGACATGGCTTCTTTGGCAGCAGCCTACGCTTACCCAGGGAACAGCAAGAAATGTTAATCGAGTCAGGGGAGAATATCAGGAATTGAGAGCTTGTTCCTGTAGTTATGATTGCCGCATCATTTTCTATTTAGAACGAGACGAAAAAACTCAAACAGATAGGATAGTTTTGATTAACATTGGAACTCATGATGAGGTGTATTAACTAATAACTGATAGCGGAAATGGCTCTTCTGGTTTCTGTGTGGAAACGGGGTCTATACTGATAGTTTCTTCAGCAAAATAGTCCTAAAAGTCTTTCCAGGTAAATATTTCACGATTCTATAAGCAAAAATTATCACACAAAGTCGAGAAGAGCCCGGAAATAACTATGAATCCCAAATTTTACGCCTTACTTACTCTTTCTCTAGTGGCTACCGTCACCCTACCAGTTGTTAACGGGAAACTCTCCTCTCTCGTCCCTGCGGTAATAGCGCAAAATACGGATGCGAGGAAAGCGGAAGCAGATAGGCTTTTAGATAGAGGTATTCAACAAGCTCAAACCAGTCAATTTCGGGAAGCCTTGCAATCGTGGGAACAAGCCTTACAGATTTATCGAGAAATCAAAAATCGCAAAGGGGAAGCTAATTCTTTAGGCAATTTAGGACTCGCTTACGGTTCCCTCGGACAGTACCAAAAGGCGATCGAGTACCTTCAACAGACTTTAACCATCGCCCGCGAGATCGGCGATCGCCAAGGGGAAGCCTATTCTTTAGACAATTTAGGAATCGCTTACCAATCCCTCGGACAGTACCAAAAGGCGATCGATTTCTATCAACAGTCTTTAACTATCGCCAAGGAAATCGGAGATCGCCAAGGGGAAGCCAATTCTTTAGGCAATTTAGGAAACGCTTACCGTTCCCTCGGACAGTACCAAAAGGCGATCGAGTACCATCAACAGTCTTTAGCCATCGCCAAAGAGATCGGCGATATCAAGCAACAAGCTAAATCTTTAGGCAATTTAGGAGCGGCTTACCAATCCCTCGGACAGTATCAAAAAGCGATCGAGTACCATCAAAAGAATTTCGCCATCGCCCGCGAGATCGGAGATCGCTCCGGAGAAACCGCTTCTTTAGGCAATCTAGCAAATGTTTATTATTCCCTCGGTCAGTATCAAAAAGCAATAGAATATCACCAACAGTCTTTGGCAATTGCTGAAGAAATTAGTGATTTTTCTTTACAAACAGTCATTTTAGGGAATTTAGGGGTTGTTTATTCCTCTATTGGGCAATACACGAGGGCAATCGAGTACCATCAAAAGTCTTTAGCCATTGCTAAAAAAATCGGGAATCGCTTAGTAGAAGTCAGAGCCTTGAACAATCTAGGAAATGCTTGCTGGTTCCTCGGACAATATCAAAAAGCGATCAATTACCAGCAACAGTCTTTAGCTATAGCTAAAGAGATCGATGATCGCTTAGGAGAAGTCAGATCTTTAGGTAGTTTAGGAGTTGTTTACTCTTCTATCGGACAGTATCAAAAAGCTATCGAATACCATGAGCAGTCTTTAGTTATAGCTAAAGAAATTGGTGATTATTCTGGAGAAGCGGCTTATTTAGGTAATTTAGGAAATGCTCACTACTCTCTCGGAGAGTATCAAAAAGCTATCGAATATTACCAGCAGTATTTAGTCATCGCTAAAAAAAAAGGTGATCGTCAAGGAGAAGCTAATTCTTTAGGCGGTTTAGGAATCACTTATCAGTCACTCGGACAGTATCAGGAAGCGATCAATTTCTATCAACAGTATTTGGCTATTACAAGAGAAATTAAAGATCGACGGGGAGAAGCCAACGCTCTAGGCAATTTAGGAAACGCTTACGCATCCCTCGGACAGTATCAAAAGGCGATCGAGTCCCTTCAAGAGACTTTAGACATCGCGAGGAAAATTGGCGATCGCTCTGGAGAAGCCGCTTCTTTAGGTAATTTAGGAAACGCTTACCAATCCCTCGGACAGTACCAAAAGGCGATCAATAATTTAGAAGTGTCCCTAAACATTACTTTAAAAACTCGTAGTGAATTATCCCGCAACGATCGCAAACAATTCTTAGCCTCTAACGAGAAAACCGTCATCACCCTCGCCGAAGTCCTCATCCAACAAAACCAACCCGAAAAAGCTTTTGAATGGCTTAACCTCGCCACTACTGCCGATCTTGCCGATTACAATCGCCTGATTAATGCCAAAGTTGCTGATCCCGATGCACAAAAAGCACTTGATAACTGGAACACCGACAATCGACAACTCGAAGGAATGCGCCGACAACTACAGGATAAATACTCGGAAGAACTAGCACAACAGATCCGACAATTCGAGGAAAAAGTATATAAAAATGCGGAAATTATCGGACAGAAATATCCTGAAATTGCCGAACTTTTTGAAAGTAAACCCACCGACATCGCCCAACTCCAGAAAAATATCGCTCCTGATACCCTCGTTATTCAACCCGTTCCCCTCCGCGATAAAGTCGCTCTATTTCTCGTTACTAGAGAAAAATTAATCGTTATTCAAAGTGATGCAAAACGCGATGATTTTAATCAACTTGTCAGTCAATACCGTACCCAATTAGCCGACTATAAAAATGCCGACTACCTCGTTACCGGTAGTAAATTATACGAGATTTTAATCCGTCCCATTGAGTCCCAAATCGCCACCAGTTCCCCGAAAAATATCGCTATTATCGCCAGTGGACAACTGCGCTATATTCCTTTTGAAACCCTCTACGATAAGAAAAATGACCAAGTTCTCCTAGAAAAATATCCAATTTATTATTTAACTCGTATCTCCACATCTACCCCTCCCGCGACCGAAAGAAAACCTTTACAAGGTCTAGCATTTGCTAACCCTAAACCCACCCAAGAAGAACTTAAAGGCACAGAAATAGAAGCAGAAACTATCAGCAAAACCTTTCCCGGAAGTGAAAAATATCTCGGTACAAACGCAACTCTAGATATATTCAAAAAACAAGCCTTTCGCTTCTCGATTTTACACTTAGGAACTCACGGCTGTTTTGACCTCGCTGGCTGTCCTAATTTGGGTATGCAAGCTAATACTATTCTTTTCGCCAATAAAGAGCAATATAACATCGCTGATGCCGCATTATTAGGCTTAAAAAATACCGAATTAATCACTCTTAGTGCCTGTCAAACCGCCAAGGAAGCCAACGCAGACGGTCAGGAAATATCGGGACTTGCTTACGTCTTAGAAAGAGCCGGTGCTAAATCAGTAATTGCCAGTCTTTGGAGTGCTGAAGATAATACCAGTGCGGAAATTATGACTCAATTTTATCAAAATCTCAAGAATGGTATGACGAAAAGTGAAGCCATGCAAAAGGCCAAACTGAGTCAAATTAAAAGCCATCCTTTCTTTTGGTCGCCCTTTATTTTGATTGGGTCTGCTAATTGAAATTGGCATAATATAGCGGCATTCAGAACAGTGAACATTTATACCAAACCCTGTTATAATAAATCCGTTGAGTATAGGCTACATATCAGGACAGGCAAAAGGCAAAAGGAGAAATAAATAATCAGTTTTTAATAACCAGATTTACTATTAGATATAGTATCGCAGAATCAACACTATTTCAACCCACATTCCGCACCCTCAACTGTCACAGATCAAAAAAGCCATCAAAGTAGTACATAGTAACTAAAATTAATTCAAAGGTTAAAAGGGTTAATGAGAATATATAGCATTAAAAGGGGTATGGAGCGAGAAAGAGAAAATTCAAGAGAAAAAAATAATTGTTCAGAAAACAAGAAATAATTGATTACAATAGAAGTAGTGGAGAAATCTGTTGTGAAATTAAAACCCCAAGAAATAGAAATTCAGAACATAGACCATCTAGGGATAGTGGCAGGAATAATAGACTCAATCGGAATAGTAGAAATAATAAACGAATTGATAGGAGTCGAAAAAGACGAAAAAGTAAATGCAGGTCAAGTAGTAAAAGCCATGATAATCAACGGGTTAGGATTTGTTTCCAAACCCTTATATATGTTTCCCGAATATTTTGAAACAATCGCCTGTGAACATCTAATAGGAACAGGAGTAAAACCAGAATATCTCAACGACGATAAATTGGGGAGAGTCATGGATAAACTATTTATAAAAGGATTAGATACAATCTTTTTTATCATCGCAGTAAAAGCCGCCAAAAAATTTGGAGTATCACTATCAACATCACATCTAGACTCATCATCAATGCACGTACATGGGCAGTATAACACTAGCTTACCAGAAGTAATATTTGAGAGTCAAAAAATAGGAAATAACCAAGAATTAGAAGAAATAGCAGTAAAATCACCAAAAGAAATAACCATCACTTATGGTTATTCTCGTGACCATCGGCCGGACTTAAAACAGTTCATCATAGAAAGGATATGTTCAGGAGATGGAGACATCCCAATATTTTTAAAACTAGCATCAGGAAACCAAGGAGATTCATCATGCTTTGGTCAAATAGCAGTAGAATATCAAAAACAATTAGAAGTTAATAGTCTCATTGTTGCTGACTCAGCATTATATACAGAATCAAACCTGAAAATGATGTCAGATTTACAGTGGTTATGTCGAGTACCATTAAGCATAAAAACAGCAAAATCATTAACATCAACAATCCCAGAATCAGAATTTATTGATAGTACAATACCAGGATATAAATTAGGATCAAAAACCGAAAATTATGCAGGAATAGAACAAAGATGGTTAGTAGTACAAAGTCAAGAAAGAAGAGAATCAGACCTGCGTAAACTCACCCAAAAAATTACCAAAGCCGAATCAAAAGCGGTTCTTGATTTGAAAAAGTTATCACAAGAGAGATTTGCTTGTGAACCCGATGCTATCAAGGCATTATCAAAATTATCAACCCAGTTCAAATATCACCAAATTAACGAAAGTAAGGTGACTCCAGCCAAATCTAATAAAAAAGATTCTCTCAATGAAATATCCTACCAAATATCAGCTACAGTCTGCCAGGATGAAAGTAAAATTAATACAGAATTGCTGAGTGCAGGACGTTTTATTATTGCTACGAATGTTTTAGATTCACAGGAACTTAGTGATGATTCTATGCTCAGGGAATATAAAGCTCAACAATCATGTGAACGGGGGTTTGGTTTTCTCAAAGACCCATTATTTTTTGCCGATAGTATTTTCCTTAAAAGTCCTGAGAGAATAGAGTCTATGGGAATGATTATGGGTTTATGTCTCTTGGTTTATACATTGGCTCAACGTCAAATTAGAAATGCTCTGAAAGAGTCTAAATCAACAATTAAAAATCAATTAGGTAAAGCAACTAATTCCCCTAGTTTACGCTGGATTTTTCAATGCTTTCATTGTATTCATTTGATTACACTCAATCAGGAGGAACATATTTCTAATTGGAATAAGGACAGAGATTTTATCTTGCGTCTTTTACCAGATGATTGTTTACGTTACTATCAATTAGTCACCTAATTATTATCTCTATCAATTTAATTTCTATAAGTGAAGATGAGCTAATCTCTTTGATTTATAGCTCCATTTTACTATGTCTATAATTTCGTTTTTTACCTTAATTGATTAGTCTAACTTATGATTTGTCTCTTGAATCTCTTCATTTATTTATCTGTTGACTCCTCTAGGTGGTGTTAATTCTTATTGTTCCTTATTGAGAATAAGGTTTGATGACATCTTTAGTGATTTACTGTTTTTTAAATGCCTTTTTTCACTCTCTATGTTTATTTTTATGCTCACTTTGGTTTTTTCTCTACGTAATTTACCTCTGTGACAGTTTGGGGTGCGGAATGTGGGTTATAATCTCATTTCTCTTTGTGATCAAGTTGAAGATTTTCTAGTGGTTGACTGCTATAAGTATTAATACTCATTGCATAAGTTAGATGCTCCCAGTTTTTGATCCCCTCACTCGAACCGGCGACAGACAACGAGACCACAATTACTTGTAATAGATACTGTCTCCTCCACCTTCAGTCCCGCTTGGCTAACGAGTCCTTTGATCTGAGCCTCTGAGCGGGCTTTTGTGCCAGTTTCTGAGATTACCGCTTGCAAAAGAGCATCCATGCGGTGGCGAGGCGAATGATCATCAGGCTCAACAAAAGGCTCGAGTACCATCAGGATCGTGTCTGGACACATACTTGTGCGTATATTCGCCAAAAGCTGAACGCAGCGAGCGTCAGACCAATTGTGGAGTACGTTCTTCACGATATAAATATTCCCCTTTGGCAGCGGCGCAAAAAAATCGCCAGCAAGGAAATTTAGGCGTTGGGAATTTGTCGCCTCGATCACATCAAGGGCATGACAACAGACAGACTCTCGATCTAGGCAGATCCCCTGCAAATGTGGATGTGCCGCAAGGATTGCCTGAAGCACCGTACCGTTGCCACCCCCAACATCTACGACTGTATGTGCAGTCTTGAACTCAGCACGCTCGGCAAGCAAACGCCCTACAGGTCGGGCTAAATCTGCCATTGCCAAGTCGTAAACTCGTCCAGCTTCAGGCTCACGCTCCAGATAATCGTACAGAGACCCACCAAAGGTAGCTTGGCAAGCTGACTGACCAGTCTTGATAGTATGGAGAAGCGCCCCCCAAATGTCATAGTAGCTCTCGCCCGCCAACATACAGAAATGCCTGAGAGAAGATTCACTGTCTGAGCAAAGCAGCGCTGAAACACTTGTATTTGCGTATCGATTCAGTCCGATATTTTCAAAGATGCCACAGGCGGCCAGCAGCCGCATCAGCCGGTCTATGATGTCAGGATCAGCCTGAGTCTCCACAGCCAACTCAAAGGCAGTGAGAGGCTTGGTAGCTATCAGATCAGCAATCCCAAGACGTGCCGCTACGGCAATCGCTTTAGCCAGCCAAGCACCGCCCATAAGACGAACTAACACTGCGTCAGCGTCGTTGTTCCTTGTCATGTCGCCGCCCCCAAAGCATTCGCCAGCCGCGAGGCCAGAACTTGGACATTAGGTGGACGCATCATCGTTACATGATTGCCCGGAACCGGAACAATGCGGAGCCTCCGCTTGCACCAGTGCTGCCAGCCAAGGTCATCTGAGTCATTTGGACTAGCCAGTGATGCTAACTTATCTTCTGCCCGCAAAAGTATCACTTCCCCCGAATACATACAGCAGCGATAGGATTGAGTGGCTCGGTTGTGGAGCAGCATGAGTTCAAGATAGTTCTGAAAATCCTTTGTCTTTGTCCCCTCCGCAGCCAGTCCGTGACGCTTAAAAGCCGCAAGAAACATCTCCGCCCGCCTGATAGGCGTTTCCTGTTCTAATCCTTGCTGATTGATCCCAATATCGGTCCCGACAAGCTGAGAGACCTTAGCCGCGAAGCTCGCCAGTCCCGTGAGTTCGTCAATCACAGTGGACAATTGAGAGTCTGTAGGAGCAGGCTGGTCTAGGAGAATAACCGGTGGGAACAGTCCAAGTTCTCTCTCAAAGAGTATGGCAATTTCAAAGGCAATAAGTGCCCCCATCGACCAGCCAGCGATCGCCTGCAAAGAATGGTCAGCAATCGCCTCGAAGTAACGTCTTGCGATCGCTTTCAGGCTTGGGTCTCCATCGCTAAGACGTGCTCTTAGTCCAAGAATGGAATAATGGTCTGGCAATGAATATGCCAGGGAATAATAACAGAGAACCTCGCCCCCCGCTGGATGAACGAGGGCAAGCGCTGATTGTCCAACACTTTGCCGAATCGTCACTAATGGCCCATCGTCATTGTTAGATTCGCCCTTGAGCAGAGCCGCCAGACCGGCGATCGTGCCGTACTCAAAGAGAGTTGCTAAGGGCAACTCCTGGCCAAATCGTTCGCAAACCAGACTCATTAGCCTAATCGCCAGTAAAGAGTGGCCCCCCAACTCGAAAAAATCATCATGGATCCCAAAGGAACGTTGCGGAAAGAGATCGTGCCAAATCAACATCAGTGCCAGCTCCACCTCGTCACGCGGCACGGAGGCAATCGCACTTTGATCCCCCAATGGCAGACTTGGCAATTTCCCATAATCAATTTTCCCGCTGGCGGTACGAGGAAGCGCCTCGAGTAACACAAGATGTGACGGCACCATCACGCTTGGCAGTCGTCCTTTGAGGAAGCGAAATAGCGCCGCTTCCTCCACTGCACCTGCCGCCACCACAAAAGCTTCGAGTCGGCCTTCTCGGTCAAGTCTTACAGCCGCCTGAGTGACCAAAGCATGGCCAGCAAGCGTAGTCTCAATCTCATCAAGCTCAACGCGATGGCCGCGAAGCTTAACTTGACGGTCTTTCCTGCCGCAGAAAACAATCGAACCGTCACCCGTAAGACGGCCTTGATCGCCGCTACGGTAGCAGCGCACACCACTGACCGGGTCATTGACAAAATAGGCAGCGGTCAGTTCCGGTTGTCCCCAATATCCTCTGGCCACCGTCGCACCGGCCATCCTGATCTCACCTACCGCACCTTGGGGTAGCTCGCGACCTGCCGCATCACAGATAGTAATCTGCGTTCCTCTGAGGGGCTGGCCTAGCGGCAGAGTGCCTCCTAGCCAGGGATTAGGCACCTCGTAAGTCAGCACACCGACAGTTGTCTCCGTTGGTCCATAATGATTCATGATGCGGAGATCTGGTCGTAACTTACGGATGCGATCAATCAGGGCGGGGTTGCAAGTTTCGCCTCCCAGGACAAGCAGTTTTGCCGGTAGAATATCGGCGGAGTTCAGTAGAGCCAGAAGATGGGTGGGAGTAATCTTGAGACAATCCACTGGTTGCTCGGCCAAGTATCGCGCCAGCAGCCTGCTACCCTGAGTTGTATCTTCAGGGACAACCACCACACAACCCCCCTTGATCAGCGGGGGAAAGATCATGGTGTTGCCGAAATCAGTAGCAAGGGGAGATACCGTGGCAAAACGATGGCCAGACCCTAGCCCCATCCGTTCCCAAACTCCATCGGCATAAGCCACAAGCTGGCGATGCTCGACACACACTCCCTTGGGCTTCCCTGTCGATCCAGATGTATAGATCACATAGGCTGGTGTCTCAGCACAGACGATTACCTCAAGAGGATGATCTGAGTATTCCCTCGCTTCATCTATTCTCTTGCAGGTGATTGGTATGGTTTGGGCCAGCTTGGCGATCGATTCGCTCAATTGCTCATCGCACAGAAGTAGGATTGATCCTGCGTCTTGGAGAATCTCTCGCCAGCGTTCGGGGGGATCGGCGGGATTGAGGGGCAAGTAGCAGCCCCCTGCTTTGAGTACACCCAATAAAGCACTGATAGAGGATAGTCCGTCTCGCCCCAGCAAAAGTCCAATCGGAGAAGAGAGAGCTTCGGGATGAGCAGCGATCATGCGTGCGATCCGGTTCGTCAGCCGCTCCAATTCACTGTAAGTAAGACTACCTCCCCTACCAACTACAGCGGCTTGATCTGGTGTCAAGCAGACCTGCTGTGCAAACCGTTCAATCAGGCTCTCGGTGACGGTTGGGGGAGGAGGCGACTCGGGAATTAATGTCCCAGAAAAAGCCACATCGGCGATTAGTGAGTCCGTCGAGTCAACAACACAGAGCAGCACATCCTCGAAGTGATTAAGAAACCGCTCGATCGTTATTCGTTCAAAGAGGTTACTGGCATAGTACAATGTCAGCACTATAGAGTCATTGATCTCTTCAACCCAGAAATTCAAGTCGAGTTTGGTGGTTTGATAATCAACTTTGACCACCTCAGTCCTCATCTCCCCAGCTTGATATTGGGACGGAACATTTTGGATGACGAGCATGACCTGGAACAGAGGATGCACACCGAGATCACGACTTACTTCCAAAGAATTGAGAAGTTTGTTGAACGGCAATTGCTGCCTTGCCAGTGCCTCATTACAGATTTGGCTCTGGCGACGCAGCAGTTTGCCCCAGGTGTCGCCCTCTTCTAGCTCACATGAGACAACCAGTGTATTCAGTAGGGGTCCCATTAGCTTCTGGAACTCACGCTCGTTGCGGTTTGCCGTGATTGTACCGATGGGAATCTTTTTAGCGCCAGTGTAACGACTGAGCAGCACCGCGAGGGCGCTCATCATGAGGGGAAACAAACCCAGCCGCTCCTGGCGAGCGAATAACCGCAGCCGTTCCGTCAGTCCCGTCGAAAGTGGACGCGTCTCCATCGCTCCTTGGTGACTGATTGCCCGAGGCCTTGGCTGATCTAGCGGTAACGATAGAGGCGATGCCTGGGGATTGAGATTCTCGCGCCAGAATCGCAGTTGCTCGGCGCACGCCTCACTCGCCAGCCAATTACGCTCCCACTCCACATAATCAATATATTGAATCTCGAGGGGAGGAAGCTGTTGGCCTGCGTACAGAGCCGATAGTTCCCTAGCAAAGATCGCGTTCGACCAGCCATCTGAAATCAAATGATGGGAAGTGATCAGCAAAAAATAGTCCAGTTCTCCTAATTGGAGTACCTTGAGCCGCAGCAGCGGACCCTGCGTTAGGTCAAATTTGGCACGCCCCTCCTCGACCGCAATCCCCAGCGCTTCCTGCTGCCGTTCTTGCTCGCCGAGGTAACGCAGATCTTGCCACTCCAGGGTGAGAGGTAGGGTCTGATGGATTGCCTGCACGGGCTTTCCCCCGTCGAGATGGAAAGTCGTTCGCAGGATTTCGTGGCGTTCCCCCATCGATTCCAGGGCTTTTTGTAACCGCCCCTGATCCAGTGGGTCCCTTGGGTACATTTTAATCGCCGCCGGATTATTGAAGGCTGGACTCTCTGGCGACAACTGACTGAGGAACCACAGGCGCTCTTGGGCCGAGGAGAGCGCATAGCACTGGTTGGGAGTGCGCGGCATCCTCGGTAGGGAGGGGGTCTTCTTGTCCAGAGAGCCGACTAGAGTTTTAATCCGATCAGGCGAAAGGGCAGCAAGCCGACGGGCGAGGGAGTCAGTCATGCTCTTGCCTCCAAATCGATCACGATCTTGCCAATGTGACGATATTGTGACATCAAACGCAAGGCGGCTCCAATCTTTTCTGGCGGGAAGGTGGTAATGGGAGTTGGTCGCCAAATTTCGGTAGCCAAACCGTCGGCAAGCTCTTTGAATATTCGTTTCAACATCGATGGGTTAAACAAGAAAAGGGAGAGATTGATGGTGGTAAAGCTCAACCCGAGACGAAAGGCACTCATCGGCAGCGTCTCGCCCAATGCCTGGTCTTTCATGGCAATTTGCAGGAACCGCCCAAAGGGACGCATCAACCCTAACCCACGCGCTACCGCCTCGCCCGATAGGGTGTTGAGAATGATATCCACCCCGCCACTGATCTGGTCGGCAAAGGCAAGGGAGCGAGAATCAAAGACTTGGAGGATGCCTCTCTGGCGAAGGTAATCCCGCTTTGCTTCTGAACCGGCGGTCGCCATGATCTCAGCCCCACGCGCCTGTGCAATCTCGATCGCCGCTAGTCCGACTCCACCCGTAGCTGTATGGATCAGAACCCGTTCCCCTCCCTGCACACGAGCGACAGACTCCAGTCCGTAAAAAGCAGTGAGGAACGCCGTCGGAATGCTGGCAGCTTCGATAAAGTTGAGGTTGGGCGGGATATGCACCGCCTGGAAGGCCCAGACATTAGGCACAGCACAGAAGTGAGTGCCTTCAAGGAGCTTCCCATCAGGGGCTGTGTCTCCGGCTGAAAGCACCATTACCCGATCGCCTGGCGAGAACTCTTCTACTCCAGAACCACAAGCGACTACTTCTCCGGCGTAGTCGGAGCCCATTACTGAAGGTACTCCTGGCGTGGGCGGATAGAGTGCCATGGCGATCATTAGGTCTCGGAAGTTGATGCTGATGGCGCGGGCGCGAACCTGGATTTGTCCAGGGCCGGGAGGTTGCAGAGCCATCTCTTCAAATCCCAGATCGTCTAGGTTGGCGGACTGTTTTAGACCGATTTTGGCATTGGGCCAGTCGGAGGGATGGCTGAAGGTTCCTCGCGTTGGGACTGTTGGCCGATCCCGTTGGAGATCGCTTAGCAGCTTGACACGATCTTTGAGCGGGAGTTTGGCGATGCGACCAGCAATGTCTGTCATTATCAGTCCTCCAATTGAGAGATAAGGGCTTCCAGAATTTCTGGATCGGTCATGGCGATTAGTTGGTTAATTACTACTTCGGCGAGGCCTCGGATGGTAGGTTCCTTGAAGAAGGAATCGACGGCCAGATCGATTTGGAATGTCTCACTGGTAATCGCAATCATCTGAATTGCTAACAGGGAATTTCCCCCTAATTCAACGAATTGGTCATTGACCCCAATCTGCTGAATGCCAAGAATGCCTTGCCAAATTTCTGTGATCGCCGTTTCAATTTCATTGGCCGGGGCTTGATATGGGGTTAGCAAATCGTCCCGGGAGAAAACTTGCCCCACCGTGTTCGCCGGTGCCGACATCTGCTCACGGATGACCTCTGCCCTCACACGAGGGGAGCCGTCGGCGATTTGCCAAGCCAAATCCTTCGTCGTGATTAGCAAGTGTGCCATCGGGGCCGTGCTTCGTTGTTTTCCCGCCTGTTCGAGCAATCGGTTGAGCAGGTTCAGTGCTTCCTTTGGTGTAATGTCTTCGTTTTTTACCTCCTCCTTGGGAACAGATGCAACAGAAGACTTCACCAGAGGGGCAGCAATATCAACTTTTTTTAAGATAAATCCTTCTACCTCTACACAAATCTCACCGGAAGCGTCAAGCACTGTCACATCAAATGAAATAGTATCAGCCCCTAGTGTATAGGGACTAGTCAGCCGTATCTGGCTCCACACCACTGGGGGAATCGGCCGCCAAAGCTTCATCTGTTTGTAGCAGTAGGGCAAATATAAACCTTTCATTTCTCCAGAAAACCCCATTCTGAAGCCTCCACAAGCCAGCGCCACATCCATCAGGGCTGGATGATACGAGAAAGCCGCAAAATCCACCGCATATTGCGGGTCAAGCTGAAGTTTAGCCAGCCAGTGGCCATCGACTTCAGCCAGTTCCGAGAGAGTGCGCCAACGCTCGCTATAAGTTAAAAGTGGAGTGCCGTCTTCGGCCGTGCAATCAAGAGAATTATAAGGATTTGTTTCTCTCGGAGGGAATTTGGCCAGCAGCATTGCCAGATTTTGCTGATGGGGTTCTCTGCCAGTGATCACCAGATCCCCCATAAAATGGTCTTGCCAAACAGTAGGTGAATCAGCAGGACGACTCCTGAAGCTGAATTTGTAGCGTCCCTCTTGTCCCTTAACAAACAGCATTAACCGACGTTGCTCTCCTTTGGTGAACATCATCGGTGCAATAAAATAAGCGTTTTTAATTTGCACTGGTTCACCTGAATGCCGATAAGCGGCAAAGCGCCAGAGAAATTCAGGAAATGATGCCCCAACAAGCGTTGGCGTATCAGACACCAAATGTTCGGTGATGATCCAGTCTGCCTCTGGATCAATCAGTACCTCATAGATCTCGTCGTGGCCCTCAGATGAGAGCAGTCGCAGCCATTCACCAGCTTCAACTCGCTGAACTCGCTTGCCAGATTGGCGTTTCGCCTTCGCATCTTCCCAGCGAGAAGCCATGCCAATTTCTGCCCAAGCCGCCCAGCCGAGGGAGCGGAACAGTCCAGGGCGCTTTTGGTTCCATGACTGAGCCACTGCATCGATATAGGAATTAGCGGCGCAGTAATCGACCCGTCCTGCTTCTCCCAGTACCGCCGTTACCGAAGAAAAAAGCCAGATGAAGTCGAGATCCCGATCGCCAAAAAGCCGCTCAATCACGCGAGTCCCCTGAACTTTAGGTTCAAGAACTTCCCTCGCCATCTCTGGGGTCTTAAGGGCGATAATTCCCCCGCCAGCATTACCAGCAGAATGGATCACCCCGTCGATTTTGCCAAACCTTTCACACACCTGGTTGACAACCTCCTTCATCCTGTGGAGATCAGTCACATCAGCTTGGGCAATCACTACCTCGGCTCCTGCTGCTTCGATCGCCAGAAGTTGTTCAATGCGATCGCTCAACTGAGGATTGCCATCACCACTCTCGAGCAATCTTTCCCAATTTTCCCGTGGGGGGACTGTGCTTCGGCTGACTAACACCAGATTTACTGGCACTGTCTCGGCGAAAATTCTCGAGAAGAAAAGGCCTAAAGCCCCCAATCCCCCAGTAATCAGGTAAGTTCCACCAGCTTTGAGCGTCTTCGCCAATCCCTCACCTGGCGGTAATCGCAGGGGATGCCAGCTTTCAATAAATCGTCGTCCTCCTCGATAAACCACGACTGTATCGTCAACATCGAGTTCTGCCTCATTAACCAATTGAAAAGCCAGATCGGGATGAGAACTTACATCAAGCATCCGTCCTTGAATTGTCGGAAACTCCTTGGCAATAACTCTACAAGGTCCTGTCGCCAGCGCCCGCAAAGGCGCCCAGATCGGCTCTCCGGCGACGCTATGAACCCCACGGGTAACAACCAGTAAACGCACCATTCCGGGCAGTCCCTGAGCGATCAGCGCCTGTTCCAGATACATCGGGCTATCAAAAGCAAGTATTCGAGCCGCTTCTGGGTCATCGACCCAGCTATGATCATCGGCCCCACAACTATTCCAGAGATGTAAGATGCGGGTTGGTCGTTGATTATTCTCTTTCAGCGCCGTCAGCAATTGATCATAATCTTCCCGCACCGCTGGGCGGATCACGAATCCACCCTTGCTCGCAGCAAAAGCTGAACCTTGCTCCACGCGAACTATCTCCTCACCACGCGCCTCTAGTACAGTCACAATCTCCTGACTTAGAGCATTGTTGTCATCAAACAAAAGCCAGCATCCCGTCTGCGGTACAGCTTCAGTAGCCGGAGGATTAAGAAAACCCGGTGAGGCGGTACGAGTCCAGCCCAACTCATAAAACCAGTCCCCCAGATCCGACTTGCGCTCACTAGGATCAGTCCCTAAGTCCCCATCCTTTTCTTTTTCTGTCGTGAAATCGAGGGCAAAACTCTGGCGCTCGAAAGGATAACCGGGTAAAGACACTCGCCCTGGAAACCCCTCGGCGTAAAAAGCCTTCCAGTCGATTGGCCGTCCAGTCGCCCAAAGAGAGCCAACTGCTCGCGTCACAGCAGCTAAATCATCCTCTACATCCTGCATTCCCTGCTGGGAACAGATCACCCGGTCATGCTGTTGGCGATCAAGTAAAGACTTCACTGAAGAAGCTAGGGAGTAGCCAGGGCCACACTCAAGGAAAATGTGAGACTCCTCAGTTGCCAACAAAGTGTCGAGCGCATCGACAAAGCGAACTGGCTGCCGCATATGTCGCACCCAGTAGAGAGGATCACAAGCCTCCTCATCAGTGAGCCAATCCCCAGTAAGGGTCGAAACAATCGGAATCGTCGGTGCTGAGAGACTGATCCCGACAAATCGCCTGGCTAAAGCTCCCATCGCCGGTTCCGTCATCGCCGAATGAAAAGCGTGGGAAGTATTGAGATGGCGAGAAAATACCTTCTCTTCTGTCAATTGGATTGCAAAAAATTTGATCGCCTCATCAGGACCAGACACCACGGTCATCTTGCGACTATTGACAGCAGCCACCTCAACCTCTCGCGGCAGTCGCCCTGATAGTTCCGCTTCCGGTAGCAACACCGCCAGCATCGATCCACCTGGCAGATCCTGGATCAATCGAGCGCGGGCTGAAACCAGCGTCAGAGCATCCTCAAAACTGAAAACTCCAGCAATGCAGGCAGCCACATACTCACCAACACTGTGTCCAATCATCACATCAGCCTCAATGCCCCAGGAGCGCCATAGCATCGCCTGGGCATAGTTCACGAGAAAAAGAGCGGGCTGGGTGATGTAGGTTTGATCGAGCAAGACCTTCGCTTTTTCCTTCTCATCAGCAGGCGGAAACAGTAAATCTCTGAGGTCAACTCCGAGCATTGGTTTGAGGAACTCGCTTCCGCAGTCAATCACCTCTCGAAAAGCCGAAAACAGTCGGTACTGATTCGCACCCATCCCGACGAATTGATTGCCCTGTCCCGGAAACAGAAAAGTGATCGGATCACCTTCCCGCTGGCAGACAGAGCGGATTACAGCCCCATCTGGAGAATTGAGACGCTCAATCAACTCCTGTCGGTTAGCAAAGGGAATCGCGCAGCGATGTTTAAACCGTCGTCGTCCCATCTGAAGGGTGCAGGCCATCGCCGCTGAATCGAGATCGGGGTGCTTGCTAAGGTGATGGGAGAGGTGCGCTATCTGAGTTCTCAGTCCCTCTTCGGTCCGGGCTGAGAGGACGGCGATATTCTGTTCTGGCACTTGCTTGGGAATCTCAGGGGTAGGAGGTTCCTGAATCACGACACAAGCATTGGTGCCGCCAACTCCAAAAGAACTGACTAGACCTCGCACTGGTGTTCCTTCCCCTGCCAACTTGCGGAGTTTGGTATTGACGAACAAGGGACTGGAAGAGAAGTCAATATTTGGATTTGGCTTGGCAAACCCCAATGATGGGGGAAGTAGGCGCTCTTCAACAGTTTTTGCCGCCTTGATCAGAGCGGCCACTCCCGAAGCCACATCGGTGTGGCCGATATTACCCTTAACAGAACCGAGGGCGCAGAACTGAGTGCGATCGCTGTAATGGCGGAATGCCTGGGTAAGGGACTCAACCTCAATCGGGTCTCCCAGCGGAGTTGCCGTCCCGTGTGCCTCCACGAAACTGAGTTGTTCAGCCGATAGCCCTGCCCGACTAAGAGCATCCAGGGTCAGCGCCACCTGGCCGGAAATGCTTGGGGCGGTAAAGCCGATTTTGTCAGCGCCATCGTTGTTGACCGCACCATCCACTAGCACGGCATATATGTGATCGCGATCACGTATAGCATCGGCCAGCCGCTTGAGCACGATCACCCCAGCACCCCGGCTGAACACTGTCCCATTGGCACCAGCATCAAAGGGCCGGCAATGGCCATCAGGCGACTCCATTCCCCCTTCTAGTGCTAAATAGCCTTTCCTTTCGGGAAGTTCAATCGTTGCACCGCCAGCCAGGACGAGATCACATTGCTTTGATCTTAGGCTAGTCATGCCGAGAATGGTTGCCACTAAGGAAGTGGAGCAGGCGGACTGCACATTGACGCTCGGACCGACTAGGCCAAGCTTGTAGGAAACCCGTGATGTCACATAGTCTTTGTCGTTGCTGATCACGACTGAAGCGCCGCTGGCATATTTCTTGGCCACGCTAGATTGGGCGACTTGGCTCAGGTGCCAGTTAGTGCCAACTCCCCCGAACACTCCAATCCGGGCATCGACTTCTTGGGGGACGTAACCAGCATCTTCGAGCGCGTGCCAGGCGCATTCCAGAAACACCCGCTGCTGTGGGTCGATCAGTTCTGCGTCTCGCGGAGTAAAGCCAAAAAAGGCCGCATCAAATTGATCTGCGCCGTCGATGATGCCGCGTCTACGCACATAGTGTGGTGACTTGATCAGTTCGGTCGGGATGCCAGAAGCTCTCAGTTCCTCTTCCGTAAAGGTTGTGATCGATTGCACGCCATTACATAAGTTCTGCCAAAATTCAGATACGTCTCGTGCGCCTGGCATCCGACAAGCCATGCCAATAATGGCGATCGCCTCTTCTGAGTAGTGTTCTTGATACATCTTGGGATTCTTCATTGGTGGTGTCGGGAGTTTCAATGCTTCTGGGTTTGTACACGGGAGAGGTGTTGAGCCATTGCGGCAATTGTCGGGTAGCGGAAGAGATCGACAATGGTCACTGATGCCCCCATTTGCTCTTTGATCTCACGGCTAAGCCTTGCCAGTAAAAGTGAGTGGCCGCCCAGATCGAAGAAATTGTCTTCAGGTCCAATCGGCGTAGTTTGCAGCAGTTTCTCCCAGATCGAAGTGAGTGCTGCTTCCTTATGGGTTTTTGTCTTCAGACTGGCTACGCGCCTCTTAGTCGGCTGGGGCTGTGGTAAGGCGGCAAGGTTGATCTTGTTGTTTGGCAGCAGGGGCAACTCCGAAAGAATCATGAATCGTTGAGGAATCATAAACTCAGGTAGTCTGGCGCGCAAATAGGTTCTCAATTCCTCTTCGTTGAGATGGGAGCCCGGTGCGCTGGTTAAATAAGCGACGGTACGAATATCATCAGAATTCTCTTCGCGCACGATGACATGGACATGGCCTACGTCTGGATGGGTGGCCAGATTTTGTTCGATGTCTCCGAGTTCAATGCGATGACCTCGCACCTTCACTTGCTTGTCACTTCTGCCCAAATACTCGATTCTTCCTGCTTCCAGGCGGCGGGCTTGATCGCCTGTCTTGAAGAGAAGACGGCCGGTTTCAGGGGCGAAAGTGTCTGGGACAAAGGCTCGCGATGTCAGGTCTGGTTGGTTGTGATACCCTTGGGCAACGCCAAAGCCTCCGATATATATTTCCCCTGCAACCCCCGGTGGCACCGGACGCATCTCTGCATCGAGAATGTGAATCTGAGTGTTGCTAATTGGTCCGCCGATTGGTACTGTTCTTAGTGGTTCCTCACGCCGACATATCCAGTGACATGAATAGATTGAGGCCTCGGTGGGCCCGTAAAGATTGTGCAACTCCCCAGTGAAAGTGGCGAAGACATCCTGCTGTAGTCGTAGAGGCAAAGCTTCCCCGCCAGCGAAGATTCGTCGTAGGGTTGGGCATTTGCCTAGCACTCCAGCATCGACAAATGCTCGCAAAGCCGAAGGGACGAATTGGATCTGTGTCACTCCTTGATTGCGGATCAGGGATGCTAGGGATTCGGGGTCTTTAATGTCGCAACGGCTTGCCACCACTAACTGCGCCCCAACCACCAGCGGTAATAACATTTCCCAGACTGAGATATCGAAATTGATTGAGGTTTTGTTCAATACTCTGTCTTCGCTACCGAGAGGAAAGGTGCGGGCCATCCACAGTAAATAATTCCCTACCCCACGGTGAGTAACGCAAACGCCCTTGGGCTTACCTGTTGAACCTGATGTGTAAATAATGTACGCCAGTGCCTCAGGCGCAACGGCTACGCTGATGCTGCTATCCCCCGGCATGGACTCGATTAGCTCCTGTTCATCCCTAAGTAATACCTGCCTAGTACGGGATTGGTGCTTCAGGCGCAAAGGTCCGTCACTGAGAAGAATCTCAATATCTGAGTCTTCTATCATGTAGTTCACCCGCTCGGGGGGATAGGCAGCATCGAGTGGCACATAAGCTGCTCCTAATTTCCATACGGCCAGAATCGCAATAATCATCTCTGCCGAAGGCTCCAACTGGATGCCGATTTTGCTACCCATGTCTGCTCCCAGGAGCTTCAGGTAGTGTGCCAACTGATTGGCGCGATGTTCCAGATTTTCATAGCTGAGGGTTTGGCTTGTGTCCCGCACGGCCACTGCTGCTGGTCTGAGTTGGCAACTGAGTTCCACCAGTCGGTGTATGCCAATGTCTTCAGGTATTGAGACTTCCGTGGCATTCCAATCCTCGGTAATTTCTCGAGCCGTTTCAGGAGATAAGGGCAGATATTGGTCGAGTTTATCTTTCGGATCAGCGGCGATTAGTCCCAGCAGTTCAATATAGGATTGTTGCAATCTGGCCATCGTGCCTTCTGCGAAAAGTGCTTTGTTATAGGTCAAGCGCTGTTCGATGCTGTTTTCGCTGATAAAGTTTTCTAGGGAAAAGTCATATTTGCTGCCTGCGGCTGGTTCTTCTTGCACTTTGGCCAGTAGATTTGCATCTATGAGCCGCGGCACGGCCACTTCGTGCAGTGCAAAACTCACACTAACCCAGGGATTGCTGCCAATTCGGCGCTCGTTGGGCAGGGAACGAACCAGGGTGTCGAAAGGTAGCCATTGATGGTTGAGGGCGGCAAGTGTGATGTCACGAACTTCATGTAGAAATTCACGAAAAGTGAGATTTGGTTCGACTTGGCAACGCAAAACCATCAGGTTGGCCAGATAGCCAATTGTTTTCTGGGTGTCGGCTTGACCTCGATTAGCCACTGGTACACCAACCAATACATCCTGCTGATTGGTGTACTGCGCCAGCACCATGGCAAAGCCAGCGAACATTACCATAAATAGGGTTGAACGCTCTTCTTTGGCAATTTCTTTGAGCCTTGCCACCAGAGGACCAGCAAGGGTTTGATGGAGAACAGATGCACTAAAATTCGGCTGAGGGGAGCGCGGATAATCGCTGGGGACTCCTCGCAGATGTGGGGTTCCTTGCAGACGTTCCCGCCAAAAGTCAAGGGCAATTTCCCGTTGAGCCGACATCATTCTCCCATGATGGCGGTTGAGCCAGTCGCTGAAATGATTTGCCCCAGGAGGCTCGGTCTTAGGGTCGCCGCTGCTACTGGTATAATTGTCTATTAGTTCTTCAAAGAACAGCAATACCGACTCCCCATCAAAGATGATGTGGTGAACTGTCACTAACAGTTTGTGTAACAATTCATTGAGCCGACAAAGCTTGAAGCGCACAGGTGGCCTTGCTTCTAGAGCCAAACGCTGTTTTCGCTCTAGTTGTTGAAGGGCGATGAAGGATTGCTCTTCTTGGAGATCAAGGATTGGCAGGGGTATCCACTGTGGCGATTCAATGACTAACTCTGGTTCCTTGACCCCGACAAATACACACCGCAGGGAATCATGTCTAGTCACGGTAAGATTTATCGCTTTTTCCAGGGCATCTACGTTAAGCGGCCCCTCAAAGCTAATTGTGAATTGCAGATTGTAAGCGCGTGAACTGGGAAAGGCATTATGGAGTAACCATAATGCTTCTTGGTTTTCGTGACAACGCACTTCATTTGTCGGCCTCGGAGCCGTTAATTGAACAGGATTACGGGTAACTTTTGCGAGTTTTTTGGGAGTAGAGTAACTGAAGAATTCAGTCGGCGAGATGTCGTACTTAAGTTCATCCCGAATCAGGGCGATCGCCGCAATCGCTCGGAGAGAGTTTCCTCCCAGATCGAAAAAGTCATCGTTAGCCCCCACACCTTGTATCCTAAGCACCCGTTCCCATATCCTGATGATGTGGGCTTCCAGAGGGTCTTCAGGTGGAACATATTTATAACTAAGCTCACCCCTTTCGCTACTTGGACGCGGGAGGAAGTTTCGATCAATTTTTCCGTTTGCTAGTTGAGGAAGCCGATCCATTAGAGTAATACTACCAGGCATCATATAATCAGGTAGCCTAGCCTGAATATAAGTCTTAAGCTCACTTGGCTCCAAGGTTACTTTAGGCTTGATTGCTATGTAAGCAGCGATCGCTGATGCTGGCTCGAATTGTCTCACTGCGGCCTGCTGCACAAGGGGATGGGCTGAGATCACTGCCTCAATCTCCTCTAACTGGACTCGATGACCCCGCACTTTGATCTGAGAATCCTGTCGTCCCAAGAAGTGGACAAAACCGTCATCACCTAGAATTCCATAGTCGCCGGTACGGAACATCCGTTGTCCTCGCCGCCATGGGTTTTCCACAAACCGCTCGGCAGTTTGATCGGGATCGTTTAGATAGCCGTTGGCTAATCCAGGTCCGCTGAGCCAAATCTCACCACTTTCGCCCGGATTGACTAATTGCTGGCGCTCGTTGAGTAGCAATAACTCGGTCTCATCAATCGGATGTCCGAGGCTCACAGTTTGTCCAGAAATTAATTCGCCAGCACTGGCGTTAGCAACATACTCCGTTGGCCCATAAAGATTCCAGAGGCGGAGCCAAGGCCAGAGATTGAGCGCTCTCGATAAGTCTTCCACGCTGGCCGCCTCACCGGAGAGAAACACCCCTCGCGGCGGAGTTAAATTGTAACCTAACTCATGCTGTCGTTCGGCGAAGTTCAGGAATTCTCGCCATAAGGTGGGGACGCAATATAGTCCGAAACTAGGATTCAAACGATACCATTCAAAGAGCTTTGGCGGGTCTTTAACGATTTCATCTTGAAGAATGTGAAGTGTTCGGCCTAGCACTAGGGGGGCGAAAAGCTGGGAGATTCCTGCGGCAAAACAAGGAGAAGATGAAAGGGGCAAATCAATCAGATCGGCTTCTTGCCGAAGTCGGTGGGCAAACCATTTTATATAGTGGGTCAGAGCCGAGTCGCTAATAACTACAGGTTTGGGTTTGCCAGTTGATCCTGATGTAAAAATAATGTAGGCAATATCGTCATCTTTTCTGTCTAGAAACAATGTCTGTGATGTTTCTGGCTCGTTATCGACGGACAAAAGCTGATCAATTACAAAAGCTTTTGTTTGAATTATGGGAAGTTGGTTAATATTATTTTGTGTACAGAGAACAAATTTGCAATCCGCCTGCTTGAGCATAAGCATAACACGCTCAACTGGCTCTCGCTCCGATATGATTATAAAAGTGCAGCCCGCTCTGAGAATTCCCAGCACACCGATGGGAAGATTTATGCCTTTATTCATCCAGAGAGCAACCCGATCACCCTTTCTCGCTCCAAGTTTGAGAAGAGACGCTGATAATATGGATGATAATCGGTTGATATCCGAATATCGTAGGATCGTCGATCCGCAAACGACTGCTATCTTTTCTCTGTGCATAAATGAAGCACGATCACAGAGATCTAGTATGTTTGTCTTGGATACCATTTTAATCAAGAACTTTGACAGAAATTCCCCCAAGATGGGGACTCACGGTCACCTTTGAGTTAGAGCGCGAGAGTTAAAATTAACGGAACTTGGCAAAAGCTGAGATCTTCCCACACTGTATGCTGACGCATACGGTGTAGGAAGATCTCAGCAATTAATTTTCATCCATAACTTTCTGGATTTGAGCCTTGAGTTCGGGGCTTTGGTTATACTTAGTGGCGAACATTTCAAAGACTTCTGCCTGGGTTTGCCCGTCGGCTTTAGCCCGGATAAATGCGTCATAAATTTCCTCGCGAATTTTAGGATCTAAATCAGGAAAATGGTCGAGGATGATCTTGCAACGAGAAAGGGTCTTTCCAGTGGTCGGATTGGTTGCAGTAGTCATTGTTTTTTGGGGTTGAACGGCTCCCCTAGTGTAGCACCTGTTGGTGGTGTCAAATGTGTGCTGTAACCAATTGTAACAATTTGCAACAAAAGGAACGGCTCTCCCGACTCCCGACCTCAAGAATACAACTCACATTTTTTAAAAACTATGCCATACTCAGGGAAAAGATGATTAAGTAGATAAATTAGCGATGTCGGCTCTTTGTTACTCTTTATGCTAAATCAACATGCAAGCAGTTTTGGCGCATCTATCTTTTCCCTCTTGATTAAAAAATAGCGGTCTGTTGTATCTTCAATTACCATAACCGATGAAGATTCCGAAGGAGAGTCAGGAATTTTTAACCTAGATTTTCAAACAGTTCCCGAAGCATCAACTCTGATCAGCTTAATACTGTTCGGGTCAATTTTATCAACTCGATCGAGGGGTAAAAACTAAAACCAATCGGTTTTGGAGAGAGCAAACTTATCCCCAAAACCGATCTAGATCGAGATCGGCTTTATGGAAATGGAAAACAGGGATTATTCCCTAAAAAACCAGCAACTTTTTTGACTATAATAACGACAAGATTATCGGTATAGTTTTAAACTATCCTAGGATAAGCCCTATCTTGATCGCAATATATATCTATGAAATTTAGTGAAATTGCCCAAAAATTAAGCCATTTAGTCTCTGCTCACAGTTTAACTGCCTATCCCGACAGAAATCCCCAAATTAAAGCCATAACTCCCATCGAAACCGCCCTAGTTGATACCATCAGCTATATCGAAGGGGGAAAATTTGCTGCCTTTGTGGTCAAAACTGAGGCTACTGCCCTAATTCTGCCCCTAGATGCCAATTTACAACAACAGGCCGACGAACGGGGCATCGCTTGGTTAGCTAGTGCCAATCCCCGACTTTTATTCGCCCACGCCATCAAATTATTCTATCAACCCTTTCAGCCTCAACCCTACATTCACGCCACCGCCGTGGTGCATCCATCGGTTAAAATCGGTCATAAAGTGGCCATCGGGGCCCATGCTGTGGTGGAAGCGAATGTTACCCTCGGTGATGGGGTGTGCATTCATCCTAACGCCGTTATTTACCCTGGGGTGCATATTGGTGATCGCACAATTCTCCACGCTAACTGTACCATCCATGAACGGGTAGAAATCGGCAATGATTGCGTTATCCACAGTGGCGCTGTTATTGGTGCGGAGGGCTTCGGTTTTGTGCCAGTTCCCGAAGGCTGGTTTAAGATGGAACAATCGGGTATCGTAGTCCTAGAAGATGGGGTAGAAATTGGCTGTAATAGTGCCGTGGATCGTCCGGCAGTGGGAGAAACCCGCATTGGTAGCCAGACTAAGATCGATAATCTTGTCCATATTGCCCATAATTGCCAAATTGGCCAAGCTTGCGCCCTAGCAGGACAGGTAGGCATGGCAGGGGGCGTAAAAGTGGGTAATCGCGTTATTTTAGCAGGACAGGTGGGCATTGCCAATCAAGCAGCGATCGGAGATGGTGCGATCGCAACCGCTCAGGCTGGCATTCACAACGATATTGGTGCAGGAGAAATGGTTTCCGGCTCTCCTGCTATCCCCCATAAACTATTCCTCAAGGCAGCAGCCGCTTACAAGCGTTTACCCGAAATCTATCAAGCGGTTAAGCAGTTGAAAAAATAGCCGTTGAAAAAATAGCCGTATTGCAGCAGTCAGGAGTCAGGATTCAGGAGATTATTTTTATTTAGGGCTGGCTGAATAATGATAAAAACCTTGTTGGGTAAGACTTTTAGACTTTTTGTCAATCAAAAAGTACCAGGCATGGGAGTGATCAGGGGGAAAATTGAGGGGCTTTTTTCCTGAAAATTAGGTAATTGGCCACCTCAAAACCGGTAAAACCCCACACCCTCTTTCAAGTCAGGGGTCAGGTTCTTGACTCCTGACTAACTGCGAAAATTTTTGATTTTTATAAGAGGTGTCTTATCGGCCCAAAAGATTGGCAATATCACCACATCCTCCCGGAATAGTTGCGCGGGACTTTTCCCCGCACCAACGACAACAATAGTGGCGTTGTTCCTCGCTCATGTTTTTCACCCCGGTGAAATTGACATTTTCTACCACTGCTCCCGTGTGTTCTCCGCTGTCATAATTGGGGGGAACAGTACGACTGCGGGGGGTAGCATTTTCTAGGGAACCATAAAATAAACGCATCCCTTTGATATCTGCCCCTCTTAAATTAGCTTCGTAGAGAATTGTCCGCGATACATTTGCTTTCACCAAATCGCCATAACTTAAATCGGCCCGCACCATATTCGCTTCGCTTAAATCCGTCCAGCGCAGATCCTGTCCAGAAATGTCGGATCCCGCTAACATTACCCCCAACTGTACTACTCTTGTACCGAACTCTCTGTCCTCTGCATAACCCCCTTCCCCGTCTAGAATCGGTCTTCCCAGATAACGATCGCGTTTAATCGGTGATAATAGTCGCGATTGACTCAAAAAACGCAGTATTTTCGCTTTTCCAGAGGCATCGACACTGCTGAGAATGGAAGCGGTGCGACCTTCTGCGATCGCTCTTTCCTGGGGCCAATCTTCTAAAAATCCCTCCTCATCTAAGGCTAAATCGGAAATCCCTTGAAAATAGGAATCGATCGTCTGTTGTTGGGTAATGCGATTTTGCTGTATGGTTAAATCCTTAGAGATAACGTACTGTTCCCAGGCCACATAGACGGCTAACACGGCGATCATAATCTGTCCCAAGGCCCCCACCCACTCGGCCCAGGAACCGAACTCATCGTATTTAAAACTCTCTAACCATCGCAATATGCGATTGTAAACTCCTAAGTATTTCCCTAATCCGGCCAGAGCAGCTATAAAAACTATAAAAGCGAAAACGGTCTGACGTTCAGAGGGGGTGAGATAATGGGCGATCCACTGGCGAATAGAGGGTAAAATCACCTGTAAAGATATTAATATCGCTACTATCGCCCCAGAAAAGCCTAACCAGTCCCAGCTAAAGACCAAGCCGATGGTCATCACCATCAGGGGGGCCAGTAGTAACCCTGCGTTACCCGGTCGAAGGTCTTTTAAGAGTAGGATGCGCTGACGCACAGGATTACGGGAAGATAAGGAGGAGACGTATTCGGAAGCATCGGGGGCCGATAAACCAGCTTTACTGTTGTTATTTTCGGGGTTATCAGTCCTATTTTCTGGGGCGAGTTTTTCTGGGTCTTTGCGATCGCTCATATTAATCCTTGTCAAGAGAAAATAATTCCACACCGAAAACTGAGGCGAAAACTCTCGATAAATCTTGCTGTACTTGCATAAGACTAATATTAGGCAGAAACTGCTGTAAACTGCCCACGGGTTTATTAGCAATCCCACAGGGAATAATCTCGGCAAACCCGCTTAAATCTGGACAAACATTGAGGGCAAAACCATGATAGGTAATCCAACGACTAACTTTAATACCGATCGCCGCTATTTTATACCCTTCTACCCATACCCCCGTCAAACCCCCGATTCTTTGCCCCGACAATCCATAAATAGCGATAGTTTGCAGGATGACTTCTTCCAATTGTCGCAAATACCAGTGTAAATCCTGCTGATAATAGCGCAAATTGAGGATCGGATAGCCCACTAACTGCCCCGGACAGTGATAGGTGACTTCGCCTCCTCGCTCGATTCGGTACACTTCTTTGTCGGTTTTGTCAAGATTAAATTTAATAAACTTAATATCTGAACCGGTACCGAGGGTGTAAACGGGGGGATGTTCCAGTAGCAGCAGCACATCAGGTAAGTCGGGATCGGCAATTCTTGCCTCTACCAGCGATCGCTGGTACAACCAAGCGCAAGAATAGGGAGTAATTGCCTGAATTTTTAGCCCACAGAGACGAGGTATTTTTTGAGCATTCATCGAGAGATATGATTGGTCAAATTATTTAGGAAAGGTGAAAGATCACCCAAGAAAATTAAAAGGGCTCTTCGGGACTTGATATGGTTCTATAGGGTGGCATAAATCGACTAAATCCTTATCTGGCAAGAGACTTAATTGATTAGTTGGCTTTAGATCGAAGACAGTTGACAAAAATCGCCAAATGCCCTTCTATATGGGGTTTGCGGCAAAAAGTACGGGCGAAGCATTCGGATAGAAAATCTCCGGTTTCAGCGATAGGTTATTGCCCGAATACTTCGCCCCTACAGGACGCGGGCCGATGAAAACGCAAGGTTTTGAACGACGATTCTCTCAAAATCTTGCATCTGTGGGAGCGAAACAGAAACCTAAAACCCTTACCTCGTCTATATTTCACATTTATTCAGCCAACCCTATATAAGGGTTCCATCCCTTATAACCCCCGTCCATTGCATAAGACAAACCGAAGAACCATAGGGATTGAAACTCGTAGAGCTAATTCATGAATCAGCCCTACCCCACCCGTTGCAATTAATCTTAAACCCTAATAGGGATTGAAACTAAATCCAGTTATTAATAACTGGATTTAGTATTGTAAAGTTTTGTAAAAAATATATGCAAATGACTGCAAACAACTGCTAATATGGTTAGTACAAGTTTACGTTGCAGTTCACATGAAACTATCAGATTATGCTAAGAAAAAAGGGATCAGTTATGACACTGCTTGGAGAATGTGGAATCGAGGGCAGTTACAAGGAGAACGTCTTCCTACAGGAACAATTATTATTTTTGAAGATGACCGTTCTTGCGGTGAAAATAAAGTAGCTATTTATGCGCGAGTTTCTAGTTCAGAAAATAAATCTAACTTAGAGACTCAGGCAAAAAGATTGGAAGCTTATTGTATGGCGAAAGGCTATCAAATTGTTCGAGTAGTTAAAGAAGTAGGAAGTGGAGTCAATGAGCATCGAAAGCTATTATTAAAACTTCTAGAACAAACTGATTATAATTTGATTGTCGTAGAACACAAAGATCGTTTAAGCAGAGTAGGGTTTAATTATCTGAAAGTTCTTTTAACTCAAACAAATAGAGATCTAGAGGTCGTTAATCTAGCAGAAGAAAGAAAAGACGATTTAATGCAAGACTTCGTGAGTATAATTACCTCATTTTGCGCTCGATTATACTCATTAAGACGACGAAATAGAAAGATAGAATGTTTAATTAAATGCCTTGAGGAGAATGATGAAATTAGTTCAAAAACATCTAATTAAATTTAATCACAAAAATTATTCAGTCATTGATAAATTAGGATTTTTATCGAAGAATCTCTATAATTGTGCTGTTTATTTAAACCGTCAAGTTTTCTTTTCACATCAACCATTTTTAACAATGACTGAGTTACATCATGCCTTAAAAATGAGTCCAGATTATCAAGCCTTACCCGCCAAAGTAAGTCAGTTAGTATTAAAGCAAGTAGAAAAAACCTTTAAATCCTATCAAAAAGCGAAAGAACAATACAAAAAATCGCCAGATAAATTTACAGGAGAGCCTAAGTTGCCAAGATACAAAGACAAGAAAAAAGGTAGAAACGTTTTAACTTATAACTATCAAGCCATTTCTAAAAAAGCGTTGAAGCAAGGTTTAATCAAGCTATCAGGGACTAATTTAGAATTTAAAACTAATTTAAAGGAAGTCTTAGAGGTCAGGATTATTCCTAAATTGGGTGTTTATTGTTTAGAGATTGTCTATGAACAACCATCCTCATCAAGTCAAGAGGGAGAAAGATATGCTTTTATCGATTTAGGCTTAAATAACCTAGCTGCTGTTACCTCTAATATTCCCGAATTTCAGCCAACTTTAGTATGTGGAAAAGCCTTAAAATCCTGCAATCAAAAGTACAACAAGACACTAGCTAAACTCAAATCGGAATTACCCAGTCTCCAGAAGACCAGTAAAAGAATACAAGGTTTAACTTTAAAGCGTAATTGCCAGGTGGATTATTACCTCCACACCGCTAGTAAATATATTATTGATAAATTACTAGCTCATCAAATTAACCTTTTAGTTATTGGTCATAATCAAGGCTGGAAACAAAACATTAATATTGGAGATAGAAATAACCAGTCATTTGTAAATATTCCTCATTCAAGGTTTATCGAACAACTTACCTATAAAGCAAATTTAGTAGGAATAGAGGTCAAAACAACTAATGAAAGCTATACCTCTAAATGTAGTTTCTTGGACTTAGAGTCTATTCAAAAGCAAAAAAGCTATTTAGGCAAGAGAATTAAAAGAGGACTATTCAGAAGCTCGTCGGGTTATTTCTATGGAGCAGATATTAATGGTTCCTTAAATATTGGAAGAAAGGTAGTCGGAGAGGCCGCCTTTAGCGGGAATCCGATAGAGAGGTTCGTAGTTAACCCAGTACGGGTCAAAGCGTACAAAGCTAATTCTAGATGCAATATTTGCGGACAGAATTAGTAACTATGGGTAGTTTTATTAACGAGATACTACCGTTTGTCGTTTGGAAACGGGGAAAATATGATCTTAAGGTCGATAAACGAGAATCCCCCCCTACACCGCGCGAGCGGTTAGCGGGGGAGAGTCAATTCCGACAACCAACTCAAAATTAATTGATTAACTTTTTTAGGATGTTCATCGTGGGGACAGTGACCAGCTTTAGCGATCGGGTAAAATTGGGTATTATTTCCCATTTTAGCTCTTTCTTGGTAAATTACCGAACCGGCGATCGGTGTCCAAGGGTCATCCTCTCCCCAGAGTACCAATAAAGGGCGATCGATTTGCGGCAATAATTCCTGGGGAGATAGTCCAGGGGGTGCTGTCAACACCGATGCAAACACTCTCCACGCACCCGCGTCACAGGAAGGTTGATAGAGAATTTCGACTAATTCCTCGGTGATCGCGGTATGGTCGCGATAAACCTGTTTTAAGGTGTTACGGATGCGATTTTTCTGTCTTACCTGTTCAAAAATAAACTTTCCTGTCACGGGAGAACTAACTAAACCGGTAAAGGCAGCCATGATTAAACGCAAGGGGAAATTTAATTCTTCGGGACGATGGTTCAATCCTCCAGCACAGTTAATAATTACTCCTCCAGCAGTGATTTCAGGAGATTCTGCCATCAGCATTAAGGTAATCAGTCCCCCGATGGAATTACCGATAAATACGGTCGGTTTTGCGATTTTTTCTTGCCAAAAGTCTTGTATTTGCCGCTGCCAAAGGTTGAGACCATAATCTAAAGCGGGCTTATCCGCACCCCCAAATCCCAAGAGATCTAGGGCATAGACTTGATAGCCATTTTCCGCTAAAACGGGGATATTTTTGCGCCAATGACCGATAGATGCACCAAAACCGTGAATTAATACTAGGGGTTGTCCTTCTCCCCGCACGGTGTAGGGGATGGTGTGACCTTGCCATGTCCAAGACAATTGTTCTAAGCTAGTCCCAGTGATCGGAGATTGTAGTACCATTGTATGAAGTTTTATTAAGTGATAGATAAATTATAGTAAAAATCAGCCGAGAATTTATGCCACAACGCCAGACTTTTACCGAGAACTCGATGGAAATTTCCTATTTGCAATGGAGCGATCGAGGTATGCCTCTATTATTATTGCACGGCATGGCGGATCATGCTTTGGTTTGGTCAAGTTTGGGTGATTATTTAAGCTCAAATTATCAAGTTATTGCGCCAGATTTGCGAGGACATGGGGAAAGCGGTAAACCGCCAACTGGTTATCACTTTCAGGATTATATCGGCGATTTAAGGGCTTTAATTAATCATTTAGGTTGGACAAAAGCAGCTATTTTAGGTCATTCTTGGAGTGCTAAAATAGCTGCAATTTGGGCAACTGAACAGCCAGAAGTATTTAAGAGTCTAATTTTAGTTGATCCCTTTTTTATCGATAAAATGCCTAGTTGGATTAGGATAACTTTTCCAATTCTCTATCAAGTTTTGCCCTTTTTAAAGATTACTCGCTCCTTTGATAGTTATCAGGACATAGAAGCGATCGCTCGTCAATTAAAACAATATAAAGGTTGGTCAAATCTACAGCAAGAGGTGTTTAAAAATGCCATCGAACAAAAAGTTGATGGCAGTTGGAGTAGTAAATTCAATTTATCGGCACGCGAGGAAATTTTTGAGGATGTAATGGGGTTTGCTGGATTAACTAAAACTTTAGATATTCCCAGCTTATTAATCCTCCCCCAACAGGGATTAAATCGCACTGCTTGGCAAATTCAATCCTATAAAAAGTATTTAACCTCTCTGGAGATTAAAAAGATACCGGGTAATCATTGGGCATTTTTAGGCGAACCTGAAACTTTTAATCAAGTGGTGGCTGAGTTTTTATCTCTTCAGGAAAATGACAATATTTAATACTGAATGATACTTTTATTCAGCCAACCCTATTTAACACTTGATAAATATCCTCTAATTTCTTAAGCCATAATTAAAACTTAATAGCTTTAACCATAGACGAGGATTGTCTTTTTCTAGCCAGATTTGGGAGTTTTTTAACCATTGGGGAAACCAACCAGCAAAAAGCAGATTTTTGACTCCATCAAGGCTAAAATCGAGATAGGAACCCAACCAGCGAATTAAATCCTGACTACCGGCCATTTCTGCTATCCATAACAGTAAAGTGGGGTTTTTTCTGGCCGCTTTAATTGCTAAACGGCTAAAGGTCAACCAATCGGTTTTATCCTTAATAAAGGTTTCGGAAACCTCCGGCGGTTCGTCGGCCAATAAACCGAAAAATGTGTTTAACATGGCGTTAATTCTCTGGGGTGGTAAAGTTTTTCCCGTGGGAACCATCATTCCTTTAGAAAATAACCAAGTTACCGCCACATTACTTTGATAAGCTCGCACATTTTCTAAGTCTTTAGCTGTTAGTAAATCGTGTTTTAATGCCGTATCCAAAAGATGGGTTAAGCGCTCTAAATTACGCACCAAAGAACCGAAACCAGTAAAAATTAAGGGTGATTGCAGGGAGGCGGCATCACCGATGGCTAAAATGCGATTAAAGGAGACAATTCGGTCTTTTTTTCCTGCGCTAAAATGCCCCGGGATATAACCAAAGGTGGGTTTTTTCCAGGTTAATTTTTCTGGATCACACTGTCGATATTCGGGCAGAATAGTAAAGAAATCTTCGTACATTTCTAACAGAGAACCGGGGTTATCGGGATGGACTTGATGATAGTGAAATAGATAAAAGGTTAATTCTTTTCCTTCCCCCGGAAATAATTCCCAAATTAATTGCCTACCTCTAGAAATATCGCCATGGGAATTTAAGACATCACCATAGTGAGAATCCCACACCACCGGATCGAATCCTTCTACTACTGCTCCCACCGTCGGACAGACACTATCAAAGGCACGCACCCCGTTTAATTGCCAAGCAATGGGGGAAGCAGAACCCATAGCATCAATTAATAAACGGCCTTTTATTTGTTGAATTTCTCCACCATGATTAAGGGTGACAGTAACACTATTAGCGGTAATATCAGCCTTAATAAATTCCGTTTGATCAAGAATTTTACCGCCATGATCATATATCTTTTTAGCGCAGGATTGCAGCAATTTTTCGGAATTAATGGCGATATTTAAAACCGTGGGAGTATGGAGAATTTTGGCTTTCAGATGGGGGGGATTATTGCCATCAAAAAATTTATTAAAGCCATCGATGTATTCTTGGAAGATTAATTCCTCGAATTCTTCGTCCGTAAATAGGCCTAAATTAATTAAACTTTGAAACTCCGAGCGAGAGATATTCCATTCCCGATTCATCCGTCCGAAAGGCAGTCTTTCTACTAAGAGGACTCGATAACCTAATTTGGCCATCTGTGCCGCATGAATTGCCCCCAAGGCACCACCAATGTAAATTAAGTCGTAGGTGATGGGATGATCATTTTCCTCACTACTAGAGAAAATTACCGGCTGCGGTTGTTGGGGATTTTTGGCACTGTCGCGCCAACGTTTTTCCCACCAGTACAAGCGTGCTAAGTCTGCCTCCCCTTGGGGCATTTTGCGGAAGTAGTGAACCGTTAGGGGATAGTCCGCTTCTAAATCTGTAAAAATTGAGTGATTTTTTTGATCGATATTTGGTATCGTGTTATACTGCGGCGGAAAACGCTTTTGTAAAGCTCGATCGAGCTGCCGAGTCAGGAATATTTCTTGATCATGCGATCGCGCACCCCAGCGGAAAACTTTTAAATAAGTAGTCCGTTGCAGCGTCCAGACAAAAATCGACAATTCGATCGCCTCCGATAAGCGCAATCTCACCCCGTTAGGTGTATTTGTCTTAACACCGCTTCCGGGCTGCCAATCGGATTGTAACCACTGACAAACGGCGATCGAGTCAGGAGTCGGAATTTCTCTGTAAAGTATTTCTTTCATCTTGATTTAGTTGTTAAACCCAAAAATCGTCTGATTACGCTAGACTACACAAAAAGTTTTCTGAAAAAAGTTTAAAAAACTTTACATACCCAGATTAATACACAGCCTACCCCCTCTGATTATGAATTATCCCATCCCGACCACCCCCGAAGAAATTGCCGCCCTCCGACAGCGTCCCGTCGATGAAGAGATGATCGCTGCCGTGATTGCGGGGATTATTAGAATGGCCCGCGCTCAGGGTCAATCTCTCGATGATCTGACTGAAGAAATTCTCGCAGAAGACCCGATTTTAGATCAAGTGCAACGACGTTGGTTAAGTCAGCTTTTGACTAATGCTTGGCAAAATTTAGCTGGATGGGTGTAATTGAGCGATGGAATGGCTAACAATCACTCTCGCTAGTGTTTTGACCCTGTTAACTCCCGCAGGGGCAATTATTGATACGGTTTTAGCCCATACCCTTCGCTCCCAAGTCCAAAAAGTGGAACAATTAGCCGTGAGAGTCGATAATACTCCCAATTATCAGGTTCTGCAAGGCAAAATCGATCGAGTTCGCATTTCTGCACGGGGAATTTATCCCCTTGCTGGTGTTCGCATTGAGAAGATCGAGCTAGAAACTGAGCCAATTAGCCTCGATTTGCGGCGATTACAGCAAAAAAACAGCAGTTTAACCGCCGCACTGCGCCGACCGGCTGCGGGAGCTTTGCATCTTGTCCTCACGGAAACTAATGTTAATCAAGCTTTACAATCGGCAGCGGTCAAAGAACAAATTCAGACCCTGATTAATAATCTGATTCCCTCTAGGGAAGAATTTGGCAGCACAAAATATCAACTTAGTCAAGCAAATTTTAATTTTCTTAATAATAATCGCGTCGCTCTCAGCCTGCAGCTAGAGACTCAACGGCCGGACGAACCAGCAGCCACCCTTGATCTTAGCTTAGAAGTGGGATTTAAGCTAGTGCAGGGGCGAAAAATCGAGCTTATTGACCCCACAGCTACTCTTAATGGTCGTCGCATCTCCTCTCGCCTTCTCAAGGGGTTTGCTGAGGGTATATCCACCCAGTTAGATTTAAAAAACTTCGAGAAACAAGGAATTATCGCCCGCCTTCTCCAATTGCAGATCGACGATGATAAGCTGAGTATAGCCGCCTTTGGCAGCATTGAACCTCGATCGGGGAACCCCAATTAAATTTAACGGTCAGAAAAGAGGAGATCGGAATTATGAATTATGAATTATGAATTATGAAGTGGGGAGATGGGGAGATGGGGAGAATAAAAGCGTTCGACTGATAACTGATAACTGATAACTGATAACTGGTAACTGATAACTGATAACTGGTAACTGATAACTGATAACTGATAACTGGTAACTGATAACTGATAACTGAATTATGCCTAGTTCTCGCTCTAGTGATAAAATCTCTTTACCTTGGATAATTGGTATTGGCCTCGCTTTATTTACTGCTGGTGGGGCTGCTGCTTGGTTTGCCGTCCATCACCTATCTTCCCCCCAGAAAACCAGCGAAAACCCGATTGAATCTCCTACTCCGGCGCCGATAAGTCAATCACCAATTGTGAAACCGGTTTCTCCCGGTCTAGTGAAGACAAGTCCGACAGCAACTCCTGCAGCTATTCCTGTTAGGGAAACTCGACAGGTTTTTTGGTTAAAAGTGACTGATACGGGTAATCAATTAGTCACCCAAGAAATTACCGTTCAAAAAGCGAATAGCGACGACCGAGAGTTAACAGCAGTATTGAAGATTTTATTAGCCGGTCCAAGTAATCATCAGGATATGACTACTATTCCCCCTGGGACTAAATTACTGGATTTAAAAGTAGATAAAACGGGAATTAAGATTAATCTCTCGGGGGAGTTTGGCAATGATGATGGTCCTGATATGTTGATCGGTCGTTTGGCACAAATCATCTATACTACTACTACCGAGGATCCGAATGCCAAAGTCTGGATTCAAGTGGAAGGAAAACCCCTAAAATTATTAGGAGAAGGCCACGGTATTGAAGTTGCCCAACCGATGACTCGTAAGTTTTTTGAGGAGAATTATCAACTATAAGTTGTTCGCACATTTCAACTGTTGGTTGCGATAGCAAATTGAGGTTAACTAGGGGGATTACTGGGGGGATAGGGAAAAAGAATTGGATAGGGAATTTTAATTCCTTCTTGCTGATAGCGTCGGTGTAGGAGTTTAATAAATTCGTGTTTAATGGTGAGATGTTGAAAAAATTCTTCTTCTATCACCTTGAGATAAACTGTTAGCACAATGCTATAGTAATCAAATTTACGATAGAGGATCAAGGGTTTATAGTTACCGAGGTGAGGTTGCAATAACTGGGCGATTTCTTGCATAACTTCTAGGGTAACTTTTTCGACTTTTTCTAAGTCACTATCGTAACTAATGCCCACTTCCACAGGAACCAGTAGGGAGTTATCCGGTAAACTATAGTTACGGAAACTAGAAGAAATGATCTGAGCATTGGGAATGACCAAAAGATTATTGGTAATTTCTTCAACTACGGTGCATCTTAAATCCACATCTCGCACATAACCAGCTTCTCCCGTTTTCAGTTCAATATAATCTCCCGGTCTAACTTTTTTAGAAGTGATAATATTAATTCCTGACATTAAATTAGCTAGGGTATTTTGGAGAGCTAAACCAAGGGAAACACCCCCAATACCAAAGGCAGTTAGCATGGGAGTGATCGAAATACCAATCGAGCTTAAAATCAGCAAAAAACCGCAGCTAAAAATCAGAACTTTGGCGAGAAATTCAAATAGGGAAGTTAGGGAAGAAATGCCATCATCTCCCGTGGTATAAAATCGTAATATTTCCACAGATAATTGAGCAATAGCCCAAGTAGCCGAAGCTAAAAAAGTCACTAGCAGCAATTTTTTGCTGAGGAGAATCAAGTAGGGAAAAAGGGGAAGATTGGGAAGAGAGAGGGCAATATTTAACCCCAAAAGTCCGAACCAAAGTATGCTTAATCCACGAAGGGAACGTAAAATCCCTTCCGAGAAACGCAGGTTTTTTTCTCTGGCAATCGATAAAAGTTGACTGACAACGCGCTTTTCTACGAACCATCCCAACAGCAGGAAACTGAGGACGATGGTGATGGGTAGAATAATATAGGGCCAATCTTCCAGTCTGGTTAATAGGTTCATTGCTAGAGGGTTAGAAAAAGATGCACTTTGCCTTATATTATTCCCCATTTCTCTATCTCTAGTAGCGGCGGTGGAATTTTGGGGCAAAAAGTTGCAAAATGTAAAGAGGAACTCATCTTTTCTTCGGCAGCTTTTGTGAATAGTCAGTTAGTTAAACCAAAATTCGGGCTTTATCGATTTTTAATGGTTATAATCGTGGTTTTATTGCTGATTAGCACCTTTTTAATCGCTTTTCATCTGGCTAAGATGTCGGATCCCTACATTAAAGAGGTTTTATCCCGACAAGGTAATGTCAGTCGCGGTTACGAAATCTTTCAGATTAACTGTGCTGCTTGTCATGGCCAGTTTGCTGATGGTATCGTCGGACCGAGTTTAGAGGACGTTTGCCATCGCAAATCGAGAATTAGTCTGATTGAACAGGTAATTAGCGGTAAAACCCCGCCAATGCCCAAATTTCAGCCTGATACTCAAGCTATGGCCGATTTATTGGTTTATTTAGAAAATCTTTCAAAAAAATGACTCTTGGCTGACGTTGATGATAAGCTAGGATGCGTTGAAGCTGGGTAGAGAGTGGGAAGTGGGGGAATGGGGGACGTGGGGATGTGGGGACGTGGGAAGTGGGGGAATTTCCACTAAAACCCTAACACCCCCCCCAAAAACGCAGACAGTGACCAACCCAAAACCCGACCCCTGACCGATTGATAAATTTTACTTATATAGAAAAATTTTGCTTCTATTTGGGTACGCTAGTAGAAACACTCAACGATAAATACTTATGTCTTGGCATTCCCAAGTTGAACCGGCGATTATTCAAGGAGATTTCTGGCAAGTTAGCCAATTTTATCAAGAATTAATAGAAAAAGACCCCTTAGAAATTAGCCATTATTGGCATTTAGGATTAGCTTATCTTTTAGAAGCTAGGGAAGAAGAAGCGCAAACCACATGGTTATTCGTCCTCAGTCAAGGGGATGAACAGGAAATTCTTGTTTGGATAGCAGATTTAGTCAATATTTTGGATGGGGAAGCGCGCAGACAACTAGATTTAGGCAATTTAGAAACCAGTTGGTTAATTCGAGGACATATTCGCGAGATTAGTCCCGATAATGTTGATAATTTACTGCGGTTTATTTTATTGGCAATTGATTTGAATTATTTCGAGAAAGAGCAGTTAGAAGCTTGGTTATTTATTGATGTGTTAAAAACAAATAATTGCCAAAATCTAGAGTTAAGTTTATTAGTAGAAGTTTTAGAAAAATTTCTCGATTCTCAGATACCAGAAACCGTTCCCTACTTGGAAGCAATTCTTCAATCTCACTGTCAGCGACAAACTTTCATCAAAGTAGTAGAAGCTAAAGTACTTCCTCTAGTCATCAATAATAAACCATTGGCTATTGATATTATTAATACTTGTTTAGCAGTAGAACCAGAGCAAATTTATCTGTTAGCTGAACTTTATAAATGTTATTTTGATAATCGAGATTTTGCTGCTGCTATCCAAGTAGCTAATCAATTAAAAACAAGTTGTCAAGATTTGCCTTCTCAAGCTGTCGCTGATTATATTGCTCTTTATGTAAAATTATTTAGTGGTAATTGGATTGATATTCAGATAGACATTGAAGAATATGCAGAATCCTTGCAAACAAGTATCGCTAATCGAGAATGTCCAAGGTTATTGAATAAACCATACCTAACAGTTTTATCCCCTCTAGCTTACCTAGAAGATAACCCGATAAAAAACCGTTATATTAGTAATTTTGTTGGTCAAATTTTTCAGGAATATATTCGTAATAATTCTAACTGTCATTTTTCGCAAAAATCTACTATTAAAGATGCCAATAAAGTTCTTAAAATTGGCTATATTGCCCATACTTTATATAATCATTCTATCGGATTGATCTCTAGATGGTTAATGAAGTATCATGACTATAACCAGTTTCATGTATCTTTATATCTAGTATCTCAAAAAGAAGACCTGATCACTGAAAATAGTTTTAGAAATCAGGTAAATGCCTGCTATAATTTACCTGTTAACCCAGTGCTAATTGCTGAAAAAATTAATCAAGATAACATTGATATTTTGGTAGATTTAGACAGCATCACTAATAATACTACCTGTCAAGTCATGGCACTAAAACCCGCACCAATACAAGTGACTTGGTTAGGTTTTGATGCTTCGGGAATTCCAGCAATTGATTACTATCTTGCTGATAATTACGTTTTACCAGCAGATGCACAGGAATACTACCGAGAAAAAATTTGGCGCTTACCTAATTCCTATATTTCTGTGGATGGTGTCGAGGTTGCTTATCCTTCTCTCCGAAGGGATGATTTAGGGATTCCAGAGGATGCGATTAATTACTTAACCGTACAAACGGGGGTAAAACGTAACCCTGAAACTATTCGACTTCAGCTACAAATTTTAAAAGCAGTTCCTAATAGTTATTTGAGTATTCAAGGGTTAAGTGATGCTAAATCAGTAGAAAAATTATTTTTCAAAGTTGCTGAGGAAGAAGGAGTTAATTATGAGAGATTAAAAATGTTTCCTCTCTATCCCACAGGAATTTATCGAGCAAATTTAAGGATAGCTGATGTGGTTTTAGATACCTATCCTTTCACGGGAGGAATGACAACTTTAGATGTGCTGTGGATGGGGATTCCTTTGGTGACAAAAGTTGGTCAACAATGGTCATCGAGAAATAGTTATACTTTAATGGTTAATGCGGGAATTAGTGAGGGTATTGCTTGGAGTGATGAGGAGTATATTGATTGGGGAATTAAGTTAGGTAAGGATGAACAGTTGAGACGCAAGGTTATCGCTAAATTAGATGAATCTAGAAAAACTTCACCGATTTGGAATGCACGTCAGTTTACTAAAAATGTGGAAAATGCCTATCGTCAAATGTGGCAAATCTATTGTGAAAGTTAATCAGGGAGAATTAAACCATGTCTTGGCAAAATGAAGTTACAACCGCTTTAGAAAACAATCAATACGATATTGTTAGTCAGTTTTACGAACAACTGATAGAAAGAGAAACCACAGAAATTAGTTATTATTGGTATTTAGGATTATCCTATCTTTTGCAAGAAAGAGAAGAAGAAGCACAAGCTACTTGGTTATTTGTCTTCACTCAAGGAGATGAACAAGAAACCGAGTCATGGCTGCTAGAATTAAGCAATATTTTAACTACCGAAGCTAACCGACAATTAGAGTTAGAAAATCTAGAAGTTAGTTGGTTAATTCGTAAACATCTACAGGAAATTAATCCCAGTTATCTGGATAATTTACTGCATTTAACTCTCGTTGAAATCAAATTAAATAGATTTGATCCTCAACAACTGCAAGAATGGCAAATACTAGAGTTAATTACCCAGGGTTCAGTTAACTCTCAATTATTGGAACGGGTAGTAATTGCCGTTATACCTTACGCTCATGAATATACTATAGAATTAGTCCGGTTAAGTTTACCCTATCTTGGCAATTCTCCAGAACTACTTAATCACGTCATCACCGTTACCCGATACTTTGCTTTTGAGAAATATCAACCTATTTATTCCGTTGACTTAGCGGAAGCTTTTCTTCCCCTTTATCCCGGAAATTTGTACTTAATAGCTAATTTATTTTGGTTTTATGTCTCTGTCCCTAACTACCCAAGAGGGATACATCTTATCAAAGAATTTAAAAATAAAAGCCAAACAATTGATTTAGAAATGTTTAGTCAATCTCTTCTCTTTAGTGGTTCTTTACGAGCCTCAAAATGGAGTGACATTCCTAGTATTTGTCAAGAGTATAAACACTTAATTAAAGAATTTTTAGAAAAAAAGCCCCAAGATATACATCCCTTAGTTCGGGAAGCTTTACTAACAGTTATGAATCCAATTTCTTACTATGAAGATAACCCAAAAGAGAATCGACCGCTTTTAAATCAGATTGGCAGTTTTTTTCAAGAAACCTACAGAGAAATGCTAGGTTTTCAGGAAGAAAAATTTGACAAACTCAAACAATGCAATCCCAATAAAAAACTGAAAATTGGTTACATTGCCCAAACATTAAAACGTCATCCCGTCGGTTTATTGAGTCGTTGGACTATTAATTATCACAATCGTGAACAGTTTGATATTCACCTTTATATGGTAAGTCAATCCGTGGATGAAATAACGAAACAATGGTTTTCTAATCCCCTAAATAAAATCTATCATGCTACTGCTGATTCCCTGGCAACTTACCGCAAAATTAAAGAAGATAATATCGATATCCTTGTGGACTTAGATAGTGGTACTGGACCAATGGTTGTCCAAGTTATTGCCCTTAAACCTGCTCCTATTCAAGTTAACTGGTTAGGTTTTGATGGTTCCGGTTTACCCGCAGTGGATTATCTTTTAGCAGATCCTTATGTATTGCCAGAAAATGCCCAAGAATATTATCAAGAAAAAATCTGGCGCTTACCAGATGCTTTTGTCGCTGTGGATGGTTTTGAAATAGACATTCCTACCCTGCGAAGAGAAGATTTAGATATTGATAACGATGCCATTATTTACCTAAGTTCTCAAACAGCAATTAAGCGTAATCCAGCGATGATTCGCTTACAAATGCAAATCATCAAATCCGTCCCCAATAGTTATTTCCTGATTCAAGGAGTTGCTGATGATAATTCCCTCTGGGATTTGCTCTGTCAAATTGCCGCAGAAGTTGGGGTAGAAACTAATCGAATCAAGATGCTTCCTCTCTATCAGACGGAAACCTACAGGGCAAATTTAGCCATCGCTGATGTGGTTTTAGACACCTATCCCTTTAACGGTGGTACAACCACCCTAGAAACCCTCTGGATGGGAATTCCTCTCGTGGTTAAAGTCGGGCAACAATGGTCATCACGCAACGGTTATACTTTAATGATGAATGCGGGAATAACCGAGGGTATAGCTTGGAGTGATGAGGAATATGTGCAGTGGGGAATTAAGTTAGGATTAGATAAAAATTTGAGAGAAGAAATCCGATGGAAACTCCGAAAGTCCCGTCATACATCTCCCCTCTGGAATACCAAACAATTTACCAGAAATTTAGAAACTGCTTATTGGCAAATGTGGAATATTTATTGTCAATCTTAGCAGATAAAAACCATGCAATCGCAGCCAGACATACAAACCTAGTTAAACAATCAAAATTATTGACCAGTAAGTAGTAGTGCAAAATTAATTTCCTAGTAAAGATAGGCAAAAGGCAAGAGGCAAAAGGCAAGAGGGGGTTAGATATGTGTAATTAATTTTGCTTAGGTACTTATTTCAGTTTACCACTTAACTGATAACAATTCTCCAGCAATTGAGGATTATTTTTATCTAGGATTTTTACAAAATAGAGAAGAAGACACACAAGCTACTCGGTCACTGCTGTGGAGTCAAGCAGCCAAATCGTCTGTTAGACTTCTGATAAGAACGAATCGCACCAGCACCTCATATCTTGATTGTCAAGACTTCGGCCGTAAGACTTCGGTTCAACGGTCTCCACCTGACATTGAGGGGCTGGCTGCGATAGGATAAAAAAGTGCTAGATAAAAACTCCTCTCCCTTCTGGTCCCTAGTTGCGGGTCACTGGTTCAAGCTCATCTGTGGAGCCAGTTACCAGGATTTACCCACGATTCGCAACCTCGCTTTGACCTATACTATTGCCGGGGCCGATTGTATTGATGTGGCCGCTGATCGAGCCGTGATCCTTGCGGCCCGCGAAGGTATCGAAACCGCCGAAAAAATCGCCAGATTCCCCCCCAATCGACGACCTTGGTTAATGGTCAGTCTCAATGACGGTGAAGACCCCCACTTTCGCAAAGCTGTCTTTAACCCGCAACTCTGTCCCGTCGATTGTCCCCGTCCCTGCCAAAAAATCTGTCCCGCTTATGCTATCGATGGGGGGGGAGTGATTGAACAGCGCTGTTATGGTTGCGGTCGTTGCCTACCCGTTTGTCCCGAGCAAATAATCGAGACAAAATCCCGTGTCTGTCAACCCGCAGAAATTATCCCCTTAATTGTCGAAATGGGAGTAGATGCGATCGAAATTCATACCCAGGTCGGCCATAGGGACGAATTTGCTCGACTCTGGCCAGCGATCGCACCCTTAACTAAAAACCTAAAAATCCTGGCCATAAGTTGCCAAGATCATGAATATATCATTGATTACCTCCACCAGCTGCAAGAAACTATTTCACCCCTAAGCTGTCCTCTGATTTGGCAGACTGACGGCCGACCGATGAGCGGCGATATCGGCAAAGGAACCACCCACCCGGCCATCAATATGGCCAAAAAAGTCCTCTCCGACAATCTAGCCGGATTTGTCCAGTTAGCTGGGGGAACCAATGACCATACCGTGACCAAATTACAGCAACTGGGACTGAGAGAAAAAATCGCTGGTATTGCCTATGGAAGTTACGCCCGTTCATTGATTTTGCCAATTTTAGAGCATTTAGACCAGCCTAACCTTGAAAATGACCCCCAAGCCTACCAAGAAGCCCTTAAAGCCGCCTCTATGGTGGTTGCCCAATTAAAAGCCTAACCTTGGTCAAAAAACTATAATATTTTCTTAATTGACAACTAACCCATAAATGTGTCATGCCCCAAGAAAATCTTGGACATAAAAACAGCCAATTATCGCCCAAACCTTTTAATATATAATGCCAGAAACCCTACCCTCTTCTCGGATGCCAGTTACCGACGATTTAAACAAACTCTTGGCAATTCTACCAGCGCGGATTCGCGGCAAAATCGAGGAACAGCCGCGGCAGCATCAACTGATCGAAGTGGTTATGGATTTGGGACGCATACCAGAAGCGCGTTTTCCCGATGGGGCGATCGATCTGGGGGACGAACCGATCTCAAAAGAAGAAATCCAGTATTCGATCGCCAGGGTGGGCAGTTTTAGCGGCGATAATCGCGCCGGGATTGAACGCACCCTACACCGCATCAGTGCCATTCGCAATCGAGAAGGGGAAATTATCGGTTTAACCTGTCGTATCGGTCGGGCCGTTTTCGGTACAATCACCCTGATTAACGACCTGGTGGAAACAGGGAAATCCCTACTGCTGCTCGGTCGTCCGGGGGTAGGAAAAACCACGGCCTTGCGAGAAATAGCCCGAGTTTTAGCCGACGATCTTAACAAACGGGTAGTAATTATCGACACTTCCAACGAAATCGCCGGAGATGGAGATATTCCCCATCCGGCCATCGGTCGCGCTCGTCGGATGCAGGTGTCCCGTCCGGAATTACAGCATCAGGTCATGATCGAAGCAGTGGAAAACCATATGCCAGAGGTAATCGTGATTGATGAGATCGGTACGGAATTAGAAGCTCTCGCCGCTCGCACGATCGCCGAACGCGGGGTGCAGTTAGTGGGAACTGCCCACGGCAATCAATTGGAAAATTTAATTAAAAACCCGACCTTATCGGATTTAGTTGGGGGAATTCAGGCAGTAACTCTCGGAGACGAAGAAGCGCGCCGCCGGGGTTCTCAGAAGACCGTTTTAGAACGCAAAGCACCCCCCACCTTTGAGATTGCCATCGAAATGTTGGAACGTCAGCGCTGGGTCATTCACGAAGACGTATCCACCACGATCGACCAACTGCTGCGGGGACGCGAAGCAATTGCCCAAATCCGTTGGGTAGATGAGGAGGGAAAAGTACAGGTCACTCAGGAAGAACCAAAACCAGAAAACCTCACCCCTTTGCGTCGCAATTATCTCCCAGAAATGGATAAACCCAAGGGATGGCGTGCCGATGGCCAGATGACTCCCGTGGCCCGTTTCAGTGCGAGTCCACTCAACCGAGAAAACGATTTCGATCGCCTCCTCGAACAATCCTGGCTGCAGGAAGAACCGGAAACGGAAAAACTCCGCGTCCCTGGTCCCAATGGCGAAGATTGGCCAGTTTATATCTATCCCTACGGAGTCAGTCGCGCCCCGATTGAACAGGTAGTACAGGCCCTAGATTTGCCGATCGTTTTGACCAAAGATTTACAGGAGGCCGACGCGGTGCTGGCCCTGCGTTCCCACGTTAAAAATCAGTCAAAATTGCGGCAAATTGCCAAAGTAAGACAAATTCCCATCCACGGCATCAAATCCAATACCTTGCCCCAAATTTCTCGGGGTTTAAAGCGGATTTTGGGCATTGATGACCCGATGAATCAGGAAGGTGCAGATCTGCGTTTATTTGCCCGCAGCGGCAGCGATGACGAGATCGAAGCTTTGGAGGAGGCCCGGTTAGCGGTGGAACAAATCGTTATTCCCACCGGCCAACCGGTGGAGTTACTGCCGCGCTCGGCGAAAGTGCGAAAAATGCAACACGAATTAGTGGAACATTACCGTCTCCAATCTGATAGCTTCGGAGAGGAACCTAATCGCCGTATTCGTATCTATCCAGCTTAGGAGTCAGGAATTTGCAGCGACGCACACTCATCATTATGGGTACAGGGGCGGCGATTGGTACGGCGGCCGCCCTGATAATCCGTCGTCCCGAATCGGCGGCGGAATTGCGGGCTAAAATGCCCCTAGCTGAAAGAATTAAGCTCTGTCTCGATCTGGCTAAGATGAAACTAGCCACCACGATCGATTATCTCGATAGTTATGCCCGTCGGGGCATTCTTTATCCCTATCTTACCCATCCAGAGCCATCGGGTTTTAACTTCTTAAATTGGCTACGGAGGGGGAATAGTCCCACCCCCGGCACTTGGAAGTTAGCAAAGGCCGATTTTTGGGCGGCAGGGGCTTTTCCTGCTCTATTATGGAAAATTGCTGACTTAGAATCAAACCCTATGGATGCAGGATTTTGGGCAGCTGCGGCGAAAAAATGGAGCGATTCCTTAAAAGAAGCGAGTTTGAAGAACAAAGATGTCGCTCTCAATAACGTACTGGTGTTTGCTCCTTGGTTTCAGTCGGGACAGGGCCAGGAAAAACAGGCAGCCTTAGAGATAACTTTACAGGGAGCCAGACAACTAGCGCAACCTTTTCAGGATGGTCAAGGGAGTTATCGCACCGATATCGGGACTTTTGGCTGGTTACGCAAGGCCGATCGCACCGATCAGCAAGAACATTGGCACGTTTTTATGGATCATACGATCAATATAGAACAACTGCTCTGGCCAAGTCTCCACAATCCTGACCCCAAGGAAGCAAAAGATTGGCAAGAAAAAGCCCTTTCCCACATCCGCACCATTAGCCGCACTTTTGGGGCTAACCGTCGCCCAGGTAAAACGGGAACTTGGCAAAGAGGGTATTTTGATCAAAATGTCAACTCTCCCACCTATAGAAATTTCTTATTTAATGAGGGAAAACAGGGTTGGCGCGATGATAGCACTTGGTCCCGGGGTCAAGCTTGGTTTATTTATAGTGCCACGACGGCCTATATTTACACCGGCGATCCAGAAATGTTAACCATTGCCAAGGATGCCATTAATTATTATCTGGAAAATTTGCCCGATCGCTGGCCCGGTGAGCAAAGACGCGCCGGAGATTTTATCCCCCCCTGGGACTTTGATTATGCCTGGCAAAAAAATGCCGCTACCGAAAAGGATTCTTCAGCATCAGCGATCGCCGTGGCGGGGATGATTCGCTTATTAAAAGCTTTACCCAGCAGTGATCCTAGTTATGGAACCTATCGAGAGGCGATCGATAATACTCTCTTAAATTTGACTTCTTTTCAGTATTTTCCCGATGAAACTGCCCCAGAGATGAGTCTATTGCGTCATGGTTGTTATCATCATCCGGCTGCTATTCGACCCAGCCAAATCTATGATACGGGTTTAATTTGGGGAGACTTCTTTTTTATCAATGCTTTGGCTGAATACCAAAATTTACGGCTCTTCTAGGTTCTGTGTGATAAGTTTAACTTACAATATGATCGATCTTTGTGTCCTCTGTGTCTCTGTGGTTCCTTCCACTCCCTCGCCAGCGGGACTGTATCTTAGAATACATTTTACCCACCAAATCCAAGAGAGCCAATTTACCCGATACTTAACTGACTAAGTAGTCGTGCAAAATTAATTTCCTAGTCAAGACTCCGAGACTATTTTTATTTATTCTCCCTACACCCCACACCCTACACCCCACACCCCCAAAAAACTTTTTGCCGCAAACCCTACGGGAGCATCTCACCTTTGCAATAAGCATAAATACTTAGTAGAAAAATAGGCTTTTCGAGGGTAATTCTTGTTTTAATTCTCCATGTACGCGGTCTTTAAAAGCCTCTATTTCGTTCCAAGACACGATTAAGAGTGGCTTTTAGGCTAAGTATAATTACTCATCGCGTAAGTGAGATGCTCCCTATGGCTTTTTGTCAACGGGGAAGTCCAGGTATGAGAGGCTCTTATCTCTTCAAGTCCAATTTGGGGGGAGAGGGGAAATTGTCGAAACCTTTGCTCTGACAGAGTTTGAAAATTATTTGTTTTCCGTCTTAACCTGCTGAAAGTGGGTTATTAACCCACTCCCCACTCTCCTACATCTTTAAAAATTCCACATTTCTAACACTTTTCCCGTAATTGTTTGATTTAACCAGAAAGTATTATGACTGAGGGAGTTAAGATTATTTGCTGTTACTTTCCAGCTTGCTTGGGGATGAAAAAGAATTGCTTCCACAGGATTTCCGGGGTTGAGAGATGCCGGTTTTTGTTGTAAACAATGACAGGGATTAAGACTAAGTGCTTGCCATAATTGTAAAGCTGATAATTGCCCGGTTATTACTAATTTTTCCCAGAGTAGCGGTAAAGCTAATTCTAACCCGATCGCGCCGGGGGGTGCTTCTGCAAAAGAGACGGTTTTTTCTTCGTAGGTATAGGGACGATGATCGATCGCGATTGCATCGATAATTCCCTCTTTAATTGCCGCAATTAACGCCTTGCGATCGCTTTCGTTGCCCAAGGGTGGAGCGAGGTGTAAACTGGGATGGTAGCTGGCGATCGATCCCGTATTTAAGAGGAGATGCAACCACGTCACACTAGCGGTTATCGGCAATCCCCGCATTTTTGCCTCGCGAATTAATTCCACTCCTCGACGGGTAGAAATTCGCATGATGTGAACAGGTGTATTAATTTCGCCGACGATTTCTAAAATTGTAGCTAAAGCAGTGGTTTCGGAAATAGCAGGATCTCCGGGTAAACCGAAGCGAATCGAGGTTTCTCCCTCGCGCATGACTCCATTACCCTTTAATTGCTGATTTACCGGGGAAAGGGCGATATTTTGACCGAAGGGTTTTAGGTATTCCAATAAGTGCCGCAACAGTCCTAAATCTTCTAGACCGCGATTATCGGTAAAACCCACCGCTACAGGCATTAAATCAGCTAATTCCGTCATTTTTTGCCCTTCCCTTCCTAGGGTAAGACTTGCCCAAAAATGCAGACGAGTCGATTTTGAGTCAAAAAACCCTTGACTTTTTTGCTGTAATGTGCTAACGAGTGCGGGGTGATCGAGGGGGGGGAGAGTATTGGGGAGAATTGCCACCCGGGTGCAGCCTCCGGCCGTGGCCGCTTTGAGCAAAGATGCGAGGGTTTCTCTGTCCTCGTGGCCGGGTTCCCCAGAATGACTGTAGAGATCGACTAATCCGGGAGCAAAAATACAGTTTTGACCAGAAATATAGTGACTATTTTCTCTTGGGGGAAGCTGAGATTCGATCGCTTTAATCACCCCCTCCTCAATCCAGACATCGGCAATGCGATCGGTTTGTGTCAGGGGGTCAAGGACTCTAACCTGTTCTATGATCGTCGAGGATTGGCTATTCACGCAGACTAATTAAAACGTCATTTTTTCCTTTGGCAGTATATCACGTTAAGTAAAAAGTAAAAAATTTGCGTTCTCGGTTAGATTAGGGGACGATAAGTTAGAATATTGATCAACTAAGGTTTTAATCTTTATTTTAATTGGCTGGCCTACTCTAGGGAGAACTGATAGCCGAATCATGCAGTTAGAACTTTTCGATTCTAATAATTTAGAAGAATTTAATCAGGGAACCCCGCGATTAGTTTCTTTTCGAGATTTAGTGCCAGAAATCACCAGCACCAGTTATCTAACCCATGCCATCTATTATTATCCTGCCAAATTTATTCCCCAAGTAGTGAGATTTTGTCTTGATAATTATACTAAAAAGGATGATTGGATTATCGATCCTTTTGCGGGTTCAGGTACGGTGGGTTTAGAGGCGAAACTTTGTCAAAGAAATGCGGTTTTAACTGACCTGAATTATCTTTTAAACCATATTATACCGATTAAGATCACAGAACACCAAGAACCATTGAGTTACTCAGAGTTAGATAAAAAAATCTTAGAAGTTTTTGCCAGCAAGTATAAATTTATCCCTCAGTGGTCAAATTTAAACTATTGGTATCCAGAGGAGATTTTAGCAGTTTTACAGAAACTTTGGGCCGGTCAAAAAAGTCTAGAACCTGATTTGTATTCCCAGATTATTCAAGCGGTTTTAGTGAAAGTTAGTAAACAGTTTTCCTATGCAGAACATACCAAACCTAAATTATTTCAATCGAAATACAAAAAATCAGATATACAGGAACTATTACAAAGAAATTGGCAAGAGGAATTAAAACGAACGATTAAAGAGATGAGTTTTGAAACTTTAACCAGCGTCAATCAATATATTACCGTAACTTGGCATAATTGTAATCAAGTGCTTTTTTATGGAGGAGTAGATAGTGCCACTTTTGAGATCGAGCAAAATCTAGAGTTAGATTGTTTAATTAGTTCACCACCCTATCTGCAAGCACAGGAATATATCAGAACTGCAAAACTAGATTTATATTGGTTAGGATATACAGAAAAAGAAGTACAAAAAATCTCTAAGCTAGAAATTCCCTACCGACACGCTACCAGATTAATCGAAACCGAAACCTTAAATAAAGTGAGATTGAGTTTAGAGAAGGAGAATTTACATAAAATACTCGATTCCTATTTTTGTCACACCATCAACGCTTTAGAAAATGCCACCAGAAAATTAAAACCAGCCGGGAAAGCTTGCATTTTTGTGGGTAATCCGAAAGTGGATGGAGTGGAAGTAGAAACTTGGCGAATATTCAAGGAATATTTTCAGGAAAATGGCTTTATTTTTGATACTGTCTTTGAGGATAGAATTAAAACCAGACAATTATTCAAATCTCGCAAGAATAAAAATCCTGATGGCATGAAATCAGAATATTTACTAATATTAGAAAAGAGGTAGGGTTCTCCTCGACTTTGGATGATAAGTAGGGCTGGTTGAATAAATTTAAAAACCTTATACTGATTATTTATGATCCCTTTTGCCTCTTGCATGAGCAGAAAATGGGGTTCTCCGAGAAACCCGTTTTCTGTGCGTTACTCAACGGATTTAGTATGACTAACTCAAAATCGGCAAAACCCCACACCCCATACCCCACAACCAGGAAAAGCTTTTTCAGCAAACCCTAAGTAGTCGTGCAAAATAAATTTCCTAGTCAAGATGGGCATTCATGCAAGAGACTTCGGCCGTGAAGTTGTCGAACCACTGGGTTGACACCGAAGTGTAACTCCTGATGTCTGAACGAGTACGGAGGGAGTCGAACCCCCGACACCCAGGACCGGAACCTGGTGCTCTATCCTCTGAGCTACGTACCCACGATAAAATACTATTACATTATACCACTAGCCGACGCAGTAGAGCAGAAATTCCCTATGATTAGCGACCGCCCTTTAAAACTACTTATCAGTAACGATGACGGCATTTCGGCTCTAGGAGTCCGCACCCTCGCTAACACCCTTGCTGCTGCAGGCCATCAAGTCACCGTCGTTTGTCCCGATGGTGAGCGCTCTGCTACTGGTCATGGCTTAACCTTACATCATCCCATCTGGGCCGAACAGGTGGAAGGAATTTTTCATCCCGATGTGATTGCTTGGTCTTGCTCGGGAACTCCCGCTGATTCGGTGAAATTCGCCCTTAGTGCCGTCCTCAAAGAGATTCCCGATTTAGTTTTAGCTGGCATTAACCACGGCTCTAATCTCGGTACTGATATTCTCTATTCTGGCACGGTTTCCGCAGCCCTGGAGGGCTTAATCGAAGGTATTCCCAGTATTGCTGTTAGTCTCGCTAGTTTTAAAGCTTGTGATTTCCAACCGGCCGCCGATTTTGCCCTCACTTTAGTCAGAAAAGTTACCCTTAACCCTTTTCCTGTTCCCACTTTACTCAATGTCAACGTCCCTCCGGTTAGTAGTGCCGAAATCAAGGGGGTGAAAATCACTAGGCAGGGATTGCGACGCTACGAGGAAACCTTCGAGAAGAGACTAGACCCCAGGGGTAAAAGTTATTACTGGTTAATTGGGGAAGTGGTCGAAGATATCGAACAACCGGACTACGGCCATTTATCTCCGGAAGTGCCTACGGATGTGCGCGCCATTGGCGAGAATTTTATCACCATCACGCCCCTACAATACAATTTAACTGATGTGCAAGGTTTTCAACATTTGCACCGGAATTCTTGGTTTGATTGAGGATCATCTCATGATATTCTGATTCAATCAGTAGCGTTTGAGAGCCTATGTCCCCATCTCAATTTAATTTTCAAGAAAACGAACTCGAAGAAGCGGATATCATAACCCTCTGGGATGAGCAAGGTCGATCGCTAGACTGTTATATTGAGAACGCCTATGAAACCGATGATCTCACCTATATGCTTCTTGTCCCCGTGGATACACCGGTGATGATTCTAGCTTGGGATGAGGAATCGGAGGAAGAGGAGTCTGATGCCTTCTTAATCGAAGATAGCGAGGAAATTGAGCGGGTTTTCGCCGATGCTAAGGCAGTTTTAGCAGAATTAGACCTATTGCTCAAACCCACTGCTCACACCTTAACTGTTAGTGGTGAATTACCGCCCCTAGAAGAAGATAATGTTCTCAGTTTAGAAATTGATAGCGATATCCCTTCCTCCTCATCAGAGCCAGAAGAATTGCAATTTCTTGCCAGTTTCTTTTCGGAAGACCAAAAATACTCGATTTACAGTCCCCTCGCTCCTTTGTTATTCTTAGCCGTCGGTGATGCGAAAGGGAAAGTTGAATTAGTTTCCCCCGATGATGAGGGCATGGGACCAATTCTAGAGGAACTTTTATTTGATGAACTCGATTAATTACATGATTCTACCAAATCCGCTGACCATAATTTTTGATACATCTAGTCACAGCATATCTTTCGGGATTTGATCATCATTGTGATTAAAACGGATTTGGTATTTTTTTCTAAATTACAGTTTTTCTTAATAAAGATGAAGCATAACAAATTTGCTGATGACTTAGTCCCCAAAACAAAGGTGCTGATTCGGTAGTAGTGATGGGGGCTTAATCCTTTGTTAGCTGTGCATTGTAGTCATGAACAAAATATTAAAGGGTTCTCCGATATGATTATCCATTTTTTTCGAGAAAGATAGACTCTTTCGGGAGCATCTCACTTACGCGATGAGTAATTATACTTAGCCTAAAAGCCACTCTTAATCGTGTCTTGGAACGAAATAGAGGCTTTTAAAGACCGCGTACATGGAGAATTAAAACAAGAATTACCCTCGAAAAGCCTATTTTTCTACTAAGTATTTATGCTTATTGCAAAGGTGAGATGCTCCCGACTCTTTCTTACTAAATAGTCGTGCAAAATTAATTTCCTAGTGAAGAAAGGCAAGAGGCAAGAGGTGGTTAGATGTATGTAATTAATTTTGCTTAGGTACTTACTAAATCCAGTTATTAAAAACTGATTATTTATTCTCCCTCTTGCCTTTTGCCTATCCTGATATGTCACCTATACTTAACGGATTTAGTATTAGTATAGAAATCCTTTTTTGAGTAAGCTTTCCACAATCGACAAAAAGATATTTAACTCAACGGATTTAGTATCAGAGAGAGTAACAAATGTGAGCTGCAGCCAAGCAGTAAGTAATCAGTGAACTGCAAACTCAAATCTGATAACTGATTCAAGATAGTTACAAAAACGCCATCATCCTCACTATGCGTTTTCGACAAACTTTTATGCTTTTATTACATGGCTGACAGTATTTTGTAACAATCTATACTATCTTTCCCGTTGAAGACTGTAAATTTAAGTTAATTGCTTCGGTGATAACCCTAAAATAAAGTGAGCTTTCCAGCCCAGATGACCAAAAACCGCCCCTATCTATCTATCGAATCCTCAAAACTGTTATGCTTCTAGAAAAAATCTCTTAGACAAAAACTATTGCTAAATCTGTCTAGATAGAGAAGCAAAAGCGATCGAGAGATACAAATAATTAAAGCACCCTTACTGAATCAACAGTTACTTGCAAGAAATCTTCTCGGTTATCACCGCGGTCAGTTGGGGGAAGTAATGAGAACTTTTCACTGTTTCATCACCTTTGTCACCTTTGTTTAGTTTCTAATCACGATTTTTTAGTCCATGAGTAAACTTTCTAGACGTAGATTTATCTTCACTGCCGGGGCAACTGCCGTAGGAACGGCAATTCTCCACGGTTGCGCCACTCCCAATAATACCGCAACCAGTCCCTCCCCAGCCGGCAGTCCTGCCGCTTCCCCCGTTGCCAGTGGAGAAACCCCCGAAGTCACCACCGCTAAACTAGGTTTTATTGCCCTCACCGACGCTGCCCCCTTAATTATTGCTAAAGAAAAAGGTTTATTCGCTAAACACGGGATGCCCGATAGGTTCGGCGGGTAACGGTACCGAAAAATATTGAGCTTAACACCCAAGTCTAAGGACTGAATTTATTAATTCTTGTTTGCATTCTATCTAGCTTTAATCTGAGGTAGCGTTTTAGAAACAAGAGCCTTCTCTCAAACTCAGACATTTGCAGCCACTTTCCATACTGAGGAGGAACCTCGGCATGAAAGAAATTCATCCAAGATTCAGTAATGATTTCTTCACTAAATTCTTCGGCTCGTTCCCTTCCATTTTCGACCATCGCTAGATACAAATCTGGATCGTTTTTTAAGCGTTTTACTGCTGCAATTGCTTCATCAAGGGAACGAACTATTAAAAAGTCTAATTCCGACTTTCTTAAAGCAAGAAAAGCAGATTCAGGAGCTAGGACAGCAGGAACTCCAGCACGCCAACAATTTATTAATTTACTTGCTGGTTTATTCGGATAGGTACATTTATCAAACCGACGAACGGCAACAATAACATCTATATAACTGTAGTCATTCCATTTTTCTTTGTTGAAAACTGGATGCCATTTACATCCTAATGAACTTAAAGAATGAAGCCATTTTTCAGATAACAATTCCTTCGTTAAATTACTTCCAGTACCCATGAAGGCAACATTTTCTATCAAAAATCTTCGCTCTTCTGATCTAGGAATTAAACCAGGTTGTGGCCAATGGGGAATATAGTAAGGATTCCAAAGTGAATTTTTTCTGTTCTGAAGATCATAAAGATTTTGAACAATATGCAAATGTGCTGATGGATGAAATTCGCTATCACCCTTCGCGCAGATTAGCATTGCTTCCCCAAAATATGGATACTGATTGCCCAATGTACCTCTATCAGCAATGACTATTCCCTTCTTAGGAATATCATCTACAACTTCACAGTAAAGTCCTGCTTGCTTCATATTAAGATATGTACGGACAATCCAGCATGTATATCAATCTGAAAGACCGAGCCATTGTTGGTTTTCATGGTTAAATAGATGATGCGTATTTTTATCAGGTGCGTAGAAGTAAATTTTTTCCATATTGAGAATATGTCTCCTCTTTTTAAGTTTCTAATACAAAACTGTTCATTCGTTTTTATTGTACTAATGTCTATGATGAACATTTTGCCTGAGTTGGACATTAGACCTCGACCTAATATTATCTCAAGACCAAAAGTCTTTCTAGTCAAGGAATATACCCGAATAAAAATTATTTTAATTGCCTCATATTTTTTCAGTAAAATTGAATTAGCAACGACAGATATACATTTCAGCCATCGAACTGCTTAGTTAGTACATAGGCTAAAAGCAATCTGTGACTGGGTTATAATTTTTGGAGATGTCTATTAGCCATACACAGCGTTTCTCAGATAGATGAGGTTCGTTATTGCATCTGAAATACTTGATTAGCAAAAATTAGTGGCTCTTCGGTTTGTGTTATGCAATGGACGGGGTTTATAAGGGATGGAACTCTTATATAGAAAGGCATTTAGCGATTTTTGTCAATTGTTTTTGAGCTAGAGCGAACTAATCAATTAAGTCTCTTGCCAGATAAGGATTTAGTCGATTTATGCCCCCCTATCGAACCATACCAAGTAACGAAGAACCACATTAGTATGTGCTTCACTGTTACGAGAAAGGCTGTAACTATACCATTATAGCACATTTTCAAATGGAAGTATCTTACGTGAAAAAACAATTAAGAAGTCTTGTTGAGCAGCTCCCGCCCCTAAAAAAATTGGCAAAGGGGGAAATAGGAGAATTCAACTAATACCCCAAAACCCCAACACCCACCCCCCAACACCCAAAACCCAACCCCTAACCATGCGTTTCAGACAAATTTTTATGCTTTTATGACATGGCTGACAGTATTTTGTAACAATCTATACGAATTTTCCTGTTGAAGACTGTAAATTTAAGTTAATTACTTCGGTGATAACCCTGAAATAAAGTGATCTTTCTAGCCCAGATGACCAAAAACCGCCCCTATCTATCGGCTCCTCAAAACTGTTATGCTTCTAGAAAAAATCTCTTAGACAAAAACTACTGCTAAATCTCCCCAGATGGAGAAGCAAAAGCGATCGAGAGATAAAAATAGTCAAAGCCTCCTTACTGAATCAACAGTTACTTTCAAAAAATTTTCTCGGTTATCACCGCAGTCAGTTAGGGGAAATAATGAGAATTTTTCACCGTTTCATCACCTTTGTTTAGTTTCTAATCACGATTTTTTAGTCCATGAGTAAACTTTCTAGACGTAGATTTATCTTCACTGCCGGGGCAACTGCCGTAGGAACAGCAATTCTCCACGGTTGCGCCACTCCCAATAATACCGCGACCAGTCCCTCCCCGGCCGGCAGTCCTGCCGCTTCCCCCGTTGCCAGTGGAGAAACCCCCGAAGTCACCACCGCTAAACTAGGTTTTATTGCCCTCACCGACGCTGCCCCCTTAATTATCGCCAAAGAAAAAGGTTTATTCGCTAAACACGGGATGCCCGATGTACAGGTGATGAAACAAGCTTCTTGGGCTGCAACCCGGGATAACCTCGAATTAGGTTCGGCGGGTAACGGTATCGATGGGGCGCATATTTTATCCCCCATGCCCTACCTAATGACCTTGGGCAAAATCACCAAACAGCCCGTACCAATGTATATTCTGGCGCGTTTGAATACCAACGGTCAAGCAGTTTCCATCGCTAACGAATACATGGATCTAAAAGTTGCCCTCGATAGCGGTGTACTGAAAGAATCCTTCGCTAAAGCTAAATCTGCGGGCAAAGAAGTTAAAGCCGCCGTCACTTTCCCCGGTGGTACTCACGATCTTTGGATGCGCTATTGGTTAGCCGCCGGTGGCATCGATCCGAATAAAGATCTATCCCTAATTGTTGTTCCTCCGGCACAAATGGTGGCTAACATGAAAGTCGGCACGATGCAAGCTTTCTGTGTGGGGGAACCTTGGAACGCCCAATTAGTTAACAAAAAACTCGGTTATTCGGCCCTGATTACCGGGGAACTGTGGAAGGATCACCCCGAAAAAGCCCTAACTATGCGCGCCGATTGGGTGGATAAAAATCCCAAAGCGGCAAAAGCTTTAACTATGGCTGTTCTGGAAGCGCAGCAATGGTGCAATGATCCCGCTAATGTTAAGGAAATGTGCGAGATTATTTCAGGACGGGAATGGCTGAAAATTGACCCCGCCGATATCTTGGGCAGAATGCAGGGTAATATCGATTTCGGTGATGGTCGCAAAATCGAAAATAGCCCCGTAGCCATGAAATTCTGGGCTGATAACGCTTCCTATCCCTACAAGAGTCATGATACTTGGTTTGTGACTGAAGACATCCGTTGGGGCTATATTCCCGCCGATACAGACATCAAAGCTTTAGTTGATAAAGTTAACCGGGAAGATATCTGGAGAGAAGCCGCCACAGCCCTCAATGTTCCGGCCGATCAAATTCCCGCTACCCCTTCTCGCGGTGTGGAAACTTTCTTTGATGGCGTGAAATTTGACCCCGAAAATCCCACCGCTTACCTGAAATCTCTCAAGATTAAAAAGGTTTAAATCGGTGATCAGTGATCAGTAATCAGTAATCAGTTAAAGATGATTTTCTGATTACTGGTAATTAATAACTGATAACTGAAATCCTTTGGGATCAAGCCAAGATCAAAGCTGATCACTGAACCACTGATAACTCAACCACTGATAACTGATAACTGATAACTGATTATGGCTGTTTCTATTTCTCGTCGTTCTCAAGGTACAAGATGGGTAAAAGACCTGAAAAAAAAATTATCCAAACTAGCAACTTCGGCGATTGCTTTATTAATTTTCCTTCTCCTCTGGCAAATTCTCTGTTTTAGTCCCGATGCCCCCCTTCCTAGTCCCACTAAAGTGGTTAGCGAGACCTGGGAATTAATTATTAATCCCTTCTTCAATAATGGTGGCACGGATGTGGGGTTATTCTGGCAAATTTTCGCCAGTTTACAACGGGTGGCCGTCGGTTTTACCCTTGCCGCTATTGTTGGCATCGCTGCGGGTATTTTAATCGGTAGTAGCGCCCTAATTTATGATGCGATCGATCCGATTTTTCAAATCCTGCGTACCGTTCCCCCCCTAGCTTGGCTACCCATCTCCCTAGCGGCTTTTCGCAATAACGAACCTAGTGCCATATTTGTAATTTTTATTACAGCAATTTGGCCAATTATTATTAATACAGCCGTGGGAGTACAACAGGTTCCCCAAGACTATAAAAACGTCTCTAGAGTGCTAAAATTATCCAAAGTTGAATACTTTTTTAACATTCTTTTTCCCGCTACTGTTCCCTACGTTTTCACCGGATTAAGAATCGGTATCGGTTTATCTTGGTTGGCGATTGTAGCGGCAGAAATGCTGATCGGTGGCGTGGGAATTGGCTTCTTTATCTGGGATGCTTGGAATAGTTCCATGATCAGTGAAATTATCCTCGCCCTGATTTATGTAGGTATTGTTGGTTTCCTACTCGATCGCCTCATGGCCTACATCGCTAAATTAGTTGTACCCGAAGAAAATAAATAAGTTTAATTGTTACAAGTAAATAAAAGTGGGTGAGGTTCAAAACTAAATTATTAGCCACCCAACCCACCTCACCCCCGATAACAAAGTCCGAATCTAAAACCTAATTTCTTAAGCTAAAAGCTTTGCTCTACCTAGTTTCTAACCTCCTTGTTAGATAGGAGAATTGCCAGATTATTTCTTTTGCCTCTTGCCTTCAAAAGCTGATAACTGATAACCGATAACTGATAACTGAAAATGTCTGCATTTATTGAAGTCGATCACATTGATAAAGTTTTCCCTCTCCCCGATGGCCGTCAATATATCGCCCTAAAAAATATCGATCTCAGCGTTACTCAAGGGGAATTTATATCTTTAATTGGTCATTCCGGTTGCGGGAAATCCACCCTCTTAAATATGGTCGCTGGACTCGATCGCCCGACGGTGGGAGGGGTGATTTTAGAGGGAAGAGAAATTAAAGGTCCCGGTCCCGATCGCATGGTGGTGTTCCAGAATTATTCTCTGCTGCCTTGGTTAACCGTCCGGGAAAATATCGCCCTAGGAGTTAACCGCGTGCTGCGTCATCTACTGGCTGCTGAACGCAAAAGTGTCATCGAACATAGTATCGATATGGTACACCTGCGCCATGCCGCCAACAAACGACCGGGAGAATTATCGGGAGGCATGAAACAACGGGTAGCGATCGCCCGCGCTTTAGCCCTACGGCCAAAAGTCCTGCTACTCGATGAACCCTTTGGGGCGCTGGATGCGTTAACCAGAGGCAATTTACAGGAACGTTTGATGGAAATCGTCGAAGAAAGCCACGTTACCTGTATCATGGTCACGCACGATGTGGATGAAGCCCTATTACTATCCGATCGAGTGGTGATGTTAACCACCGGTCCGGAGGCCCATATCGGTCAGATTCTCGATGTTCCCATTCCCCGGCCCCGACATCGTTTGGAAGTAGTTAATCACCCCAGTTACTACGCCCTCCGTAACGAAATCGTTTATTTCCTCAACCAACAGAAGCGATCGAAGAAAGTCGGTCAACCCACCGAACCGGTAACAGTGATCGGCCAAGCTACCAGATTGAAAACCAATCCCACCATCGGTTTTATCCCCCTCACCGATTGCGCTCCGATTATTATCGCCAAAGAGAAAGGTTTCTTCGCCGAGGAAGGATTGGAGGATGTTATCCTGCAACGGGAACCCAACTGGAAAGCGCTCGCCCAAGGAGTGGCTACCGGTCGTCTCGATGCGGCCCAGATGGTGGCGGGAATGCCCCTCAGCATGACCATTGGGGCTGGCAATAAGCCCTCTGTCCCCGTCATTAGCGCCTTGGTACTCAGTCGCAACGGTAACGCCATCACCCTCAGCAATAAATACAGGGAATTGGGGGTAGAAAAACTCGAGGACTTAAAGGATGCCCTCCAGCAAAGTCCCGATAAAATCGCCACTTTCGGCATGGTTCACCCCGCTTCCATGCACAATCTACTGTTACGCTACTGGTTAGCTAGTGGCGACATCGATCCCGATAGTGATGTCAATTTAGCCGTAATTCCGCCGCCTCAGATGGTTTCCCTGCTAAAAGCGGGTAATATCGACGGTTATTGTGTGGGGGAACCCTGGAACTCCTACGCCGTTCACGAAAAATTAGGCTACGTTATCGCCACCGATCTCGATATTTGGCCCGGACACCAAGAAAAAGTTCTCGGAGTCAAGGAAACTTGGGCGGCGAAACATCCCGAAACTCATATCGCCATGGTGAAAGCTTTAATTAAAGCCTGCGAATACTGCGATGATCAGCGTAATCGAGAAGATATCGTTAATATTCTCAGTCAGCCCCAGTATGTGGGCGTGGATAGGGCCATTATCCGCCCCGGTTTCCTCGATGGTTACGATCGCGGTTTAGGAACTGCCCCCGAACCCCTATTCCGATTTAATCAGTTTTACGTCGATCAAGCTAACTGTCCAGGCCGGAGTGAAGCCCTATGGACCCTAACTCAGCTTGCTCGTTGGGGTTACGCACCGTTCCCCCGCAACTGGGTAGAAGTGATTGAACGCGTCCGTCGTCCCGATCTGTTTGGTGAAGCTTGCCGGTCTCTAGGCCTTCCCGATTTGGAACCTGATCGCCACAGTTTCGCCCTCTTTGATCGTCTTATTTTCAATCCTGACGATCCGATCGGCTATCTGGAACGTTTCTCGATCCGTCGCGATTATCGCGTCTCAGAAGTTCTCCTCGATGATACCGTCGCTAATTAAGGTTGTGGTGGGCTTTGCCCACCTTAAAATAAATCTAGGACGAATATGCAAACTTTTACCGATAAGACCGTGAATTCCAGCACCACCACCCAGCCTTTTTTATTAGTTAGTAATGTTGCCAAAGAATACCCCTCCCCCGAAGGGGTTTACACCGTTTTAGACGGTGTGGAGCTGCAAGTTAATGAGGGGGAATTTGTCTGCATTATCGGTCACTCCGGCTGCGGTAAATCGACTCTTTTGAATATGGTGGCGGGGTTTTCTTCTCCTAGTCGTGGGCAAGTGCTGCTACAGGATAAAGAGGTTAAGGAACCAGGACCAGACCGGATGATGGTATTCCAAAATTATTCGCTTCTGCCCTGGAAAACTGCCTTTGAGAACGTTTATATCGGGGTTAGTTCGGTTTATCCCCAAAAATCTCACGCTGAGAAGGTGAAGATTGTGGAAGAAAATCTATCCCTAGTGGGATTGACAGAAGCAGCCCAGAAAAAACCCCCCCAATTATCGGGAGGTATGAAACAACGGGTTGCGATCGCACGCGCCCTGGCCATTCGTCCCCAGGTCCTCATCCTCGATGAACCGTTTGGGGCCTTAGATGCGATCACTAAAGAGGAATTACAGGAAGAATTGCTGAAAATCTGGCAAGAACACCAGTTAACCGTGTTGATGATTACCCACGATATCGATGAGGCTTTGTTCTTGTGCGATCGCTTGGTGATGATGACCAACGGCCCAAGCGCTAAAATCGGGGAGGTGTTAAAGATGCCTTTTGCTCGTCCCCGGGTTCGTTCCCAAATTACCGAGGATCCCCGTTACTACGAACTCCGCAATGAAGCTCTCGATTTCCTCTACAATCGTTTTGCCCATTCGGAGGATCCCAACGAGGATGCCCCCGAACAACCCCGCACAGAAAATCTCGTGGGTAAAATTGTTACTACTATTGGTGGCATAGCTTTACTCGCTTTTGTCGGTTTTAGTCTAATACAAATGTTCACTAGCAAGACTCCCAATACTGCTAATCCAGCTACCATAGAGTCCCCCAGATAAGTAACAGTAATCAGTTATCAGTTATCAGTTATCAGTTATCAATGATTAAGATGTTCAAAGACTGATTTATCACCGATATCGTTGGGGAGAGGTTGGCTTAATTTTCTCAGAGCAAAGATAACGAATAAAGTCGCCCAGAGAATTAATAGCCCCTTCTCCCAATTTAAGGGTAATATCCCCAAAAGATGACCGAGTAAAAGAGTGGGAACTAGAGGGGTTAAAAACTTGGTTTCTAGACGATTAAAACAAAAAGCTTCTTTGAAATAAATCCCCGTGAGACTAGCAAAAATAAAGCCGACACCGAATAAACTCACCGGATGGTTATAGACAAATTCTAGGGGAGAAAGCTGATAATAAAGGCTGAAAATTAGGGAAGTAATCGCCCCGATTAGCCAAAAAACTTGCAGGAGACGATGAAGGGGAATTAAATAAATATGGATAGTCAATAAACTGATGCCTAACCCCAGACAAAAACCAATGTATAAAAGGTTGGTCAGGGGCAATAATTGCGGTCGAGTGAGAACTATAATTGTAGCGACAGCGAAACTAAAAGCCGCTAAATTTAAACCCAGACGGTAGAGACGCACCCCTAGGCGATCGCTATCCGTAATCGTAAACTCTCCGAATTGACCTTGATAAACTCGATCGACAGCAGGGGAAGTCATAATGCTCTAAAGAAAAAGGGAAGCTTAGAAAAGATTGACTACAAATAATCTTAAGCTTGAATTATGCCCGTATCCTCACTTCTCCCCTCTCTCGGCTGACTAATTGCGAGTTTAGTAGTCAATCAAGCTAAAAATTATGATTAATTGGGATAAAAAAAATACATATGTTATTTTACTACGTCTTTCTTGTTTCAACTTCTGATTCCTTGTCATTTCAGTAATTCTCTTTGGTGCCAGAGACTTTTATGAACTCAACTAGCGAAATTTTGATCGTGGGCGGTGGTATCATCGGATTAGCGATCGCCGTCGATTTGCAATTGCGGGGGGCAAAAGTTACCCTCCTAGTTCGAGATATAGCTCAGGCCGCTAGTCGTGCGGCTGCGGGAATGTTGGCCCCCCATGCAGAAGGGATTCCCCCGGGTCCGTTTCTCGATCTTTGTTTACAATCGCGCTGGTTATATCCAGAATGGAGCCGCAAAATCGAGGATTTAACGGGTGTAAACAGCGGTTACTATCCCTGTGGTATTCTTGCTCCCGTTTACGAGCTAGATCAGCCCATTGCTGCCAATACAGCTAATAAAATTTGGTTAGACAGCAATGCAGTTCACCTCTACCAACCCGGATTAGGTAAAGATGTGGTCGGTGGTTGGTGGTATCCCGACGATGGACAAGTGGACAATCGGCAGCTAGTGACTGCGCTGCAACAAGCAGCCGAAAATTTAGGGGTAGAAATTCGCCAAGGGGTAGAAGTCCACGCCTTACAACAAAAGCAGGGAAAAGTCAAGAGTATTTATACCTCAATTGGGGAATTAGAGGCAAAAATTTATATTTTAGCAACGGGATCCTGGGCTAGTCAACTTTTACCCCTCCCTATCCATCCCGTCAAAGGTCAAATGGCCGCGGTAAAAATGCCCCCTAACCAGACCTTAGCGAGGGTTTTATTCGGTCCGCAAACCTATCTGGTTCCCCGTCGCAATGGTCGTTTAATTATCGGGGCTACTTCCGAAAAAGTCTCCTGGCAAACGGGTAACACACCCCAAGGATTGCAAACCCTTTTTGCGCGTGCTACCCGTCTCTATCCCCCTTTAGCTGACTGGGAAATCGAAGAAATGTGGTGGGGATTCCGCCCGGGTACAGCGGATGAATTACCTATTTTAGGCCGCAGTAGCTGTGATAACCTGATTTTAGCTACCGGTCACTATCGCAATGGCATTTTACTCGCTCCTGTCACTGCTTCCTTGATTGCTGACCTGGTGATTAATGAGAAAGTTAATCCCATTTTGACCCATTTTAGCTGCGATCGCTTTAATCAACCATCACCCGTTACTATTCCACCTATGTCCTTAACTGTTATTGATAATAAACCCCAGGCGCTTTTATCGCCCCAGAATGATAGTCTCACTATTGCCGGGAAAACCTTTCACTCCCGCTTAATGACTGGGACTGGCAAATATGCCAATCTGACGACTATGCAGGAAAGTATTAGTGCCAGTGAATGTCAGATTGTCACCGTTGCCGTTAGACGAGTACAAACGAACGCACCCTTCGACTTGGCTCAGGGCAAGCCCGGTCATGAGGGATTAGCAGAGGCGATCGATTGGTCTAAAATTTGGATGTTGCCCAACACTGCCGGTTGTCAAACGGCCGAAGAAGCGATTCGGGTGGCCCGTTTAGGACGAGAAATGGCCAAATTATTGGGACAGGAAGACAATAACTTTATTAAACTCGAAGTTATTCCCGATCCTAAATATTTATTACCCGATCCGATCGGAACTTTGCAAGCGGCGGAACAATTAGTTAAAGAAGGTTTTGCCGTACTGCCCTATATTAACGCCGATCCTCTCTTAGCCAAACGTTTAGAGGAAGCTGGCTGCGCCACGGTTATGCCCCTAGGATCGCCGATTGGGTCAGGACAAGGGCTGAAAAATGAGGCAAATATCGCGATTATCATCGAATCGTCCCAAATTCCCGTGGTGGTAGATGCTGGGATCGGTACACCCTCAGAAGCAGCCCGGGCCATGGAAATGGGGGCCGATGCTTTATTAATTAACAGTGCGATCGCTATGGCCGCCAATCCGGCCCTGATGGCGCAGGCCATGGGAATGGCGACAAAAGCGGGACGTTTAGCCCATTTAGCGGGAAGAATGCCGATTAAGTCCTCTGCTAGTCCTAGTTCCCCCCTGACGGGAACGATCGCCTAACCGATTAAGCCTTGCCCTGAGCCAAGTCGAAGGGTAGGAATGGGCTGTTTTCAGCTATTAGAGCCAGCAAAAATCTCTATGACTACAGACAATCACACTGAGTATGTTGCCGCTTTAACTGATTTACACCGTGGACTTGACCATAAAGGACCCGGCGACTCTGACTTCTCCCTAAAAATTTTGAGTAATCTCTCTATTTTGCCCCTCAAGCCGCGAATTGCCGATCTAGGATGTGGAAGTGGTGCTAGTGCTTTACTGCTGGCACAATACTACCAAAGCCCTGTCATGGCAGTGGATTCCTCGTCGGTTTTTATCGACGAACTCAAAACCCGAGCAAAACAGCTTGGTCTTGAGCATTTAATCATTCCAATTCATGGTGACATGGCTAAACTTGATTGGTCAGTGGGTTCAGTTGATCTACTTTGGTCTGAGGGGGCTGCTTATAATCTTGGGTTTGAGCAGGCTCTTAAAATCTGGCGACCGCTTGTTTCTAAGAAGGGGATCGCCGTCATCTCGGAGATGAGTTGGTTTACTGATGAGCTGCGAGAGCCGCTTGCCCTGAGCCAAGTCGAAGGGGCTGTGGCCTATTGGCAAAACGCCTATCCTATGATGGGTAATGAGTTTGAGAATATCGTTCGGGCTAATAGGTCTGGTTTTAAGGTACTTTCTACCCAGAGGCTGCCCAGTCAGGTTTGGTGGCTAAATTATTATCAACCTCTCCGTGAGCGAATCGGGCAGCTGGAAATCAGTCCAAGTAGCTCATCGGTTATTCGTGAAACTGAAGAAGAGATGAAACTTTTTGAGAAATTCAGCAACTTCTATGGTTATACCTTCTATGTTCTGCAAGCAGCCTAGAAAAAAGGAGCCAAGGACTGTTTTAAATGCCATTCCACATAATAAGCCAACATACATAGGGCTTGCTGAAAAAGTACGGGCGAAGCATTCGGATAGAAAATCTCCGGTTTCACCGATAGGTTATTGCCCGAATGCTTCGCCCCTACAGGACGCGGGCCGATGAAGACGCGAGGTTTTGAACGACGATTCTCTCAAAATCTTGCACCTGTTTCGCGAGAAAAGCCCCAAAACCCTTACTTTGCCTACATTTCACATTTATTCAGCAAGCCCTACATAAAAAGATAAGTAGTCGTGCAAAATTAATTTCCTAGTAAAGATAGGCAAAAGGCAAGAGGGGGTTAGATATGTGTAATTAATTTTGCTTAGGTACTTATGAGCCTTGACTCTATGAGCATTTTTGAGGGAGAGAAGTGCTAAACAGAGACTATTTCTTTCTTTCTCAAAGCACCAAGCTTTTGCTCAAGCATCATTTGAATTTCGGGAATAGCGGGTTTATAAGGGGGATTAAGATTCAGGTCTGTCCAGCGATTTTTAACACTTTCATGCAAATTGCTAACATCCCCTTCAAACTGACGAGGTGCTGTTCCCGCTACATTAAATGGCCATTTTGACGTATTATCAAAACGCGCACTAGGATTGGGATGAACTTCCTGTTGAATATAACTTTTATCTAAGGTCAAACCCAAGGCTTCGACTTGTTCCATCATCCACAATAAAGCTCCATCGGATAGGCCAGATTCTTCCTGAGAACCTCCACCAACACAACCATGACCCCCCGGAAACCAAACTTGAACCACTTGTTCTTTTTGTTGTCTGATCTGGGTAGAATGGGGACGCATTAGTGTTACATCAAAGACCTTACGAATTTCATCAATGGCAACTGCATGAAACGCCTTTTCAATTGTAGGATTGATGGTCGAATCATAAAAGCGATAACGTTCGTTGAACTTTTCATCCAAGTGCAGAGAATGAACGATATCAGGGATACCTAAAGAAGCAACCGTATCCCAACAGCATAAGGCTTTAATGGGAACTCGTCGTCCATACTGATTACGGAAATCAATGGCATTTTTACCGTTAGGTGCGTTATTTGGGTCTTGTTTGTCTCGGTAAATTTCGTAGGCTTTGGGGATTTGTCGGATAAATTCTCGATACAACAAACCACAATTATAAATTAACCCAGCTAAACAGCGTACAGTGTAAGCTCCCCGACTAAACCCAAAGAGATAAATTTCATCTTCAAGTTGATAGTTTAAGCACAGAAAACGATAGGCATCCTGAATCTTATGATCCATGCCAATGCCTAAAGCACCTCCAGCAATTTTAATTAAAGTATCAGTTACCTCGGCATTAGTTTGTTTTGTCCCAATCCCTTCGTCATAGTAGATGATTTGACGGATGGGGTTGCCCTGACTATCATCAACTGGCGTGATAGCTTGCACCATTTTGACAACATTGGTAGGATAGCCTTGTCCTAAATCTTGCCAAGTTCCATCACAACAGACAATAAGACGGCTTTTCATAGCGATGAACCAGCAATTCTCATTTTGAAACGATTTTGCGTTGTTTCAGCGATCTAGAGATTCGTTAAGAATTATTAACCCCTCTGGGTGCAAGGGTTTTAATGTCATGAAACCTTAAAATGAGAATTGCTGGCGATGAACCTCCTAGGTTTCTTAAAACTCGCTAGTTTATGGAATATTTGAGGATTCTAGTGAATCATGACTCAAAATTATCGAGATTTTCCTTAAGGTAAAATTCCCGCAAGACTCAACCGAGACAAAGGAAGTTCTAACTCTGTTCGGAAATGATATAGATGAGTTAGATAGCTGGCGTGACTAGGTAAAATTAGGTGTGGTATTTATACTTACTACTCTAGATCGTCTATCAGAGCTTGCTGCCCTAAAGACGGCAAATTAATACATTTCTTGAGGTTTCTATATATAAGTTTACAGAATATTGTTGAGCTATTTATTACTAAAAAAAGTTCAGTTTGATGGCAAACCATCTTAACACTTTAGCTCGCCAACCTGAACTTTAGCCGATTCTCGATCGCAATTTTAGCCCACCCTAACATTTCCCTCTTTTGCCACGAGGATTTTTACCGAGAAAAATGATCTGTCTGCCTGAGAACAGGCTATAGTGATCATCAAACCCTCAGTGAAAAACTTCTCGTGTCTTCAGTATTCCGCCTTCCTCCCTATTTTTCCCCCGCTCTGCAGCGTCGAGTCATGAAAACTCTCGCGTCAAAAAAAACCCGTCAATTCTTGACATGGGCGGCAGCTTGTGCTAGTTTTTTGATCCTCTGGGCGTGGAATTGGCAGCTAGTTTTGGCCACTTTAACCGGGGTGGGGGCGATGATCGGAGCTTACCATCTCCAGGGGCGAAACTGGCCATCGCTGTGGCTGTGGGGGCGTGCTTTTTTCAGTGCCGATAGCGGTAAATTAACTTTAGCGGTAGTCTGTGGCGGTTTAGGCAGTTTAGCCACCTATCTCGCTGTGGCTATTTGGACCTATGCCGAAAATCGCTGGTTGGCCCTGGCCTCAATTTTGCAAGGATTTGGCACGGTTTTGACTTTAATCCTGCTAGGATGGCATTTTCTCGACCATCGCGGTCAAAATGAGTCAAAAAACTTTGATCGCTGGTTAGAAAAATTAACGGTCAATGATCCCTTAATGCGCTTAATGGCAGTCCGACGTTTAAGTGAAATGGAACTTTCCCCCAGTCGTCGAGAACAATGCCAAGAATACTTCCGTTATCTTCTCTCGCGAGAAACCGATACGCAAGTGCGATCGGCTTTATTGGATAATTTTGCTGGCAAAGAAGCAATCAAACCGCAACCTTTACAAATACCCCTACAGGTGAAAAAATCCCTCTTTAAATCAGTAATCAGTGAACAGTAATCAGTGAACTGAAAACTCACAGCTGATAACTGATAACTGATAACTGAATCCCACCCCACCCTAAAGGCTGACTGTAGAGGTTGAAGAGGATATTTTTTTTACACCAAAGTTAACTCGCGCTCCTCGATATTTTGGAACATCAGCGTACTCAGATAACGTTCTCCAAAACTAGGCTGAATCACCACAATTAATTTACCCTCATTTTCCGGTCGTTGGGCCAGTTGAATCCCAGCGCAAAGATTGGCACCGGAAGAAATCCCCGAAAGTAAACCCTCTTCTTTTGCCAAACGACGACCAAATTGAAAAGCTTCCTCATCACTGACGGTAATTACCTCATCAATCAGATCTGTGCGTAAAACTTCTGGAATAAAACCCGCACCGATACCCTGAATTTTATGGGGACCGGGATTACCTCCAGAAATCACCGGACTATTGAAAGGTTCCACCGCGACTACTTGAAAACTAGGTTTACGCGATTTAATCAATTCAGCGACTCCCGTAATCGTGCCACCAGTACCCACACCTGCAACAATAAAATCTACCTGTCCCTCCGTATCTTGCCAAATTTCCTCAGCAGTGGTGAGACGGTGAATTTCTGGGTTAGAAGGGTTGCGAAATTGTTGCAACATATAAGCGCCGGGGATACTATCAACGATTTGCTGCGCGCGTAAAATTGCCCCTTTCATGCCTTGGGAACCGGGGGTAAGTTCTAGGGTAGCACCGTAGGCTTTTAACATCGCCCGGCGCTCTAAACTCATCGTTTCCGGCATAGTTAAAATTAAGCGATAACCCTTAGCTGCCGCAGTCATCGCTAGAGCAATTCCCGTATTGCCAGAGGTGGGTTCCACTAAAACCGTGGTTTCTGGATTGACTAAACCCGCTTTTTCGGCGCTATTAATCATGTGAGTGCCAATGCGATCCTTGACGGAAGCAGCGGGATTCATCCCTTCTAATTTCATCACAATTCGGCCAAGACAGCCCTCCGCCTGGGGAATCCGATTCAATTGTACTAAAGGTGTGCGGCCAACCAATTCGGTGACATCGTGAGCGATACGCATGATATTTTCTCAGTCTGGGTGATTCGTGTGCTTAGTTATAGCGGTAAGTTCTCAGCTTTAGCGTTTGAGAATCTCCTCACTAGCCAAGGAGGCGCTATATAGCTCACTTATAGCAAAGGCCAGCCCTAGATCGGCAAAATTTCCATTTTCCTTTGTTTCTTTAGTCAGTCCGAGTTGATTCCCAGAGACAGGCAAAACTGCCATGACCGATAAGATTGCTTTTTTCCAAAAGCTTATACTTGTACTAAAATAACTATGGATAGTTTACTAAAGTCAGAATTACGGTCATGACCATTAAATATAATCGGGTCTATTGCAAGAACAACACATAGAAATTAAAGGCGTATATTCTAGAGTAGTTATGATAATGTATAAAGATCAATATAAAGAAAAGAAACCTAAAGATAAAACCATCGCTGAGAAATTTAATACCTATCATTTTGTAAAGTATAAAGAGCAAGTGGTTGACTTATTAACCCGTGGGTGTACCGTTAGCGTCGAGACAATGGCAATTATCGAGGAGATGAAAGAATTATCATAAAATATCCCGTGAGATGCGTTACTTAGCTGCGTTAGCGTTAGTAATACACCCTAATTCTGATAAATTCAAACTATTTAAAATACGGGTTTTTATTGGTCTTTTTTCATCCCAGAATATCAGAGATGAATAAAATTCCATCGCTAGGGAAGAATTGAGAAGCTGTAGTGTTTTCTGAGCAGTATCTAAATCATCAAAGCTTAAGAAGTAAACAGTATCATCGAAAATAACTGGTTGATTTTGATAGGGTGATATAAGTTGAAAATTCAGTTTCTTATAAAGTCCAGAAATGGCAATTTTAAAAGGAGAGAAGGTGTAAGAACCAACGCCGAATATAGAAAAATCTGGTTGATTTTGATAGATTTTGCTTTTTCTATTCCCAAAGTAATCTACATGATTAACTAGATACTGCCAAGTTTTTGGCGCTATATCTCGCATATTTTCTGTAGATTCACCAATAAACTTCTGAGTTACTAAAACGTATTTATTGATAATTTCTAGGCGATTTTGTGCCACATCTGAACCTTTAAGAAGAGGATAAAGATAGGTGGTTTCAATATCAACGATTTCCTTTAAACCATTGACAAAAATTCCATTAACTAACTGCAATTCCATGACTTTTGAGCAATCATGTTTAATACCTGAACGCCATTTTTCTACAAGAGGATGCCGATGATATAACTTCTCTAGTCTGATAAAAGTATTTAAATCTCTGACTAGAATATCATTTTGATAACCAATACGCTGAAACTCCCTTTCCTCAAAACTCTTGAAAACATCACAAAAGTAATTTTCTGATTGAGAATCAAATTGACAAAATAGGAGACAAGCATCTACATTAGCTTGAAAATATTTTTGAGTGTTTATCGGATAAATTGCCGAATAGATGAGATTAATTTTCTGAGTATAAATATAGTTCAAAATTTTTCTAGAAACGGCTGTTTTGCAGATAATTGCCAGATAAGCTGAACGATGATTAAGACATTCAATCAATTTAATTAACATCCATTCTGAAATATCAAAGTTACTTTTTCCTGTGATAGCATCTAAACCATGATAACCTTGAAAGTTACTTTTTTGCGGTAAATTGCTACCATGAATCAATCCCTGTTTTGAGTTTGTTATCCAAGGTAGATTACCCAAGAATAAAATATTCTCTTTCCATGCTTGAGTTAGAGCATTCCAATCACAGTCAAAAAAATTATTTTGATGAACTTGTATTCTTGTATCTTGGCATAATTGCTCATCTTGGGCTATCTGTGCAACATAATTAGGATTAATTTCAAAGCCAAGAATTTTTTCAGTTTGTTTGAAGGTAACTGCTGCCGATTTTAAAAAGTTTCCTGTACCACAAGTTGGCTCAATAATTACCTTGGGATTAACATTTATTTGTGATAACTTTTTGCAAATCTTTTCGGCTAACTCTAAAGGAGTTTGAAAGTCGCCGTATTCAACTTTAACTGGAGAAACTGACATTACTAATTCTCTCTATAAATAGCGATTAATCCTTCTTCTTGACCAGCAAGATCAATTACTCTAGTATATTGTAGTCTCCACTGTAAGGCGTTGGAAATGGTTAAAAATCCTTGTACTGGAGGATTAGCAAGAATTTCATCGGCTATATTGGCTGCTTCCATTTCATCAACGGGTAAGTTTTTATCTAACATAAAGGCAATTAAATCATCTTTGTTACCCTGATTGTTTAAGATGTTGCGAATACCACGAGTCATCTGGAAATCAGCTGTTCTTTCAGCCGATACAAAAATTGTCGTGATCATTCTTAAATTGGCAGTGCGATTGAGACTATTATCTAACTTTTTATAAACAAAAATAATTAAGGAATATCCTAAGCCAAAAATCTTTTGTCTTGCGGATTTAAAAGGACAAGATGATTGTGGTTGTTTAGTACTGGTTACTTTTATATCAACCAGCAACTCAGGAAAATCGATACCACTGGCTGCATTACCCTCAACAAAATCATATTTTTCTTTTAGATATAGTTTAAACTTTTGTTCTAAGTAGGTTCCGATCGCTTTACCATCTGTAACACCGTAGAGCGAAGCTTCTTGATGTTGAGACTCTAAAGCTGAAAATATAGCCGCCTCATTACCTAAAGATTCTTGGGTTAATCTTGACATATATAGCTAAATTAATTAATCTCCTCGTTTTTTCTATCTGACTGACAAAGTTAGCAAGCTTTCTTAATTATAAGTCAACTGCCATCTATGTAATACATGGCTGTGAAGCTTGAGACAAAATATTATCGCTCATAGTTTTTTCGGCTCTTCGGTTTGTGTTATGCAATGGACGGGGGTTATAAGGGATGGAACCCTTATATAGAAAGGCATTTAGCGATTTTTGTCAATTGTTTTTTATCTAGAGCGAACTAATCAATTAAGTCTCTTGCCAGATAAGGATTTAGTCGATTTATGCCACCCTATCGAACCATAACAAGTAACGAAGAGCCTCAACTTTTGTGTCTTGCTCTTTTTTGGCGAAAAAAGTCCCAAAACCATTTTCTATCAAAGCTTCCAGTAACATTAAGCAACCCCTAATTATTTTTTCAGCGCTTCGTATAAAACTGAATAGTCTTCCTCTGCTAATCCGATTTCTAAAGCTTTTTCCAGAAGTTGCTGTACTCCTGTTAGGGGAAAAGTGGTTAAATCTAATTTCTCCGATTCCTCTAAAAAAAGATTAACATCTTTCAGTAAATGTTTAGTGGGAAAGTTCGGGTTAGCATAATTTTCTTCTAACATTCTGGTTAATTTTTTGTCAAAAGTAGGCGCATATAAGGCACTTTGACGCAGGATAGTCATGAACTTTTCTATATCTACTCCTTGCTGGGATAAAAAAGCTAAACTCACAGCAAAAGCACTGGTTAGAGAGGCAATTAATTGATTTAAAGCTAATTTTAACGCCGCAGCGGTTCCTACTTCCCCAATTAACATCGGTTCTTGACCAAAATTTGCTAATAAATTTGACCATTGATGGAACTGTTTTTCCGTTGCTCCCACCATAACTAAGAGAGTACCATTTTTAGCTTCGGGAATACTTCCTAACACGGGTGCTTCTAAATATTCTCCCCCTTTAGCAACAATTTGATCTCGCAGTTGTTTACTTTCAGAAGGAGCAATAGTTCCCATCTGGATAATAGTCCGATTATTGAAGTTAGATTGTTCAGAATTTAGTCCTAAAACCTCTTGAATAGCGACGGCATTAGTTAACATTAAAATCAGACAATCTGCCTCTTGAACAACTTGTTCAGGAAAGTTAACTGTTTTGGCTCCTAACTGCTGTAAAGGTGCTAATTTTTCTAAGGTGCGATTATAGGCAATAACAGAAATTTTCTGATTTAATAATCTTTCTATCATTGGTGTTCCCATTAATCCTGTTCCAAGAAATCCGACTTTCATAACTCAATTTTTCCTGATTTAGTGATTAGTTTTTACTTGTTTTTATGGCTGTCCAATGACGTTCGGAAGATTGATAAATTTTAACATTTTTTAATCCCGATTGCTGGATTAAATCGGCAATTTCTGCTAGGGTAAAAGCCGCTCGCAACGAGTCTTGAAATAGTTGCGCTTGTCGGGGAGAAAAATTGGGATCGATTTCCGTCACCATCCCCTGGATTATTTCCTCGGAATCGGGACGGAATAAATCTCTTAAAAAGATGCCGCCATTTGGTTTTAAAACTCGCTTAATTTCCCGTAAAAAAGACAGAGGATTTTCGAGATGATGAATTAAACTATTAGAAATAACTAAATCAAATTGCTCGGATTGGTAGGGAAGATTTTTTCCATCAATTTTTTCTAATTTGATTTGTTCTTGACAGTTAGCATTCAGGATATTTTTTTGACCAATTTCTAACATAGAATCGGCCAGATCAATAGCGATAATTTGCCATTGGGGACGCAGTTGACTGATCATAATCGGAATGCGAGCAGTACCAGTTCCTACATCTAATACCCTAGCATTAATACCGGCCAATTGTACGGCTTCTTTAGCGAAATTAGTATTAACTTTGGTGAAGTCCATGGCATCATATTCGATCGCTTCTTCCCGATCATCCATTACTTCTGGTTCTAAAATTCTTTCCATAGAAAAGCTATCTTTAGGGATTACAATATTCACAATACATCGGATCGGCGGTTTTTTCACCGTTGGGAAAGAGTTTTTCCTCTCGATAATCACAGCTTTGACAACCGTATAGTTCCAGTTTAATTAAAGAGGTGGGAAAGTGACATAAACCACAGGGTAAACCCGCTTTTCTTTCGATAATATCAAACCCCGGACAACCACAATTAGGACATAATTGATTGAGTTTCTGAACCAGATTTGCTGTCGCAGCTGCAATCGCTTTCATCCGCGTGGGATTGTGCATAGCGCGCATATCGGTTTCTAGGTGGACTTTGCCGTTTTTGTCAAGAATATCTTCAACAATTTTAACGAAATTTTTCTCGTCAGTAATTCCCTTAAAAATCTGCTCGGAGTCGAGAGAGTTTTTATCAAACATCACCACTAAACCATGACTAGGAAAGCCGATTTTTTCGGCAAATTCTAAAGCAGCTGCTAGATTAGTTACAGTTTGGTGAGCGTGATTAGTTTCCGTGACTATTGCTTGACCAATTATTTCTAGATTATGGACTCGATCGAGTAATAAAATCAATTCACGATTACAGGAAACTAATGGCAAGTTGGGATAGGGATAAAAACTACCCTCACTAGCAATTCCTATATCGTATCCCGAAAGCTCGATCGCTTTTTGTGCTTTCCTGCGAGCGGTTTCAATTTGTGTTCCGATGCGCTTAATATCCCGGGTAAAAGTGCCAAAGCGATCGGTATTAAAATTATCGGGTACAATCACCTTAAGACCTATTTCTTGCGCTAAAATCGGCGCTATTACCCGCTCTTTTCCGTGCATAGTCCCTAAAATTGCTATCCGATCTTGAAACATCTTTTCTTGAAACATCTTGATCAAGGAAAAAGTAAAAAACAGCAATCAGCGAAAAGAAAACGGCAATTTCCTACTTAAGACTGTCCACTTAAAACTCACATCTGATAACTGATAACTGATAACTGATAACTGATTTAACTGTCCATTGTTTTTCCCTGAGCTTGTTTTAATCTTTCTGATGCTGTTTCCATGACTTCTGCAAAGTTTTCGAGAATTTCACCGGGATGCGCTTCGAGGATTTTTGTAGATAGAGAAATGCGGTTTTTATATTCGTCAATTTCTGCGACTACCACTTGAATTGCTTGACCAACTTTAAAGAAAGTCATGGGAGAATTAAAAGAGGCTCCCGTCACCTGTTTAGCATGGAGTAATCCCGTCACTCCACCGCAATCGACAAAGACACCGTAGGGTTGTAATTTAACCACGGTGCCACTTAATAATTTACCCACAGCTAATTGACTGATAGCGTTAGCGCGAGCAATTTCTCGCTGAGATAAAACTAATTTATTATTTTCTTGATCGATTTGGATAAAAGTTGCGGTTAAAAGTTGTCCGATCAGGGAATCTAAATCATTTTTTTCGATTAAATGGGAGCGAGGGATAAATCCTTTTAATCCTTCCACTTCTCCCGTCACTCCTCCCTTATTCACCCCCGTGACGCGCAGCTGTACCGACTTGCCACTTTCAGAGATTTCCCTGACATTTTCCCAAGCTTTTTGTAGTAATAATTGCCGCAGAGACAGGGTAACTTGTCCTTCCGCGTCCTGTCCACGGGTAATCAGAAAATCGAATTCTGCACCTATGGGTAAAGCTTCAGCAATAGAAATAACATTTTCCAGGGAAATTTCCCTTAAAGGAATAAAAGCGGAGGATTTGCCGCCAATATCGATGTATGCTCCATCGGAGGTGTGTTGATCGACTCTCCCGCGCACGATTTGCCCTTTTTCAAATTGATAATCGTATTGATCAAGAGCTTTGGCAAAATCGTCCATGGAAAAGGCTGGGTTCGGTGTCATGATAGATATAATGGTTACAAGTATAATTTCGATCTGCTTCCAGTGTAAGCTGAAGCTTGAGGAGTCAGACCATTAAGATTTAAGAAGGCTAAATAACTCTAGCACATGATCCCAGGCAGATTTGGCCGCCTTAGCATTATAACTGGCTCTTTGGTCGCAGAAAAAGCCATGGTCGGCATTTTCATAGCGGAAAACTCGATGAGGAATTTGATAACGGGTTAATTCGTTTTCTATCTCATCCACTTGCTTTTGAGGAATACTGGTATCTAACACCCCGAAAAATGCGTAGATTGTCCCTTTGATTTGGGGAGTCACCTTCACTGTCGCTTGACCACCCCCGGGGGTTGCCGTGGTGATTCCTGCACCGTAAAAAGAGGCACTAACTTTGATATCCTCTAGAGTGGAGACAAGATAAACCACATGACCACCAAAACAAAAACCGATCGTGCCGACACCGGTTTTTTGCACCTGTGGCAAACTATAAAGATAATCGATGGTAGCCTGGATATCGCTGAGTAATTCAGCTGCTTTGGTTTGTTCTTTGTACTGACGACCGATTTCGATATCTGCCATACTGTACCCCGTTTCAAAACCGGGAGCAAATCGCTGATAAATGGCAGGAGCGATCGCTATATAGCCTTCTTGGGCAATTCTGCGGGTAACATCGCGAATATGGTCGTTTACGCCGAATATTTCCTGAATCACGATAATTGCTGGATAAATTCCCTCCCGATCGGGAATGGCTAAATAGGCATCTATGTCAATATCTTTGTTAGAAATCGTAACAGTTTGCGTATTAATAGTCATAATTTTCTCGCTGAAAAGCGGATTGGTGTTAGGGTGTTAGGGTTGTAGGATTGTAGGATGTTAGAGTTTTAGTTAAAACTCCCCACTTCCCCATTCCCCCACTTTCCCATTCCCCCATTCCTCAAATTAAAACAAACTTTTCCAAGGCCGCGGCCACCCCATTTAAGTTTACACTGGGGGCCACCCAATCGGCTTGATCCTTAACGGCTTGGGGAGCATTACCCATGGCAACACCGACACCCGCATAGGTGAGCATAGAAACATCATTAAAATTATCACCGATCGCCATGACGTTTTGCGGTTGTAATCCTAGGATATCTTCGGCCAAAAATTGGGTGGCGCTTCCCTTGGTAGCCTCAACGTGGGTAACTTCAAAAAAAGTCGGACTCGATTGGGTAAAGTATAAATCTTGATTTTGATAGCGTTGCTGCAAATGCTGCCAAATCTCGGCGATAAATTGCTTATCTTCCCCCATGGCCAGGATTTTAGTGGTTTTGTGGGCTACTTTGCGTAAATCTCCCACTGCTTCGGCAATAATACCCGATCGCTGGCGATAGAATTCCGTTTCCGCGTTTAATTGCCGCACATAAAGCACATCGTCCATATAAAAATTAAGGGAGATTTTCTCCTTCCATTGGGGTTGTTCGAGATAATCTAAAAGATCGATCGCCAAGTCGGGAGAAATGGGAGTATGTCGATGATGAACTTGGGAAACAGGATCTTGAATCCAAGCGCCGTTGTAAGCAATTATAGGTAAAGTGGATTTAAGACGTTGATGAAAGCGTAAAGCCGAGCGATACATCCTACCAGTGCCAATAGCGACGGGAATTCCCTTTTTTTGGACAGCTGAGACAGCTTGCACCACGGCCGGATCAACCTGATTGTTATCCCCGGCGATCGTTCCATCCACATCAACAACGATTAAGCGAATATCCACAGTCTTTTCCCATTTAACAGTAACAGTTAATAGTTTGCCACAAGAATTAAGTAGGGTTTGCGGCAAAAAGTTTTTTGGGGGTGTGGGGTGTAGGGTGTGGGGTGTAGGGAGAATAAATAAAAAATAGTCTCGGAGTCTTGACTAGGAAATTAATTCTGCACGACTACTTAGTCAGTTAAGTATTGGGAAAATTGGCTCTCTTGGATTTGGTGGGTAAAATGTATTCTAAGATACAGTCTCGCTGGCGAAGGAGTGGAAGGAACCACAGAGACACAGAGGACACAAAGATCGATCGTACTGTAAGTTAAACTTATCACACAAAACCTAGAAGAGCCGAATGAATACCAAAATAAAGCTTATTAAAGACTGATTATCTATTCCTCCTTTTGCTTTTTGCCTTTTGCCTATCCTGATATTTGACCTATACTCAACCGATTTAGTATTATTTGCCCGTTTTTTGGTCAAACCAGTCTAAAACCCGATTCCATGCCCACCAGCGATCGCTATCGCCCCACTGACGCTGACAGGATAAACTGCTGATATAACCCACATGACCGCCATGGTTGGTTAAGAGTAGATCCACGTGGGGATTATCAGCGATCGCTGCTTGCAGATCGGGAATAACTGCGGGGGAAAAGAGGGGATCATCGGCTGCGTAGAGGATAAAAGTGGGTTTAGTTAAATAGGGTTGAAAGGGCAAGGGACTACTAGCGGCATAATAGTCAAAAACTGTCTCAAATCCTAGCTTTTTAATCACTAATTCTCGATCGAATCCAGCAATCGTGGTGGCGCGAGTAATTGCTTCGGGATCGATATGATCGGGATGAGCTTTATGGATGCGTTTGGCTAACTTGCGTAGTTCCCTGGCGATCGCTTTTTCCAAATGTTTCCCCCAGGTATCCCGGACGAGATAGGATAAGGAACGATTAGAGTCTAAATTAGGACAAATTACCGCACCGCCGCCGATATCAACGGGATCAATCCCCATATCTTCCTGATTCTCGGCCGATTTAATTCCCCAGAGGGCCAATTGTCCCCCCAGAGAGTAACCCGTGAACCAAAAAGGGGCAGGACAGCCCATTTTTTGGGCTTGGGCGGCAATATGAAGGAAATCTAGCCCTTCATAGATGCCATCGGAGGTGAGAGTCGGGGATAATTCGGCTGTCTTACCGTGGGCCCGCCAATCGAAGAGGACGACCGCATAGTTTCTTGCTACGGCTTTTCTGCCTAAAATCCTTAAAAACCATTGATTATCTAAGTCTCCCGTGATGCCGTAGGTGCCGATAATGGTTCCTTTCGCTTGCGGGGGAATGGAAAAAATCCCGTAGATGGGGACGGCATTGGCCCCAGTGAAAATGGTTTCTTGATAGACTGGTTCGGGAATAGCGATAGTATTTTGCCAGGTTTCTCGCGCTTTTAGGGCCACATAGAGAGTCATGGCAAAACCGTTTTTCAGCAATGGGGGTGGAGTGTAGGTGAGATTATCGGTCTTCGTCCTCGGATGGGCAAGCATAGCAGCATAGGGGAATCTAAAAGTCAAGAGTGGGAAACAAAAATTAACTTATGCCCACCGCTTTCTTAAAAATTGTAAAGCAAATTGTCCCAAGCAGCGAGCAACTCTGGCAGGGCATTGGCCGACCAATTGCCCTCACAACCGCGACCTTGATAGAGAATCAATCGCAGGGAATAGTTATCAGGAAATCCTGTTGCTTCTAACCATAAAAGCTCGCTTTCCGCTTCACAAGCAATACTTTCTTCATCCATTAATTCTGTGGCCATGGCAGCCATAGTCGCGGTTAATTGTGATAGTAATCGACGCAAATCTTGCCACTCAGCCTCGGTTAATTCGATCGCCCAATCATCGCCACCAATTAATCCTTTATAAACGGCTGCATTAGGATTCCAACCGAGTCGCCAACCCGAACCATATTTGAGAATTTTTTCCATAATTTTCTAGAATTTTAATAGGTCGGCATCTCCCGGTTTTGATAAAGATGGACGACTAGGAGAAGGACTAGGAGAAGGACTAGGATTGGGGGTTTCTTGGGGAAGAATAGCGGGGTTATAAATTTCGACTAGAAGGGTGACTAACTGCTGCCGTTGGCGACGATTAAGACTGTTCATCGCTTTGATATCGGCAGCCATGGGATTAACGGTAAGGGTGGCCTGTCCGGGATAGTTTTCTTCGCTGATTTTCTCGTTTACTCCTAGATAATCTCCTAGGGTTAATTGCCAATCAAAACGGATGAGAGTAAACCTTTTTTTTGTATCTTGATGATAACGAAGAAAGCGACTTATTAGGGTATTATTCGGATCGATCTCTCCTGTCTCTCGACGGATATAGTTGTTTTCTTTCGGTAAATCTGGCATTACTTGATAAATTTGTTGGGCAACTGTTTCGGGTCGTTGAATTTGACTCATCCCGGTGGATTGCCACGATAACCACCAGAGAATTATCCCCGTTCCTAAACAGAATACTAATAATATTATTCGCTTAATTTTTAGCTTTTGAGGAAATTTTAACAGCATATTAATCAAGAAAAGTTGAAGTTAATTATCTGGGAATAGTGGGGATTGTTCAGGAACATTTCCAGAGGTTGGGAATATTATAATCATCTAACAATACCCCAACTCATCTAACTGTAACACCTAGGTTTAAAGTTACCCCAGTCATCCCCATCATAGCAAAGATTGGACACGATCGAGAGGCCAGTAAACTTTATAGGCTTGACCAAAGATATAACTTTCTGGCAAAAAACCCCAATCACGGGAATCAAAACTATGGTTGCGATTATCTCCCAAAACAAACAGGGTTTTTGGGGGTACAGTCATAAATTCTATTTCATAATTGGCTAACTCGGTGGTGTAGGGTTCCTCGATAACTTGCTGGTTGAGATAAACTTTACCCCTGCGGATTTCAATGGTATCCCCAGCAATAGCGATGACTCGTTTGATAAAAAAATCTCCCGAATTAGGCTCTAGTTGCCTAATTTTTTCGGGAGTTCTAAAAACAATTATATCGCGTCTTTCCGCTTGATAATTACTGGATTGACTAACGAAAACGCGATCACCGACTGCGAGGGTAGGCAGCATGGATTTACTAGGAATCTCGAAAAATTCTATTCTTTGGTGTAACCAATTGGGAAAATAATTACAGATAATTCCCCAAGTAAAAATCACTCCCACCATCAGCGCCAAAATGGAACGATAGATGTGACGATGGGGATGGAATTGATCGGGGAAAGTGTGATAAACATGATAAATAGCGATCGCTGTAATTAAAGGCGCAAGAAAGAGGATATTAGCAAAAAAATCAGCCATTTTCAGGCTAATCTGGGATATAGTCAGAAAAATTATCCCTAAGATCACCTTATCGGCGTACAATTGCCCTAACCCCGGTATAATCCGGTTAGCGAAGACGGCAAACCAGGGGTTTTTCTGTTGACGGGGAATTTTCTCTAAGCTGTTATTCTGTCTGGAATCATAAACAGTCCAGTGAGCGTCAAAAATATTGCTAATGTAAAGGACAACCAGAGCAACTATTCCCCCTAATCCCCAGCTTACAGGGCCATTGGGGCTAAAAATTGACCAAATTGTCACAATTATTAATATTACTTGTGCAATTGCCCAAATGGTTGCTTTTTGGTTTTTGTTAGCATACCATTGTCCCAAACCGGGGAAAAACATCGAAAGATTGACCGCTAACCAGGGATCTTTTGCCGGGGAGTTAGTCGCATCAGGAGGAGAAACAGCCGAAAAAAGGGGAGGTTTGCTCATAGTATAGACCTATTGCCAATTCAGTGAACAGTGATCAGTAATCAGTAAACAGTAATCAGTAAACAGTAATCAGTAAACAGTAATCAGTGAAAACACATTAAGAATAATACTGATCCCTTAATATATACTACTCACTTAAAACTCAAATCTGATAACTGATAACTGATAACTGATAACTGATATAACAACCAATAACAATTAATGCTTTTACTTCAATTTAGCACATCTCATTACTGTCGCAAAGCTCGTTTAGCCCTAGGTTATAAGGGGATTGATTACCAAGTAGAAAATCTCACCCCCGGACTACATATTCTCAAACTCAGGCCCCTAACCAAAGGGTTAACCACTGTCCCCGTTTTAATGGCAGCAGATGAGATTATTGCCGATTCTACTGCCATTTTCAGATATTTAGAAAAAGTAGTTCCTGTCCCCTCTTTTATTCCCGCTGGGGAAAAGGAGAAAAATCAAGCTTGGTTACTAGAGGATTGGTTAGATGAAAGTATTGGAGTAGCCACTAGATTTGTCTATTATGATTATCGCGCTGGAGAGGGAAAAGCGATCGATCCTTCCCTAAGTAGTCAAATAATTATTAAGATCGTGCGACAACAATATAAAATCACCCCAGCCAGGGTAAAACTAGCGGAGGAGCGCCTAGAAAATGCCCTCAAGATTCTAGAATATTGGCAAAATCAGGCCTATTTAGTGGGAGATAAATTAAGTGTAGCCGATATTGCCGCCACTGCCCTACTCAGTCCTCTGGCGCTAATTCCCAGTTATCGTCAAAAATATCCCTGGTTGTTTGCTAGAATCAGGGAAATTCATCAACAGTGTCGAGAAAAATTGCCCCCCGGTTTAAATTAAATGCAGCGAACAACCAAAATTATTATCCTTATCTTGATCGGTTTCTTATCGCCCCTAAAAGCCCTTGCTTTGCCCTCTCCTGAAGATATTCCCGAAGAAGTTTTACGAGCAGAAATTATCACTTCGGCTCGATCGCCCCTTGATAATCAACCCCTAAATGCGGCAGAATATGCCTTACTAGAAGAACAATTAGCCACTAGCATTTATCCACCCCAAATCAATCCCAAGATTCGACAATTAATTGCCCTGAGAAGATTACAAAAACTCCTCCAGATCTTGATACCTTTTTATCGTTAAGATCAAAATAGCCGATCTCCTTTGGCGAGAGTGCATCTGCTAACCAAAAAGTTAGAGAGGATTGGAGTAAGGCGATCGCTTTTATCACCAGCAGAGAAAAATCCCGTGTTATGATTAATGAAAAAATCATAAAGTTTTGTAACAAACCTTGACTGCTATCCTCCACCCCCAAGAAAAACCCCTGCTTAATCGTCCTTGGTACTCCCTGTCCCCTCTCTGGCAAGGAGACGAAACCGATGTTAAACAAGGTTTACCCCATAGTCAACTCGCCCCCCCGTGGCAGATTTTAATTCTCGGCGATGGTTCTCCCACCCGTCATTTACAACTTTTAACCGGTGAAAAAACGGAAGTGGATGTGATCGATATGTCCCCCATCGGCGACGATGAGGATGGCGCACCGATGAAAATTAGCCTGATTCCGGGGCCGAGATTGCGTCGTCAAGTCTGGTTACGCACAGCTAGTGGTCAAAGGTTAGCCTATGCCGCTTCTTGGTGGTCTGCCAATCAAGTGGACGAATATCTAGAAAATCGTTCCCTACCGATTTGGGAAAGTCTCTCGCGGCTGCACACGGAATTGTATCGCGATGTGCAGGGACTTTATTACGGTCATTCCCCGGAATTAGAAATATCTTTTGGGGAAAAAGGAGCATTTTGGGGTCGTCATTACCTATTTTGGCACGCTCGCCAACCCCTTACCCTGATTTATGAGGTTTTTTCTCCTTATCTCCGTAAATACCTCGGCGAAATGAGAATTGATCAATTAGAATAACTGCCGTAGATATTTCTATGTGGTTTAATTAGCTAATCTTTGCAAAGAATTAAATGATTTTTCTCCGTTAATTTGGCCATCCAACCCGGTTCGATCACAATCGTGCTAATTTTTTCGATAATAATTGCCGGTCCAGCCAGACAATCAAAAGGTTGCAGATCTGAACGCTGATAAATTGGCGTTTCCCGCCATTGATTAGCCATAAAAACCGCTACTCGATCGAGCATAGGAGGTAATTCTCCCATCGGACGGGTGCGAGTTAAAATTGCTTCTTGGGGACTGTCCATAGTCTCGATCAATTCCACGGCGATGGACTCAACAATTAAAGCTTTTTGTTCTTGTTTAAACCCATAACGTCTTTGATGTTCCCATTCAAAATCCTGACGCATTTGATCGCCAAAATTAACCACTAAAGTGGCATCACTGCCTTGATATTTCAAACTGACTTGCTGGCGTACCTGATTATAACCCTCTAATTCCCGACCCGCTAAAACTTCTAATTCGTTCATCTCCGTGAGTAACTGCCCGATTAAATCGGCATTTAACGGCTGTTCGATCGCTTTTTCTTTAATTACCCTCAAATCGGCCAAACCCATGCCGTAGGCGCTTAAAACCCCAGCGTAGGGATGGAGAAAAATGCTTTTCATTCCCAGAGTATCGGCAATTAAACAGGCCACTTGACCCCCGGCACCGCCAAAGGTACAAAGAGTATAATCACTGAGATCATAACCCTTTTGTAGAGAGATTTTTTTAATCGCATTAGCCATATTTTCCACGGCAATTTGAATAAACCCCGCAGCCAGCAGTTCAGGACTATTATTACCCCCCATTGTTGCTGCTAATTTTTGAAACTTTATCAGCACAATCTCTCTATCTAGAAGTAAATTTCCCTCTTCTCCAAAAATAGCGGGAAAATAGGCGGCTTGAATTTTTCCCAACAAAACATTAGCATCGGTAATTGTTAATGGTCCACCCCGTCGATAACAGGCAGGTCCTGGATTAGCTCCGGCACTTTCTGGCCCCACCCGAAAACGATAACCATCATAGACTAAAATCGAACCCCCACCAGCAGCCACGGTGTGAATACTTAACATCGGCGCTCGCATTCTTACGCCGGCAATTTCGTTATCTGTTTGCCGCTCGTATTCCCCTTGAAAATGAGAAACATCGGTGCTAGTTCCTCCCATATCAAAACTGATAATTTTGCTAAATCCTGCCCTTAAACTGGTTTCTACTGCCCCAACTATTCCCCCCGCAGGACCGGATAAAATGCTATCTTTACCCTGAAATTTATCGGCGGTGACTAAACCGCCATCGGATTTCATAAATAGCAAGCTAGTTTTCGGTAATTGCTGGCTAATACTATCAACATAGCGGCGTAAAATTGGCGATAGATAGGCAGAAACTACCGTGGTATCTCCCCGGGATACCAGTTTCATTAAAGGACTGACTTGGTGGGAAATGGCTAGATGAGTAAAGCCGATTTCTTCGGCAATGGCTGCCACTTGTTTTTCGTGGTCAGGATAACGATAACCGTGCATAAAAACAATCGCACAACTTCGGATACCTGCTTGATAAACTGGTATTAAATCGGCTTTAACTTGGGCGGGATTAACGGCGATTAATTCTTGTCCTTGACTATCGTAGCGTTCGGCCACTTCGATAACTTGTTCGTATAATAAAGAAGGAAGAATAATTTGACGAGCAAAAATATCAGGGCGATTTTGATAGCCAATTCTCAAGGCATCTTTAAACCCTTTGGTGATTAACAAAACCGTGCGCTCTCCCTTTCTTTCTAACAGCGCATTGGTGGCTACCGTTGTTCCCATTTTAATCACTTCGATGTTATCTAGGGAACCGCTAATATCTTTAATCCCTTGAATGACTGCATCTGGGTATTTTTCGGGATTCTCCGAGAGCAGTTTATAGAGAACAATCCACTGTTGATCGGCAAGGGGAACAATCAGAAATCTAGCGGCATCTCTAGTTAGTCTTTCAATAATTTCTGGTTGATCGATTATCGCCACGATATCGGTAAAAGTTCCCCCTCGATCGATAAAAAATCTTAACATAATCCCTTCCAGTTCTCAGAATCAATTAACAATTGTGCCTAATCCTTTTAAAATAAACTAGATTGATCTATCTGAGTAAGCAAAATGTCCACAGGAATCGCTATTTTAGGGGTAGGACGTTGGGGAGTGCATTTCGTCCGTCATTTTTCTCAACATCCCTCAGCACAAGTAGTGGCGATCGTTGACTCCTCCCCTGAAAAACTCAGTCTCTGTCGCGATCAATTTAATCTCGATACTAATAAGGTTATTTTAGCCAATAACTGGGAATCTATTCGCAATCACCCAAAAATCTCGGCCGTAGTCGTTGTTACTCCTGCTGTTAGCCATTATCCCCTGATTAAAGATGCTCTTAATTTAGGTTATCATGTTCTCGCCGAAAAACCCTTAACCCTCAATTCCCAAGAATGTGCCGAACTAACGGCATTAGCGGCGCAAAAACAGCGTATTTTATTAGTTGATCATACCTATCTTTTTCATCCGGCTGTTATCACCGGACAAAAAGTCCTGCAATCCGGTGGCATCGGTAAACCTCTTTATGGTTATGCTACTCGCACTCATCTGGGTCCCATCCGTCAGGATGTGTCCGCTTTGTGGGATCTAGCTATTCACGATATTTCGATTTTTAATAGCTGGCTAGATAGTACACCAGTATTAGTGCAGGCGAGGGGAACCTTCTGGCTACAACCTAATCTAGCCGATTTAGTCTGGTTAACCCTGATCTATGGCGATGGTTTTCAAGCGACTATTCACCTTTGTTGGTTGAATCCCGATAAACAGCGACGCTTAGGGATAGTTGGCAGCGAAGGGACTTTAATTTTCAATGAATTAGACTCTCGATCGCCTTTAACCCGACAAAAGGGCTATTTTGAACGTCAGGAAGCCTATTTTATTCCCCGGGGACAGGAGACGGAATCTATCCCTATTGCCGATGGTGAACCCCTAAAAGCATTGTGCGAACATTTTTTAGAGTCGGTAGCTACGGGTGTCGATTCTCCTGTATCTTCGGGATCGGTAGGGACGGAATTAGTCAAAATCCTCCAGGCAGCAGAATTATCTCTAGCCAGAGGTGGAGAGATTGTGCGTTTAGAATAGGGAAACATGGAGTCTCTTTTTCTAACCGGGATTTATGCCCCGCTCCAAAAACTTTTCGCATTAAGGCAAGGTTTTATAGTTACTAATTCTGTCCGCAAATATTGCATCTAGAATTAGCTTTGTACGCTTTGACCCGTACGGGGTTAACTACGAACCTCTCTATCGGATTCCCGCTAAAGGCGGCCTCTCCGACTACCTTTCTTCCAATATTTAAGGAACCATTAATATCTGCTCCATAGAAATAACCCGACGAGCTTCTGAATAGTCCTCTTTTAATTCTCTTGCCTAAATAGCTTTTTTGCTTTTGAATAGACTCTAAGTCCAAGAAACTACATTTAGAGGTATAGCTTTCATTAGTTGTTTTGACCTCTATTCCTACTAAATTTGCTTTATAGGTAAGTTGTTCGATAAACCTTGAATAAGGAATATTTACGAATGACTGGTTATTTCTATCTCCAATATTAAGGTTTTGGCTCTTCTCGACTTTGTGTGATAATTTTTGCTTATAGAATCGTGAAATATTTACCTAGAAAGACTTTTAGGACTATTTTGCTGAAGAAACTATCAGTATAGACCCCGTTTCCACACAGAAACCAGAAGAGCCAGGTTTTGTTTCCAGCCTTGATTATGACCAATAACTAAAAGGTTAATTTGATGAGCTAGTAATTTATCAATAATATATTTACTAGCGGTGTGGAGGTAATAATCCACCTGGCAATTACGCTTTAAAGTTAAACCTTGTATTCTTTTACTGGTCTTCTGGAGACTGGGTAATTCCGATTTGAGTTTAGCTAGTGTCTTGTTGTACTTTTGATTGCAGGATTTTAAGGCTTTCCCACATACTAAAGTTGGCTGAAATTCGGGAATATTAGAGGTAACAGCAGCTAGGTTATTTAAGCCTAAATCGATAAAAGCATATCTTTCTCCCTCTTGACTTGATGAGGATGGTTGTTCATAGACAATCTCTAAACAATAAGCACCCAATTTAGGAATAATCCTAACCTCTAAGACTTCCTTTAAATTAGTTTTAAATTCTAAATTAGTCCCTGATAGCTTGATTAAACCTTGCTTCAACGCTTTTTTAGAAATGGCTTGATAGTTATAAGTTAAAACGTTTCTACCTTTTTTCTTGTCTTTGTATCTTGGCAACTTAGGGGCTCTTCTCGGTTCTGTGTGATAAGTTTAACTTACAGAGGATCGATCAATCTTTGTGTCCTTTGTGTCTTTGTGGTTCCTTCCACTCGCTTGCCAGAAAGAATGTATCTTAGAATACATTTTGCCCACCAAACCTAAGAGAGCTACTTAGGCTCTCCTGTAAATTTATCTGGCGATTTTTTGTATTGTTCTTTCGCTTTTTGATAGGATTTAAAGGTTTTTTCTACTTGCTTTAATACTAACTGACTTACTTTGGCGGGTAAGGCTTGATAATCTGGACTCATTTTTAAGGCATGATGTAACTCAGTCATTGTTAAAAATGGTTGATGTGAAAAGAAAACTTGACGGTTTAAATAAACAGCACAATTATAGAGATTCTTCGATAAAAATCCTAATTTATCAATTACTGAATAATTTTTGTGATTAAATTTAATTAGATGTTTTTGAACTAATTTTATCATTCTCCTCAAGGCATTTAATTAAACATTCTGTCTTTCTATTTCGTCGTCTTAATGAGTATAATCGAGCGCAAAATGAGGTAATTATGCTCACGAAGTCTTGCATTAAATCGTCTTTTCTTTCTTCTGCTAGATTAACGACCTCTATATCTCTATTTGTTTGAGTTAAAAGAACTTTCAGATAATTAAACCCTACTCTGCTTAAACGATCTTTGTGTTCTACGACAATCAAATTATAATCAGTTTGTTCTAGAAGTTTTAATAATAGCTTTCGATGCTCATTGACTCCACTTCCTACTTCTTTAACTACTCGAACAATTTGATAGCCTTTCGCCATACAATAAGCTTCCAATCTTTTTGCCTGAGTCTCTAAGTTAGATTTATTTTCTGAACTAGAAACTCGCGCATAAATAGCTACTTTATTTTCACCGCAAGAACGGTCATCTTCAAAAATAATAATTGTTCCTGTAGGAAGACGTTCTCCTTGTAACTGCCCTCGATTCCACATTCTCCAAGCAGTGTCATAACTGATCCCTTTTTTCTTAGCATAATCTGATAGTTTCATGTGAACTGCAACGTAAACTTGTACTAACCGTATTAGCGGCTGTTTGCAGTCATTTGCATATATTTTTTTACAAAACTTTACAATACCTGAATCTAGAGATTGCTTTCTAACGATCCCTCTAGACCACGAAACGAAGTTAATATCTTCAAGAAGATATTATCAGCGAGATCGCAGCGGTTAACGAGAGATGAATCGCTCCCTTGATACTAAATCCAGTTATTAAAAACTGATTATTTATTCTCCGTTTTGCCCTTTGCATGAGTAGAAAACGGGTTTCTCGGAGAAACCCGTTTTCTGTGTGTTCCTCAACGGATTTAATATGAGATAGAGATTGATTAAAAAAGTTGGGCTAATTTCTCGGACTCAAAGGTAAATCAAAGACAATTTTTGATTTTTACAAGGGGTAGTTCAGTTTAATCGGGCAGATCAAAAAGAACCCCCGTCATATAACGTTCTGCCCATTCCCAACCGAAGGCTTTTTCTAGTACACGCCGAGTTTTATCGTTTTTTTGCTGTTGACTACAATAATCCCGTTGTCCCTGTAAATAAATACGCGCTTCTTCCCCAGAAAGAGGCTGACTTTCCTTAGCACATTTGCAGTGAATTGTCAAGAAATCTGTTACTCTTTGTAAAAATTGTCGTTCCTCGGCGGCGGTTTCGGGACGAATAAACAGACAATATTGGGAGAAAATATGACCCCAAGGCGGTAAATCACGAGCTTGGGCGAAATCGGCCCCAGGTAAAGCCGCTAAAGCTTGATTATAGGCACTAGGGAGAGTTTTATCGTTACTGGTGGGAGAAAGATCCACAATAGCGGCACTGATTCCCGCTTTGCCAGAGACTATATCACATCCGAACATCGGTAGCGGATATTCTGGACGGGGGAACATGACACAGTGAAGGATATCCAAACCATTGCCCAGTTTAGCCAATTCTAGGTGCATTTTGCGGAACTGGGGAGTTTGATAGCAGCGATTCTCGATAATTAATTTTTCCCCTTCTAAACGTCCCTCCACATAGCCTAAACCTTCTGGTAACTCAAAGGGCGACAAATCAAGATAATTTTCCCAGTGGGACAGAATTGCCGTGGCTAATTGTCCAATCAGGGGATGAAGTAACGGTAAAATTTCAGGGTTGGTAACGGCTATCATAGGTCAGTTATCAGTAATCAGTTATCAGTTATCAGTTATCGTCTCCCTATCTCCCTATTTTCCTATCTCCTGACATCTAAAATCCACTTTACCCCATGGAGCGATCGAGATTAGAACTGGGAAACATAAAATTAACTTTTTGATCCTTCTCCCAATTTACCCTATGGTTAGCAGTGCCACTCGTCCAAGACCTTCCTTAAAAACCCTCTGGCAAAAGATAGAATCTTCTCCCTTGCCAGAAACCGAGGAATCGATTATTTTAAGAATTCTGGTGCAAGCTTTAGTAATCGTCGGTATTATCGCCACCGATGTGGCTACTGATAGTTATACCAGTATTTGGGCCGTTCCTCTCAGTATTATCGGCGGAATCTGGAGTTGGCGACGCAGGAAAAAGCGCAATATCGGGGCAAAATTTTGTATAGCGATCGGAATGTTAGTGGTGTTGGCGCTATTCTTGGGTGATATCGTTGCGATGCAGGATAGTCGCATTGCCCTAACACAATTATTAATTCAACTGCAAATTCTCCATAGTTTTGACCTGCCCCGACGCAAAGATTTAGGGTATTCTATGGTAATCGGTTTAATTCTCTTGGGAGTCGCCGGGACAATCTCCCAAACCCTCGCTTTTGCGCCTTGGTTAATCCTCTTTCTGCTTTTATCCCTACCTACCCTAGTTTTAGACTATCGTTCTCGTTTAGGTTTAGATAATCTCAATCAGAGTCTCCCTTTCTTCTCAAGGAAATCCCCGCATCTAGCCACAAAAAAATTAGTTTCCCTGCAAAATTCTCCCCTTTCTCCCAAACGTTTTGGGATTTTCTTCCTGACAATTCTCCTCTTGGGATTGACAATTTTTGCTCTGATGCCGCGTTTTCCTGGTTATCAAATTCAATCTTTTCCCGTCAATAGTCCAGCAGGTATGGAAAATCAGGATTTTGAACAGGGAGACAGACAAATCGTTAACCCCGGCTATGTGCGCGAGGGTGAAACGGGGAATGGTGGCGTAAATGGCGGTAATAGTCCCACTACAGGGTCAGGACAGTTAGATTCTACCTTTTATTACGGTTTTAACAGCCAAATTAACCAAAATTTGCGGGGAAGTATGACTCCCCAGACAGTCATGCGGGTACGTTCTCAAGCCACCGGATTCTGGCGCGCCATGGCGTTTGATCGCTATACTGGTCAAGGGTGGCAAATCTCGCGAGATCAGGAAGTAGAGGATTTAAATCGCAGTAGTTGGTCCTATCGCTTTTTTGTGCCGCTACCCGCAACCCAGGCCAAAACCCGTCAGGTAGTCCAAACTTACAGCATTGTCTCCAGTTTACCGAATATTATCCCTGCTCTTACTTCGCCCCAGTTTCTCTTTTTTCCCACTCGACAGGTATCTTTAGACCGAGAAAATAGCTTAAGGTCGCCGGGAGGATTAGCAGAAGGGCTAACTTATACTGTAATCTCACAAGTGCCGGAACGCAATCGCAGCCAACTGCGATCGGCATCAGAAAACTATCCTAAGTCTATTCTCAAGCATTATTTACAAATTCCTGCCGAAATTGCCCCGAAAGTCCGCCGAAAAACCGAGGAATTGCTGGCCAAATCTCCCAAACCTTTAACCTCTCCCTACGAGAAGGCCCTATATTTAGCCCAAGCATTGAAGCAAAACTACGAATTAAAAACCGATTTGCCCTTTTTAGCCGAAAATGAGGATTTAGTCTCGGCCTTTTTGTTTCGTTTTCAGGGGGGTTACGCCGATCATTTTTCCACCGTGTTAACGATTATGTTACGCTCGATCGGTATTCCTGCCCGATTAGCCACCGGTTTTGCCCCTGGCCAGTTTAATCCTTTTACTGGCTTTTATGTTGTCCAAAATACGGACGCTTACGCCATCACAGAGGTGTTTTTCCCCGGTTACGGTTGGTACACTTTCGATCCTATCCCAGGCCACGAATTAATTCCCCCATCCTTTGAGGAAGCGGAACCTTTTAGCGTCCTCAAGCAATTTTGGCAATGGGTGGCCGGATGGTTGCCCTCTCCAGTAACGGGTTTTCTCGGTCTGATTTGGGAAAATGTTATCGTTACTATCGGTCAGTTATTGGCCTGGTTATGGCGCTTTATTTCCGGCAGTCTGTTGGGGGGAATTCTCGGTGGTTTATTGGGGGTCTTCTTCGCTTACGCTGGTTGGTTAGGATGGGGACAGTTCCATCGTTGGCGTCGGGGTCGCCGGTTAGCAAAACTACCACCAATCGAGCGTTTATACCAGCAAATGTTAGGAATCTTAACAGAAGCCGGTTATGGTAAACATCCCGCTCAAACTCCTTTAGAATACGCCACCGCCGCCCGCAGCGTCCAACCGCCCCCAGTGGCGAATATTATCGAGGAGATTGCTCGCGCCTACGTTGATTGGCGTTATGGCGGGAAATCGGCTAATATCGAGAGATTACGCCAACGTTTTCGAGAATTTGTCAAGTTGGTGAAAAAGTGAGCTTGAGCCTATAGTTAGGGTTTGCGGCAAAAAGTTTTTCAGCAAATCCTAAATAATTAGGGTCTGCTGAAAAAGTACGGGCGAAGCATTCGGATAGAAAATCTACGGTTTCACCGATAGGTTATTGTCCGAATGCTTCGCCCCTACAGGACGCGGGCCGATGAAGACCCAAGGTTTTGAAGCACGATTCTCTCAAAATCTTGCACTTGTGAGAGCAAAACAGAACCCTAAAATCCTTACCTCGTCTATATTTCACATTTATTCAGCAAATCCTAAATAATTAGTCTTTAATAACTGGATTTAGTATTACTTGGCGATCCTTTGATAAATGGCGATCGCATTGCGCTAATCCGATGGCTTCGACTAAAATAAATATGCTAGGATTGGGGTAATTTATCTGGATCAAGTTATTCCCTAGCCTAAATAAATACTCATTCCTCCACTGACAAGATATCATCATGGATCTACCAGCCTTTGATCATAACCTTCATCAGTCCGATACTACCCACACTTTACATACTCATGCGGATTCGTCGCTGGATTTGCACGACCACCAAGATTTGTTAAGCGACCCTAATTTGGGAGTTCACCACGATCCCTTTGTCCCATCTAATATCAGCATTTATGAGCCTCATCATATCCATAATGCTTTTGAGCATCAGGGTTTAGCAGATTATCAACCCCATCACGCTAATGGTTTATTAGACCATCAATATTCTCAAGTTGATCATCCTTCTCATTTTGCTCAAGGTTTTGAGAACCAGCACTTAGCAGATTATCACCCTCATCATGCTAACAGTTTCCCAGACCATCAATATTCCCACGCAGATCATACTTCCCATTGGGATCATCTTTCACAGCGATCTGGTTCTGAGACGGCTTCTGAGTTATTAAGTAAAGCCAATGAACTAGAGAAAAAAGCTAACGATAGTTTAAGTAGTTCTCAGAGTCACAGTAAAGAAGCCGATTGGCATCGTGAGCATAAAAACCAGTCAGATGCCTCTAGTCATGGGAAAGAAGCCCAAAATGCGATGGCTGAATCTGAGAAATATCAGGCGGAAGCTCAAAAGTTAAGAGAACAGTCTAAAAAAGTCTAAGTTTCAGCCTTGAAAAATCTCGTATTTGCTCAAAAGTAATTATCATTAACTTATTGTGGAGAATTTTAAAATATGCCCTTAGATAAGATAGCTGCTGATGCCTTAATTTATGCCGGTGGTGCAGCTTTTAGTGCGCTGGTATCGAGTGGAAACAATGCTTGGTCAGCATCAGAAAATCGTAAATCTTCTGAAAGTATCAGTCGGCTAAATCGGGATTCTTCCGAAGAAATTGCTCGATTAAGTAGAAAGCATTCCGCAGAATTGCAATATAATCAATTAAAATTTTCCGTATTGCAACAAAGAGAAAATCAAGAATTTCAAAGAGAATTAGCTGAACTTAACCACGAAAGAGCGAAGGAAATTGAGGCTTTTCGGGCGCAGGTTAACTTTGCGATTAATCAAAAAAATCTGGATTTTCAAAAATGGCGTTTTGAGCAGGAAAAGAAGATTCAGTATGATATTTTGCAGTTACAGCAAGATTTTCAGCGTGATTTGACCCAAATTCAGCATCAAAATGCTTTAATACAAATGCGGGAAAGGCTTAGGGAAGATAAATCGCCTATCGCCAATTTAGCATCTGATTTACTGGAAAATTCTTTCGCTCATGGCATAATGCCTTTAAAAGTGCTACTTGCACCCCCTAGCTTAGATTACGATCCCAGTTCAGGCAAACCCTATCAAGCTAGTTATGAAGGGTTTTTGTCTAAGGAAATTGAGCAATTTCTTCATCAGGGTTATTTGAATAGTAAGCAATATCCTGTCCAGTTATTAGATAAAGCTTGGGAATCCAATAAGCGGGGCGGTGGGTCGGCTTTGCAAGCGCTTCATGCACAATTAAAAAGTATTCCTATTTTAGTTTTAGAGTCTGAAATTCCCTTGGGGGAACTCAATTTTCGTGCGGGTTATTGGTCGGGGGGCGATGTTTCTTACACGCAGGCGACGATTTTATCGGGTCAGTCTGTTGCTGATTTACTGAATAATTCAGCGAAAAAAAGGGCTTTGGAGTGGGAAATCACTCGCCAGAAGTTACAATCTCTGGGTAAGGATGAAGCTTATATTAAAAATATGGGCGGAGTGAACGAGGAGAATTTACAAATTTTCTACAAGGAGTTAGCTGAAAAAGAAGAGTTAGAAAAGCATGGCATTGATACTTCTAACTTGCCGATTGGCAAAGAGTATAAAATCACCGACCAAGACTACAAGAGTTTTTATAGCTATCTAGCAGTATGGCACTGTTTAGTTATTGGACTTTATGCGGATATTCTCTTTCTGGGAAATTCTTGGGAAAATACGCCTTTGTTACCGAGCTTGATTCCCTATTTGTTGGAAAAGTACAAGAATCATTCTTTTTTAACGTCGGAGTTTTGGCAGATGGGAATTTCAACCGTTGTCAAAGCTTACGGGCAGTTTTACGATACTTTAAAATCGGATGCTCCCTCTTGTTTGCCTGAAATTCGCATGAAGTTGGCGTTATCTTTGGCTAATTTACCAAGTCAGTATCAGTATTTGGCTTTAGAGCAAGGTAATAAGGCTTTTTCTGATTGGTTACGAGCTAATGATGCGCCTTCGGACAAGGTTTTTGATCTCGACAATGACGCTGATTGTCAGCTTTTGAAACGGATTATTTATCAAGAGGATCAGCCGTTTTTAGAGTCTTTGAAGTTGTTATTAGAGAAGGTTAAGGATGCGGACGGGATTGATGGGAGCCAAAGTGCGGGGATTAATAGTCTTTTGGCAGGTTGGCAATTATTAAATCGTTTTGGTAATATTCCCCACTTACCCGCAATGGAAGTAGTAAGTGAACGGATGATTGTAGAGGAAAAACTCAAACATGAGGAAAAGACGATTACTCCTATCGCAGACTTTACTAAATTAGATTATTTGTTGTCTCAACAAGCGTGGAAACAAGCAGAAGAAGAAACTCTTGCAATGATGTTTAAAATCATGAATAAGAGTAGGCGAAGTGATTATCTAGGTGAGCGAGACTTCCTGAATTTTCCTCATATTGAGTTAGAAATAATTGACCGATTATGGAGAAAATATAGCGGTGGAAAATTTGGATTTTCAGTACAGAAAAAAATCTGGATAGACTGTGGAGGAGAAGCCTATTGCGTCGATGATCAGACCGGCTTGTCTGGCGGCTATGACGCTGATACTTTTCTTAAATTTGGAGAAAAATTAGGTTGGAGACACGAAATTCATGGAAAATCTTGGTATTTTGATCTAACTAATAATCTTATAGAAGCACCACAGGGACACAGGCCATGTCTAAAAATCCACCCCCCATATCGCTCCACAATAATGGGATCACCTTCTGACGGTATTTGTTGGACGGGTTTGCTATCTCTTTACTCCTCCTTAAATTATGAGGAACAAGAATAATAGCTTTCTCTCATTAATAAGACATGGGTATTTTGAGAGTTCACAGAATGATTGTTGTTCCTTAGTAGGTTTTCGTGTTGTTTGTGTGCCATAGAATTTATCATGGCTTCCATGCTTGCGAGTTAATCCGCAAGCGCCGAATCGAAGCTCGACGGGCCGAGATTGCCGCTAATGCTCAGGAGGTGTTTAAGGCTTGCTGAAAAAGTACGGGCGAAGCATTCGGATAGAAAATCTCCGGTTTCACCGATAGGTTATTGCCCGAATGCTTCGCCCCTACAGGACGCGGGCCGATGAAGACCCAAGGTTTTGAAGCACGATTCTCTCAAAATCTTGCACCTGTTTCACGAGAAAAGCCACAAAACCCTGACCTTGCCTACATTTCACATTTATTCAGCAAACCCTATTTAAGGCGGTAGAAATGGGAAGCGCTAAACAGGGAACCTTTGAAGAATTGAAATCTTATTTATTAGCGAATGATGATGAATGATTTTAGCGACGGATAGCAAATTTAAGAAAAGCTTTCCCTGACAAAAAATAACTTTTTTCGGCGGCTTAACCTAACGAAAGTCCACGATTTAACGATGTCTTAACGCTACTCATAATGTGTCCACATCCGCAGGATTTTTTAAATGACTAGAATTAAGCTTCTTAGGGTCTTTCTGCGCCTGTTTGGTGTAAACCAATTTCCACCTCACCATTCTAGCTCCTCAGCACATTCTTCAACCGGCGTTGCCAGTCCCTCCCGAATTGATTCTCGCATCCCCGGAATTGAGAGGAGATATAACGTTTCTTGTACCGATTTCCAATCCCCTTCAGATAGCAAAACTGCATTACCATCGCATCCCTCAATAATAATGGGTTCGTGGGAAACAGTTACTGAATCAATCAAATCCTGCAACTTTTGTTGAGCCTCATTAACCGGGATCATAACCCCTCCTAATTGTTTTCTACCAGTGCCGAAAGAAAATCCTCCGATAATCCTAGCGCCAATTACCCAAACCTGACTCCATTCGTAACTATCTCGGTGCTTACCCTAACGGCACTGGTAAGGCGATATTCTGACTTCATTCCAAACGACAAGTTTAAACAAATCTAAGCACTTTCCTCACTAGATAATCGTCCTTCAATCGGTTCGTATTCATCTTCCAAGAGCCAGAGTTGAGCCTCTTCATAATCTGGAAACGCCTTGACGAGACGGTACTTTTCAGCAGGATCAAAAACATAACACCCCCTCGCCTTATCGATCAACACTAGCAGGATATAGGGAGGGGACTGCATGGAATCCACCCAAACTTCTAGGAAGCGCCAATTATCCTTCACTAGGTCGGGTTCGAGGAATTGCGTGATATTCGTTGTTTGCATTAATCTTAACCTCGCCGTAGAATAAAGAAGACTTTAAACCATCTGGGCTAATTCGACAACCAATCGCTTCGGCAAAGAATAGCCCATAGCGCTCATAGTTTCGAACATTGCCCGTGTATTCGCCCCTTTCCATGATAGCCTGAATAACTCGTAGCATTGTATCTTCATCTTTAAACACATGAATAGCTCGTCCTCGTAACAGTAATCTCCGTGATTGTGGAGTATTCGGTAAATGTTTAGAAATATGCTTAGTGTCAAGAAAAATCTCGCGATTAATTCCGCTCATAATGGTTAGACTTCGGCGTTTCTAATAATTGCTGGAATCGGCAGGCCGTCTTCCGCTAAAGCCGCAATATAACCGGCAATCGCCTCTTTTATATTAATCAAGGCTTCTTCTTTCGTTTTTCCCTGACTAACACAGCCTTTGAGACTTGGACACTCCACAATCCAATAGCCATCTTCGTCTCGATATACAATGACTTGCCTCATTTTCCCACTCGCTTTTTAAGAAGTGTTAATAATTACCCCTAATCATAGCAAACAACTCAACCAAATTTATTTACCGTTCCCACATTAGCCTTACCCCCAACGTCATCTCTATATTTAGTCCAGGCGCTGAAGAATACTTACACTAGCGGTGCTGGTTTTTCGCAACCAAAGTAAATTACATATCTTAAATTGAGAGTAACTAAACTTGACAATCAGTTTAACAATGCGCTAGAGTAACTGAGACTTCTAAACTGTAACGCTAGCTGAAGGGAGGCTATTAATTTCGACTAAATTTCTTTACTACTAACTAAACTAAGAAAATATAATTATGACAAACTATCAAACAGAAATCCGAATCAAAGTCCCTTTAGATGTTGCTGAAACTTATTGGAATGCAACTGAGGAAGAACGCCAAAAAATAGAAGAAAAAATCGCTTTTTATCTTCAATCTTCAACTTTGTCAAGACAAGAATCACTAAATCAATTATATAAAACAATGGATACTATTGGACAAAAAGCACAAGAGAGAGGATTAACTCCTGATATTTTAGAATCTCTCTTAAATGAAGATGAATAGACGATTTGTTCTGGATACTAATATTATTATAAGTTCCGTTTTATCCCCCAACAGTAAACCTAATACTGCTTTGAAAAAAGCCCAACAATTAGGAATTATTATCGTATCCCCTGCTACTTGGCAAGAACTAGAAACCGTCTTATTTCGCCCCAAATTTGACCGCTATATTACCCTTGAAGAACGTCAACAATTTTTATTGGATTTATCTCAAACTGTTGAATTTATCTTAAAAATGGACTTTATGACAGATATTTGTCGAGATCCTAAAGATAATAAATATTTGGAATTAGCCGTTAATGGTCAAGCAGAATCGATCATTACAGGAGATCGAGATTTGCTTATTTTACATCCTTTTTTGTCTATTAATATTGTTACAGTTAATGATTTTTTATTCAACAAGTAAATTAATTATAAATCCTCCTAATTGTTTTCTAGCAGCGCCGAAAGAAAATCCTCCGATAATCTTAGCGCCAATTACCCAAACCTGACTCCATTCGTAACTATCTCGGCGCTTACCCTAACGGCACTGGTAAGGCGATATTCTGACTTTATTCCAAACGACAAGTTTAAGCAAATCTAAGCGCTTTCCTCACTAGATAATCGTCCTTCAATCGGTTCGTATTCATCTTCCAAGAGCCAGAGTTGAGCCTCTTCATAATCTGGAAACGCCTTGAGGAGACGATACTTTTCAGCAGGATCAAAAACATAACACCCCCTCGCCTTATCGATCAACACTAGCAGGATATAGGGAGGGGACTGCATGGAATCCACCCAAACTTCTAGGAAGCGCCAATTATCCTTAACTAGGTCGGGTTGGTTGGCGATCGCCTTTTTAACAAAAAACCTAATCTCTTTATACTACATCTTGAAGTGCGGAATGTGGGTTTAATAAGTACAATACTTGTATTCTTTCTTTTCCTAAACCAGTTTTTCTTGTCGAAGCAGTTCCCTTAGTTATGCTTTACTTTCAGATATTTCTATCTTATAAACTCCTGTCATATTTTTCCTTTAACTCTACTAATATGATATGCTACCCTATCTGTAGTCAGATTTTGGAGAATTGGTATAAAAATCTGAATTGATTTCAAGTTGATAATTTAAGCGCATCTTATGATAGTCTAAATATTTTCTTAAAGATGGTAGTAGAAAAGAGCGATCGAGAATGATTAAGGATAAAAATCAGCAAACCTATAGAGACCCTAGTATTGTCGGTTATTATGCCCAATTAACCGCGCTACAGCCAGCAGAAAAGACAATTTTAACCCTGCTCCAAGAGCGTTTATCGACGATGAAAATGCTTGATTTAGGGGTAGGTGCGGGACGGACTACGAAGTATTTTGCCCCTCTTGTGGGAGAATATATCGGTGTTGATTATTCTGCGGAAATGATCGCCGCTTGTCGTCAAAAATTTCCCCATTTAGTCTGGCAAGTGGCCGATGCTAGAAATCTAGAACAATTTGCGGACAATTATTTTGATTTTATTCTCTTTAGTTTTAATGGCATTGATTATATTTCCCATGCTGACCGTTTCCTGGTTTTAGAGGAAATTAGCCGCATCGGTAAAGCGGGTGGTTATTTTTGCTTTTCTAGTCATAATCTTCAGGGAATTATCTCAGAATTTGATTGGAAAAAAAAGATTAGTTTAAATCCTTTTAGTAGCTATGTCAATTTAGTCATCTGGGCGATTTTGCGTGCCTGCAATCCCTCTCTTAACTATGAACAGTTATTAACTGCTGACTATGCAATTATTCGGGATGAACCCCATAATTTTCGCCTCGAAAATTATTACGCTACCCCCAAAGAACAATTAAGACAGTTAGGGTCTTACTTTCAAGAGATTAAAATTTATTCTTGGAAAACCGGTCAGGAAATTAAGAGCGAACAAGAGTTAAATACTAATCTTGATCATTGGCTTTATTATCTCTGCGTTATTCCCCCAGGGTAAGAGCATCTCAATTAGGCTTGACAAAAGGCTTTCAGCACAGCCATCATATAATTATTATCCATGGCCGCCCGTTTACTTTTTTGTGCCAGACTACGTCGGTAAGTGGATTCCTGGTTAAGAGCGTTAAGTGCCACTCGTCTCAAGAAGGCTCCCATTACGAGGGCTGTGGCCTGAGCGAATCCGACATTTATAGCGGTTCTCGCATCTGTGCGGCACACTTAAACCTTTGCTGATTAAGCTGTTCAGGATCGGGAATGTACCTCTTGTGAATCAGAAACGCTATATCTTCATTAAAAGTAACATCTAAAATCCAATGAGCCTGATTTTCAATGCCCCAATGTTTACGAATAGCATTACCTATTTTTTGAGCATCAGCAGGGAGAGAACTGAGATAGAATTGGACTTCACAAGTGGTTTTATTCCAAAGATGACGAACTCGTTTAACCATGATAATACTTTGAAGTCCTTGCCATTGAGTCTGTTGATAAAGACCGCCGAAAGCTTCTAAGGGTACAGCCCAACACCAACGTTTTTCGAGACGATGATGACCCTTTTCCAGGTAGTGATTCGGTAGTAGTGGTAAGCCATCTTGCTTATCTGGACTGAGTCGTGTAGAATATTTACTAATAAAAATAATTGCTTGATAAATGTTGGGGATTTGGTTTTTATGATTGCTATTTTTGGCTCTTCGGTAACTGTTATGCAAATAATTAACTTAAAATAAAATTCGATGAGAGAGCCTACGCCCAAAAATAGCTGAAACCCATACAGGAAAAGGTTTAAGGCACAAACTGGTTAATACAAAAAGATAGACAATCGAGTTAAGATTTGATATAATAGCCAAAAACCAGAGTATTTTACTTATGATACTTGACAAATTTTTGAACCTAGAAGGAACCTCTATTCAAGGCTATCTACACCTAGAAAATATCGGTATAGTTTGACCAGTCGAATCGAAAAATAAAAAAGCAGTCTGTCCTCGTTGTGGGTTAGAGAGCGATAAACTCCACCAAAATCATCGACATTTAGTCAAAGATTTACCGCTCTCAGGTCAACCAGTGTACCTACAAGTTAATCGTCGTCAATTTAAGTGCGGTAATTGTCAGAAACCCTTTAGCGAAGAGTTAGATTTTGTCGGCAAGAAACGAACCTATACGAAAAGACTAGCCGAGAATATACTCGAACAATTAAAATCAGGAGATATTTTAAATGTTAGCCGAAGAAATGACGTAACGGAAGAAGAGATTCAAAGAATGATAGAGGACATAGCTGAAGAAATTACAGAGACAGACCTATCGAAATTAAAAAGACTAGGAATTGATGAAATCGCTCTAGTCAAAGGACAAAAAAATTACTGTGTGGTTTTAGTAAATTTAGATACGGGAAAACTAATAGCTATTCTAGAGAAGCGAACACAAGAGGAGTTGAGGGAAACGCTTACAGGGTGGGGAAAAGAGGTATTAGAGCAAATTGAAGAAGTCAGCATAGACCTTTGGTTGCCCTATAAAAATTTGGTGAAAGAATTGATGCCATCGGCCGAGGTAGTCGCCGATAGATTCCATGTAATGAAACAAATTAATCAAGAGTTAGACGAACAAAGAAAAGCAGAAAAAAGAGCCGTAGAAGCGCAGAAAAATAAAAAACAGAAAGCGGAAAAAGAAGCGAAGCTAGAAGTTTTAAAGCGAAGTAAATATAGCTTGTTAAAAAATGAAAAAGATTTAACGGAAACCCAAAAAATTAAACTAGAAGCTATCAAAGAAAATTTTCCAAATTTGAAAAAGATGCAGGAATTAAAGGAAGAATTTAGAAAGATTTATGAAACCTCAGAGAATCCGACAGAGGGAATGCTATCCATCTCGGAATGGTTGGCAAAATCCTCCAGTGTTTTTACTAAGAGTTGTCAAACAATCCGAAACTGGTTTGGAGAAATAATTAGTTATTTCGAGCAAAGGACAACAAATGGGGTGGTCGAGGGAATCAACAATAAACTTAAACTAATAAAACGGAGAGCCTATGGCTTTAGAAACTTTCGGAATTTTTGGGTTAGAAGTATGTTATCTTGGCATCTTGTCTGTTGATTTAGCATAAAGGGTAACGAAGAGCCCTATTTTTATCAATATCTTCTCTTGGATAATTAAACTTTGGTTAAATTACGATGAAGATTTAGAACATTGTCTTCTGACAAAAGATTCACAAACTTCAACATCTTGTTGTCCTAAATGTGGTTCTTATCATACCATCAAAAATGGTTCTACACATAATGGCAAGCCGAAACGTCAGTGTAAAGATTGCGGTCAACCGTTTGTGATCAATCCCACTAATAAAACCGTCTCTGACGAAACCAAACAATTAATTGATAAACTCCTGCTCGAACGAATTTCCTTACGAGGAATTGCTAGAGTAACAGGGGTAAGTTGGTCATGGTTACAAAATTATGTCAACGTCTCGACTTCGCGGTTCGGCTGAGCTCACCGTCGAAGCCTCGACGTTGACCCGTTCGGCTGAGCTCACGGCCGAAGCCTGAGCGAAGCCGAAGGGTCAACAATAAACTGGCGGCTGTTCCCCGTCAAATAAAGGTTTCGGACAAACCAAAAGGTAAATTGGTTATAGAATGTGATGAAATGTTGACCCTGAGAGAAGCCGAAGGGTGGTCTTTTGTTTTTTCTAAGACGATAAAAGTCTATATTTGGCTGGCAATTGATAGAAATCAGCAATTCTCATTTTGAAATAAATAGAGCATTAACCCCGATTTTGGCAGGGAAAATATAGTACGAAGCAACTATTTTCTAGAAGAGGCGAACAATAAAAAAAACAATTGGCTAGACAAATTAAGTATAAATACTCAAGCAATCAAAGAGGTTGGCTGAGAACGAACAGGGTTAAATCAGGAAGATAGTGGGAGCATCTCACTTATGCAATAAGTATTAATACTTATAACCGTCAAAAACTAGAAAATCTTCAACTTGATCACAAAGAGAAATGAGATTATAATGGTTATAACTTACAATTCAGAATAGCTCTCGATGGGAGGAATAATGGTTCTTCCGAACTTACCATGTAAAATCAACTAGCAAAATGCCAATTTAATAAACATCTAAGACTAAAGTTTTTAAAGTTTCTAAATCCATAGCCTCTCCTTTTAATCACCTTCAGTTTATTGTTAATTCCTTCCACTGTTCCCTGGGTTGTTCGGTTATCAAAATAGGCAGTTATTTCGTCAATCTACCGCCGAATTGTCTGGCAGCTTTTAGGAAAGTAAGCCATCGCCTTTTTTATCCAATCGCTCAAGGCAAATAATCCCTCATTCCCCTCCGTATTTTTCTCAAATACTTCTCTAAATTCGGTTCTTCCGAACTTACAATGTAGAAAATTCCCCAAGCTCCCTCTCTGTCCAGCAATGCTCTAAAGTTGATAAATATCAATCTAACAAAAACTCAAAGCTTTACTATACAAGCTTTACAAGCATAAGTTGTTAGTAGTTTTACATGACAGGTTCGGTAGAGCCCTAAATTCCTCTTTTAATTTGTGCATTTCCCCAAGTTTTGGAGACACTTTATATACTTCTTCCAATTTTTTCTTTTCTTTCTCTACTAAGTCTCCTTCATTCTTTAATAAGGCATATTTGCTCTTGGCTATTCCTGCTAAGATATTTTCTTTATTTTTCTTATTTTTTATCTTGGTTGCCTCTCTTTTTACCTCCTTTCTGGCTTCATCTAGCTCGTTATTTACTTGTTTCATTACATGGAATCTATCTCCTACTATTTGAGCTTGAGGCATTAGTTTTTCTGCCACATTTTTATACCCTATCCACAGGTCTATACTTACTTCCTCTATTTGGCTCAAAACCTCTTCTCCCCACTGTTTCAGATATTCTGTTAATGCTTCTTCTGTTCTTTTTTCCACTAAACCTACAATTTTTCCTGTGTCTATATTTACTAACACAGCATAGTAATTTCCTTTTCCCTTTATCATGGCTATTTCATCTATTCCTAGTTTTTTTAGACCTTGAGGTTTTGCGGTTATTAAGTCTTCTCCTAAGTCTTTGAGCATCGTTTCTATTTCTTGTTCGCTTACCCCATTTCTTTCTGCCGTATTTTTGAGATCACTATTCAGGACTTCGGCCACTATTTTTTTTCTAAATCTGTCTGTGTAGGTTCTTTTCTTCGGCAAATAATTTAGTTCTTCTGTGAATTTTTTCCCACATTTCTCGCATCTCATCTGACGACGATTGATTCTCAGATATAATGCCTGTTCTCCAAAGGGTAAATCTCGGATTGTTAATTCATTGTTTTGATGAACTTTTTCCGTTTTACTTCCACAATGAATGCACTGGCTTTCTCTTGACATATTTTCTAAATGTAAAACAATTCCTATATCGGTAATAATTTGATAATTGGTAACGACAACTCCTTCTAGGTGAAGTAGGTCGGTCATTAACTTTAATTGTGGATTTGATGGCATAAGTATAGCTTGTGTCTAAAATTGCTGGTCTTGGCTGTCTATATTTTAACCAATAAATTGCTGTATTGCAAGCATAGTCAGCTTTTAAAGATAAATTATTGTTTTATTGGTCAGCAATAATTGTCTGTTTTTTCTTTAATTTTACATGACAAGTTCGGAAGAGCCTGAATAATTCAATGTTATCAGAAAATGAAAAAAGAATTAAAGAGTTATGTCAAGAGTTAGGGCAATGTCTCTATGAGCAATCCCAAATTAAGAAATTTAATAACTTGGGAGAGATAGAGGAGACTGTTAGAGATTTAATGATTCATTATGTTAACCCAGAAATCGGTATTTTTTTGTCAAAACAAGCACAGAAGAAACCGCCGGTCGGACGAGAAAAGTGAAAAGCATTTTGGGGGAATTACCAATTACAGAAAAACAAGCGAAGAAGTTAGAAGTAAAGCCTCGGACTCAGATGAGTCCAATGTTAGAGAAGAACTGTTTGCTATTAAGTGGCGATGAATCCTACGAGAAATCGGCGCAGAAAATCAAATCATTGACAGGGATTGCTGTTTCTCACAGTACCCAACAACGCCTCGTACATCGCTATGCTTTTGAAGAATTACCGTCTAACCCAGAAGTGGAAGTGGAAGAAATGAGCCTAGATGGCGGTAAGGTACGACTAAGAACTGCCAAGGGAAAAGCCTTAATTTGGCGTGATTATAAAGCAGTGAGTTTTCATCAACTGGGGGTAGCGGCTTTTTTTCAAGATAACTCAGCTTTATTAGATTTGGTTAATTCTCAAGTTTTGGCCAAGCCTTTAATTTGTTTAGGAGATGGACATGATGGTATCTGGAATTTATTTCGTGAGATCGGAGAGAAACAGGAAAGAATTGAAATATTGGATTGGTATCATTTAATCGAAAACCTCTATAAAGTTGGCGGGTCATTCCAGCGAATTGAGGAGGTAAAATGTTTTCTATGGAAGGGGGACGTGGACGCCGCTATCTCTTGTTGTGAAGGATGGTCAGAGCCGCAAGTTGAGAATTTTATTACTTATTTGAACAAGCATAAACATCGAATTGTCAATTATGGTTATTTGCAGGCAGAGGGCATTTCTATCGGCTCTGGCTCTGTTGAATCAAAAATTAAACAAATTGCTCATCGTCTCAAAATTACTGGTGCAAGTTGGGAATCTGGTAATGTACCGCAAGTCCTTCGTCATCGCTGTGCTTATCTAAATGGTTGCCTTTTTTAACTTTTTTATTGATCTCATTAAGCATTTCTACTTATTGCAAAGGTGAGATGCTCCCTTATCATCGGTTGGATTGACGCAAGGAAACCCAACTATAGATTCAAGGAAACCCCACAAAAAGCCATGAGAAGCGATCGCCTATTCAGACAGATTTAGGTGTTGGCTGTTGGGTTTCCCTTTCCCCTAAAATTGATTCGCTCAACCCAAGAAAAAGGACTAGACCTCTGTTGTATTCATCGTATTTTATTAGCGGTAAGCTTGACTGCGATGTTCAATGAGTAAGACAATAACTTGAGATTGACTATCATCAACGATATAAATAACCCGATAGTCTCCGACTCGGAAGCGATACTTCCCAGCAAATTCTCCCTTTAATGCTTTAATTTGAGGGTGATTTTTGGGCGTTTCTTGAAGAATCTTTAAACACTTAGCAATCTTCTTTCTCAAGACTGAATCAGCTTCAGAATAAACTTTATTAGCTTTAGCTGTTAAACAGACTTTATAAATCATCTAAGTTTTTCCAATCAATGAGGCGACCTGATTGTAAATCCATTTCAGCTTCTTTTAATTTTTCTATGATATTGGGAATTTCTCTAATTTCTTGGGTTGCTTGCTCACTCTCTTTATCTGATAAATAAGCAGCAAATTCTAGAATAGTCTTTAAATTTTCTAATGATAAGGTTTGGAGATATTGTTGAATTTTTTGCTGCATTAAATCAATCTGTGCTAATGTTTCAGAATCTAAAAAATCTTCTGAGGTCGAGAGATTTACTTGAACGTCAGTAATAGTCATAGTCTGATAAATTGCTCCTTTTAAGTTGATTATATATATCTTAGCGAATTTTTTAAGTTAGGGCTTGCTACCTTGTAATCTAATCTGGGAATTGATGACACTCGGCGATTCGCGTCTGGAGAGGTAATGTTTCTCCCTCTACATTTATAGTACCCCAGGAGAGTCCTCCCACAGAATCAATACCACTGGCTACTTGATAACTGAAATGTTGGGTTTCGCTTTCCCTGAGAATTGAGAGGTTTTCTTTAACCCATTGATTCGCTCAACCCAACCGACGGACTCAACCCAACAAAAAGGTCTAGACCGCGCCTAATTCCCGTAGGAATTCCATAACCGCTTCATATAACGCCGCGTTTCCTTGCTGGCGGGACAGTTCGGCGGCTTGTCGGAAATCTCTGATCGCTTTTTCCCTTTCTTTTCGAGAGTAATAAAGAATCCCCCTATTGCTGTAAGCCTCGGCGTATCGGGGATTAATGTTGAGCGCCTGATTGTAATCGGACAGGGCGAGGTCGGGTTTCCCCTGTTGGTGGTAAAGAACCCCCCGATTCAGGTAAGCCATTGCGTATCGGGGATTAATGTTGATTGCCTGATTGTAATCGGACAGGGCGAGGTCTGGTTTCCCCTGTTCTTTGTAAAGAACCCCCCGATTGTTGTAAGCCTCGGCGTATTGAGGATTAATGTTGAGCGCTTTGGTAAATTCAGCGAGGGCGAGATCGTATTTTTCCTGTTGGATGTAGTCAACTCCCCGGTTATAGTGGCCGATCGCGTCTTGATTGTTCCCTTGAGCGATCCGGGTTTCGGCTGGTTGTCGGCTCTCTAGCGCCATGACGGGGCGAACAGTCGCGAGGGTGGAAAGGCTGATTAGGCTAACGGTGGTAAGAAGGGCAAAGGATTTCATGGCTAGTTCCTCGGTGGGGATGGTTTTAAATTCTACTTAGGGTTAGCTGAAAAAGTTTTTCCTGGGGGCAGGGTGTGGGCTTCGGCCGTGAGACTTCGGACGTTCGGCGAGCTCAGTCGAACGCTCAGCCGAACGGGTATAGGGTTTTACTCATTTTCAGTGGCTCAATTACCTAATTTTCAGGGAAAAAGTGCCTAAATCTCCCCCCCGATCACTCCAGGGCGGGCAGTTTTTGATTGCAAAAAAGCCTAAAAATATTATCCAACAAGGTTTTTAGATTTATTCAGCCGTCGGTTGGGCTTCGGCCGTGAGCTCAGCAGCAATTCTCATTTTGAAACGATTTTGCGTTGTTTCAGCGATCTAGAGATTCGTTAAGAATTATTAACCCCTCTAGGTGCAAGGGTTTTAATGTCATGAAACCTTAAAATGAGAATCGCTGCCCGCACATTCTTGACCATGCAGACTTACTGCTTTGTAATCTCGACCTTGACTCGGTTGTCCTTTGGGTGTTCTGATTCTGACTTTTCCCCCATCCACACTCAATGCTTCTACCGGACTCTTTGCTTCTGCTTCCTCAAATTTATATCTTTGTACAAGCCTCTGTTGACTACTGCCTGAAACTGCCATTCCTGTCGCCATTTTGAGAGCTTTTTCCGCATCTTCAAAAGAGACTTTAGCCACTGCTCCTAAGCAACATTTCTCCAGCATGGGACTTAATCGATTATTCTTGCTTAATCCTAGTTTATCGGCTTGTTTCTCGCTTATCTTGACTTTCCCTATGATACTGCTTACGCTTTTGGTTCACCCTGCTTGGGTTCCTGTTGCTGATTCAAAAAAAAATTGCCTATGGCAGGACCCAATGTAGTCAGCCAATGGTCTCGCAGGGCGGTTTCAATGCCCTCAAAGCTACGTAGTTGTTCTTCTGGGGTATTATCGACTAGAATTTGAGCAATGGCTTTTAAATGTTGATATAGTTGTTCTTTTTGGTCTGTATTCATGATTCTACCGTTTAATTGTTTCTCTTTATTTTGCCTTAGCTAACGTTTTTAGTCTCTAAGCATTTATACTTATTGCAAAATTGGGATGCTCCCAGATTCTTCCGACTCAACCGCTAATATTTGCGGTTGCATTGCCTCGCCAAAATGAGCTAAAATTTGAGCGTCAATGGCATCGGTTTTGGCTAATTTACCAGTGGCTTTAGCAAAGTCTCTTCCTTGACGGGGATTGATTAAGGCTACAGGTAAATCCGCTTCTTGTAATTGAATCACCAGTTCAGTTTCTAAACCTCCTGTCGCTTCCAGAACGATGAGGTTGACAGTGTAAGATTTTAGGGTCTCGACCAGTTTAGATATGTCCTCCTTTGTGTTAGCAACTTTCATCGCTTTACCCATCGGACGGAGGTAAACATCTAGGGTCGCTTTACTAATGTCAATGCCTACCCATTGAGAGATATTTTCCATGATTGAACCTAACTAAAGCAAGCAGAATTGATGGTTATTTTGGAGAGCATCCCCTTGATTTTACTCATCCTTGCCCGATACGGTCTCTTAGCTTAACAATTGATTGTTTTCGCCACGACCCCGGCGACTGTTCGAGTTTTGTCAGGGACATTATGGTGGTGACCCTTGCTACGAAGCGGTCTTTTCCGACCAAGGTTGGGACGGTCTACCACCTCTCTCAATATACAAGGTTGGGTTGAGCGAATCAATAGGTTAAAGAAAACCTCTCAATTTTAGGGGAAAGCGAAACCCAACAGTCAACACCTCAATCTGTCTGAATAAGCGATCGCTTCTCATGGCTTTTTGTGGGGTTTCCTTGGGTCTATAGTTGGGTTTCCTTACGTCAAACCAACCGACGATAATTAGAACTCTTGCAAATTAATTATATTTTGTAGTGATGGGTTAACTAATTTTCCCCGGCGTTGCTGAATTAAGGTATGATTAGGCAAAATGGCGAGCATTCAGAGGAAAATAACTTCTGTTATTTGAATAAGGAACTGGAACATCCTCAAATTTTAGGTAGTGAATTAGTAATCGAATTGAATGTCTGAGCATTTGTTCAGACTTAGAATAACAAAGAGTTTTTCGATGTAACCTGGCTAAATAATGTCTTAGTCTAGTATTTTCTCCCTCTACTCTGGTCATATAAGTTTTGCTAATAATCTGGTCTCCGTCGGGGATAAAATTAGGGTAAACTTTCCATCCATCTGTCACATAAAAATGACATTTCCACTGACCAACAACTTTCCATAAGTCCGCAAAAGTTTTAGCACTATGTTGCCGAAGGCACTCGCCTTGCGAGACCGCCTAAAACCCATCCTAAAATCCCTGTTTTAAAGTGATCTACCGCTGTCCATAACCAGATTTTGTTTTTTTTGAGCCGACAAATGTTTCTAATTCATCTAATTCTCCCACATCGGGAATTGTTTGTGGGTCATAATAATCCGGTAAAAGTTCGCCGACTTGTTTAACCCAATTCATAATTGTCGTATGATGAACGTTTTTAACCCTTTCAATGGCTCGAAAACCCAGACCATTAACATACATTTTCAGACATTCCCGTTTCATTTCTTCAAAAATAACCTCTCTGGGGTTCATAAACCTCTATAAATTGTCTTCCGCAGTTCACACAAATATAGTTCTGTTTTCCTTTTTTATGACCATTTTTATTGATATGATTGGATTGACATTCAGGACATTGCATAATTTCTGAGTTTGATAATGGGTATTTTTGGGTGATCGCCTTCCTCCTCAATCATACCCTAAATCAGCAACGCCACTAATTTTCCCAAAAAAATTAGTTGATCAGTACATTTGTCCTGAATAAAGACTTGAAGTTTAACTTTTAACTCAAAACTCTTTAGTTCTGCTTTAATTTGGTTATCAAAACCTCTTTATTTAAGCGGCACAAACTATCTCAATTTTTATAATTGAGAATAAATTATCCTTGACTTGATTAATCTTTAGGCAACTTTTAAGAAGCAGCTATACCTATCCCTAACTCACAGTTATAAATAGCCGCCAACAGGTTAACTCTTAAACTATATCTTCGACGACAATTCCGATATTTACAGGATAAGATTTTAAAGATTTTGAGTTTCCTATTTATATGTTCAATGATAATCCTTTCTTTGGCTAAAGCCTTATTATAGCAATTCTCTGACTTATGAGGTACAGTAGCAACAGTGAGTAAACCAATTGCGAATATCTTTTTGAGTAACTTCTAACATAGCCAATTCAATCCCTTCTATTAAGTCTTTGTAAGTTCTCGCCTTTAGTTTTCTTAACATCGCTTTGACTTTTGACCAAAAGTTTTCAATAGGAGAGAATTCGGGAGAATAAGGAGGTAAATAGATGAGTCTAGCTTTTTCTTGTTCGATTATTTCTCTGACCATTTCTCCGAGATGAATCTTGGCGTTATCCATGATCAGACAGTCTCCTTCTTTAATTTTTGGCAGCACTTCCTTCAGAATAAATCCTTCAAATGTTACCGCATCCACTGCACCGTATATGTTGACTGATGCGACAACTTTTTCTAAGCTTATAGCACTAATTATTGAAATATTTCTCCCTCTTTTTTGTGGTTTTCTTCCCCTAGCTCTTTGGCCAATTAAGGCTCTAGCATAGAGTCTCAAAAGGGCTAAATTTACCCCCGATTCATCGATAAAAATTAGTTTTGATGCCTCAATTTCCCGAACTTCTGACCAGTATTCCACTCTTTTTTGCTGTACCCTGTCACTTTCTTTTTCCGCCGCGTGTAGTGTTTTTTTTTGAAACTATAATTGAGTTTTTGCGTCAGCCGCCCCAAGGTGGCTCTACTGACTTCCACCTGTGTCTTTTCATACAGTAAGTCCGATAATTCTTCGAGAGTTGCATCATTGTTAGCTTCGATGATTTCTATTAAAATTATCAATTGTTCACTATTTAACTTGGTTGGCGGACTTCCCCCTTGCGGACGAGGACGGATATCTCCTGTTTCTTTATGTTGCTTCAATAACTTCTGAATAAAGCTTTTGGCCACGTCAAATCTCTGAGCTAGTCCTCGAATGGAAATTTTTTCTTTCTTCCAGACATCGATAATTTTTTGGCGAAAATCTACGGAATAGGGTCTCATAGGAAGCTGGTAAGTTCTATTATTTGTCTATTTGCTTTCCATTGTACCTCATAGCTCCAAGAATTGCTATATACTCTTTTTCTAACTCTGTTAATTTTCTATTTTTCGATTTCTTTTTCGGTGTATAACTATTACTATGGTAAGCTTTTACGCATTTAAGTTACATTGACAGCATTACCCTTATTTTTAAGTTTTCTACTCCATTTAATAATCAATCCCCCTTCATTTAAAAGCTGATTGACTACTTTTTCCAGTTCTTCTTTATTTTCAAATTCTCGATTAGCTATGTATTCTTTAGCGGAATGCCACACTAATTCTATTAGGTTGTAATCTGGACTATAAGCTGGTAAAAACTCTAGCCTAATATTGGGCAACTCTTTTTCCACCTGCTCAATAACATCTTTCTTTTTGTGATAACTAGCATTGTCTAATATAATGATAATCTTAGGTCCCTTTTCTCGAAAATCTTCGGGCAGATTTCCCAAGTTTATCCATTCTTGACGAATCTCTTCATGAAGTTTCTTTAATTGTTCATGGAAAGTTTCTGAATTTCCTTTTTTGATCATAAAACAGACTCGTTTTTTGTCATTATATCTTAAGGCTCCCATCACATTCACCCTTCCTCTTTTTCTTTGTCCATTCACTTTTTTTCGCTTTCCTTTTTTTGTCCAAGCTCTCCTTCTTATTACTCTCAAACTATAGTTATTTCAAATAAGAACGAGACACTAGGCGACACAATAAGTACGAATAATTTCATCAAGGGTTGTCCCCACAGGAGCATACATTCTTGCCCTCTTTAATGCACTAAAATCATGTTCGATATCATTTAAATCAGGAGAGTATTTTGGCAAAAACACTACCTGATGACCTGCTTCTTCTACCAGTTGTTTAATGACTGTCTTCCGATGAATTGGTGCATTATCCATAATTAATACTGATGTTATGGTTAGAGAGGGCAATAAATATAAAGATAACCACCCTTCAAAACCTTCGGCATTCAGGCTTCTCGTAAATACCATCGGTGCAATAAAGTCTTTTTTTCCCTTTCTTCTCCCGGCGACAAGGTTTTCTCTTTTTCCTCGTTTTCCTTGTCTATCTCCCAATACTTTTTTACCTTTTTTTGACCAAGCATAAAGGCAGGCTTGAAATTCTTCAAACCCTGACTCATCAATAAATACAAGGCTTTCACTTCCATATTTTTTAATCAATTCTCTCAGCACTCTGTAGTATTTCATTCTTTCTTCTCGGTTTCTTTCTCTATAACGAAGTTCCTTCTTTTTTCTGGTAATTTTCATTTTTTTTAAGGCATAGCAAATGGCACTTGGTCTCACTCCAAACTTCTCGGCTCTGTCTCTTAATCTTGCCTCGGGATTTTCTTGGACATCTTTTGACAGTGCTTTCCAGTCCAGCTTTCTCTGACGGTGTTTTACCTTTGTTGCTTCCAGTTTTTCCCTACCTAGCCATCTATATATCGTCGCTCTTCCTATATTAAATAGAGCGGCGGCTTTGGTTATGCTTCCCCCATTCTCTACATAATCGATCACTTTTTTTCTCAAGTCTAGGCTATAAGACATTTTTCTGTATGGATTGCTCGTTTCTCTTCATTTTACCTTATTTTTCCCTCGTCTCACACTTATTTGAAATGACTATAAAACGGAGAGGCTATGGCTTTAGAAACTTTCGGAATTTTTGGGTTAGAAGTATGTTATCTTGGCATCTTGTATGTTGATTTAGCATAAAGGGTAACGAAGAGCCTATAATCCTTAACTAGCAAGAGGTTTGAAGCAATATATTAGTAAAAATTATCAATTGAATATTAAAAAGTGCGGAAAGTGGGTTTTATACAGAAACTTTTTCCATAACACTCTTGAGAGTAAAGATGTGGGTCAACTTTTGGCATATCACCCCATTTTAGCACCATCGCCAGAACTTTTCTGCGTATCATAACCAAAAGCGTATTAGCCAGATTAAACAAACTCTTTTAAGTAGATTCCTAACAACAAGCTGAAATAAAATAGACTTTTCGGGAAGTCTAGGACTAATGGCTTCAGTCCACCCCACAATTAACTAATTTTCGGGGAAAAAGTGCCTAAAATTTTCCCCTCGATCGCTCTTATGGTCGGCACTTTTTCAGGGCAGAAAAATCTAAAAATCTTAGCCAACAATGTTTTTAGATTTATTCAGCCAACCCTAAGTTAAATTTCGAGTTGATCGATTAAATCGCGCATGATTTTGGCCGAATTATGTAACTGTTCGGTTTCTCTGGGACTGAGAGCAAGATTCAGAGTTTTTATCACTCCTTTCTCATTAACCACCGAGGGAATACTTAAACACACATCTTTGAGACCGTATTGACCATCGAGGAGAGTGCTAATAGTCAGAATTCTTTCTTGGGAACGTAAAATCGCTTTAACGATATCCGTGGTAGCTAAACCGATCGCATAGCTAGTATAACCCTTGCGTTTGATAATTTCATAGGCGGCGTTTTTAACCTGAAGAAAAATTTCTGTTAAGCTTTCTTGGTCGGTTGCGCTTAAATCCTGCCAATCTCCTTCTAATAACCTTGCTCCTCCGATATTAGCCGAACTCCAGACAGCAAGCTCACTATCCCCGTGTTCACCGATAATATAAGCGTGGACGTTACGCGCATCTACATGGAGTTGGGTGGATAAAAGAGAGCGTAAACGAGCAGAATCTAGCACTGTACCCGAACCAATCACCCTAGAAGGCGGAAAATGGGTGATTTTCATGGTAATATAGGTCATTATATCGACGGGATTACTCACCACCAAAATTAAAGCACTGGGACAGTAAACAGCCACATCCGCAAGAATACGGCGAAAAATCGCCACATTTCGTTCAAGGAGATGTAATCGGGTTTCTCCCTCTTTTTGGGCGGCCCCGGCAGTAATAATTACCACATCGGCATTTTGTCCCACATCGGCCACGGTTCCCATTTTCAAGTCCGTGGGTTCAATAAAAGGCATTCCGTGCCTTAAATCCATCACTTCCCCTTCGACTTTATCGGTGGCGATATCCTGGAGAATTAATTCATCAAAACAGTCTTGAATTAACATGGAGTAAGCGCAGGCCATCCCCACCTGACCAACACCGATAATCACCCCCTTGCGAGGACGCAGAGGTGCGGGTTTTTCAGCGTAGGGATTGGGAGTAAATATTTTATCTAGCATAGATTTTTGCAGTTACTGGCTCGGTAAACTCATCTTAAAGGGAAATGGTTAATATCAGGTAAAAAGAGACTCAGTAAGTAGTCGTGCAAAATTAATTTCCTAGTAAAGATAGGCAAAAGGCAAGAGGCAAAAGGCAAGAGGGGGTTAGATATGTGTAATTAATTTTGCTTAGGTACTTAAGTGGTTCTAATTAAATATAAAGATAGATTTTGCCTTGGATACCCCCTTAATCTCCCCTTATTCTATCCATTAGTCAGATCTTTCTTAACAAAAAGAGAAGAAACTAAAAAAAGGGGAAACGATTGATAGGTATAGTTTTGAAAGAAGAAATTAAGATGGAGGTGAGCAAAAAAATGCAGAAATAGGCAGTCAAAGAATTACAGTATGCAGACCTAAGGAACAGGAGGAGAAAGAAAAGGTTAATCAGTATCGTGGAAAACTTGGCCAGCTAGGTTAGTGCGTGTGTACTAATTTGGCTTCGAGAAATCTAGCGGCAGCGGATGTCACCTACGACGGTGAAGTCGATTAAAATACAGGAGTCTATTAATTGTTTCATACCCACCCCTCTCGAATTTTTTGCTGGTATTCTAAACCGTCTCCTTTAGCCCAGATTCCCTTGATTTTATCTAATAAGGTTTCAAAATCCGCTTCAGCAGAATCAGGCAGTTTAAGGGATGGCACGTTTTTATAGCGGTGTGCAGTCGTATGAGGTACAGTGTCACGAGCTATAAACCAGGCTAGGCAAAGCTTGGTTTGTATCTCACTCAAACGCTTACCGCTATAGTATCATCGGGTAATTTTGAAAGATTGGCAAGGGTTCTTTTTTTGACTTGATCTCCTTCTCGGTAGGATTCTCGAAGAAGAACTAGGAACCAGCAATTCTCATTTTGAAATAAATAGAGCATTAACCCCGATTTTGGCAAGGAAAATATAGTACGAAGCAACTATTTTCTAGAAGAGGCGAACAATAAAAAAACAATTGGCTAGACAAATTAAGTATAAATACTCAAGCAATCAAAGAGGTTGGCTGAGAACGAACGGGGTTAAATCAGGAAGATAGTTCTGTTTTTAGAATAGAGAATTCAAGGGAAATAAAAATTTATAATTATTGTCAGCTAAGGTAAAATGGGTGAGATAGAAATCCACCAGCACGTCAAATTATTCCAAGATGGCTCAAAAAGCGGCAACCCTAGAAATTTCGGAATTAACGCAATTTTTACATCAAGAATTAGATGATTTACCCGATGAGAGGAAACCTGGAAATAATAGAAAATATGAGATAAAAGATGCCGTGATGGCTGCATTTTCAGTCTTTTTTACTCAGTCGCCGTCTTTTTTAGACCATCAACGTTTAATAAAAAGCAATAAGGGAAAAGATAATGCTGAAAGTTTATTTTCAATTAAAAAAATTCCTGGGGATAATCAAATAAGAAATTTGCTAGATCCAGTGCCAGCATCTAATATCTCTAGGACTTTTCAAAAAGTCTATGAATGGTTAAAAGAAAAGGGAGTTTTGAAAAAGTTTCTCTACTTAGATGGAGAAATATTAGTGGCGTTAGATGGCACAGAATATTTCTCATCCAAGAAAATTAATTGCCCTCATTGTAACTGTCGTAATCATCGAAATGGAACTACAACTTATTTTCATGGCTGTGTCACACCGATAGTAGTTTCTCCTAGGCAAAAACAAGTAATTAATTTAGAGCCAGAATTCATTAAAAAACAAGATGGACATCAAAAACAAGACTGTGAAAATGCGGCCGTTAAAAGATGGTTAAATAGGAATCATAAAAATAAGTATGGTTATCCTGTAACTCTTTTAGGAGACGACTTATATTCTCACGAACCTGTTTGTGAATTAGCGATAAAACAAGGTTATAATTTTATTTTTGTTTGTTTGGAAACGTCGCATAAAACTTTATATGAGTGGCTAGAATTTTTAGAAAAAAGTGGCGAAGTTAGGACCGTTGAAAAGAAACAATGGGATGGACGAAAAAATCTAATTTATCGTTATCGTTATGCTTCTAGAGTTCCCTTAAGAGAGGGGGACTCAAGTCTCGAAGTTAATTGGTGTGAAGTGACTGTTATCAATGAAAAAACCCAGAAAACTATCTACCAAAATAATTGGATAACTAATCATAAAATCACGGAAAATAATGTCGAAGAAATTGTCAAAGCTGGACGTAGCAGATGGAAAGTTGAAAATGAAGGCAATAACGTTCTTAAAAATCACGGTTATAATTTAGAGCATAACTTTGGTCATGGTCAGAATCATTTGTGCGAGTTCTTATTGTCTTTGAATTTACTAGCTTTTTTATTTCATACCGTGTTGGATTTAGTTAATTACACCTATCAAAAGATTCGTGAGCTATTAGTAACTAGGACTTCTTTCTTTAATGATATTCGTACCCTATTAAAATTTATTTGGTTTAAGAATTGGTCGGAATTTTTCTCATTTATTCTAACCGAATATGTCCCATTTAAAAAAGTAAATTCTAGTTAAAAATGTCAGAACTCTTGAAGAAAAAAAAGAAAGTTGTTCATAAAAAAAACTAAAAATTTTGTTAGAATTTCATCCAGATTTATGAGTTGAAATCGATTTTTTGTGGACAAAGTTCTTAAAACCTGTATATCTCCAGCGTTGGATGATAATTATCTGTCAAAAAATAATGCTTCTACACAAGTTCGGCTCTTCGTTACCCTTTATGCTAAATCAACAGACAAGATGCCAAGATAACATACTTCTAACCCAAAAATTCCGAAAGTTTCTAAAGCCATAGGCTCTCCGTTTTATTAGTTTAAGTTTATTGTTGATTCCCTCGACCACCCCATTCGTGGTCCTTCGCTCGAAATAACTAATTATTTCTCCAAACCAGTTTCGGATTGTTTGACAACTCTTGGTAAAAACACTGGAGGATTTTGCCAACCATTCTGAGATAGATAGCAGTCCTTCTGTCGGATTCTCTGAGGTTTCATAAATCTTTCTCAATTCTTCCTTTAACTCGTGCATCTTTTTCAAACTTGGGAAATTTTCTTTGATAGCTTCTAGTTTGATTTTTTGGGTTTCCGTCAAATCTTTTTCATTTTTTAACAAGCTATATTTACTTCGCTTTAAAACTTCTAGCTTCGCTTCTTTTTCCGCTTTCTGTTTTTTATTTTTCTGCGCTTCTACGGCTCTTTTTTCTGCTTTTCTCTGTTCGTCTAACTCTTGATTAATTTGTTTCATTACATGGAATCTATCGGCGACTACCTCGGCCGATGGCATCAATTCTTTCACCAAATTTTTATAGGGCAACCAAAGGTCTATGCTGACTTCTTCAATTTGCTCTAACACCTCTTTTCCCCACCCTGTAAGCGTTTCCCTCAATTCCTCTTGTGTTCGCTTCTCTAGAATAGCTATTAGTTTTCCCGTATCTAAATTTACTAAAACCGCACAGTAATTTTTTTGTCCTTTGACTAGAGCGATTTCATCAATTCCTAGTCTTTTTAATTTCGATAGGTCTGTCTCTGTAATTTCTTCAGCTATGTCCTCTATCATTCTTTGAATCTCTTCTTCCGTTACGTCATTTCTTCGGCTAACATTTAAAATATCTCCTTCTTTTAATTGTTCGAGTATATTCTCGGCTAGTCTTTTCGTATAGGTTCGTTTCTTGGCGACAAAATCTAACTCTTCGCTAAAGGGTTTCTGACAATTACCGCACTTAAATTGACGACGATTAACTTGTAGGTACACTGGTTGACCTGAGAGCGGTAAATCTTTGACTAAATGTCGATGATTTTGGTGGAGTTTATCGCTCTCTAACCCACAACGAGGACAGATTGCTTTTTGATTTTTCGATTCGACTGGTCAAACTATACCGATATTTTCTAGGTGTAGATAGCCTTGAATAGAGGTTCCTTCTAGGTTCAAAAATTTGTCAAGTATCATAAGTAAAATACTCTGGTTTTTGGCTATTATATCAAATCTTAACTCGATTGTCTATCTTTTTGTATTAACCTATTTGTGCCTTAAGTCCTTTTCTGTATGGGTTTCAGCTATTTTTGGGCGTAGGCTCTCTCATCGAATTTTATTTTAAGTTAATTATTTGCATAACAGTTACCGAAGAGCCACAAGTTCTTTATTTAAATAAGAGAATTTTATCTGATTTTTTTCAAAATGATAATTGCTGACTAGGAACTTTTCCTATATACATGGCTATCATTTTAGCAAATAGTAGAGAATTCTTGCCCATTAATAAATATTAAAAATTACATGGGTACATTGAGAGGAGTTAAGGAATGTATCCATTGATGGATAAGGGTTTTCGGCTATTATAGTATATATATATGGGAGAAGTTCAGTTATTACAAGCAGAGACATGGAAATCTGGGAACTGCCAACAGAAATAGTCAATTTTATTTGGCAGTCCGGAAAAAATTATTATTTCTCAACAAAGTCACATAATTTGTCACTTTTTTTGATAATCATCCTGAGTAAAGCGAGAAACTTTCTGGCAACCGCAGTTAATCGCCCCCTGTTTAAGCTATTTAAAGAAAAATCAGAGCTTATTCTGATTAAAATTAGCAGTAAATAGGCTACGGCTCCCTTAAAAACTTAAATCCCTTCTCCTAGTCTTTTTTTTGACCTTAAACTACACCGAAGTTTCCTGACACGGCAGCTTAACCATTTCCCCTTAACCCTTGCTACTCCCCAGATTATCCCCTAGTTTCTGTATAAATTTATACCCGACTATTTTTGTCGGGTATATTTGACACCAAGATTTTGCGGGTGATAGGATGCTTGTACATCAGTTGACGGCAAGACAGAAAAATCATGACCCTAGCGACAAACATCAAAACCTCAAAATTCATCCCCACCTTTACCCGCTTGGTTTCTAAGGAAGGAGGGACTTCTTACCCCCTGAAGGCGCTGAATATCTGCGAAGAAACCTTTGCTCCCCTGGAAGTGGACTACGATTACGACCTCATCCGTCGCACCGTTACCAGAGAAAGCATTCAAGCAGGTCCCAATTCCATCTGGCGCTATCGTTCCTTTTTGCCGGTGGAAAGTGAAAATCCTATCGATGTGGGTACGGGTATGACTCCCCTAGTGAAATCCCACCGTTTAGCCCGGCGCTTGGGTCTAAAAAATCTCTACATTAAAAATGATGCCGTCAATATGCCCACTCTCAGCTTCAAAGATAGAGTGGTATCCGTCGCCCTTACCCGGGCCAAAGAATTAGGTTTTACTACCGTTTCCTGTGCTAGTACGGGAAATCTGGCCAATTCCACCGCCGCTATTGCTGCTCACGCTGGTTTAGACTGTTGTGTTTTCATTCCCTCCGACTTAGAAGCGGGTAAAATTCTCGGCACCCTAATCTATAATCCCACGGTCATGGCAGTCAAAGGCAACTACGATCAAGTCAACCGTCTCTGTTCAGAAGTGGGCAATACCTACGGTTGGGGTTTTGTCAACATCAATCTGCGTCCCTACTATTCCGAAGGTTCCAAAACTTTAGGCTTTGAAGTGGCTGAACAATTAGGCTGGAAACTACCCGACCATATTGTCGCACCTTTAGCCAGTGGTTCCCTCTTTACCAAGATTTATAAGGGCTTCCAAGAATTCATTAAAGTCGGTTTGGTGGCAGATAAACCAGTGCGTTTTAGTGGCGCTCAAGCGGAGGGTTGTTCCCCCATTGCCCAAGCTTTCAAGGAAGGACGGGATTTTGTCGCCCCAGTTAAACCCAATACTATCGCCAAATCGATCGCTATTGGTAATCCCGCCGATGGTATTTATGCCCTTGATATTGCCCGTAAAACCGGCGGCAATATTGAATCCGTCACCGATGCCGAAATTATCGAAGGTATTAAACTTTTGGCAGAAACGGAAGGCATTTTCACGGAAACCGCCGGCGGTACAACTATCGCTGTCTTGAAAAAATTAGTAGAAGCCGGTAAAATCGACCCCGAAGAAACCACGGTCGTTTATATTACTGGTAATGGTCTAAAAACCCAAGAAGCGGTACAGGGTTATATCGGTGAACCCCTGTTAATCGAACCGAAATTAGAAAGTTTTGAACGGGCCCTAGAACGTTCCCGCACCCTCGAACGCCTCGAATGGCAACAGGTTCTCGTCTAGAATTGATGTTCAGGGATGATGGGGCAATTATCCTCTTGCCTCATCTCCACAAGCAATTTAAATTCGCGCGCAGCTTACTGTCCTTTCCACTTTTCCCTTGATATCTATGGCCGTAAAAGTTCTTGTTCCCACTCCCCTGCAAAAATTTACAGAAAATAACGCTACCGTCGAGTGTAGTGCTAGTAGTGTCGGTGATTTAATTGAATCCTTAGAAGCAACTTTTCCCGGTATCAAAGCCCGCTTATGCCGTGAAGATGGTACACCCCGGCCTTTTTTAAATTTCTACGTCAACAGTGAAGATATTCGCTTTCTCGATGGGACAAAAACCCCCTTAAAAGATGGCGATGAAGTCAGTATCGTTCCTGCGGTGGCTGGAGGTTAACCCCCCTATAAGTTTGTTTTCCGTCAATTGTAATTAAACCCCTAGAAAGTAATGTGTTCTGGGGGCTTTTGTTCAGGTAAATTCTAAGCTGCCCGTGCATTTAATACTAAATCCAGTTATTAAAAACTGATTATTTATTCCCCTAACAAGTCCCGAAGAGCCTTGATGATCAGGTTTACTGCCACTGAGCGTGAATGCGTGGATGGAGTAAACGCTCAACTGGTTGACCGTTTTTCAAATGTTCTTCGACAATCTGATTGACATCCTCTAATTTAACACGACAGTACCAAGTTTCTTCAGGAATAATCCTGACCGTGGGGCTAGTGCTACACTGTCCTTGACAACCACTGGTCATGACGATGACATCTTCTGGGAGAGCTGCCATTTGCCAAGCTAAAAGAAGCTCCGACGCACCCTGGACTAAACAGGAAGAATGCTGACAGACCATCACAAATCGCTTTTGGGGATAAGACATATTACCTAAAAATTTGCAAAATTAGATAGTTCCCCGGGTATATTCTTGGGAAAGGCTTTGGGGAAGCATAGTTTTATTTTGCCCCGAATCTCCGATACTGGCAACACAAAAAAAGGAGGCTGAAAAATTAACCATCAATCTTTAAAATAGAATTGGGAGAAAAATTTAGTCAATCAAGAGGGTAAAAGTGGCATTCGCTAGTCATTGGATCATGTTAGGTTTATTACTGGGTTTTGCTGTTGCCCATAGCGGATTAGCCAGTTTACGAATGCGGGGAGAAGCTATCATCGGTGCGCGACTGTATCGGGTATTATTTGCCCTTGTGAGTATCCCTCTGGCCCTGATTTTAGTAGTTTATTTCTTCAATCATCGTTATGATGGTTTACTGCTCTGGCAAGTACAGGGAGTGACTGGAGTTAAAACCCTAGTTTGGATAATTTCGGCCATTTCTTTTTTCTTTCTCTATCCTGCCACCTTTAACCTGCTGGAGATCGCCGCTATCCAAAAACCCCAGGTTCATCTCTACGAAACCGGCATCCTGCGCGTTACCCGTCATCCCCAAATGGTAGGACAGGTGATCTGGTGTATTGCCCATACCCTCTGGTTAGGAACAAGCTTTACCCTATTAACTTCCCTAGGTTTAATTGCTCATCATCTTTTTGCTGTCTGGCATGGCGATCGCCGGTTAGAGAACCGTTACGGAGAGGCATTTTTAAAGATCAAAGAACGCACCTCGGTGGTCCCCTTTTTAGCAATTATCGATGGTCGGCAAAGCCTAAAATGGCAAGAATTCCTTCGTCCTGCCTATCTAGGAGTAACAGGGTTTATTCTACTCCTCTGGTGGGGTCATCCTTGGCTAATGCAAGCAACAAGTAAAATTTATTGGTGATTTTGCTCCCAACCCCTTTCTTATTGATCCCGATTGGTGTAGGATGGTTTCTATATCAAAATTAAGTTTTCATAAAATCCGTTTAGACATGATCCTATCTGTCAACGAAAAGAGCTTCCCTAAGCTAGTTTTAGAGTCTCCTCGTCCAGTTCTCGTGCATTTCTGGGCTCCCTGGTGTGGTTTATGTCGTTTAATCCAACCCACCCTCTTTTCTTGGCAAAATGACTGTCAAGATGCGATTCAATTAGTCGGTGTCAATGCTGATGAAAATTTTAAGTTAGCTAATAGTTTTCGTCTGCGTAGTTTGCCTACTTTAATTCTCTTTGATCGAGGTGTTCCGGTTCATCGTCTGGAGGAAATTCACAGTCGCGAGGAATTGCAACAAACCCTGCGACTAATAGTCAAAAATCAAATCCTGCGTTCAGCTTAAGGGAAAGATACCTTTTCTGATGGTTTCTCTTGGGTTCGGTGGGTAAAATGTATTCTAAGATACGATACTGTCAGTGGGTGAGTGGAACGAACCACAGAGACACAGAGGACACAAAGATCGATCGCTCCTATATCAGTTAAACTTATCACACAAAGAATAAAAGAGCCTCTTGGTGTGGTTGAATTTGTCGAAAATCAGAAAAATCGCTGTCCTGATGTTATGGCCTTTTGTCAACGGGGAAGTTCAGTTATACTGCCTTTTACTCGGACAAGAAAGCGAGGCTCCCACCGCCATTAACTGCTCGATGTGAGCTAAGTACCTAAGCAAAATTAATTACACATATCTAACCCCCTCTTGCCTTTTGCCTCTTGCCTTTTGCCTATCTTTACTAGGAAATTAATTTTGCACGACTACTTAAGTTTCTTTTTCTTGAATTGGTCTTTAATGGGTTTGTAGGTGGGGTTAATTGTCCAGTTATTCAACCTTTTTAAACACATTATTTCTGTGAGGTAAATGTTATGACTAATATCATCGGTATAGGTTCTCGTGCAGCAGGATTAAGCACTTATCTTGCGACTTTAGCTTATCATCAAAAACATCAGGTAAAATCTAAAAAGGTCTTATCTTGTCAAGTAACACCGATGAACGAGAATACAAAACAATTGAGTGAGCAGGCAGAAAACATTTTAAAAGAGCAAGTGATGTTACAAGCAGGAAAATTATACCATAGCTTTTGCGAGCATCCTTTATATAGTTTTACTATTACTCTGGAAATAAAAGGATTATTTTGGGCTAAAAATACAGAAGAAGTTTCATTTGCTATCTACGATATGCCAGATAGTCTTTTGAGAGATATTAGAGAGTTTTCATCATCTCATAGCTTCTATAATGATTTATTTAGTAATATAGGTGGATATTTCTTACCAATAGATGGAACATCTCATCGAAAAGATGAGGTATATGCTAAGTCTTTAGAAAAATTTACTACAGATTTAACACAGCGTAACCCGCAAGGTTGTCCTATCGCTTTTACTGTCACGAAATGTGATTTATCAGAACTTTGGGTTAATCGAGATGATCCTCGTGGTCTGGTACAAAGACGCTTTCCTAAAATGTATGAAATTCTAGAAAATTGGACTCAGGAGGACAAGGGAAAAGTCGAATATTTCACCACTTCATCCTTCGGAGTATTTGGTAAATATTGCGAACCAAATTCAATTATTCAATCAGAAAGTGGGAGAGCATTTGCCGTGATTAGAAATACTAAAGAATGGCAACCTTTTGGACTGATTGAACCCTTATATTGGTTATGTACGGGCAAAATGCTATAATTATTGTAGAAAAAATTAATATTGCTTGCCCAAAAAATTATTGAGTGATTCGGGAAAGTCTGAAAATGAAACGCTATCAACTTCTTCAGGAAAAACGAGAGAATATTATAAAAATTGCCCGAAAGCATGGAGCATTTAATATTCTAATATTTGGATCAGTTGCTAGAGGAGAAGACAGCAATGACAGTGATATTGACTTTTTAGTAGAAATGGAACAAGGGCGCAACTTATTAGATAGAATTGGTTTAATTCAAGACTTAGAAAATTACTTAGGCTGTAAGGTTGATGTGGCTACTATTAACAGTTTACGAGATTGTTTTCGGGAAAGAATCATGAAAGAGGTGATTCCTTTATGAATGATGACTTAATTTATTTAGGTGATATTTTAGATAGAATTGAACGAATCGAATCTTATACACAGGAGGGAAAAGACAGATTCTATCAATCTTTATTAATTCAAGATGCTGTGATTCGCTGTTTTGAAGTCATTGGAGAAGCTGTTAAACAACTCTCTCCTGAGATTAGAAAAAAATATCCTGAAATTACTTGGCGTAAAATTGCAGGGTTTCGAGAAAAATAGCAGAGGTTGCCCCCTAGTTCTATAATCAGATCACGGCTAATTTGATTGGCTATCGATCTTATTCATGTCTATCTCCCCACCCCGTTCCGGTTACACTTTACCAGTTTTTGCCTGTGCCAGTGCGATCGCTTCTCTCCAGCATCTCCACGGCGAAAATGAGCTAAATTCCGTTACTTTTAATCTTTTAGAACCGCCAGAAACGGTTACAATTGCCATCGAACAAGTTGCCCGACTTAACCCCGATGCTGCCCTAGCTATCACCCGCAGCGATCCGGGGGATAATTTAGATTTAACTAGAAATACCCCTATATGGGCGTTAGTAGAAAGAAAAACGGGTAATCAAGAGATAGAGATTCAAGGCGGCGCAGGAATCGGCCTACAGGTTGATAATGGCGGGAAATCAGCTATTTATAGTTATGCCCAGCGTCTGCTGCAAGAAAACCTCAGACCCCTGTTACTGCCCCAAGAAAGCATCAAAGTGACGATTATCCTTCCAGAAGGCAAAAAACTGGCCACAAGGACTTCTAACGCCGCTTTTGGCGTGGTAGAGGGATTATCCTTGTTGGGTACTACTGGCATTTCCCAGCCCCTGAGCGCTCCCGGACAGTTGGAAATCTTTCGCGAGCAATTAAAAAATTTATCTCTTCGTTTCGATCGCTTGGTGTTTTGTATCGGGGAAAATGGCTTAGATTTAGCCCCTCAAATGGGTATTAATCCTGATATTTTGGTAAAAACAGCCAATTGGATCGGGCCGATGTTATTAGAGGCACAATTACAGGGAATCTCTGAAATTCTTTTGTTTGGTTATCACGGTAAATTAATTAAACTTGCCGGGGGAATCTTTCAGACTCACCATCATCTGGCCGATGGTCGTCGGGAAATTCTCACCGCCTACGCCGCTAAAATGGGTTTAGCTACCCCCCATCTCCAGCAAATTTTTGACAGTAGCACCAGCGAAAACGGTCTGGAATATCTGCGTCAATTAGACCGGCAAACGGGCGATAATTGGGTGGAACGCATCTATGGAGAAATGGCTAATACGATTGATCGCCGTTGCCAAGAATACGTTTATAACCACAGTAACGGTCATCTTGGAGTCGGTTGTATTTTATTTGATCGCTCTCGTTCTTTGATCAGCAAAAGCGAAAATGGCCTTAAATTTTTGCAAAATCTACCAGTCACTCCCCAGTGACCGTGCTATGATCGTGGGAATATTTAGGGCTTGCTGAAAAAGTACGGGCGAAGCATTCGGATAGAAAATCTACGGTTTCACCGATAGGTTATTGCCCGAATGCTTCGCCCCTACAGGACGCGGGCCGATGAAGACGCAAGGTTTTGAACGACGATTCTCTCAAAATCTTGCACCTGTTTCGCTCGTAAAGCCCCAAAACCCTTACTTTGCCTACATTTCACATTTATTCAGCAAGCCCTATTTAGTCTTAAAAAATGAAACTAATAAGGCGATACAATCGTAGCTTATTTTCAGAACAATAGCCGATTTAGTTTACAAATCTTTAACCTTTTCCTGCCAGTTTCTTTTTTTGATCGTAGTGACAACTCAAACCCCCCTTCCTACCCCCCAAGAGACTTTGCCCTCAGAGTCCTTCACTAATAGCCTTAATCGTCAAATAATCATCATTCTTGACTTTGGCTCCCAGTATTCTGAATTAATCGCCCGCAGAATCAGGGAAACGAACGTTTACTCCGAAGTTCTCTCCTATCGTACCAGCGCCGAACAATTGGCCCAAATCAACCCGAAAGGAATAATTCTTTCGGGCGGTCCCAATTCCGTCTATGATCCTGGAGCGCCTCACTGTGATCCCGAAATTTGGAATTTAGGTGTACCCATCCTCGGAGTTTGCTACGGGATGCAATTGATGGTACAGCAGTTAGGGGGCAGGGTAGAACGGGCAAAACGGGCCGAATACGGCAAAGCATCCCTATTTATCAACGATCCTACCGATTTATTAACCAATGTCGAGGACGGTTCCACCGCTTGGATGAGTCACGGGGATTCCTGCGTGGAATTGCCTGCGGGTTTTGAAATTCTCGCTCATACCGATAATACCGATTGTGCGGCTATTGCCGATCACCAGAAAAAACTCTTTGGAGTGCAGTTTCACCCGGAAGTTGTCCATTCTGTGGGAGGAATCGCCTTAATTCGTAATTTCGTCTATCATATCTGCAAATGCGAACCCACTTGGACCACGGAAGCTTTTGTCGAGGAATCGATCCGAGAAATTAGGGCAAAAGTGGGCGATAAGCGCGTTTTATTGGCTTTATCTGGCGGTGTGGACTCCTCTACCTTAGCATTCCTGTTACATCGAGCGATCGGTGATCAACTAACCTGTATGTTTATCGATCAGGGATTCATGCGTAAGGGTGAACCAGAACGATTAATGCAGATATTTAACGAGCAATTCCATATCGGAGTCCAGTATGTCAACGCTAGAAAGCGATTTTTAGCGCAGGTTGCCGGTGTCACCGATCCCGAAGAAAAGCGCCGTCGTATCGGCCATGAATTTATTCAGGTGTTTGAAGAAGAATCGAATCGCTTGGGACCCTTTGATTATCTGGCCCAAGGGACTTTATATCCCGATGTGATTGAATCGGCCGATGGTAATGTGGATCCCAAAACCGGGGAAAGAGTCGCGGTTAAAATTAAAAGTCATCATAACGTTGGTGGACTGCCGAAAAATCTCCGGTTTAAATTGGTCGAACCTCTGCGAAAATTATTTAAGGATGAGGTGAGAAAATTAGGTCGCTCGATTGGTCTTCCAGAAGAAATTGTTCGTCGTCAACCTTTCCCCGGCCCCGGTTTAGCAATTCGCATTTTAGGGGAAGTCACCGCAGATAAATTAAATATTTTGCGCGATGCAGATTGGGTAGTGCGCGATGAGATTAATAAGCAGGGAATGTATCACGATTTCTGGCAAGCTTTCGCGGTTTTATTGCCTGTCCGCAGTGTGGGAGTGATGGGAGATCAACGCACCTACGCTTATCCCATTGTCCTACGTTTAGTCAGCAGTGAAGACGGAATGACTGCCGATTGGTCGCGGGTTCCTTATGATTTATTGGAGACAATTTCTAATCGCATTGTCAATGAAGTTAAGGGAGTTAACCGCGTGGTTTATGATATTACTTCTAAGCCCCCCGGAACTATAGAATGGGAGTAGAATTGAATTATTGATTGATTGTTAGTCCCGTCCAAATATTGGGGCGGGATTTTTGCAGAATAGACAATTGAGGAGATTAATTACTACCATGGCACAGTTAGAGATTTTGGAAGAGATAGAAGCGGTGGATTTTGCGGAAGAAGAAGAAGATATTAAAGGAGAATCAGCAAACCAAAAAAAGCTACAACTCAAAGAAATCTCCGAGACTGTTGTTGCTGGAAGTGATTGGACTATCGCAACGATCCGCGATCAATTAATTCGAGAAAATATTCAACTCAATCCGCGCTTTCAAAGACGAGATGCTTGGAATATTACTCGTAAAAGTCGATTTATTGAATCCCTAATTCTAGGGTTTCCAGTCCCACTGATTGTCTTAGCTACTAATAATAAGGAAAAAGGGAAATTTATCGTTCTTGATGGCAAACAACGCCTACTAACAATTTTACAGTTTTATGGTGACAGTGCCACACCTAATAATAGTTTTACTTTAAAAGATTTAGAATTTCTAGATGATCTCAATGGCTGCCAATATCAGGATCTAGAAAATGACTTCAATTTAAATGATATCTCAGACCAACTGGATAATCAAACTATCCGCACGATTGTTATCCGTAATTGGAAAACGGAGAGTTTCCTCCATAAAATTTTTCTGCGTCTCAATGTGGAAAATACCCCTTTGTCTTCTCAAGAATTAAGACAAGCATTACACCCAGGGGGTTTTATTAATTTTTTAGATGATCGAGCGATCGAAAGTCAAGCATTAAAGAAAATATTTAAATCTTCCTATCCCGACTTCCGGATGCGCGACACTGATATACTATTGCGTTATGTAGCTTTTCACTATTATTTATCCGATTATCGCGGTGATGTTAAGATACTTCTAGATAAAACCTGTCAAAATTTCAATCAAGAATGGGAAAAACGCTCAGATGAAATTATCAATGTTGTTGATCAATTTGAAAAAGCTGTCCAAACAACAATTAATATTTTTGGAGAGAAAAACTTTTCTCGTCTCTGGTTATATAAAGAAGGAAAGTATCGAAGTCAGTTGAATCGAGCAATTTTAGATGTGATGGTTTTTTACTTTTGCGATGATCTAATTAGAGCAGCTGCCGAGAAAAACAAAGAACAGATAGAAAATGCTTTTAAAGAATTATTATCTAACCCTGACAATGAATCTAGGAACTCAGTAGAAAAAACTACTAAAAGTATTAGAGCAACTTACAATCGTTTTCATTTATGGGGTCAAGCTTTATCAAAAGTATTAGATATTAACTTCAATATTCCTCAGATGGAAGACAATCGTATTATTTTTAAGGGGTTAAGATAGTTAGTTTTTTTACTATGCCGAAATCTCTGAGATTTAGACAACTAACCAAAGAATTGAATCGACTAAAAAAACAATTCCTACCTCGTAAATTTAGCGAGATAAATGAATATTCTGAAAGACAATTAGCTTTAACTTTTGCCTATCGAGTTTTTGCTCATGCTGAGATTGAATCTTATCTTGAAGATCGAGTTTGGGATACAGTACAGACAGCAAAAAATATCTGGGATAATCAAGGTAAAGCTGGTCGAGTTTTGTTATGTGTAATCGCTTTTTCTGGTCAAGAAATGGAAGCTGCTCCCGACACCCTTACTCCTCTTAAAGGTAAGAAAAATCTGCCTGAAGATAAACTAAAAATAACTAAAAAAATTGACATAGCGATTAGATGTTTTAAATCAGTTATCGATCAAAATCATGGGATTAAGGAAACTAACCTATTAAAATTACTCTTACCAATCGGCATTGATAGTGATGACTTAGATAAAGTTTGGTTACTAAATATGGATACTTTTGGAGAAGAACGCGGTGAAATCGCTCATTCTTCGGCAATAAAAACGAAAAAACGCCTAACCTCGCCGACGAATTAGAAAGAGTTAAACAAATTATTCAAGAATTAGAGAAAGTCGATCAATTGATTACTAAATTGATCGAGTAATTGCCCTCTTAATAAAATTTAAAGTGTTAATTATATCAAAAATACAGTATAATGAAAGGCAGAGAATAGAGAGCTAATCATCAAAGTGAAACATAGACCAATTGCGATCGATTTATTTGCTGGCTGCGGTGGGATGTCCCTTGGTCTAGAAGCGGCGGGATTTGATATTGCTGTAGCGGTGGAGTTTGATGCAGTCCATTCCTTGGTTCATCATTTTAACTTTCCCTATTGTCAAACTATTTGCCGGGATATAGCCAAAGTAACAAGTAGAGAAATATGGGAATTATTAAAACTAAAAGGCTATGCCACCGATGTTAGTTTAATTGCTGGTGGTCCCCCCTGCCAAGGTTTTTCATTGATTGGTAAACGACAAATAGATGATCCTAGAAATTCTCTTGTATTTGAATATCTGCGGATTGTAGCAGAAATTAAACCCAAGTATTTTATCTTTGAAAATGTCCCCGGCATGGCTACGGGTAAACACAAACAATTTTTAGAGGAGTTAATCTCTGAATTTGAAGCTATTGGCTATACAATTAATCAGCCAATTAAAATCCTGGATGCCAGTGAATACGGCGCACCACAAAAGCGCAGAAGATTAATCTTAATTGGTAGTCGAAAAGACGTGACGATGGCTAAATATCCCTTAGCAAAGACTGTCGATTTGAACTCAGCCAAAAAATCAGCTTTTACCAGCGTCTATGATGCGATTTCAGATTTAGAATTAATACCGGCCTTTATCGATACTGATTTAGGCATACCCGCATCAAAATTAGATTATAGTGGTAAGAGGAAAAAATATTCAGTGCAGCCAAGGGATATTTTTAAACTTTGCCATCAAAGAACAGTAGATACAAAAATCTATGGACATATAGGCTCAGTTCATACCCAAAGATCAATTGATAGATTTATTGTAACCGAACCGGGTACATTGGAACCAAAAAGTCGTTTTTTAAGGCTTTCTCCCACTGGATTATGTAACACTCTTCGGGCTGGAACTAATAGCGATAAAGGGGCCTATACTGCTCCTAGACCCATTCACTATTCTATTCCTCGTTGTATTACTGTACGAGAAGCAGCCAGATTACATACATTCCCCGATTGGTTTCAGTTTCACCGCACAATATGGCATGGTTTTCGTGAGATTGGCAACGCAGTTATTCCGGTATTATCGAAAGAACTTGGCTCCTCTGTGATGAGAGCAATGAATATCAATACCGCTAATCTCAGCCGAGTTATTTTAGAAAAAATGCCTGAAGAATTATTGCTATATAATATGTCTCAAGCCTCAAACTATTGGGGGATCTCTGACGATGTTATTCCGAAAAGAAAACGAGGTGTATCTCAGAGATTGGTCAGTATTTAAATTATACTAAATCCGTTTTTGATAGTATGATTAACTGCCAATCGAACTTTAAACACTCGATCCTTTCTTCTCACTTATTTATACTTTTTAAACAGGATTTAAGTAAGTGGTTTTAATTAGGGTTGGCTGAATAATGGTAAAACCCTTTTAAAATAAAGCTTTTGACCTGTTAAAATCCGATGTTAGTACCAGAAAATAGGGTTGGGACATTCAAAAACCTTGCACTATCCTTTTTATAGTACATAAGTTAATACAAAAAAGAGGACAACAAAATCTGAAACTCTCAGTCTTGACTCTTGCAAGAGTGCCTTATTTCAACAGGCAATTTAAATGCGCGGGCAGCTTATCCTATATGGTAATGTTTAATTTTATTCCCGTAAAAGTTGCTTATGTCCTTACCTGAACTCCCTCTTCATCTTCAATTAACCCAAATGGTTTCGGGTTACTGGTTATCTCAATCCATCTATGCTGCCGCTAAATTAAGCCTAGCCGAGCATTTAAGCACGGGAGCGAAATCTTGTCAAGATTTAGCCTCCCTAACTGAGACTAACCCTTCTGCTTTATACCGACTGATGAGAGCATTAGCTAGTGTGGGAATTTTTCGAGAAATTGAATCTCAACAGTTTATACTAACTCCCTTAGCTGAACATTTATCTAGTAACCATCCCCAGTCAGTAAAAGCGACAGCGATTATGTTAGGAGAGGCTCCCCATTATCAAGCGTGGGGAAATGTCTTACATAGTATCAAAACGGGACAACCATCCTTTGATGATGTCTTTGGGATGGGAGTCTTTGAATATTTTCAAACCCATCCGCTGGATGCAGAGATTTTTGAACAGTCGATGAATAGTTTTTCTTTGTCCGAGGAGAAAGCTATTTTAGCTGTATATAATTTCTCAGAATTTCAAACCCTAGTAGATGTAGGTGGGGGATACGGTGAAATGTTGGGAACAATCCTAGAGCAATATCCCCACCTAAAAGGGATTCTTTTTGATGAAGACTATGTAATTTCCCATTGTCAATCGACTTTAGAAAAACACAACATTCTCCATCGTTGTCAAACCGTTGGCGGTAATTTTTTTGAATCCGTACCGTCGGGGGGAGATGGCTATTTATTAAAACATATTATTCATGATTGGGATGATCGAAGGGCGATTGCCATTTTAAAAAACTGTTGTCAAGCTTTGGATAGCAATGGGAAAATTTTAGTCTTAGAAATGGTTGTCCCTTCGGGTAATAATCCTTCGGCAGCTAAAATGTTAGACTTAAATATGTTAGTTATGTGTCCGGGAGGTAAAGAAAGAACCGCAACAGAATTTGAGGAATTGTTGAGTCAAGCAGGCTTAAAATTAAATCGCATTATTCCGACTCAAGAAGATATTTGTATTATTGAATGCGTTAAAAAATAAGTCAAGGAGATCAGGCGCAGTCATCGCCTAATTTTGTAAGTGCGTTAATTAAATGTGACACACTTTTCCACCTCAATGTTCAAGCTTGTTATCGAGGAATAAATACAAGCATCTAACTGATCACTATATTGTCATAAGCTAAGAGGCATTTTAACCGCCTATCCGTCAAATTAGCTGAATCTCCGCCAATACCCCCGAAGTCGGGGGGAAAGGGGAGTTTTTCCTCATCTCAACAAGCAATTTAAATGCTCGGGCAGCTTAAAACTAAGGGGCTAAACGTTGCCTTTGCCAACGACCATCTTCTTGACGATAATAACAGAGACGATCATGGAGACGACTGGGGCGACCTTGCCAGAACTCGATTAAACTAGGAATTAGGCGAAAACCGCCCCAATGAGGAGGACGAGGAACTTCACGGCCAGCATACTCTTCTTGTAGTTCTGCCAGGCGTTTTTCGAGGATATCCCGCCCCGAAATTACTTCACTTTGATTGGAGGCCCAGGCCCCTAAACGAGATTCCCAGGGACGGACAAAAAAGTAATTATCCGATTCCTCTTCCCTGATTTTTTCTACAGTTCCCTCGACCCTAATTTGTCGTTGCAATTCTCCCCACCAAAACACTAGGGCCGCATTGGGATTAGCGATTAATTCCTGTCCTTTGGAGCTTTGGTAGTTAGTAAAGAGAACAAAACCGCGAGGATCGAAGTCTTTTAACAGTACCATGCGGGCCCGGGGTTTGCCCTCCGGGGAAATAGTGGCTAAAGTCATAGCGTTGGGTTCTAATCTTCCCGAAGATACCGCCCGTTCTAGCCATTGTTTAAATACAATGAAAGGATCGGCAGATGTTTCTGACTCTAGCAATTCTTCAAGATTGTAGTCTAAGCGCAGGTCAGCGATCGATATGTCCATGGTTTTGCTTGCTAAATTCTATCCTTTGAGATCCTACAAGATTATAGAATCATGACTATCACCTCAGCTAGTGACGCGATCGAATCTCTGTTAGAAATGGCCGAACAGGGAGAAATTGACCCCTGGGATGTGCAGGTTATCGATGTAATCGATCGCTTTTTGGCAGAATTGGGTTTATTAAATGATCTAGATTTAGCCATGGCTCAGGCTAATTTACCCCAATCGGGACAGGCTTTTTTATGGGCTTCTATGTTAGTTTTATTTAAGGCTGATACCCTAGAAAGATTGTCTTTAGACCAGCAAGAAGAAAGTCTGATTGATGAGGAAATTAGCGAGTTAGAACGGGAATTAAGAACTTTACCCCGTTATCTAGAAAATCATATTCGCCGTCGTACTGCTGCCCCACCACCGCGAAAAAGACGGGTAACTTTACAGGAGTTAATCACTCAATTACAACAGATTGCCCTAGAGATTGAAGCTTTACCGAAACTGCCTGTAGTTGTCCCGAAACCCCGGCCTCAATCCCGACGGGAAGCGGTACAAATTATCACGGAATTGGCCCACCAAGAAAACCTGACGGAGTTGGCAGCGGAACTGGACTTTTTTTTGCACAGAAAGTTTTTTCAATTAGATAAAAATGAGATAGAGTTTGAGTATTTATTAGATTTATGGCAAGCGGAAAAGCCTTCTAGTCACTCGGCAACACAGGAAAAGGTGGCGATTTTTTGGGCTTTACTTTTACTGGCTTCTCAATCAAAAGTGGAGTTAAAACAAGAGGATTTTTATCAGGATTTAACTATTTCTTTAATTAGGGTTTGCTGAAGGTGTGGGGTTTTACCGATTATTTTCATCTGGTCAGTTACCTAATTTTCAGAACTTAGGTTGGGCTTCGGCCGTGAGCTTTTGCCGAACGGTTGAAGCATGAAACCCAACGTCTTTTCCTAGGAAATAAAGTCATAATCCTTTCCTATCGCTTCTAGTTGAGTTTTGATCTGAAAACAACTATTAGGTAATAAATCTTTGATAGGGGGAATAGCATCAATTTGAGAGGCGATTTCTTGCACAATTTGCTCGATTCTCACACCAGTTTTACAGGAAGTGGCGATTAGCTTGGTCATTGGAGAATATGCAATAAAATTGCCTCCGTCGGTTTCAATCAAAAATACTCCGAAAATTATATTGACAAGTATAAAGTTTTTTTATTAATATTCATTCAAGCTTTGATCATAAAATTTCTATTTTCAATTTTTTTAGGATAAAATACCTGTTCAAAACAAGGGTTTTTAAAGAAAATATAAGCTTTACGGTTGTCAAAGGTAATATAGCGTTTCCTGTTCACAAGAGGTACATTATCGATGTTAAAAAGTTTAATCAGCAAAGGTTTAAATGTGCCACACAGGTGTGAGAACCGCTATAATTTAGGCTAAATATTATGGAAACTAGAAAAATTCTAACATAGAAATTAGTCCCTAGATATCTTTCGGTAATTGCTGTAAATAGTTTCATAAAGTACCTCGTATTTTAGACTATAATCATAGGGGAAAGATTGCTGCGGTGGGGTCATGGTTGATACAGTAAAGTTAATGCAGGTATCACTCTCTCGTCATGACATAGTTATTAATAACAGGGATTTTACTTGTACTAAGCACAGTTTCCCTAAGCTGTTACCCATTTAAACTAGGTGTTATAGTGTTATAAAACCAACCATAAAACTGGCTCTTTCTCTGCTCTCATCTGGTCTTAACAGGTAATTTAGATAGGTCAGCATCTCAACGTCCACAAATTTTTAACTGGGATTGTTGCTATACTGATGGCTCTTGACAAAAGATAATGTTAATTATTTTTATGATAAGTATTATTAGTCACCTTTTCATGTACTATGGTTCTATAGCAATATTTTTGAAGGATCACGAGCAATGCAATCCCTAAAGCTCAGAGTTAAAACTGCTTGGAGAAGCCAAAAAGCAAGGACGATTATATCGTTACTATTACTTTTTATCTTGATGCCAATTTTTCTTTATGCTTGTTTTAGTGATCTTCCTACCCAATCATCGGAGCAAAGGCAAGGATCCCTTTTGGTTTGGTATCCAGAAGAGGGCAATTTAACTAAACTAGTAAGTCTCGGTTTGCAAGAGTTTAAAAAACTAAATCCGCAGGTGACAATTCTTGAGCAAGCTATTCCTATCGATGAGATACCCGAACGTTTTTTTAAACAATCTCAAAGCGGATTGGGTGCGAGTGTTATTCTAATTTTTTCGAGAAATATACCCAGATTAGTCTCTGAAGGAGTACTGGGGGAAATTGACCAAAAAAATCTAGATTTATCTATTTATAATCCCCCAACCCTGAAACAAGTTAGCTATCAAGGAAAAATCTATGGCATTCCCTTAGGTTCTCGTACTCGTGTACTGTGTTACAATCAAAAAAAATTACAAGTTAGTACCGATCCGCTGCTGAAGCAACCTCCCACCAGTTTAGAGGGATTAGTGGAACGTGCGCGCAAAGGTTATTCTGTGGGGATGGTGTCCTCTTTTGAAGATACTTTTTGGGGAATGGCAATTTTTGGCGGCTATTTGTGGGATGATCAGGGTAGGCTACAACCTCGCCTGGATGGTTGGGCAAAATGGCTAGAATGGCTAAAATTTGCCTCGTCACAGCCTAATTTTATTCTCAATCGTCAACGGGAATTGCTTCATGATGCCTTTGCTAGAGGTCGCTTAACCTATTATGTGTGTAATTCTATTGAAATTGCCGATTTAAAAAACAGTCTCCAAGATGATCTCAGAGTCGCTTTACTTCCCCAAGAAACTCAAGGTAAAGCAGCACCAATTCTCTATACAAGGGTAATGGTATTTAATCGTAATAATAGTGATAATGAAAATAGGTTGGGATTAGCTTTAGGAAAATTTCTCACTAATCCCGAACAACAATTGCAAGCAATCATCCAAACAGAAAGTTTTATTCCCACTAACCGACGGGTGCAGATCGAAGGAAATTTACTACCGATCGAATCAGTATTATTACAACAATCCCAAAATGCTGTGGCAGTTCCTCTGGATGATTGGGAAAAGTTGAATCAAATTTTAGAACAAGGAGAATTTTGGTATGAAAGAGCGATCGCTGGTGAAATATCTTCCTCAAAAGCAGCCCATCAACTGATACTTTATATTCAATCAGGTCTCGATCAGGAAGTCAAAAAAATAAATTAATATGAACAACAATATTCCCTCTCTTTCGGAAATAATTGCTAACCAATTATTATTTTTAGGACGCAGAAATGTTCAAAATCAATTAATGATTATTTTTCTCTGTTTAATTCTTGCTTGGTTATTGTCAAAATGGTTATGGTCTTACTTAGAAAAAAGATTTCCTCACGTCACCACTTTTATCCATAGTGATAAAAAATTAACCATCCGTCAATATTTTGCTATTCTGATAGAGTTTCTTAATTTTCCAGTTATTAGTATAATTTTACTTGATTTAAATTATCTAATTTTTCTCAGTCAAAATTGGATAAGAGGAATGATTAGTTTATCTATAGAACTCCTGTGGTTTTATTTAGTTTATCGTGGTTTATTAGCTGGACTATACGCCAAGTTTTCCGTCAATACAATCAAATATTATCATTTCCGGCTTTTAGCTCCTTTATTGGTCTTATTTCTCCTGAAGATCATGATTGGTTTCTACAATAACATTCAGGAAATCGCCCAAGTATCTCCTTTCAATTTATTCAATAGTCCGATAACATTGGGAAGCATATTTATTTTGATAATAGCTCCCTATTTTCTAGTAATTGTTGTTGATCTTATAGAGACTATAGTTTTGAGTATTGCTAATTTAAATCAGCAAACTAGTCGCGGTGAAATTGAAGCAACTTTACTGTTAGGACGTTATTTTTTCATTGTCTTAGGTTTTATCATTATCTTGGGTTATGTGGGAGTTAATGCAACGGCAATAGCGGCAATTACTGGTGGTTTATCGGTGGGTATTGGTTTCGGTATGCAGCAAGTGGTCAGTAATTTTATTAGCGGTATTTTACTATTATTTGAAAAAGTTCTCAAACCCGGTGATATAATTAATATTGAAGGACAAACTTCTCAGGTAAAAAAGCTAGGTATTCGAGCGACAACAGTGCAAATCCTCACGGATAATTCTGAAAAAATTATCCCCAACCAAAAGTTTTTTACTGAGGATGTCACCACCTATACGGGTAGTGATAACTTGATCTATTGTTCAATTGTTATCGGAGTTGGTTATAATTCTAACGCACAACAGGTGATGAATTTATTGCTAGACATTGCAGATCAACATCCTAACATACTTAAAAACCCGCAACCAGTAGCCTTTTTTATTAATTTTGGTGATTCTAGTTTAAACTTTGAATTAAAGTTCTGGTTAGATGATGTTAACAGGAAAAAGCGAGTAATTAGTGATGTTAATTGTGTTATTCTTAATAGGTTTACTAAAGAGAATATCGAGATTCCTTTTCCGCAGCAAGATATTCATATTCGCAATAATTAAAAAATTTAGTTATTCACACAAAATTAATTTATTGGTTAAAAAGCTTTATCAAAATGCGTAATTAATTTTGCTTAGGTAATTATCTCATTCAAAAACCTTATCTAATTATTTTTCATCTCCAAATATAGCAATTCTCTGACTTATGAGGTACAGTAGCAACAGTGAGTAAACCAATTGCGAATATCTTTTTGAGTAACTTCTAACATAGCCAATTCAATCCCTTCTATTAAGTCTTTGTAAGTTCTCGCCTTTAGTTTTCTTAACATCGCTTTGACTTTTGACCAAAAGTTTTCAATAGGAGAGAATTCGGGAGAATAAGGAGGTAAATAGATGAGTCTAGCTTTTTCTTGTTCGATTATTTCTCTGACCATTTCTCCGAGATGAATCTTGGCGTTATCCATGATCAGACAGTCTCCTTCTTTAATTTTTGGCAGCACTTCCTTCAGAATAAATCCTTCAAATGTTACCGCATCCACTGCACCGTATATGTTGACTGATGCGACAACTTTTTCTAAGCTTATAGCACTAATTATTGAAATATTTCTCCCTCTTTTTTGTGGTTTTCTTCCCCTAGCTCTTTGGCCAATTAAGGCTCTAGCATAGAGTCTCAAAAGGGCTAAATTTACCCCCGATTCATCGATAAAAATTAGTTTTGATGCCTCAATTTCCCGAACTTCTGACCAGTATTCCACTCTTTTTTGCTGTACCCTGTCACTTTCTTTTTCCGCCGCGTGTAGTGTTTTTTTTTGAAACTATAATTGAGTTTTTGCGTCAGCCGCCCCAAGGTGGCTCTACTGACTTTCACCTGTGTCTTTTCATACAGTAAGTCCGATAATTCTTCGAGAGTTGCATCATTGTTAGCTTCGATGATTTCTATTAAAATTATCAATTGTTCACTATTTAACTTGGTTGGCGGACTTCCCCCTTGCGGACGAGGACGGATATCTCCTGTTTCTTTATGTTGCTTCAATAACTTCTGAATAAAGCTTTTGGCCACGTCAAATCTCTGAGCTAGTCCTCGAATGGAAATTTTTTCTTTCTTCCAGACATCGATAATTTTTTGGCGAAAATCTACGGAATAGGGTCTCATAGGAAGCTGGTAAGTTCTATTATTTGTCTATTTGCTTTCCATTGTACCTCATAGCTCCAAGAATTGCTATATATGAATTTCACTTATGAAATTCATATATTTATTTTTTCATTAATAACCAGTATCTTGACAAAAAAACAATTTTAATATAAAATCCACACTAGGTAATATGTTCAGAAAACAGCCTGTAATTTAGAATCGAAATCGACCAAATTGATCTATCGAGGTTTTTCTTATGCTTTTCGGTTCTAATTTGCTTGGTGCTTTATCGATGTTTGTTGAACTTAGACATCAATCACCGTGGCACTTTTTTCATTTAATTGCTGTCATCTACTCTAACTAAAAATTCCATGATTATCACCAGGTTACAAAATCGTTTTTCCAGAAATAATTCCACTCGTCGTCTGCGAGCTTTTATCCTAGGTCTTTTCGCCGCCACTATGACCGCTTTGCCCTTAAAAGCCGCCGAAGAAGTTGAATTTGTCTATACTCCCCTCGTATTTTCTCTATCGGTAGCATCCCTAGAAACCTTTGCTAAAGAAGGCAAAATCGACGCTAATTTAAAACAATTTTTAGCCAGAGTAACTCCCGAAGCAAGAGAGCAGTTTCGTGAAGCTTTATTAACAAAAATTGACATCGATCCTGTTTTACTATCTCGTTTTTTTAATAGTGTGATGGGTGCTGATATGCTCTCTCGTTTGGGCAAAAGTATCACCATTCAAGGGGGAATTAATGGTAAATATGCCCTGCGGGGTGCGATTGTTAGTGCCGCTTTTGAACCGGGGGGATTAACCCTTTTAAATATCCTGAAAAAATTCCCCAATAATATCCAGTTACAGGGGGAAGAAATCCTCGGATTAGCTAAAGCTCTTGATTATGCCATTTATGTATCTGAATTATTTACCAAAGATATGCGCTTCTGGACAGCAGAGGAAGCGGCTGCCGTTAAACCAGCTATTAATTATGCCAGTTTACCCGATTTGCGTCAGCGCGGTAGCTTTCAGGTAAAAAAAGAAGTTTGGAACCTAACCGACAACAGTCGCAATCGCAGTTTATATGTAGATGTTTATATCCCGCAAACTTTCCGAGACGGTAAAACACCTGTAATTATTTTTTCCCACGGATTAGCCTCGCGACCAGAAGATTATGCTGAAGCAATTGAACATCTAGCTTCCTACGGATTTCTAGTAGCAGCACCGCAACACCCCGGCAGTGATATTAAATACCTGCAAGGAATGTTAGCAGGATATTATCGCAATATTTTTGATCGAGATGAATTTATTAACCGACCCAAAGATATTAGCTTTGTCATTGATGAATTAGCAAGACGTAATGCTAGTCAATTTCAAGGTAAACTTAACCTGACTAATGTGGGAGTAGCTGGTCATTCCTTCGGAGGTTATACTGCCATTGCTGTTGCCGGTGCGTCAATCGATTTTGATAATCTTGCTAAAGATTGTAACCGTTCTTATTCCGGGATTAATATCTCGATTTTCTTGGAATGTCGCGCCCTAGAATTGCCTAGACAGGTCTATAATTTTCGTGATGAACGAGTCGCAGCTGTTTTTGCGGCTAATCCCGTTAACCGCAGTATTTTTGGGGAAAAAGGTTTAAGCAAAATCTCAATTCCTGTCCTCTTGGGTTCCGGAAGTTATGACCCAGCAGCTAATCCAATTTTTGAACAGGCCATTTCTTTTACTTGGTTAAAAACGCCAGATAAATATCTAGCTATGGTGGAGGGACAAGCTCATGTAAATTTTACGGAATTGGATGCAGGAATGCAAAAAACCCTAAAGTCTGTGGTCGATATCACTTTACCCAATCAAAATTTAATCGAGGATTATACTGGAGCTTTATTGGTCTCTTTTTTTGAAGTTTATATTGCTAATAATGAAAAGTTTCGTCCTTTTCTTCTGTCTAGCTATGCAGAATATCTCAGTCAGGGACAAAAGTTTAAATTAGACTTTATTACTGCCGCTTCTGACGAGAAATTATCTCAATTGATTGAGAAATTGCGCGCACGTCGGCAATAGTAAAACGTGGGGTGCGTTAGACGGAAAAAATTCCTGACGCACCATCTATAATCAACTAAGTAGCTGGTTACAATCAAAGATAAACTACAAAAAAACTAAAGCCTGTTCCACTATCTAACAATTAATTGAGATTACTTACTTATTAAGTGTCAAGTTTGCCGGTTTCTTTTCACTGATGACTGATGACTGTTTACTGATAACTGAAAAATCTTCCTACTGCCCCCCTGCAAAAAAGATTCTCTTGAGTTGTATAATCTCTAAAGGATTAGCGTACTCAAGAAAAAAATTATTTCATGCTTAGAAAAATTAGACTATCGTACTTTGGCTTAATTTTAGGTAGTATTTTAACGGTTATCGGGATTATCGGTTATGCCCAAGGTAACGCCACGGTCAATTTAGCGGGTTTTTTCTACGGATTACCGTTATTATTGGGAGGTTTAGCCCTAAAAGCGTCAGAAATCAAACCGATACCCTTCAGCCAACCCACTAGCCCCGAAATCTTGCAATTGCGCCAACAACAGGCTACTGTCACCCAAACCAAACTTCGCAACGATGTCACCCGCTATCGCTACGGACAGGAAGTGCATCTGGATGAAGCCCTAGAAAAGCTGGGATTAAGCCCCACAGACGAGGAAAGACCGACTTTAGTAGGAATTCGTGAAACTGCTGTTGATTCCGCCTATTGTTTCACCCTAGAATTTGAATCGCCCCTTTTACCCCTAGAAAAGTGGCTGGCAAAACAGGAAAAAATTGAAAGATACTTTGGACCAGGCATTAGAGCCGAAATTAAGCAAGTTGATGAGGAAAAAATTGATTTATCGCTAATTACTATCCCTAGCGCCTAAATGCTCACGCTTATTCAGTATGGCTTCTTATCACTCGCTGCCGTGGCTGCTGGCTTAATTAATGCTGTTGCCGGTGGCGGTAGTCTGATTACTTTTCCGACGCTGATGGCAGTGGGGATCCCACCGGTGATGGCAAATGTAACTAATACCATCGCTTTATGTCCCGGTTATCTGGGAGCAACCCTCGCCCAAAAAAAAGACCTGCACGGGCAACAAAAACGGATTCAGTTATTGCTACCATCGGCAGTTATTGGCGGCATTATCGGTGGTATTTTACTATTAAATAGTAGTGAGCAGGTATTTGATCGCCTGATTCCTTTTCTGATTCTTTTAGCGGCGGCTTTATTGGCTTTTCAAGATACCTTACGCTCTTGGCTACAGCGGCGACAGGGGGACGAAAATGGTCATATACCAGAAATTTTGGCGGTTTTACCCATTGCTCTCGCTTCAATTTATGGTGGTTATTTTGGCGCAGGTTTAGGGGTGATTCAGTTGGCAATTTTGGGCTTATTTCTCAAGGATAATCTCACGAGATTAAATGCTTTAAAACAGTTGCTTTCTTTGGTGGTTAATGTAGCAGCATCTTGGTTTTTTCTCTTTTCTAATCAGGTATATTGGTCTGCGGCGATAGTGATAGCAATTGGCTCTTTAATTGGAGGTTTATTGGGGGGAAAACTAGCCAGAATTATCTCTCCTAGTTATCTGCGCTGGACAGTGGTAATTCTGAGTATTATTACTGCTATAGTTTATTTTCTTCGTTAACAAACCGACTCACAGCAGTTAATCTATTAAGTATTTGGCTATTCTGGTTTCTGTGTGGAAACGATATCTATCGGGTTTCTCAATCAACATATATGAAATACTTATATTTCCGTAAAATCTTCCTCAAAGCTGAAACCCTTATGATACTAAATCCGTTGAGTAACGCACAGAAAAAAAACGGGTTTCTCGGAGAAACCCGTTTTCTACTCATGCACTCATGCAAAACGGAGAATAAATAATCAGTTTTTAATAACTGGATTTAGTATGATTTTCTCGTCAGCCAGAAAAATTCTAAGGGCAATAAATCCCTGAAAGCATTGATAGGCAACAGTTGTGGGTTTTCAAAAGTCAGTGACTAATTACCACAATTTTATAAGTAAAAATTATCATACAGAGTTGATAAGAGCCGCAATTTCAGTCCAAAATTATTTGTTTTGAATTACCATTGTTGCACAAGTAATTATATTTTCTAAATTGTTATACTCAAATCTTTGTTTTTCAATATAATTATCAAATAAATACTTTTTGTCTGAATATTTTATCGCTAATTCTTCGCATCTTTGTTTAATATAATCAAATTGCATTTCATACTCATCATTTTGATTTATTTCAGTTTCTGTATATTCTTTTAGTAATTTCATGCCAGCTTTATCGATCTGTTTGAACAGCATATTTTTCTTGATTATAAATTCATGTTTATAGGGTTGATCATCTTCAAAATATCCATCGTCCAAAATAATTAGACCATCTTTTGTCAGATTTTTCTTTAAGATAGTCATAGTGTCAAAATAATTGCCAAATACAGGACCGATCGAGCCGAGAATAATCAGATTGAATTGGTTTAATGTCTTGATTATTTCTCGTGCGTCTCCTGAAATAAATTTACACATTGAAGTAATTGCTTCTTCTCTAGCTTTTTTATTAGCGATTTCAATAAATTCTGGTATTGCATCGATTCCAAGGCAGTAGCAATCCAGTTCAATTGACAATTTTATCGAGACTGCACCTTTGCCGCAGCCTAGATCCAGTACATTTAATTCAGAATAATTATTTGTATGTGCTTTGACAATTTTAAGAATAGAATTTGCAGAAGAGCCTATTTCCCAGAAGTCCTGTAGAATATATGGAAGAAAAGGTAAGATTGACTGATCTTGGCAATCCATAGCCTGTGCAATAGTTTCTTCTAAAGTCTTCATTCTCTCTAAAAATTTCTGGACTAACTATTAATCATATCGTTCCCTGCGGTTCCGCACCCTCCTCTGTCCCACTTCTAATTGACGTACTGTTAGGCCGTGGCTTCGACATCGCACTCTTAGACTCACAGCTTCAATGAATGAGCATGGTGCGTTCCCAAAAATCTATTGGTGGAGCAGTAGGACTTGCATCAGGGAACGCACCCTACAGCTACAGCTAATTAACGCCAGTTCGGTTTAAGGGAATTTTGCCATAGCTTCCACGAAAGAATAGGAGTTTCAGGCTACGGTAGCATCAGGGTTTTAGCTTATCCCGAACTGAGGTTAATTACTATTACCTGCTATTTGTTACAATACGCTACTGCAACTTTAAGAATGTTTTATGTTTAAGACCATACAACATTTTCAATCGGATTTCGTACATCAAATCTGTCACCAACTTCTTAAATCTGGTATATAATTCCTGGCTAATCCTATCCTCTGGTGCTAAATCACCTCCATGAGCTACAGCATTGCGTAACCGCAGAAATAACTCTAAGGATTCCTTTAAATTAGGATTCGGATGTGCATAATCCTTCCAATGTTCTGGAAACTTTTCAAGTGCAAAGCTTTTGAGTAATTTGTTTAAGACGTTGAAACCAACATTACTCTCGGTATTAACAACTCTTGAAAAAGTGCAGCTATCCCCAGCGTGAAACTCTTTAAGTGAAGCAAAAAACCTTACTTTTCTATTGTCATTTGTAGGATATTCCTTGAACTGTTTAAAGGAGTTTTCCATGTGGTGAATAACTATTTCATCGCAAAAATCATGAAGATCTCTGCCAACATTATTAAGTTCATCAATATAGAGGTTGAAAGATTTTTGGATAAAGCTTTCCCATAAAGAATAAATCATCGATATTGATTGAGTTGAGAAAATGTCTTGATGCTTTGAAGATAGAGAGTACCTTCTCGTAAAAATTGCTCTCTCAATTTCGAAAAGAACAGATATTCTCTCTTCAATAATCTCTTGCAATGCCCTATCAAAATCATCCATAGTCTATTGCTAAGTTTATTATTTAAAAATTTCATCTACTCTTTTAAGACGATTTCTAATCCGACTTCTACTATTAGAAGCGGTCCCAGAATATCTTTTGAAGTCGTTGTCACTTTTTAATTGTGTTATCTTTGATTTCAAAAGTTCAAGGTCTTCAGCATACGTCTCGATATTTTGAGCAACTCCGATTAATATCCCCTCAAAATAAGCTGGAACAAAAAAGTTTCTCTCGTTTCTAAATATCTTTTTGTCTTCTATTTGGTAAATTAACTCTAAAACTCTCATGATGAGAGATTCATAAACATCATATTTAAAACTAGCGTCCTGAACAGTTTCCTCCATAAAATCGTTTAAAAACTTCTCCATATTTTCATTAACATTTTCAGCATTTTTGTAGAAAGCAAAAAACCTAAGAACTAATTCTTGATCATATAATTCATTAAGTTTGCCACTACTTAATTGAGTAAGAGATTTGAAAACTGTGCTTTGACTAACTTTTAGTAAAAGCTCGTTAAGCCTGGGATTAACCCCTCGATAAATTGCATTTCTTATCTCTTGTGGAGTTAATTTTGAACCTCCAGAGTTGAGTCGTTTAAACAACTCATACTTCATGGAAGTGCTACTTTCTCCTCTCAAAATTTCAACTCTACAAACAGCCCTTTTCAAGTTTATTTTTAGATTTGTTGGAAGATTATCAATATTAAAGCCTTGCAAGCTTTTGACCAATCCTCCTTCTTGCAAAGTCCATTTATTGATAGTTTGTATCCCTCCAGTTTCTTCCCCGCTTTCCTCATCAATTTCTTCTTCTTCGACTCCTGATCTGTCTATATCTTCTTGATCGTCAATTGTCCATCCACTACCTTTTAGTTCACCAAAAAAACTTATGAAAGTAGAAACACGTTGCAATCCATCGACTAATTCCCATACACCGTTTTTATCCTCGGCCACAAATATTGGAGGAATTGGAATCGAGAGTAGAATTGATTCTATAAGTGCAGTTTTTTGTGCTTCTGACCATCGGAATAATCTCTGATACTCTGGTCTAATTATTAATTCATTATTTTTGTATAGGCTGATCAACTCCCCAAAAGAAATGTCAAGTCTATCAGACGACAGCCTTTTTCTCTCATCTGAGACTGCTTTTTCGAGTTCGGCTACTTTTTCTGCTAAGGCTACTTTTTCTGCAAGGTTTTCCATATTACTCAGGCTTAGTATGCTTTTCCAAGTATAACAAGCTAACAATGGGATTGATGACAAATCTGTGAAAGAGAGAACTCAGTTTTTAACAGCCTAACTATCAATTATACCGCTCCCTGCGGTCCCACACCCTCCTCTGTCCTACTTCCATCGCTTTAACACCCCCTCAATTTGGGCATAATTACCGCATTTCTACAGCCAAACGTCTAGTGGTCTGTCAATCTTGAAATTGTGGATAGGGGAATCGGGCAAAATTATCCGCCCCCAATCCCTCAAAATCATCTTAACAGACCCATAGAATCGCCCTTAATTTTTGTCAATTGTCGGCCCCTAACTATATTCTTCTCCGACACTGAGATTAAAGAGCATTTGCAGGGATTGTAAACAGCGCTTACGCGCTTCGATATCCTGTTGGGCGCGCAGTTGTACCATGGGTTCGTGAAGGATTTTATTAACGATACCGCGGGTCATTGCTTCGATAACTTCTTGGTGTTTTTCGGCGAATTCCGTCCCCAGACGGGAGAGGGCCTTTTCTAATTCCTGTTCGCGAATATCTTCAATTTTGCTTCTTAAACAGCTAATTGTCGGTACAGTGTCCAAAGAACGCCACCAAAGCTCGAAAGCTTCCACTTCCTGCTCTAGGAGTGCCTCTGCTTCCCTGGCCATCTGACGGCGACTTTCCTGATTGGCGGCCACCACCGCCTTGAGATCATCGACGTTGAAAGCTTGCACTTGTGCCAATTCCTTCACGTCGGTGTGGACGTTGCGGGGAACGGAAATATCGATTAACATCAGCGAGCTAGCAGCAATCGTCACTTCTGTCAATAAATTTTTAGTTAAAATTGGTTCCGTGGCTCCTGTACTGGTGAAGACGATATCCGATGCCGCTACCGTAGCCATCATCTCTTCTAAGCCATATAGTTGCAACGGTAGGTTAGGAAATTCACGGGCTAACTCCTCGGCTCGTCTTTGGGAGCGATTGACGATCGCAATTTGCTGAGAACCCTTAGCCAGAAGGTGCGTAACTAATAATCGGGACATTTTCCCTGCCCCGATAATAGCGATTTTTTTGCTGCTGAGGTCTGTCACCTTAGCATGGGCTAACTCCACCGCCGCCGAACTGATCGATACGGCTCCCGTGCCGATGCTGGTTTCCGTGCGGACGCGCTTACCGGCAGTCATCGCTTGTTTAAACAGGCGATCGAGTAATTGGCTAATAGTATTGTACTTTTGGGCTAATTTATGGGTATTTTTAACTTGAGCGAGAATTTGCCCTTCCCCGAGGACAAGACTTTCTAAACCGGCGGATACCCGGAGCAGATGACGGACAGCATCCTGATGCAGTAGGGTAAACAGATAACGACGCAGGACATTAAGGGGAATATGCCCGATTTCAGCGAGAAACTGGGTAATTTCCACTACGCCCTTTTCCGTATCCGTAACCACGGCGTAGATCTCCAAACGGTTACAGGTGCTGATAATAGCCACCTCTTGGATGTGGGGATAACCCTTGAGGTGGGTAAGAGCGGACTCGATTTTCGCTTCCGGGATACTCAATTTTTCGCGAATTTCCACCGGGGCTGTCTTGTGACTCAAGCCCACTACAGCAATATTCATTTATGTTCTCCTACAAATGTTGCTCAGGCTACAAAAATTATTGATAAAGATCAGTGCGTTATGTCTCTAATTGTTGCAATTTAGTCCCAATCGGGATGCAAATAAAAGATGTTTGAAAAAAAACTTTATATATTTTTACCAATGGGGGCGAGGTGAGCCATGCTCACCCCACCGCGTCAGAGAATTATCTCAGTTGAATGTATTTGGGTTGGTCGAACAGGTGAACGGTATCGACAAAGCGAGCGGTTTTCGATTGGGTGGAGATAACCAAGCTTTGGGTACGAGCGCCACCGTGGAAGAAGCGTACCCCTTCCATCAGGGTGCCGGGGGTGATCCCACAGGCGGCAAAGAGGACGGTTTCACCACTGGCTAATTCTTCGCAACCGTAAACACGATCAGGATTGGTGATCCCCATTTCTTGCAGACGAGCAATATTACCCTCGCGACTTTCACCGATTAAACCGGTTTTGACCACTTCGGGATCATAGATTAATTGTCCCTGGAAGTGACCCCCCAGACAACGCATAGCCGCCGCTGAGATTACCCCTTCCGGAGCGGCACCGATACCCATGAGAGCATGAATATTAGTTCCCGAAAAAGCGCAGGAAATAGCGGCCGATACGTCACCATCGCTGATCAGACGAACTCTGGCCCCAGCGTTGCGGATTTCTTGGATTAATTCCTTGTGACGGGGACGATCCATAACTACTACCACCAGTTCTTCGATGGAACGATTGAGACAATCGGAAAGAACTTTCAGGTTTTCCGTCGCCGATTTATTAATATCCACATGACCTTTAGCTGCTGGGGGAGCGGCTAATTTTTTCATATAAAAGTCAGGAGCGGCGAATAATCCACCTTTTTCGGAGATCGCTAACACGGCCATAGAACCATTTTGACCGTAGGCAACCAAGTTAGTGCCTTCGCAGGGATCGACGGCGATATCGATTTCGACTAATTCATCGGGATTACAATATTGTTTGGCATCAACTTGGGTACAGATACCCACTTCTTCGCCAATATAGAGCATGGGAGCTTCGTCTCTTTCCCCTTCTCCAATAACGATGCGACCGCGCATATGGATTTTATTCATCCGTTCGCGCATCGCTTCCACAGCGACGTGATCGGCGATATTTTTTTCACCTTTACCCATCCACTTCGAGGAGGCAATGGCAGCCTGTTCGACCACTTCGATAATTTCTAACCCTAGCGTACTTTCCACTCGATGATCCTCCCTACAGCTGATCTATGATTTATCTAGTGAGTTTTTTTCCTTAACAGTCAAAAGTCTATCACCAGACGGGGATCATTCTTAAGTTTTTATGTAGATCATCTGCGGGGGACTGGTATAGCGAGGGAGTTTTTGCCAACACTATCACATCCATCTCGGTTATGGAGACTTTAATCACTTATTTTTGCTGGCGATCGCATGAAGGGAGCTTCTTACCCCTGTTGTCAGTGCTTATCTAAGAATCAGCTATTTAAATACGTCTTGGCTTAGAAAAATAAAGTTCCCCTAGACCCTGTGTGGGAAGCTTGAGGAAAGCTGGGTTAGGGGAAATGATTTATTCCTTTGCTGGATTAACTTGAGCATATAACTCTCATTTGTCAGGAATATAACAGCCAGATGTCAATTCTGTGACAAAGAAAAGCCGTTGATAAGCTGCCTGCGCATCTAAATTGCGGCTCTTCTCGACTTTGTGTGATAAGTTTAACTTATATAGTGGCGATCAATCTTTGTGTCTTCTGTGTCTCTGTGGTTCCTTCTACTCCCTCGCCCGCAAGACTGTATCTTAGAATACATTTTACCCACCAAACTTGGGAGAGCGAAATTGCTGGTTGAGATGGGGCAAAATGCTTTGGCCGTGAGACTGCAGCCGTTCGGCAACAGGCAACAGTAAAGAGATCGAGGAAGATTCAGTTCACCCCAAGGATAGGCGGTTAAAATGCGTCTTAGCTGATCAGTAGAAAATTATGCCGACAATATTTTATTGGGGAGAAGATGAATTTGCTATTAACCAAGCGGTGAAAAATCTACAGGCAAAACTTCTCGATCCCCATTGGATACAGTTTAATTATGACAAAATTAATGGCGATCGCAATGAGGCAATTATCGAGGGACTCAATCAAGCAATGACTCCAGTTTTCGGACTGGGAAATCGTTTAGTTTGGTTAGCCGATACGGTTATTTGTCAACAATGTTCCGAGGATATTTTCAAGGAATTACAGCGCACTTTGCCCAATTTACCCGAAAATTCCTATCTGTTATTAACCAGTGCCAAAAAACCCGACTCCCGCTTAAAATCGAGCAAGTTTATCCAAAATCAGGCAGAGGTTAGAGAATTTGAACTAATTCCGCCTTGGAAAGTCGAGGAAATTGCCCAAAGAGTTAGGGAAATTGCCAAAGAAGTGGGAGTAAAATTAACTCCCGATGCGATCGAACTCTTAGCAGAAGCGGTGGGAAATAACAGCCGCTTACTGTGGATGGAGTTAGAAAAACTGCGTTTATTTAAAAATAATTCGGCAGTAACTATTGACAAAAAGGACATTTTAAGCCTAGTCAACGCCAGCAATCAAAGCAGCCTACAGTTAGCCAGTGCTATTTTAAAACGGGAGACAGGCAAAGCCCTCGAATTAGTTAATGAATTATTAAATCGTAACGAGAACCCCTTGGGTATCACCGCCACCCTAGTGGGTCAATTTCGCACTTGGGCAATAGTGAAATTAAAAATTGAAGAAGGAGAAAAAGACGACAAAAATATCGCCGCCGCCGCCGAAATTGCCAATCCCAAGCGACTGTATTTCATTCGCAAAGAGATACAATCTTTTTCTTCTAAGCAACTTCTGGCCACCTTGCCCATACTTCTCGAATTAGAATACCGTCTCAAGCGGGGTGCAGAACCTTTGGCAACTTTGCAAACCAAAATTATCGAACTTTGTTGTTTATTGGTGACTTAAGACTCTTTCTTGTCTTTCAGAAATCCTCTAGAATAAGATTCTATAGACTTCAAACTTCTCAATAACCACAAAATGACCGATGATGCCATCCCTAGTCTAAATTTAGTCATCGCTAGTTTAGCCACGAGTAATAATTTCGCCCGTTGGGTGACGAAAGCACCCCTACCGGGGGGGTATGTGCATCATGACTGTGAATGGACCGAGAGTCTCGCCACGGAATGGATGGCATGGCAGGAAATATTCTGTCTGCAAAAAATGCCGACCTTGCCCATGTTAGAGCAATTAGAAGCAAATTCTCGACCTCAACTGACTCTTGCGGGAGAAGGCGACAGTTATGGCGGTCAATTGATGCAGAAACTAGGTATTAGTCTCTGGCAATGGTTATTTCAAGCATCAATTGGTCAAAGTTTCGCCCAAAGTCAGGGAATCGCCCTTGGCAAAAATCAGCCCCTGCGAATTCGCTTGGAATGTCGCAATCCCTATCTAATTCTGCTGCCCTGGGAAATTATGCAGCAATCCGGTAAACAGGCCATATCTCTGCATCCGAATATACTCTTTAGCCGCACCACCAGCGATGTGGAGCCACTGCAACCGATAAAACCAAGTAATAGTCTCAATATTCTCTTAGTTATTGGCGAAAAACAGATTAAACCCGCCGCTAGTTCCCTCAACCTCACCGCCATTAATACGGGTGGAGAAACTAACCCTGACCAGACACTGGAATCCGAGGCCGCCAATATTATCCGGGCCATCTCCCCCAGTGGTTCCCTCCAGAATTGGGGAGTGAAAGTCAAAGTCGATACCCTAATTCGACCAGGAGCCGAAGAACTGACTAAGGCCTTGGATAAGGGCAAATATCAAGCTTTTTTCTACGCCGGCCACGGAATCGCTGCCCCCAATGGCGGTTCCCTATTTCTGCGGCCAGGGGAACAGCTAAACGGGACGGAGTTAGCCCAAGTTTTGGTGAGAAATCAGGTTATTTTAACGGTTTTTAATGCCTGTTGGGGGGCTTATCCCGCTAAATCCGGTCAGGGGATGATCCCCCGCAGTAGTCTAGCGGAAGTCTTGATTCACCATGGCGTTCCCGCAGTTTTGGCCATGCGAGATGCGATCGCTGATCGAGAGGCCTTGAGTTTTATAGAAGTTTTTACCCGCACCCTCTTCGGATTCAAAGACAAAGAAGCGCAGATGTCCAAGTTGTTTCCCAGTCCAGGAGTCCCTATCGATGAGGCCGTTCGTATCGCTAGGCAGCAATTATTAACCCTCTACAAGTACAATCAACCCGCTTGGACTTTGCCGATCCTCTATATGCACCCAGAATTCGACGGACAATTGCTGCAAACCTTTGATGAGACTCAATTACCGACGGTTATGCCCAGCATCTCCGGAATCATGCCCGCCGCTTTCTTATACTATCTTGATCGTCCCGAAAGAAAATGGTCAATCCGTGGTGGTGCCATGAATATAGGACGGGACATGGAAAATGATCTACAGATTGCTGAAAAATGGGTTAGTAAAAACCATTGTCGGATAATTTGCCGTAAAAATGCCGATTATCCAGACTATCAATACTTTCTCGAAGATTTCTCCCGTTTTGGTACTTTTATCTATCAAGATGGCCACTGGAAACAGGTTCATAACCAAGAAGTTCCCCTAGAGTCCGGTTTACAGATTCGCTTCGGCAGTCACCAAGGACAAATCCTCGAATTTGTGGTGGAATAATTAGGGTTTGTCGAAAAAGTTTGTCGTCGGGGTGGGGTGTGGGGAGATGGGGAGATGGGGGAGTGGGAATTATGAATTATGAATTATGAATTATGAATTGGGGAGGTGGGGGAGTGAGAATTATGAATTATGAATTATGAATGGGAGCATCTCACCTTTGCAATAAGCATAAATACTTAGTAGAAAAATAGGCTTTTCGAGGGTAATTCTTGTTTTAATTCTCCATGTACGCGGTCTTTAAAAGCCTCTATTTCGTTCCAAGACACGATTAAGAGTGGCTTTTAGGCTAAGTATAATTACTCATCGCGTAAGTGAGATGCTCCCATTATGAATTGGGGAGATGGGGGAGTGGGAATTATGAATTATGAATTATGAATTGGGGAGGTGGGGGAGTGGGAATTATGAATTATGAATTATGAATTGGGGTGATAGGGAGATGGGGGAGTGGGAATTATGAATTATGAATTATGAATTGGAGAAATGGGGAGATGGGGGAGTGGGAATTATGAATTATGAATTATGAAATGGGGAGGTGGGGAAGTGGGGAAATTGAACTAAAACCCTAAAACCCCAAAACCTGTCTCCTGTCGACCGCCTTCGTTAACTAAGTTTTTGCTTCCTCTTTCAGGGAATAAATTGGTTTAAACCAACCTTTGCGCCAGAAGTAAAAAATCAAGCCCCCCGCTACGGCTAACATGACTAACCAGACAAGGAAATAACTCCATTCTCCTTTTAATTCTGGCATATTCTCGAAGTTCATGCCATAGACACCAACGATAAAAGTTAAGGGAATAAAAATCGTCGAAATTACGGTTAAAAACTTCATAATTTCGTTTAATTTATTGCCCATAGTGGACATATAAACATCCATCAAACTCGCCGCTAATTCTCGATAAGCTTCGATAATTTCCAGAATTTGAATGACGTGATCGTAGGAATCCCGAAAATAAATTTGTACCTCATCACTGACTATACCATGATGGTCACGCATCAGTAAATGTAGAACATTTCGCATCGGCCAAATTAAGCGCCGCAGTGCTAATAATTCCCGACGGACATCATAGATTTCCTGCATTGTATCTCGATCGGGATCACTAATGATCATATCTTCCAAAGCCTCAATCCGATCTTCGTAGTGTTCTACCACGGGAAAATAACCATCGATAATCGTATCTAATAATAAATAGGTTAAATAATCCGCTCCCGATTTCCGTACTCGTCCCTGGGAAGTGCGAATTCGATCTCTAACTATCTCAAAACAGTCCTGTAATTCCTCCTCTTGAAAACTTAAAAGATAGCGTTTTCCTAAGACAAAACTCACCTGTTCTGTATCAAAACCGCTTTCATCTTCTTTCAGTCGCACCATCTGAGAAATCACTAACAATTGATTGTTATAATCTTCTAACTTGGGACGCTGCGGCACATTAACCACATCTTCTAATAATAAAGGATGCAGATTAAAAATTTCCCCTACTTGTTTTAAAACCGTCTCACTCCCTAACCCTTGAATATCCATCCAAGACACGGTATTTGTGCCAATATAGGGGGCGCAAGCATTGGGGGTAATATCCACCTTGCGAATGGCGTTATCTTCATCGTAGTCGATTAAAATAATCCGCGAGGGTTTGGCATCTGGTTCGATAATTAATGTCCCCGGTTCACTACCCGGTTCATCATAAAAATAATCGAAGTAGTCTTCTTCCTCGTCTCCATCGGTATCAGGACGGTTGTTAACGAATATATCGGGTTGTAGTTGGGTCATAAGCTTACAACAATCTGGCTAATTTGGGCAATAAGAAAACAGAAAAGTTAAAAAATTTAATTTGCCTAAAGTTACTATCTATCGCCATGGGATTACAGTAAACTGAAAATTGTTTACTGATTGATTCCCTCCTGATAATTATCAACGATGAGATTAATCGGGAGAATTAGCAATATTGACGGCCAAAATTTATGGAATCCGCCTCTTTTATTCCCCGTCTAGTTATCCCCGTCGGTGATCCCGCCGGAATCGGCCCTGAAGTGGTGTTAAAAGCGATCGCCGATTCCCCAATCTCGTCTATTTGTCAGATTACTCTAATCGGGACAAGAACGCTTCTCGAAAAAGCCTATCACGATCCCCATCTTCTCGATCGCTTTTCTCTGATCGATTTGCCCTACAATCAAGAAAAAATCGTTTGCGGGCGTGGGGATGCCCACAGTGGTGAAATTAGCTTTCTTTACCTGCAAGAAGCCATAAAACGCACCCTCAAGGGCGAATTTGATGGTATTGTCACCGGTCCAATTGCTAAATCCTGTTGGCAGTTGGCCGGTTATGATTTCCCCGGTCAAACGGAGGTTTTAGCTACCATGGCGGGAATTAACCGTTATGGGATGCTATTCGTCGCTAAATCCCCTCACAGTGGCTATAACTTACGCACTCTCCTCGCCACTACCCACATCCCCCTGCGAGAAGTTCCTGATGCTCTTAACCCCGATCTGATGACCCGAAAACTAGACCTATTAATCGAGTCTTTAAAGCTAGATTTCGGCATCGATCGCCCCAAAATCGCCATATCCGGCCTTAATCCCCACAGTGGCGAAGCGGGAAAACTGGGAAGGGAAGAAAAGGACTGGTTACAGCCTTGGCTAGAGTCAATGGGTCAGCAATACCCGCAAACCCAATTAATCGGCCTTGTCCCCCCCGATACGCTTTGGGTGGAACCGGGACGCGCTTGGTTTAGCGGTGCAGGGCAAACCGCCGACGCATATCTGGCATTATACCACGATCAGGGTCTAATTCCCGTCAAATTAATGGCTTTTGACTGTGCTGTTAATACTACCATCGGTTTACCTTTTGTTCGCACCTCTCCAGACCACGGGACGGCATTTGATATCGCCGGTCTTGGCATCGCTAGGGCCCAGAGTATGCAAGCGGCGATCCAATTAGCGATCGAATTGTGTCAGCAGCGCCGTATAGATCGGTTTTAGCTGTTGGGGGTTAGGGAGATGAGAATTATAGTCATTTCAATTAAGATTGAGAATATCAATCCCAGAGTTCATAAGGATTTTGTCGGTCTAGACTGTATCAGACTTATCTGAAATGACTATAGCGTTTCTGATTCACAAGAGGTACATTCCCGATCCTGAACAGCTTAATAAGCAAAGGTTTAATTGTGCCGCACAGATGCGAGAACCGCTATATATGAATTATGAATTATGAATTATGAATTATGAAGTGGGAAGTGGGAAGTGGGAAGTGGGAAGTGGGAAGTGGGGAAGCTGTCTCATCACCCTATCACCCCAAAACCCTATCACCCCAAAACCCTATCACCCTATCACCTATCTCCTGACTCCTAATCCCGATTGCCAAATTGGTGTGAGCAGCGGGACAACCGGAGAACTAAACTAGAGATATAGCCCTCGATAGGAGACAATTGGATATGGGTATCGCTTCAGTTAACCCTGCCACGGGAGAAATTCTCAAGACTTTTACCCCTCTAACCTCGGAGGAATTGGCGGCGAAATTGGCCCTAGCTGAGACAACTTTTCAGCAGTATCGCCGCACCGCCATCAGTGAACGGGGACAGTGGTTACGGCAAGCGGCGGATATTTTGGAACGGGATCAAGTAGCATTGGCTAAAACCATGACTTTAGAAATGGGGAAACCAATCAAATCAGCGATCGCAGAAGTCCTCAAATGTGCCTTGGTTTGTCGTTTTTATGCTGATAATGCCGCCAGTTATCTGGAAGATGTGCTGATTGCCACCGATGCTAGTCGCAGTTTTGTCCGTTATCAACCGTTAGGGGTGATTTTAGCGGTTATGCCCTGGAATTTCCCTTTATGGCAAGTATTTCGCTTTGCTGCTCCCGCTTTAATGGCGGGAAATGTCGGCCTACTCAAACACGCTTCTAACGTCCCCCAATCAGCTTTAGCGGTGGAAAGAATTTTATTAGAAGCTGGTTTTCCTAAAGGCGCTTTTCAAACTCTTTTGATCGGGGCCGATCGCGTTAGTGATTTAATTAACGATGAACGGGTAAAAGCCGCCACTTTAACCGGTAGTGAACCGGCGGGGATTAGTTTAGCAGCTGCCGCTGGAAAACAGATCAAAAAGGTGGTTTTGGAGTTGGGAGGTAGTGATCCTTTTATCGTTTTAGATAGTGCCGATATCGAGGCGGCAGCGGCTACGGCAGTGACGGCAAGATTGTTAAATAATGGTCAGACTTGTATCGCTGCTAAACGGTTTATTGTTATGGAAACTGTCGCCGATCAATTTGAACAGTTATTAGTGGCTAAATTTCAAGCTTTAAAAGTTGGTGATCCCCTTGATGAAACTGTTGATATTGGTCCCTTGGCCACGGTATCGATCGTCTCGGAAATTGCCGCCCAAGTGGAAAAAACCGTCGCTATGGGTGGTAAAGTCCTTGTGGGGGGTCAACGTTTAGAGGGAAAAGGTAACTTCTATCTACCGACGATTTTAACCGATATTCCTGCTGGTTCTCCGGGGGAAAAAGAGGAATTTTTTGGACCAGTGGCTTTACTATTTCGAGTCAAAAATATCGAGGAAGCGATCGCTTTAGCTAATGATAGTCCCTTTGGTTTGGGTTCTAGTGCCTGGACGAATAACCCCGCAGAAATTGAGCGTTTAATTACCGAGATTGAGGCCGGTTGTGTGTTTATTAACGGTATGGTTAAATCCGATCCTCGTTTACCCTTTGGGGGGATTAAACGTTCTGGTTTTGGACGGGAATTAAGTGTGGAAGGTATTCGCGAATTTGTCAACGTTAAAACTGTTTGGATTAAGTAATTCAGTTAAGTAGTTAGGTGTTAAAAACTATCAACCCCCCCCCTTATCAAGGGGGGATTAAGGGGGGATCGAACCCACCACCATAACCAAAATTACTCACCATAATTATCGCTAGTTTACACTATCGAAGAGCGCACCCTACGGATTAAAAATATGCCGCGTATTATTGATAATATTGAGTCCCATTTATTGCCAATTTTACGCGAAAGTTTATTAGCAGCCCAACGCGCTGATTTTTGCGTGGGTTATTTTAATTTGCGCGGTTGGCAGTCCATAGATACCTATATTGATCACTTTCTCGGGGGTGATTTGTCCTGTTGTCGTCTGCTGATTGGTATGCAGAAAGCACCCCAGGAATTACTACAGCAATCCCTGTCTTTATTGAACAGATCGAATAATATAGATAAGGCTACTTTTGCTCGTTTAAAAAAACAAATTGTTCAGGATTTTTGCCAGCAATTAACTTGGGGGAATCCTAGCAATCGAGATCAGGAAGCTTTGCAACGTTTGGCCAAACAAATTCAATCGGGAAAGCTAGTAATTCGCTTATTTTTGGGCTATAATCTCCATGCTAAATTATACCTTATTCATCGACAGGATGTCAATAATCCAACGGTGGGATTTTTGGGTAGTAGTAATCTAACTTTTGCGGGATTACAACAGCAGGGAGAATTAAATATTGATGTCCTTGATCACGATGCTTGTGCCAAATTACAAAAGTGGTTTAATGATCGTTGGTTCGATGCTTGGTGTTGGGATATATCCGAGGATATTGTCAAGGTGATTAACCAAAGTTGGGCCCGGGAAAGTCTGATTCCTCCCTATCATATCTATTTAAAAATAGCTTACCATCTTTCCTTTGAAGCGAGAGCCGGTTTAGCGGAATACAAAATTCCCCGACAGTTTGACCAAGACTTACTAGATTTTCAGAAATCGGCCATTAAAATTGCCGCTCGTTATGTGCAAAAACGCGGTGGGGTCTTAATTGGCGACGTGGTGGGGTTAGGAAAAACGCGCATCGCTTCCATTCTAGCATATATTTTGCAGGAAGACTACGATTTAGAAATCTTAATTATTTGTCCGAAAAATCTTCTAACCATGTGGGAGGATTACAGCTATAAATACAAATTAAGAGCGAAAATTATCCCCTTAAGTCAGGTTATGCAGGAGTTACCCAATCTGCGGCGCTATCGGGTAGTAATTATCGATGAAAGTCATAACCTACGCAATCGGGAGGGTAAACGTTATCGGGTGATACAGGAGTACATTAACACCAATGAAAGTCGCTGTATTCTCTTAACTGCGACTCCCTACAATAAAAACTATCTTGACCTGTCCAATCAACTGCGTTTATTCATTCAAGAGGATACTAATCTCGGAATTCGTCCCGAAAGACTACTAGAATCTCTGGGAGGAGAAATCGAATTTAATCGCAGATACCAATCTCCGGTTAGGTCCCTAGCAGCCTTTGAAAAAAGTGACTCTCCCGACGACTGGAGAGACTTAATGCGTCTCTATATGATTAGACGGACTCGCGGTTTTATCGAAAATAATTATGCTACAGAAGACGAACAGGGTCGTCGGTATCTAAAATTTGCTGATGGGTCGAGGGTTTATCTTCCCCAACGACAACTAAAGACAATCAAGTTTGACCTACAAGACTCGGTTTATGCGCGTTTATATTCGGAAGCAGTGGTGATAACTCTCAACGGATTGAAGTTACCCCGTTACGGATTGGGAAATTATCTAATTAAAGGATGCAAAGGGACAGCAGAGGAAGAAACCATCTTAAAAAGTCTATCCCGTGCGGGTAAAAGATTAATGGGTTTTTGTCGGACGAATTTATTTAAACGTTTGGAGAGTGGAGGGTATGCTTTCCTGCAATCCCTTGACCGTCATATTCTCCGTAACTATATTTTCCTTCATGCTATGGCCAATAATTTACCCCTTCCCATCGGGAGTCAGGATCCAGCTTTGTTAGACACTCGTTATCTGGATGAGGATTTAGTCACTCAGGGAGAAGATGAAAGTATAGAAACCGAGGAGACTGGGGGGATAACCGGGTTAGAAAAAGAGTATCAAAAAAGAGCCGAACAAGTGTATCAAAAGTATAGCGGTGATTATCGCAAGCGCTTTCAGTGGATTAACCCCGAGGTGTTTGAACCCGCGTTGAAAAAAGACCTAAAATCCGATGCTTTGATTTTAATAGCGTTATTGCACACCTGTGGGACTTGGCAGCCGGAAACCGACGAAAAGCTAGAGAAGTTATGGCAGCTGTTAGAAGAGAATCATCCCAGAGAAAAGGTGTTAATTTTTAGCCAATTTGCCGATACAGTCAGTTATTTGGTCACTCAGTTGCAAAATCGGGGAGTGGATAAGATTGCGGGAGTGACGGGAAACTCTGCTAATCCTGCGGAAATGGTTCATCGTTTTAGTCCCCGCAGTAATTCTCAGCAAGTGGGGGAAGAAATACGAGTCCTAGTCGCGACGGATATTTTGAGTGAAGGGTTAAATTTACAGGATTGTGCCATTATCGTTAATTATGACCTACCCTGGGCAATTATTCGCCTCATTCAACGGGCCGGAAGGGTAGATAGAATCGGTCAAAAAGCAAGTCAGATTCTCTGTTATTCCTTTTTACCTGCGGAGGGAGTGGAGAGAATTATTAAACTGCGGACGAGACTATCTCAAAGACTGCGAGAGAATGCTGAGGTGGTGGGGACCGATGAGGTATTTTTTGAGGAGGAGATGGATAACCAGACTTTATTAGATCTGTATCATGAAAAATCTGAGGTTATCGATGAGGAGGAGGATCAAGAAGTGGATTTAACCTCGGAAGCGTATCAAATTTGGAAAAATGCGATCGAAGTTGACCCTAATTTAAAACATACCATAGAGACTCTGCCGCCGGTGGTTTATTCTACCCGTTGCCATAGTGGGACAGCAACCCATCCAGAGGGAGTCATGGTTTATCTAAAAACTGCTGGGGGAAATGATGCTTTAGCATGGATGGATAAGCAGGGAAATAGTGTCACTCAATCCCAATTAGCTATTTTACGGTCTGCTGCCTGTCATCCCCAAACCCCGGCCATTCCCCCCCATCCCCAACACCATCAGTTAGTACAAAAAGGTACAGAATTAATTGCGGAGGAGGAAAACAACTCCGGATCTAAATTGGGACGATTGACGGGAGCAAAATTTAAGACCTACGAGCGCTTAAAAAGGTATTCTCAAGATAGTAAGGATGATCTGTTTGCTCATGAGGATTTATGCAAGGCTCTCGACCAATTGTATCATTATCCCCTTAGACAGTCGGCTCTCGATCGCTTAAATCGTGGTTTAAGAACCGGCATCAGTAACCGACAATTGGCAGACTTACTGGTATCTTTATATAAAGATAACGATCTCTGTATTCTTCACCCACAAGAATCCACCCAAGAACCTCAGATTATTTGTTCCTTGGGTCTATTTCAACCTTCTTAAGTCCCCCTTATCAAGGGGAATTTAGGGGGATATAACCTTTTGCTATATTATAAGTAATGGGATTTTTAAAGGGAAACTATCTTCTAAAATTTGTCATTACTTTCGATTTTACCACTCAATCCAAGCCTTTGGGGGGTTCTACCCCCAAACCCCCCGTTGGGGGCGTGGCGCCGCCCCCAAACCCCCCGCGCATTAGCTTTTCGGTGGGATGCTTACAGGCAGCTGCTGATACATTTGTCATCATTTAAGAGTCACTGATAATTGTTGATTGTCGGTGTTTCTGCAAATGTGAGATGCAGCCAAATTCACTTCTTGGTTAGGATAGGTACTCATGCAAAAGGTAGTTAGATATGTGTAGTTAATTCTCCTGACCTCCGTGACTCCTAACCCTAACAACAATTTTTGATATTTCCAAGAGGTGTAATATGTCCCTCAACTTCTCCCGGACTCGTGACTTATTATCTAACTTCCAATTTGGGGAACTGTTTATCGAGGAATTGGGATGGTCTCATCCTCGCGCAAAAAAAACTGTTAGTATCACCGTTGACAACCAAGAATATCCCTGTCAACGAATTGCGGAAGTGTCCGGAGTAGCAGTATTAGAGGTGACAACTACCGATATACCCGATGCGAAACTTCGTCGGGAAATTCACCAGCAAGTTATCGAAAGAATTGCCGAAAATCTGCTAATTTTCGTCGATGGGGGACGGACACGCAGTTTATGGTACTGGGTAAAAAGAGAGGGAAGTAAAAGTTATATCCGTGACCATCTTTATATAAAAGGACAACCGGGAGATTTATTTCTCGGTAAACTAGCGGAATTAGTCCTCGATATCACCGATTTTGAAGATGGGGAACCCTCCGTGGTGGAGGTGGCCCATCGCTTACAAAAAGGTTTCGATATCGAAAAGATTACCAAGAAATTTTATCAGGAATTTCAGCGAGAGCATTTACAGTTCCTCCCCTTTATCCAAGGAATCGATCGAGAAAGCGATCGAAAATGGTACACTTCCGTTATTCTCAATCGTTTAATGTTCGTCTATTTCCTGCAGCGCAAGGGATTTATCGATAACGACTTCAACTATCTGCAAAACCAATTACAAGCAAGTCAACGACGCGGGAAAAATTTATTTTATCGTCAGTTTCTGCAAACCCTCTTTTTCCAAGCATTCGCTCAACCAGAATCCCAACGAGATGAGACAGTAACTGCATTGGTGGGAAAAGTCAAATATCTTAACGGAGGATTATTTCTCCAACATCCCCTCGAAAATCTTTATCAAAACATTTGTATTGATGACCAAGCATTTGAGAATATCCTCGATTTATTCTCCCGTTACTCTTGGAACCTTGACGACACTCCGGGGGGAAGCGATGACGAAATTAACCCGGATGTTTTGGGATATATCTTTGAAAAGTATATCAACCAAAAAGCTTTCGGTGCTTACTATACCCGTCCGGAGATTACCGAATATCTCTGTGATAGGACGATTAATAAATGGATTGTCGAGAGAAGCAATCAACTTTATCCCCGCAAACAATTTGCCAGTATTTCTGAACTACTAATCAATCTCGATTCTCCCCTCTGTCAGCTTCTGATTGAAGATATTCTTCCCCAGCTTTCTATTTTAGACCCTGCCTGTGGTTCCGGTGCTTTTTTAGTGGCTGCGATGAAGACATTAATCGCAATTTATAGCGCGGTGATTGGGACAATTGAACTACGGGGAGACAGTAAATTAAAACAGTGGTTAACAGAGGTAAGAAAATCCCATCCCTCCCTCGGATATTACATCAAAAAAAGAATTATTTCCGATAACCTCTACGGTGTCGATATCATGGAGGAAGCGACGGAAATCGCAAAACTGCGTTTATTTCTCGCTTTAGTTGCTGCCGCACAATCGGTGACAGAATTGGAACCCTTACCGAATATTGATTTTAATATCATGTCGGGAAATTCCCTCATCGGTTTAATTCGCGTGGACGAAAAAAGTTTTAATCTCATGGGAGAGGAAAATATTCTGCAAACCCTCACCGCGCAAAATTATCAGGCAATTCTTGCAGAAAAAAATCGCAGTATTGAATTATACAAAGAACACGCTTTTCGGTTGGGAGAAGTGCAGGGAACCCCCCAAGAAAACCGTCTCCAGATGTTACGCAATCACATCGAGGATGTCAACCGCGAATCGGTGCAGAAATTAAACCAAATTCTCTTAGATGAGTTTAGCGGTAAGTTGTCAATCAAGTACGAATCCGCACAATTAACGGGAAAAGCAAAGAAACGTTTATTAACTCTCTCTGATATGCAGTCCCTGAAACCCTTCCACTGGGGTTATCACTTCGATAAACTGATTACAGACAAAGGTGGTTTTGATGTGATTATCACCAATCCCCCCTGGGAAGTCTTTAAACCCCAAGCGAAAGAATTTTTTTCTCAGCATAGCGACTTGGTGACTAAAAATAAAATGGACATCAAGACGTTTGAAAAGGAACAGAAAAAACTATTAACTAATCCCGAAATCGCTCAAGCATGGTTAGAATATCAAAGTCAATACCCCCATGTTAGTCTCTATTTTCGTTCCTCGGAACAATATAAAAATCAAATCTCTATTGTTAATGGTAAAAAGCAAGGGACAGATATTAATCTCTATAAGCTTTTTGTTGAACAATGTTTTAATCTCCTCCATCCCCGGGGAGAATGTGGAATAGTTATTCCCAGTGGAATTTATACCGATTTAGGAACCAAACAACTGCGGGAAATGTTATTTTCTCAGACAAACGTGACAGGATTATTTTGTTTTGAAAATCGTAAAGAAATTTTTGAAAATGTCCATAGAAGTTTTAAGATTGCTATCTTAACTTTTGAGAAAAATAAACAAACTCTTTCCTTTCCTGTGGAATTTATGCGTCACGATGTTGAGGAATTACAACGTTTTCCCCATAAAGATAGTTTAGTAATTAGCGTCGATTTAATCCGCAAACTATCCCCCGATTCCCTCTCGGTAATGGAATTTAAACAAGATATAGATATTCATATCGCTGAAAAAATGTCTCGTTTTCCCCTGCTAGGAGAAACCCTTCCTGATACATGGAATCTCAAGTTAACATCAGAATTTCACATGACTAATGATAGTTATTTATTTAAAACTGAACCCGCAGAAGGAAGACTCCCCCTCTACGAAGGAAAAATGATTCATCAATTCACCCATCGGTATGCTTTACCGAAATACTGGTTAGATGAAAAAGAAGCAAGACAAGCTTTATTAAAACGCGGTGAAGTCGATAAAGGTCAAATCTTGGACTATCAAACCTATCGTTTAGGATTTCGTGATGTTGCTAGAAATACGGATATTAGAACTATGATAGCTACAATTTTACCTCCTAATTCATTTTGTGGCAATACAATAAGTTTAGAAAAAAATGAGAAGCAAGTAGCTGTAAGTTTAAAAGAAAAATGTTATCTATTATCCATTTTTAATAGTTTTGTTTTTGATAGAAGTATCCGAGATAAAGTTACATCTCATTTATCATTCTTTTATGTTTATCAGAACCCTATCCCCCGATTAAAAGAAGGAGATAAATACTTTCAGGAGATAGTAGAAAATGCGGCAAAATTGATTTGTACCACAGAAGAATTTGAGCAATTAGCGAAAGAAGTGGGGATAGGTTCCCATAAAAATGGAGTCACAGAAGAAGGAGAAAGAATGGCAATTAGAGCGAAATTAGATGCAATAGTCGCCCACTTGTATGAATTAAACCTAACAGAATTTCAACATATATTAACTACCTTTCCCCTCGTCCCCGAAAGCGTCAAAACTGCCACCCTCAAAGCTTACCAAACCCTCTAAGGGAATTATGAATTATGAATTATGAATTATGAATTAGGAAGTGGGGAAATTGAACTAAAACCCCATAAACCCTCGTTGGGGGTTTGGGTAGGGTTGATTCATGAATAGAAGTCTTGCATAAGTCTATACAAAATAGGATAAAATAGTCCAAGAGTTAAGATTGAAAGATGACTTACGAACAAGTAAAAACTTTAAAGCCAACAGAGTTCAAATATCACAACGGTGCATAGTTATAGAACATATTCATCGTCGTCTCAAAATATTTCGGATACTTTCATCAAGATACAAAAATCGCCGTCTGCGATTTGGTCTGAGATTGAATTTGATTGCTGGTATCTATAATTACGAACTTCGTTACCGACAAAAGGATATATCTTGATTACTTTTGCAAGAGATCTATTGTGTCTCTGTGGTTCCTTACACGCGCTCGCCAGCAGGACTGTATCTTAGAATACATTTTACCCACCAAACCGCGGTTCGCGGGAGGGGAAAGAATTAATCGGGGGTAAAGAAGGAGAAATTTCGCCACCTCGATCGAATATTTCCAGATTCCATTGACCGAAACGATTACTTTCAAAAGCAATAAAACGACCGTTACCACTAATCGTCGGACGACGCACTTCTCCTAAAATATTTTCGGTGAGATTTTTTGCTTGCAGAGTTTGTCGATCATAAATATATATATCGGGTTTACCAGACTGTTCCGACACATAAACAATATAACGACCATCGGCACTAATATCCGGTTGATCTTGATAGGTTTTTGCTTGATTTAACCCCGGTAGGGGAACTAAACGATTAGCCACTCGATCAAATAAATAAATCGTTCGTTGACCCCTGCGATCGGAGGCAAAAACCAGATAACGACCATCGTAGTTAAAACGGGGATTATCTTCCGAGGAAGGGGTATTTAAAGTATTTCCTAAAAGCTGTTGGGGAGGAGTGACAAAACCCGCATCACTACATCCCCCCAGACTGATGATATTAACCGCAAGCAAAAGTCGAAGAAGTTTAGGAAACCTGATCATCGGTCAGCGCTGGGGAAGGAAGGATACAACAATTAATATCATCAAGACAAACTTTACCCCAATGCAATGCCCAACGCACCAATTCCACCCGATTATCGGTTTTTGTTTTTGTCAAGATATTACTAATATGATTATCAACGGTACGTTTACTAATCTCTAGCTTTTCCGAGATTTCTTGATTAGTTAAACCATTAGACACTAAATCGAGTATTTCTAGCTCTCGATCGGATAATGAAGCGGCTGTTTGAAACTTCGCAGCAGACATGAGTATAATTCCTCTCGTATATGTACTTATCATTCTAGAAGAATTTTTTCCCCTAGGAATCGATAATCAGTAATCAGTGATCAGTAAACAGTAAACAGTAATCACTGAAAAGACAGCACTTTTACTGCCATTTGATGATGCACACTTAATACATAGGGTTTGCGGCAAAAAGCTTTTCGGTGGTGGCAGGGTGTGGGGTGTGGGGTGTGGGGTTTTACCAGTTTTGAGGTAGTCAGTTACTTAATTTTCTGGGAAAAAGTCCAGGGATTTTCCCCCCGATCCCCGCAATGGCTGACACTTTAAAACCTTTGTGGACAATGCGTTGAGAGGAATTGTTCCCCTCTCAGACTCAAAACTGATAACTGATAACTGATAACTGATAACTGACAAGGCTGGTACTATATAATAAAAAACGCTCTTTAGTTAGATATTGACAAAAACATGGAAGTTATCCCCGCTATTGATATTCTCGATGGCAAATGTGTGCGACTTTATCAGGGAGATTACCAACAATCGCAGGTTTTTAACGATAATCCCGCAATAGTGGCGCGAGAATGGGTCAATCAGGGGGCAACCAGATTGCATTTAGTCGATTTGGATGGAGCTAAAGAGGGTAAATCGGTTAATTTGTCAACTATTGAAACAATTCTTAATGATATTGCCATTCCCGTACAGGTGGGGGGTGGACTGCGAGATCTAGAAACGGTGAATAATCTCCTAAAAATCGGGGTAGAAAAGGCGATTTTAGGGACAGTCGCCGTAGAAAAGCCCGAATTAGTCAGCGAACTTTGTCAAAGCTTTCCAGGGCAAATAATTGTCGGTATTGATGCTCGCGATGGCAAAGTAGCCACCAGGGGTTGGTTAGAAACTTCCACAGTAGATGCGATCGCACTCGGTCAAGATATGGCAAAAAGAGGAGCCAGCACGATTATCTACACTGATATTCATCGAGATGGCACCCTTTCTGGCCCGAATCTCGCCGCTTTGCGAGAATTAGCCGAATCTGTCGAAATTCCCGTAATCGCCTCCGGGGGGATTAGTTCCCTGACGGACCTACTGAGTTTATTATCTTTGGAACCTTTGGGAGTAACGGGGGTAATCGTGGGCCGCGCCCTTTATACTGGTGCAGTGAACCTCTCGGAAGCGATTAGCGCGATCGGTTCAGGCCGTTGGCAAGATGTCCCCCCGAATTTTTTCGCCTAACGGACTTGTTTGAGAGTATCCACCTGTTTATTGAACATATCGGTAAATAGTCCCAAAACCGTGCGATTTTCATTGACTTTGATGTTAACACTCACGGACATCCCCGATTGCAGCGGCAGAGTGGATTTATCTTTCAAAACTAACTCTTGACTATTCAAGCTTACCCGGACAGGGAACCGATAAAAACGGTGAGTTTCGTCGGGTGGTAAAGCATCAGAACCGATCGAGATTACTTCTCCCTTAATATCGCCGTATTCACTGTAGGAAAAGGAATCAATGCGAATATCGGCTTTTTGTCCCACGCGCACAAAACCGATGTCTTGGTTAGTCACGTCCACCTCTGCCACTAAACAACCTTTAGCGGCATCTTTGATCTGGGTGGGACAGCCATCGGGAACAATTTTTAACAATGCTTCCGCTTGACTTGGTTGGGGAACAAACCCAGGCCGGGCCTTGAGATCAAAGACCACACCATCGATCGGGGCGGTAATTTTTTGATATTTAATCGTCTGTTGTGCTTGACTAATTTGACTGTCTAACTCAGCAATGCGCTTGTTATTATCAATGATAATGCGACTGATCTGACTATCGATTTCAGCGATCCGTTTGTGATTATCCGCCATTTTATCACGCACATCTTTTTCCGTGATTACTGTGGTGTTAATCAGCCTTTCTCGCGCTTGGGAGATCAACAGGGAATAACGCTTTTCTTCCTGTTCCAAACGGGAAATTTCGGCGATGCCGGTTTGTACTTCTTTCTCTTGTTTTTCTCGATCGATTTTGCCGTTAGCCTCTTGCTGCTGTAATTCATTCTGGCGATCAGTTACCGATTGTTTTTGTTTATTAATCTGATAACGGGCGATCGCTCCTTCTTCTCCCAAGGGTTCAATATCGTTAAGAATATTACGCTCGATATCCAAGCCTTCTTGGCCCTGTTTCATCGCATTGGCATTACGAGTCTTAATTTCTTCTAAGACGAAGCGATCATTGATTAATTGCGAGCGGGCATCGGCCAACTGTACCCTGGTTTGGGCTAATTGTTTTTCTAATTGTTCCATTTCCAATCTAGCGGCCGCTTGTCGAGAATTGGACTCCCGTCGGGCAGCCTCTAAACGGGCTAATTCATCTCCTTGTAAAGCAGAGCTAGAGGCACCTTCATTGACCTGTGCTTGATAAAGTTGATTTTCTGCCACCAAAGCGGCACGATTACGGGCTAAATCGGCGATTTCACTCGGTAATTTTAATTGAGCGATCGAACTTTCCACTGCTGCCGGTGTCAGATCCTGCGCCATTAAGAGACGATAGAATTGATTTTCCTTCTCAGCAGTGGTGCGAATTTTTTTCAAAGATTCTAACTGCACTTTCGAGGCACTGGAATCCATTAAAACCAGTACATCCCCTTTGTTAACTCGATCGCCGTCTTTGACTTTAACTTCCTGTACTACCCCATTCACCGGTGCTTGTACTTCTTGCACTTTCCCCTGGGGTTTAAGTTGTCCTTGAGCGCCGACCACCTGCTCGATTTTGGCAATCGCTGACCAAATTAAAGCGGCAGTGGTGACACTCATTAATGTCCAGATAATCGTCCGCGACCAAATGGGCGATTGTTTCAGGATCACCGATTGTTCCGGTGGGCTGAAAGTGGGTAAAGAAGGGGCAATACTTTTATTTTTCGTGGTAGTGGCCACGTTTTGACCCGCTTGGGTCAGTTCATCGCTTTTACCTTTGCCGTTGCCGTTGTGGCCGTTGTTAGAATTACCGTCCATGAAGATTCTCCTATATTTAGGGTTTGCTGAAAAAGTTTTTCGTGGGTGTAGGGTGTGGGGTGTGGGGTGTGGGGTGTAGGGTGTTGGGGTTTTGGGGTATTAGTTGAAACTTCCCCATTTACCCATTTCCCCATTTCCCTATCCCCTATCTCCTAATACCTGTTCCCTGACTGACTAGATTTGCGAATCCTGTTGTTTATAGAGAGTATAGTAAAGGCCTTTTTTGGCCATTAATTCCTCGTGGGTGCCTTCCTCCGCTACTGTCCCTTTATCCATCATGACAATAATATCGGCGGATTTGATCGAAGCTAAACGATGGGTGATAAAGAAGACCGTATGATCCTTGAAGGCTTCCTTGAGATTCAGACACACTTGCCGTTCAGTGTTATAGTCAAGGGCGCTGGTGGCCTCATCAAGAATGAGAATTTGCGGTCTTTGCAGGACGGAACGAGCGATCGCAACCCGTTGTCGTTGTCCCCCCGATAGGGATGCCCCCCGTTCACCGACGCGGGTATTATAGCCATTGGGCAGGGTCATAATAAATTCGTGGGCTGCGGCTGCTCTCGCTGCCGAGACAATTTCCTCTACAGTCGCATCGGGGTTAGTCAGGGCGATATTTTCCTGTACCGTACCGTCAAATAATAGAGTTTCTTGGGGAACCATGCCAATTTGACGACGCAGGGAATAGAGTTCCACTTTGTTGATATCGTAGCCATCGATGAGAATCCGTCCCGATTCTGGTTCGTAGAGACGAGCTAATAGTTTAGTGATGGTACTTTTCCCAGCGCCACTTTCTCCCACCAAAGCGACAAAAGTGCCGGCGGGGAATTCTAAATTGACGTTGTACAATTGCAGGGCGCCGTGGGGATTGAAGCGGAAAGCCAGGTTTTCGTAGGTGACAGTGCCTTTAATTAAGGGCATGGGGATGTTTTGGCGATCGAGTTCCGCTTCTTGGGGAGTATCGACGATATCGGCCAATCTTTCTAGGGATAAGCCGGTTTCTTGGAAGTTTTGCCAGAGTTGGGTCAAACGCAGAATCGGCGAGGTAACGTAGGAAGAGATAATCCGGAAGGCGATTAATTGACCAAGGGTGAGTTGTCCGTCTAAAACTAGGGCTGCTCCCACCCACAGCACTAATAAACCCGATAATTGGTTAAAGAAGTGACTAAAGGAACCGGCCAAAGTTGAGGTCATTACCGTTTGAAAACCTTCGGCCACATAGCGCGCATAACGTTCTTGCCACTGCCAACGGGAACGCAATTCGATATTCTGTGCTTTTACTGTTTGGATTCCCGTCATCACCTCCACTAGATAGGATTGGGTTTCGGCGTTTCGTTCTGCTTTTGCTCGCAGTTGTCGCCGCACGATCGGTGCGAAAATAGCTGTGGAGAGAACTAAAATCGGCACGACCCCTAGGGCCCAAACGGTTAGAATCGGGCTATAGATCAACATAACCACGATGTAGATAACCGAGAAAATGGCATCTAATACCACCGTTAGGGCTGTGCCTGTTAAAAATTGCCGAATATTCTCTAATTCATTGATTCTTGTCGAAATTTCCCCCACAGGCCGCCGTTCAAAGTATTTCAGGGGTAGGCGCAGCAGGTGATCGATAATTTCTGAACCGAGGGTCATGTCGATGCGGTTAGTGGTATCGACAAAAAGAGATGTTCTCAAAAAGGTTAAAATTCCCTCAAAAACGGCAATTACTAACAGGAAAACCCCGAGGGTATTCAGAGTTTCTGGGCTATTCTGCACGATTACCTTATCGATGATCACCTGAATCATCAAGGGATTGGCCAGGGCAAATAACTGCACGAAGAAAGAAGCGATAAAAACTTCTATTAAGACTCGTTTATGTTTCTTGACAGAAGGCCAAAACCATGATAAGCCAAAACGCTGTTGCTGGGTGTGTTTGGTGGGTTTAAGCAGAATTACTTCCCCTTTTTCCCCCCAAGATTCCAGAAATTCGCTGGTTTTGCGTTTAATTATCCCCCGTTCGGGAACGGCGATCGTGGTTTCCCGTTGATTGATTTCGTAGAGGATAACGATGCTGTCTTGCCAGCGAATTAGGGCAGGAGGGTTGATATTGGGCAAGGAAGAAGCATTTAGGGGTACTAATTGGCTATGGAGTCCCACTACCTCGGCCACAGCCCCACACAGGGGCAGGGAAAGGCTGCCAGTTCTTTGCAGTTGATCCCCTAGAATGCGTTGGATCACGTCCTTGCGAAAGGGGATATTAAAATATTTGCAGAGCATCTGAAAACAGGCACTCACCGCCTCTAGTTCCGTTTTTCCCCTGAAAAAAGGATATGACTTGCGGTTTTTCTGGAGAGTTTTTTCAAGGTCGATATCGCTGGTGATGTCGCTTATTTTTCCTTGGGGGATATCTAATACCTGGGTGGGTTTATTTCCCTTAATGACTTGGGTTTCCCAGATATCGTCCGTTTCTGTTTCCGCAGCCGCTTCGGTTGCAACCGTCAAGAACTTGCCCTGAGCTACATCGAAGAATTCATCTAACTGATTGGAGGAAAGACCTAATAAACGGGTGTTAGTCGGATTATTTTGGGTAATGACTGTGCCGATAGGATAATTGTCGGTATTTTCGCTGACTAACCAGAGATAATCATCGTTAATCTGGTTGTAGGACACACAAGCTCTGTTTAAAAGAGCCTGTGCCATTTCTTTCAGGTCTCCCCCACCCCAGGCCTGTTGATTAAGATAGGAGCCTAGGGTCGCATAAACTTCAGCGATCGAGGTTTGTTGAAAGAAATATTGCTTAAATTCGGGGTAATTATTGATTAAAGACCAAAAATCCTCTTCTTTTAAGGTTAAACAGATAGTGACTTCCGAAGAAGCGATCACCGTTTCACAGGGGGTACCGCGCAGGAGACTCATCCACCCGAACAAATCTCCTGGCTGCAATTTAGCCAAAGTAACCGGTAACGGATTGTTTACCCTAGCATCGTAACCCAAAAGTCTGGCCTCTCCCTCGTAGAGAAAGACGAGGTGAGAGGGTAAGCGATCGCACTTGAGTATGGCATTGCCCATCTCATAGCGAAAGGGTTGTAATTTCTGACCGAGGGAACGTCTAACCTCGACGGGTAGGCAATCAAAGGGCTGTACAGTCTCCAGAAAGACAGTAAAATCTAAAGTGGTATAACTCATTAGCTAGGCGAAAATTGACTAAGTTGGCAAATAATTAGGCGCAAAGATTGGGTTTACCCAGTGTTGCAAGGAAATGCTATATAATCGATCCCTGCTCGCTATTGACTGGGGCTTGCCCTGAGCTTTGTCGAAGGGTTGATTCGGAGATAAATTTCACTGTTTGCATTTGAGTCATTAACCATTGTTGGAATAAATCATTCCGTAAGCGTTGACGGGTGGGACAGTCCAATTCACAGGATAAATATTTTTCTAACCGGACAATCACGACCCATTCTCCCACTTGCGTCGGTGGCCACAGTTGCCCCGGTTTACTTGCTTTGAGAATTTGCCCGATTTGGGGATGGGGGGCGCTCAGTTCCACCGGTCCGATTAGTCCTCCGCTTTCTGCTTCTGCTCCTTGGGAGTATTTTTTAGCTAGTTCAGCGAAGCTATTTTCTCGATCCTGTATCCGGAAAAATAGTTCCTGGGCAATGCCGATATTTTTTGTCCGAATCAGGGAATAAACCACCTTATCCAATTGATTTTTGACTTGTAAGAAGTAGGATTCTACTTTGTTATCCCAAGTCTCCTGTTTAAATTTTTCCAATTTAATGTCCCGCAGAATTAGATATTCTAGTTGCTCGGAATCCATTCCGTTTTGTTGCAACCAAGATTTCATTTGCTCATCGTTGGCAATTTGATTATTTTGATAGAAACGGGAATAGGCCGCGTTTCTTTCTTCTGGATTGCAGGTGATATTGGCGATCGCTTGCTCGATGATTACCTCCCGGAGCAACTGCGGCAACATACCATATTTTGCCAAAATAGGCAAGATTTGTGCCTCGCTAAGTTTTTGGTCGCCGATTTCAATAATTGAACTCATAATAAATACATTTTCCTCAATGTTTAAAACTATAAACCCTAGAAGCTTCTAAATTTTATTGAGGTGATTATACGTCAAAATTGTTATTTTAAAGCATTCTCCCCTATTCTAATTGTAGTTTTCCCCCGTGAAAGCCAAAAATTACCGAAATTGGGGAAGTAGTCTGGCCGATAGGTTCGCCTAAAATCCTGCTCAGAAACCCCTAATCACGCTTCTAATGTACTAGAATAGACCTCTGGCAGAAGTCCGGGAAGGGGGGAAGAATAAATTTTAACCTTTGACTCTTAAGCTTATAATCTGCACACCTTTTCCCTGCATTGGCGGAAAATTTTTTGATTGATCCAAGAGATTTAATGATATAGTGTGAGTCTAGCTGCCTTGGAGAGGTGGCAGAGTGGTCGATTGCGCTCGACTTGAAATCGAGTAACCAGCAATGGTTCGTGGGTTCAAATCCCACCCTCTCCGTACTCAACTAATCAAATTTGCACTCAGGTAGCCCGATTGTTCTTAGAGGGGGGGAAAATAAAATATACTAGGCTAAAAGGACAATATTGAGGCAGTAGCCCCCCGGCATGGTTTTTTGGAAAAGATTGTTTAATAGCTCGGAAGTCACTTTATCTCCTGACTATTCGGGAGACTTAGTCGAGGTTACCCAGAATGATCTCGGACAGACGCGAGTGTTTTTTAGTACCGATCGAGAGCTAGATTTATATGAGTTAGAAGAACTTTGTGACTCGGTGGGGTGGGCTCGTCGTCCTTTGCGCAAAGTTAAAAAAGCGATCGAATGTAGTTTTTTAGTGGTGTCGATGTGGGAAGTGCGAGGAAATCGCCGTCGTTTAGTGGGTTTTGCTCGTGCCACTTCCGATCACGCTTTTAATGCTACAGTCTGGGATGTGGTTGTTCATCCTCACTATCAAAGTAAAGGCTTTGGTAAAGCATTAATGAAATTTATGATTAGGAAGTTGCGGGGTGAGGATATCAGTAATATAACTCTTTTCGCCGATCCGCAGGTGGTGGATTTCTATCGTCGTCTCGGTTTTGTTCTCGATCCCGAAGGTATCAAAGGGATGTTTTGGTATCCCGACTAAGAATGGGAATCTTAGGCTATACTAAAAGAGGAGTCTATTCCGGGATGTAGCGCAGCTTGGTAGCGCGCCTGCTTTGGGAGCAGGATGCCGCAGGTTCAAATCCTGTCATCCCGACTGGAGAGAAAATTCAGAAAATCCTAACTTTGTTCCCCTTCTGGTCAACAAGAAAGGCTGCCTTCTTTTATCTCAAATGTCGGGGGAAATTAGCTGGAAAATTAGGGAGTTGGGGGAGAGAAGGAGGAGGTTTTTGGGGAATAACAAGGGTTTTTCCTGCCACTCCTCCTTTTAAGATATCTACAAACGATTATTCTTCTTCGTAATCCTCCTCGAAATCCTCCTCTCCCCCTTCCTCATCGGCTTCTGACCAGCTGTCGCTGATGGGTTGGCGACTAAAGCGACTGCTGCCGCGGGAGGAGAGGAAAGCCATCTCATCATCCTCTAAATCAACCACATCACCCTCAGCGTAGGCGCGAGCGGTCTGATCGTCAAGAATCATATCGCTATCCTCACTACTATCGCCGAAACCGGGACGAGGGGGGAAACCGATACCGCCGGGGGGAGCGTAATAACCACGATTGTTGTTGTAGTTATATTCCTCCTCTGGGGGGGTGTAATCGCTGATCCCCGCCATGTTTTCGTGGGCATTGAAGCCAGTACCCGCCGGAATCAGACGACCGATAATCACGTTTTCCTTGAGACCGCGTAACCAGTCGGACTTGCCTTCGATCGCCGCTTCCGTGAGGACGCGGGTGGTTTCTTGGAAGGAGGCGGCACTGATAAAGCTATCGGTATTCAAGGAAGCTTTGGTGATCCCCAGTAGTACAGGCGTATATTTAGCCGCCGCCCCACCGGTGATTGACATGGCTTCATTTACCGTCTCCACCTGTCGCAATTCCAACAATTCCCCTGGTAACATACTGGTATCGCCACCGTCATCGATCCGCACCTTAGAAGTCATCTGACGCACGATCACTTCGATGTGTTTATCGGCAATATCGATCCCCTGGGATTGATAAACCGACTGTACCTGATCAACGAGGAACATCTGGGTTTTTTCCAAGGCTTTCAGGGCTGCCTCGTAACTGCCCAAGCTATCCACATAATAATTAAAGAACACCTCTAAAATCTCGTGAGGATTAGCCTGACCATCGGTTAACGCCTGACCCACATCGATACGCTGGTTATCGCTCACCAGGGGGTTTTGACTGCCTAAAAGCGGATATTCACTGATCGTGCCGTCATCCTCGACCACCTTAATATCGACGATCTCAGAATCTTGGTACTCCACTTGACAAACTCCCGGTTTGCGTGCTAGTACACAAGCCTCTTTCGGTTTGCGGGCTTCGAGCAGTTCTTCGATTCTGGGTAAACCTTGAATGATATCCCCAGTTTTCGAGCGCTCAAACACCAACAACACCAAATTATCGCCCCGTTGGACTAAATCCCCCTCATCGATGTGCAGAATCGCTCCCGCCGATACTCGGTAGGGTCGAGCCTTACGCAGACGGATTTCATAGCCGGTGGTGGTTTGGTCAACGGCCAGTACTTGACCGGAATTGGGGGCTAAAACTCCGACAGCGATCTCAGCTTCGGCGATTACCAGATCCCCAGCTTTGACGGTGGGAGCAACAGCCTTGCCCTGAGCTACGTCGAAGGGGAGCGGGAGAATAAACTCGTCACGGTCACTGACAATTAAAAGACGGCGTACTGCTTCGCTTCCCTTGCGAATCCCGCGAATTTCTCCAGCTTCCTTACACTGAATCTCAGTCCGGGCCACCACTGCCCCCGGTGGGATTTCATCGCCATCTTGGACGAGAACGCGAGTCTGAATATTACCCCCTAAAGGATCATTATCACTATCCCGACGCAGCACCAGAGATTCGAGAATAACTAACTGTAAACGCTGACAATCCCTGTCCTCAATCGGTTCTAACTCGATATCGGCCGTCAGATGGGAGACCGATTCTGGTTCTTCGCTAGAAATTTCTAGGACTAATTGAGTGCTGATCAGTTGACAACCCTCGACGGATTTAACTCTTTCCCCGTCTTTAAAGAAGATGCGCTGTACCGATCGCAGTTCGATATGTCGCCCTCCTTCTTGGTTAGCGGAACCTTGGGTGGGAGAAGTGGATTGGTCTTCTACGACGAACTCCTGTACTGGTCGCAGCAGTAATCCCAAACCCTCGTTAGTTTCCACCCATTCCGCTTGCCGCAACTCCTCGATCGTCACTTCGGGCGTCAACTGTGTTCCGGGGTAAATTAACTGTTCTTGGGCAATTCCGGAGGATTCTGGTTCAAGATCCATAAATAACAGCCCCGGTTTGACAATAATCTCCCGGAGGATGTCATTTTTCTGGATCACTTCCACCACACCGCTAGAGTTGCAGAAGATGTCTTTAACCACTTCTTCCCCTGCTTCCACATACTGGCCATCTTCCACCTGTAAGAGGGAAATATCTTTATTGACTTCGTGGGTTTCTTCGGGAATCCAGAGGATCATGCCGCCTTTGGTGATTTCATAACCCTGTTTACGGCTGCCTTTGGCAACTTCGATATCGACGTATTTAATCATGCCACCGGTGTGGGTTTGATAGCGATCATCGATTAACTCGGCGACAATGGCATGATTCTGTACTTTTGTCCCCGGAGTGGTTTTCAGTAGGAAGCTTTGACCATCTCCGGTATGAATAATAAACTGTTCCCGACCGGCACTACTTTCTACTTTTACTTCGGCCTGATCCAAAGACACGGAAGCGGTGACGATATCGATTTCCCGGCTATTGGGGGCTAAACGCACCAAACCACCGTTAGTGGATACTAACTTAGTTTCCGCTAGAACATCTCCCACTTGTACTTGATCGCCGTTACTGACCACAGGTTCGGCCCCTGGGGGCAAGTTATACACTTCTCCGGAGAGAATCCATAGTAATCCCCCCCGTTGGGCGATGCGGGTGGTATTGCCTTGGCGATCGGTTTTTTCCTCTGGGACTAATTGGGAGAATAGCACCTCGCCGGCTAAGTCACTGGTTACGTCTTTTGTGGCTTTTTCCGTGGATTTTTGAACCTTATCGGAGGTTATTTCCGCTAGTAACTGTTCCTCGCTTACCGTTGCCCCATCGGTGACGAATAGCAGCGATCCAGGTGTTAAAGAGTAGGTGACGGGTTCTTTAGTTTTATCCTTGGGTGTTAATTTAATTTCTCCTGGGGCCTCCACTTGATCCCGTTCATCCCCGTGGCGAGTTCGCACGTTACGGATACTTAACCCCGGCAGAAAACGCACGCTTCCCTCGAAGGGACTCCGCACTTGCCGGGCCACTTCTCCAGTAAATACACCCCCGGTGTGGAAGGTACGCATGGTTAACTGAGTTCCCGGTTCCCCGATCGATTGGGCGGCAATAATCCCCACTGCTTCCCCCATATCCACTGGATGACCGTGGGCCAGACTCCAACCGTAACAGGTTTGACAAACCGAGCGGGCTGCTTCACAGGTTAAGGGGCTGCGGACTTTGATTTTATCGACCAGTTTGCCCAGTTTTTCGGCGGTTTCGTCATCGATAATCTGGTTACGGGTGGCGATCACTTCTCCCTTGACCACCACATCTTCGGCCAGGGAGCGACCTAATAGGCGATCGCTTAAGGGAATTAACACGCGATCGCCATCGGTCATGGCGGTTAATTCGATGTAACGATTGGTGCCACAATCGGCCTCGCGGACGATGACATCTTGGGACACATCCACTAGACGACGGGTCAGATAACCGGAATCTGCCGTCCGTAGGGCTGTATCAACTAAACCTTTGCGGGCCCCGTAGGAGGAAATAACGTATTCGGTAACGGTCAATCCTTCCCGGAAGTTAGTCTTAATCGGGAGGTCAATAATTTCCCCTTGGGGATTAGCCATTAATCCCCGCATTCCCACTAACTGACGTACTTGGCTCATATTACCCCGCGCTCCGGAGAAAGCCATCATATAGACGGAGTTGAGGGGATCGGTGACTTGGAAGTTGCGAATTACTTCATCTTTAAGTGATTCAGATGTACTATTCCAAGTGTCAATTACTTTTTGGAAGCGTTCCACTTCGGTGATTTCCCCGCGCACATAACGCTGTTCGGTTTGCCGGATTTCCTGTTCGGCACTTTCGATCATCTGTCGTTTAGCCGGCGGTACGGTTAAATCATCCACACTAATGGAAACCCCTGCTTTGGTAGCGAAACGAAACCCGAGGTTTTTCAATTCATCGGCCATTTGTGAACAGCGCGCCGAACCGTAGTTTTGATAGGCCCAAGCGATCAGTTTTTTCAGTTTTCCTTTGTCAACAGTTTGGTTATAAAACATCTCGATCCCAGTAAGTGGTTGGACAAAAGTAAAGTTAACCGTGGGGTAAGGAGTCGGTCGTCGGTCGTCAGCTTTTATTTATTCTCGCTGCTCCGGCGCTCTCCAATTCCTCATCACCTAACTTGAAAGAGGGTGTAGGGTGTGGGCTTCGGCCGTGAGCTCAGCGTTCGACAAAAGCTCACGCCGAGGTCCGAACGGGTGTAGGGAAGGAAACCTCTTTCATCTGTGGGGGTGAAAATTTTTTCATCGGGACTGACTTCTCACTGATAACTGATAACTGATAACTGATAACTGAAATTACACTTCCGATTCTTCTTCCTCAAGGTCTTCTGTGGTTAAGGATTCGTAGGTGGGGCGAGAGGGGGCGCGACGGCCGACATCGACCATCAGATCCACCTCCACATCGCGGGAAGTACCATCGGGGGCATTTTCCACCTTGTGAACGGCGATATCGAGGCCGAGGGATTGCAATTCTCGCATCAAAACCTTAAAGGATTCTGGCGTACCCGGGCGGGGAATCGGCTTGCCTTTTACGATCGCATTTAAAGCCTCATTCCGTCCTTGCATATCATCGGATTTCACCGTTAGCAATTCCTGCAAAGTATAGGCCGCCCCGTAGGCCTCCAGGGCCCAAACTTCCATTTCTCCGAAGCGTTGGCCTCCCTGTTGAGCTTTACCGCCCAAGGGTTGCTGAGTAACCAAGGAGTAGGGACCGGTAGAACGGGCGTGAATTTTATCATCAACTAGGTGAACCAGTTTTAACATATAGGCCATACCGACGGTAACGGGACGGTCAAAGGGTTCGCCGGTGCGACCATCATAGACGGTGACTTTGCCGGCGTGTTCTTCCTTGAACACCCAATCGCGATTGGGTTTTTTCGAGGCATTTTCTAGCAATCCGTGGACGGTTAAACGGCTGGCTTCTTCCCCGTACATTTCGTCAAAGGGAGTAATCTTAAAGCGCACGCCCAGATTTTCGCCGGCCCAACCCAGTAAACATTCAAACACCTGACCGACGTTCATGCGACTGGGAACCCCCAAGGGATTGAGAACGATATCGACGGGACGACCATCGGGGAGGTAAGGCATATCTTCTAGGGGTAGAATCCGAGAAATAATCCCTTTATTGCCGTGGCGACCCGCCATTTTATCGCCCACTTGGATTTTGCGTTTTTGGGCAACGTAAACCCGTACTACCATATTGGCCCCGGGGGGTAATTCGTCCCCCTGTTCGCGAGTAAATACCCGCACATCCACTACCCGGCCTTTTTCGCCGTTGGGGACGCGCAGGGAGTTGTCCCGTACATCCCGGGCCTTTTCGCCGAAAATTGCCCGCAGTAGTTTTTCTTCGGGGGGTTGGTCCGATTCACCTTTCGGGGTGACTTTCCCCACGAGGATATCGCTGGCTTCTACCCAGGCACCGACGCGAATAATGCCGCGTTCATCGAGGTTTCGCAGGGCATCTTCACCGACGTTGGGAATTTCCCTGGTGATTTCCTCTGGTCCGAGTTTAGTTTGACGGGCTTCGATTTCGTATTTTTCAATGTGGATACTGGTATAGGTGTCTTGTGCCACCAGTCTTTCACTGATTAAAATTGCGTCTTCGTAGTTATAGCCTTCCCAGGGCATATAGGCGACGAGGATATTCTGGCCGAGGGCGATTTCTCCTCCTTCGGTGGCGGAACCATCGGCGAGGATCTGCCCCGGCACAACTTGTTCCCCTTGATAGACTAAAGGACGCTGATTTAGGCAGGTATCTTGGTTAGAGCGTTGATATTTTTGAATTTCGTACTCGATCTCGCTCTTGCCAAAAATCTCTTTGTCTTCATCCGCCACTTTGATGCGAATCCGGTTAGCATCGACGTAGGAAACGACCCCATTGGTACGGGAAACGATGACCATACCAGAGTCGCGAGCGGCCTGTGCTTCCAATCCAGTGCCAACTAGGGGACGTTCGGGACGCAGCAGGGGAACCGCTTGTCGTTGCATATTAGAACCCATCAGGGCGCGGTTAGCGTCGTCGTGTTCAAGGAAGGGAATCAGGGAAGTGGCCACCGAGACAATTTGGACGGGGGAAACACAAACGTAGTCCACTTGTTCGGGGGAGGTGGTGGAGAATTCCTGCCGATAGCGCACGGGGATAGTTTCGCCAAGGATATAACCATTTTCATCGGTGGCCACGTCCCCCGGTGCGACTCTGAGATCGTCTTCTTCGTCGGCGGTGAGGTATTTAACGGGGAGATCATAGCGTACTCGGCCATTTTCCACAGCATAACAGGGGGTTTCAATAAAACCGTAGTCGTTGACGCGAGCGTAGGTGGCTAGGGAGCCGATTAAACCGGCGTTGGGACCTTCTGGGGTTTCCACCGGACAGATGCGACCGTGGTGGGAGGGGTGGATGTCGCGCACGGCAAAACCGGCCCGTTCCCGGGTCAGACCGCCAGGTCCAAGGGCGGAAATGCGGCGTTTATGGGTCAATTCCGCTAGGGGGTTGGTTTGATCCATGAACTGGGAGAGTTGCGAGGAACCAAAGAATTCTTTAATTGCCGCTACTAGGGGTTTCGGGTTGACTAGGGAAGCGGGGGTGAGGTTTTGGGATTCGCTGACGGTCATCCGTTCCCGAATGATTCTTTCTAAGCGGTTTAAACCTACTCGCACTTGGTTTTGGAGCAGTTCACCCACGGAACGGACGCGACGGTTGCCGAGGTGGTCGATGTCGTCGGTGTTGCCGATGTCGAATTCGAGGTTAATTAGGTAGTCGATCGCCGATAAGATGTCGGTAGTGGTGAGAACGCGCTGGTTATCGGAGACGTTGAGGCGTAGTTTTTTGTTGAGTTTATAACGACCAACGCGACCGAGATCGTAGCGTTTATTGTCAAAAAAGCGCGATTCGAGCAGTTGTTGTCCGCCAGTGACGGTGGGAGGTTCCCCAGGACGTAGTTTGCGGTAGAGGTCGAGCAGGGCCTCTTCTTCGCTGGGATTGCCTTCTTTGTCGAGGGTTTTTTGGTAGAATTCGGGATGGCGTAGGGAGTCAAAGATTTCGTTATCGCTCAATCCGATCGCTTTCAGGAGAACTTGTGCGGATAATTTACGGGTCTTGTCGATTCTGACCCAAACTAAGCCGTTTTTGTCGGTTTCAAATTTTAACCAAGCTCCTCGGTTGGGAATCAGGGAAGCGGAGTAGGTACGGCGACCATTTTTGTCGATTTCGGCTTTGTAGTAAACGCCGGGGGAACGGACGATCTGATTGACAATGACTCGTTCGGCCCCGTTAATGATAAAGGTTCCCCGTTCGGTCATCAGGGGTAAATCGCCGATAAACACTTCCTGTTCGATATTTTCTCCCGTTTCTTTGTTGATTAAACGGGTGGGAACATACATCTGAACAGAATAGGTGCTATCACGTCGTTTGGCTTCATCGACGTTGTATTTCGGTTCTTTGAGTCTGTAGTCCTGGCCGAGGAAATGTAGTTCTAATTTACCTGTATAGTCGCTGATGGGGGAAAAGCTGTTCAGTTCCTCGATTAGTCCTTCTTCCAAAAACCACCGAAAACTGGAGTGTTGGATTTCGATGAGGTCGGGTAAGAGGTTAAAGGTAAGATTGTTCATTATGGTTACAAGGGCTGATGACACGATAGCGACGGTCGGGAATTGCTCTCGGAGATCGGGGTTTTTAGGGGTTGGGTGTTGGGGTGTTAGGGTTTTAGGGTGTTGGGGTTTTAGGGTGTTGGGGTTTTAGGGTTTTAGTTGAATTCCCCCATTCCCCCATTTCCCCATTTCCCCATTTCCCCATTTCCCCGTCCCCTGCTCTGTGCTAATAAACTATGTTTTTTAACTGGGGAGTTGAAATAATTTGCGGGCGTTGTGGGTGGTTTGTTCGGCTAGGGTTTCGAGAGAAACGCCGCGCAGACGGGCGACGGTTTCGGCTACAGGTCGGACGAAAGAGGGTTCACAGGGTTTACCTCGGTGGGGATTGGGGGAGAGAAAGGGGCAATCGGTTTCGATCAGTAGGCGATCGCTGGGGACAATTTGGGCGGAAGCTTGCACGGTTTTACTGTTTTTGAAGGTGACAATGCCGCTAAAGCTGATGTAAAAACCCAAATCTAAAAACCATTGAGTTTCTTCGGGGTTGCCAGTCCAGCAGTGCATCACACCGCCAATTTTGCCCACTTGTTGCCGAAAGGCACTGATTTCCTCCCGCATTGCCTTGGCCGCATCTCGACAATGGATAATCACGGGTTTATCGAGACGATGGGCGATTTCTAATTGCGACCAAAACACCTGTTTTTGCTGCTCCTGGTTATCCGCTTTATAGAAGTCTAAACCCATTTCCCCGATCGCCACGACGCGCCGATCAGATCGGGCTAGGGATTCGATCTGATCGGCACTATTATCTCGCCATTTTTGGGCACCTAGGGGATGTAAACCGACGGCGAAGGAAATTTCTTCAAATTGATCAGCAATGGCTTTAATCGCCGCAAATTCCTCTGGTTCAACACAGGAGTGAACCAGATGAACGACTCCCACACTTCGCCAACGTTCGGAGATAGCGGGCAAGTCGGCTTGCAAAACGTCAAAGTTCAGATGAACGTGCGTATCTATTAATTGCATCGACCCCCGATCGCTTGTTGCGTCTGTCCTGATTACAGCTTAATTGTTTCCTAGGAGGCTTGGCTAACTTTTTGCAAAGCTTTAGCTAAACTGGCTTTTTTTCTAGCGCCGTTGTTCCGGTGCAAGACGTTGCGCTTGACGGCTTTATCGATTTTACTGTAAGCTTCCGATAGAGCTTGTTGGGCGCTTTCTAACCCTTCCGGGCTGGGGTTAGCTCCGTAGGACGAGACAGCGACAAGACATTTTTTGATCAGGGTTCTTACGGCCGACTTGTACGCTTTGTTGCGTAAACGATTTCTTTCGGAGATTTGGACTCGTTTGAGTGCAGACTTTGTATTAGCCACAGTCGTTTCTTGTTCTCAATACTGGTATGGTTAATCGGGACACAGACAAACCATGATAACAGATTTGTGCTATTTGTTGCAAGAGTTTTCTGGACAAGATTGGCGCAACCCCAGGAATATTTTCAGGATGAGGTTCCCACAGACGGGGAACGATTGAAGGTTAGGGGGACTGCCAAACCTGAATTCAGGTTCAGGGGATTTTGCTGCGACTGTGCCGATAACTAATCGCTAAACTTGTCCTGAGCGGCTCAAGTGTGCTATAAGCAGTCAGACGCTTTCATGGTCTTTATTTTTTTGATTAGGTGAATTACTGATGACTGAAGCTAAACGCGCCCTGATTACCGGCATCACCGGTCAAGATGGTTCCTATCTGAGCGAATTATTATTAGAAAAGGGTTACGAGGTTCACGGTATCATCCGTCGTACCTCAACTTTTAACACCGATCGCATTGATCATATCTACGTTGACCCCCACCAGCCCGATGCTAAATTATTTCTCCATTATGGCGACCTCACCGACGGGACAACCCTGCGGCGTATCCTGGAACAAGTGCAACCGGTAGAAGTATATAATTTAGGCGCCCAATCCCACGTGCGGGTTAGTTTTGATGCCCCAGAATACACCGTTGATGCTGTGGGGATGGGAGTTTTAAGATTACTAGAAGCAATTCGGGATTACCAAAAAAGAACCGGTATCGAAGTGCGTTTCTATCAAGCAGGTTCCTCGGAAATGTTCGGGAAAGTCATGGAAGTTCCCCAAAAAGAAACCACGCCATTTTATCCCCGCAGTCCCTACGCTTGTGCGAAAGTTTACGGTCACTGGCAAACAATCAACTATCGAGAATCCTACGACCTATTTGCCTGTAACGGCATTTTATTTAACCATGAATCCCCCCGTCGTGGAGAAACTTTTGTCACGCGCAAAATTACCCGCGCTTTGGCCCGAATTATTGCCGGACAACAGAAAAAAATCTATCTAGGAAATCTCGATTCTAAACGGGATTGGGGTTATGCTAAGGATTATGTGCGGGCGATGTGGTTGATGTTACAACAGCAAGAACCGGATGATTATGTGGTGGCGACCAATGAAACCTATTCTATCCGGGAGTTTCTCGATATTTCTTTCCAATACGTTAATTTAAATTGGCAGGATTATGTGGAGTTTGATCAACGTTATTTGCGTCCAGCGGAAGTAGATTTATTGATAGGAGATTCCACAAAAGCCAAGGAGAAATTAGGCTGGCAGCCTTCGGTGACGTTCGAGGAACTGGTAAAATTAATGGTAGATGCGGATTTAGCGGCTTTGGGGATTAATCTTAATAACGGTGGTGATAGTGAACAGTTATTAAAAGATTTGGCTTATCTTCGCCATCGTTCCATGACAACTGTGGATTAAAGAGGTGAAAATATGCTGAATTTAAGCGAACAAAGAATCGTTGTCACTGGGGGGGCAGGATTTTTAGGTCGGCAGGTAGTTAATCAATTAATTGCATCGGGGGCAAATCCTGAAAAAATTACCATTCCTCGATCAAAGAATTGTGATTTAAGAGTCTGGGAAAACTGTCAATGTTTGGCCGATGAAGAAGATTTAATTATCCATTTGGCTGCCCATGTGGGAGGTATCGGTCTCAATCGGGAAAAACCTGCCGAATTATTCTATGATAATTTGATGATGGGAACCCAATTAATTCACGCTGCCTATCTAGCAGGAGTGCAAAAATTTGTCTGTGTGGGGACAATTTGTGCCTATCCAAAATTTACTCCAGTACCTTTCCGTGAAGACGATTTATGGTCAGGATATCCCGAAGAAACCAATGCGCCATATGGTATCGCTAAAAAGGCTTTATTGGTACAATTAGAGTCCTATCGTTTGCAGTACGGTTTCAACGGAATTTATCTTTTACCAGTGAATTTATACGGGCCAGAGGATAATTTTGATCCGGGTAGTTCCCATGTAATTCCTGCTTTAATTCGCAAGGTTTATGAGGCACAACAACGGGGGGATAAACAACTTCCTGTCTGGGGAGATGGTAGTCCAACCCGGGAGTTTCTCTACTCCACCGATGCAGCGCAAGGCATTGTCATGGCCAGTCAATTCTATAATGAATCAGACCCGGTTAATCTTGGTACAAATTATGAGATTTCTATCAAAGATTTAGTGGAATTAATCTGTGATTTAATGGGTTTTGATGGCGAAATTGTTTGGGAAATAAATAAACCGAATGGCCAACCGCGACGCTGTTTAGATACAACCCGCGCTCGGAAAAAATTCGGTTTTGTTGCTCAAATGGAATTTAAAGAAGGTTTACGAAAAACCATTGAATGGTATCGGCAAAACGCCGCTTAGCCTCGATAGCAGGTGTGTTAGATTAATCGCTAACACACCTGCTTTTTTTAAGGTTACTGACCGGTAAAATCAGAACGAAGAGTTAATTTTAAATCTTCCTTGGGGTTAATTGACAATAATTCCACCGATTCTCCTCGTAACAACCAACCGGCTAATACTTCTAATCCTCCTCCTCGTAATAATCCCTCGCTAACTGGTTGGTCAGAAGTAAAGGAAGCGAGGACAGAAGCAGCGGATTTTCCTAATACTGCACCCTGAATAATTTTATCGGGGTTAACTCCCTTAATTAGCCTTTCTAGACGGGTGAAAACTGCCGAAATAGCATCAATAGATTTTTCTTGGGGTTGACGGGTTTTTAAAAAGATTTTTTGGGATAAAAAACGCGAACCTTGACCATCGGGTTTAATTTCTCCGATAATCTGACTACCATCGGGAATAATTGTCTGTCCTTGGGAATTTTTGATATTATCGGTTACGGTCAGTGATAGAGAAAAAGTTTCTTGTTTGGTTAAAAGAATTTTTTCCCCTTGGTCGTATCTTACAGGGATATCTGTGCCAGCAGGAATTAATCGATCATTTCCCAAAGGAATTGGTTTAATCGGGTTAATTGGGGCGAATTGACGTGCGATCGCAGGAGTCACGGAAAGGGAGACCACAACGAAAGAAGCACTTAAAAGCATTGTGAATAGGATCAGAGGATGATGACGACCCTGCTTTTGAAAATATAGCATCTTACCCTTGAGTTTCCTAGTGGGAGAGAATTAAAGATAGAGACGAAAGCGTAAAAAAGTTTGTTTCCAAGCAAGAAAATGCGGAAAATAAGGAAAATTTTAGCCAAAAATAACCGATATTTCGGACTAACTGGCAGTTATTAGTTTATTTGGTCTATTGAAACGCCAAAACTCTTGATTTGTCCGCAGTTCTTGGTTTGGCACGGTTAATGGGGAACAATAACTATTTATGGGAGAATTATAGGTTCAATCCTATCAAAAAAAAATCACCCGATCGAATTAACTGTAAGTTTTGCGATCAAGATTGCCGTCACGATCAGTCCCCCACCCCTATCAACCAAAAATATTCTCCCTGATCACCCGCGAACCGGATGCTGTTGCTAAAATAATCTTCATGGTCCCCCAGCTACCGAAACGAGCAAAGAGAGAATCGCCACTTTATCAACTAATCAATTATGGATTTACTCGAATACCAGGCCAAGGAAATATTTGCTCAAGTCGGCATCCCCATTTTACCTTCCCAACCAATCCACGAACCGGGGGGACTAAAAAGATTAAACATTCCCTATCCGATTGTGCTGAAGTCCCAGGTACGAGCGGGAGGACGGGGAAAAGCAGGAGGGGTGAAATTTGTCGCTAATACCATCGATGCGATCGCTGCTGCCCATGCTATTTTTCATTTACCGATCGCTGGAGAATATCCAGAGGTAATCTTAGCAGAAGCCCGCTACAATCCGCAACAGGAGATATTTTTAGCGATTTTACTCGATTATCATCTGCAAAGACCGGTTTTACTGGGTGCAAGTCAAGGGGGAATGGATGTGGACAGTTTACTGGCAACCATGCAAAAAGTGGTCATTGAAGAGAGATTTTCCCCCTATCTCTGTCGGCAATTAGCCGTATCTATGGGTTTAAGAGGGTCTTTGATCGAGTCTATCAGTCAAATTCTCGAAAAAATGTATAGTCTCTTTGTCAGCAAAGATCTCGATATTATCGAGATTAATCCCCTGGGTATCAACGAAGTTGGAGAAGTGATGGCCCTAGATGGCAAAATAAGTGTTAATGATGCCGCTTTACCTAGACATCTCGATCTTCTGGCCTTGACGCCTCCCCAATTACAATCCCCTTGGTCGATAATTGATCAAACTGGCCAAATAGCCGTGATTAGCAATGGCCAGGGTTTGATGTCCACTGTCTGGGATGCCTTAGCCAGTAAGGGGGCAAAACTGGCAGCCTGGCTTATACTGGAGGAAAGACTAGAATTAGAGCAATTAAACGAGCAAATAGAGGCCGGCCTGCAACAATTCCAACTACTGCCCGATTTAAAAGTAGTTATCGTTGATATCGTCAGTTATCCCGATTTTGGACAAAAAGCGATCGAGTCTATTAGCAATTACTACCGCAGTTATAGCCCATTATCACCTAGCCGGGGCAGCGGCGAGCGAACGATCCGGGCCACCCGACAGGAAAGACAAACCTTGCAACCTCGATCTTTTCTCAATCCCTCCCTACCACAAATAATTTTTCGCGTCCTAGCTGACAGCCAAGCGATCGATCTCAGTCAGAGTTTAGCTGATGTTAACTTTCATTGGTTAGAGTCTTTAGAAGAGGTGGTCACTGCAGCCATTAAATTAGCCTAGAATCAGTGATCAGATGTGAGTTTTCAGTTCACAAGGGACGAATCTAAAACCTTTGACTCTCCTTCAGAAGCTGATTACTGTTCACTGATTATTGTTTACTGATTACTGAAACAACTCCCAACACTTAATATATGAAATGGACAGATAAAGATCAGATAATTATGCAAGGGATCGATCGACCCCTAGGCAAATATTATGCGGCACGATTAAAAGCTCAGGGAACCTGTTTAGTAGCGGGGGTGGCAAGTGGCCACGGTGGTGAGATAATCGCAGAGATACCAGTGTTTGATCTAGTGGCCGAGGCCGTTGCTCAAGCAGGGGAAATCCAAACCAGTTTAATTTTAGTTCCCCCCAATCAAGTCCTAGATGCGGCCTTAGAAGCGATCGCAGCAGCCATTCCCCAATTAATTATCGTCACCCCCGGAGTTCCTCCCTTGGATCTGGTGGAATTATTAAAGATAGCTAGTACCACCGGGACATTAATTCTCGGCCCTGGCAGCCAGGGTGTGATTATTCCCAATTATCTTTGGTTGGGTATTTGTGAACCCAGTTTTTATCAATTGGGGACAATCGGTCTGATCACCCGCGGCGATCGCATAGGGGATGAAGTGGCGAAAACTTTAACAGCAGCCGGTTATGGTGAATCTATGGCGGTAAATTTGGGTACTGACGGCATTATTGGCTCCAATTTGTCCCAATGGTTGCAGGTTTTCGAGGAAGATGACAATACCGAGGCAATTCTCCTCGTCAGTCAGGTGGGAGGAAAGGCCGAAATCGAGGCAGCCAAATATATTGCCTCGGCAATTGAAAAACCAGTGATTGCCTATCTTGTCGGGTTAAATGCAGCGATTGAAATCAATTTCGGCGATACAGAAACAATTATTTCTAACCAACTTTCCTACTCTGTTGCCGCTAAGAATACCAGAAAAGATAGCTTACGTCATTTTCAAGAAGCTGGGGTGACAGTGGTGGAAAAATTGGCCGATTTACCCGCCTGTTTAGCTAAAGTCTTGTCCTGAATTTGACCCCATTGCTCCAACAATACTTATAATCGGACAATATTCTGCCAAAATAAGCACCTAACAGGATGTTTAACCCCCATCCTGCCTAGGGGATCTTCGATGACAATTCCTGAGAGCTACTATATTATGGTAGATCCCCTGTGATTCCTCAGACTGGCCAAGATAAAGATGGCAACAGGCAAAAATTAGGAAAAATCAGCGACAATCGAAACGGCAAGATCAAAAAAAATCCTATTCTAGATTAACCCTTTCAGCAGACCAGCTATCTCACCCCTCTAGACAACGACCCTAAGGATAACTTCTATGGCGCAACAAAATAACCTAAAAACCGACAATATACACCAAATCGATCCCTATTGGGGTCCCCCATGGCTCGTAGAGGAACGGGACGCTTGCGGAGTCGGTTTTATTGCCGATGTGCGCGGTTCTGGCAGCCATCAACTGATTGAACAGGCCCTTTTAGCCTTAGGTTGTTTGGAACACCGAGGAGGCTGCAGCGCCGATCAGGATTCTGGTGACGGTTCCGGTATGATGACCGCTATCCCCAGAGATGTCCTCGCTCCTTGGTTCGCCGAAAATGGCTTAAATATGCCAGAATCTGAGCGACTAGGGGTGGGTATGGTCTTTCTTCCCCAAGCGAACCTGGAACGATCCGAGGCTAAAGCACATATTGAGGAAATTGTCAATAAATATAATATTAAGATTTTAGGTTGGCGCGCTGTTCCCGTCCGTCCCGAAGTCCTCGGAAGACAAGCAAGGGAAAATCAGCCCTACGTCGAGCAAATTCTGGTTACTTCCCCTGATTTAGCCGGTTCTCAATTCGATCGCCTACTCTATATTGCCCGTTCTGAAGTCGGTAAGCAACTGGCCGATGATTTCTATTTCTGTTCCTTTTCCTGTCGCACCCTTGTCTATAAAGGCATGGTACGGGGCGAAATCCTGCGAGAATTCTATCTAGACCTGCAAAATACCGCCTATAGCAGTCAATTTGCTATTTATCACCGACGTTTTAGCACCAATACCCAACCGAAATGGCCCCTCGCTCAACCGATGCGCTTATTAGGTCATAACGGCGAAATTAACACTCTTTTGGGCAATATTAACTGGATGTCGGCTCGGGAACCCGCTTTAGAAACCCAAGGTTGGACTCACGAAGAATTACAATCTCTGACCCCCATTGTTAACCCCGCTAACAGCGACTCCTATAACCTCGATAGCGCCCTAGAATTATTGGTGAGAACCGGTCGCAGTCCCCTAGAAGCGGCTATGATCCTAGTGCCGGAGGCCTACAATAATCAGCCGGATTTACAGGATTATCCCGAAATTATCGACTTTTACGAATACTATAGCGGTTTACAGGAACCCTGGGACGGTCCAGCTTTACTGGTATTTAGTGACGGGGGAATCGTCGGCGCTTGTTTGGACCGCAACGGTTTGCGACCGGCCCGTTATAGCATTACTAACAACGGTTATATCGTCGTTTCCTCGGAAGCGGGAACTATTCCCCTCGATGAAACCACCATTATGGAAAAAGGTCGTCTTGGCCCCGGTCAAATGATCGCAGTTGACCTAGAAAAAGGCGAAATTAAGCGTAATTGGCTGATTAAACAGGAAATTGCCCGAGCTAATCCCTACGGTGAATGGGTGAAATCCCAACGCACCTTTATTGACAAAGAAACAGCGATAGATATTCCCGCTCCTAGTCATCTCCTTCCCCTGCAAACCGCTTTCGGTTATACTGCCGAAGATGTGGATCTGATTATCGTTCCCATGGCAGAACAGGGAAAAGAACCGACTTTCTGTATGGGTGATGACACTCCCCTAGCAGTCCTCTCCAGTAAACCCCATCTTCTCTACGATTACTTTAAACAACGTTTTGCCCAAGTTACTAACCCTCCCATCGATCCTTTACGGGAAAGTTTAGTCATGTCCTTGACTATGTATCTGGGACGACGGGGTAATATCCTTAAATTGGGGGTTGATGACGCACATTTACTGAAATTAGACTCTCCCCTGCTCAATAATGCGGAATTAGCCAAAGTTAAAACCTCTAGCTACAAAACAGCCGAACTTTCTACCCTTTATGATCTGACCACCGGACCGGGGGGATTAGAAGATGCGATCGCTAGTTTGTGCGCTGAGGCCGCCAAGAAAGTAGCATCGGGAGCGGAGATTTTAATTCTCAGTGACAGAACTGCTCCTATTGACGAAAAAACTAGCTATATTCCCCCTTTATTGGCAGTTGGTGCGGTTCATCATCACTTGATTCGCTCACACTTGCGTTTAAAAGCTTCGATTGTTATCGATACGGCCCAATGTTGGAGTACCCATCACTTCGCTTGTCTAATTGGTTATGGTGCTTCCGCAATTTGTCCCTATCTTGCGTTGGAAACGATCGCCCAGTGGTGGATCGAGCCAAAAACCCAGAAATTGATGGAAAACGGCAAATTAGAAGCTATTAGCCTCGAAAAAGCCCTAATTAATTACCGCAAATCCGTAGAAGCAGGATTACTGAAAATCCTCTCGAAAATGGGTATTTCTCTCCTATCTTCCTACCATGGGGCGCAAATTTTCGAGGCGATCGGATTATCGGCAGATTTAGTTAAACTAGCTTTTAACGGTACTACCAGTCGCGTCGGGGGTTTAAGCATTGCGGAAGTGGCCCAAGAAGCGATCGCATTCCATAGTAAAGCTTTCCCCAATCTTACCGCTAAAAAACTAGAAAACTACGGGTTTGTCAACTACCGTCCGGGGGGAGAATACCACATGAATTCCCCGGAAATGGCGAAAGCACTCCATAAAGCAGTAGCAGCTCACTCCCAAGGTGAAGGATATGACCATTACGAAACCTATCGCCAAATCTTGCAGCAAAGACCCGTTACTGCATTGCGCGATTTATTAGAATTTAACAGCGATCGAGCCTCAATTGCCATCGAAGCAGTAGAATCGATCGAAAGTATCCTGCAACGCTTCTGCACAGGGGGAATGTCCCTCGGTGCCTTGGGCCGGGAAGCACACGAAACCCTAGCGATCGCCATGAATCGCATCGGAGGTAAGTCCAATTCCGGAGAAGGGGGAGAAGATCCGATCCGTTACACCAGCTTAAGCGATGTGGATGAAGAAGGACATTCCGTAACTATGCCCCATCTAAACGGCTTAAAAAACGGTGATACGGCCAATTCTGCCATTAAACAGATAGCTTCGGGACGTTTTGGAGTCACTCCCGAATACTTAATGAGTGGAAAACAGCTAGAGATTAAAATGGCCCAAGGAGCAAAACCGGGAGAAGGAGGTCAATTACCCGGGAAAAAAGTCAGTCCCTATATTGCCATGTTACGGCGATCAAAACCGGGTGTTACCTTGATTTCTCCCCCTCCTCACCACGATATCTACTCGATCGAAGATTTAGCGCAATTAATCTACGATTTACACCAAATTAACCCCCGGGCCAAAGTTTCCGTTAAATTAGTGGCTGAGATCGGTATCGGCACAATTGCGGCCGGAGTTGCCAAAGCTAACGCTGATATTATCCAGATTTCCGGCCACGATGGTGGTACAGGTGCATCACCCCTAAGTTCGATTAAACACGCGGGTAGTCCCTGGGAATTGGGAGTGACGGAAGTGCATCGGATGTTAATGGAAAATCAACTGCGTCATCGGGTGATTTTGCGTGCGGATGGGGGACTAAAAACCGGTTGGGATATCCTCATGGCTGCTCTCATGGGTGCGGAGGAATTCGGTTTTGGTTCCATTTCCATGATTGCCGAGGGGTGTATCATGGCCCGCGTCTGTCACACGAATAATTGTCCTGTGGGAGTCGCTACCCAGCAGGAACGTCTGCGCGCTCGTTTTCCCGGAATTCCCGCTCATGTGGTCAATTTCTTCACTTTGGTGGCTGAGGAAACGCGGCAATTATTGGCGAAATTAGGCTATCACAGTTTAAATGAGGTGATTGGCCGGTCGGATCTGTTAAAAGTGCGCTCCGATGCTCGTTTAACTAAGACAGAATCCCTCAATCTCGATTGTTTGTTGAATTTACCCGATGGCCGCAGCGATCGCTCTTGGTTACAGCACGAGGAAGTACATAGTAACGGTGCTGTTCTCGATGACGAGATTCTAGCAGATAGCGAGATTAAACAGGCGATCGAGCAACAGGAAACCGTCAGCAAAACCTACAGGATTGTCAATACCGATCGCTCCGTCGGGGCGAGAATTGCGGGGGTAATTGCCCAAAAATACGGTAATGATGGCTTTGAAGGCGAAATTAAGCTCAATTTCCAGGGTGCGGCCGGTCAAAGTTTCGGAGCATTTAATTTACCCGGTGTCAATCTCCATTTAGAGGGAGAAGCTAACGATTATGTGGGTAAAGGCATCTACGGTGGCGAAATTGTCATCTTACCGCCCCAAAACGCCAATTATCAGCCTGAAGATAACGCTATTATCGGTAATACCTGTCTCTACGGGGCCACCGGTGGGGTATTATACGCGAACGGTCGCGCTGGTGAACGTTTTGCTGTCCGCAATTCCACCGCGAAAGCAGTTATCGAAGGGGCCGGGGATCACCTCTGTGAATATATGACCGGGGGGATAATTGTCGTGCTTGGTTCCGTCGGTCGCAACGTCGGCGCCGGGATGACGGGAGGATTAGCTTATATTCTTGATCCATCCCTACCGGAGAAACTTAACCCCGAAATTGTCAAGATTCAACGGGTTGGCACGGCTGCCGGTGCGGAACAGTTAAAATCTTTAATTGAGTCCCATGTAGAACGCACTAATAGCCCCAAAGGTAAGTTAATTTTAGCTAATTGGGATAGCTATCTCGGTCAATTCTGGCAAGTGGTCCCTCCCTCGGAAGCGGATAGTCCCGAAGCGCAAATTAGCGCGGAGAAAACCTTAACTTCGGTATAATTTCCTTGGGGTGCGTTACTCTTGGTTAACGCACCCATTGATTAATTTTTTGACTGCGGAGTTGATTAATGGCCATGCTGCCCATCCCCACCATCTGAGAATTGCGAAATTTATCTCTTTATTTTTGGACTTTTACCGGTAAATCTTGCTTAAATTTTTCTTGTTCAACGCGCTTTAATGTCCTATTTTGACCCTGTAACCTCGGTTTATATTCATATTCCCTTTTGTCGTCGGCGCTGTTTTTACTGTGATTTCCCGATTTTTGTCGTCGGTAATCACACCAATCCGGCAACTTTTCCCCCTGTGGTGGAGTATGTGGAAATATTACAGGAAGAAATTAGCCTTAGTCGGGGGACGGGGAAACCCCTAGAAACAATTTTTTTTGGGGGGGGGACTCCTTCCCTGTTACCGGTGGAATTATTAGGATCAATTCTGGATACTTTAGCCAAAAAGTTTGATTTTGCGGCCGATATAGAGATGTCTATGGAGATTGATCCGGCTACCTTTAGTTTAGAACAATTACAGGGTTATCTTAGCGCAGGAATCAATCGGGTTAGTTTAGGAGTACAGGCTTTTCAAGAACCATTATTACAGGTTTCCGGTCGATCGCATACTGTTAAGGATATCTATCAGGCAGTGGAATTAATTCAGGGATTGGGAATAGTTAACTATAGTTTGGATTTGATTTCGGGATTGCCACAACAAACCCTGACAGATTGGGAAAATTCCCTAGAAAAAGCGATCGAACTGCAACCGGCCCATCTTTCCTGTTACGATTTAGTCTTAGAAGCGGTTACTCCTTTCGGTAAACAGTATCAACCCGGGAAAAAACCCTTACCCGATGATGAAACCACGGCGAAAATGTATGTTTTAGCCGGTGAAAAACTAGCTTTAGCCGGTTATCAACATTACGAAATTTCTAACTATGCCAAACCGGGTTATCAATGCCAACATAATCGAGTTTACTGGGAAAATCGTCCCTATTACGGTTTTGGTATGGGGGCTGCTAGTTATCTCCATCAACAACGTTTTACCCGTCCGCGCAAAAGTCGTGACTATTTCGCTTGGGTAAAAGAAGGCTGTCAGATTGACGTGGAGAAAAATAGTTTTATCGATGATCTTCTCGAAACCTTAATGCTAGGGTTAAGATTAGCGGAAGGGGTGAGTTTACCCGCAATTGAAACTAATTTTGGTTCGGAAATCAAAAAAGCAATTTTAGAGGTCTTAGAGCCGCATAAACAGCGCAATCTAGTAATAATTGAGGGTGATAGCAGGGTAAGATTAAGCGACCCCGAAGGTTTTTTGTTTTCTAATATCGTTTTAACCGATTTATTCGAGCGCTGGCAATAGTCAGAAACTATATTTCACTAGCGATAATAGATAGCTAACCAAATACAAGGGGGATTATTGCTAGTAAATTCGACGCGATGCTTTTGGTGAGGAGGAATCAGGAGATAATCCCCAGCTTGCAGATTAACTTGGCTGCCATCCTCATAACTAATCTCAGCGAATCCCTGTAATAAAATCACCCATTCAAAGTCAGATTGATCGTACCATTGACCGATGGGAGTGGTTTGACCAGTGGAAATAATTCTTTCCAGACGAATAGCTTGACTTTGAGCTAAAATTTCCAGAATTTCTCGGTCGGGAATTAGTTCGGGTAAATCAAAAATTGAAGCTGCTATCATCAGTTATTTTCTCTTTCTGGATGAAAATCTTTAATCACCGTCGGTATTGCTGTTAAAATTTTCTCAACGATATCAGCAGGTGTATCTAGGTCAGAAACAACAATCCGAAGATCTGCTTCTGCATAAAGTCCTCGTCTTTGTTCTAATAATAATTCTAGTTTACTTTCTAAATCAGTGGACTCGAGCAGGGGACGAGAGGTATCTTGTTTTAAACGTTTAACCAAAACTTCTAGGGGAACATCTAACCAAATCATTAAACCGTGACGAAGATAACTCCAATTTATCGGTTTTAAAACCATCCCTCCCCCGGTGGCAATCACAGTTTTAGTCAGAGAGGATAATTCGGCCAAAACTTGGGTTTCTAACTCCCGAAAAGTCGCTTCTCCCTCGTCGGCAAAAATTTCCTTAATTTTCTTTCCTGCCACCCTTTCTATTAATATATCTGTATCAAAAAAACGATATTGTAACCGTCGGGAAAGCAACTCTCCCAGGGTGGATTTGCCAGATCCCATCATTCCTAGCAAGAAAACACTTAATCCCCGTAAGGAGTTAAAATCCGTTGAATTGTCCATATGTAGTCCTCGCTACTCAGGGATGATTTTTTGATAAGCATTTAGGAGTGAAAACCCGCAGGTGAAATCAGAAAATCTTCTTAGAACCCCCATTGACACCGACATCGTGTCAGAATCTGGATAATCATGATACCATCTTGGTAATTCATCGACAAAATCAGCTTGATTAATTTAATCAAGTGGTGTGAGGAGTGTGAACACAGGAGTCTAAAATTCATGTCCAATCAACCAGCAAACTTTCCGGGTAATAGAAATCAACTCAAACCGATTAAAGTCGGGGTTATCGGGGTCGGTAACATGGGACAACACCATAGTCGCATCCTGAGTTTATTAAAAGACGTGGAATTCGTCGGGGTGGCCGATGTCAACGTCGAAAAGGGACTGGAAACTGCCAGTAAATACCGAGTCCGTTTTTTTGAAAATTATTTAGACCTCTTACCTAGGGTAGATGCGGTTTGTATCGCTGTCCCCACGCGGTTACACCATCGAGTCGGGATGGACTGTCTGCAAGGGGGAGTACATACCTTGATCGAGAAACCGATCGCCGCTAGTATTAGTGAAGCGGAATCTTTAGTCAACGCAGCAGCCGATCACGATTGTATTCTGCAAGTGGGTCATATCGAGCGTTTTAATCCCGCTTTCCAAGAGTTATCGAAGGTCTTGAAAACCGAGGAGATTTTAGCGATTGAATCCCATCGCATGAGTCCCTATTCCCAGCGCGCTAATGATGTGTCGGTGGTGTTAGATTTAATGATCCACGATATAGATTTAATTTTAGAATTAGTCGCCGCTCCCGTGGTGAAATTAACCGCTAGTGGTAGTCGCGCTGCCACTGATTCCGGTTATCTCGATTATGTCACTGCAACCCTTGGTTTTAGTAATGGAGTGGTGGCTAATTTAACCGCTAGTAAGGTGACTCATCGCAAGATTCGCCGTTTAGCGGCCCACTGTAAAAATTCTCTCACGGAAGCGGATTTTCTCAATAATGAAATCCTCATTCATCGGCAAACCACCGCTAACTATAGCACCGATTACGGTCAAGTTCTCTACCGTCAAGATGGTTTAATTGAAAAGGTTTATACTAGCAATATTGAACCTCTACACGCAGAATTAGAACATTTTGTTCATTGTGTGCGCGGTGGAGACCAACCTTCTGTCGGTGGGGAACAAGCTTTAAAAGCTTTACGATTAGCTAGTTTAATCGAACAAATTGCCCTTGATGGTCGCGTTTGGCAACAATCGGACTGGAATTATCAATATCTTAATTCTCCCGTGATTACTGCTTCTTAATTGTTTTCACCCCGATTCTTTAAGTCAGAGAATTGGGGTGAGTGAGAACTTTCCCCACATTTTTCTGAGGATTTTTTCCCACACCATTGACTTTCACAGGGAACTCTATCACCGTCTCCATCCATTTTGACATTGGGGCAATTTCTCAGGAAAAAAGTCGCTTCTGCACAGAAGGTCATCTGGGAACAGTGAGTTCTACCATCGCAGCGGAATTGTGGAGAAGGACTAGGTTTTTTCTGGGGAGTGGGACGATTATTGTTGTTAGCTACGGCTAAATTATTGATGGTTTTATGGCCAGAAATTGGTGATTTTATTGATACTTGTTCGCTCAGAAAACCCAGAATTACAATAACAATTACTTTTTTCATAAAATGCTTGCCTGATTCTCTGCTCTTAATCATATTACTAGATAGGAGACAGGATAATAAATCAGAGTTATTCCCTGTTTCCTGATTCCCCTATTTAGAGTAACTTTTCCCTTTGTTGAATTGCCAATTTATGGGCGGGAAAACCCTTGTACTCGGCTAAAGTTTTCGTGGTTTCTTTTAACTTTTCAAAGCCTTCGGAGGTAACATAAGCCAAATTTGAGAGAATCGTGCTTCAAAACCTTGCGTCTTCATCGGCCCGCGTCCTGTAGGGGCGAAGCATTCGGATAAAAAATCTACGGTTTCACCGATAGGTTATTGCCCGAATGCTTCGCCCGTACTTTTTCAGCAAGCCCTATTTAGAGTAAAGTTTCCCTTTGTTGAATTGCTAATTTATGGGCGGGAAAACCCTCGTACTCGGCTAAAGTTTTCGTGGTTTCTTTTAACTTTTCAAAGCCTTCAGGGGTGACATAAGCCAAAGTGGAGCGCTTGAGAAAATCATAAACCGAAACCGCCGAATAGGAACGGGCAAAACTTCCCGTCGGCAGCACAGCATTTACCCCGATGGCGTAGGTAGCCATAGAGGAAGGAGTATGATTTCCTAGGAGAATTTCTCCGGCATTTTTAATCTTGCCCAGAATGGCAAAAGGATTACTAACTAAAAGCTCTAGATGTTCCGGGGCGTACTCATTGACAAAATCGAGGGATTGCTGCAAACTATCGGTTAAAATTATGCCCCCATAGGCGGCTAAACCGGCCTCGCAAAATTCCCGTCGCCAATCCGGGAGTTTTTGCAGGTATTCCAGAGCATATTCCCTAGCAGCGATCGCAACCTGTTCACAATGAGTGACTAATAAAGCCGCCGAATCCGCCCCATGTTCCGCTTCAATTAATAAATCCAAGGCCGCTAAACGGGCATCGGTGGACTCATCGGCCAAAACTATTGACTCACTCGGACCTGCCGGTAAACCCACATCTACAGTGCCGAACAGTAACCGCTTGGCCGCCGCTCCATAGACGCTGCACGGACCGGTAATTTTGTCAACCCTTTTGATATTTTTTGTTCCCAGAGCTAAAGCTGCGATCGCTTGTACGCCCCCTAACTTATAAATTTCTGTGACTCCCGCCATGCGCGCCGCCACCAGAGAAACCGGTTCCACGTTGCCCTGTTTATCGGGGGGAGTGCAAACGACAACTCTTTCCACTCCTGCCACCATTGCCGGTATGGCTAACATTAGCATCATTGAAGGAAAAGCGCCGCGGCCCCGGGGAACGTATAAACCCACATTCGGGATAGGAGAGATTTTTTCGCCAGCAAAGACACCAGTTTCAATTTCTGCCAGTTGTATTTCTTCCGGCATTTGGCGACGGTGTACCTCTTGAATATTCCGGAAAGCCTGTTCAATGGCGGTTTTTACTTCTGGTTCAATTAACTGAAAAGCCTGCTCAAATTCTGCCTCGCTGACTTTGATATTTTCTACCGTCGCACCCTCGTAGTCAAAACGCCGCACATAGTCCACAACGCCAGCATCCCCCCGCTCGCGGATGGTTTCTATCACTGTTTGAGCGACTTTAAGGGCGTTATCAATATCTAACTCGGCTCTTTTCTGAAGTTTTGCCCGTTCCGCGCTACTTAATTGCGAAAGTTTTAATATTCTGACCACTATTGCTGCTCCTACTGCCCCCTTCCTCTCAAGAATAGCGGGGAATCTGAATCTTTTTTGATTATAATGCAGATCATGTTTAAGCTCTCTTGCTGTTCTGTAAATGCGATCGCTCTTGGTTTATTATGGGGGGCGAGTGGTGCTGTGTGGGCAGAAACGGATTTAGACTTGGATCCGAAAATTCGGCAAGAAAGCCCGGTTTTAGAGCGTTGGTTAGAAAAAATACCCGATATCGCCGAAGATATTCGCCGCGATCCTAGTTTTCGCACTCGTATCCGCTTGGGATATGCAGAGTTTCCTTCTAGCGATAATTCCAGTGGCGTGATTTTGGGGGTAGAAGATGTGTTTTTCGGTCAAACCAGTTTAACCCTAAGCGGCGATTATCAGACAGCTTTTAACGGCAAAAGGACGGCAATAGGAGGAAATTTACAATACTATCTCCTCCCTTTGGGTGATTATGTCAATCTAGCTCCCATGGTGGGCTATCGTTACATTCAAACAGGAAATTACAGCACCGATGGGCTTAACTTAGGATTAAAGCTCAAATTAGCTCTTTCTCGCACGGGGGCGGCAGATATTACCGTTAGTCAGAGTTTTATCTCCCCCGGTGGTGATAACGAGGTGGGATTGACTACTCTTTCAGTTGGTTATGCGATTACCTCTAATTTACGTTTAGCTGCCGATATTCAATCCCAAAATTCCCGCGCTCGTAAAGATAGCTCCCTGGGGATTTTACTGGAATGGCTGCCCTAATTATGTACTGTCCACCGAAAACTCACACTTGATTACTGATAACTGATCACTGATTAGGTACTAAAGTATTTAGCAGTGGGGTGATAGGTGATAATGGCGGTGGTGGATTGTTCTGGGTACAACTGTTCGCTTTCGTCCATATACATTCCAATGCGATCGCATCCTAACAGATCTAGTTGCTTGTATTGGTCCTGAATATTGGGACAAGCGGGATAGCCGAAACTATAGCGAGAACCCTGGTAACGCTGTTGCAGTATATCGCGGATATTATCGGGATCGAACTCTGCGAAACCTAACTCGCGACGGATGCGGGTGTGGGTCCATTCAGCCATGGCTTCGGCGGTTTGCACAGCCATGCCGTGATAATAGAGGTATTCAGTATATTCGTTGGCATCAAAGAGAGATTTAGCGTATTCCGTGGCGATTTCCCCCACTGTCACCGCTTGCATCGGGAAAACGTCGATAATCCCGGATTCCTGCGGGGCGAAAAAGTCAGCAATACAGAGACGACGACCAGATTTCTGGCGAGGAAACTCAAAAATGGCACTCGGTTGCAGATTTTCGGGGTTTTCGCCTGCTTGTATCGATTCGGGATCGTAAATTAACAGGGAATTACTGGACGACTGACAGGGAAAATAACCATAAATTAATGTAGGGTTGAGTAAATTTTCCTTGACAATTTTCTCTTTCCATGCTGCTAGAATTGGATGAACTTTTTCCTGTAAAAACTGGTCGTATTCTTGCTTCGATTGGCTTTTGGGTTTGCGGAATTGCCATTGACCGACAAATAAAGCTTGTAGATCTAAATACCAGAAAACCTCCTCGATGGGAATTTCTGCTGCTGTTAATATTTTAGTACCCCAGAAGGGCGGTGTTGGTCGGGGAATATCAACTGCCACCGCTTCGGACCGACGGGTATCAATAACTAATTCTTGGTTGACGCTGCCATCGGTAAAAATAGTATCGGGATTAACCTTTAATTCTTCGGCAACAACCAGGGTTTTTTCTGTCTCGGCAAACTTCCCTAAAAAGCCTTTACTATCATCCCATTGACCGCCAGCTTTAGCGGGCATTAATTTATCCATAAAATGCAGGTCAGAGAAGGCATCTTTACCATAGATAACCTGTCCCTTGTAGGTTTTTTGACAGTCATCATGGACAAATTTGGGAGTTAAAGCTGCCCCACCAAGGATAACAGGAACGGTGATTCCTTTTTCGTTAAAAACCTCTAGATTTTCCTTCATGAAAGCCGTCGATTTCACCAATAAACCGCTCATGGCGATACAATCGGCCTTATGTTCTTTGTAGGCTTCGATGATATTTTCTACAGGTTGTTTAATGCCCAAATTAATCACTCTATAGCCGTTATTGGTCAAGATAATATCAACTAAGTTTTTACCAATATCGTGAACATCCCCTTTAACTGTTGCGATAATAAAAGTCCCTTTGGCATTATTATCCCCCTCTTTTTTCTCCATAAAGGGTTCTAAAAAGGCCACGGCCGCTTTCATAGTTTGGGCCGATTGGAGAACAAAAGGTAACTGCATTTGTCCCGAACCAAATAACTCACCCACTACCTTCATCCCATCTAGGAGAAAAATATTAATAATATCTAGGGGTGGATAGTCCTGTAAAGCTTGCTTTAAAGCGTCTTCCAGTCCCAATCTTTCCCCATCAATAATATGCTGTTTTAAGCGTTCCTCCACGGGTAAATTAGCATTACTAGAGGGGTCTTTTTTAGTAGTTTTTCCCGCAAATAATTCGGTTAATTTGGTTAGGGGATCATAAACACATATATCGCCATCAAAACGACGATTATCATAGATTAAATCTCGACAAATTTGCTGATATTCTGGTTCAATTTTTGCCAAAGGAAGAATCTTATTAGCGCTGACGATTGCCCCATCCATACCCACCTGCATCGCTTCGTGAAGGAAGACGGAATTTAATACCTGACGCGCTGCCGGATTCAACCCAAAGGATATATTAGACACACCTAAAAGAATGTGACATTCGGGCAGTTCTTGGCGAATTCGGCGCATTGCTTCGATAGTAGCCTTGCCATTTTCTCGGTCTTCTTCGATACCAGTAGAAATCGGTAAAGCTAGAGGATCAAAAAAGATTTCGTAGGGAGGAATTCCGTATTCTATCGCCCCATAATAGGCCCGTTTAGCTATCTGGAATTTTTTCTCGGCAGTACGTCCCATTCCTTCTTCATCAATGGTTCCAATTACTACCGCTGCGCCGTATTTTTTCGCTAAATCCAAGACTTGATAAAAACGCGGTTCCCCGTCTTCGTAGTTAGTAGAGTTGAGGATACATTTACCCCCCGCTACTTTTAACCCCGCTTCCATTTTTTCCCATTCGGTGGAATCTAACATTAAAGGTAGGGTGACATTATTAACTAAACGAGAGGCTAATTGGTGCATATCGCGCACCCCATCCCGGCCTACATAATCGACGTTGACATCGAGAATATGCGCTCCTTCTTTTACCTGCGCTTTCGCCATCGATACTAAACTATCCCAGTCTTCAGCATTGAGCAGTTCCCGACATTTTTTAGAACCACTGGCGTTTAATTTTTCCCCGACAATTAGAAAAGAATTATCTTGAATATAGGGTTGGGTACTGTAAATAGAAGCGGCAGAGGGTTCATAATGATAATGACGAGATTTCGGAGTTAAACCCTGACTTAGTTCCGCTAAAGCTTGGATATGGTCGGGACGAGTACCACAACAACCGCCGATAATTTGTACTCCCAAATCTTCGATAAAGTGCATTAAAGCCATTTTTAATTCTACGGGAGTGAGGCGATAATGGGCTTGACCGCCGACATTTTCCGGTAAACCAGCATTAGGAATACAAGAAACAATAAAAGGGGAATTTTCCGAGAGATATTTAATATGGGGTTTCATTAAATCGGGACCAGTGGCGCAGTTAAGTCCCAAAATATCAATTTTATAGGGTTGTAAAATAGAAACAACGGCGTTAATTTCTGTTCCTACTAACATCGTTCCCATGGTTTCCATCGTCACCGAAACCATTAGGGGCAATCGTTGACCTTTTTTCTGAAATACTTCCTCAATAGCATTTAAAGCCGCTTTAATTTGCAGGACATCCTGACAGGTTTCTACTAATAATAAATCTGCCCCGCCATCATACAAACCCTCTACCTGTTCCGCATAGGCATTTTTGAGCGTATCAAAGTCAATATGACCCAAAGTGGGCAGTTTTGTTCCTGGCCCCATGGAACCCGCCACAAAACGGGGTTTTTCGGGGGTAGAGTATTTATTAGCGCAAGCTTTGGCCAGTTCGGCGGCGCTTTTGTTGAGATAATAGGCTTGATCGGCTAAATCGTACTCGGCTAAAACTATCGAGGTTCCCCCGAAGGTATCGGTTTCAATCACATCCGCACCCACTGCTAAAAAGGCTTCGTGGACTTTCGCTACGGCGCTAGGTTTAGTATGGACAAGATACTCGTTACAACCTTCGTATTCTGCCCCACCAAAGTCCTCGGCCGTCAGATTTTGGCTTTGCAGGGAAGTTCCCATCGCTCCATCAAAGACGAGGACGGGATGCTTGGGACCGTTGAGGTAGTCAAGAAAGGGGCTATTCATAGAGAGATTTACTGCCATAGCATTTTGAAAGTTTATTGTAATACGGTTACTAAAAATCTGCTATCGTCCGCATTTCATCGGTCAGCTTCTGAAGACAAGAGGCAACAACTTGTACATAAGACAGAATCTGGGAACTCTCCCGAACTCCGGCGCTCCCATAAAGTCTTAACAACCCACATTCCGCATCCTCAACTGTCCCATTGGCCGTCCCCCTCTAAAGACTTGAGTAAAAAGACTTAGTTGGTCAGGGTTTTCTCTGCACCAGCTAGGGGGGTCTTGATACTAAATCTGGTTATTAAAAACTGATTATTTATTCCCCTTTGCCTTTTGCCTCTCCTCATAACTAGCCTGTACTCAACGGATTTAGACTGATTATTTATTCCCCTTTGCCTTTTGCCTCTTGCATGAGTGCCTCTCCTCATAACTAGCCTGTACTCAACGGATTTAGTATGAGACCCCTAATTATGAAAAAATAGCAATTGTCAGAAAACTTAGGTGAGTGGTCTGTTCAACCATGAATCAATCAACAGAAATTCAGGTTAACAATCTAGACCATCTGGGATTAGTAGCTAGAATTATTGATGAAATAGGGATCGTTGAAATTATCAACGAACAAGTCTCCATTAATCCCTGGACTGTTGGGTAATCCCGCAGAGAAATGGCGCGATATAACTGATTGCCCAAACCAGGCCAAGAAAAAGTAACCTCCGTCAAGACGGCACCGGCCAAAAGAGCAGCAAAAGTCAAACCGAAGAGAGTAATTAAGGGAATCAGAGCATTTTTAAGCGCATGGGCAATCATAATCGTTTTTTCTGGTATTCCTCTAGCTTTGGCCGCATCAACATAGTCCGCTTGCAAAGTGTGTTTCAGATTAACTCGCACCATCCGTTCAAAAATACCACTCAAAAGAACACCGAGAGTAAAACTAGGTAAAGCTAAATAATAAAAAGCCGTAGGCAACTTATCCAGTTGTAGAGTCATCAGACTATCAAAGGTGTATAAACCCGTAATTGCCTGCGGTGGAGTCTCACTCAAAGGAAAACGAGTCCCCAAAGGAAACCAGCGCAACTGCACCGCAAAAATCAGCTGTAAGAGCATTCCCACCCAAAAAATCGGCAAAGAATAAGTTATCAAACCAAATAAACGCCCCCCCACATCCAAGAGAGTATTCGGACGGGAAGCAGTGATAATACCCAATCCAA